>NZ_JBXWCR010000005.1:0-251465 GCF_057320345.1 Enterobacter cloacae complex sp. 394I7 | reverse complement strand
CTTTGATGATACCGCGCTCAACACGACCGGTAACAACGGTACCACGACCGGAGATGGAGAATACGTCTTCGATTGGCAGCAGGAACGGCTTATCAATCGCACGCTCTGGTTCTGGGATGTAAGAATCCAGGAAGCCAGCCAGTTCGATGATTTTCGCTTCCCACTCAGCGTCGCCTTCCAGCGCTTTCAGCGCGGAACCACGAACGATTGGGGTGTCGTCGCCTGGGAAATCGTACTGAGACAGCAGTTCACGAACTTCCATCTCTACCAGTTCCAGCAGCTCTTCGTCATCAACCATGTCACATTTGTTCAGGAACACGATGATGTAAGGAACGCCTACCTGACGACCCAGCAGGATGTGCTCACGGGTCTGAGGCATTGGGCCGTCAGTCGCAGCAACAACCAGGATCGCGCCGTCCATCTGCGCAGCACCGGTGATCATGTTTTTAACATAGTCGGCGTGGCCTGGGCAGTCTACGTGCGCGTAGTGGCGAGTCGGGGTGTCGTACTCAACGTGAGAGGTGTTGATGGTGATACCACGAGCTTTTTCTTCTGGCGCGTTATCGATCTGGTCGAATGCACGAGCAGAACCACCGTAGGTTTTAGCCAGTACGGTAGTGATTGCAGCGGTCAGCGTTGTTTTACCATGGTCAACGTGGCCGATAGTACCGACGTTAACGTGCGGTTTTGTACGTTCAAACTTTTCTTTAGACATCGATTGTCCCTCTAAGACACGGATAAATCGGTGATATCACCACATCAACCAGGCGAAATGCCTGAATTGTTGAATACAGTAAAATTGAAACAGAGAGAAACGGGAAGGAGAAGTGAAGTGGTGCTGATACCCAGAGTCGAACTGGGGACCTCACCCTTACCAAGGGTGCGCTCTACCAACTGAGCCATATCAGCACGTATTGGAGCGGGCAGCGGGAATCGAACCCGCATCATCAGCTTGGAAGGCTGAGGTAATAGCCATTATACGATGCCCGCATCCTGAAACTCGGCTACCCAGTTCTTTCTGTAACAAAAAAAGAGATTTCTCTCTTTTTAGGTTCGAGCTGATTCAATTTTCAAACCAGCTCCGGCGGCTTAACGCTGCCAGAAAGTGGTGGTGGGGGAAGGATTCGAACCTTCGAAGTCTGTGACGGCAGATTTACAGTCTGCTCCCTTTGGCCGCTCGGGAACCCCACCGGACTTGATGGTGCCGACTACCGGAATCGAACTGGTGACCTACTGATTACAAGTCAGTTGCTCTACCTACTGAGCTAAGTCGGCATCAAGTAGCGCGCATTCTATGGAGACATGCGCAGTCATGCAACTAAAAAATTGCATAAAACGTTCTTTCGCTCACATTTTATTCGAAACCAGGGTTAACCGCTGTAAATTCATCCACTCAAGGTCAAAAATTCAACATCAGCGCCCGATTTACACCACTTATACCGTATCGTGATGTCTCCCGCGTAAAGCATCGCTTCCCCATATTTTTTCTTATTATTCCTGTCATCTGGTGTTAACCTCCTGCCCATTGTCCAAAATTAACTATGTTGAGCCCGGACGCGCTGTGTTGTGCTGGCTCACTGAAGCATGCTTATGAGCAAAAAAGAGCAAACGTTAATGACACCTTATCTTCAGTTTAACCGTAGCCAGTGGGCTGCACTGCGTGACTCCGTCCCGATGACGCTGACGGAAGGCGAAATCGCACGGTTAAAGGGGATAAATGAAGATCTGTCGCTGGAAGAAGTGGCAGAAATCTATTTACCACTCTCGCGCTTGCTTAACTTCTATATCAGCTCCAACCTGCGCCGTCAGGCGGTGCTGGAGCAGTTCCTCGGGACGAACGGCCAACGCATTCCTTATATCATCAGCATTGCAGGCAGCGTGGCCGTCGGTAAAAGCACCACCGCACGCGTATTGCAGGCGTTACTGAGCCGCTGGCCAGAACACCGCAGCGTGGAGCTCATCACCACTGACGGTTTCCTGCACCCGAATGAGGTGTTAAAGGAACGCGGGCTAATGAAGAAGAAGGGCTTCCCGCTCTCTTATGATATGCACCGTCTGGTGAAGTTTGTCTCTGACCTGAAATCGGGCGCGCCTAACGTGACTGCTCCGGTCTATTCGCACCTGATCTACGATCGCATCCCGGGTGGAGACAAAACGGTGGTTCAGCCGGATATCCTGATCCTCGAAGGGTTAAACGTCCTGCAAAGCGGGATGGATTATCCTCACGATCCCCATCATGTGTTTGTCTCTGACTTCGTCGATTTCTCTATTTATGTCGATGCGCCGGAAGACCTGCTGCAGAACTGGTATATCAACCGCTTCCTGAAGTTCCGCGAAGGGGCGTTCACCGATCCTGACTCCTATTTCCACCACTACGCCCAGCTCTCTGAAGAAGAAGCCATTAATGTGGCGCGAGGGCTGTGGAATGAGATCAACTACGTGAACCTGAAAGAGAACATTCTGCCCACACGTGAGCGCGCCAGCCTGATCCTCACCAAGAGTGAGAAACACGCTGTCGACCAGATCCGTCTGCGCAAGTAATCACGCAGACATAAAAAAACCGGCTTAGCGCCGGTTTTTTTATTGATGGATTACGCCACCGGCTTTTCGCCATTCTCATCCTGATCGACCGCGAAGCAGGCAACCAGCTGACCGCCATAATCCTTGAGCTGTGGCTGCAACTGGGTGCACGGGCCAAAGCGGCGACTGCAGCGGGCGTTGAATGCACAGCCTGGAGGCGGATTCAGCGGGCTGGGCAATTCACCCGTCAGCTTGATACGCTCACGACGATCGTCAGGGTTCAGACGCGGGGTCGCAGACAGCAGCGCCTGGGTGTACGGGTGACGAGGATGAGTAAAGATCTGCTCTTTTGTCCCCTTCTCCACGCAGCGCCCCAGATACATCACCATCACTTCGTCGGCAATGTGCTCCACAACCGACAGGTCGTGCGAAATAAACACGTACGACAGCCCCATGTCCTGCTGCAGATCCATCATCAGGTTCAACACCTGCGCACGCACAGAAACGTCGAGGGCTGATACCGGCTCATCGGCGATGACCACGTCAGGGTCGAGCATCAAACCACGCGCAATCGCGATACGCTGGCGCTGGCCGCCAGAGAACATATGCGGATAACGATCGTAATGCTCGGTCTTCAGGCCCACTTTCGCCATCATCGCCAGCGCTTTTTCACGACGCTGCTCTTTGTTCAGATTGCTGTTAATCAGCAGGGGCTCTTCCAGAATCTGTCCCACTTTTTTACGCGGGTTCAACGATCCGTACGGGTTCTGGAACACAATCTGGATTTTCTGACGGCGCAGTTTCTGCGCCTGCGGATCGTGCTTGAGCAGGTCCTGTCCCTGATAATAGAGCTCACCGCCGGTGGGGACTTCAATCATCGTCAGCAAACGACCCAGCGTCGATTTGCCACAGCCTGACTCACCGACCACCGCCAGCGTTTTGCCGCGTTCAAGGGTAAAGGATACGCCATCCAGCGCTTTCACCAGGCGTTCAGGCGCAAACAGCCCCTTCTTCACCGGATAGTATTTTTTCAGGTCGATAGCCTGCAACAGCGGTTGTTGCGTGGTGGCCTGTTGCGTACTCATAGTGTTGGCCTCCCGGCATCATCGAGTGGGTAGTGGCATTTCGACTGACGACCGTCAGCAAGCAGATTGAGCTCTGGCTCTTCTGCACGACATTTGTCTGTAGCATACGGACAACGCGGATTAAGCAGGCAGCCCTGCGGTCGGTCATATTTACCCGGTACGACGCCCGGAAGTGATGCCAGGCGCGCTTTGTCCTGGGCAAACTCCGGCAGCGCACGCAAAAGCGCCTGCGTATACGGGTGACGCGGCGCGCGGAAAATATCGTGCGAATGGCCAGTCTCGACCACCTGACCTGCATACATCACGATAATTTTGTGCGCCGCTTCGGCCACCAGCGCCAGGTCATGCGTAATCAGCACCAGCGCCATGTTCTCTTTCTGCTGCAGTTCCAGCAGCAGCTCGATGATCTGCGCCTGGATAGTCACGTCCAGTGCCGTTGTCGGTTCATCCGCGATCAGCAGTTTTGGCCGACAGGCAATCGCCATGGCGATCATCACACGCTGGCTCATCCCACCGGAGAGCTGGTGCGGGTAAACGTCCAGACGCGATGCCGGGTCAGGGATACCAACCTGATTCAGCAGATCGATCGCACGCTGACGCCGGGTCTTCTTATTCCCGCCCTGGTGCACCTTGATGGCTTCCATAATCTGGAATCCCACGGTGTAACAAGGGTTCAGGCTGGTCATTGGGTCCTGGAAGATCATCGCCACTTCCGCACCGACCAGCTGGCGGCGCTGCTTTTCGGAGATACGCTGCAGGTCCTGACCGTTAAACTCCAGACTTTCGGCCATCACACGGCCGGGATAATCAATCAGCCCCATGATGGCCAGTGAACTGACCGACTTACCGGAACCCGACTCACCCACAATGCCGACCACTTCGCCCTGATTTACGCTGTAGCTGATGCGGTCCACGGCGCGAAACGGAGTGCCTTCGTCACCGAAGTGCACCGATAATTTATCTACATTTAATAACGCCATCTCGTGCCTCTTACTGCTTCAGTTTGGGATCAAGTGCATCACGCAGGCCATCACCCATCAGGTTAAATGCCAGCACCGTCAGCAGGATTGCCAGACCCGGGAAGGTCACAACCCACCAGGCGCTTTGGGCGAACTGCAACACATCGGAGAGCATGGTGCCCCACTCCGGTGTTGGCGGCTGCGCACCCATGCCCAGGAAGCCAAGAGCGGCCATATCAAGAATGGCGTTAGAGAAACCGAGCGACGCCTGAACAATCAGCGGCGCCAGGCAGTTCGGGAAGATGTTGACAAACATTTGACGCATCGCGCCAGCACCCGCCACGCGGGAGGCCGTTACGTAGTCGCGGTTTACTTCCACCAGCACCGCCGCGCGCGTGAGTCGCACATAGTGGGGAAGCGCCACGAAGGTTAATGCCAGCGCGGCGTTACTGATCGACGGACCAAAAATCGCCACCAGTACCAGCGCCAACAGCAAGCTGGGCAGCGCCAGCATGATGTCGACGATACGCATGATGATGTTATCGATAATGCCGCCGAAGTAGCCGGCAACCAGACCGAGTACGATCCCCATAACCAGCGACAACACGACCACCAGGCAGCCGACCAGCAGCGACAGACGCGCACCGTACATCAGACGCGACAGCACATCGCGGCCCACGTCATCGGTACCCAGCAGGTGCGACAGGCTACCGCCGTCCTGCCATGCTGGTGGTGCCAGCAACGCATCACGGAACTGATCCGCCGGGTTATACGGTGCTAGCACGTTGGCAAACACCGCAATCAGGATCATGACAGAGACATAAACCAGCCCCACCACCGCGCCTTTGTTGCGCTTGAAGTAGTGCCAGAATTCCTGCAGCGGCGTCATGGGAACCGGTGCAGTAACCACTTTATTTTCAGAAACGTGTGACATGATGGCCCCTTACTTCTTATGACGAATACGCGGGTTCACCACGCCGTAGAGCAAATCGACCAGCAGGTTGACGAGAATAATCATCGTCGCGACCAGCAATACCCCGCCCTGCACTACCGGATAATCACGGCGTTGCAGTGCGTCAATCAGCCAGCGTCCGAGGCCCGGCCAGGAGAAGATGGTTTCGGTCAGGATCGCCCCCGCCAGCAACGTCCCCACCTGCAGACCAATGACGGTCACCACCGGCAGCATGGCGTTACGCAGGGCGTGAACGATAATGACGCGCATACGCGTCAGACCTTTGGCGCGTGCGGTGCGAATGTAATCCTCACCCAACACTTCCAGCATTGAAGAACGGGTCATACGCACGATAACCGCCAGAGGAATGGTACCGAGCACCATCGCAGGCAGGATCATATGTGCCACCGCATCAATGAAGTTACCCTCTTCGCCCCAGATAGCCGTATCGATCAGCATAAAACCGGTCAGAGGATTCGTATCATCCAGGAAGACCATATCGCTGACGCGTCCGGAGACCGGCGTCAGGTTTAGCTGCACCGAGACCAGCATGATCAGCATCATGCCCCACCAGAAGATAGGCATGGAGTAACCCGTCAGCGCCAGGCCAACAGCCGTATGGTCGAAAATAGAGCCACGCTTCACGGCAGCCAGGACCCCAACAGGGATACCCACCGCAGTGGCGAAAATCATGGCGCAGACACCAAGCTCCAGTGTCGCTTTAAAACGCGGCACGAACTCGTCCCACACCGGAAGACGGCTTTTCAGCGAAATCCCTAAATCACCGTGCAACACGCCCCAGATATAGTTGAGGTATTGCTGCCACAGTGGTTTGTTCAGGCCAAGCTCAGCCAGCAGCTGTGCATGGCGTTCAGGTGAAATACCACGCTCGCCCGCCATAATCATTACCGGGTCGCCGGGGATCATATGGACGAAGGCAAAAGTGAGAAGGGTGATACCGATAAACGTGGGGATAACAAGTCCCAGACGTCGGAGGATGAACTGCAACATAACCCGGATTCTCTCTGATGACGTACAACCAGTTGGCGTGACGTCTGTATTGCTCACAAATGTAAATTCCCTCTCTCTTCAGGAGAGGATTAGGGTGAGGGAATGCATGCACGCCCTCACCCCTGCCCTCTCCGTGAAGGAGAGGGAGAACACCCTACTTATTATTCAACAGAGACGTTTTCGAAGTGGTGTTTGCCCAGTGGATCAACCACGTAGCCCTTCACTTCTTTACGCACTGGTTCGTACACGGTGGAGTGAGCCACAATCAGAGCCGGAGCCTGATCATGCATCACAACCTGAGCCTGTTTGTACAGCTCGATACGTTTGTTGTGATCGTCGGTCGCACGCGCCGGCTGGATCAGGTCTTCAAACGGCTTGTAGCACCAGCGAGAGTAGTTAGAACCGTCTTTCGCGGCTGCACAGCTGAACAGGGTAGCGAAGAAGTTGTCCGGATCCCCATTGTCACCGGTCCAGCCCATCATCACCGCCTGATGCTCACCCGCTTTGGCACGCTTCAGATACTCGCCCCACTCGTAGGTCACAATCTTGGCCTGAACGCCCACTTTAGCCCAGTCAGCCTGAACCATTTCAGCCATACGGCGTGCGTTCGGGTTATACGGACGCTGTACTGGCATCGCCCACAGCTCAACGGTAAAGCCTTTCTCCTGGCCTGCTTCTTTCAGCAGCGCTTTCGCTTTCTCAGGATCGTAGGTGTAGTCTTTAACGTCGTCGTTATAGCCCCACATGGTTGGTGGGATCAGGTTCTTGGCGGCAACACCCGCGCCCTGATAGACCGCTTTAATGATCGCTTCTTTATTCACCGCATAGGTCAGCGCCTGACGGACTTTCACGTCATCAAACGGTTTCTTCTCGGTGTTGAAGGAGAGGTAACCCACGTTCAGACCAGCCTGCTCCAGCAGGTTGATGTTTTTATCCTGCTTCATGCGCGCGATGTCAGCCGGGTTCGGGTATGGCATGACCTGGCATTCATTTTTCTGCAGTTTTGCGTAACGCACAGAAGCATCAGGCGTGATGGAGAAGACCAGACGGTCGATCTGCGGCTTGGTGCCCCAGAAGCCCGGGAAGGCTTTATACAGAATACGGGAATCTTTCTGGTACTGCAGAAGCTGGAACGGACCGGTACCGATTGGGTTCAGGTCCACTTTCTCCGGGGTGCCGGCTTTCAGCATGTTGTCCGCGTACTCTTTAGACAGAATAGAGGCGAAGTCCATAGCCAGGTCAGCCAGGAATGGTGCTTCCGGACGCGTCAGCACGAACTGAACGGTTTTATCGTCCACTTTTTTCACTTCAGCGATCAGGTCCTGCAGGCCCATCCCTTCGAAGTATTCATAGCTGCCGCCAGACACTTTGTGATACGGGTTCTGAGCGTTTTTCTGACGGTCGAAGGAGAACACAACGTCATCGGCGTTAAAATCGCGCGTTGGTTTGAATTCTTTGTTGTCCTGCCACTTCACGCCCTGGCGCAGGTGGAAGGTATAGGTCTTACCGTCTTCGCTGACGTCCCACTTCTCCGCCAGACCTGGGATCACTTCCGTGGTACCGGTTTTGAATTCAACCAGACGGTTATAGATAGGCACAGAGCTTGCGTCGTAAGTCGTACCAGAGGTAAAGAGCTGTGGGTTAAAGCCTTCCGGCGAGCCTTCAGAACAGTAAACCAGGGTTTTTGCCTGTACGCTTGCTGCCACGGTCATAGCCACCAGGCTCAGACCAAGCTTCAGCATCCCTGACTTCTTCAAGGAAATACTCATTATTCTGCTCCAATGTGATGTTTTGCTTTGTTGTGTTACGCCGCCAGACCTTTATTTATTTTTTACCCGGTCCGGTCGGTGATGCCCGAAGGCGTTTAAGGGATGGAGAATCCTTTCAGAAGAGCGTTTGAGTTGCAGCGTAGATCGTCCCTGAAATGCCCCTCATGCCCTACAATCTGTCAACAGAATGTGAAAACGTCAATACAGGTGACGGGGATTTACGCTGAGTGTGAGAAACCGCAAACAAAGATTAAAAAAACTATGTATGCCAGTTTTCAGCAGGGAAATTTATGCTACTCGTTATGTTGCAGCACAATTATCTTCATATTTCGCAACAATCAGTGATTAACTTTTATTCAGATCGGGTAAATTTTCTTGCAGAACGGTGATTATCTGAGCACTAAATACCGCGAACGTTAAAACGCACAGCGAAAAATGCTGAGGTTATCCATAAGCAACGCGAAAAAAGATCAATCTATATATAAAAAAATACAATGGATTATGTCACAAAATCGTTAACAGACAGGAAGAAGGCGGGATAAGGGGCGTTTTGGTGAATCAGGATGAGTAAGCTGCTAATGCAAAAAGGGCTAACCTTGCGGTTAGCCCTTCTTTAAATGTGGTCGGCGAGAGAGGATTCGAACCTCCGACCCACTGGTCCCAAACCAGTTGCGCTACCAAGCTGCGCTACTCGCCGAATGCGGAGCGCATCTTACTGCTGAGGTGCGCCCCCGTCAATCCCTTAAATTAAAAAAGCCCTTCAACTGGCGATATTCTCGCCAGACGCGTTACTGCGCGGCTTTCGCCTTGCTATCAGGGAGTTTGCACCAGTTGTTATTTTCGTTGATACCGCCGTCAGGAGAGGTATAACCCAGGCAACCCAAAATGGTGTCGTACAGCTCAACGTGACGACGCGGAACCTTCATGTCTGCCTCTTTTTTCAGGTGGGCAAACATCTTCGCTTTCTCCGGGTCTTCGAGGTACTTGTCCGACATCCACACCATCATGGGCACGCGGAACTGTTCCGGAGGAGCCATATTACGTGGCGTACCATGCAGGTGCTCAAATTCATTAATTGACTCACCGTGATCCGCTGCATAGAACACAATCGCTTTCTTATCGCGTACCTGGTCAATCACCGAATCGATAAAGTGATCCACATACAACACTGAGTTATCGAAAGAGTTAATCAACTGGTCTTTGGTACAGTCTTTATCCACACCAATACATTCCGGCGTCCACCTGGCAAAGCTACGCGGATAACGTTGGGTGTAATTAAAGTGCGATCCTTTGGTATGCAGAATAATCATATGCTTACCATCAGGATTTCCATTAAGAGAGAGCTTCATCTCATCAATCAGCAACATATCATCGACAGACTTGCCACGGTTACGTGGCTCCGCACCGATTTGCTCACGATAGGCAATGTTCTGCGCCATGGTGTTACTGTAGAACCACATCTCGCTTTGCATTGCATACAGGGCGGAAGTAAAGCCGAGTTGGTGAAGCACCGAGAAGACATTTTGCTCTTTCAGTGTTCGCTGCGGGTTATCGCTCGCTCCACCCTCGCGCACAAACATGCAGCGTAAGGAGAGCTTGGTGGCGGTATCACAGGAGTAACCGCGATAGGCAACCAGGTTTTTCTCCTGAGCCAGTTTAGGCGTGGTATCACGGTCATAACCCAGAATGCCCATATGATCCCAGCGTGTCGTTTCACCAATGATAAAGACGACATAGGTATCATCGATATCTTTTGGCGCGTCATAGGTAAATTTCTTTGCCGGGTTCAACAACGATTTGTTATCAGAGGATTCGTCCACCTGTGCCCAGGCATACAGCCCCAGAGCGGAAATCCAGTTTGACGGCAAATAAGAATTTGCAACCACACCACCGTAGCTTGGCATGTCCACGCCAGACGTACGCTCATAATTTTTCTGCTTCACTTCCAGCAGGCGAATCGGCCCCCAGACCATCAACCCAGCGAGCAGCACAATCGCGACACTTCTGAAACGTTTCCCCGGCGTGCGAATCTGGTGTACCAGCGTGTACCGGCAGCGGTTGCTCCAGATGAGCAGCAGAGGCAAGGTACTGACTGCCACCAGCCAGAGAATAAAGTGCAGACCAACGACCTCTTTAGAGAGATCTATATCCGTCGTCATCACCGAAGCAATAATGCCGTAGCCAATGACAACGTTCATAAAAGTCATGTAATAACTGGCACCAGCGGAGCACAGCACAATAAACGTTGCCAGTACTCGCCATACGCGGCGGCCAAACAGGGTGAGAACCCGGAATAAAAAGAAGGTGACCAGTACAGCAGCGACCAATTCGACAACCGCTGCAACTCCTTTCCAGACGGTAAAATCGTGCGCGTATCCGTCAAACCGACGGAAAAAAACTGCGCCATTCATAAACAGGCCGATGTACAACGCCAGCAAAAAGCAGAGCTTTTGTTGCGCCATCGATTTAATGTATTTCATGCAAGCTACCCGGAAAAAGGGACGGTACCACCGCCCACTCGGTATTAAAAGTAGGCAGATTAGATATACGCTCAGGGGATCGTTAATCAGAAACGTCTACAAGCGTGGTAAGTAGACCACAGGGATGGGAAAAAGTGGCAACAGAGAATGTGATCGGTGCAGTTATTTACAAAAAAGCAAATCCTGAAACCGACGTTTTCATCTAAGCCTCAGTTTTTAAGATAATAAAAAGGCCGGATAACCGGCCTTTTTTTGTTGTCGTCAGGCATGCGCTTCGTTAAAGACTTCACGCTGCGGCTGGCGAATGGTGGTCGACAAGGCCAGCGAGATTATCAGCAAAGCAAATATCACGCAGAAGGTCACATAGAACCCACCGAACAGCGAGGCGATTAACGAGCCGCAGATACTGCCGATGCCAAAGCCCAGATAGATAACGCCGTAGTTTTTCGCCAGATTGTTCAGGCCGAAGAACTCACTGACCAGCGACGGGAAGACGGTAATCGTGCCGCCGAAATTAAAGGCCACACAGGCAATTGCGGCGAAGAACGTGGCTTCGTTCAGTGGGGCAAACAACAGCGCCGCCATCCCCACCAGCGAAACAACCTGCCCGATGGTAATCACGCGGATACGGGCAATTTTGTCAGACAGAATCCCGAGCACCAGACGGCCAGAGAGGTTGGCAATGGAGATGACGGTGACCGCATTCGCCGCTGTTGCCGCATCCAGTTTCACCATTCCCTGAGCAATATCTTTCGCCACCCCAATCACATACAGACCGCTCATGCAGGCTGTCAGGAACATGACCGCCAGCATCCAGTACTGTGGTTGACGCATAGACTGCGCGAGGGTGAAATCATTCTCCACCACACCGTTAACGGTTTTCACTGCCTGCTGCGGCGCATCTTTCATCAGCGTGGCGCCGAACAGGATCATGACCAGAACGATAGCGCCCCAGATCATGAACGTTTTTTCGAGCCCCACGGAAGCAAGCAGGTGGGAATCGATAAATTTAAAACCGAGGCTCCCCAGGCCATAGGACCCGATGGCAAACGCAGAGATTAAACCTTTACGTTCCGGGAACCACTTCACACAGTTTGACAGGGTCAGCAGATAACCTGCACCGTCGGCAAGTCCCACCAGCACCCCGGCGCTCAGCCACAGCATCATCAGGTTGCTGGAATGCGCCGTCAGGAAAAAGCCCACGCCCAACAAGATACCGGATGCCATCGTCACCCGCTTCACGCCGAATCGCTCCTGCAATTTTCCCGCGACGGAAGATGAAAGCGCCAGCCCGAGGCTCAGCAAGCCGAAGGAGAACGCCACCTGGCTGACCGGTGCACCAAGCTTATCGGAAAGCGCACTGTTAAACAGGCTCCAGGTATAGACCGATCCCAGCGCAAACTGGGTCACGATGGTGCCAAAAAGCGTTAGCCAGCGCGTACGGTTGTAAGTTGATGTGTTCATGGCAGTTGTCCTGCAAGAGAAAGTAAGGGAATTCGCTGAGGACAACGATAAACAAAACCTTAATATGCCTGGGGTAAAACGGCATGAAATGCAGGAGGAATGGAATGAAATGCCATAAATCGGGAATGAATGACCTTGCCGGGGAATGAAGCGACAGCGTGTTAGTGACTGCTATCGCTACAACCCCCACGGCTATTGTATTCAGGATGTTATCGGCACGTTTAAAAAAGTAACAACCTTAAAAATTAGCGCTCACGCCCAGGGTGTACATAAACTCCTCACCCGTGGTGGTGTATTCCCCTTGTGCCAGCGACGCATAGGCCGCCATATGCGTGTTAAACGGAATATCCGTTCCGACGGTTACATCCATCCAGTTGCCGCTTTGTGTCGGTGCAGGTGTCTGTGGCATCCCAAACTGGGATTTCCACTGGTTTTCACCAAACTGCTGGTTATAGCTTATCTGCGCCCACGGGCGAAGCTCGCCATACTGTGTATCCACGCGCCAGCCGAGCGTGCTGACGCTGGCATGCCAGAGTGGGTCGGTAAGCCCCTGCGTCGTCGCGCTGTCACCAAATTCGTTGATCATCATCGGTGCCGTACCGTCATAACGCCATGCCATCACCGGACCGGTCGTGATACGCCCTGACACCGGAATATTCCAGCCCACGCTCATGGCCCCTGCCGGCGTGGAACCCGACGGTAAACTCAGCGCAAGTCCGGGGGCATTTTGTGAGGACTGAATCCGCTCGGCGAGAATATCCTCATAACGCGGTTGGTGATCCGCATCCCATGTATAGCGTTCCGCCGTATTACTTTGGGCGTCTGAAACGATATATTCCTGTTGCCAGGCAAATGCTGTATTACAAAAAAACAGACAGGCTGAAATCCCCGCCAGGCCAGAAACAGCATGGCGACCACTGATTTTTTTTATCATCATCAAAGCGACTCCAGAGAGAGCCGAATTCGGCGATATTTGTCATTGTTTAGGAAGAGTTTTGCGGGCATATGGCCCTGTATTAACTATTGTCTTTATAGTAGACACGTCAAGCCTGACAGAATGAAAATTTTGCGATAACCGTTTCATTAAGGGAGATAACCGATGCAGCGTTGCGGTTGGGTAAGCCAGGATCAGCTTTATATCGACTATCACGATCGGGAATGGGGCGTACCGGAGACAGAAGGGAAAAAGCTTTTTGAGATGATCTGCCTGGAAGGTCAACAGGCGGGCTTGTCATGGATTACGGTGCTTAAGAAACGGGAAAACTATCGTAATGCCTTCCATCAGTTCGATCCGGTCGCCGTCGCTGCCATGACCGAGGACGATGTGGAACGGCTGGTTCAGGATGCAGGCATCATCCGCCATCGCGGTAAGATCCAGGCCATCATTGGTAACGCGCGCGCTTATCTGGCGATGGAGCAAAACGGAGAACCGTTCTCAGAATTTGTCTGGACGTTTGTGAACAATACGCCGCAAATTACCCAGGCCGCCACGCTCGCGGAGATCCCGGCTTCCACCCCGGCGTCGGATGCGCTCTCTAAAGCGCTGAAAAAACGCGGCTTTAAATTTGTCGGCTCCACCATCTGTTACGCCTTTATGCAGGCCTGTGGCCTGGTCAACGACCACGTTACCGGCTGCGTCTGTCATCCAGGGAGGCACCATGATCCGCAAATGGGAAAGTGATAATGCCGGGCCACTCCTGAGTCTGTGGCTTGAAAGCACCACGGAGGCGCACCCGTTTATCAGCGCGAGCTACTGGAAAGAGAACGAAGGTATGGTGCGGGATGTTTACCTGCCCGCCGCCGAAACCTGGGTATGGGAAGAGGATGGAATGCCGCGCGGCTTTATCAGCGTCATGCAGTCCCAGTTTGTAGGCGCGCTGTTTGTCTCAACTGACTTTATTGGTCGGGGGATTGGGCGTGCGCTGCTGAACCATGTTCAACAGCGCTTCCCGTATTTAAGCCTGGAGGTCTACCAGAAAAATGTCCGGGCGGTGAATTTCTATCATGCACAGGGTTTTCGCATTGAAGACAGCGCCTGGCAGGATGACACTCAGCACCCAACGTGGATCATGAGCTGGCAGGCGGATCAAACGCCGTGAGCGTAAGCTCGGGTCCCTGATATTTCTCGACCCAGGCCAGCGCCGTGTTCCCCGCGCAGCCATTCCCCAGCTTCGAGCTGGGGAGATCTTTGGTCAGAACGTTTACTGCACCGTTTTTACAAATACCGCCTTCGCTCGGCTCCAGGTCTGGCCATGCCCCCTGGTGAATGCAGATAACGCCAGGTTTAATCCCGTCGCTCACCACCGCCCCTGCCAGCACCTGGCCACGCTGATTCCAGACGCGAACCACGTCACCGTCAACGATCCCACGCGCGCGCGCATCTGCGCTGTTCAGGGTCACGGGCTCTCGCCCGGCAACCGCATACCGCTCGCGCAGTGATGAATAGTTAAGCTGGCTGTGCAGGCGATGGGCAGGATGGGCCGATAACACCTGCAGCTGTTCCGGCTGGGCATTACCGTGCCACTCGTCCGGCTCAAGCCACGTTGGATGCGCCGGACAGTCGGCATACTTAAATTGGGCGATACGCTCGCTGTAGATCACAATCTTCCCGCTCTCGGTTTTCAGCGGATGGTTCTCCGGGTCGCGGCGGAAATCGGCGAAGCGAACAAACTGCGCATTCTGTTCGCTCTCCGGCATCTCAATAATCTGGTTCGCTTCCCAGAACTGTGCAAATGGCGGCAGCGTCACGCCCTGCGGGGCCCCGCGCTGGCCTGCAATCTGGTAGAACGTCTCCAGCCACTGCAAATCCGTTTTGCCCTCGGTAAAACGCTCGCGCCCCCCCGTTTCCCACAACTCGCTCAGCTCAGCAAACACCTCAAAATCATCACGCGCCTCATCACGCGGCGCTACGACGCGCTTCATCGGTACCATATGCTGATTGCTGTAGTCACCGGTCATGGTGAGGTCGTTACGCTCAAACGAGGTGGTCGCCGGCAGCACAATATCGGCATGTTTGGCTGAGGCGGTCCAGAAGCATTCTGAGATAACCACCAGTTCTGGCTTCTGCCAGGCGCGGATCAGGCGATTCGTGTCCTGGTGATGAGTAAAGTTCGCGCCGCCGGCCCACCAGACAAACCGGATATCCGGGAAGTGGCGATCCAGACCGTTATGCTGATAAAACCCGCCCGGGTTTTCCAGGGCTTCAACAATGCGCGCCACCGGGATTTTATCCACGGCATCCACACCGCCCTGAACCGAGCCCTGCAGAGAAGCCAGCACTGCCGCTTTGCGGGTTGGGTTGCCGCCATTGGCGAAGTGATAAGAGAGACCAAACCCACCGCCCGGCGTACCGATTTGCCCGAGCATGGCGGCCAGCGTCACGAGCATCCAGTGTTTCTGCTCACCGAACTGCTGGCGCTGCATCCCCCACCCAGACATTAACATCGTGGTGTTTTGGTGGAATAACGCTGCCAGTTCACGCAGTTTGGCCGCAGGAACCCCACAAATCTCTGCCGCCCACTCTGCCGTTTTGGCCATACCGTCTGTATTGCCCGTCAGATAGTCGGCGAAGTTGTCAAAACCGGTGGTACAGCGTGCGAGGAACCCGGTATCGTGCCAGCCGTTCTCCACCAGCGTATGGGCAATGCCCAGCATCATCGCCACGTCGGTGCCCATATGCGGGGCAATCCACTCGGCGCTGTCGCCGAAGAAGTCCATGGTTTCAGAGCGCATCGGGTCAATGCAGATAATGCGCTTGCCGCTTTTACGCAGCGCATCGAAATACGGGATCCCCTGCTCGTCACTGGCATTCCACGCGATTTTCAGGGTATTGAGCGGGTTGGCGCTCCACAGCACCACCACATCGGTGTGCTCCAGCACCAGCGGCCAGCTGGTCTGCTGCTGATACACTTCGTTACCGCCCACCACGTAGGGCATGATCGCCTGCGCTGCGCCGGTGGAGTAATCCCCAAGATGGCCGGTATACCCCCCGGCCAGACTCATATAGCGCTGCAGTAACGTCGAAGCCTTATGCAGCACGCCGTTTGAACGCCAGCCGTAAGATCCGGCAAAAATGGACGACGGGCCATACGTGTCGCGAATACGTTTGTGCTGCGCATGGATCAGCGCCAGCGCGTCATCCCAGCTCACCCGGACAAACTCATCCTGACCACGAATCCCCTGCGGCTTGTCTGGCGACGTCAGAAATCCTTTACGCACCATCGGCCAGCGCACGCGCGTTTTGCTGTGCACCTGATCGCGAACGACGGTCTGTAAAGAGTTGGGATGTTGCGTTGGCAATGCCCCGCGAGACGACAGAACATTTTCGCCATCGGTTTCGACCAGCATCGGCCCCCAGTGGGCGGCGGTCAGAATCGTTTTTGTTGAGGTGCTCAAGCGTGCGCTCCTGGTTGCGTGCAGGTTTTACGGCCTTCTTAGTGAGGCAGTTTATGGTTTGTCACAAATTTCAGAGTTATACCCGGAATTTTCTCCGTATCTGGACGTCATAATCAACTGCCACGCGCGTCGTGGCAAAGAATAAAAAGGATTAAGGAAATAAGATGAAAAAACGCGTATTCGTTATTGCCGCTCTGGTGAGCGGTGCACTGGCTGTTTCTGGCTGCACAACAAACCCTTACACCGGTGAAAGCGAAGCTGGTAAATCCGGTATCGGCGCGGGTCTCGGCTCGCTGGTAGGGGCCGGTGTGGGCGCACTCTCGTCCTCCAAGAAAGACCGCGGCAAAGGCGCGTTAATTGGCGCAGCGGCAGGTGCAGCCTTGGGCGGCGGCGTGGGTTATTACATGGATGTGCAGGAAGCAAAACTGCGCGACAAAATGAAAGGCACCGGCGTGAGCGTGACGCGCAGCGGCGATAACATCATCCTGAATATGCCAAACAACGTCACCTTCGACAGCAGCAGCGCAACGCTGAAACCTGCAGGGGCGAATACCCTGACCGGCGTGGCAATGGTGCTGAAAGAGTACAACAAGACTGCGGTGAATGTGATCGGTTATACCGACAGCACCGGCAGCCAGGATCTGAATATGCGCCTGTCTCAGCAGCGTGCCGATTCTGTGGCCAGCTCGCTGATCTCGCAGGGCGTTGCAGCAAACCGCATCCGCACCAGCGGCATGGGCCCTGCAAACCCTATCGCCAGCAACAGCACGGCGGAAGGCAAAGCGCAGAACCGTCGCGTTGAGATTACCTTAAGCCCAATTCAGTAAGGGCTGCCCCCCTCTTCCAGGGGGAGAGGGGGATAGGGTGTCATGCCGCCACGTCGGCATGAACCGCTTGCCATCGCTAATTTTCCCGCTAAGGTGTTCTCACTCACTTCAGGGAATTCAGCGATGAGCAAACCAACACGGGCCACAATCAGCGACGTGGCGAAAGCCGCAAACACCGGTAAAACCAGCATTTCACGCTACCTCAACGGCGAGAAACACCTGCTGTCCGATGCGCTGCTCGCTCGTATTGAACAGGCCATTGCCGATCTCGACTACCGCCCGAGCCTTATGGCGCGCGGGCTCAAACGGGGTCGTACCCGTCTTATCGGGCTTATCATCGCCGATATCACCAATCCCTACTCCGTTAACGTATTGAGCGGAATTGAAGCCGCCTGTCGCGAAAAGGGCTTTACGCCGCTGGTCTGTAATACCAACAACGAAGTCGATCAGGAGCTGCATTACCTGGATCTGCTGCGCAGCTATCAGGTCGAAGGAATTGTGGTGAATGCCGTGGGCATGCGTGAAGAGGGCTTAAACCGCCTGCAGCAATCCTCCCTGCCGATGGTTCTCATCGACCGCAAAATCCCGGAATTCGCCTGTGATGTCGTCGGGCTGGATAACACTCAGGCGGCGACAACCGCCACTGAGCATCTGATTGAACAGGGCTTTGAAGCCATCCTGTTTCTGAGCGAACCTCTGGGCATGGTCAACACCCGTCGTGAGCGACTGAGCGCGTTTCGTGCCACGCTGGAGCGTTACCCCGGCGTGATTGCCGAGAATGCCGAAACGCCACTTCATGAAGCCGATCAGCTCGACAATACCCTGCGGCAGTTCCACACCCGCCATCGCGGAATGCGTAAAGCCGTTATCTCTGCCAACGGGGCGCTGACCCTGCAGGTCGCCCGCTCGCTTAAGCGCATTGGGCTGCACTGGGGAAGCGATATCGGTCTGCTGGGGTTCGACGAACTTGAGTGGGCAGAACTGGCTGGCGTCGGGATCACCACCCTCAAACAACCCACCTGGCAGATCGGCTATGCCGCTGTTGAACAAGTGGTTCGTCGTATTGAAGGCACCAGCGATGCCGTTCGCGAACAGGTATTTTCCGGCGAGTTGATTGTTCGCGGCTCCACCGCCCGTTAATTTTCCCTTGTGATACCGATCATAAATTCAACATCCTGACCTTTTCTTTGGAACCGGTTCCATCTAGCGTAATAGTATTGATGTATTGCGATGGAGTCCGACGATGGGCAGAAAAATCATGGTGGTCACCGCCGCGTATGGCGCGGAACAGGTGCGACAGGCAGGTGGTCAACGGGCAATGCTGCCCGTCATTGCGGGCGCGGGTGCCGACGGCGTCGAGATCCGCCGCGAGCTGTTCAACAGCGAAGAGCTGCTGGCGCTGCCCGCGCTGGGTGAATCCATTGAGCTGCTGGGCCTGCTGGCATGCTACTCCGCCCCTGCGGCCCTGTTTATGCCCGATGGCACCCTCAACCCTGACCTGCCCCGTTATCTCAGCGAAGCCAATACCCTGAATGCGCTGTGGCTCAAGGTCTCGCTGGGTCATTTCAGCGACACCCAGCCGCTTCACGCCCTGCGTGCCCTGCTCGATGAAAGCGGTATGGCCCTGGTGGTGGAAAACGACCAGACCGACTGCGGCCAGCTTGCGCCGATGCAGCGCTTCAAAGCCGCCTGCCGGGACATGGCGCTGCCCGTCACGCTGACGTTCGACATGGGCAACTGGCTGTGGGTGGGCGACTCCCCGGAAGAAGCCGCGCACCATCTGGCCTCCGCAGTGAGCTATATCCACGTTAAAGCCGCCGTGCCGCATAAAGAAAATTTCCGCGCCGTGGCGCCGGATCGGGCCGATGCGCGCTGGCTGGATCTGCTTTGTCAGCTGCCCGCCGATGCCCCGCGTGGTATCGAGTTCCCGCTGGAAGGGGCGGATTTAACCGCCGTCACCCGTCATTACGTAAACCTGCTGCGTGAGGAGTAAACCATGCACAAGACGCTGGATGTGATCACTATCGGCGAAGCCATGGCGATGTTTGTCGCCACCGAAACGGGCGACCTGAGTACGGTGGAGCACTTTATCAAACGCGTGGCGGGGGCTGAGCTGAACGTCGCGACCGGCCTGGCGCGCCTGGGTCTGAACGTCGGCTGGGTCAGCCGCGTGGGTGATGACAGCTTTGGCCATTTCGTTCTCGATTCGCTGAAAAAAGAGGGCATTGATGCTTCCGGCGTCACCCTCGATGGACGCTTCCCGACCGGTTTCCAGCTTAAATCGAAAGTCGAAAATGGAACCGATCCCATTGTGGAGTATTTCCGTAAAGGGTCTGCGGCGAGCCACCTCTCAGTCGAGGATTACCACGCCCACTATTTCGCCTCTGCACGCCATCTGCATCTGAGCGGCGTGGCGGCTGCGCTTTCTGCCAGCTCGTATGCATTACTGGATCATGCCGCAACCACCATGAAGGCTCAGGGGAAAACGATCTCATTCGATCCTAACCTGCGCCCGGTGCTGTGGAAAAGCGAAGCGGAAATGATCGAGAAGCTGAACCGTCTGGCGTTTCAGGCTGACTGGGTTCTGCCGGGCGTGAAAGAAGGCATGATCCTGACCGGTAAAAACACCCCTGAAGGGATTGCCGATTTTTACCTTAACAAAGGGGTAAAAGCGGTGGTGCTGAAAACCGGCGCCGATGGCGCCTGGTTTAAAACGGCTAACGGCGAGCAAGGCGCAGTCGCGGCCGTGAAGGTCGATAACGTGGTTGATACCGTCGGCGCTGGCGATGGTTTTGCCGTGGGGGTCATTAGTGCCCTGCTGGAAGGCAAACCGCTGCAGCAGGCCGTCGCCCGGGGCAATAAAATTGGCTCGCTGGCAATCCAGGTGCAGGGCGACAGTGAAGGATTACCGACCCGCGCGCAGCTGAACGAATAAATTCCGTTTCCCTCCCCCTCTCCTCAGGTAGGTCAGGGGGAAACAAAACAAACCACCGTGTACCCTACATACAACGGCGGTACAAACCTCAACAACAGAGGCAAGCCTATGAACAGTTCGACCAATGCAGTAAAACGCTGGTGGTACATCATGCCAATCGTGTTTATCACGTACAGCCTGGCGTACCTTGATCGTGCCAACTTCAGTTTCGCGTCCGCGGCAGGGATCACCGAAGACCTGGGGATCACCAAAGGTATCTCTTCGTTGCTGGGTGCCCTTTTCTTCCTGGGCTACTTCTTCTTCCAGATCCCCGGCGCTATCTATGCGGAGCGTCGCAGCGTCCGCAAATTGATTTTCGTTTGCCTGATCCTTTGGGGTGCCTGCGCCTCACTGACCGGCGTGGTGAATAATATTCCTGCTCTGGCAGCCATTCGCTTTATTCTTGGGGTCGTTGAGGCAGCGGTAATGCCCGCGATGCTGATTTATATCAGCAACTGGTTTACCAAATCCGAACGCTCACGAGCCAATACTTTCCTGATCCTCGGTAACCCGGTCACCGTGCTGTGGATGTCGGTGGTTTCTGGCTACCTGATCCAGTCCTTCGGCTGGCGTGAAATGTTCATTATCGAAGGGGTGCCGGCGGTTATCTGGGCATTCTGCTGGTGGATGCTGGTAAAAGATAAACCTGCGCAGGCGAAATGGCTCTCCGAAGATGAAAAAGCCGCTCTGCAGGCGCAGCTGGATAAAGAACAGCAAGGCCTGAAAGCGGTGCGTAACTACGGTGAAGCATTCCGCTCGCGTAACGTGATTCTGCTCTGCGCCCAGTATTTCACCTGGAGCATTGGCGTGTACGGTTTCGTACTGTGGCTGCCATCGATTCTTCGCAATGCCGGTGAAAACCTTGGCATGGTGGAAGTGGGCTGGCTGTCATCCGTGCCTTACCTCGCAGCCACAATCGCCATGATCATTGCGTCATGGGCATCGGACAAAATGCAGAACCGTAAGCTGTTTGTCTGGCCGCTGCTGCTGATCGCTGCCTTTGCCTTCATTGGTTCCTGGGCCGTCGGCGCGAACCATTTCTGGGTCTCTTACACCCTGCTGGTGATTGCGGGTGCGGCAATGTACGCCCCTTATGGACCGTTCTTTGCGATCATCCCGGAGATGCTGCCGCGTAACGTCGCAGGCGGCGCGATGGCACTGATTAACAGTATGGGAGCGCTGGGCTCGTTCTGCGGCTCCTGGTTTGTGGGTTACCTGAACGGAGCAACCGGCAGCCCGTCCGCATCGTACATATTTATGGGGGTAGCGCTTTTCGCCTCCGTGTGGCTTACTCTGATTGTTAAGCCTGCTAATAATCAACAATTACCTGTCGGCGCACGCCACGCCTGAATCCTTAAAAATCAACGGAGATTAGCATGAAGCCGTCCGTCATTTTGTATAAAGCACTGCCGGAAGATCTGCAGAAACGCCTTGAGGAACACTTCACCGTTACCCAGGTGAAGAACCTCAGCCCGGAAACCGTGGCGCAGCACGCCGATGCGTTCGCCAGCGCCGAAGGTTTGCTGGGTTCAAGCGAAAAAGTGGATGTCGCCCTGCTGGAGAAAATGCCGAAACTTCGTGCTACCTCTACCGTTTCCGTGGGCTATGACAACTTCGACGTGGATGCCCTTAACGCCCGCAAGATCCTGTTGATGCATACGCCACATGCGCTGACGGAGACCGTGGCCGACACGCTGATGGCGCTGGTCCTCAGCACGGCGCGCCGTGTGGTCGAAGTGGCCGATCGCGTCAAAGCTGGCGAATGGACAAAAAGCATTGGTCCGGACTGGTTTGGGGTGGATGTTCATGGCAAAACGCTGGGCATCGTTGGCATGGGCCGTATTGGCCTGGCTCTGGCGCAGCGCGCACATTTTGGTTTTAACATGCCGATTCTGTATAACGCGCGTCGTCATCACAGTGAAGCCGAAGAACGTTTTAACGCCCGCTACTGCGAGCTGGATACGCTGCTGCAGGAAGCCGATTTTGTCTGTCTGATCCTGCCGCTGACGGACGAAACCCGTCATCTTATCGGTAAAGAGGCGTTTGAAAAAATGAAGAAAACGGCCATTTTCATCAACGCGGGTCGTGGCCCGGTGGTGGATGAGAAGGCGTTGATTGAGGCTCTGCAACAGGGTGAGATCCACGCTGCCGGTCTTGACGTGTTTGAACAGGAACCGCTGCCGGTGGACTCCCCGTTGCTTTCATTGCCCAACGTGGTGGCCCTGCCCCACATCGGCTCAGCAACCCATGAAACACGCTACAATATGGCTGCAACCGCGGTAGACAACCTGATCGCTGCCCTTAGCGGAAAGGTGGAAATCAATTGCGTTAACCCGCAGGTTCAGCGATAGAAATGAAAAAACCCGCCAGAAGGCGGGTTTTTAAAATTTGTGCTACTGGGTTGGAAGCTTACAGGCTTACAACGTTACCAGCTGCTGGGCCTTTAGCGCCGCTTTCGATGGTGAAGGAAACTTTCTGACCTTCATCCAGAGATTTGTAGCCTTCGTTCTGGATAGCAGAGAAGTGTACGAACACGTCTTTAGAGCCATCGTCAGGAGTGATGAAGCCGAAACCTTTATCAGCGTTGAACCATTTTACCAGACCAGTCATTTTAGCAGACATAGAATTACCTTAATTAACAAATATATTGTGCCTTCCGGCTTGATGGATTGTGTTACAGATTTTTAAGCGATGAAGGAAGGGTCACTACGAAGGGTATCTATGGATAACAATCTGGACTGCTTTACTAAACTGCTTTAGGTCTGTGTAACAAACCGACCTGTATAGTTATACCGATGTGGTAGAAGAATAACAAGCGTTATTTTCGCCCGGAATAAAAAACCCCGCCTGAGGCGGGGTTTTCCGATTTATTCTGTGGCAGCGACCGCTGCACTCCACGCCTGACTAAAGGCCTGGTGCTGGGAGGCCAGTGGCCCAATCAGCGCATTATACTGGCTTGCCTGCTGCGAGGTCGGGAACTGAATACCGTTGGCCACAAAGCTCACCTGAGTGCCCTGCTGGGAGATGAAGTCCCCCACCTGAACCAGCTGCTGCGTGAAAATTTGCGCGGCCGGGATCAGCGGTTGCATCGCTTCAGAAGGTTTCGACACCACTTTCTCATACACTTTGTCGAAGACCGGTTTGAGATCGTCGCCCTGCTTCAGCGCGGAACGTGACGCGTCCGCCTGCATTTTCGCATTCTGCAGCTGTTGGCTCAGCACGCCGAGCGCACCGTTGGACTGGCGCAGCGGTTCACGTTGCGTCATGTAATCCTGCGGGACGCGAATAGCGTTCACGCTATCCACAACCGGACGGATACCGGAATCCATCGCCTGGCTCACCTGCTGTGAATAACCATAAAGAATGGCGTAATCAGACACGAAGGGGCCAAACTGTTTTTTCTGATCCGCAGTCAGCGTCGGCAACCGTTCACCGCTGCGCATCACCGTATTCTGTAGAAAATCGATAAACGCTTTGCGCTGATCGCCTTCTTTATCAAAACACCCACTCAGGCTAACAACCATCAACAACGCCGCAATAGGCGCAAACCAGCGAGAGCAGGACTTTCCTGTCGCCATTTCATTACTCCTTTCACCCAAAAAAGCGCACACCGGCACATGCGTGCCCGACGCTGACAAGGATAGTCCAGGTCAGCCCTGCAAGATACTCTTTTCATGCAAAACGGCTATTGCCGTTTTATTTCTTACTATTTACAAAAAAATACCTGGCGAAGCCGACATAAGCGTAATCAGGTAATTAGTCTCACCCTGGCAACGGCTGAAACGCATAAAGCGATCGTTACCGCACGATTAATCACATCCGTGACGATCCGTCGTTTGTATTAGGGACTATTCTTAACAGGCTCTCTGATGTTCTTGATCCCGGTATGTGATTTAAGAGGAGTCCTCAATGGAATATAAAGATCCTGAGCTTGAGCTGCTGAGCAGCCTGGAACAGATTATTTTTAAAGATGTACCGCAGACGTTAACCCTGCAACAAAGATCCAATCCCTTTAAAGAATATGAGCAATTGCGCAAAGGGACTGGATTAAAAACTGAAGAATTCGCCAGAGCGATGGGTGTCAGCGTGGCTATGGTGCAGGAGTGGGAGTCAAAACGCGAAAAACCCACTCCAACCGAGCTAAAGCTGATGCGCCTGATTCAGGCCAACCCTGCACTCAGCAAGCATATAGCATGATGCAGTAAAGTGAGTTACCGCCCCCGCCTTTGCGGGGGCTTGTGTTTTAAAGGGGGGCACACCGCCAACCCGCCTCTTCCCAGACCAGTTCATGCGTCAATGCTAACCCCCGCAAAAAAGCCTCATCGTGAGAAACCACCAGCAATGCCCCGGGGAAACCGGCCAGTGCGGCTTCAATCGCCTCGACCGAGGCCAGATCCAGATGGTTGGTCGGTTCATCCAGCAGTAAAAGCTGCGTAGCGTCTTCGCGCCACAAAACACAGGCCAGTGCAGCCTTGAGACGTTCCCCGCCGCTCAGCTCAGCCAGCGGAAGCGCCACTTTGTCGGCGCCCAGCTGAAGCTGCGCTAAACGGGTTCGCAGCACACCCTCTTCCAGAGGTGTATGACTCAGATTGAGATGCGCCATCACCGACTGCGAAAGATCGAGCTGCGACAGATGTTGATCGAGATAAGCGCAGTTTACCGATACCTTACACGTTCCTGAGAGCGGAGCCACTTCGCCGAGAATGGCTTTTAAAAGCGTCGATTTACCGCAGCCGTTTGGTCCTTTTAGCGCCACGCGCATCGGTCCGTCCATCCGCCAGTTGGTCGGCGGGAGAGTGACGTGTGGCAGCACCAGCCCCTCCATCACCAACACCTGTTTCCCCTCAGCAATCTGGCTTCCAGGCAACGTGAACATCACCGGATTCTCCTCTTCAACTCGCTCCCGGGCCTTGTTCACCGCGGCATTCAGCGCTTCATGTTGATCGCCATGCTGTTTTTTCCAGGCGCCAATGCGCTCTTTGGCGGCCATTTTGTATTTGACCCGCTCGAACGAGGCGATATTAAGGTTATCGACCGTACGTAACGTCTTCGCCGAACGCCGCTGGCTTTCGTCATGCTCTTTTTGCATCCGCGCGCGGGTGCGTTTGCGTTCTGTTGCCGCATGTTCCAGTGCCGCACGGGCTGCCTGCTGTTCGGCGTCCCGCTGATGCGTATAGTCGTCGTAACTGCCACCGTAGTGGCGAAGACCCGAGGCGCTCAGTTCAAGAATACGCGGTACCTTCGCCAGCAGTTCACGGTCGTGGGAGGCCACCAGCACGCCCCCCTGATAACGGGCGAGCTGGTCGTAGAACCACTCACGTCCCTGCCGGTCGAGATGGTTGGTGGGTTCGTCCAGCAGCAAATAATCCGCATCAGACGTAAACGCGCCACAGAGCAACGCGCGAATGCGCTCGCCGCCGCTGAGTTCCATGGCTGATTTATCCGGGTCAAATGGTGGAAGTTTTGCGTGGAAAAACGCCTCGCTCAGACGTTCTGCTACATCCCAGTGTCCGTCGAGTAGCGCCAAATCATCTGGCTGGTAGTCACCGCTGTCGATGCGCTTACGCGCAGCAAAAATCGCCTCATACCCCAGCAGCTCAGCAAGCGTGGTTCGCGGGGAGATATCGGGCTGTTGTGCCACATAAGCGTGCGTTGCAAAACGTTCGATATGACCGCTGGCAGGTTCATCACACCCTGCCAGCAAACGTAGCAGACGTGTTTTACCGCTGCCGTTGCGGCCAACCAGCGCGCACAGTGACGGCGCCAGAGAAAGATTCAGCGGACCAAAAAGGGTATCGCCCGTCGCAAACTGACAGGTCACCTGATGCAAAATAAAAGAAGGGGATTGCGCAAAATGAGCCATAAGCACTCCTGAATGAAATCAAAACATCCCCTGCCGACGCGGTCGCGTTTAGCAAGGATCGAAATTCATCAGTCGTGTTTGTTCATTTTCGGGATGCGCTCCTGAGGGAGAAATATAACGAGAAACAGGATAACGGTAATTTGCTGACCATTTCAAGGTGAATTTTTAGGCGATTGCACTGCGCTTAGCTGGTCCACAAAAAAACGAGACATAAAAAAACCCGCCGAAGCGGGTTTTTCTCATCTGCTGGCCCGTCACCGGGCACATGCACGTTACTGCAGCAGCGAAATATCCGCCACGCGCAGGAACAGCTCACGCAGTTTTTCGAGCATAGAGAGACGGTTGATACGCAGCTCTTTATCTTCCACGTTCACCATCACTTTCTCGAAGAAGGCATCGATGACATCACGCAGTTCCGCCAGCTCCACCAGGGCTTCCTGGTAGCGGCCTTCGGCGAAATACGGCTCCAGCTTGTCACGCAGTACCACAACCTGCATCGCCAGGGCGATCTCTTCTGGCTCTTTCAGAGTCGCAGCGTTCACACGCTCGTTCAGCGTTTCGTCGGATTTCGCCAGAATGTTAGAGACACGCTTGTTAGCCGCGGCCAGTGCAGATGCCGCTTCCAGCGTACGGAAGTGGGAAACCGCCTTCATACGCGCATCGAAATCTGCCGGACGGGTTGGACGACGTGCCAGTACCGCCTGAATGGTATCGACGGTGTAACCTTCGTCCTGATACCACGCACGGAAGCGACCAAGCATAAAGTCGATCACATCATCGACCACGTTGGCGTTGGTCAGCTTATCACCGTACAGACGTACCGCTTCTTCAGTCAGGGTCTGCAGATCCAGGTTCAGGTTCTTTTCAACGATGATACGCAGCACGCCCAGGGCAGCACGACGCAGCGCAAACGGGTCTTTGTCGCCTTTTGGATGCTGACCGATGCCAAAGATACCTGCAAGGGTGTCCATCTTATCGGCAATCGCGACCGCACAGGCCACCGGATTAGACGGCAGCGCGTCACCCGCGAAGCGCGGCTGATACTGCTCGTTCAGGGCCACGGCCACATCTTCCGCTTCACCGTCGTGACGCGCGTAGTGCATCCCCATCACACCCTGGGTGTCGGTAAATTCGAACACCATATTGGTCATCAGGTCACACTTGGACAGTAAACCCGCGCGCGTTGCGTGGTTCACATCCGCACCGATTTCACGTGCGATCCAGCCAGACAGCTCCGCAATACGGTCAGTCTTGTCGCGCAGCGTACCCAGCTGTTGCTGGAACAGCACGGTCTGCAGACGTGGCAGGTGATCTTCAAGACGCTTTTTACGGTCGGTGTTGAAGAAGAACTCGGCATCCGCCAGACGTGGACGCACCACTTTCTCGTTACCGGAGATAATCTGGATCGGATCTTTTGATTCAATGTTCGCCACGAAGATGAAGTTTGGCAGCAGCTTGCCGTCGTTGGCGTAAACCGGGAAGTACTTCTGGTCACCCTTCATGGTGTACACCAGCGCTTCAGCCGGCACGGCCAGGAATTTCTCTTCGAACTTCGCGGTCAGTACCACTGGCCATTCAACCAGAGAGGTTACTTCTTCCAGCAGGCTGTCGCTCAGATCCGCTTTACCGCCAATCTTACGCGCCGCGTCTTCCGCATCCGCCTTGATTTTGGCTTTACGCTGTTCGTAGTCAGCAATAACTTTACCGCGCTCCAGCAGGATCTGCGGATACTGGTCAGCATTGTCGATGGTGAACTCAGGCTCGCCCATGAAGCGGTGCCCACGGATCACGCGATCGGACGCCACACCCAGGATGGTGGCCGGAATAACGGTATCGCCCAGCAGCAGCGTCACGGTGTGCACAGGACGCACGAAGTGCACGTCGCTTGCGCCCCAGCGCATCAGTTTTGGAATCGGCAGCCTGGCCAGCGACGTGGCAATCATGTCAGGCAGCAGCGCTTGCGCACTTTCACCTTTCACATGTGCACGGTACAGCAGCCACTCGCCTTTATCGGTGGTCAGACGCTCAGCCTGATCGACGGTGATACCACAACCACGCGCCCAGCCTTCAGCCGCTTTGCTTGGCTTGCCTTCAGCATCAAACGCCTGAGCAATCGCCGGGCCACGTTTTTCAACTTCACGATCCGGCTGAGACGCCGCCAGGTTCGCCACTTTCAGCGCCAGACGACGCGGAGCAGCAAACCATTCAATTTTACCGTGTGCCAGGCCAGCGTTATCCAGCTCAGCAGTCACGTTCGCAGCAAAAGATTCAGCCAGGCTGCGCAGGGCTTTTGGTGGCAGCTCTTCGGTGCCAATTTCCACCAGGAAAGTTTTCTCAGACATGGCCGCCTCTTATTTGTTTCGGTTGCACATCGGGAAGCCAAGGGCTTCACGGGACGCATAGTACGCTTCTGCAACGGCTTTGGTCAGGGTACGAATACGCAGAATGTAGCGCTGACGTTCAGTCACGGAGATGGCTTTGCGGGCGTCCAGCAGGTTGAAGCTGTGGGCGGCCTTCAGAATACGCTCGTAAGCAGGCAGCGGCAGCGGAGACTCCAGCGCCAGCAACTGCTGCGCTTCTTTCTCGTACTGCTCGAAGCAGGTGAACAGGAAGTCCACATCCGCGTATTCGAAGTTATAAGTGGATTGCTCCACTTCGTTCTGATGGAACACGTCGCCGTAGGTGGTTTTACCCAGCGGGCCGTCGCTCCAGACCAGGTCGTAAACGCTGTCTACGCCCTGAATATACATGGCCAGACGTTCCAGACCGTAGGTGATTTCGCCGGTAATCGGTTTACATTCCAGACCGCCAACCTGCTGGAAGTAAGTGAACTGCGTCACTTCCATACCGTTCAGCCACACTTCCCAACCCAGACCCCAGGCACCCAGCGTTGGGTTCTCCCAGTTATCTTCCACGAAACGGATATCGTGAATGGTTGGATCCATACCCAGCTCTTTCAGTGACCCGAGGTACAGTTCCTGAATGTTGTCTGGCGATGGCTTAATCACCACCTGGAACTGATAGTAATGCTGCAGACGGTTCGGGTTTTCGCCGTAACGGCCATCGGTCGGACGACGTGAAGGTTGCACATAAGCAGTCGCCATTGGCTCCGGCCCCAACGCGCGTAAGCTGGTCATTGGGTGTGAAGTGCCTGCGCCTACTTCCATGTCCAAAGGTTGAACAATGGTACAGCCCTGACGAGCCCAGTAATCCTGTAAGGTCAGGATCAGGCCCTGGAAGGTCTTGGTATCAAACTTTTGCATAGTATGTCGTGCTGGATACGTGTGGTTTTAAATGGAAGGGACCAGTATACCCGCTGCCTGCAAGATATACAGTACGAAACGGGTTTGTTTAGGGAAAATTGGGGAAATAAGCCACCACGCCAGGCAGTTGCCGGCGTCTGGCTGTTGATTATGCGAGCGGCTTAGCGCATGGAGAGATGTAAAAACTGACCGTCTGCGTCAAACGAACAGACAAAGCCCTCTTTACGGGACGTATGGCCTTTCAGCTCATAACTCCCCTGGAATCGCTCAAATCCGGTGACATCAATGTTCTGCGCATCCGAGTTATAGCGGCGCGCAGCCTGATCCTTACAGAACTGCTCCATATTCAGGGAGCGTTCCGGGCTGATTTTTCCCTGCTGTGCTTTTTGCACGGGTGCAGAGGGTGGCGTACTGCATCCTGCCAGGATAAACAGCAGAAAGAGTGACGCCGCACGCTTCATCATCATTTTTATTACCGCCCTGTTCAGTGGCTGTTATTTTTAGTAGCAAAGCTTTTATAGATTATGCCCTGGCATTCTGCGAACCTCGCGGCTTTCAAACAAGGCTGCTCAATAAAACTCAGAATTTTCCAGAGAGAGGCTTCAATACAATCGCAGTCACACTGAATTTACAAGGGATGATGAGGAACTGATGTCGTCAAAAATTAGCTGGATTGATAATCTGCGAGGAATAGCGTGTCTGATGGTGGTCATGATCCACACGACGACCTGGTATGTTACCAATGCGCACAGTATCAGCCCTGTTAACTGGGATATAGCCAATATTCTTAACTCCGCGTCGCGGGTCAGTGTGCCGTTGTTCTTTATGATTTCCGGCTTTCTCTTTTTTGGCGAGCGTAGCGCGCAACCGCGTCATTTTATCCGCATCGCCGCCTGCCTGGGCTTCTACAGCGCCGTGGCCTTGCTCTATATCACCCTGTTCACCTCGATTAACGCCGGGCTATCACTCAAATACCTTCTGCAAAAACCCGTCTTCTACCATCTGTGGTTTTTCTTCGCCATTATCGTTATCTATCTGGTTTCCCCACTGATTCAGGTGAAAACCGTGAGCGGGAAAATGCTGCTGGCGCTGATGGTGGTCATTGGCATCATAGCCAACCCGAATACGGTCTCGCAGAAAATTGATGGTTTTGAATGGTTACCGGTCAATCTCTATATCAACGGCGATACCTTTTACTACGTGCTCTACGGCATGCTGGGGCGAGCTATCGGGATGATGGACACCCAAAAACGCGGCATGAACGGGCTATGTGCAGCGTTGTTTATCATCGGCGTGATCGTGATTTCGCGTGGAACGCTGCATGAACTGCAATGGCGCGGCAATTTTGCCGATACCTGGTACCTGTATTGCGGCCCGATGGTCTTCATCTGTGCCGTATCCCTGCTTACACTCGCCAAAAACACCCTGAACGCACGCCCCCTTCCGGTGCTGAGCGTTATCTCCCGACACTCGCTCGGAATATACGGTTTTCACGCGCTGGTGATCCACGCCCTGAGAACGAGAGGGGTCGAGTTCAAAAGCTGGCCGGTGCTGGATATCCTCTGGATTTTCACCGTCACGCTGATGGCGAGCCTGCTGCTGTCAATGCTGCTGCAGAAGGTCGACACCCGCCGCTTCGTCAGTTAACGCTGCGCTGTCGGGCACGATGATACTGGCGCGGGGAGGAAAACCCCGCGGCCAGTGAGGCCTGTTCCACGCCACGCCCTTGCAACAGCCACTGTTCAGCCACCGCCAGACGCAACTGCTCCAGATAGTCGCGAACGCTTATCCCTAAATGCGTCTGAAAAAGCCGCGTTAAATGGCGCGGGCTGACATGCGCCAGAGCGGCAATCTCGGGTAAAACCCAGGCTTTGTGCGGCTCGGTGGTAAGCGCATCCTGCGCACGATGAATGGCCGGGTGAAGATGATTGCGGTAGCGTAACCATGGCGACAGCTGGGGATCGTCCCCGGAGCGACGAAACCAGACCACCATTTCGCGCGCCACGGCCAGCGCTTTTTCTGCGCCACACAGACGGTTAATCATATGCAGCGCCAGGTCGATGCCCGAGGTGATGCCGGCGCTGGTCCAGATATTCTCATCCTGCACGAAGATCCGGTTTTCTTTGATGATTGCCGTCGGAGCCGCCGTACGCAAACGGCTTATAACGTCATGATGCGTTGTGCACTGCCGGTGGTTCAGCAAGCCCGATTTTGCCGCCAGCAACGCCCCTGAACAGACACACATGACGGTGATATCCTGACGGTGAATTTTTGGCTGCAGGCGCATTAACCAGTGCTGGATCAGCTGCGCCTGGGGCGTTGAAAACTGAAAGCGGGAGTCGCTTACCCCCGGCAGCACCAGCAAACTGCCCTCAGGCAAGCTTTCCGGCAGCGGCTGAATACCGCCCATCATCAGACCAATCGACGTCGGAACCTCTGCCTGCGGACCAATGTAATGCAGGCGAAACGCGTCCCCTGCCAGCACAAAGGTCTCTGCCGGGCCCGTCATGTCTAATGACAGCACCCCGGGCAACATCACAAACCAGACGTCGATGCTCATTACAGTGACTCCAGCGTCTCCGCAACCGTTTTAATGTCGGCAAACCGCCCGGCCAGTACCGTCTCGGTACGATGGCGCAGTTCCTCTGCGCTCAGGGTTATCCCCTTGTGCGTCATTGGAAACGTGAGCGTTGCCTCGCTAACAAAGGTCACAGCATAGCCCAGATCGGATGCCACCCGCGCAGTGGTTTCACAGCATTGTTCCGTGCGAATGCCGCACACGATGAGCTGATTAATGTCTCGCTCACGCAGCCAGCGGTCAAGCCCGGTATCCGTGAACGCATTATGGACGTGTTTCTGGAAGACCACGTCCGGCTGATGACGTAAAAAGGCCATCGGTTTGACATAGCCGCTTTGCAGTGTGAACGGACCGTCTTCATCTACATGGAAAATATCAACGACAGGAATGCCACGCGCCTGGCAGCCCTCAATCAGCCCCAGCATCGCCTGCTGAAAGGCAGGAATTTCGTCCTCCTGCCAGTAATGACGATGATGAAAAGACTGCTGAGTATCGATGTTGATTAATGCAGTACGTGACATGTTGAATCTCCTCGCCAGTGGGTATGACACCATACTGGCAAGGAAATGAAGGCCCGCACAGACCAAAAAAGGACAACCTCGTGCCTCTGACAGACAACCGTATTTACGACATCAGCGGCAGCAGCTGTTGGTAGATTTTGCGAAAGACCTCGCGTCTTTGCGCATAACGCGCATGACGTGCCGCATCAGGCAGATGCGCCTGTTCCAGTTGAAGCTGCGGTAACAGCTGAGAAAGCGGCGTTTCCGGGTTCATGGCAATCTGTGCCAGTCGCGCTGCACCGAGCGCAGGCCCCACATCACCACCGGTACGAAAATCGAGCTGCAGTCCGCTGATATCAGACAGCATCTGGCGCCAGTAACTGCTACGCGCACCGCCACCAATCAGGGTGATACTCGCCGGCGTCACACCGCAGTCATGTACCACGTCCATTCCGTCCGCCAGGGCATATCCCACGCCTTCCAGAACGGCACGAGCCAGTTCCGCCGGGCCATGCTGATGGGTTAACCCAAAGAATACCCCTTTCGCTTCCGGGTTGTTATGCGGCGTGCGCTCGCCGGAAAGATAGGGTAAAAACCAGACGGTACCCGCACTTTCATCCGCCTGCTGTGCAGCAGCAATCAGTGCCGGAACATCAGCCATCCCGGTCAGTTTCGCGGCCCAGTCAAGGCAAGAGGCGGCGCTCAACATAACCGACATCAGATGCCATTTTCCCGGCAGCGCATGGCAGAAACTGTGAACGGCACTTTCAGGATTACTGCGATAACCCTCGCTGACCGCAAAATAGACGCCAGACGTTCCCAGCGAAAGCATCGCCTGCCCGGCTTCCACCATCCCGACCCCCACGGCACCCGCCGCGTTGTCACCGCCACCAGCCACCACCGGGACAGCGGGCATATTCCAGCGTTCTGCGACGGCAGGCTGTAAGGTACCCGTTATCTCACTGCCCTCATAGAGCGCTGGCATATGTTCGCGAGTCAGGTGGCAGGCATCGAGCATGGCCTCACTCCAGTCACGCTTGGCCACGTCGAGCCACATCGTGCCGGCAGCGTCAGACATGTCGCTGGCGAAAGCACCCGTCATGCGAAAACGCAGATAATCTTTTGGCAGTAAAACTTTCGCCACCTGACGGAAAATTTCCGGCTCATGGCGGTGTACCCACAGTAACTTTGGTGCGGTAAAACCGGGCATCATCAGGTTGCCGGTAATACTGCGGGAGGTGGGTACTCGCTCTTCAAGGAGTGCGCACTCTTCTGCACAGCGACCATCGTTCCAGAGAATGGCCGGCCGCAGAACGTGATGTTGACTGTCCAGTAACGTCGCGCCGTGCATTTGCCCGGCAATGCCGAGGGCTTTGACGTCACGCAGACTGTGCTGTTCACCTAGCGCTTTGATTGCACGATCCGTTGCCAGCCACCACTGCTCCGGATCCTGTTCCGACCATAGCGGATGCGGACGTGAGACCTGCAGCTTTTCTGTCTGCGTTGCTAACACGTCGCCCTGCTCGCTTAACAGGATGGCTTTCACACCCGATGTGCCAAGATCAATCCCGATATACATTCGGTGACTCCTTTAACAGAAATGCCCGGTGGCGTGACGCTTACCGGGCTTACGTGATTATCTACTCACTGTTATTTATCGAACAGGTAGTGATTAACCAGGTTTTCCAGCAGCTCCTGATGCCCGCTCTGATGCTGCGGTGCCAGTTGATGTTGTTCAGCGTACTTCGCGACGTCCGCAAGCGATAACTGGCCTTTCAAAATTTGCTGACCCAGCTCACTGTTCCAGCCGCTATAACGCTTCGCGACACGTTTATCCAGTTCACCGTCTTCAATCATACGGGCGGCGACTTTAAGCGCCAGCGCCATGGTATCCATTGCGCCAATATGGCCGTAGAACAGGTCGTATTTGTCGGTGCTCTGACGGCGCACTTTGGCATCGAAGTTCAGCCCGCCGGTGGTGAAACCACCCGCTTTGATAATTTCATACATCACCAGCGCATTATCTTCCACGCTGTTCGGGAACTGGTCGGTATCCCAACCCAGTTGCGCATCGCCGCGGTTAGCATCAACAGAACCGAAGATACCCAGCGCGATAGCAGACGCGATCTCGTGATGGAAAGAGTGGCCGGCCAGCGTGGCATGGTTGGCTTCAATGTTAACTTTGATCTCTTTTTCCAGGCCGAACTGTTTCAGGAAGCCGTACACGGTAGCAACGTCGTAGTCGTACTGGTGCTTCGTAGGTTCCTGAGGCTTCGGTTCGATCAGCAGCGTACCGCGGAAACCGATTTTGTGTTTATGGTCGACCACCATCTGCATAAAGCGGCCAATCTGCTCGCGCTCCTGACGCAGGTCGGTGTTGAGCAGGGTTTCATAGCCTTCACGACCGCCCCACAGCACATAGTTTTCGCCGCCCAGCTGATGCGTGGCGTTCATTGCGGTAACCACCTGCGTTGCCGCCCAGCTAAACACTTCCGGATCCGGATTGGTTGCCGCACCCGCGCCATAGCGTGGGTTGGTAAAGCAGTTGGCCGTGCCCCACAGCAGCTTCACGCCGCTTTGCTGCTGTTTAGCCGCCAGCACATCCACCATCTGCGCGAAATTGTTCAGATACTCTTTCAGTGAGGCGCCTTCCGGCGACACATCCACGTCATGGAAGCAGTAGTACGGCACGTTCAGCTTGTGGAAGAATTCAAAGGCGACATCGGCTTTACGCTTCGCCAGCTCGATGGCCTCACCCGGCTGCTGCCATGGACGGTCAAAGGAACCCACGCCGAACATATCGGCTCCGTTCCAGCAGAAGGTATGCCAGTAACAGGCGGCAAAGCGCAAATGATCTTCCATGCGCTTACCCAGCACCAGCTCATCCGGGTTGTAGTGACGAAATGCTAAAGGATTGGTTGTTTTCGGGCCTTCGTAACGAACACGATCGAGTTGGTCGAAATAAGCTTGCATATTGAGCTCCATAATCAGGGTATGCGGCGAGTCGTTGATACAGGAGTAATAGTGAATAGACATTTTGGCTTGCTCAATTACGTTATTTCACACTGCTATTGAGAGAATGCACAACTGTGCGCTGGCTCGCAAAATAATGTGCAGGCAAACTATTTTTCGGTCCCTCTTCCATAATCAAATGTAATTAAGACGTTACGTATTTTAAAATTCGATCGCGGTCATAAATTCAGAAATAAACCAAATATCATAATGCGAAGATAAAAATCTGTAATTGCCAGCCCGCCTTTCCCCGTTAAAAATTTGCTGCGTCCCAGCAGTGAATGTTTCTTTTATCTCAGCAACACATACCCCTACAAAAAGGCCCTATAATTATGAAGATAAAGAACCTGTCCCTTACTCTCTGCACTACGCTCCTCCTTGCAAGCTTTGCCGGACATGCCAAGGAAGTCAAAATTGGCATGGCGATTGACGATCTGCGTCTTGAACGCTGGCAGAAAGATCGTGATATTTTTGTGAAAAAAGCGGAATCACTTGGCGCGAATGTGTTTGTGCAATCCGCGAACGGCAACGAAGAAACGCAAATGTCGCAAATTGAGAATATGATCAACCGCGGCGTCGATGTGCTGGTCATTATCCCTTATAACGGCCAGGTATTAAGTAACGTCGTTAAAGAAGCCAAACAAGAAGGCATAAAAGTCTTAGCCTATGACCGCATGATTAATAATGCGGATATCGATTATTATATTTCGTTCGACAATGAAAAAGTGGGTGAATTACAGGCTAAAAGCCTGATCGACAAAGTACCTCAGGGCAATTATTTCCTGATGGGCGGCTCGCCGGTTGATAACAACGCCAAGCTGTTCCGCGAAGGGCAAATGAAAGTCCTGAAGCCGTATATCGACAGCGGTAAGATTAAAGTGGTCGGCGATCAGTGGGCGGATGGCTGGCTGCCAGAAAACGCGCTGAAAATCATGGAAAACGCCTTAACCGCCAACAACAACAAAATCGATGCTGTCGTCGCATCCAACGATGCCACCGCAGGGGGCGCAATCCAGGCACTCAGCGCCCAGGGGCTGGCAGGAAAAGTGGCTATTTCGGGTCAGGATGCCGACCTCGCGGGCGTCAAACGCATCATGGCAGGCACACAAACCATGACCGTCTACAAACCGATTACCCAGCTTGCGAATACGGCGGCGGAAATTGCCGTGGAGCTGGGAAATGGTAAGCAACCTAAGGCAGACGCGACGCTGAATAACGGGCTTAAAGATGTTCCGGCTCGTCTGCTCACCCCCATTGAAGTCAATAAAGAGAACATTGACGCCACCGTCATTAAAGACGGTTTCCACAAGAAGAGTGAACTGTAATCCAGCGCGCCCCTGCTCTGCGGGGGCGCATCGAGTTGTACTGTTCTTCCCTCGGGTCATGTGGAGCAGTTATGCCTTATTTACTTGAAATGAAAAGCATCACCAAGCGCTTTGGCGCGGTGAAAGCGGTCGACAACGTCAGTCTGCGGCTCAATCCCGGCGAAGTGGTCTCGCTGTGTGGCGAAAACGGATCGGGCAAATCGACGTTGATGAAAGTGTTGTGTGGGATCTACCCGCACGGCAGTTACGAAGGCGAAATTGTCTTTGCCGGTGAAGTGATTCAGGCGACACACATTCGCGATACCGAACGCAAAGGCATCGCCATCATCCACCAGGAGCTGGCGCTGGTGAAGCACCTCACCGTGCTGGAGAACATTTTTCTGGGGGCCGAAATTTCACGTCATGGCGTACTGGATTACGACACCATGACGCTACGCTGTGAAAAACTGCTGGCCCAGGTAAGTCTCGCGATTTCCCCGGATACGCGCGTCGGTGATCTTGGCCTCGGGCAACAACAGCTGGTTGAAATCGCCAAGGCGCTGAACAAACAGGTAAGGCTGCTGATCCTCGATGAGCCAACGGCCTCCCTCACCGAGCAGGAAACGGCCGTCCTGCTCAATATCATTCGCGATCTGCAAAACCACGGCATTGCGTGCATCTACATTTCACACAAGCTCAATGAGGTAAAAGCCATTTCGGACACCATCTGTGTGATCCGCGACGGTCAGCACATCGGCACACGTGAAGCTGCCGGCATGAGTGAAGATGACATTATCACCATGATGGTGGGGCGCGAGCTCACGGCGCTCTATCCAAACGAACCGCACACCACGGGTGACGAAGTGTTACGGGTGGAAAACCTCACCGCGTGGCATCCCGTTAACCGCCACATCAAGCGCGTGAATAACGTCTCGTTTTCCCTTCACAGCGGCGAAATCCTCGGTATTGCGGGGTTAGTCGGGGCCGGGCGAACTGAAGCCGTCCAGTGCCTGTTTGGCGTATGGCCGGGTCGCTGGGAAGGCCGTATTTTTATCGACGGACAGCCGGTAAAAATCGAGAACTGCCAGCAGGCGATTGCCCACGGTATCGCCATGGTACCGGAAGATCGCAAGAAAGATGGCATCGTCCCGGTCATGGCGGTGGGTAAAAACATCACGCTTGCCGCGCTCGATAGGTTCTCCGGTGCGCTGAGCAGCCTCGATGATGCTGCTGAGCAGCAGTGCATTCTCCAGTCGCTCGCCAGACTCAAGGTCAAAACATCCTCCCCGGAACTGGCCATTGGACGTCTGAGCGGGGGCAACCAGCAGAAGGCAATCCTGGCGCGCTGCCTGCTTCTCAACCCACGCATATTGATCCTGGACGAGCCGACGCGTGGGATCGATATCGGCGCCAAGTACGAAATCTACAAACTGATTAATCAGCTTGTACAGCAAGGGATTGCCGTCATTGTCATCTCGTCTGAGTTACCCGAAGTGCTCGGCCTGAGCGATCGCGTGCTGGTCATGCACGAGGGAAAACTGAAAGCCAATCTGATTAACCAGAACCTGACGCAGGAGCAGGTGATGGAAGCCGCTTTAAGGAGCGAACGTCATGTCGAAAAGCAATCCGTCTGATATTAAAGTCGCTGTTCCGACGCCCGGCGCGTTTGCCGGTCTAAAAGCGTTGAACCTGCAGGTTTTCGTGATGATTGCGGCGATTATTGCCATCATGTTGTTCTTTACCTGGATGACCGATGGCTCGTACTTAAGCGCGCGTAACGTCTCTAACCTGCTGCGTCAGACTGCCATTACCGGCATCCTCGCGGTGGGCATGGTATTCGTGATTATCTCGGCGGAAATCGACCTGTCGGTGGGGTCGATGATGGGTCTGCTTGGTGGCGTGGCGGCCATTTTTGACGTCTGGCTTGGCTGGCCACTGCCGCTGACCATTGCGGTTACGCTGGTGCTGGGTCTGCTGCTGGGTGCCTGGAACGGCTGGTGGGTTGCCTACCGTAAAGTCCCGTCGTTCATTGTCACGCTGGCGGGGATGCTGGCCTTCCGCGGGATCTTAATTGGCATCACCAACGGCACCACCGTCTCCCCTACCAGCGCAGCCATGTCACAAATTGGTCAGAGCTACCTCGCCGATAGCGTCGGCTTTACGTTCGGTGTGATTGGGTTGCTGGCGTTTGTGGCCTGGCAGTGGCGTGGGCGAATGCGCCGTCAGGCGTTGGGTCTGGCATCGCCAGCGTCAACGTCCACAGTCGGTCGTCAGGCACTCACTGCGGTCATTGTACTGGGCGCAATCTGGCTTCTGAACGACTATCGCGGTGTCCCGACTCCGGTATTGCTGTTGGCACTGTTGCTGCTGGCCGGGATGTTTATGGCCACGCGTACCGCGTTTGGTCGCCGTATTTATGCCATCGGCGGCAACCTTGAGGCTGCTCGCCTTTCAGGGATCAACGTCGAGCGCACCAAACTCGCCGTCTTCGCCATTAACGGCCTGATGGTTGCTATCGCCGGGTTGATCCTCAGCTCGCGTCTGGGGGCGGGTTCTCCCTCGGCCGGGAACATCGCCGAGCTGGATGCTATCGCCGCCTGCGTCATTGGCGGCACCAGCCTCGCAGGCGGTGTCGGCAGCGTGGCTGGCGCGGTGATGGGGGCATTTATCATGGCTTCGTTGGATAACGGGATGAGTATGATGGACGTCCCGACGTTTTGGCAGTATATCGTCAAGGGGGCCATTCTTTTGCTGGCAGTCTGGATGGACTCTGCAACCAAGCGACGAGCCTGATAACAATATTGTGACTTATTTGGGAAGTTAGCCATGTTTGAAAAGCGTCACCGCATCACGTTGTTATTCAATGCCAACAAAGCCTACGACCGTCAGGTGGTGGAGGGCGTTGGTGAATATTTGCAGGCGTCGCAATCCGAGTGGGATATTTTTATCGAAGAAGATTTCCGAACCCGTCTCGAAAACATCAAAGAGTGGCTGGGCGATGGGGTCATCGCTGACTACGACGACCCCGTCATTGAGCAATTGCTGACTGACGTCGACGTTCCGATTGTTGGCGTCGGCGGGTCTTACCATGCGCCCGAACACTATCCGCCGGTCCACTATATCGCCACCGATAACCATGCGCTGGTTGAGACCGCCTTCCTGCATTTGAAAGAGAAAGGCGTCCATCGCTTCGCGTTTTATGGTTTACCGTCAACCAGCGGCAAGCGCTGGGCAGTTGAGCGCGAACATGCTTTCTGCCAGCTTGTCGCGCAGGAGAAGTACCGCGGCGTGGTTTATCAGGGGCTGGAGACCGCGCCGGAAAACTGGCAGCACGCGCAAAACCGACTGGCGGACTGGCTGCAAACCCTGCCGCCGCAAACCGGCATCATTGCCGTTACGGATGCTCGTGCCCGCCACGTCTTGCAGGTCTGCGAACATTTACACATTCCGGTGCCGGAAAAACTGTGCGTCATTGGCATCGATAACGAGGAGCTGACGCGTTACCTCTCTCGCGTGGCGCTCTCGTCCGTGGCACAGGGTACGCGTCAGATGGGCTATCAGGCGGCGAAGTTACTGCATCGTCTGCTGGATAAAGAAGCGTTGCCGCTTCAGCGCTTACTGGTTCCCCCTGTCCGTGTAGTCGAACGCCGTTCAACGGATTACCGCTCCTTAAGCGACCCGGCAGTTATTCAGGCCATGCACTACATTCGCAACAACGCCTGCAAAGGGATTAAGGTCGATCAGGTGCTGGACTCGGTGGGCATTTCCCGTTCGAATCTGGAGAAGCGGTTTAAAGAGGAAGTGGGCGAAACCATTCATGCGGTCATCCACGCCGAGAAACTGGAGAAAGCACGCAGCCTGCTGATCTCCACCTCATTGTCGATCAACGAAATCTCACAGATGTGCGGTTACCCGTCGCTGCAATATTTTTATTCGGTGTTCCGAAAGGAGTATGAAAGTACACCAAAAGAGTACCGGGAGCGTCACAGCGAAGTGATGATGTAGAAAAAAGAGAAAAGAAAACGCCTTCCGATGGAAGGCGTTTTTTTTGAATTACATATGTGCGGCGATTAAGCGCTGGTTATCCTGGTACATCGCGAACAGATAGTTGTTATAGCTCTGTCCCTTGGTCGAATAACCTTTCAGCTTGTGGATCATCGTGCTGGCCGTCACTTCCTGATCCGCTTTACGCAGCTGAGCGCGCGATTTACGGAACGATGAGTAGGCCGGATGCGTGTTCAGATTCACCACGTAGGCATTCACGGAATCTTTCACCGATTCAAACTGAGAATAGCCTTTCACCTTACCTGGTGCATTGTTACAACGCCCCTTGATACATTTCATACCAAACAGGTTGTTGTTATTACGCGCCAGTTTCGAGGTACCCCAGCCACTTTCGGCTGCAGCCATGGTCGCAACCATGCTCCCCGGGATAATGTCGACACGCTCTAAGAGAGAGTTCCACGGCACACGGCGCGTGTTACCGTTCCAGCTCACCTTGTAGCGTTTGGTGATATCTTTCAGACGCGCGCGTTCTGATGGCGACCAACGGCTGTCGTACTGTTTGGCAATCAACCAGTTACGATCCGCAGTAATCGCGGCGTTTTGACTTGTGATGTAAGGCATTACCGTCCGGAGAAACGCTTTTTTCCTTGGTGTTCCGGAAGGGTATTTTCGCAAATCAGGAAGTGAACTACTCTTTGCACTATTGCGAGAATACTCTTGTTTACTGCTAACCTTACTACTTGTCGTCTTTATTACGTGGGCTTTCTTACTCGTTGTATCCGTGTGCGTCTTCGCAAGCACCTCACCCGAAAATGCCATGGTGAGTAACATGAGTATCGCGGCCCCATATCGTCGAATGGGAGTCGATATCATTAGGTCTCCTGGTCGGATATAAACATTCCAACACCTTATTTTTTTCACAAATTTGAGAGCGGAATCTCAAATCATAACAAAAATAGACTGCAAGAGCACGTATAGAAATAGTCCAATTCCGAAACTATGTCACCTGAAACCTGCTCACATAAGCATCAATTCTGAAAAATTGTGCGCGAACTCGCAGATAACTTCCTAATTTTGCGCGGGATCACTCATCCTCACGCGTCATCCTTGCAGAAAGCCCTGGGGGATGAGTTTTTACCCCACACCTGATGGCACACTGGTCAAAAATGCCGCGACAGGAAAATGGAATGAAACGCACCGCATTAGCTTTTCTGATGTTACCCGCACTGGCTCATGCTGACTGGTCATCACCGGGTTTCAACGCCTTTAGCGCCGAAGGTACCGGGATATTCACCAGCCAGGCAAAGCTTGCGAAGGGTACTCGCCCTCTTACGCTGAGTTTTGACAACACGTGCTGGCAGCCAACGGATGCAATAAAACTCAATGAGATGCTGTCGCTTAAAAAATGTGACGGCACGCCGCCGCAGTGGCGACTGTTCCGCGACGGCGAGTATCAGATGCGTGTCGATACCCGCTCCGGCACGCCCACACTGATGCTGACTATTCAGAGCGCAGCGGAACCGTCGGTTGCAAACGTTACCCGCCAGTGTCCGAAGTGGGACGGTAAGCCCCTGACGCTTGAAGTTGGCAACGATTTCCCGGAAGGATCGGTGGTCCGTGATTTCTACAGCAAACAGACTGCAACAGTGCAGAATGGAAAAATCACCCTGCAACCCGCCGCCAACAGCAACGGCCTGCTGCTGCTTGAACGCGCCGAAACCGACAAACCTGCGCCGTTTAGCTGGCAAAACGCCACCGTCTATTTCGTGCTGACTGACCGCTTTGTCAACGGCGATCCCTCTAACGATAACAGCTATGGACGCCACAAAGATGGCATGCAGGAGATCGGCACCTTCCACGGTGGCGATCTCAAGGGGCTTACAACCCGGCTCGATTATTTACAGCAGCTGGGCGTGAATGCGCTCTGGATAAGCTCCCCGCTGGAGCAGATCCACGGCTGGGTTGGCGGTGGTACCAAAGGTGACTTCCCCCACTACGCCTATCATGGCTACTACACCCAGGACTGGACCACGCTTGATGCCAACATGGGCACCGAAGATGACTTACGCCACCTTGTCGATGAAGCGCATAAACGCGGGATCCGCATCCTGTTTGATATCGTCATGAACCACACGGGTTACGCGACGCTCGCAGACATGCAGGCGTTCCAGTTTGGGGCCCTTTATCTGCAGGGTGATGAACTGAAAAAAACGCTGGGCGAGCACTGGACGGACTGGAAGCCGGGAGCAGGCCAAAGCTGGCACAGCTTCAACGATTACATCAACTTCAGCGACAAAGCCGCCTGGGAAAAATGGTGGGGTAAAAAGTGGATCCGCACCGACATTGGCGATTATGACAATCCCGGCTTCGACGATTTAACCCTGTCGCTGGCGTTCCTGCCGGACCTGAAAACGGAGTCGACGACCCCTTCCGGTTTACCCAACTTCTACCAACATAAACCTGATACCCACGCGAAGGCCATTTCGGGCTACACCCCTCGTGATTACCTGACCCACTGGCTCAGCCAGTGGGTACGTGACTATGGCATTGACGGTTTCCGTGTGGATACGGCAAAACACGTGGAACTCGAGGCCTGGCAGCAGTTGAAAGATCAGGCAAGCCAGGCGCTGGCAGCCTGGAAAGGCGCGAACCCCGACAAAAAACTCGACAATACCCCGTTCTGGATGACCGGCGAGTCATGGGGCCATGGCGTGATGCAAAGCGATTATTACCGCCACGGGTTTGACGCGATGATCAACTTTGATTATCAGGAGCAGGCAGCAAAAGCGGTCGGTTGTCTGGCGGACATCGACCTGACCTGGCAGCAGATGGCGGAAAAACTGCAAAGCTTCAATGTCCTGAGCTATCTCTCGTCGCATGACACACGCCTTTTCCGTGAAGGCGGCCAGCGTGCCGCAGAGCTGCTCCTGCTCGCCCCGGGCAGCGTACAAATTTACTACGGCGATGAATCCGAGCGGCCATTCGGACCGACAGGGTCCGATCCATTACAGGGCACCCGCTCGGATATGAACTGGCAGGACGTGACGGGCAAGCAGGCCTTAACCGTCGCCCACTGGCAGGTTCTGGGCCAGTTCCGCGCCCGTCATCCCGCAATAGGTGAAGGCAAACAAACCACGCTGTCGCTGAAAGAAGGCTACGGCTTCGTTCGCGAGCACAATGGCGATAAGGTCATGGTGGTGTGGGCGGGTAATCAATAACGACGCAAACCGGTTCCCTCTCCCCCTCCGGGAGAGGGATATTTCACCAGAACAATCCACTACCTAAATACCTTCCCGCCACATAAAACAACAATCCCGACCGCATCTCTCGATTTGCACCAGCACGGTGCTAGCGTTATGGTTACCCACTTTCAAAATAAGCTCGACAGATCACCTGCTATGACGTTTTCACTTTTCGGCGACAAATTCACCCGCCATTCAGGCATTACTCGCCTGATGGAGGACCTCAACGACGGGCTGCGCACACCAGGCGCCATCATGCTCGGCGGCGGAAACCCGGCTCAAATCCCGGAGATGAACACCTATTTTCAGACGCTGCTGGCTCAGATGCTGGAAAGCGGGAAAGCAACCGATGCGCTTTGCAACTACGATGGCCCGCAGGGTAAAACCGAACTGCTGACACTGCTTGCTGAAATGCTGCGCAAAGAGCTGGGTTGGGATATCGAACCACAGAATATTGCACTGACAAACGGCAGTCAGAGCGCATTTTTCTACTTGTTTAATCTGTTCGCAGGCCGTCGCGCCGACGGCACCACCAAAAAAGTGCTGTTCCCGCTGGCGCCAGAGTACATCGGCTATGCCGATTCCGGCCTCGAAGAGGATCTGTTCGTCTCGGCGCGCCCGAATATTGAGCTGCTGCCAGAAGGCCAGTTCAAATATCATGTCGACTTTGAACATCTGCATATTGGTGAAGAGACGGGCATGATCTGCGTATCACGTCCAACCAACCCAACGGGCAACGTCATCACCGACGACGAACTGATGAAGCTGGATGCGCTGGCGAATCAGCACGACATCCCGCTGGTGATTGATAACGCTTATGGCGTGCCGTTCCCGGGGATCATCTTCAGCGAAGCACGTCCGCTGTGGAACCCGAACATCGTCCTGTGTATGAGCCTTTCCAAGCTGGGTCTGCCGGGCAGCCGTTGCGGGATCATCATCGCCAATGAAAAAATCATCACCGCCATTACCAACATGAACGGCATTATCAGCCTTTCCCCGGGGGGAATCGGCCCGGCGATGATGTGCGAAATGATCAAACGTAATGACCTGCTGCGCCTGTCGAACGAGGTTATCAAGCCGTTCTATTACCAGCGGGTACAGGAAACGATCGCCATTCTTCGCCGCTACTTACCGGAAGAACGCTGCCTGATCCACAAACCTGAAGGGGCAATTTTCCTGTGGCTGTGGTTTAAGGATCTGCCGATCACCACCGAGCTTCTCTACCAGCGCCTGAAAAAGCGCGGCGTGTTGATGGTGCCGGGTGATTACTTCTTCCCGGGTCTGGATAAGCCGTGGCCGCATACGCATCAGTGCATGCGCATGAACTACGTGCCCGATCCGGAGAAAATCGAAGCGGGCGTGAAAATTCTCGCCGAAGAGATTGAGTACGCCTGGCGCGAAGATAGCCAGTAACGCGTTACGCCAGATTATGCAGCCGTTCGGTGCGTAATCTGGCGGGGTCAACGCAGCGCAGCGCGTGGGTTGGGCACGCCTCCACACAGGCGGGTCCAGCCTCGCGATCTGCGCACAAATCACATTTCACCGCCTGAACGCGGTTCCCCACTCGCTGAACCTGCATCGCCCCAAACGGGCACGCTACCACACAACTTTTACAGCCAATACAGCGCGCCGGCTCCACCCGCCAGGCACCCGCGGTGTGGCGAATAGCCTGTGTCGGACAAACAGTGGCACAAGGGGCATCTTCACACTGATGGCAGCCCACAGCCGTAGTGAATGCGCCGCCTTTGACCACCCGAATGCGGGGCGTAAACGCGCCTGCAGAAAGCATTCCCTGATGCGACACCACGCAGGCTACTTCGCAGGTACGACAGCCAATGCATTTTTCCGTATCAGCCAGGATAAATCGGTTCATCTGTCACGCTCCGCGCACGTTAAAACCCAACTCTTTTGAGATAGCCTCTGCTGTTTCCCGCAGCGGTTTCAGCAGGTTTTTTTCACCAATTTGCTTCATGCGGGACGTCGAGAGCGAAATGGAGATCGCGTACGGCACGCGGCCATGAATATCAAACACCGGTACGGCAAGACAGGAGACGCCCAGCTCGTTCTCTTCTTTATCCATCGCCATGCTGTGCTCGCGGATTTCCGCCAGCTCGTCATACATCGCGCTCAGCTCGGTAATCGTGTTGCGGGTGAGCGGCTGGATCTGCTCCTGATGGCTCTGCCAGTAGCTCGCCACATAGTCCTGATGACCAAACGCCATGTAGATTTTGCCCATCGCCGAACAATAAAGCGGCATATGCTGACCGATGTAAGCGCGCGTGCGCAGCATACCGGTTGTGGGCTCCAGCTTATAAATCAGAATGGCGTGATCGTCCTCGCGGCTTGAGAAGTTCACCGTCTCACCGGTGGCGATATTCAGCGTCTCAAGGTGCGGAGCCGCCACGTGAATGATATTCAGCGACGACAGCGCCTTTTGCCCGACGGCGATAAATTTGGTGGTCAGGCGGTAGCTGCCCGCCGCAGGCGCCGGGGTAACGTACCCGCACGACTGTAATCCCTGCAGTAAGCGGTGCACGGTGCTTTTATTCAGCCCTGCCAGTTCCGATAAATGGGCCAACGGACACCCGTTCGGGTAGTTGCTGAGGATCTCAATCAGCATCAGGCCGCGAAACAAGCTCTGGCTACCTGCTGGCCTCTCTTTTTCTTGCGTCATTTCGCTCTCTTTCGTGCTCATCCAATGGCTCCTTTTTATCGCGTCCTGATGGTAGCGCAAAGTGTGGTTCAGTTCACGATCTCAACAGAAAAAACACAACCAGTTGATTTTAATCGATTTTGAAAATCATGAATGTCGTTGATCTGGCAAAATTTGATCGCTATATTTGAAATCAGATTTCGCATAGTGAAATTTAGCGATAAAAAAGCACTCGCACTTGCCCCGACAAAAACAGGAGAACAGGGATGAAAGTGACCTTTGAAGAGTTAAAAGCGGCGTTCAGGCGGGTCCTGGTCGATCGCGGCGTAAAAGCGGACACCGCCGACGCCTGCGCGGAGATGTTTGCCCGCACCACGGAATCGGGCGTCTATTCACACGGGGTTAACCGCTTCCCTCGTTTCATTCAGCAGCTTGATGCCGGCGACATCATTCCTGATGCCCAGCCAACACGGGTGACCTCGCTAGGTGCCATCGAACAGTGGGATGCCCGACGTTCGATTGGCAACCTGACGGCGAAAAAGATGATGGATCGCGCCACCGAACTGGCCGCCGACCACGGTATCGGCCTGGTGGCTCTGCGAAACGCCAACCACTGGATGCGCGGCGGCAGCTACGGCTGGCAGGCCGCAGAGAAGGGGTACATCGGGATCTGCTGGACTAACTCCATTGCCGTCATGCCAGCCTGGGGCTCAAAAGCGTGCTGCATCGGCACTAACCCTCTGATCGTGGCGATTCCGTCTACGCCGATCACAATGGTCGATATGTCGATGTCAATGTTCTCCTACGGCATGCTGGAAGTGAATCGCCTGGCCGGACGCACGTTGCCGGTGGATGGGGGGTTTGACGATGAAGGGCACCTCACCAGAGAACCTGGTGTGATCGAGAAAAACCGCCGCATTCTGCCGATGGGCTACTGGAAAGGATCGGGCTTATCCATCGTCCTCGACATGATCGCAACCCTGCTCTCCAACGGATCCTCCGTTGCGGAAGTGACCCAGGACAACAGCGACGAATATGGCGTGTCACAAATCTTTATCGCCATCGAGGTCGATCGTTTGATCGACGGACCCACCCGCGATGCCAAACTGCAGCGCATCATGGACTTTATCATCAACGCCGAGCGGGCTGATGACAACGTCGCGGTTCGACTGCCGGGTCATGAATTCACACGTCTGCTCGAAGAGAACCGCCGCAACGGCATCACCATTGACGACAGCGTGTGGGCGAAAATCCAGTCTCTGTAAGGAGTGGGCCATGATTTTAGGACATATTTCGCAGCCAAATCCGTGTCGCCTGCCGCGGGCGATAGAGAAAGCGCTCGATTTTCTGCGCACCACGGATTTCACGGCGCTGGCACCTGGCGTGGTGGACATTGACGGACGTAACATCTTTGCTCAGGTGCTCGACCTCACCACTCAAACGTGGGATGAGAACCGTCCCGAAGTGCACCGTCGCTATCTGGACATTCAGTTTCTGGCATGGGGTGAAGAGAAAATCGGTGTCGCCATTGATACCGGCAATAACGAAATAAGCGAATCGCTGCTGGAACAGCGGGATATTATTTTTTATCACGGCAGCGAAAATGAATCATTTATAGAAATGACGCCCGGCACGTACGCCATATTTTTCCCGCAGGATGTTCACCGTCCTGCCTGCATTAAAAATAAGGTATCGGCAATTCGTAAAATTGTGGTGAAAGTAGCAATCAGCGAAATAGATTAATTTTCTGAACTCTATTGGGAATGCGAAATGACTAACACCGGTTTTATAATTGGTGCGTACCCCTGCGCACCCTCGTTTCACCAGCAAGGGGAACAAGAAGAGCAGGACTTCTGGCGAGCGCTTTCCGATACGCCAGATATTCGCGGGCTGGAGCAACCGTGTCTTGAGGATCTCCATCCGTTGGGTGACGAATGGCTGTTCCGCCATACGCCGGGAGACTGGCAAATGGTGGTTACCGCGGTGATGGAAACCATGCGCCGCCGCGGCACAAATGGCGCGTTTGGCCTGGCCTCTGCCGATGAAGAACAGCGCAAAGCCTGCGTTGACTATTACCGCCATCTGCTGCGAAAGATTGATGCCATCAATACTCGCTTTCCAGGCAAAATTATTGCCCTGGAGATGCAAGCCGCGCCGCAGGCGGGAAACCCGTCTGTTGAACAAGCTACCGCTGCGTTTTCCCGTTCTGTACGTGAAATCACCTCATGGGACTGGTCATGCGACCTGGTGCTTGAACACTGCGATGCCATGACCGGCCCCGCGCCACGCAAGGGGTTTTTGCCCTTAGCGCAGGTGCTTGAGGTGGTGAAAGAAACGGATATCAGCGTATGCATCAACTGGGCGCGGTCGGCTATCGAAGGACGCAATATCGCGCTGCCACCTGAACATGTTAAAGCCGCACTTGAGGCCGGGAAGCTGGGCGCACTGATGTTCTCCGGGACCTCCGTCCGCGGAGCGTACGGCGAATGGCAGGATCTGCACGCGCCATTTTCCCCGTTCTGTGCCGACAGTTTAATGACCACCGAACAGGTAAAAGCACTTTTTACTGCGGCGAGCGCCGCAACATTGAAATTCTCCGGTATTAAATTACTGGAAATAAATGCTAATGCTAACGTCAGCCATCGTATCGCTATTTTGCGCGACGGCATTAGTGAAATGAAAAAAGCAACGCAATAACAATAAAAATCTTATTCCGGTTACATTCACTGAGATATTAAATATGAATATTTCTACTCATGCTCTACAAGCGGATATTCCGCGCCAGCGCTGGTTAAGAATCATTCCGCCTATTCTTATCGCCTGTATTATTTCATATATGGACCGCGTGAATATTGCATTTGCGATGCCAGGCGGTATGGATGAAGAGTTAGGTATCTCTGCCACCATGGCAGGCCTGGCGGGTGGGATCTTCTTTATCGGTTATCTGTTCCTGCAGGTGCCCGGCGGCAAGATTGCCGTGCATGGCAGCGGTAAGAAGTTTATTGGCTGGTCACTGGTTGCCTGGGCGGTGATTTCGGTCCTGACCGGCGTTGTGACCAACCAGTATCAACTGCTGGCACTGCGCTTCTTACTCGGTGTGGCAGAAGGCGGGATGCTGCCTGTGGTGCTCACGATGATCAGTAACTGGTTCCCGGACGCCGAACGCGGCCGCGCCAATGCGATTGTCATCATGTTTGTTCCCATTGCGGGGATCATCACCGCGCCCCTGTCGGGCTGGATTATCACCGCACTTGACTGGCGCTGGCTGTTCATCATTGAAGGGCTGATGTCCATTGTGGTGCTGGTGCTCTGGGTGTTCACCGTCTACGACCGCCCTCAGGAGGCTCGCTGGATCTCCGAGGCCGAGAAAAATTATCTGATACAAACGCTGGCCGCAGAACAGCAGGCTATTGCCGGAAAAGCGGTGAAAAATGCCTCGCTGAGTGCGGTTCTGTCCGACAAAACCATGTGGCAGCTGATTGCCCTGAACTTCTTCTACCAGACCGGGATTTACGGTTACACCCTCTGGCTGCCGACCATTCTCAAAGAGCTGACGCATACCAGCATCGGCCAGGTGGGAATGCTCGCCATCCTGCCTTATGTCGGCGCCATTGCGGGCATGTTCCTGTTCTCCTCACTGTCTGACCGTACCGGCAAGCGCAAGCTGTTCGTCTCCCTGCCGCTGATTGGCTTCGCGCTCTGCATGTTCCTCTCCGTGGCGTTGAAAGAGAACATCTGGCTGGCCTATGCCGCGCTGGTGGGCTGTGGCTTCTTCCTGCAGTCCGCTGCGGGTGTGTTCTGGACGATTCCGGCGCGCCTGTTCAGCGCAGAGATGGCCGGTGGCGCTCGCGGCGTGATTAACGCCCTGGGTAACCTCGGTGGGTTCTGCGGCCCTTACGCGGTGGGCGTGCTGATCACCCTCTACAGCAAAGATGCTGGGGTGTACTGCCTCGCGGTTTCGCTGGCGCTGGCCTCGCTGCTCGCCCTGATGCTACCGGCGAAATGCGATGCCGGAGCGGAACCCAACCCCGGCGTGAACCCGCATAAGCACGCAGCCTGATCCCCCCGCCCTCTCCTGAAGAGAGGGCGTAAGACAAGAGAGTCAACGATGAGTGAAAAAGAGCCCTTCTGGCTGGGTATCGATTGTGGCGGAACGTATCTGAAAGCCGGTCTGTACACCCGCCAGGGCCAGGAAGTCTGTATTGAGCGCCGCGCGGTTGCCACACTCAGCCCACACGCTGGCCACGCTGAGCGGGATATGCACCAACTCTGGCAGCAGTGCCACGCCACCGTCGCCCTGCTGCTTAAGAAGGCCGGCATCGGCGGCGCACAAATCAAAGGCGTCGGGATATCAGCTCAGGGTAAAGGACTGTTTTTACTGGACAAGTATGACCAGCCGCTCGGCAACGCCATGCTCTCCTCTGACCGCCGGGCGCTGGAGATTGTACAGCGCTGGCAGCAGGACGGTATTCCTGAAAAGCTTTATCCGCATACGCGCCAGACGCTATGGACGGGGCATCCCGCCTCCCTCCTGCGCTGGGTGAAAGAGAATGAACCGCACCGTTATCAGCAGATTGGCTGTGTGATGATGGCGCACGACTACCTGCGCTGGTGCCTCACCGGCGTTAAAGGGTGTGAAGAGAGCAACATCTCTGAATCCAATCTCTACAACATGAACACCGGGCAGTACGACCCGCAGCTCACACGCTGGCTCGGCATCGATGAAATTGACGGCACACTACCGCCGATCGTCGGTTCAGCAGAAATTTGCGGGGAAATCACCGCTCAGGCCGCCGCCCTGACCGGTCTCGCAGCGGGTACACCCGTTGTGGGGGGGCTGTTTGATGTGGTTTCCACCGCGATCTGCGCCGGGTTACATGACGACAGCACGCTCAACGCCGTGATGGGCACCTGGGCTGTCACCAGCGGGATCGCCAACGGTATAGGCCATAACGAGCCGTATCCCTATGTGTATGGGCGCTACGTTCATCCGCAGCACTACATCGTTCACGAAGCCAGCCCCACCTCGTCCGGTAACCTCGAATGGCTGACCACACAGTGGGGCGACATGTCATTCGATGCGATCAACCAGGCCGTGGCCAGCCTGCCGAAAGCCGGAAGCGATCTGCTCTTCCTGCCGTTCCTCTATGGCAGCAACGCCGGGCTGGAGATGACCTGTGGGTTTTACGGCATGCAGGCCCTGCACACCCGCGCGCATCTGTTGCAGGCGGTCTATGAAGGTGTGGTCTTCAGCCACATGACCCATCTTAACCGCATGCTAGCGCGCTTCACGCACGTGCAGGCATTGCGCGTAACCGGCGGCCCTGCCCATTCGGATGTGTGGATGCAAATGCTCGCGGACGTCAGCGGTCTGGCAATAGAACTGCCGCAGGTCGAAGAGACCGGCTGTTCCGGCGCGGCGCTGGCCGCGCTGGTGGGTACCGGCGTTTATCCCGATTTCCGCACCGCGCAGCAGGCTGTCAGACATCACATTCGCGTCATCACACCCGACAAGCATGTCCATGCGGCCTACCAGCGCAAGTATCAGCGCTACCAGCTACTGATTTCAGCACTACAGGGCTATCACGCCCATGTTAAGGAGCACGACCTATGAGCCGACCATTACTGCAGCTGGCGCTCGACCATACCTCACTTCAGGCCGCACAGCGCGACGTCGAGCGGCTTGCGGATCACGTCGATATTATCGAAGCAGGCACCATTTTGTGTCTCACTGAAGGGCTTAATGCCGTGCGCGCACTGCGCCAGCAGTGTCCGAAAAAAACGATCGTGGCTGACTGGAAAGTGGCCGATGCCGGAGAAACGCTGGCTGAACAGGCGTTTGGCGCAGGCGCGAACTGGATGACCATCATCTGCGCCGCGCCGCTGGCAACCGTCGAGAAGGGTCACGAGGTGGCTCTGCGCTGCGGCGGGGAAATTCAGATGGAGCTGTTTGGTCACTGGACGCTGGATGATGCGCGTGAATGGCACCGTATCGGGGTCACACAGGCCATTTATCACCGTGGGCGCGACGCACAGGCCAGCGGCCAGCAGTGGGGCGAAGTAGATCTCGCCAGCATGAAAGCCCTCTCGGATATCGGCCTGCAGCTCTCGATCACCGGCGGCATTACCCCCGCCGACCTGCCGCTGTTTAAGCAGATCAATGTGAAAGCGTTTATTGCCGGACGGGCACTGACAGGCGCTGCCAACCCACCGCAGGTGGCCCATGCATTCCATTCACACATCCGCGACATCTGGGGGGAGTCACCATGCGTCAGCATCCGTTAGGTATCTACGAAAAAGCGCTGCCGAAAGCGCTCACCTGGCCAGAGCGCCTGGTGCTGGCAAAAAGCTGCGGATTTGATTTTGTCGAGATGTCGATCGATGAAACCGATGAGCGTTTGTCCCGCCTTGAATGGAACACCGCGCAGCGCGCCTCTCTGGTTGAGGCGATGCTGGAAACCGGGGTCGCGATCCCGTCGATGTGTCTGTCTGCCCACCGCCGTTTCCCGTTTGGTAGCCGGGACGAGACCGTCCGCGAGCGCGCACGCGCCATCATGACCAAAGCCATCCGTCTGGCGCGCGATCTCGGTATTCGCACCATCCAGCTTGCCGGGTATGACGTCTATTACGAAGAACATGACGAAGGTACCCGGCAACGCTTTGCCGAAGGGCTGGCATGGGCCGTGGAGCAGGCCGCCGCCGCGCAGGTCATGCTGGCAGTGGAGATCATGGATACCGCGTTTATGAACTCCATCAGCAAATGGAAAAAGTGGGACGAAATGCTCGCTTCGCCATGGTTCAGCGTTTATCCGGACGTCGGCAACCTGAGCGCGTGGGGTAACGATGTGGCCGCCGAGCTGACGCTGGGCATCGATCGCATCGCCGCCATCCACCTGAAAGATACCCAGCCCGTGACTGAACAAAGCCCCGGACAGTTTCGTGACGTACCGTTCGGTGAGGGGTGCGTCGATTTCGTGGGCATATTTAACACGCTGAATCAGCTCAATTATCGCGGTGCATTTTTGATTGAAATGTGGACTGAAAAAGCCAAAGAGCCGGTACTGGAAATCATCCAGGCACGCCGCTGGATTGAAGCCCGGATGCAGGAAGGAGGGATGACATGTTAGAACAACTCAAAGCCGAGGTCCTGGCGGCAAACCTGGCGCTGCCCGCCCACCAGCTGGTGACTTTAACCTGGGGCAACGTCAGTGCGGTGGATCGTGAACGCGGCCTGATGGTGATTAAACCCTCCGGCGTGGAATATGACGTGATGTCCGCAGAGGATATGGTGGTGGTGGACATTGCCACGGGCCAGGTGGTCGAGGGGGTTAAAAACCCCTCTTCCGACACGCCAACCCACCTGGCGCTGTATCGCCGTTACCCTGAAATTGGCGGCATTGTGCATACCCATTCCCGTCATGCCACTGTCTGGGCGCAGGCAGGGCAGGATTTACCGGCATGGGGTACCACGCACGCTGACTATTTTTATGGTGCAATCCCCTGCACGCGGTTGATGACCCCGGCTGAAATTGCGGGTGAATACGAATACCAGACCGGTGAAGTGATCATCAAAACCTTTGAGGAGCGCGACGTAAACCCGATGCAAATCCCGGCGGTGCTGGTGCATTCTCACGGCCCGTTCACCTGGGGAAAAAATGCGGCCGATGCGGTACATAACGCTGTGGTGCTGGAAGAGTGCGCCTTTATGGGGCTGTTTTCACGCCAGCTTGCGCCACAACTACCGACGATGCAGCAGGAACTGCTCGATAAACATTACCTGCGCAAGCATGGAGCAAATGCCTACTACGGGCAGTGATCACCCGGAATTAATATGCTCCTTACAGTACCGCCGTTTCCAGACGGCGGGCGTTAAGCCGGTATGCTTTGAAAATATCTGCCGGAAATACCCGACATCATTAAAACCGCAGCGGGTTGCCACTTCGGTCAGGGACGCGGAGTCGTTCAGCAACAGCTTTTCTGCCGCCCTGACGCGCTGGCGATGGATCGCCTCCGTCAGGGTTAAGTGAAAGGTCCGGCGAAATACGCGTCCCAGATAATCGGCATTGCAGTGCAAGGCTTTTGCCAGTTGCGATGTGGAAAGCGGCAGATGAAACTGCGTGCGAATAAGCTGTTTTGCCTTCCATGCCATGGCCGCGCCGGCTTCATCGGCTCTGTCTTCATAACCTGAGGAGATCGACACTTGCTGTAAAATCAGCAGCAAAATCATTTCCAGCGCCACGCTTCGCTGTAATTTTTCCTGCTCACTCAGGAATTGCCGGAATAGCGCAATCACATATTGAGCATCGCGCACGCAGCAATGTTGTTCAATGGCCACCGGAAAAGCATGTGGCAAAGGCGACGATTGCGCTTCGACCTCAAAATGCAGCCAGTAGAACCGCAGGTCCGCCGGGAAATCTTCTGTCCCCACGTGTCGACGCGCCGGCCAGAGCAGCAAGCTCTCTCCCGCTTTCACCTCAAAGAGCGTGTTTTCTTCCTGGATCGTTAATGTCCCTTTTTCAACGAAGATAATCTCCCACGAGGTTAATTTGCGCGCCGGATGCCGGCCCACGCCCCGGGAAATAAAGAGCCCACCATTTTGCACTTTAATCGGAAGCGCTATGGATAATTCAAGCATGGATATTCACCATTCCGCTCTGATTGCCATTAATATTCATCTTATGCTTTGATTATTAATGAATATCTTCCTGCCTTCCCGATCGAAATCACAAATTTATCATCAGGTCGGAATCGTCACCTTTTTATACTTTTCCCTTCCCTTGTTGGCCTGAGCGTTCGGTGCAGAATGAATGGGGTACCTTGCATAAATACGATAAAAATCGATTACCGAGGAGTTACCTCATGACTTCCACACCGATTACAGAATCACAGGTCGTACAAGGGGCAATGGATGACCGCCTGTCAGTCCGCGAAAAAATTGGCTACGGCCTGGGTGACGCGGGTGGCACGGTCATTACCTGCCTGATCATGAATTTTCTTACCTTCTTCTACACCGACGTTTTTGGTCTGACGCCTGCGCTCGTTGGCACGCTGTTTATTGCCCTGCGCGTGTTTGACGCCATTTCCGATCCGGTGATGGGGGTGATTGCCGACCGAACACAAAGCCGTTGGGGGCGTTTTCGCCCGTGGCAGCTGTGGGTGGCGCTTCCTGTCGGGGTTATCGGTGTACTGACCTTCACCGTGCCTGACGCCAGCATGGGGGTGAAAATCGCCTGGGCGTTTGGTACCTATCTGCTGTTGTCAGTGGGCTATACCGCCATCAACGTGCCCTACTGCGCGCTGATCAACACCATGACCACCCGCCACAGCGAGGTCATCTCCTGTCAGTCATGGCGCTTTGTGCTGTGCGGTGTGGCGGGCTTTTTGGTCTCTGTTGGCCTGCCGTGGCTGGTCGCAGCGCTGGGCGAGGGCAACGCTGCGCGAGGCTATCAGCTCGGCGTTGGGGTGTTGTGCGCCATCGCCGTGGTGATGTTCCTCTGCTGCTTCTTCTGGGTGCGTGAGCGCGTCCCGCTGGCGCTGATGGGCAAATTCACCTTACGCGAGCACCTGGCCGGCCTGCGCAACAACGATCAGCTCCTGCTGATGCTGGTGATGTCATTCCTGCTGATCAACGTCTTCAACATTCGTGGCGGCGGCTACATGTACTTCATCACCTACGTGCTCCAGGGCAGTACCGCTTATACCTCGCTGTTCTTCACAATGGTGACCTTTGCGGCCATTCTCGGCGCGGTGATCGTGAATCCCCTTTCTCGCCGGATTGATACCGTCAAACTCTATTACTACACCAACCTCGTGCTGGCCGCGCTCGCGGCGGGTATGTGGTTTCTGCCAGGCGGTCCGGCTCATCAGATGCTCTGGCTGATCGTTATTCTGAGTAACGGTGTCATTCTCGGTTTTACCCTGCCCCTGCACTTCTCGCTGATGGCATTTGCAGATGACTATGGTGAGTGGAAAAACGGGGTACGTTCATCTGGCATGAACTTCGCTTTCAATCTGTTTTTCATCAAGCTCGCCTGGGCGTCCAGCGCCGGGATCATCAGCCTGGTGTTTATCGCCGTCGCCTACCAGCCGGGCGCGGGCAACCAGACACCAGCCTCGTTACAGGGAATTACTGCGATGGAGACGCTGCTCCCCGCCCTTTTCCACCTGCTGCTGGCGGTCTCAATTCGCTGGTGCAGACTCAACAATCCCATGATGTCGCGCATTGCCACCGATCTGCGCCAGCGTCACGTATCGTCCTGAGGAGAATGACATGTCCATAATGGAAGCCGACCTGCACACACTGAACATCAACGACCCGTTTCTCGGTCAGTATCAGCGGCTGGTGCGTGATGTGGTGATCCCCTACCAGTGGGATGCGCTAAACGATCGCGTTACCGAAGCCGAACCGAGTCACGCCATCACCAACTTCCGCATTGCGGCAGGGCTGGAACAGGGGGAGTTCTATGGAATGGTGTTTCAGGACAGCGACGTGGCGAAATGGCTGGAAGCCGTCGCGTGGTCGTTGTGCCAGAAGCCCGACCCGGAACGTGAAAAAACCGCCGATGAGGTGATTGAGCTGATTGCGGCGGCGCAGTGTGACGATGGCTATCTCAACACCTACTTCACGGTGAAAGCACCCGGTGAGCGCTGGACGAATCTCGCCGAATGCCACGAGCTGTACTGCGCCGGACATATGATTGAAGCTGGCGTGGCCTATTTTCAGGGGACCGGAAAACGCCGTCTGCTGGAGGTGGTATGCAAACTGGCGGACCATATCGACCGGGTCTTTGGCCCCGGCGAGGAGCAGCTTCACGGTTATCCGGGCCATCCGGAAATTGAGCTGGCGCTTATGCGGCTTTACGACGTCACTCAGGAACCGCGTTACCTGGCCCTTGTGAAATATTTTATCGACACGCGCGGCACGCAGCCTCATTTCTACGATATCGAATATGAGAAACGGGGCCGGACATCGTACTGGAACACGTACGGCCCGGCGTGGATGGTCAAGGACAAAGCCTATAGCCAGGCGCATCAACCGCTTGCCGAACAACACACCGCCATCGGCCACGCGGTTCGATTTGTCTATCTGATGGCGGGTATGGCGCATCTTGCTCGCCTGAGTCATGACGAGGGTAAACGCCAGGACTGCCTGCGGCTGTGGAATAACATGGCCCAGCGACAGCTCTATATTACCGGCGGGATCGGCTCGCAAAGCAGTGGCGAAGCCTTCAGCAGCGATTACGATTTGCCTAACGATACGGTATATGCCGAAAGCTGCGCCTCCATTGGCCTGATGATGTTTGCCCGCCGGATGTTGGAGATGGAAGCGGACAGCCAGTACGCCGACGTGATGGAGCGTGCCTTATACAACACGGTACTGGGCGGCATGGCGCTGGACGGTAAACATTTCTTCTATGTGAACCCGCTGGAGGTACACCCTAAAACGCTGGCATTTAATCATGTCTACGACCACGTTAAGCCGGTTCGCCAGCGCTGGTTCGGCTGCGCCTGTTGCCCGCCCAATATCGCCCGCGTGCTCACTTCGCTGGGCCACTATCTCTATACCGTTCGTCAGAACGCGCTCTTTATCAACCTCTATGTGGGGAACGACGTCGCCATACCGGTAGATGAGGGCACCTTACAGCTACGGATTAGCGGTAATTATCCATGGCAGGAAGAGGTCAACATCGAGATCACCTCACCTGTCCCGGTGACCCACACGCTGGCACTACGTTTACCGGACTGGTGCGCAAGCCCGGCCGTGTCACTGAACGGCGAAAGGGTCACGGGTGATGTCTCCCGGGGGTATCTGTACCTCACCCGCCGCTGGCAGGAGGGAGATACCCTTACGCTGACCTTACCCATGCCGGTCCGCCGCGTGTACGGTAACCCGCTGGTACGCCAGCAGGCCGGTAAAGTCGCGCTGCAGCGTGGCCCGCTGGTCTACTGCCTGGAAGAGGCCGACAATGGCGCGAACCTGCATAACCTCTCCCTGCCTGAGCAGAGCGAATTTCGGGTCTTTGAAGGAAAAGGGATCTTTGCGCACAAGATACTGATTCAGGCGGAGGGTATCGCGCGTCACGCTGATGAGGAAGGCACGCAGGCACTGTGGCAGTACGATCGCGCCCCGGTGCAGCGCCAGCCCCGGACGTTGACCTTTATTCCGTGGTTCAGCTGGGCAAACCGGGGAGAAGGCGAAATGCGGATTTGGGTGGATGAGGCCTGAAGGCATCTGTCCTGTCAGCCTCACCCCAACCCACTCCCACAGGCGCGGGAGATAAAAACCGAGGCCGGGTAGGCAATCGCCACCCGGCTTTAGATCAGAAACGCCAGGACATGCCGGTCATCAGCGCGAAACTGTCTTCGCGATCGATCATCGGACTGTTCTTCACGTCGTCAGGTAACACGGTATAGACCGCGCTGGCGTTGATAAACAGATTCTGGGTTAACTGATATTTAGCCGCGAGACCCACATACGGCGTCCAGCTATCACCTGCGGTGTATTCATTGAGGCCTGAGCGGCGAGACTCATTGCCGGATACACCGTAGTAGTAATCGTTATAGCTTTCGTCGCTGTAGAAAATACCTACCGATGGCGTCAGCGTCAGACGTTCCATCCGAACCGGACGGAAGTATGAGATTTCACCGATCACGCCGCCGCTCTCATCCATCGCATCACCCGAGACCGCCACTTTCAGCGAGCCCCAGTGTTCATGGCGGTAGTACGCCCCGCCGAGAAACGCTGATGCTTTACGCTCATCGAGGTGTTTCATCTGAGCGTCGTCGTTATCTTCAGGATCAAATCGCAGTGGCATCCACGATGCGGTCATGCTGAATTCATTTTTTTCGTCTTTCCACAGGATCCATCCGCCGGTGGTCTGGCGAATATAAAACCGGTCGCCTTCATAGCTAATTAACGGTACCGCCGTGGTATTTTCGTTATAACCTTTATAAGGCGACTCATTAAATACAGCCCCCGCCCCAAGTGAAAAGTCACCAGCCATTGCAGATGATGTTGCAAATAACGTGGCTGCGATGAGTAAATTGTATTTAATAGTCATTACATGTAATCCATTTAGACGCCAAACAAGCGAGGCGAATAATAATGGTTACAAATTTGCCAATGCAACGCTACAGTTTATATAATATTATATATAAAAACATATAGATGGGTGCGCATGATGAATAAGTTCCAGCTAAAACCACGCGAGTTAAAAATTATTTCCGTCATCGCAGCCACCCACAGTATTGGCGATGCCGCAGCCCTGCTGGGCATGGCACAGGCTAACGTCAGTAAATACCTTTCTGATTTTGAAACGCGTGTCGGTCTTAAGGTATTTGAGCGCACGACCCGTCAACTGGCGCTAACCCAGTTTGGCGAAGCGTTACTCCCCTACATTGACGCCACGCTGGATAAAAATAGCCAGCTCATTAATTTCATTGCTGATTATAAGCATGAGAAGCGCGGAAAAGTGACCATTTACGCCCCAACGGGTATCGTGATGTATCTAGCGCGACACGTGATCCATCAGATTGAGGACATCGGTGATATCCGCATCTCGTTAAAAACGTACAACCTGGATCGTAATGAATATTCCGAAGGGGTCTCGTTCCCCGATGATTGCGATATTCTCATTACCTATGCTCAGCCGAAAGATGAAAGTCTGGTCGCCAGTGTGTTAACGAAATATTCCGTCACGGCATTTGCCACAGAAGAATATTTGAAAAACCACCCCTTAACCGGACCTGAAGATTTAATTAATCACTCCTGTATTTTAATAGACTCGATGCTGGTGGATGAGGCGAACATCTGGCGTTTTCGCGTCCACGGCAGTGAGACCGTATATGATTACAGAGTGACCGGAAATTATATTTGCGACAATACACAGACGGCGCTGGAACTGGCACGAAATAATCTCGGTATTGTTTTTGCGCCGAAAGAAAGCCTGAAAAAAGAGCTTAAGAGTGGTTCTCTGGTTCCCTGCTTCCCCCATCAGGAAGAGTGGTGGCTCGACCTGACGGCGATATTCCGCAAACGTGAATACCAGCCCTGGCGCGTGCAGTACATTCTGGACGGCGTACTGAACTGCCTGCGTCAGCAAATTGCTCAGGCTGCCCAGGGGCAGCCTGAGCTGGAGGGTTAGAACAGCCCCAGTGGTTTATCGGAATAACTCACCAGCAGGCATTTCGTCTGCTGGTAATGCTCCAGCATCATCTTGTGGGTTTCACGCCCGATGCCCGACTGCTTATAGCCCCCAAAAGCCGCGTGCGCCGGATAAGCGTGGTAGCAGTTGGTCCACACGCGCCCGGCCTGAATGCCCCGCCCCATTTTATAAGCCAGATTACCGTTGCGGCTCCAGACGCCAGCCCCGAGGCCATACGGCGTATCGTTAGCAATCTCCAGCGCCTCTTCCATCGTTTTGAAGGTGGTGACGGCCAGCACCGGTCCGAAAATTTCCTCCTGGAAAACGCGCATGTTGTTTTTGCCGAACAGGATCGTCGGCTCCAGGTAATACCCGTCCTGCAGATCGCCGCCCAGCATTTTACGCCGACCGCCGGTCAGGACATCCGCCCCTTCTTTCTTGCCGATATCAATGTAGTTGAGGATAGTGTCCATCTGCCCGTGCGAGACCTGCGCGCCCATCTGGGTCACGTTATCAAGCGGGTTACCACTGCGGATAGACTCGACGCGGCGAATGGCTCGCTCCATAAAGCGCTCATAGATAGACTCCTGCACCAGCGCGCGGCTTGGGCAGGTACAGACTTCACCCTGGTTAAAAGCAAACAGCGCAAAGCCTTCCAGGGCTTTATCGAAGAAGGCATCCTCTTCCTCCATGACGTCGGCGAAGAAAATGTTCGGCGATTTACCGCCCAGCTCCAGGGTCACTGGAATGATGTTCTGGGTCGCGTACTGCATGATCTGCTGACCCACTTCCGTCGACCCGGTAAACGCGACTTTGGCGATCCGTTTTGATGTCGCCAGATATTCCCCTATCTCACCCCCCGCCCCGTTCACCACGTTAATCACGCCTGGCGGGAGAAGGTCGCCAATGACTTCCATCAGCAGCAGGACTGACAGCGGGGTCAGGCGGGCCGGTTTGAGCACAATGCAGTTACCCGCCGCCAGCGCGGGCGCCATTTTCCAGCTCGCCATCAGCAACGGGAAGTTCCACGGAATGATCTGCCCCACCACGCCCAGCGGTTCGTGGAAGTGGTACGCCACGGTGTCGCTGTCTACCTCGCTAATTCCGCCCTCCTGAGCGCGAATACAGGAGGCAAAATAGCGGAAGTGGTCAATGGCCAGCGGCACGTCTGCCGCCATCGTTTCACGGATTGGCTTACCGTTATCCCAGGTTTCCGCCGTTGCCAGCAGCTCCAGATTCTGTTCCATCCGGTCAGCGATTTTGAACAATATCGCCGCTCTGTCCTGAACAGAGGTATGCCCCCATTTGTCTTTGGCTTTGTGCGCGGCGTCCAGCGCCAGATCGATATCCCCCTTGCCGGAGCTGGCTATCTCACACAGCGGCTGGCCGGTAACGGGCGTCAGATTGGAATAGTATTCGCCGCCGACGGGTGCAACCCAGTCGCCGCCGATAAAGTTTTCATAACGGGGCTTCAGCTTGAGGGGAAAACCATACTCGCCAGGCTGGATACGCGATGAGGGAGGATTGTTTGTCATGACCGTCTCCTTGCTGTTGGTGTACAACAAGGGTAGTTCCGGCTGGCGATTTTCTCGCCAGCCGGTAACGGTGTTTACGACGGGGGTCACGGAGTTTCAGGAAATAATAACGAATCCCGCAATAAATGATCGTTGCCACGACGACGGGTAAAGCCGATGCGGTTGAAATATTCCAGGATCTGGATCGCCAGCTTGCGCCCGACGTTCAGCCGATCGCGGAAATCTGCTGCGCAGGTCGTGCCTCGCGCCTGATCCAGCTCGCGGATCAGGTTTGCAAACGCCACAATGCGATCGTTACGGTAATAACGATCTTTCACGATCGCGACGATTAATCCCTGCTGCGCCGCATGGCGCAATACCTGGCGCATCACCTGTTCGTCAGTATTCGTTTCACGTGCGAGATCGCGAACCCACCACGGCTCGTCGCCAAAAAGCGGGGCCACTTTCTGCCATATCGCCTCTTGCCCGGCGTTAAACCCGGCTTTGTGATCCGGCAGATGCAGCCAGCCGTGGTGGCTTTTTATCAGCCCACTTTCGCGCATGTTTTCAATCAGCAGCAGCACCAGCGCATCGTTTTCCATCGGCAACGCCATGCGTCGCAGGCGTTCACGTCCCGGGCCGGGTTCATCCTGATGCTGTTCATGGTAAGTGGCGAGCGTGGTCAGTACCTTGCGCTGCCAGCATGCTGCGACCGGGGCATTCAGTAAATTGTTACCCGCCTGAATAAAACCGGGCTCTTGGGTCAGCAGGCGTAATCCTTCCGCGCTGAGCTGACGAGCCCATGCGAAATCGCTCAGATTGACGGCACCACGCTCAAGATGAACAAGCAACGCGGCTTTATCATCCGCGGCCTGCGCCAGCGCTCCCAGCCATTGCAGATACTCCGGCTTGCGCTTGCCGCGACGCGGCGGGTTGAGCGTGACCACCCGCGCCCCGGCCAGCGTCTCCCGGGCCGAAATGTCACGCAGTACCAGACGGTCATTATCCGCGAGCCACAGTGGCGAATCGAAAACCAGTTCGGCAAGGTCGTTTTCCAGCAGTGACACGCGCCCGGTGATATGGCTGGCCGCGTGGTGGATATGCAGCGGCTGCCATTGGGTCAGCGGCACATGCGTCTGCAGGGCGACGATCGCCCGCTCAGAAGGCTCTGGCGGTACACCGGCCAGCAGCCAGTCGCCACGGTTAAGCTTCTCTTTTTCCGCATCGCCCGCAATATTGAGCGCGATGCGCTGCCCGGCATGGGCATGCTCTACGGGCTGGTTCTGCGCATGCAAACCGCGCACACGCATCGGGGCGTTGGCACCCGTGAGCCATAAGGTATCGCCCACGTTCACTTCACCGCTCAGCGCGGTACCGGTGACCACCAGCCCCGCGCCTTTAACGGTAAAGGCCCGGTCGATCGCCAGACGGAAACGATGATGGCTGGCATGCTCGCGTGAAGTAAGCTGCTGCAAATGGTGGCAAAGTTCGTCAATACCGCGCCCTTCTGTCGCCACGGTGACGAATAATGGCGCATCGGCAAATCCATACTCCCGCAAGGTCGCCTGCACGGTTTCACGCACCGCGTTGAGTCGCGACTCATCGACGCGGTCAGCTTTGGTCAGCGCAACGGTCAGCTGCGGGTTGCCCGTCAGCTGTAAAATTGCCAGATGTTCACGCGTTTGCGCCATCACGCCGTCATCACAGGCCACCACCAGCAGAGCATGATCGATGCCACCGACGCCCGCCAGCATGTTAGAAAGAAACTTCTCGTGTCCCGGTACATCAATAAAACCCAGCACCCGGCCATCAGGCTGAGGCCAGTAGGCATAGCCCAGATCGATGGTCATGCCGCGTTTTTTCTCTTCCGGCAGACGATCGGCATTCACCCCGGTCAGGGCCTGTAATAAGGTGGTTTTTCCGTGGTCGACGTGACCGGCGGTGGCAATAATCATTTCAACAGCATCTCCAGAAATCGCGCTTCATCTTCAAGACAGCGTAGATCCAGCCACATTCGGCCATCGTAAATGCGCCCGATAACCGGTGCTGGCAAGGCACGCCAGCGCGCCGACAAAGCGTCAAGCTGGCTGCCGCGCCCGTCACGGGGTGTAAACGTGAGCGCCGCGCTGGGCAGCCTGTCCACCGGCAGTGAACCGCTGCCGATCTGCGACTGACAAGCTTCAAGGCGCACGTCAAAATCGGGGTAGTGCGGCGCAACGTGTGGCAAGAGCAGCTCACCCTGGGCGCGAATTGAGGCGGCATCACGGGCCAGCAGGCGCAGCGTAGGCAGACGTTCAGCCAGTTTTTCCGGGTGGAGATAAAGGCGCAGCGTCGCTTCCAGCGCAGCAAGCGTCATTTTATCGGCTCGCAGTGCACGCTTGAGCGGGTGCTGCTGCAGCTTCGCAATAAGCGCACGTTTACCCACGATAATCCCCGCCTGCGGGCCGCCAAGCAGTTTGTCGCCGGAGAAACTCACGAGACTGACGCCCGCCGCAATCATCTCCTGCGGCATGGGCTCTTTTGGCAGACCGTACTGGCTCAGATCGACCAGCGAACCGCTACCGAGGTCGGCCACCACCGGCACACCCAGCTCACGGCCCAGCTCCGCCAGCTCCGCCTCTTCAACGGTTTTGGTGAATCCGGCTATCTGATAATTACTGGTGTGGACCTTCATCAGCAGCCCGGTATTTTCATTCACTGCCGCGCGATAATCTTTTGCATGCGTGCGGTTGGTGGTGCCCACTTCATGCAGGGTACAGCCCGCCTGGCGCATAACATCCGGAATGCGAAACGCACCGCCAATCTCGACCAGCTCGCCACGGGAAACCACCACCTCTTTACCGCTGGCGGTCGCTGCCAGCATTAACAGTACCGCCGCCGCGTTGTTATTCACGATGCAGGCATCTTCTGCGCCGGTCAGCTCGCAGAGCAGGTCCGCCAGCGCCCGATCGCGATGTCCGCGCCCTGCGCCGTCCAGATCGTACTCAAGCGTCACGGGGGAACGCATGGCCTGCACGACCGCAGCGACGGCCTCTTCTGCCTGTTGAGCGCGACCAAGGTTGGTGTGCAGCACGGTTCCCGTCAGGTTGATGACCGGGCGTAACGCGCTTTGTGCTTTCTCCTCGAGCCTCAGCTCCACTTCCTGCCCCCACGCCGCACACCAGTCCGGCAATGCATTTTCTGTCTGAATATGGCTGCGGGCTTCGTCCTGAAGCAGACGTAATATTTCAACCGTCGCGGTATGGCCGAACCGCGCAACGGCAGCATGCACGCGCGGCTCGCGAAGAAGACGGTCGGTTGCAGGGATCTGGCTGTACAGGGAGTGATGAGTTGTCATGAAAGCGCCTGGCGAGTAAATATCATCCCCCCTCCCGACGGGAGAGGGAGTCAACATAAGAAGGGATTGTACCGCCTCCTGCTGCGAAGTGTTATAACCCGCATCAAGCCTTTGGCGGTTCGGTACGGGCAAAGCTCTCGCGCTGAAAGAGCGTTTCTGCAAGCTTCACCAGCAATGGACGGTCGACGCACCAGCCGGGGGAAACGTGGCGGAAATTGAGATAACCGATGGCGCAGGCAATGGCTATCGTTGCCAGGTTCAGGCTATCGGGTTGAATTTTTCCCTCCCGGATAAGCTGTTCGCACCAGTCCAGGCTGCGGCTGATTTTTTCACGCTGGCGTAACAGTTCCGTTTCAGACTGCTGGGCGGCGGGTCTTGCCTGCTCGCGTACGGACGTTAACGCCGCATCCATAATACCGTCGGCCAGCGCTTCAATTTGCTTCATTGCCAGCGCCGCGTTTGGATCGGCCGGTAACATCGCCGGGGCCACGCCGAGCAGCTCGATGTACTCCGCAATAATGGGGGAATCAAACCAGTACTGGCCTTCGTCTGTTACCAGCGCCGGCACTTTTCCCAGCGGGTTGTACTTCGCCACACCGTTTTCAGCGTGATAAGGCTGTTCATTGACGAACTCGAATTCAATCCCTTTCTCCAGCAGGAGAATCGAGATTTTTCGCACGAAGGGACTGGTGTAGCTGCCGATAAGTTTCATTGCCTGATCCTTGATGCCGAAAAAAGTCAGTATGGATCAAGCGATGAAAAAAGGGCAGGTATGCGTGTCGCATTCCTGCCCTGAAGGGGTTAGTGATCGAGATAGAGGTAGTGCATCCAGCTGGTCATACGCAGCAGCACCTTACGCATTACCGAGACGTGAGCAAAGTGATCCGAATAGACCGCCACCTGAGCATAAATGCCGTCGGGCAGCGCATCGACATCAGCATTCGGCTCCAGCTCGATAGTGCCTAATACGCCATCGGTGCCAGGGATCACGGTCAGCGACTGCAGCGCACCCTGCGCCTGGTATGATCCCCCCGGCACCACCGGCAGAATACTGGTGAGCTTGCCGGAGAAGACCTGGCCCGGCAGCGCGTTGAAGACCACTTCCGCTTCGTCGCCCGGCTTCAGACGCAGCAGCGAGTTCTGACGGAACTGGGCCACAATCTGGCGTTTCTGTTCAGGAATAAAGACCATGACCGGGCGCAGCGGCAGCGCGGCAGCATAGGTCCCCGGACGAATCAGTACCTGCGTGATATAGCCATTGCTCGGCGCACGCACCACGGTCTGATCCAGGTTGTATTTCGCTTCAGCAAGCTGAGCACGCAGGGAAGCAACCTGGGATTGCTCACCGTTGACCATACTGTCTAACTGACTTTGTATTTGCGTCTGTTCAGCCACCGAGCCTTTTACCAGCGCATCCTGCGCCAGATAGTTTTGCCGTGCGTTGTCGATATCGCTTTCAGAGAACGGGTTAACCTTTGCGCGGCTGCCTTTCAGGTAGCGCTGGTAATCTTTATACAGGCGGTCACGTTCAGCGGACACGCGCGTGGTATTGGCGACCGCTTCCGCAAGCTGCGCTTTGAGATTGTCGATATTGTGCGTGGCGGTGACCAGGTCGGCCTGCAGTCTGTCAACGCGCGCCTGATAGCGGCCCGGATCAAGTTTAAATAACACTTCGCCTTTTTTAATTAGCTGGTTATTTTTATCGGTAACTTCACTCACTACCCCAGTAACCTGCGGCGTAATCGGAATGGAAATAACCGCTTTTTGCGCCGTAAAGGTATAGGGATGGTTATAGTTCATCAACAGGATAAGCCCGGCGACAATAAACACCCCGCCTAATGTTGCGGTCGCGAGGGTCCACTGGTTTACCGGGATACGGAATATTTTAAAAATGGCCCAGGCAAAGGCCACATAGGTCAAAATAATCAGCAGATCCATGATTAGTGCTCCAGCGTGTTCTTGTCAGCCGTGGGAGGTACCGCTGCCAGTTTTTGTTCTAATTCGGCCACACGTTTAGTCAGAGCATCCATACCCGGGACCTCATCAGGTTTTGAGATGTGGTTCTGCATCCCCCAGCCGCGATCTTCGCGGTACAACGTGGCCCAAATCCACAGGAACGGCCAAATCGCATGGAGCGTAAACAGGCTAATCCATCCCGCCGTATGAATGGCATCCGCATGGGGATGATTCCGTTTTTTGGCCATATTATAAGGAATATCATGGATGGCGATGATTCCGTAAAAAAGAACCAGAAATACAAAAATCAATACGCCCAGCGCAAAATAGTTGAGAAACATATTCTCCTCACTTAAACAACGTCAACTCATTAAATTAATAAAACGGTACGCAACCTAATTAATTTTTTATAAATACGAGGTGTACTTATATTTCAGAGCCGGGGAGTATCGTTTTTTATAATATCTCCATGCAAGTTTATAAGCGTGTCAAAATATATCCTGAATAATAATAGACTTAACCTTACAATATGAGCGTAACGTACCTTATTGCTTTTCGCCATACCACACATGAAAAGTCATTTTTTAGCTTTATGTGTGACTTCATGACATCCTGGCGTTGAATCGCCAGGCAGAATTTGTCGCCGATCACATCCGGAGAATTCTGCATAAAAATTTTTTGTGAAATTAATCACAATCCAGAAACAAACTCACGACAATCAAGTGTGATTCACATCACAGAAGTGGGTGGTTTTTGCGTTATTTATCGCCATCGTATTTTTTTTATCCACCATTTTTGTGACGAAGATCACTTCATTCATGTCTGCACCCCCTACATTTACGTGATTCATATCACACAAATTTCCGTCGTCTGGACAGTTGAACGATTCAGTGCCAGATTTCACAGCATCAGAACAGGGCCCGGCTACCTCTGCCGCCTCATTAACAATAAACCTCGGGCCGCAAGCCTAAGCGTAAACAGAAGAAGGGGTGTTTTATGTCATCCGATTTCAAGATCAAAGTTCAAAGCTTTGGTCGTTTTCTCAGCAATATGGTGATGCCAAATATCGGCGCGTTTATCGCGTGGGGTATCATCACTGCGTTGTTCATCCCGACAGGGTGGTTGCCTAACGAAACGCTGGCGAAACTTGTTGGCCCAATGATTACCTATCTGCTGCCGCTGCTTATCGGGTTTACCGGGGGTCGTCTGGTGGGTGGAGATCGTGGTGGCGTTGTGGGTGCCATCACGACGATGGGGGTTATCGTCGGTGCGGATATGCCGATGTTCCTCGGTGCAATGATTGCGGGCCCTCTGGGCGGCTGGGCAATTAAGAAATTCGACGTCTGGGTTGATGGCAAGATCAAATCCGGCTTCGAAATGCTGGTGAACAACTTCTCTGCGGGCATCATCGGTATGATCCTCGCGATTCTGGCGTTCCTCGGCATTGGCCCTGCGGTTGAAGTGCTGTCCAAAGTTCTGGCGGCAGGCGTTAACTTCATGGTTGCGCACGACATGCTGCCGCTGGCGTCTATCTTTGTTGAACCGGCGAAAATCCTGTTCCTCAACAACGCCATTAACCACGGTATCTTCTCACCGCTGGGCATTCAGCAGTCTCATGACCTCGGCAAGTCCATCTTCTTCCTGATTGAAGCCAACCCGGGCCCGGGCATGGGTGTTCTGCTGGCGTACATGTTCTTTGGTCGCGGCAGTGCGAAACAGTCTGCGGGCGGTGCGGCTATCATCCACTTCCTGGGCGGTATCCACGAAATTTACTTCCCTTATGTGCTGATGAACCCACGTCTGATCCTGGCCGTTATCCTCGGCGGTATGACGGGCGTGTTCACCCTGAGCGTGCTGGGCGGTGGTCTGGTTTCTCCGGCCTCTCCAGGCTCCATCCTGGCGGTGCTGGCGATGACCCCGAAAGGTGCCTATTTCGCTAACATCGCAGCCATCTGTGCGGCAATGGCCGTCTCCTTCGTGGTCTCTTCTATCCTGCTGAAAACCAGCAAAGTGAAAGAAGATGACGATATCGAAGCGGCAACCCGTCGTATGCATGACATGAAAGCCGAATCAAAAGGCGCAACGCCGCTGGCGGCGGGCGATGTCTCTAACGACCTGAGCCACGTACGTAAAATCATCGTGGCCTGTGACGCGGGTATGGGTTCCAGCGCCATGGGTGCCGGCGTGCTGCGTAAGAAAGTACAGGATGCGGGTCTGACCAACATCTCCGTCACCAACAGCGCCATCAATAGCCTGCCTGCAGATGTTGACCTGGTGATTACGCACCGCGATCTGACCGAACGTGCGATGCGTCAGGTTCCTCAGGCACAGCACATTTCGCTGACCAACTTCCTGGACAGCGGCCTGTACACCAACCTGACCGAACGTCTGGTGGCGGCACAGCGTCATGAAGATAACGAAGTCAAAGTCCGCGACAGCCTGAAAGACAGCTTTGACGCGAACGACAGCCACCTGTTCCGCCTGGGCGCAGAAAACATCTTCCTGGGCCACACGGCGTCCCACAAGGAAGAGGCGATTCGCTTTGCCGGTGAACAGCTGGTGAAAGGCGGCTACGTGCAGCCTGAATACGTTGACGCGATGCTGGAGCGTGAAAAGCTGACCCCAACCTATCTGGGTGAATCCATTGCGGTTCCACACGGTACGGTTGAAGCGAAAGATCGCGTACTGAAAACCGGCGTGGTGTTCTGCCAGTATCCGGATGGTGTACGCTTCGGTGAAGAAGAAGACGACATCGCCCGCCTGGTGATTGGTATCGCCGCTCGCAACAACGAGCACATCCAGGTGATTACCAGCCTGACCAACGCGCTGGATGACGACTCTGTCATTGAACGTCTGGCCAACACCACCAGCGTGGAAGAAGTGCTGGCGCTGTTGAACAAGTAACGGAACCTCTTCCCTCTCCCCCTGTGGGGAGAGGGTTAGGGTGAGGGCAAAGCCTCACCCCAGCCCTCTCGGGTAAAAACATTGATTAAGGTTAATACTATGAAAGCATTACATTTTGGCGCAGGTAATATCGGTCGTGGCTTTATCGGTAAACTGCTGGCAGACGCAGGCATTACGCTGACATTCGCCGATGTGAATCAGGTAGTCCTGGATGCCCTGAATGCCCGTCATAGCTATCAGGTACACGTGGTAGGCGAAAACGAGCAGGTTGAGACGGTGTCTGGCGTTAATGCGGTAAGCAGCATTGGCGAAGACGTTATCGACCTCATCGCCAGTGTCGATCTGGTGACCACGGCCGTTGGTCCGGTGGTGCTTGAGCGCATTGCCCCTGCGGTGGCGAAAGGCCTGGCAAAACGTAAAGCGCAGGGCATCGACACACCGCTGAACATCATCGCCTGTGAAAACATGGTGCGCGGCACCACGCAGCTGAAAGGCCATGTGCTCGCCGCCGTCGCGGACGAAGATAAAGCCTGGGTGGAAGCGCACATCGGCTTTGTGGATTCCGCCGTTGACCGTATCGTTCCGCCGTCAGAATCCGCCACCCACGATCCGCTGGAAGTGACCGTGGAAACCTTCAGCGAGTGGATCGTCGATAAAACCCAGTTTAAAGGCGCGCTGCCAACCATTCCGGGGATGGAATTAACCGATAACCTGATGGCCTTTGTCGAACGTAAACTCTTCACGCTGAACACCGGGCATGCTATAACCGCGTACCTCGGAAAATTGGCCGGTCATCAGACCATTCGTGACGCGATCCTCGATGAGAGCATCCGTGCGGTGGTTAAAGGGGCAATGGAAGAGAGCGGCGCGGTGCTGATCAAACGCTACGGTTTTGATGCTGAGAAACATGCAGCATACATCCAGAAAATCCTCGGTCGTTTTGAAAACCCGTATCTGAAAGATGACGTTGAGCGCGTAGGCCGTCAGCCACTGCGTAAACTGAGCGCGGGCGATCGCCTGATTAAACCGCTGCTGGGCACGCTGGAGTATGGTCTTGCGCACGCCAACCTGGTGAAAGGGATTGCCGCCGCGATGCATTACCGCAGCGAACAGGATCCACAGGCGCAGGAGCTGGCTCAGCTGATTAACGATAAAGGCCCGCAGGGTGCGCTGGCGCAGATCTCTGGTCTGGATGCCAACAGCGACGTGGTTGTGGAGGCGGTGAACGCTTACAACGCAATCAAATGATGCAGAGTGCGGCGCAGGATAGCCTGCGCCCAAATAACAGATTGTCAGATATGCAGGCAATAATGGAACAAACCCAGGCCTTTGAAAATCGTGTGCTTGAGCGTCTGAATGCTGGCAAAACCGTACGAAGTTTCCTGATTGCCGCCGTCGAGTTGCTAACCGAGGCGGTGAATATTCTGGTACTTCAGGTGTTTCGCAAAGACGACTACGCGGTAAAATATGCTGTAGAACCGTTACTGGACGGAGACGGACCGCTGGGCGATTTATCGGTACGTCTGAAGCTGATTTATGGTCTTGGCGTGTTGAACCGACAAGAGTATGAAGATGCCGAGCTGCTGATGGCACTGCGCGAAGAGTTAAATCATGACGGTAATGAGTACACCTTTACCGATGATGAGATCCTTGGCCCCTTCGGCGAGCTACACTGCGTCTCCGCGCTTCCCCCTGCTCCCCATTTTGATAACAGTGACCCTGAGCTGTACGCGATGCAAAAGCTGCGTTATCAACAGGTTGTCCGTTCCACAATGGTCCTTTCCCTGACTGAGCTGATTTCCCGAATCAGCTTAAAAAAAGCGTTTCAGAAGTAAGCCTGCTCACATTGGTGTATCCTTCCCTGTAAATTCCCCGTTTTCAGAGTTATTTGTCATGAAAGAAGTCGAAAAGAACGAAATTAAACGCCTGAGCGACCGCCTGGATCTGATCCGCCACCAGATGGCTGGTCTCTCACTGGTTGAGTCCGCCGAGAAGTATGCCGAGCTGGAGAAAGAGAGTGAGAAGCTTGAAGCGGAAATCGAGCGTCTGCGCGAAGTCAAAGGCCAGAAGCTGAGCAACGAAGCCCAAAAGCTGTTGAGCATGCCGCACCGTCGCGCCATCACTAAAAAAGAGCAGGCCGACATGGGCAAGCTGAAGAAAAGCGTCCGTGGCCTGGTGGTGGTTCATCCCATGACCGAGCTTGGTCGCGAAATGGGTCTGAAAGAGATGACGGGTTTTTGTAAGACCGCGTTTTGATCGTCCCCCGCCCTCTCTCCCAGGCGAGAGGGCGAAAACCATACCGCGTCGCCCCCTCACCGCTTAAAATTGGCCCAACCAATCTCCCGGTAATCACTTTCCTGGTTCACAATTCCACTAATTCCCCTCACAAAATCATTGCCGACTCATAACAACTGGTTAACCATTTATTGTCATTCACCCTACAACACAATATTGGCAGGACCACTTTTACACAGTTTGTGACGCAGAGATGAGCGGAGACTCACCCGCTACGCAGACTGTCTGGTCCTCAGGAGACCTGCATGAGCCTCTGGCAACAAAACTACGATCCGGCTGGCAATATCTGGCTGTCGAGCCTGATCGCATCGCTTCCGATCCTGTTCTTCTTCTTTGCGCTGATTAAGCTCAAGCTGAAGGGATACCTGGCCGCGACGTACACCGTTGCCATTGCGCTGATGGTGGCACTGTTCTTCTATAAAATGCCGGTCGATCGCGCGCTGGCCTCCGTCGTCTATGGTTTCTTCTACGGCCTGTGGCCGATTGCGTGGATCATCATCGCGGCGGTCTTTGTCTACAAAATCTCGGTGAAAACCGGGCAGTTCGACATTATCCGCTCATCGATACTTTCCATTACCCCGGACCAGCGTCTGCAGATGCTGATTGTCGGTTTCTCCTTCGGGGCCTTTCTGGAAGGGGCGGCCGGGTTTGGCGCACCGGTTGCCATCACCGCGGCGCTGTTAGTCGGGCTGGGGTTCAACCCGCTTTACGCTGCAGGTCTTTGTCTGATCGTTAACACCGCGCCGGTGGCGTTTGGTGCGATGGGGATCCCGATTCTGGTCGCCGGGCAGGTCACCGGTCTGGACAGCTTTGAAATTGGCCAGATGGTTGGCCGTCAGCTGCCGTTCCTGACCATCATCGTGCTGTTCTGGATCATGGCGATTATGGATGGCTGGCGCGGCGTGAAAGAGACATGGCCTGCGGTGGTCGTCGCTGGCGGCTCGTTTGCCATTGCCCAGTATCTCAGCTCGAATTTCCTCGGCCCCGAATTGCCGGACATTATCTCTTCACTGGTGTCGCTGGTCTGCCTGACGCTGTTCCTGAAACGCTGGCAGCCGGTACGCATCTTCCGTTTCGCCGATATGGGTGCTTCACACGTCGATCAAACCCTGGCACGTACCGGTTATACCGCGGGACAAATCATTCGCGCATGGTCTCCGTTCCTGTTCCTGACCGCCACGGTTACGCTCTGGAGTATTCCACCGTTTAAGGCCCTGTTCGCACCGGGTGGCGCACTGTATGAGATGGTCATTAACATCTCCGTGCCGTTCCTCGACAAGATGGTCGCCCGTATGCCGCCCGTGGTGCACGCCGCCACGCCGTATGCCGCGGTGTATAAATTTGACTGGTTCTCAGCAACCGGCACCGCAATACTGTTTGCCGCTATCCTGTCTGTGGTGTGGTTACGCATGAAGCCAGCGGCTGCAGTACAGACTTTTGCGGCTACCATTAAGGAGCTGATGCTGCCGATCTACTCCATCGGCATGGTGCTGGCGTTCGCGTTTATCTCGAACTATTCCGGCCTGTCATCGACACTGGCGCTTGCGCTGGCGCATACCGGCCACGCCTTCACGTTCTTCTCGCCGTTCCTCGGCTGGCTGGGGGTGTTCCTGACCGGTTCAGATACCTCATCTAACGCCCTGTTTGCGGCCCTGCAGGCGACGGCAGCCCAGCAGATTGGCGTGTCGGACATCCTTCTGGTGGCCGCCAATACTACCGGCGGCGTGACCGGCAAGATGATCTCACCGCAATCCATCGCCATTGCCTGTGCGGCGGTGGGACTGGTCGGTAAAGAGTCGGACCTGTTCCGCTTTACCGTGAAACACAGCCTGATATTCACCTGTATGGTCGGGGTGATCACGACCCTGCAGGCCTATGTCTTAACCTGGATGATCCCATGATAGTCATGCCCAGACGCCTGTCCGACGAGATTGCCTCTCGCGTACGGGCGCTGATTGAAGAACAACAGCTGGAAGCGGGCATGAAATTGCCCGCCGAGCGCCAGCTCGCCGCCCAACTGGGTGTATCTCGTAACTCCCTGCGTGAGGCGCTGGCGACGCTGGTCAGCGAAGGGGTACTGGTAAGCCGTCGGGGCGGCGGCACCTTTGTCCGCTGGCAGCACGATGACTGGTCCGAGCAAAACATCGTGCTGCCGCTTAAAACACTGATGGAAAACGACCCGGACTACAGCTTCGACATCATTGAAGCGCGGCACGCCATCGAAACCAGTACCGCCTGGCATGCGGCCATGCGGGCCACTGAAGCCGACAAAGAGAAGCTCAAAGCCTGCTTTGACGCCACCCAAAGCAGCGACCCGGACATCGCCTCGCAGGCGGACGTGCGGTTTCATCTGGCGATTGCCGAAGCATCGCACAACGTCGTTCTGCTCCAGACCATGCGCGGTTTCTTCGACCTGTTGCAATCCTCCGTGAAGCAGAGCCGCCAGCGTATGTATCTGGTCCCGCCGGTATTTGCCCAACTGACCGAACAGCACGAGGCGGTACTCAACGCCATTCTGGCCGGGGATGCTGAGGCCGCGCGCAAAGCGATGATGGCGCATCTGGGGTTCGTGCACACCACCATAAAACGATTCGATGAAGATCAGGCCCGACAGGCGCGTATTACCCGTCTGCCTGGCGACAGTGATATTTCCAGGGAGAACAAAGCATGATTATTTCAGCAGCCAGTGACTATCGCGCCGCGGCGCAGCGCATTTTGCCGCCGTTCCTGTTCCACTATATTGACGGTGGGGCATATGCCGAATACACCCTGCGCCGCAACGTGGAAGATCTGTCGGAAGTGGCGCTGCGCCAGCGCGTGCTGAAAGATATGTCTGAGCTGAGCCTTGAGACAACGCTGTTTAACGAAACGCTTTCCATGCCGGTGGCCCTTGCACCAGTCGGTTTGTGCGGCATGTACGCCCGCCGGGGTGAAGTCCAGGCGGCAGCAGCGGCGGATGCCAAAGGTATTCCGTTTACCCTCTCCACCGTCTCCGTCTGCCCGATTGAAGAAGTGGCCCCGACCCTCCAGCGTCCGATGTGGTTCCAGCTGTACGTCCTGCGCGATCGCGGCTTTATGCGCAATGCGCTGGAGCGTGCCAAAGCCGCGGGCTGTTCAACGCTGGTCTTTACCGTTGATATGCCGACGCCTGGCGCCCGTTACCGTGATGCCCACTCCGGGATGAGCGGCCCAAATGCTGCCCTGCGTCGCTACTGGCAGGCGGTAACGCACCCGCAATGGGCCTGGGATGTCGGTGTGAATGGTCGCCCGCACGATCTGGGGAATATCTCGGCCTATCTTGGTAAACCCACCGGGCTGGAAGATTACATCGGCTGGCTGGCGAATAATTTCGATCCGTCCATCTCGTGGAAAGACCTGGAGTGGATCCGCGAATTCTGGGACGGCCCGATGGTGATCAAAGGGATCCTCGACCCGGAAGATGCCCGCGATGCCGTGCGCTTTGGCGCTGACGGTATTGTGGTCTCTAACCACGGCGGACGTCAGCTTGACGGGGTACTCTCTTCCGCACGCGCACTGCCGGCGATTGCCGATGCGGTGAAAGGTGATATCGCTATCCTCGCCGACAGCGGTATCCGCAACGGGCTTGACGTGGTGCGTATGATTGCCCTTGGCGCAGACAGCGTATTGCTCGGACGCGCATATCTTTATGCACTGGCTACGGCTGGTCAGGCAGGGGTGGCGAATCTGCTCAACCTGATCGAAAAAGAGATGAAAGTGGCGATGACGTTGACCGGCGCAAAAACGATTCGCGAAATCAGCAAGGATTCCCTGGTGCAGGAGTTGGGTAAATTACCCGCAGCACTGGCACCGCTTGCCCAGGGTGACGCAGCCTGACGCCCGTCTGATTCCCCTTCCCCTCTCCACGCGTCCGAACTCCCCTCGGGCGCTTTTTTTTGTCAAAAATAACATCCAGGTAACATATTAGATAAGAAAATTTGACATACCTGTGCCGCACGCAATTGTATAGACAAGCAAATACAAGAACACAAAAACACCATCACATCAGAGGGGAGCGTATGAGATATTCAGGTCAGGTGGATATTCAGCAGGTGATCGACGACAGTCCCTTTTCGGGGTTTCACTGGGTGCTCATCGTGCTGGGCTTTCTGGTGCTGGCGATCGATGGTTTCGATACCGCAGCAATGGGCTACATTGCGCCCACGCTGTCGGCAGAATGGGGCATACACAAACAGGATCTGGGACCGGTACTGAGCGCAGCACTGCTCGGGCTGTCCCTGGGAGCGCTGGTCGCAGGCCCGGTATCGGACCGGATAGGCCGCAAGCGCGTACTGGTCTTTTCTTGTCTGTTCTTCGGCCTTTCAAGCCTGGGGACGGCCTGGGCACAAAGCCTTAACACCCTGACGCTATGGCGGTTTCTGACAGGCCTGGGGCTGGGTGCCGCCATGCCGAACGCCATCACCCTCATCTCAGAGTTTGCCCCTCAGCGCTGTCGCGCCATGGCGATTAATACCATGTACTGCGGCTTCCCGCTGGGCGCGGCCGGCGGTGGGGCGATATCGTCCTGGCTTATCCCGCATCATGGCTGGCGAAGCGTACTGCTGACCGGCGCGATAGCACCGCTGATATTAACGCTGCTGCTGATGCTGTTTTTACCGGAATCGGTGAAGTACCTGGTGCAGCGCGGGAAAGATGTGATGCAGATCCGCCGTATCGCCAGCCGTTTCGCCCGCACGACCCTCGATGGCGTCACCGGTTTCTTCCTCGCAGAGGATCGGGTCGCCGCCAAAAAAGGGAGCGTAGCACAGCTGTTTTCACAGCCCTGGCTGCCCGGCACCCTGATGCTATGGGTAACCTATTTTATGGGGCTGGTGATTTATTACGTCCTGCTTAGCTGGATGCCGACGCTGATGCTGGGGATGGGCTATCCCCTCGCGGAATCCGCATGGCTCACCTCGCTGTTCACCTTCGGCGGTACCGCAGGCATCCTTCTCGCGGGCTGGATGATGGATCGCTGGGAGGCACACAAAGTGGTCGCAGGTGGCTTTGTCCTGACCATGCTGCTCATTCTGGCGCTCGGCATTGAACATAACCATATCGCCCTGTTTGGCGGCTTGATTTTCCTGATGGGGATCGCGATGAACGGCGCGCAATCGGGAATGCAGACGCTGGCAGCCACCTTTTATCCTACCGAGTGTCGCGCAACGGGCATTGCCTGGATGCAGGGCATTGGCCGCTTTGGTGGCGTGGCGGGCACCATGACCAGCGCGCAGCTTCTCTCCATGCAGTGGCAGGCAGACAGCATTTTGATGATCCTTAGCCTGCCCGCCCTGCTGGCGGCCGCGGCAACCTTCTACAAAATGCTCCGTTGCCGCTCGCAGGATCTCGGCGTCGCATAAGCGGCCCGGTTTCTGCTATTCTGCCCCCGCAATTAAGGGGGCAGCATGCTTAACATCGTTTTATTCGAACCAGAAATTCCGCCGAATACCGGCAATATTATCCGCCTGTGCGCCAACACCGGTTTTCGTCTGCATATCATCGAGCCGATGGGTTTTACGTGGGACGACAAACGTCTGCGCCGCGCGGGGCTGGATTATCATGAATTTACGGCCGTGGTTCGCCATCATGATTACGCCGCGTTTCTGGAAAGCGAAAACCCACAGCGCATGTTCGCCCTGACCACCAAAGGCACGCCGGCACATAGCGCCGTGCGCTATCAGGACGGTGATTATCTGATGTTTGGCCCGGAAACGCGCGGCCTGCCGGCCACCATTCTTGATGCCCTGCCCGCTGAGCAGAAGATTCGTATTCCGATGATGCCGGACAGCCGCAGCATGAACCTGTCAAATGCGGTGTCGGTGGTGGTGTATGAAGCATGGCGCCAGCTGGGATACCCGGGCGCCATTCTCAGGAGTTAAATACCGTCACCATACTCAAACGTATGGTGAATACCGTTGAAGTGCTGATCCATATCCATCGACGGTTTGTCGCTGTCTGGTTTACCGACAATACGAGCCGGTACGCCAGCGGCGGTCGTGTGCGGCGGAACAGGCTGCAGAACAACCGAGCCGGCGCCAATCTTCGCACCACGACCCACTTCGATGTTGCCGAGGATCTTGGCGCCCGCGCCAATCATCACCCCTTCACGGATTTTCGGATGGCGATCGCCGCTGGTTTTACCGGTACCGCCTAACGTGACCGACTGCAGAATCGAAACGTCATCTTCAATCACCGCGGTTTCACCGACGACAATGCCGGTGGCGTGGTCAAGCATGATCCCGCGGCCAATTTTCGCGGCCGGGTGAATATCCACCTGGAAGGTCACGGAAACCTGGTTTTGCAGGAAGATAGCCAGCGCGCGGCGGCCTTCATTCCACAGCCAGTGGCCGATGCGATAAGCCTGCAAGGCATGAAAGCCCTTCAGATACAGCAACGGCGTAGAGTATTTGTCCACCGCCGGGTCACGCGTGCGCACGGCCTGGATATCACAGGCGGCAGAAGCGATCATTTCAGGGTCAGCGGCATAGGCCTCTTCCACCACTTCACGAATGGCGATGGCGGGCATAATCGAGGAAGCCAGTTTATTGGCGAGCATATAGCTCAGGGCGCTGCCGAGGTTTTCGTGCTTGAGTAGCGTCGCATGATAGAAACTGGCCAGCATTGGCTCGCAGTCAGCCAAAGCCCGGGCTTCAGCTTTAATATTGTTCCAGACGATATCCAGTTCTTCACACGGCATTGCTTACTCCAGACGACATGTTAATGACCGGCCAGTTCTGTGCTGGCCGGGTCATAGTGCTAACAAGAATCCCTGCGACTAGTTACTGCTGCGCTCATCCTTGCGCGAACGACCTAATAAGGTCAATGCTGCCTCGCGCGCATTTTTTCCGCAATACAATACCTGATAAATTTCCTCGGTTATTGGCATTTCGACACCAAAACGGTGCGCCAATTCGCGAACTTCTTTGGTATTGCGATAGCCTTCAACCACCTGACCAATCTTCTCCTGCGCGCCTTTCACATCCATGCCCTCACCGAGCATCATGCCAAAGCGGCGGTTACGGGACTGGTTGTCGGTACAGGTCAGCACCAGATCGCCCAGGCCCGCCATGCCCATGAAGGTGGTCGGATCGGCACCCAGTGCTGCGCCAAGGCGGGACATCTCGGTTAAGCCGCGCGTAATCAGTGCGGTACGTGCGTTGGCACCAAAACCAATCCCGTCGGACATTCCGGCGCCGATCGCAATCACGTTCTTCACCGCACCGCCCAGCTGTACGCCGATAAAATCGGGGTTGCTGTAAACGCGGAAGCTTTTGCCGCAGTGCAGCAAATGCTGAAGATCGTCGGAGAAGGCCTGATCGGTTGATGCCAGCGAGATCGCCGTCGGCAGGCCAGCGGCCAGCTCTTTAGCAAACGTCGGCCCCGAGATAACCGCCAGCGGGATGTCATCACCCAGCGCTTCGCGGGCGACATCCTGCAACAGGCGTCCGGTTTCGGCTTCCAGCCCTTTGGTGGCCCATACAATGCGCGCATCAGGGCGCATCAGCGGCTTGATCTGACGCAGCACTTCGCCAAACACATGGCTCGGCACCACAATCAGAATGTTGCGGCTGGCCGCCAGCGCGGTCGCAAGGTCACTTTCAAGGTGCAGGGAGTCTGGGAACGGAACGTCCGGGAGGAACGCCACGTTGCAACGGTCGCGTTGCAGCGTCGCGATATGTTTTGGGTCGTGGCCCCAGAGAACCACTTCGTGACCATTTCTTGCCAGCGTGATGGCAAGAGCGGTGCCGTATGAACCGGCACCGATCACAGTCATTGACGCATTAAGAGTGCTCATCAGGCATCCTGATGTTGTTCAGTACCTTCGCCAGCTTGCTGCTGCAGATAGTTCATGAACAGCGCATCAAAGTTAACTGGCGCAAGGTTCAGTTGCGGGAATGTACCGCGAGAAACCAGGCTGGTGATGCATTCGCGAGCATACGGGAACAGAATGTTCGGGCAGTATGCACCCAGGCAGTGCGCCATCTGGTTGCCTTCGATGCCGCCGATGGAGAAGATGCCGCCCTGCTGAACTTCACACAGGAATGCAGTCTCTTCGCCCAGAGAGGCAGTAACAGTCACACGCAGTACGACTTCATACACGTCATCCGCCAGTTGGGTAGATGCGGTATCGAGATCAAGTTTAACCTCTGGCTGCCAATCTTTCTGAAAAACGTGTGGCGCATTTGGCGCTTCGAAAGAGACATCCTTGGTGTAGATACGCTGGATCTGGAAAGTCATTTCGGTGTTGTTTTGTTCTGACATGGAAAAACCCTTTTTAATTGTCCTAAAGTCTCTTAGCTCAGCAGCGGATCGAGTCCACCACGGGCATCGAGCGCATACAAGTCATCACAGCCGCCAATGTGCTGCGCATCAATAAAAATCTGCGGAACTGTCGTACGACCACTACGTTGGATCATCTCTTCGCGTTTAATCGCGTCACCGTCAATCGGCAGTTCTTTGAACGCTACGCCTTTGCTGTTCAGAAGCGCTTTTGCACGGTGGCAGAACGGGCACGTTGCTTTGGTGTAGATCTCGATATTGGCCATTACTGAACTCCTTATTTACCGCGAACCAAAGGAAGATTTTCCCCGCTCCAGCCGGAAATACCTTCTTTCAGAACCGTTACGTTTTCGAAGCCTGCTTTATGCAGCGCGCTGGCAGATTCCTGCGCCTGCATACCGGTCGCGTCAACAACGATAATCGGCTGGGCTTTATGTTTCTCAAGCTCACCAACGTTGTTTGCTTTGATTTCAGCAGGTAACAGGTTGATAGCACCAGCAATGTGACCTTTACGGAAATCGTCACGCTGACGCAGATCGACCACGACGGCATCTTCTTTGTTAATCAGACGCGTCGCTTCACCACGGGTGATAACCTTAATCTTAGACGTCAGGCCTTTAAATGTGGTGAACAGCACAGCAGCCAGCAGGCCAATCCACGCGATGCTCAGAACCGGATGGCGGCTAACGAATTGCATAATTTCTTGCATGGAGGGTAACTACTCCGACTTAGTGATTAAAAAAACCAGGACAGGAGTATACCTGTGCGTTGTGGCAAATACAGCCAGCGACCATAACCTAATCCATTTTCTGAGGCCTGCCACCTAAAAAATTGCCTCAAAAGCGTCCGCTAAGCACCTTGCCCCTGCGCTTTCTTTGATCTTCTGCGGCTATTTGATCGATTCAGCTGTAGTAAAATTACGCAAATTTTGACTCTTGAGCATGAGGTTGTCGCAATGTCGGTTTCTAAAAAACCTATGGTACTGGTGATTCTGGATGGCTATGGCTACCGTGAAGATCAACAGGATAACGCCATTTTCAACGCCAAAACGCCAGTGATGGACGCGCTGTGGGCAAAACGTCCCCACACCCTGATTGATGCGTCCGGGCTGGAAGTGGGTCTGCCAGATCGTCAGATGGGCAACTCCGAAGTTGGACACGTAAACCTGGGTGCAGGTCGTATCGTGTATCAGGACCTGACGCGTCTGGACGTTGAAATCAAAGAACGTACCTTCTTCAACAACCCAGTACTTTGCGGCGCGGTGGACAGAGCCGTGGCGGCCGGTAAAGCAGTTCATATCATGGGTCTGCTCTCCGCCGGTGGCGTACACAGCCACGAAGATCACATCATGGCGATGGTTGAACTGGCGGCTGAGCGCGGCGCAGAAAAAATCTATCTGCACGCTTTCCTGGACGGTCGTGATACGCCACCACGCAGCGCAAAAGGTTCACTGGCCTCCTTCGAAAACAAATTCGCCGCGCTTGGCAAAGGACGTGTGGCCTCTATCATCGGGCGCTACTACGCAATGGACCGCGACAACCGTTGGGATCGCGTTGAACAGGCCTATGACCTGATGACGCTGGCAAAAGGTGAATTCCAGTTCGCGACCGCGGTGGAAGGTCTGGAAGCCGCTTACGCGCGTGATGAAAACGATGAATTTGTGAAAGCAACCGTCATTCGTGCTGAAGGCCAGGCTGATGCCGCCATGGAAGACGGCGATGCGCTGATCTTCATGAACTTCCGTGCTGACCGCGCGCGTGAAATCACCCGTGCGTTCGTGAACAGTGATTTCGACGGTTTCACCCGTAAGAAAGTGGTGAAGATCGACTTTATTCAGCTGACCGAATACGCCGCTGACATCAATGCGCCATGCGCTTATCCACCCGCATCACTGGCCAATACCTTCGGTGAGTGGATGGCGAAGAACGACAAGACACAGCTGCGTATCTCCGAAACCGAGAAATATGCCCACGTCACCTTCTTCTTTAACGGCGGTGTTGAAGAGCCGTTCAAAGGCGAAGATCGTATTCTGATTAACTCACCCAAAGTGGCTACCTACGATCTGCAGCCAGAAATGAGCTCTGCCGAGCTGACTGAAAAACTGGTTGCGGCAATCGAAAGCGGCAAATACGACACCATCATCTGTAACTACCCGAACGGCGACATGGTGGGTCATACCGGCGTGATGGAAGCCGCCGTAAAAGCGGTTGAAGCGCTTGATCACTGTGTTGAGCAGGTCGCGAAAGCGGTTGAATCCGTTGGAGGCCAGCTGCTCATCACCGCTGACCACGGTAACGCAGAACAGATGCGCGACCCGGCAACCGGCCAGGCGCACACCGCTCACACCAACCTGCCTGTTCCGCTGATTTATGTGGGTGATAAATCACTGAAAGCGGTGGAAGGCGGCAAGCTTTCCGACATCGCGCCAACCATGTTGTCGCTGATGGGCATGGAGATCCCTGAAGAGATGACTGGTAAGCCGCTGTTCATCGTGGAATAATCGCTCCCCATGAGGGGAAAGGCGATTTTTTCAATCACATGGGTCGTGAAGCCGCTTAGGTTATCAGTCAGACCTCTGCTTTGCGCCAGCGCACTCAGCGCTGGCGTATTGCTGTGCGCCGCATCCGCCCACGCGGATGACCGTGACCAGCTGAAATCCATTCAGGCCGATATCGCCGCGAAAGAGCGTGCGGTACGCCAGCAACAGCAGCAACGCTCTGCTCTGCTCGCTCAGCTTAAGCAGCAGGAAGAAGCCATCTCCGCTGCCGCACGTAAATTACGTGAAACGCAAAACACCCTCGCCCAGTTGAATAAACAGATCGACGAAATGAACGCGTCGATTGCCAAACTGGAACGCCAGCGTGATGCCCAGGAACGCAACCTTGCCGCACAGCTTGATGCTGCTTTCCGCCAGGGTGAGCACACGGGCCTTCAGTTGATCCTCAGCGGTGAAGAGAGCCAGCGTGGTCAGCGTCTGCAGGCCTACTTTGGTTATCTGAACGAGGCGCGTCAGGAGACTATCGCGCAGCTGAAACAGACGCGCGAAGAGGTCACCACGCAAAAAGCCGAGCTCGAAGAGAAGCAGAGCCAGCAACAGACGCTGCTCTACGAACAGCAGGCGCAACAAGCGAAGCTCGAGCAGGCCCGCAACGAGCGCAAGAAAACCCTTTCCGGTCTCGAGTCCTCTATTCAGCAAGGCCAAAGCCAGCTGAGCGAAATGCGCGCCAACGAATCGAAACTGCGTAACAGTATCGCCCGCGCGGAAGCGGCGGCGAAAGCGCGCGCCGAAAAAGAGGCCCGCGAAGCGCAGGCCGTACGCGACAAGCAGCAGGAAGCCTCACGCAAAGGTACGACCTACAAGCCAAGCGAAAGCGAACGCTCCCTGATGTCACGTACCGGCGGTTTAGGCTCCCCTCGTGGTCAGGCTTACTGGCCCGTGCGCGGTACAATTCTGCATCGCTATGGCGAACAGCTGCAGGGTGAACTACGTTGGAAAGGGATAGTTATCGGTGCGTCTGAAGGTAGCGAAGTAAAAGCCATCGCCGATGGCCGTGTGATTCTGGCCGACTGGCTGCAGGGTTACGGGCTTGTGGTAGTGGTGGAACACGGTAAAGGCGATATGAGCCTTTACGGCTACAACCAGAGCGCACTGGTCAGCGTTGGTACTCAGGTGCGCGCCGGCCAACCCATCGCCCTCGTGGGCAGCAGTGGCGGTCAGGGCCGCCCGTCACTCTATTTCGAAATTCGTCGCCAGGGTCAGGCGGTCAATCCACAGCCGTGGTTGGGAAGATAAGTTTTGCTTCAATTTCGTCGAATTGTTCTCTCCTTCGCCAGTGCACTGGCGCTGGCAGCACCGGTCTACGCTGGCAAACTCGCGATAGTGATTGATGACTTCGGTTATCGTCCGCACACCGAGAATCAGGTACTGGCGATGCCGGCCGCCATCTCTGTCGCCGTCCTCCCGAATGCGCCGCACGCGCGTGAAATGGCGATCAAAGCGCATAACAGCGGCCATCAGGTTCTCATCCATCTGCCGATGGCACCGCTCAGCAAGCAGCCGCTGGAAAAAGATACTTTGCGTCCTGATATGAGCAGCGATGAGATCGATCGCATCATTCGCGATGCTTACAATAAAGTGCCGTACGCCGTCGGGCTGAACAACCACATGGGCAGCGCGATGACCTCCAGCCTGTACGGGATGCTCAAAGTGATGCAGTCGCTGGAGCGCTATAACCTCTATTTCCTCGACAGCATGACCATCGGCAACAGCCAGGCGATGCGTGCCGCGCAGGGTACAGGCGTGAAGGTAATAAAGCGCAAGGTGTTCCTCGATGACACCCAGAACGACGCGGATATCCGCGGGCAGTTCAATCGCGCCGTACAGCTAGCCCGACGCAATGGCTCGGCTATTGCTATCGGCCATCCGCACCCGTCTACCGTTCGCGTTCTGCAGCAGATGCTGCCGACATTGCCCTCTGATATTACGCTGGTTCGTCCAGGCGATCTGCTGAATGAGCCACAGGTTGATACGTCGCGTCCTGGCAATGCACAGCCACCGGTAACGCAGCCACGCAATCCATTCAGGGGTGTGAAAATTTGCAAGCCTAAGCAGTCACCAGAGCCTGTATATGCTACTCGATTCTTTACCGTGATAGGGGAAAGTATCAGCCAAAGTTCCTTAGTGAAATATATGCAGCATCAATGGCAAGGCTGGGGTAAAAAAGCATAATTGGCCCGTCAACGCAGGCGGGCAGAGCATGGCAACGAGATGAGCGCCCGTATACTTCCTGCATGCGGGCTATTTTTTATCCTCAAACTGATACCAGGCTTTGAAATATTTGAGAAAACTGTATAGCGTTGCATAGAGTCCCGTCACGACGCCCACTTTCCCCTGCCGCCAGGCACCACTGAAAAGATACCATTTAAAAAACGCCCCAATGGCACTAATAAGGCCTCGTCCAATTGAAGGGCGGATCTTCTGATATTTGACCAGCCTTGTTGTATAGCTATTGAGCTTATTAAACACTTCATTCAGGTCATAAAAGGTATCATGGCGTACATGCCCAGCCATGATGAAAGCATTAAGTTCACCTTCCACCTTGTCATCTACTGGTCGGAGATTAAATTTTGCACAGGTGCGATTAAAAAGACGTACAGGGAAATCTGGCGACGATACTGGATAGATAGTACGAACTTCTTTTCCGAGTACGTACCAGTGTCGAGCAATACGCCAGGCATGATCCGGTGGAGGCTCAGCCCCACTCTTCAGATTCAGAATAAAGGATACAGTCAGGTCATCCAGGATTTCATCGCTATCCATGCATAACACCCAATCATGAGATGCAAGACTCACCGCATAGTTCATTTGGTCCCCATGCATCGTATATTGTCTATAGATAGGGCTTAAATTATAACTTTCACAAATGGATAGCGTGTTATCTTTACTTCCGGAATCAACAACAATCATTTCATCTGCAATTTTAAGAAGAGGAGGCAGAACATGGTTAAGAACCCTGGCTGAATTGCAGGTGAGTAAACAAACAGTTAACTTGAACATTCCCTTACTCTTTTCGAAAATGACCTACACAATTGTAGCAGGGAAAGTGTATTTAAGTGAATCTCGAAACAATCAGCAAATAATAAATAAAATCGTCTTTTGTGACATCCATTCCATACTCTTCATTCCTTAAAGTAGGCCTGTAAACATACTTTTGCCTTTATCCAGGCACTAAAAAGTACTGTTTGACCAGTAGAGAGTGACCTGCACAGCGCGCCAAGCATTCTAACCCGTTGAAATTATTAAACAAAAAATTAATTCCTCATTAAAATAGATGTTCACATTACTTATCATTATGCTTATACTGTTAGCAGAATGTTTAAAATGTGGTTTGTCAAACAAATGAAAAAAATCATCCTTTATTTTAAAGCACTTAATCGTCAACGAAATCATAAGACTCATGAATTAAAACGTCGGCTTAAACTCTATAAATTATCTAAAAACATTCCCGATAAAAGAGGCAAACCTTTCGATAGTTCCTCAGTAAAGCGGATCCTCTTTCCTTTTTTAGATTTAGGGATTGGTGATGCCGTTTGTCATACCGGAATGTGGAGAGAACTGAAAAAGGCTGGGTATATTGTCCAGATCGCGGCAGAAGAAAGAAACAGGGCTTTATTTGAAAAAATCGTTGATATTGATGAGATTTTTATCATTAATATCAATGAGTTAAACTCCACCCCACAAATAGAGACTGACCTGATCATTAATCCTTATGCATGGATGAAAAGAAAAGAGCTCTTTAGTGTACAACTGCTGCAGAAAACGCAATATAAATATGCGATGAGTTTTGGTGGCTGGCTTAATAAGCCCTACAATTTACAACTGCCAGCGGAGGGAGACTTTCACATTACTGATCCACAGAAAAAGATGCTTACTGCATTAAATATTCAAACGAAACACTTATCTTACTCTTTACCAGCTTTACCGAGCCACGAAGAGACTATTAATGAGTATCTTCTTCCTTTTAAAGGAAAAAAGTGGATCGTAATCAACCCCTTTGCCAGTGTAGATGAGCGAAGTCTTAGTCGCGAGCAATTAGTAAGCCTGATTTCAAAAATTTCAGAACCAAAAGATAATCATATTTTCATTGTTGGTGAAAGAAAAAAGACTGAAAAATTAAACATTCAGGATCCTGCAGTTTCCGTATCTATTTTCCCGTCATTATGGGACACCGTTGCGCTAATCAAGCAGGCAGACCTTGTCATTTCAGTGGATACCGCTATTGTCCATATTGCCTGCGCTTTAGATAAAAAGCTCGTAGCTATATATTACTCAATGCTTCTTGATCATAATAAGAATTACGAAGGCAATAAAATATTCGGCCCGATAGGCGAAAATGCAAAACAACTTATTTTCAATAAATACGATAGAAAAATCGACATAAATTTAATTGCCACTGAAGCCAAGAATATTTTAGATGGTAAATGCGTTATAGAAGAAAAAGATAAATACCTGTGATGAAAGCCGGCCGGATTTAAATCCGGCCGGCTTTTACTCTCAATCCCAGCTCAGGATAACCTTTCCGGACTGGCCAGAGCGCATCGCGTCAAAGCCTTCCTGGAACTCATCGATGGAGAAGCGATGGGTGATAATCGGAGACAGGTCCAGACCAGACTGGATCAGTGCCGCCATCTTGTACCAGGTTTCGAACATCTCGCGGCCGTAGATACCTTTGATGAACAGCCCCTTGAAGATAACCTTGTTCCAGTCGATAGACATATCAGACGGTGGAATGCCCAGCATCGCAATACGCCCGCCGTGGTTCATGGTGTCCAGCATGGTGCGAAACGCCGGTGGTGCGCCGGACATCTCAAGACCCACGTCAAAACCTTCGGTCATGCCCAGCTCTTCCATCACGTCGCTCAGGCTCTCTTTAGAGACATCCACCGCGCGGGTCACGCCCATTTTGCGCGCCAGCGACAGGCGATACTCGTTCACATCGGTAATCACCACATTGCGGGCACCAACGTGCTTCGCCACCGCGGCCGCCATAATCCCGATGGGACCCGCGCCGGAAACCAGCACATCTTCGCCGACCAGGTCGAAAGAGAGCGCCGTGTGTACCGCGTTGCCGAAGGGATCAAAGATAGAGGCCAGATCGTCAGAAATGTTGTCCGGGATTTTGAACGCGTTAAATGCCGGGATCACCAGGTATTCTGCGAAGCAGCCCGGACGGTTCACGCCCACGCCGATTGTGTTACGGCACAGGTGCGTGCGTCCACCGCGGCAGTTACGGCAGTGACCACAGGTAATATGGCCTTCACCCGAGACGCGGTCGCCAATGTTGAAGCCTTTTACTTCCTGACCCATGCCCACCACTTCGCCGACATATTCGTGGCCCACGACCATCGGTACCGGAATGGTTTTCTGCGACCACTGGTCCCAGTTGTAGATATGAACGTCAGTGCCGCAAATGGCGGTTTTACGAATTTTGATCAGCAGATCGTTATGACCGACTTCCGGCTCCGGCACGTCGGTCATCCAAATCCCTTCTTCCGCTTTCAGTTTGGATAACGCTTTCATCACACGTCCTCAGGCAATTACGCCCAGCTGTTTGCCGATGCGGGTAAAGGCTTCCACCGCACGTTCAATTTGTTCAGGCGAATGCGCCGCAGACATCTGGGTGCGGATACGCGCCTGGCCTTTTGGTACCACCGGGAAGAAGAACCCGGTAACGTAAATTCCTTCTTTCTGCAGCTCACGGGCAAAATTCTGCGCCACAACCGCATCGCCCAGCATCACCGGGATAATGGCGTGATCGGCACCGGCGAGCGTAAACCCTGCGGCACCCATTTTTTCACGGAACAGGCGGGCGTTTGACCACAGACGGTCGCGCAGCTCAGCGCCAGACTCCACCATTTCCAGGACTTTAATGGATGCGGCAACGATCGCCGGTGCCAGCGAGTTGGAGAACAGGTATGGACGGGAACGCTGGCGCAGCCACTCAACCACCTCTTTACGCGCAGCAGTATAACCCCCTGACGCGCCGCCGAGCGCTTTACCCAGCGTACCGGTGATAATGTCCACGCGACCCATTACGTCACAGTATTCGTGAGATCCACGGCCGTTCTCACCAACAAAACCGACGGCGTGTGAATCATCAACCATCACCAGCGCATCGTATTTGTCTGCCAGGTCGCACACGCCCTTCAGGTTGGCAATCACGCCATCCATAGAGAACACGCCGTCGGTGGCGATCAGCACATGGCGGGCACCTGCTTCACGCGCTTCTTTCAGGCGCGCTTCCAGTTCCACCATGTCGTTGTTGGCGTAGCGGAAGCGCTTCGCTTTACACAGGCGCACACCGTCAATGATAGAAGCGTGGTTCAGGGCGTCGGAGATAATGGCATCTTCTGCGCCGAGCAGCGTCTCAAACAGACCACCGTTGGCGTCGAAGCACGAGGAGTACAGGATCGCATCTTCCATCCCCAGGAAGTCCGCCAGCTTTTTCTCAAGCTGCTTATGGCTGTCCTGCGTACCGCAGATAAAGCGTACGGAGGCCATACCGAAACCGTGGGTGTCCATGCCTTGTTTTGCCGCGGCAATCAGCTCAGGGTGATTCGCAAGACCTAAGTAGTTGTTCGCACAAAAGTTGATCACATGGCTGCCATCGGCAACGGTGATGTCCGCCTGCTGAGCAGACGTGATAATACGCTCTTCTTTGAACAACCCTTCCGCACGTGCGGTGTCGAGGTCGCTGTTTAACTGTTTGTAAAAATCACCACGCATTGCAATTCTCCAGACTCGGCAAATTTTGGCACATATTACCCAACCCTGGCCGCCATGACGAGATGACACATTATCTCTTCTCGTTTTTGCAGCATAAATCACGTGTACCCTTGCGCTATGTCGGTGAATGGCTGAAGGGCAGCCATACTAATGATATGATAAGAACATTAGCGTCCGGGATTGTCCCCGGACTCCACACTTCAAAGGTTACAGTTATGATCATCGTTACCGGCGGCGCGGGCTTTATCGGCAGCAACATTGTTAAGGCCCTCAATGACAAAGGCATCACCGACATTCTGGTGGTGGACAACCTGAAAGACGGCACCAAGTTTGTAAACCTGGTGGATCTGAACATCGCTGACTATATGGATAAAGAAGACTTCCTTATCCAGATTATGGCAGGTGAAGAGTTCGGCGAGATCGAAGCCATCTTCCACGAAGGCGCATGCTCTTCCACCACCGAGTGGGATGGCAAGTACATGATGGACAATAACTATCAGTACTCCAAAGAGATCCTGCATTACTGCCTGGAGCGTGAAATTCCGTTCCTGTACGCCTCTTCTGCAGCAACCTACGGTGGCCGTACGTCAGACTTCATCGAATCCCGCGAATATGAGCAGCCGCTGAACGTCTATGGCTACTCCAAATTCCTGTTCGACGAATACGTGCGTCAGGTTCTGCCTGAAGCCAATTCCCAGATTGTGGGTTTCCGTTACTTCAACGTGTACGGACCGCGCGAAGGCCACAAAGGGAGCATGGCGAGCGTCGCGTTCCACCTGAACACGCAGCTGAACAATGGCGAAAGCCCGAAACTGTTTGAAGGCAGTGACGGCTTCAAGCGTGACTTCGTCTACGTAGGCGACGTGGCGGCAGTGAACCTGTGGTTCTGGGAAAACGGCGTCTCCGGTATCTTTAACCTGGGGACAGGCCGTGCGGAATCCTTCCAGGCCGTGGCGGACGCCACCCTGGCGTACCACAAAAAAGGCAGCATTGAATACATTCCGTTCCCGGACAAACTGAAAGGTCGTTACCAGGCCTTCACGCAGGCGGATTTGACCAACCTGCGTGCGGCGGGTTACGACAAACCGTTCAAGACCGTTGCCGAAGGCGTAACGGAATACATGGCCTGGCTGAACCGCGACGCGTAAGTATGAAAATTCTGGTGATCGGCCCGTCATGGGTGGGCGACATGATGATGTCGCAAAGTCTCTATCGCACGCTCAAGGCGCGTTATCCCCAGGCGATAATTGATGTGATGGCACCTGCCTGGTGCCGTCCGTTGTTATCGCGTATGCCGGAAGTTAACGAGGCGATCCCAATGCCGCTCGGCCACGGCGCGCTGGAAATTGGTGAGCGTCGCAAGCTCGGCCATAGCCTGCGCGAAAAGCGCTATGACCGCGCCTATGTCCTGCCTAACTCCTTTAAATCCGCCCTGGTACCCTTCTTTGCGGGCGTCCCCCATCGCACCGGCTGGCGTGGAGAAATGCGCTACGGTCTGCTGAACGACGCGCGCGTGCTTGATAAAGACGCCTGGCCACTCATGGTCGAGCGCTACGTCGCGCTGGCCTATGACAAAGGCGTGATGCGCAGCGCAAAAGATCTGCCGCAACCGCTGCTCTGGCCCCAGCTCCAGGTCAACGACGGTGAGAAATCCCACACCTGCAACGCGTTTGGAATTTCATCAGAACGCCCTATGATCGGTTTCTGCCCGGGAGCAGAGTTCGGCCCGGCAAAACGCTGGCCGCATTATCATTACGCTGAGCTGGCAAAACAGCTGATCGATGAAGGTAATCAGGTCGTGTTGTTTGGCTCGGCGAAAGACCACGAGGCGGGTAACGAAATTCTGGCTTCGCTGAATACAGAACAGCAGGCATGGTGCCGTAATCTGGCAGGGGAAACCCAGCTGGAACAGGCGGTAGTTTTACTTGCCGCCTGTAAAGCCGTCGTCACCAACGACTCAGGCCTGATGCACGTCGCCGCTGCGCTCAACCGGCCGCTGGTTGCTCTGTATGGCCCCAGCAGCCCTGACTTTACGCCACCGCTTTCTCATAAAGCGCGCGTCATACGTCTGATCAGCGGTTATCACAAGGTGCGAAAAGGCGATGCGGCTGAAGGCTATCACCAGAGCCTGATCGACATCACGCCCGAGTGTGTCCTTGAAGAGCTCAACGAGCTGCTGTTGAGTGAAGAAGGATAACGGATGCGGGTATTGATCGTTAAAACCTCTTCCATGGGCGATGTCCTGCATACTCTGCCGTCGCTCACCGACGCCATGCAGGCCATTCCCGGCATTCGTTTTGACTGGGTGGTGGAGGAGGGCTTCGCACAGATCCCCACCTGGCATGAAGCAGTAGACCGCGTGATCCCGGTTGCTATCCGCCGCTGGCGTAAAGCGTGGTTCTCAGCACCGATTAAGGCTGAACGTCAAGCCTTCCGTGATGCGGTGCAAGCGCAGCGTTACGATGCCATCATTGACGCACAGGGTCTGGTCAAAAGCGCCGCGCTGGTCACGCGTCTGGCGCACGGCGTAAAGCACGGTATGGACTGGCAAACCGCCCGCGAGCCGCTGGCGAGCCTGTTCTATAATCGCCGCCACCATATCGCGAAACAGCAGCACGCCGTGGAGCGCACCCGTGAGCTGTTTGCGAAAAGCCTCGGCTATGCAAAACCAGACACGCAGGGTGATTACGCTATTGCGCAGCATTTTTTGCGCGATGCCAAGACGCACACGCCGCCCTATCTGGTCTTTCTGCATGCCACAACGCGCGATGATAAGCACTGGCCGGAATCACACTGGCGAAGACTCATTGAGCTAATGCAACCGACCGGCATCCATATTAAACTCCCGTGGGGCGCAGAACACGAAAGGCAACGCGCAGAGCGTTTGGCCGCGGGTTTTTCAAATGTGGAAGTGTTACCTAAACTCACGCTGGCTCAGGTTGCCGCGCAACTGGCAGGCGCCAACGCCGTCGTATCCGTGGATACCGGATTAAGCCATTTAACCGCAGCGCTGGACCGCCCCAATATCACCCTTTTCGGTCCGACCGACCCGGGACTGATCGGTGGGTACGGTAAAAACCAGCATCAAATGGTGAGTCCGACGCAGCAGATGAGAGACATTACCGCAGATGCGATTTTTTCGTTTTTACAGGGCAGCCATCGGCTTTCTAACAGGGATATTTAACCCATGAGTTATGTATTTCTGCTGATTTTACTTTTTCCGGTGAAACTCATCCGGAAGCTGTTTCGCAAAGACACGGGCAGAAACCTTGTCATTCAGACAGCCAAAATCGGTGACTTTATCAATGCAACGCCTCTACTGGCGTATCTGCAAAAAAGCGATGTGCTGATCAGCCGCAGCGTTAACGCATTGGCTCAGCATGACGACAGTATCGAAGAGATCTTTTTTGTGGAGCAGCAAAAGCGTAACCTGTGGCGTAAGCTCTGCTTCGCCTGCCGGATCATGAATCGCTACGACAATGTCTATCTGCTGCAGCCCAACAGTGTGAATCTCTTTTTCGCCTCAGCCTGTAATGCAAAAAACAAACAATTTTTAAGCACTTATACGCGCAGGTGGTATCACGGAATTTTTTATGCCACGGCTGATGGTACCGTTGAGCATGGCAAAAAGACGCTGTCCGTCACTAACTATCTCAAGCTCGCCGATCGCGCGCTCACCTGGCAGGATTCACCCAAGCACGCCACAAAGCCCCTGTTCAAGCCTGCGGTTTACCCGCAAATTCTCGATAAACCCGGGGTTATCCGAATTGGTATCAGCATTTCTGCCGGTAACAAAGCAAAGACGGTTCCCCCGGCAATCTGGAAACGTATTGTCGATCATCTTGCCGACCTGCCCTGCGAGTTTTATGTTTTTGGCGCACCGAACGAACAGCCGTGGATGGATGACATCACCCGCGCTTACGGTGAAATTCCCAATTTTATCAACCTCATTGGCAAAATATCGCTCGAAGAACTGCCGTGGGCGATATCCAAAATGGATTGTTATATTGCGTCAGATTCAGGGAATATCTACATTGCCGATGCGGTGGGCGTCCCGGTGGTGTTGCTGTTTGGTCCATGCTGCCATTATGAACAACGTCCGCTTGGTAAGGTATTGCTGATTGGGAATGATGAAAATATAAACTCTTACGTCTTTGAAACGCGTTACTACTTCAGTCAGTCGAAAGAAGAGCTCTTTGAGGTAACAGACGAAGATTTGGCAAAAATCAGTCATTTGTTGTCTACTGTTGCGCATAAAAATAGTGAAATCGAGAAGGCTTAAGATGGGCTCTCTGACTAAGCAGTTTTATCGTTATACTCATAAACGAAACATGCGTCACAATGAAAATTTGTGGCCGTATGTGAAGATTGCGCGTAATGAAAGCGGCGAGATTTCTGATTTTGTCTATCGTGGTCAGCCCGTTCTACTTACCTCCCTCACTTCTCTCAAAAATGCATTCAGCGGAGAAGTGTTAATTACCGCCACTGGCCCCTCAGTCAAAAAAATAGATTTTTCAACATTACCCGTAGATGTCATTCGTACGGGGGTAAATGGGGCATGGCACCTTCATAACCAGCTTAGTTTTAGCCATTACTTTATCGTCGACATGACTTTTATTGACCGGCAAACAGCGTTGCTAAAGCGTATCGTGGCCAATAAAAATTTGCTTCTGTTTACAACGGCTATGGGGGTGGTTAAGCTTATTGACCGTTTTTCATACGAAAATATCCACTGCCAGATAGCCATAATCGAAGATATTTGCTACGAAACGTATAAACCCTCAATCAAACGCGAAGCGCTTTTTGATACCCTCAAGGATCGTCCTGGGATCGTTTTTTCTGAAAATACACCAAATAGCGCTTTTAGCCTCGATATTTGTCAGGGTATCGTTGATGCCGGTACAGTGGTTTACTGGGCATTGCAGGTCTCATATTACATGGGGTTCTCAAAAATCTATATTGCTGGACTGGATATGACACACTTCTCTCAACCGCGATTTTATGAGAAAGCCGAAACCATGCTGCCTTCGTTTCTGGAAGATAAAGTACAGGATATTGTTCTTCCTGCACTCTCTCTTGCAAGTAAGATTTTTGCTTCTGCAAACAAAGAGGTGATTAATCTTTCCCCTCAAAGTGCTATACCTTCTTCTGTTTTTGTCAGAAAGGATTTTACGGATGTATTTAAATAGACTGCCGCGTATTACATTTTACCCTTTTGTAGCATTTATGTTTTTAAGCATGATATTCTGTGGGGTATCTAAGGTAAATATTCTTTTCCACGTTTCCCTGGCCCTTTTTCTTATCACTATAATGCTGGTAAAAAGCGCCAGAGAGCGGTTTATACATGATAAAGAATTTCTTCCTGCACTTGGGCTGCTAACTCTCTTTGTCCTTTATTTTTCCCTCTCGAACCTTTGGGCCGAGACATCACACTTAAGTTCTGCTCTTACCCATTCATTTTACATCCTTATTTTCTTCTGCCTGTACCGGCAATGTGAGCTTGAAAACAAGAAGACATATCTTGTTGGCGCGGCCTATTTTGGCATTATCGTACTCACGTTGATGACATTTATTTATGTTAACAAGCCTCACCTGTTCGTTGGGCGTTTAATGAACGCTTTTCCTTATGCACCCGACAACGTCATTGATCTGGGTGGCTATATGGCATTGGGGATTATTTTAAGTGCAATTCTCGTTCGAGAAACCCGCAGCCTTTGGTATTATGTTCCGGTTCCGTTGTTGTTGAGTGGCTTATTACTGACGCAAAGCCGCGGACCATTATTGGCGTTAATAATAGCAACAGCTGTCATATTCTGTATTAAACCAAAATGGAACAACAAATTTGTGTTCTTGTCCCTGGCCTCTCTGCTTATACTGGGCATTACACTTTATTACAGCGGTTTTTACGACCTGCTAATAAAGCGGTTTGAAGATTCTAACCAGGCTGGCTCCGTTCGTTTTGGCATCTGGCAGCATGCTTTTGAAGTAACAAAAGAAAGATTAGTATTTGGCTGGGGATTTAATAAAGAACTGTCATTCATTAATGGTTATGAACAGCATGTGACGACTACACACAGCCTCTACTTCGGTGCCTTTCTTAAGGGCGGAATTGTAGGGCTAACGCTGTTTTTAGCGATGATTGCCTACGCATTCAGGCAATGCCTGAGACACCTTGCTGTAGACCACAAAGCCGAGGTTGCGGTACTGATTTTCGCGCTCGTATTTTATTCCACTCAGGGGATGTTCGTTATCAGTAATCCTCGAGAATACTGGGTGTTATTCTGGATACCATTAGCCATCATATTTAGTACACCCGTGAAAAAAACCGTTCAGAGATAATCTTTAGGCGCCGGTTAACCGGCGCTTCTTTTACTCCGATAAAACTCCGCCAGCGTCATCCCCACCGTCTTGTCCGACAGCCATGTAAACAACTGGTCCAAATCCTGGTACAACCCTTCAATGGCCGCATCATCTTTGAACGTAGGACTTCCGCCGGGCATAAATTCTGAAGAATGGAGCATAAACTCCACATAATCATTGCCCTGCGACAAGCACTGTTGTGCGACCTTAATCATCTCAGACGCGTTTCCACCGGACGGACGCAGCCAGTTAACTGACGGGGAACGGTATTTCCCACGCAGCCGATCGTAGCCCTGTTTAACGGTGTTCAGCCAGGCCGGGTGTTTATACTGAATACTCATCGGCACTTCGAGTAAAGGGCTCTTTCCCGGGCGGGAAATATCCTCTGTATCAATAAAGTAGGCATGGTCAGGGAAATGCTGATAATTCGTTCCTCCGTGACCCTGCGGTGCCCCTTTGGCATTTCGCCAGTTCACCCGTGGGGTGACGGAACAGTCAACCTGATAACCCAGCTCTATCAGCAAGTTTGCGTAGCGACGATCAAACGCCCAACGCCCGGCACGGTGGCTCAGCATTTTGGTCTGGAAGGTCTCTTCCAGTAAGTGCGTCATAAAAAGCACTTTCTCGCGCATAATTTCATCTGAAAACTCAATCAGATAAGGTTGCCAACGCCAGTCATCACCGGTGAGGTCATGTTCAGGTGGGCTGTTCCACGCATGAAGATGCATGCCAACCTCGCCCTGGCCGCGGGCAATCACATCTTTTGCGAACTCAATGAAAACCGGTTCGATCGCCATCTCATAGTTGGTCAGCCAGACCGGCTTAAAACCAAAACGCTCGCATAGCGCCTGAAATCGTGCCAGGTAACGTGCGTTTTCCGTTTTGATAACACGGTGGTTTTGCCAGAGATTATCGCCTTCTGTATCAATGGTGATGATAAACGCTGGTTTTTTCATAATGAGTCCGTAAGACGTAAGAGTGAGGGCTATGTTACGCACTCTGCGAAGCAGGAGTAAACCCTTCCAGGGAAATTCCTGACATTATGGAGAAAGAGTGCAAGTCGCCATCAGGTCTATTAGAATTGCTGACAGTATACCGCTGATAAGATGATGATGATTAACCTACTCGACACGCCTGATTTACGTATTTTACTTATCAAACTTCGACATCATGGCGACATGTTACTCACAACTCCGGTCATTAATTCGTTACGTCAAAAATGGCCCACGGCGCAAATCGATGTTCTTCTTTATGAAGAGACACGCGATATGCTCGCCGCGCATCCGGCGATCGGCACCATCTACGGTATAGATCGTAAATGGAAGCAGCTCGGCACCCTGAAACATCTGCAAAAAGAGTGGCAGTTACTCTGTGCCTTAAGAGCGCAGCGTTATCATCTGGTGATAAACCTTGCCGATCAGTGGCGCAGCGCCATTGTCACCCGTTTCACCGGCGCGCCAGTACGCCTCGGGTTCGCGTTTAACAAGCGAAAAAACGCGTTCTGGCGTTTTTGTCATACCGATTTGGTTTCCGTCGCCAATCACCCGTCTCTCCATACCGTTGAGCAAAATCTTTCTATTCTTTCACCGTTGCCCGTCCCGGCTCAGCCAGCCGTCACTATGGCCTATCGCGCAGAGGACTGGGATCGCGCGCGCCAGCTACTGACACAACAGGGTGTGGCTGATAACTACGTGGTGATCCAGCCAACGTCACGCTGGTTCTTTAAGTGCTGGGACGAAGGCAAGATGGCGCAAACCATCACGGCACTCCAGCAGGATGGCCACACTGTGGTTCTCACCGCAGGCCCGGATAAAAAAGAGCTGGCGATGATAGACCGCATTCTCGCCGCGGCGCCAAAAACGGGCGTAGTCTCACTGGCTGGCCAACTCACGTTGCGCCAGCTGGCATCACTTATCGATCATGCGCGCCTCTTTATTGGCGTCGATTCCGTTCCGATGCACATGGCCGCCGCGCTTCAGACGCCGTGCATTGCTCTCTTCGGCCCGTCAAAACGGGTGTTCTGGTCGCCATGGCAGGTCAACGGTGAAGTCATCTGGGCTGGCGATTTTGGCCCACTCCCCGACCCGGACGCCATTGATACCAAAACAACTGAACGCTATCTCGACGCCATTCCCGTTAATGTCGTGGTCTCCGCCGCCAGGAGATACCTGTAATGAAACACCATCGTCTGGCGATTGTTCGCCAAAAATACCGTCCTGATGGCGGGGCGGAACGCTTCGTTTCCCGGGCACTTACTGCACTGAGCAACCAAAACCTTGAGCTCAACGTCATCACGCGTGAGTGGCAGGGGGAGAAGCAGGACGACTGGCATATCCATATTTGCGACCCACGTAAATGGGGCCGAATCAGTCGCGAACGTGGGTTTGCACATGCTGCGCGTGCACTGTGGGAACAGCAGCAGTTTGACATTGTGCAGAGCCACGAGCGTATTCCTGGCTGCGATATTTACCGCGCAGGGGATGGCGTGCATCGGCGTTGGCTGCTGCAGCGTGCGCGCATTCTGCCTGCCTGGCGTGCACAACTTCTGATGCACGATCGCTACCATCGCTACGTCATGCACGCCGAACGTGAAATGTATCAGGCTCCTGAATTGAAAGCCGTTATCTGCAATGCGGAGATGATCAAACGCGAAATCATCGAAGACTTTGATATTGACGCAAAAAAGATACATGTGATTTATAATTCAATTGATTCCAGCCGCTTCGTTCCGGCAACCGAAGGACAGCGCGCTGTACTGCGTCAGCAGCTCGGATTGCCTGTCGATGCCGTGGTGTTGTGTTTCGTCGGGTCAGGTTTTGAACGTAAAGGACTCGCCAGCGCTATCCGCGCTATTACGGGCACACCCGCGTGGCTGATTGTGGTTGGACAGGATAAAGCAGAAAGTCGTTACCGTGACCTCGCCCGTTCATTGGGCTGTGAGGGGCAAATTCGCTTCCTGGGGATGCAAAAAGAGACACTGCCATTTTACCAGGTATCCGATGGATTACTGCTGCCAACGCTGTATGATCCTTTTCCAAACGTCATTCTTGAAGCGATGGCCTGCGGTTTGCCCGTCATTACTTCAGTGAGTTGCGGTGGTGCAGAATTTATTGAGCAAGGTCAGAATGGCTTTTACTGTGATGCACTTGATATCAGCAGATTGAAGGAGGCAGTCATGACCCTTCCATCTTTGGATAAGAATAACGATATGGGGCGGGCAGCGCGTGAGCGCGTAAAAGAAGCGACCCCAGAAAAATTATCAAGTCAGCTTATTTCGCTTTATCAAAAATTACTGGATTAAAAATGCGCATCCTAATGATTATTGATGGTTTGCCCGGTGGAGGAGCCGAAAAAACGGTTCTCACCCTCTCCAGCGGATTGATAGAAATGGGGCATCAGGTCTCCCTTTTCTCCCTGCGAAAGGTGTGCGACTACGCCATCCCGGCAGGCATTGATTATCAGGTCATTCAGGATACGTGTAAAAAGCCCTGGAGAAAGCTCACCGAGATCCCGCGCCGGGCGCAGCTGCTGGACAATGCCATTGAACAGGCTGAGCGCAGCGGGAAGTTCGACGTCATATTCTCGCACCTGCATAAAACCGATCGTATTGTGGCGCACAGTCGTGCGCTGGATCGCGATAAGGTCTGGTTCTGCGTGCATGGCATGTTCTCATTCTCCTACCTGCGTCATCGCCACGGCCTTTCACGCTGGTTTAAGCATTACAAAATTCGTCATACCTACGAAAACCGAAACGTTGTCGCCGTCTCCGCCGCCGTGCTGAAAGATCTCTCAGAGACGCTGTCCATCGACCTTCGTCGCAAAGCGGTTATCCATAATCCCTTTGATATTCCTGAAATCCAGCGTCTGGCGGATGCGCCTTTTGAGATGCAGGGGCAGGATTATATTATTCACGTGGGTCGTTTTCATGAACATAAACGCCACGACCGCCTTCTGCGTGCCTATGCGCAGAGCAAAATAGACGCATCGCTGGTGATGATGGGCAACGGTTCTGACACCAAAATTCAACAGCTTAAACAGTTAGCGAAAGAACTCGGGATCGAAGACAAGGTTATTTTCCGCCCCTTCGAGTCCAACCCTTATCCGTGGATTAAAGGCGCACGGCTTTTAGTGTTAAGTTCTGACTGTGAAGGTTTTGGTAACGTACTGGTAGAATCCATCATCTGCCAGACGCCGCCTGTCAGTACGAACTGTCCTGGCGGGCCCGCTGAAATCCTCACGGGTACGCTGGCGCGCGGGCTGTCGGAGATGAATGACGAATCACTGGCGAAAACACTGGCCGATCTCTATACCTCCCCGCCTGTCGTTGATAGCGCAACGATCGCGTCGTTCGGGATAAATGCCATTTGCCAGCAATATGTTGCGTTGGTAGACAATCAATAATAATCAGGTTTCTTATGCAAAATTCAGCGCCATTATTAAGCGTAGTGGTTGCCGTTTATAACGGCGAAGCTTTCCTGGATCAGTTCTTTACCTGCCTTGCGAATCAACAGATCGACAGTATGGAAGTCATCATCGTCAATGATGGCTCCACGGACAGTTCGATGCAGATAGTCGAAACCTGGCGTGAAAAACTGCCGCAAATGCAGGTTATCGAACAGGAAAATCAGGGTGTATCCATTGCGCGCAATACCGGTCTGGCCGTCGCTACCGGTCAATATCTCTCTTTCCCGGATATTGATGATGTCTTTAAGCCGGGCATGTATCAGCGCTTGCTTGATATGGCCGTCACGCAGAATCTGGATGTCGCCACCTGCAACGGAAACTACGTCTGGGAAAACAATAAGAAGCCTTCACGGCCGATTTTCCCGGAAGACAAGCTGGCCTCGACAGACGTCATGACCGGTGCGGCCTGGTTAAAAAAAGCGCTCGACTCACGCAAGTTTCTGCATGTGACCTGGCTGAATATCTATCGCCACGACTTTATTCGTCAGAACGGTTTTCGTTTTGAGCCCGGCCTGCGCCATCAGGATATCCCGTGGACTACCGAAGTCTTGCTCGCAGCTGACCGCGTGCAATACACCAGTGAACGTTTTTACGACTATTACATTCACTCCGCATCGGTTTCCCATATGCCGGACAATGATGACACGCTGATTCGCTCGGCGCGCCATTACATGAAAATTCTGCAGATGCTGGATGCCATCAACCAGCGTTACCCGGAAAAAGTGAAAGATATCCCCGCCTGCCACTGGCAAATCGCCAAAGAGGGGCTTGGGATCATTCATACCTTCGACAATATGAAGGATGTGCAGAAGAAGTCGATGATAATAAAAGAGTTCTTCGACACGGGTATCTGGAGGCTTATCTGGAAAAGTGCCAAAAGCCCCCGTTTGCGCTGGCGCCTGGGCCGACGCTACTTCCGTTTAAAACGGTATCTGGCATAAGAGATAGCTTTACCCGGCTTAAATGCTTAGAATTTCCCCGCCGAAACTAAAAAACGGATAATCGCTTGGAATTGTTGTATACCGCCCTGCTCTACATCATCCAGCCACTGGTGTGGCTGCGACTGTTGCTTCGTAGCCGTAAAGCGCCTGCGTATCGTAAACGCTGGGCTGAACGCTATGGTTACTGCCGCAATAAAGTCGTGCCGGACGGTATTTTGCTGCATTCCGTTTCTGTGGGCGAAACGCTGGCGGCGATCCCGCTGGTTCGCGCCCTTCGTCACCGCTATCCGTCACTGCCGATCACGGTCACGACCATGACGCCGACGGGGTCTGAACGCGCATTATCGGCGTTCGGTAAAGACGTTCAACACGTCTATTTGCCTTATGACCTGCCTTGCGCCATGAATCGCTTCCTGAATACCGTTCGCCCGAAACTGGTGATCGTCATGGAAACCGAGCTGTGGCCAAATATGATTTCCGCCCTGCATGCCCGTAAAATTCCGCTGGTGATTGCCAACGCGCGCCTTTCAGAGCGCTCGGCGAAAGGTTACGGCAAGCTAGGTAAATTTATGCGCCGCCTGCTCAGCCGAATTACGCTGATTGCCGCACAGAATGAAGAAGACGCGGCGCGCTTTCTCGCTCTGGGCCTGAAGCGCAACCAGCTTGCGGTGACGGGTAGCCTGAAGTTCGATATCTCCGTCACGCCTGAACTCGCCGCCCGTGCGATTACGCTACGTCGCCAGTGGGCACCGCGTCGCCAGGTGTGGATTGCAACCAGTACCCATGACGGCGAAGAAGCCATTATCCTGCAGGCCCATCGTAAGCTGCTGGAAAAATTCCCCGATTTGCTGCTGATTCTGGTCCCCCGTCACCCCGAACGTTTTAAAGATGCGCGTGAGATGGTGCAGAAAGGCGGCTTCAGCTTTACCCTGCGCAGCAGCGGTGAGATCCCCTCCGGCAGCACTCAGGTGGTGATTGGCGATACAATGGGCGAGCTGATGCTGCTTTACGGCATTGCCGATCTGGCTTTTGTCGGCGGCAGCCTTGTGGAGCGCGGCGGCCATAATCCGCTTGAGCCGGCCGCACACGCCATTCCGGTGCTGATGGGTCCACACACGTTTAACTTCAAAGATATCTGCGCTAAATTGCAGCAAGCCGACGGGTTAATTACCGTGACCGACGCGGACTCGGTGGTCAAAGAGGTCTCAACCCTTCTGACCGACGAAGACTACCGCCTCTGGTATGGTCGCCATGCTGTCGAAGTGCTGCATCAGAACCAGGGCGCACTCACTCGTCTGCTGCAACTTCTGCAACCTTATCTGCCTCAGCGGAGCCACTAATGTCAACGCGTCTGTCGGTCGTGATGATCGCCAAAAACGCCGCCGACCTGCTTCCGGACTGCCTGGCCTCCGTCGCCTGGGCTGACGAAATTGTCCTTCTCGACTCCGGCAGCGAGGACAACACGGTGGATGTCGCCCGTGCCGCGGGTGCAAAGATCTTTATCGATACCGACTGGCAAGGCTACGGCATCCAGCGCCAGCGCGCGCAGCGCTATGCTACTGGCGATTACGTGCTGATGCTGGACACTGACGAGCGCATTACACCAGAGCTCCGCCAGGCCATTCAGGCGGTGCTGGCAGCACCTCAGCCTGGCGCGGTATACAGCATTGCACGTCGCAACTATTTCCTTGGCCGTTTTATGCGCCACAGCGGCTGGTATCCAGACCGCGTAATGCGCCTCTACGAGCGTGAGCGATATCAGTACAACGATAATCTGGTCCATGAATCCCTGGCATGCGACAGTGCCCCCGTCATTCCTCTGACGGGCGATCTGCTGCATCTGACCTGCCGGGATTTCGCCAGCTTCCAGCGCAAACAGCTTAACTATGCCACCGCATGGGCGCATGAGCGTCACCTGCGCGGCAAGAAGGCCACGCTGACCGGTATTTTCACCCACACGCTGGGGGCATTTCTGAAAACACTGCTGCTGCGAGGCGGCGTGCTGGACGGTAAACAGGGGTGGTTACTGGCGGTGGTGAATGCCCAGTATACTTTCAACAAATACACCGAGCTGTGGGCGCTTTGCCGCGGCTACTCAGAGAAAACGTGAGCCATGAGCACAAAAGCGATTTATCCGGGTACCTTTGATCCCATCACCAACGGTCATCTTGACATCATCACCCGTGCGGCATGCATGTTTGATAAGGTGATTCTGGCGATCGCCGCCAGCCCCAGTAAGAAACCCATGTTCGATCTCAATGAGCGCGTTGCACTTGCCACTGACGCTATCTCACATCTGCCAAACGTTGAGGTGGTGGGCTTCAGCGATCTGATGGCCAACTTCGCCCGTGCCCGGCAGGCTAACATTTTGATCCGCGGGTTACGCGCGGTGGCTGACTTCGAATACGAAATGCAGCTGGCGCACATGAACCGCCACCTGATGCCAGAGCTGGAGAGCGTGTTCCTGATGCCCTCAAAAGAGTGGTCGTTTATCTCTTCCTCGCTGGTCAAAGAGGTGGCGCGTCATCACGGTGACGTGACCCATTTCCTGCCGGCTAACGTCCATCAGGCGTTGATGGAAAAATTAAAGTAGCCCTATTTCTGGCACTGACGGCAATAGAACGTGGCGCGCTGGGCGTGCTTCGTTGCAATAATCGGTGTCCCACAGACTCTGCACGGCTCACCCTTACGGCCATATACCTGCAGCTCCTGAGCAAAATAGCCGGGTTTACCGTCGCTCTGCAGGAAGTCCTTCAGGGTGGTCCCCCCTTGCTCAATCGAACGCAGCAGCACCGCTTTAATCACCCGGACCAGCAGTTCACACTCCTGGGATGACAGCGATGAGGCCAGCCGATCGGGATGGATCCCGGCGGCAAACAGCGATTCGCTGGCATAAATATTCCCTACTCCCACCACCAGCTTATTGTCCATCAGCCACGGTTTGATCGGGGTTTTCTTCTTTGCACACTTCGCTTTCAGGTATTCCGCGTTAAATGCCTCTGAGAGCGGCTCTGGCCCCAGATGCGCCAGAACGCTGTGTCCTTCAAGCTCTTTGGTCCACAGCCATGCGCCAAAGCGTCGTGGGTCGGTGTAACGCAGCACTTTACCGTTGCTCATCACCAGATCGACATGGTCATGCTTTTCCGCGGGCAGTTCTTCGGTAAGGATGCGCAGACTACCAGACATACCGAGATGGATGATAATCCAGCCGTCGGGCAGCTCCAGCAGCAGATATTTGGCGCGACGCTGGACGCTGAGAATCGGTTTATCGCTTAACGCATGGATTTCATCGGACACCGGCCAACGCAGGCGACCGTTGCGAACGATAGCATGAAGAATAGTCGCGCCGACCAGATGCGGCTCAATACCGCGGCGGCTGGTCTCTACCTCAGGTAATTCAGGCATGGTTCCTCCGGAGTAAGATGCAGAATGCAAAAAACCCCGCAGTTGCGGGGTTTTTCAATACAAGGAGGCTAAAATTATTTGATTTTAGCTTCTTTGTACAGTACGTGCTGGCGTACAACTGGATCGAATTTTTTCAGTTCCAGTTTTTCCGGCTTAGTACGTTTGTTCTTCGTGGTGGTGTAGAAGTGACCTGTACCAGCAGAAGAAACCAGCTTGATTTTCTCGCGAATACCTTTAGCCATGATTTATTTCCTCTTTAAGTACTTAGTACTTTTCGCCACGGGCACGCAGTTCGGACAGAACTGTATCAATGCCTTTCTTATCGATTACACGCATACCTTTAGCAGATACGCGCAGGGTGACAAAACGCTTCTCGCTCTCAACCCAGAAACGGTGAGAGTGCAGGTTCGGCAGGAAACGGCGTTTAGTCGCGTTCAGTGCGTGGGAACGGTTGTTACCGGTCACCGGACGCTTGCCAGTAACTTGGCAGACTCGGGACATGTCTATTCTCCAAAAATCAAATTAGCTCGAGCTTCGTATGGGGTATCGGCGCCTCGTCAGGCTTTACAGCCCGGTCATCGCATAGTTCTATTGAACTCTCGATTGCCAGGCCCAAATGCCAAACCCGAGATTCTCAAAGGTGGCGTAGTATACGCTGACTCGGCGGTGTGCTCAAGTCCCGAACAGACAAAGATCCCGATGGATCGCGAGAAATAGCCTAAATCCAGCCATGTTCTGCAAAAGAAATGTACTCGCCGCGACCAATTATCAGATGGTCGAGCACACGAATGTCCATGAATTGACAGCATTTGATAATGCGTTCGGTCATCTCTTTGTCAGCTCTGCTTGGTTCTGCACAGCCAGAAGGGTGATTATGCGCGAGTATCACGCCGGCTGCATTCACTTTTATCGCTTCCCGCACAATTTCTCGCGGATGAACCTCAACGTGGCTCAGGGTTCCGGAAAAAGGCGGCTATGTTTTAGTACCCGGTTCCTGTTATCAAGAAAGATCACCATAAAGATCTCGCGCTCCAAATCTGATAGCTGGCTCTGGAGAAATACGCGTGTCATATCCGGGGTGAGTATGGGATCTTCCTCTTCCATACGGACGTCGTAAAAACGGCGGGCCAGCTCAGCAATCCCCCTCAGTTGGGCGAACTTCGCCACGCCAATTCCTTCGACATGCCTGAATTCCGTCAGATCCGCCGTCAATAAGCCATACAGCGAACCAAAATGGTCGATGAGCTCTTTTGCCAGCGTAAATACCGTTTTGCCGGGCGTTCCGGTGCGTAAAAAGAGTGCCAGCAACTCGTCGTCCTTTAACAACGTGACGCCATAGCGCAGCATTTTTTCACGCGGTAGCAGCAGTTCAGTCTCTTCCATGCCTGTCTCCTTCGATTTGCCATCATGCTGCCACAGCCACCCCCGGCGCTCGACGCCCACTTTTCATTCCTGCGTAACGCCTCGCAAACTGGCCGAAGGACAAAATCACCCCCTTTTTGGGATTGTGATAAAATGCCCGCTCTCTGGTGAAACCCAACAGGAAAGAATCATGATGAGCCTGGCCGGTAAAAAAATCGTTCTTGGCGTGAGCGGCGGTATCGCTGCCTATAAAGCGCCGGAGCTGGTGCGTCGTTTGCGCGAGCGCGGGGCGGATGTGCGGGTCGCGATAACGGAAGGCGGCAAAGCCTTTATCACGCCTCTGAGCCTGCAGGCCGTTTCAGGGTACCCCGTCTCTGACAGCCTCCTTGATCCGGCCGCCGAAGCCGCGATGGGCCATATTGAGCTGGGAAAATGGGCAGACCTGGTTATCCTTGCCCCCGCCACAGCAGATTTAATTGCCCGCGTAGCAGCCGGCATGGCAAACGATCTGGTCTCGACCATTTGCCTGGCCACGCCCGCACCTGTTGCCGTCGTCCCCGCGATGAACCAGCAGATGTACCGCAACGCCGCCACCCAGCATAATCTGACGACGCTGGCCTCACGCGGCCTGCTCATCTGGGGGCCGGACAGCGGTAGCCAGGCGTGTGGTGATGTGGGTCCTGGTCGTATGCTTGACCCGCTGACCATCGTTGAGCTGGCCGCCGGCCATTTTTCGCCTGTCAACGATCTGCAACATCTCAACATCATGATTACCGCGGGTCCAACGCGCGAGCCGCTGGACCCGGTGCGTTACATTACCAACCATAGCTCCGGTAAAATGGGCTTTGCCATTGCTGCCGCGGCGGCAAAACGCGGTGCAAAGGTCACGCTGGTGAGCGGCCCGGTCTCGTTACCGACACCGCCATTTGTGCAGCGTATTGATGTCACCACCGCCCTGGAGATGGACGCCGCCGTACAGGCGCATGCGCAGAACCAGCAGATTTTTATCGGCTGTGCGGCTGTTGCAGATTACCGTGCCGAAACCATTTCCGGGTCAAAAATTAAAAAGCAAGGCGATGAATTAACACTAAAAATGGTGAAAAATCCGGACATTGTTGCGGGTGTCGCCGCACTGAAAAGCCATCGTCCTTACGTTGTTGGGTTTGCCGCAGAAACAAATAATGTGGAAGAATATGCCCGGCAAAAACGTACCCGCAAAAACCTCGATTTGATTTGCGCGAACGACGTATCGCTGGCCACGCAAGGATTTAACAGCGACAGCAACGCACTGCACCTTTTCTGGCAGGATGGAGATAAAGTCTTACCGCTTGAGCGCAAGGAACTCCTGGGCCAACAATTACTGGACGAGATCGTTACCCGTTATGATGAAAAAAATCGACGTTAAGATTCTGGACCCGCGTGTTGGTAAGCAATTTGCGCTGCCAACCTATGCCACCTCCGGCTCTGCCGGTCTTGACCTGCGCGCCTGTCTCGATGACGCCGTAGAGCTGGCTCCGGGTGCAACCACCCTGATCCCAACCGGCCTGGCAATCCACATTGCTGACCCGTCGCTGGCAGCGGTGATCCTGCCGCGTTCTGGTCTGGGTCATAAGCATGGAGTGGTACTGGGTAACCTGGTCGGCCTGATCGACTCTGACTACCAGGGTCAACTGATGGTTTCCGTCTGGAACCGTGGTCAGGACAGCTTCACCATTGAACCGGGCGAGCGTATCGCACAGATGGTCTTTGTACCGGTGGTTCAGGCAGAATTTAATCTGGTGGAAGACTTTGACGCCACCGACCGTGGCGAAGGCGGCTTCGGCCATTCCGGGCGCAAATAACCGCCCGACCGACACGTATCTCACAGCGCCATAATGCAATAACAAACCGCAAACGTCAGTTTGCGGTCGCTGTGTGGATGCCAGCCTGGCAAGTGCTTATTTTCAGGGGTATTTTGTAACATGGCAGAAAAACAAACCGCGAAAAGGAACCGTCGCGAAGAAATACTTCAATCTCTGGCGCTGATGCTTGAATCCAGCGATGGTAGTCAACGCATCACCACCGCAAAACTGGCCGCCTCCGTGGGCGTGTCTGAAGCGGCGTTGTATCGTCATTTTCCGAGCAAAACCCGGATGTTTGACAGTCTGATCGAATTTATCGAAGACAGTCTGATCACTCGCATCAACCTGATTCTGAAAGACGAAAAAGACACGACTGCGCGTTTGCGTCTGATTGTGCAGCTCATTCTGGGCTTTGGTGAGCGCAATCCGGGCTTAACCCGTATCCTGACTGGCCACGCGCTGATGTTCGAGCAGGACCGATTGCAGGGCCGTATTAACCAGCTCTTCGAACGTATTGAAGCACAACTGCGCCAGGTACTGCGCGAGAAAAAAATGCGTGAGGGTGAAGGTTACAGCACCGATGAAACGCTGCTGGCAAGTCAAATCCTGTCGTTTTGCGAAGGCATGCTCTCCCGCTTTGTACGCAGCGAGTTTAAATACCGTCCAACGGACGATTTTGACGCCCGTTGGCCGTTAGTGGCGGCACAACTGCAATAATCTTCAGGCCCGGTAAGCAGAACGCCACCGGGCTTGATATTACACGCCGAAAGCTTCGCGATACCCACGTACCGCAGCCAGATGATCCGCCATCTCAGGCTTCTCTTCCAGATACGCAATCAGGTCTTTCAGGGTGATGATCGAGGTCACTTTACAGCCGTAATCGCGCTCAACTTCCTGAATCGCAGAGATTTCGCCACGCCCGCGTTCCTGACGATCCAAAGAGATCAGCACGCCAGCAAGCGTAGCGCCGTTGGCCTGAATAATCTCCATCGATTCGCGAATAGCGGTACCAGCGGTGATCACATCATCCACCAGCATAACGCGACCCTGCAGCGCGCTGCCTACCAGATTACCGCCTTCACCGTGGGTTTTAGCCTCTTTACGGTTAAAGCAGTACGGTACGTCGCGGTCGTGGTGTTCCGCCAGCGCAACCGCAGTGGTAGTGGCAATCGGAATGCCTTTATAGGCTGGGCCAAACAGCAGGTCAAAATCAATGCCGGAGTCCACCAGCGCTTCGGCATAGAAACGGCCTAACAATGCCAGATCGCGCCCGGTATTAAACAGTCCGGCGTTGAAGAAATAGGGGCTCTTACGCCCGGATTTCAGCGTAAACTCGCCAAATTTCAGGACCTGCTTGTTAAGCGCAAACTCAATAAACTCACGCTGCCAGGATTTCATGGGCTTACTCCTCCGACTTTTGCTTTTGTACGAACAAAAAAAAGGCGACTCATCAGTCGCCTTTAAAATCAATTTTCTAACGCCGCCTTCTGCGTCGTTACGATAGATTCAATTCCCCCTCGGGCCAACGCCAGCAAGGTAAGAAGTTCTTCATGGGTGAACGGCTCACCTTCTGCCGTGCCCTGCACCTCAATGATGCGACCGTCTTCAGTCATCACCACGTTCATGTCAGTCTCGGCAGCGGAATCTTCGACGTATTCCAGATCGCAAAGCGCTTCACCGTTAACGATACCCACGGAAACAGCCGCGACCATCCCTTTCATCGGATTCGTTTTCAGCTTACCGGCTGCAACCAGCTTATTCAGGGCATCAGCCAGCGCCACACATGCACCGGTAATCGACGCCGTACGCGTACCACCGTCTGCCTGAATGACGTCGCAGTCCAGAGTAATGGTAAATTCACCCAGTGTTTTCAGATCAACGGCGGCGCGCAGCGCACGTGCGATCAGACGCTGGATTTCCATGGTACGACCGCCCTGCTTGCCTTTTGCCGCTTCGCGGGCGTTACGGGTATGGGTTGCACGCGGCAACATGCCATATTCCGCAGTGATCCAGCCCTGGCCCTGACCTTTCAGGAAGCGTGGAACGCCCTCTTCGATGGACGCGGTGCACAGCACTTTGGTGTCACCAAACTCAACCAGTACGGAGCCTTCTGCGTGTTTTGTATAGTTACGGGTCAGGGTGACGGGACGCACCTGATTGGCGCTACGACCTGCTGGACGCATAATGAAATCTCCGGCTTGAAACGAATGTGGCTGCGCATTATACGGATAAAGGACGCTTATTCCTATCCTGAGAAGCCCCCGAAAGCTATAATCCCCCCATCTCTCCTTTAAAAACGGGAATGTCTATGATCCGCAGTATGACCGCCTACGCCCGGCGTGAAATCAAGGGTAGCTGGGGTAGCGCTACATGGGAAATGCGCTCGGTAAACCAGCGCTACCTGGAAACGTATTTCCGTATGCCGGAGCAGTTCCGCAGCCTTGAACCTGTTGTGCGCGAGCGTATCCGTGCTCGTCTGACGCGCGGTAAAGTGGAATGTAACCTGCGTTTTGAGCCTGATGCCAGCGCCCAGGGTGAGCTGATCCTCAACGAAAAACTGGCGAAACAGCTCGTCACTGCAGCGAACTGGGTCAAGATGCAAAGCGATGAAGGGGAAATCAACCCGGTCGATATTCTGCGCTGGCCTGGCGTCATGGCCGCCGGTGAGCAGGATCTGGACACGATTGCCGCAGAAATTCTCAGTGCCCTCGACAGCACGCTGGATGACTTTATCATTGCCCGCGAAACTGAAGGCCAGGCCCTCAAAGCGATGATTGAGCAGCGTCTGGAAGGCGTGACCACCGAAGTGGCTAAAGTCCGTACCCATATGCCTGCGGTCCTGCAATGGCAGCGTGAGCGCCTGGTGGCCAAACTGGAAGAAGCGGAAGTTCAGCTGGAAAATACCCGTCTGGAACAAGAACTGGTGCTGATGGCACAGCGCATTGACGTCGCCGAAGAGCTGGATCGTCTGGAAGCGCACGTTAAAGAGACTTACAACATCCTGAAGAAGAAAGAAGCCGTAGGGCGTCGTCTCGACTTTATGATGCAGGAGTTCAACCGCGAGTCGAACACCCTGGCCTCGAAATCGATCAATGCTGAAGTGACCAACTCCGCCATTGAACTGAAAGTGCTGATTGAGCAGATGCGCGAGCAGATCCAGAATATCGAGTAACGCTTTATTCAAGCCGCTTTCTCATCATGGCCCCGTTCAGGGGCCATTTTTTTATCGGAACAGGCTATCGGCGGCAAACGCCTATAACATGAATAATTGTAATGTGAAAATTACCGTTTAACGCCATTACACCCAGCCAAACAACGTTCAGTCATTATCAAAAATAAGGCTAACGCCCTCACACAAGAAAAACTAAATCGTGACAGACCGCACAAAACGCTACCCTGTTGCCCTCACTATCGGGGGAACACATGCTGCTACATATCCTTTATCTCGTCGGGATCACTGCCGAAGCCATGACCGGTGCACTCGCTGCCGGACGCCGTCGTATGGATACGTTTGGGGTCATCATTATTGCTACCGCCACCGCGCTAGGAGGCGGATCGGTACGTGATATCCTGCTGGGGCATTACCCTCTCGGCTGGGTTAAGCACCCCGAGTACATCATCATTGTGGCTGTCGCCGCAGTGCTGACCACTATCCTTGCTCCTGTAATGCCCCATCTTCGACGTCTGTTTTTAGTGCTTGATGCTCTGGGCCTGGTCGTGTTCTCCATCATCGGGGCACAAATTGCGCTGGATATGGGCGAAAGCCCGGTGATTGCCACTATTGCCGCAGTCGTGACGGGCGTATTTGGCGGCGTACTGCGCGATATGTTCTGCAAACGCATTCCTCTGGTCTTTCAAAAAGAGCTCTACGCTGGGATATCCTTTGCATCAGCCGTTCTGTATATCGCTTTACAGCATTATGTTTCCAGCCATGACGTCGTGGTCATCGCCACCTTGTTATTCGGCTTCACGGCTCGCTTGCTTGCGCTGCGCTTGAAACTGGGACTGCCCGTGTTTCATTACACTCAGGACACCCACTGACTGGCCGCTATCTATTCTCCCCGATAAGATAGCGGCGTTTATTCGCGATAAGCGACAGCAAGCTCATGTCAGAATCCTTGCACTCCCTGCTTGCCGAGCCAGGCAACCAGGCCGGCAATGCCAGGATCATGAATAAACGCAACGAGCTGCCGGGCTTTCTCCTTTCCTGTGCCGGGAAGTGCCTGCCAGTCTGCTGCGTTACGCTCACGCATTTTCTGCCACGTCAGGTCTCCCATAGCGTTTAGCGAGGCCTGCGTCAGCGGAACACCCAATGCCATGATCCAACGAATAAAGGGTCGCTCACGTACCAGATTAAAGCGATGCCAGAGCGCCAGCCCGCGTGCTGCGGAAAACCCCGGGGTAGACTCCAGCTGCGCCTGCGTTAATGTCAGCCATGAGAAGATATGTTCAAAATGATGCGCCTGATACAGCGCCCGCCAGCCTGACTCACCGACTCCTTCAATATCCAGCACGTGCTTTGAACCAAGCCACGTCAGGCGGGCAAAGAACTGCTCCATACACACCGGCGAGGCGTAAAAACAGCTCTGCGCATGATAATGCGAGGCCGGAGGTGTGGGCTTTTGTCTCTCTTCCCCCCGCCAGACCACCTTATCGAACCGCGGGATACCCTGCCCGGCCAGACTGACCTGTATCTGATCACCCGTCGCAATATCCAGCCTTTGCCAGCGTTCAACGGACCCAAGACTGACCCGCTGTACCTGCTTATCATCCAGCAGGACAGGGACCAGCGCCGCCACGACCGAGATTTTTCCCGTGCGCCCCACGGCAAAATGAATATCTCTTACTTCGGCGATCTGTGCGACTGGGGGGTATTTCCATGCGACGACCCAGCTGCCTTCTCCGGGCAACCAGTTTTCGCCGGGAGGAGCATCCGCGGACCGCACCACAATGCCGTCCGTGGCAAAGGGTAATGCCGTGTTGTGCCACGTCGAGCGCTGTTTCTCGACAGCATCAACAGTCTGTACAGGCAGGGTATAACGCGCCGTCAGGGAAAAGCCGGCTTTAGATAACTCAGACAGCGCATTCGACATCACTTTCGGCCCATCCGGCCAGGCCCAGATAAATATCCCTGTCTGGCTCAGAAGTGGACTGTCCTTTTGCCGCATCATCGCGCCCGCCACTTTTGCCCGTGCGTTCATTCCCCCCATCTGTCGCTGAAGATGGTTGTCGCGTAACCAAAAAAGCTCTCCCTGTAAGACGCTGTTGGCCAGCGCTCCGGTCACTTTTTTGGGCACTGCGGGAATTAAATACACTTGTGCAGTCCAGTCTTCACCTTTAAGCCCATCACCACGACTGATAGCCTGGGTTAACTTTCCGTCGCGATACACCAGCGTCACTGCCACCCCGTCGACTTTTGGCTGCATCCAGAGAGTGTCACGACCACGCATCCACTGGCGTAGCTCTTCTTTACTGGCCGCTTTATGCACTCCCGTATGGGCAACAGGATGTCTTACGCTCCCCGTTAGAACCGGTAAGGCCTCCTCAGAAGGTATATCGCCGAAGCAGCGCTGCCACTGCTTTAAACGGCCATTAAGCTGGTCATAGACGTCGTCATTCACCTCGCTCACGCCCTGCTTCCAGTAGGCATCATCCCAGCGTTTGACTTGCGCACTCAATGTCGCAATCTCTTTCTCTGCTTTTGCCTGAGACCACACGGGACACACCGCCGCACCGTAGCCGCACCACAACAGCATTAATCCGCTCATCCATCGCCACATCGCCACCCCTCCTTTACTTTGGTGGAGGTATAACCCGACACGGAAAACCGTGCTAATGGCCATCTTTCACTCTGCGAGGCGTTGTCAGACGTTTATTTTTATTGCTGCAAAACAGCTGTAAAACCTGAAAACGGCGCGCAAAATTCAATAATGCAGGGGAAAAAGTGTGACAAAGGCTACGTCACACAGCGGCGACGTGTATAATAAGCCCGTATGTAGGACTTCTTCGTTAACACATACAAAAGACTCTCATGGCTCAAGGCACGCTTTATATTGTTTCTGCCCCTAGTGGCGCGGGTAAATCCAGCCTTATTCAGGCACTGTTAAAAACCCAACCGTTGTACGACACACAGGTTTCTGTTTCTCACACCACGCGTAAACCGCGTCCGGGTGAAGTGCACGGTGAACACTATTTCTTTGTTGATCACGATGAATTCAGAGCGATGATTGGCAGAGACGCGTTTCTTGAACACGCAGAAGTTTTCGGTAACTACTACGGCACTTCGCGTGAAACCATTGAGCAGGTTCTGGCCACGGGCGTAAATGTGTTCCTGGATATCGACTGGCAGGGCGCACAGCAGATTCGCAAGAAAATGCCTGATTCACGCAGTATCTTTATTTTACCGCCATCGAAAGATGAGCTGGATCGCCGACTGCGTGGCCGCGGTCAGGACAGCGAGGAAGTGATCGCCCGGCGTATGGAGCAGGCAGTTGCAGAAATGAGCCATTACGCGGAATATGATTACCTTATTGTGAATGATGATTTTGATGCCGCGCTGAGCGATCTCAAAACCATTCTTCGCGCAGAACGCTTGCGTATGAGCCGCCAGAAGCAGCGACATGACGCATTAATCACCAAACTGTTGGCAGACTGAACCCACTTTCAGTATCATGCCCAGTCATTTCTTCACCTGTGGAGCATTTTAAGTATGGCACGCGTAACTGTTCAGGACGCTGTAGAGAAAATTGGTAACCGTTTTGACCTGGTGCTGGTCGCCGCGCGTCGCGCTCGTCAGATGCAGGTAGGCGGTAAAGATCCGCTGGTACCGGAAGAAAACGATAAAACTACCGTTATTGCACTTCGCGAAATCGAAGAAGGTCTGATCAACAATCAGATCCTCGACGTACGTGAGCGCCAGGAGCAGCAAGAGCAGGAAGCCGCAGAACTGCAGGCCGTAACCGCCATTGCTGAAGGTCGTCGTTAATTAAACCTGCGGGTCGCCCTTGTATCTGTTTGAAAGCCTGAATCAACTGATTCAAACTTACCTGCCTGAAGACCAGATTAAGCGTCTTCAGCAGGCGTATCTCGTTGCACGTGACGCTCACGAGGGCCAGGCACGTTCAAGCGGTGAACCCTATATCACGCACCCGGTAGCGGTGGCCTGTATTCTGGCCGAGATGAAACTCGACTACGAAACGCTGATGGCCGCCCTGCTGCATGATGTGATCGAAGATACCCCTGCCACCTACCAGGATATGGAACAGCTGTTTGGCAAAAGCGTTGCCGAGCTGGTGGAAGGGGTCTCTAAGCTTGATAAGCTGAAATTCCGCGACAAGAAAGAGGCGCAAGCCGAAAACTTTCGCAAGATGATTATGGCGATGGTGCAGGATATCCGCGTCATTCTTATCAAACTTGCTGACCGTACCCACAATATGCGCACGCTGGGCTCACTTCGCCCGGACAAACGTCGCCGCATTGCCCGTGAAACCCTCGAAATCTACAGTCCGCTGGCGCACCGTTTAGGTATCCACCACATTAAAACCGAGCTGGAAGAGCTGGGTTTTGAAGCGTTGTACCCGAACCGCTATCGCGTGATTAAAGAGGTGGTGAAAGCCGCACGCGGCAACCGTAAAGAGATGATTCAAAAGATCCTCTCTGAAATTGAAGGTCGTTTACAGGAAGCGGGAATTCCGTGCCGCGTCAGCGGTCGCGAAAAACATCTGTACTCCATCTACTGCAAAATGGTGCTCAAAGAGCAGCGTTTTCATTCGATCATGGATATCTACGCGTTCCGCGTGATCGTCCACGACTCTGATACCTGCTATCGCGTGCTGGGCCAGATGCACAGCCTGTACAAACCGCGTCCAGGGCGCATGAAAGATTACATCGCCATTCCAAAAGCGAACGGCTATCAATCTTTGCACACCTCGATGATCGGTCCACACGGCGTGCCTGTTGAAGTGCAGATCCGCACCGAAGACATGGACCAGATGGCGGAGATGGGTGTGGCTGCACACTGGGCTTATAAAGAGCACGGTGGTGAAAGCAGTACAACCGCACAAATCCGCGCCCAGCGCTGGATGCAAAGCCTGCTGGAGCTGCAGCAGAGTGCGGGTAGCTCGTTTGAATTTATCGAGAGCGTTAAATCCGATCTCTTCCCGGATGAGATTTACGTTTTCACCCCAGAAGGCCGCATTGTCGAACTACCTGCAGGCGCTACGCCGGTCGACTTTGCTTACGCCGTGCATACCGATATCGGCCACGCCTGCGTGGGCGCGCGCGTCGACAGGCAGCCTTATCCGCTCTCTCAGCCGCTTTCCAGCGGCCAGACGGTGGAAATTATTACCGCACCGGGCGCACGCCCGAACGCGGCCTGGCTGAACTTTGTCGTGAGTTCCAAAGCTCGCGCCAAAATCCGCCAGTTGCTGAAAAACCTCAAGCGCGATGATTCTGTCAGCCTGGGGCGTCGTCTGCTCAACCATGCGTTGGGTGGTAGCCGTAAGCTGGCTGAGATCCCGAAAGAGAACATTCAGCGTGAGCTGGAGCGCATGAAGCTCGCCTCGCTTGATGACCTGCTGGCAGAAATCGGCCTCGGCAACGCCATGAGCGTGGTCGTGGCGAAGAACCTGCAGCAGGGTGATACCACGGCGATCCCGACGACGACGCAAAGCCACGGTCATCTGCCGATCAAAGGCGCGGACGGCGTACTTATCACCTTCGCGAAATGTTGCCGTCCTATCCCGGGTGACCCGATTATTGCGCACGTCAGTCCGGGTAAAGGTCTGGTTATCCACCACGAATCCTGTCGTAACATCCGCGGCTATCAAAAAGAGGCGGAGAAGTTCATGGCAGTCGAGTGGGATAAAGAGACGGCACAGGAATTTATCACCGAAATTAAGGTGGATATGTTCAACCACCAGGGTGCCCTGGCGAACCTGACGGCAGCAATCAATACGGCCTCTTCCAACATTCAGAGCCTGAACACGGAAGAGAAAGATGGCCGCGTCTACAGCGCCTTTATTCGTCTGACCGCCCGTGACCGCGTGCATCTGGCGAACATTATGCGCAAGATCCGCGTGATGCCGGACGTGATTAAAGTCACCCGTAACCGAAACTAGACTTATGAATTCAAAACGTTACGAGCGTATCTGCGAAATGCTCGCCAGGCGTCAGCCTGACCTGACGGTCTGCATGGAGCAGGTCCACAAACCTCATAACGTCTCTGCAATTGTCCGTACCGCAGACGCCGTAGGCGTGCATGAAGTGCACGCCGTCTGGCCGGGTGCCCGCATGCGAACCATGGCTTCAACTGCCGCAGGCAGTAACAGCTGGGTGTCCGTCAAAACCCACCAGACTATTGGCGAAGCCGTATCGCACCTGAAAGGTCGCGGTATGCAGGTCCTGGCCACTAACCTGTCCGCAAAAGCCGTCGATTTTCGTGAGATCGACTACACCCGCCCGACCTGTATTTTGATGGGTCAGGAGAAAACCGGGATCACCCAGGAAGCGCTGGATCTGGCGGATCAGGATATCATCATCCCCATGATCGGCATGGTGCAGTCTCTCAATGTCTCCGTGGCCTCTGCGCTCATTCTCTATGAAGCGCAGCGCCAGCGTCAGAACGCGGGCATGTACAAGCGCAGCAACAGCATGCTGCCGGAAGAGGAGCAGCAGCGCCTGCTGTTCGAAGGTGGTTACCCGGTGCTGGCTCGCGTCGCGAAACAGAAAAAACTGCCTTACCCCCACGTCAACGCGCAGGGCGAAATTGAAGCCGATGCCGAGTGGTGGGCCACCATGCAGTACGCAGGATAACCGATGAAAGGCCGTCTGCTGGATGCCATACCGCTCAATAGCCTGACGGGCGTAGGTGCGGCGCAAAGCAGTAAACTGGCAAAAATTGGCCTGCATACCGTGCAGGATCTCCTGCTCCATCTCCCCCTGCGTTATGAAGACCGCACCCAACTCTATAAGATTGGCGATCTGCTGCCTGCCATTTACGCCACCGTTGAAGGCGAAGTACTGAACTGCAATATCACCTTTGGCGGACGCCGGATGATGACCTGTCAGATCAGCGACGGCACCGGCATTCTCACCCTGCGCTTTTTCAACTTCAATGCGGCCATGAAAAACAGCCTTGCGACCGGTCGCAGGGTGCTGGCCTATGGTGAAGCCAAACGCGGGAAATACGGCGCAGAGATGATCCACCCGGAGTATCGCGTCCAGGGAGATCTGAGCACGCCGGAGCTGCAGGAGACTCTGACCCCGGTTTATCCGACGACCGAAGGCATCAAGCAGGCAACGCTGCGTAAGCTCACTGAACAGGTGCTGGAACTGCTGGATACCTGCGCCATTACCGAGCTACTGCCGCCTGAGCTGGCTCAGGGCATGATGAGTCTGCCCGAGGCGCTGCGCACCCTGCACCGCCCGCCGCCAACCCTGCAGCTTAGCGACCTGGAAAGCGGCAAACACCCCGCTCAACGGCGTCTTATCCTTGAGGAATTACTGGCTCATAACCTGAGCATGCTGGCGGTAAGGGCGGGCGCGCAGCGTTTTCATGCCCAGCCCTTAAGCCCGCGAGATGAACTCAAAGATAAGCTGCTGGCCTCCCTGCCGTTTAAACCCACCGGTGCACAGGCACGCGTCACGGCCGAGATCGAACGCGATATGGCGCTCGATGTGCCCATGATGCGCCTGGTTCAGGGGGATGTGGGTTCCGGTAAAACGCTGGTTGCAGCCCTGGCTGCCCTGCGCGCAATTGCCCACGGCAGGCAGGTGGCGCTAATGGCCCCCACCGAACTGCTGGCTGAACAGCACGCTAATAACTTCCGCGCGTGGTTTGCCCCGCTTGGGATTGAAGTGGGCTGGCTTGCCGGGAAGCAAAAAGGTAAAGCGCGTCAGGCACAACAGGACGCCATTGCCAGCGGTCAGGTACAGATGATTGTCGGCACGCACGCGATTTTCCAGGAGCAGGTACAGTTTAATGGTCTTGCCCTGGTGATTATCGACGAACAACACCGCTTCGGTGTACACCAGCGTCTGGCGCTGTGGGAGAAAGGGCTGCAGCAGGGCTTCCACCCGCATCAGCTGATCATGACTGCCACACCTATCCCGCGCACCCTGGCAATGACCGCCTACGCCGATCTCGATACATCGACCATCGACGAACTGCCGCCGGGCCGTACACCGGTCACCACGGTCGCCATTCCGGACACACGCCGGAGCGATATCATCGACCGCGTGCGCAACGCCTGCACTCACGAAGGCCGTCAGGCCTACTGGGTCTGCACGTTAATTGAAGAGTCTGAACTGCTTGAAGCGCAGGCCGCGGAAGCGACGTGGGAAGAGCTGAAGCTGGCGCTGCCCGAGCTGAACGTGGGTCTGGTTCACGGGCGGATGAAGCCTACTGAGAAACAGGCGGTGATGCAGTCGTTCAAACAGGGTGAACTGCATTTGCTGGTTGCCACAACGGTGATTGAAGTCGGCGTAGACGTGCCCAATTCCAGCCTGATGATCATCGAAAACCCGGAACGTCTTGGCCTTGCGCAACTCCATCAGCTGCGCGGCCGCGTTGGCCGCGGTGCTGTCGCCTCTCACTGCGTGCTGCTCTACAAAGCACCGCTCTCGAAAACCGCACAGATGCGTTTGCAGGTGCTGCGCGACAGTAACGACGGTTTTGTGATTGCACAAAAAGACCTGGAGATCCGCGGCCCAGGCGAACTGCTGGGCACGCGTCAGACGGGTAATGCCGAATTCAAAGTGGCAGATTTACTGCGCGATCAGGCCATGATCCCCGAAGTTCAGCGCCTCGCACGCCATATTCATGAGCGCTACCCCGAACAGGCGGCAGCGTTAATTGAGCGCTGGATGCCGGAAACTGAACGCTATTCCAACGCCTGATCTCAGGCAAACATCGGCAGCATCAGGTAAAGCTTGATCACCAGCGCGTTGACGATATCAATGAAGAACGCCCCGACCATCGGGACCACCAGAAACGCCATATGCGAAGGCCCAAAACGTTCGGTGATCGCCTGCATGTTGGCGATAGCCGTCGGCGTTGCCCCCAGACCAAACCCACAATGCCCGGCCGCCAGCACTGCTGCATCGTAGTTTTTACCCATCATGCGCCAGGTTACAAACATGGCATAGAACGCCATAAACAGTGCCTGAACGGCCAGAATAGCCACCATCGGCAGCGCCAGTGAGGCCAGCTCCCAGAGCTTGAGGCTCATCAGGGCCATCGCCAGGAACAGCGACAGGCAGACGTTGCCAAGCACCGATACGGCACGTTCAAATACGCGGTAGAAGCCCATCAGCGCCAGACCGTTACTCAGCAGCACCCCAACAAACAGCACGCACACAAACGTCGGGAGCTCGAACGCTGAACCTGCCAGCCATTGCGCAACCACTTTGCCCACCGTCAGGCAGATGGCAATCATCGCGATAGTTTCAATCAACACCAGCGAAGTGATGGTGCGCCCGACGTCGGGTTTTTCAAAGGCAGTGGGTACCAGCTCATCGTCCGGTCTTCCGTCTGGCGTACCAGAGTGCTTCACCAGATACCGCGCCACCGGCCCGCCGATCAGGCCGCCCAGCACCAGACCGAAGGTGGCGCAGGCCATCGCCACTTCGGTGGCGTTTTCAAAGCCGTAGCGCTCAGTAAACAGCTTGCTCCACGCCGCCCCGGTACCGTGGCCACCAGAGAGGGTGATTGATCCGGCCAGCAGCCCCATCAGCGGATCCAGCCCCAGCAGCGTAGCCATCCCGATACCAATGGCGTTTTGCATCACTAGCAGCCCTACCACCACGATCAGAAATACGCCGAGCACTTTGCCACCCGTCCGTAGGCTCGCCAGGTTGGCATTCAGGCCAATGGTGGCAAAGAAGGCCAGCATCAGCGGATCTTTCAGGGACATATCAAAATCAATTTCCCAGCCCATGCTTTTCTTCAGCACCAGCAGGGCCAGCGCCACCAGCAGTCCGCCGGCAACAGGTTCAGGAATGGTGTATTTCTTCAGAAGGGAAACGCTGTGTACGAGCTTACGGCCAAGCAGTAAGACCAGCGTTGCGGCAACAAGGGTCGACAACGTATCGAGATGAATCATAAAAGGCTCCTGTTATGCGCGTGTTCCATACACACGCGGCGTTATCCTGGGCCGGCTTGCGCTCGTCATGAGCCGCCGGCGCAAAAAGTGTAATTTTTTTTCCCCATGGGTTGTAGAAAACCTGCTCACAGCGGCAGATTTTCTTGTCTTTTTTTGTTGGCAATCGTTTGCTTTTACCAGGTGGTCAGATAAAATGCCCGCTTTTCCACCGTGGGATTGCCGCCGATGTCCGTTAACACCCTTGAGTCTCCCGATGCGCAACCGATTGCGCAGAAGCAAAATAGCGAACTGATTTACCGCCTTGAAGACCGTCCGCCTCTTCCTCAGACGCTCTTTGCCGCCTGCCAACACCTGCTGGCTATGTTCGTTGCGGTGATCACCCCGGCGCTGCTGATCTGCCAGGCGCTTGGTTTACCGGCTCAGGATACACAGCACATCATCAGTATGTCCCTCTTTGCCTCCGGCGTGGCGTCCATTATTCAAATTAAAGCGTGGGGCCCGGTGGGGTCTGGATTGTTGTCGATCCAGGGCACCAGTTTTAACTTCGTCGCACCGCTGATCATGGGCGGTACAGCCCTCAAAACCGGCGGCGCGGATGTTCCGACCATGATGGCGGCGCTGTTTGGCACGCTGATGCTGGCCAGTTGCACCGAGATGGTGATCTCCCGGGTACTGCACCTGGCGCGTCGCGTGATCACGCCGCTGGTATCCGGCGTGGTGGTGATGATCATTGGCCTGTCGCTGATTCAGGTTGGCCTGACCTCCATCGGTGGCGGTTATGCGGCAATGAGCGACCACACTTTTGGTGCACCGAAAAACCTGCTGCTGGCCGGCGTGGTACTGGCAATCATTATTCTGCTTAACCGTCAGCGTAACCCGTATCTGCGTGTGGCATCGCTGGTGATCGCCATGGCGGCCGGTTATCTGCTGGCCTGGGCGCTGGGTATGCTACCGGAGAATACCCCGCAGACCAACAGTGCGCTGATCACCATTCCAACACCGCTGTACTACGGCCTGGGCATTGACTGGGGTCTGCTGCTGCCGCTGATGCTGGTCTTTATGATCACCTCGCTGGAGACGATTGGCGATATCACCGCCACGTCTGATGTCTCCGAGCAGCCGGTCTCCGGCCCGCTGTATATGAAACGCCTGAAAGGCGGCGTGCTGGCGAACGGCCTGAACTCGTTTGTCTCTGCGGTCTTCAACACCTTCCCGAACTCCTGCTTCGGCCAGAACAACGGCGTGATCCAGCTGACTGGCGTTGCCAGCCGCTACGTCGGTTTTGTGGTGGCGCTGATGCTGATCGTCCTCGGCCTGTTCCCGGCGGTAAGCGGTTTTGTGCAGCATATACCTGAACCGGTGCTGGGCGGCGCAACGCTGGTGATGTTCGGGACCATCGCGGCTTCCGGTGTACGTATCGTCTCCCGCGAACCGCTGAACCGCCGCGCCATCATGATCATTGCCCTGTCGCTGGCCGTGGGTCTGGGTGTTTCACAGCAACCGCTGATCCTGCAGTTTGCCCCGGACTGGGTGAAAAACCTGCTCTCTTCCGGCATTGCGGCAGGCGGTATCACTGCGATTGTTCTGAACCTCGTTTTCCCGCCTGAGAAAAATTGATCGCCCTCACGGCAGGCTGTCAACGCCTGCCGTGACATCTCTTTACACCATTCCCGCCTTGAGCATTGCGCATAAATCGTGCATAACTCCCTTATGTGCGTTTCGCGGGATGGAAGACCATGAAATTTATTGGAAAGGTACTCGTCTATCTTCTGGTGGCCCTGCTCATTGTGGTGCTGGCGCTCTATATTCTGCTCCAGACCCGCTGGGGAGCATCTCAGGCCAGCAACTGGATAACGGTGAATACCGATTACGAACTCAATTTCGACCTGATGGATCACCGCTTTTCGTCACCTTCCCACATCATTCTGGAAAACGTCACGTTTGGCCGCGACGGTAAACCCGCCACGCTGGTAGCCAGGAAAGTCGATATTGGTCTGAGTAGCCGACAGGTCACCGATCCGCTGCACATGGACACCATTACCCTGTTCGATGGCACGCTTAATCTTTCTCCTCAGACGGCACCGCTCCCGTTCCAGGCGGACCGTTTGCAGTTGAACAACATGGCCTTTAACAGCCCCAATACGGAATGGGATCTCAGCGCACAGAAAGTGACGGGCGGCGTCAGCCCGTGGCAGCCAGAAGCAGGCAATGTGTTGGGTAAAAACGCACAGATCCAGGTGAGCGCAGGCTCGCTTACCCTGAACGGCGTGCCGGCCACCAACGTGCTGATCCAGGGACAACTCAACGGCAAAGAGGTGGTGCTGAACACCATTGGTGCCGATATGGCGCGCGGTTCGCTCACCGGGTCCGCCCTGCGCAACGCTGACGGCAGCTGGATTATCGACACCATGCGTCTGAATGAGATCCGCCTGCAAAGCGATAAGTCACTGGTGGATTTCTTCGCGCCTCTGACCACCATTCCCTCGCTGCAGATTGGCCGTCTGGAAGTGACTGACGCACGCCTGCAGGGGCCGGACTGGGCGGTGACCGATCTCGATTTAAGCCTGCGCAACCTGACACTCAGCAAAGGCGACTGGCAAAGTCAGGAGGGGCGTTTGTCCATGAACGCCAGCGAGTTTATTTATGGCTCTCTGCATCTGTTCGACCCGATCATGAATGCGGAGTTCTCCCCGCAAGGCGTGGCGCTGCGCCAGTTTACCTCCCGCTGGGAAGGCGGCATGGTTCGCGCTTCCGGCAACTGGCTGCGCGAAGGTAACGCGCTGGTGCTGGACGATGTCGCTATCGCCGGGCTGGAATACACCCTGCCGCAGAACTGGAAAACGCTGTGGATGGAGCCGTTACCGGAATGGCTGAACAGCCTGACGCTGAAAAAATTCGGCCTGAGCCGCAACCTGGTTATCGATATCGACCCGGCCTTCCCGTGGCAAATCACCTCTCTTGATGGCTATGGTGCGAACCTGCAGCTGGCGAAAGATCGCCAGTGGGGCGTATGGGGTGGCAGCGCAACGCTGAACGGCGCGGCGGCGACCTTTAACCGCGTGGACGTGCGTCGTCCGTCGCTGGCGCTGAACGCTAACGCCTCAACGGTAAACATTACCGACCTGAGCGCTTTCACCGAAAAAGGCATTCTGGAAGCCACGGCGACGGTATCACAGCTTCCGCCACGGCAGACCACAATCAGCCTGAACGGACGCGGCGTGCCGCTCAACGTGCTGCAGGCGTGGGGCTGGCCGGCGCTGCCCATTGGCGGTGATGGCAATATCCAGCTAACCGCCAGCGGCAGCGTGCAGGCCAACGCACCGCTGAAGCCGACGGTTAACGGTAAACTGAATGCGGTAAATATGGATAAACAGCAGGTGCAACAGACGATGACGGGGGGAGAGGTGTCGACACTATCCTCGCCCCAGCCCTCTCCCTGAAAGGAAGAAGAAGCAAACCCTTCCCTCCCCCCGTTGGGGAGAGGGTTAGGGTGAGGAAAATTAAAGGTGTACCACCACCTCATTACCCTCCGCTTTCACCACCACGCCCCACTCACTCCCGGCCTCTGAGCCGCCTTTTACGCCACTCAGTTTCCGCACGTTGCGCAAGCAGACCGACCAGTTTCGCGCGTCACCTGTGCCGGTAATGGTCACGGTGTCGCCACTGCGGGTGGCTTTCAGCGTAAATGCCACAGAACCGTCCGCCGCAGGCACTTCGCTCACCGCCATCGCGCCATCGCCCAGGTTAAACAGCTGGAAAGCTGTCCCCTCGTTCCAGGCGTAGTCCGGTTTCTGTTGATTGTTGCCCAACGCCAGCAGGGTGTTATCGCGCACATAGACCGGCAGGCTACGGAAATCATGCTGCTGTTTATGCCAGCGACTGCCCTCGATTTCATCGTTATGCCAGAGATGGGTCCAGCGCCCTTCCGGCAGGTAAAACTGCACGTCACCGGCCTCAGAAAACACCGGGGCTACCATCACCGACTCCCCCAGCATGTACTGACGGTCGAGGTAATCGCATGCCGGATCGTCCGGGAACTCCAGCATCATCGCCCGCAGCATCGGTGTGCCATACTCGCGAGCCAGGGCAGCCTGGCGATAGAGATACGGCATCATCTGACATTTCAGCTGAGTGAAGTGACGCACCACATCACAGGACTCATCATCGTATGCCCACGGTACGCGGTAAGATTTGCTGCCATGCAGGCGGCTGTGGCTGGATAACAGCCCAAACGCGCACCAGCGTTTGTAGACGTGTGCCGGCGCGGTGTTCTCAAATCCACCGATGTCATGGCTCCAGAAGCCAAAGCCGGACAGACCAATCGACAGCCCGCCGCGCAGGCTTTCCGCCATCGATTCGTAGTTGGCGTAACAGTCGCCACCCCAGTGCACCGGGAACTGTTGTGCACCTACCGACGCCGAGCGGGCAAACAGCACCGCCTCATCCGCGCCCACCGTTTCTTTCAGTACGTTCCACACCAGTTCGTTATATAGGTATGCGTAGTGGTTGTGCATCTTCTGCGGATCGGAACCGTCAAACCACTGGACGTCCGTCGGGATACGCTCGCCAAAGTCGGTCTTAAAGCAGTCGACGCCAATATCCACCAGGCCCTTCAGCTTGTCGGCATACCACCGGCACGCGTCCGGGTTAGTGAAGTCATAAATCGCCAGGCCGGGCTGCCATTTGTCCCACTGCCACAGGGAACCGTCCGGGCGCTTGAGCAGGTAGCCCTTCTCTTTCAGTTCGCGAAATACCGGCGACTTCTGGCCGATGTACGGGTTAATCCACACGCAAACCTTCAGCCCTTTCTCCTTCAGGCGGCGGATCATCCCCTCCGGATCCGGGAAGGTCACCGGGTCCCACTCAAAATCACACCACTGGAAGGCCTTCATCCAGAAGCAGTCGAAGTGGAATACATGCAGCGGCAGATCGCGCTCGGCCATGCCGTCGATAAAGCTGTTCACCGTGGCTTCATCGTAGTTAGTGGTAAACGAAGTGGTGAGCCACAGGCCGAAGGACCACGCCGGGGGCAGTGCCGGACGCCCGGTGAAGCGCGTATAACGGTTCAGGACCTCTTTTGGCGTCGGGCCGTCTATCACAAAGTACTCGAGATATTCACCTTCCACGCTGAACTGCACTTTGGAGACCTTCTCGGAGCCAATTTCAAACGACACGTTTTCCGGATGGTTCACCAGTACCCCGTAGCCGCGGTTGGTCAGATAGAACGGGATATTTTTGTATGACTGCTCGGTACTGGTGCCGCCGTCGCGGTTCCAGGTCTCGACCGTCTGGCCGTTACGCACCAGCGCGGTAAAGCGCTCGCCGAGGCCGTAGACCGTTTCACCTACGCCCAGATCCAGACGCTCAAAAACATAATGACGATCGGTACGGGTATCCTGCACGTAACCGTTGTTTTTCAGCTGACTGCCGGTAATACGCTGTCCGTTGCGCAGAAAATCCAGCGCCCAGCACTCGCCTTTGGTGACGCGCACGCTGAGGTGACCGCTTTTCAGCTCAGCAAATTCGGCATTGTTTTCAATCTCAACGTTCATCTCTTTGATGACATTCAGAGGATAGTGCGGACCGTTGTTCAGCGCGCCCTGGAAGTGCTCGATACGCACGCCGACAATCCCTTCCTGCGGGGAGAAAAGACGGACGGTGAACATCAGGGTATCAAGCTGCCAGGTACGTTCTCGTACATCACGCGGTGCCACGTACACCACCAGGTCATTGCCCTGCTGCTCCACGTCGAACACCTGTACCGGATACGTCACGTTCAGACCCGGTTGAATGAGCCAGTTTCCATCACTGATTTTCATACTCTCGTCCTCTTAGTTCTGTAATTCTTTACTCACCGGCAGGTTGTCAAACTCCTGCTGATTGCGGCGCGCGCCGTGTGCCAGTTCGCTCATGATTTTTGTCAGGAAAGGCGTTTTCAGGGTGTAGTAGCGTTTGGCGATGATGGCGCTCAGCACGTAGCAGACCGCCGGGGCCAGGGTGAACAGGCCGATAATGATGCTGATGGTCGCGCTGTTCTGGGTTTTAGCTGCGGCGTCATAACCCCCCCCTGCCAGCATCCAGCCGATCATTGCCCCGCCCAGCGCCAGGCCAAGTTTCAGCACAAACAGCGTGCCCGCGAAGCTGATGCCGGTAAGACGTTTGCCGTTGGTCCATTCGCCGTAGTCGACGGTATCGGACATCATGACCCACTGGATCGGCGTCACCAGCTGATGCAGCACCCCAATCACAAAGATGAAGGTGAACATCACCACCGTGGCATGCATGGGAACGAAGAACATCGCCACGCTGACCACCGCCAGGGCGGCGTTGGTCCACCAGAAGATGCTGACCTTGCATTTCCAGTCGGTGAGCGGTTTCGCCAGCGCAGAGCCAATCAGGTTGCCGACACAGTAGGTGGTGAGGAACGCGACAAAGATTTCCGGCGAGCCCATGATCCAGGTGCAGTAGTACATCATCGCGCCGCCACGCACGCAGACGGCGAGGATATTAAGAATGGTCAGCACACCAACAATACGCCACTGGTCGTTGTGCCAGATATCTCGCAGGTCTTCGCGCATGGAAGTGGTGCTGGGCGGCACCTGGATGCGCTCTTTGGTGGTGAAGAAGCAGAACGCCAGCATCAGGAACGCGACCACCGACAGCACGGCGATCCCGCCCTGGAAACCGAACGCTTTGTCATCGCCACCAATCAGGTTAACCAGCGGCATCATCAGTACCGTCGAGAGCATGCCGCCCGCGGTCGCCAGCACAAAGCGCCAGGACTGCAGGGAGATACGCTGCGTCGGGTCGTTGGTGATCACACCGCCCAGCGCGCAATAAGGGATGTTAACCACGGTATAGAGCAGCGTCAGCAGCGTGTAGGTAATGACGGCATAGATCATTTTGCCGTTGAGGCTGAGGTCCGGCGTGGTGTAGGCCAGCACGCAGACAATGCCGAACGGGATAGCACCGAACAATATCCACGGCCGGAATTTACCCCAGCGGCTGCGGGTACGGTCAGCGATCAGGCCCATGCACGGGTCCGAAATCGCATCCAGCGCACGTGCCAGCAGGAACATCGTGCCGACAAACCCGGCAGGAATACCGAAGATATCGGTATAGAAAAACATCATGTACAACATAACGTTATCGAAGATGATGTGGCTGGCGGCGTCACCCATACCGTAGCCAATCTTCTCTTTTACTGACAATACGTCGCTCATTTTTTTATCCTTCACGCTGTAGGGGGCGCTGAGACCGGTTACAGATTTTTAAACCATTGTTTCAGGAGCGGGTATTGCGTTTTCTGGTTAGCTGGTTACGTTTCTTGTTTTTTGTGATCGCGGTAAATATTGACGAGCACGAAATGCTAACCTGAGGATTTTCTTAGGAATTAACTGAAACAGGGGTGTTAAGGTCAAAAGAGAGGTGAAAAAAGTGTGCCGGGGTATGTGGTAAATGCCTGAAAGTAGCTATAATGCGCCCCGCCTCCATGTAGCAATGCAGGCGCGGAAGATCGTCATCTCCGGTGAGGTGGCTGGACTTCAAATCCAGTTGGGGACGCCAGCGTTCCCGGGCAGGTTCGACTCCTGTGATCTTCCGCCAAAATTCTTTGAAGAGATTATTCTCATATTTGTTCCACCATTAAACCCAAATAATAATCAAATCTATTCACTAAAATTTTTTATGTGACTCTTCTGCTTTTCAGTAATTCTTAAGTCATCCTTTTTAGTTTTCTCACCCACAAATATTCAGGCATTAAACTTTACCCATGTGTTTTAACTAATTAATTACGTTGATATTGATTTGTTCGGTTATATTACGGATATCATAATAGCCAAACTTTAATCGTAAGGTATAATTCCTGAACGGCAAAACGCGTTTCATTTCATATCTAACGAGTAGGATATCTGCGTTAAGTTAGCATTCACTCACCCAACCGCATATGCAACAACGGAAACGCATTCCCTTGTCCGTCCCGTTCTGAGCGCCCCACCTGCACAAACCCCATATGCTGATAAAACGCAACGCCCTGCGGGTTTTGCTCGTTTACATCCACTTCATTCGCACCAAAATGCGTAATGGCATAGTTCAGCAGCAATTTCCCTACGCCTTTTCCCCGGCTCGCATCATCCACAAACAGCATTTCAATGCGGTTTTCATCGACGCCTAAAAAGCCATGAATAACACCCGCTTCATCGCGGGCAATCATAACCTTGAGATTGGGCAGATACGCGTTGAGCAATAACGGGCGCAGCGCCGCAATATCACTTTCCTGCAAAAAGTGGTGGGTGGCACGAACGGAAGACTCCCAGACTGTGACGAGGCGTTCGAAGTGTGAGGGGTGTGCGGTTTCGATTTTCATGAGGGGGATCATTATAGAGCGCAGCGATTAAATCAAGTATCCAGAAGCATAGAGGCAATAAAATGAAGACCTTAAATGAAGTAATAAACTCTCGAAACTGTGAAAGTCGAGAGCGTATCAAGGAAATGGCCCGGAAGTTGGTGCAGGAGACTGGTCAGCAGATAGAGCATGAAAAGCAAGAATCCCCAACAGACATTGAGAATAAAGAAACCAGCTAATCCTTCATGGTAGTTGTTCGGGTAAACCGAACAACTGAGGAACGGTAAATATTCTAGCGCCCTGTCCCCCCTCACCTAGCCCTCTCCTTCAGGGAGGGGGAACTGACCGTGCGGTTTGTCATCCCCCACCTTAATCTCCATCACCGCATATACCCCGTCTTTCGGGACCACCACGGTGACATTTTCCACCGGCACGCCTGCCGCGATATGAATATCCTGCAGCTGCCGGAGCGTCCGCGGGTAAATATCCTCCCAGCCGATACAGCGCAAAATAAAATCGATTTGTGGGCTGCTGGCCAGCATATTCGAGACAATCACCGCCCCGCCGGGCTTTATCAGCCGCAGCGCACGCTGGAGAAAAATCACCGCATCGGCATCGTTGAAATAGTCGAAAATCCCCAGCGCATCCACCAGTTCGGCCTGATGCTCGCCCAGCTCATGCAATAAATCTTCGTTACGCACCAGCGTATGGAGCAAGTTGCGCCTGAGCAGGGTCAGCTGTTCACCCACGATAATGCCTTCCTGCGCCGCCATGGTTTCGGCCCAACTGAGCGCCACAGGGTCTTTATCCACCAGCGTCAGATACACCTGCTGGCCGTCGAGCTTCGCCTCGCGCAGCGCCTCCAGCACGGGGATTGCAGCACCGCTCGCCAGGCTCACCCAATTGTTATCGTTCCCGTTGCGGATGTATTTATCCACCATCGCAGCCAGTACTTTTGCACGGGAGCGCACACCAATGGCATCGTTCGCATGGATAAACCACTGGCGGCTGTCGCTGTCCATTCGGGTTCCGTCTGGTAGGCGCTCCTCCAGCGGGTTTTGCACCACAAAAAGCGCCAGCGCAGAGGGAACCAGCCGGGTACGCCACGCGGTGAGCGCCGGACGATTGCGGTAGGCTTGCCCGGAATAACGGTTCTGTGGGACAAGCACGGCCTGTCCCCCCTCTTCGTATTCAATCAGCGGAGGACGAAGCGCCGGGTCGGCTTTCAGCGCCCGGTTAATCGAATTGATCTCACGGGCAGTGTCGTCCTTCATCGGCCACTGGTCGCTAATATCCGGAAATGACGCACTGAAAATGGTCATATTTTCCGGTGCGTCGCCGCGAAAAGGCTGCCAGTTCATGTCGTCGTCTCCCGTTGAGCTTTTAACGGAAGTCTATCCAGGCGAGCCAGTAAAACCCTACGAAGAAAGCACGATCTTTACTGCTTAACCCACACCAGCTGATCAACCTTGAAGCCCAGACTGCGCGCGGTGTTCAGGTAATCCTGCTTCACCGCATCTGGGATGGTCGGTGTGCGTGACAAAATCCACAGATAATCCCGGTTCGGGCCGCTCACCAGCGCATACTGGTACTTATCGTCCAGCTTGATCACGTTATAGCCGCCGTAGAAGGGGCCGAAGAACGACACCTTCAGCGCTGCCGTCGTCGGTTCGCCGGTAAAGTACGCTTTGCCTTCACTCTCATTCCACTTGTTTTTGACCGGGTCGAAACCCCGGTTAAGCACGCTGATGCCACCGTCGCTGCGCTCGCCGTAGGTGGCGGTCACCTGCTCCAGCCCGCGTTCAAAGCGGTTTTCCAGGCGGGCAACTTCATACCACTTGCCGAGATAGCGGCTGGCTTCAAAATTTGAAATGGGCTTTACGCCTTTCGGTGGCGTAGGGGATTTGCAGGCCACCAGAGTCAGGGCAATGGCGACACCCGTCACAACAGGCCATAGTTTCATGAGAATTCCTTTCATTTGCACGGTTGGAAGTAAAGTGTAGTGCACCGTTACGGCGCTTCATCCCGTGAGGGAAAATTCGTAGTATATTGAGAGTATTCCTCCACTCTGGACACGGACATGGCTTACTCCATCGGCGAATTCGCCAGACTCAGCGGGATCACCGCCACGACGCTGCGGGCATGGCAGCGTCGCTATGGTTTACTCAAGCCACAGCGCACGGAGGGCGGCCATCGCCAGTACAGTGATGAGGACGTCCAGCAGGCACTTAAAATCCTCGACTGGGTGAAAAAAGGCGTGCCCATCGGCCAGGTCAAACCGCTACTGGAACGCCCCGTCCCGCGCCGGACCAACAACTGGCAAACGTTGCTTGAGACCATGCTGCAACGCCTGCAGGACGGGAAAATTGAGTCCCTGCGCCAGATGATTTACGACGCTGGCCGCGAATACCCCAGGCCAGAGCTGGTTGCAAATGTGCTGCGTCCGTTGCGCAGCCAGATGTCAGCCAACATCCCTGCCGCCATGACCCTGCGCGAGATCCTCGACGGTATTATCATCGCCTACGCCTCGTTCTGCCTTGAAGGCGACAAAAAAGCGCCGGGTGATAACATCCTGCTTAGTGGCTGGTACCTGAATGACCCATGTGAAATCTGGCTCGAGGCCCTGACGCGTACCGGACAAGGACACCGTATCGATATTTTGCCTACCCCCTCCACGTCACTGGCGCCTGAAATTTTCCCCGAGCGCAAATGGCTTCTGGTGACCAGCGGTAAACTGACCGCCGCACGGAAAAAGCAGGTGGCACAGTGGCAGCAGCAGGTATCCCTTGAAGTGATTATCCTCTGATTATTTTCTCCTGCGGTAAACTTCACGAAAAGTTGAATATTTTTCCGTCCCGCAAATGCTAACGTTTTCCTGTGACTGACAACCCCACAGGAAAACACAATGAAAAAAACAACCCCTCTGCTGATGCTGGCCGCCATGGCCTTTACCCCTGCCGCGTTTAGCGCCCCTGCCGGCACCCTGAGCGTACATATTCTCGACCAGCAAACCGGGATGCCGCCATCTGACGTTACCGTCACGCTGGAGAAGCAGCAGCAGAACACATGGACCCAGATTGCCAGCGGCAAAACCGACCACGACGGACGTATCAAATCACTTTATCCGCAGGATCAGGACATGCAGCCAGGCGTGTATAAAGTGACCTTTAAAACCGCTGATTACTTCCACGGCAAAAAGCTGGACACCTTCTTCCCGGAGATCCCAGTGCTATTTACCGTGACCCGAACCAACGAGAAACTTCACATCCCGCTTCTGCTGAGCCAGTACGGCTACTCGACCTACAAGGGCAGTTAAGCCGCATTGATTTTAAAGGATAATAAAAAATAACTCCGCCAATACTTGGACAAATTACTCATGTTGTGTAAGTTTTAGATATACGAACTGGAGACACACACCATGACAATGAAACCTGTAATCGGTATTAGCGGATGTTTGACCGGTTCCGCCGTTCGCTTCGACGGCGGACATAAGCGTATGGGCTTTGTCATGGACGAACTGGCCCAGTGGGTGAATTTCAGGCCCGTCTGTCCTGAGATGGCCATCGGCTTGCCAACGCCACGCCCTGCACTGCGTCTTATCGTGACGGACAGCGGTGAAACCCAGATGCGTTTTAGCCACGCCCCGCACGAAGACGTTACGCAAAAGATGGCTGACTTTACGGCAAATTATCTGCCTAAAATCGGCGATCTGGCAGGTTTTATCGTCTGTGCAAAATCCCCCAGCTGCGGCATGGAACGCGTGCGGCTGTATGATGAAAACGGCAACCGGGGCCGCAAGGAGGGTGTCGGGCTGTTCACTGCCACCCTCCTTGAAACCCTGCCATGGTTACCCGTGGAAGAAGATGGCCGCCTGCACGATCCGGTGTTGCGGGAAAACTTTGTTGAGCGTGTTTTCGCGCTTCATGAACTGAACACACTGCGCGCCCAGGGTCTGACGCGCCGTGCGCTATTAGATTTCCACAGCCGCTACAAACTTCAGCTGCTGGCGCACCATCAGGCGGGTTATCGTGAAATCGGCCCGTTCGTTGCCACGCTGCACGAGTGGGAAGATTTGGACGCCTTCTTTGTGGCGTACCGCGAAAAGCTGATGACCATCCTGAAGAAACCTGCCTCGCGGAAAAATCACACCAACGTGTTGATGCATATTCAGGGGTATTTCCGTAACCAGCTAAACAGCCGCCAGCGCGGCGAACTTCGCGACGTGATCCTGCACTACCGTAACGGGCAGTTGCCCATCCTCGCGCCGATCACGCTGCTGAAGCACTACCTGGCCGAATACCCTGACCGGTATCTGATGACGCAAAACTACTTTGATCCCTATCCTGATGATTTGGGTCTGCGTCTGGCAGTCAAGTGATCATAAAAATGCGAAGGCCCCATTGACCCTCAGAGGCCCAAAGCAGTACCCCGTTTAGACGACACCCTCACTGTCGTCTCTTTTTTTGCATTTAACCTTAAAGACTGTAATTATATACAGGCCTACAGTGCAAAAAAGGAGCCTGCCTGTGATCAAAAGCCTGCATATCCAAAACTACCGCTCAATTCGCGACATGTCGCTGGAGCTGGAAGCGCTCAATATCGTCTTCGGCCCGAACGGTACCGGGAAATCGAATATCTACAAGGCGATACACCTGATGCACAGCGCGGCGCAGGGGCAGTTCTCCCAGGCGCTGGCAAATGAAGGCGGTATTCTGAAGGTGTTCTGGGCAGGTAAGACCCGTAGCGACCAGCTCCGGCGGATGAACCTCGCGGTGGAAACGGACACTTACGAGTACGAGCTGCAGGTGGGCTTTGTCGAGCAACTGCCCTATCCCTCCCAGTTTCAGCTCGATCCGGTCATTAAAGAAGAGTCCATCTGGCTTACCGGTCAGCGCCGTCGCCCTTCATCACAGCTGATGAAGCGCAGGAATCAGGCGGTATTTCTCAACAACGTGCACCACGAAAAAGTGACTCACAGCGGCACGCTGTATGAAAACGAATCGGTGTTCGGGCAGCTCGGTGAACCGCATCTCTACCCGGAAGTGTCGCAAATGCGCGAGTCCCTGCGTAACTGGCGCTTTTATCATGAATTTTCCGTCTCGTCCGGCTCGGCGATGCGTGCCCCGCAGGTCGGTTTCCGCTCCCCGGTACTGGCCAGCGACGGCGCCAACCTGGCGGCCGCATTTCAGACCATTGTCGAGATTGGCGATGAAATGTTGCTGATGCGCATTCTCGACCAGGCCTTCCCCGGCTGCGAGTTTTACAGCGACAACACCGGCGGCCGCTTTCGCATGATGATGCAGCGCGAGGGGCTGAGCAGGCCGCTAGAACCGGCGGAGTTTTCCGACGGCACCCTGCGCTTCCTGTGCCTGGCGGTAGCGCTGTTAAGCCCGCGCCCACCGGCCTTTATCGCGTTGAACGAACCGGAAAACAGCCTGCACCCGCAGATGCTGCCCGCGCTGGCGAGCTTAATCGCCGAGGCCAGCCGCTACTCCCAGATCTGGCTCACCAGCCACTCGCCGGAGCTGGCGAAGTTGATTGAGAAGCAGCGGTCGTTTTCATTGTATGAGCTGTCGATGGCGGAGGGAGAGACGAGGGTGGAGAGGCTGGGGTAAGCCCGGTGCGAAAGCATGCGCTGCCACCGCCTGCGTGATACCTTCCGTTAAGATAAAATATAAAGGCCTTTATTTGCCTCTTAACTCTTGAGTTAGCCGTAATAAATTAATGACGAAGCCGAAAAGTCTTACGCCACTCAGCCGGACTCACGCCAAAACGCGCCTTAAATTGCTGGCGCCAGGTCACCGCAGAGTTAAACCCTACCAGCTCTGCCACGCTTTCAATGGGCATATTCCCGGCTTCTAACAATATCTGGCTGCGCCGCAGGCGCTCGGTGGTCAGCCAGTCGGCCACGCTCATCCCGGTGGCTTTTACAAAATGGCGGGTAAGCGTGCGGCGGCTCATCGATACCACCTCTGCCAGCGAGTCCAGATTATGCGGTTCGGCAATGTGCTGCTGGAGATAGTCAATCAGGGAGTTGATTCGTCCGTCACGGGTATCTTTCGGTACCGGCTGGGCAATAAACTGTGCCTGCCCCCCCTCGCGGTGTGGCGGCACGATCATACGGCGGGCAATCTGGTTAGCGACCACGCTGCCAAAGCGCTGGCGGATGATGTACAGGCAGCAGTCAAGCGCGGCAGCAGTACCCGCAGAGGTGATAATATTGCCGTCATCGACGTAGAGCGCATTGATATCCAGCTTTACATCCGGGAAAAGCGTCTGAAACTGATGTTCAAACTCCCAGTGCGTGGCCGCGCGTTTACCGTCGAGAATGCCCGCATAACCCAGCACAAACGACCCCAGACAAAGCCCGACGATCTCCGCCCCGTTGTCTCTGGCCTGGACCAGGCTGTCGAGAAGCGTCTGGGGCGGGCGTTGCTGGACATGCTGCCAGTAAGGCACCACGACGATATCTGCCTGGCCGATGGCGGAGAAATCGTGAGTCGCGTTAAGCGCAAACCCGTCTTTGGATGTCAGTAATCCGGGTTTTTCGGCGCAGATCAACACACTAAAGCGCTTTTCGCCGGATACCGTATCACCAAACAAAATGCAGGGAACGGAGTAGTGGAACGGGCTGAACCCGTCTACCGCAACAATCGCGACATTGATTAGCGCCATGTATCTCTCCTTTCCCCTGGTGATGCTCAGAATATAACGGTTTCACCATCCTCGGGAATGCTCACCGCATCTCCAATCAGGTTCGCGTCAACGTACTCACGCAGCGCATGGCGGGTCAACAGGCAGTGGTTGATGGCCTCCATATGGGTCGCCACAATTTTCGCCTGCGGCAGCAGGAAGTGGACGTTGAGCACATCTTCCTGGCCCATGATAATCGGCCCAAACCCGATGACGTGCGCATAGCCCGCGTTAAGCACCACCACATCCGGCTGATGCTTTTGCAGATCGGCTGCCACTTCATCACGCCAGATGGTATCCCCGACAATGTAGAGCGTCTTCTCATCAGGATGACGTAAAACCACGCCACAGGCTTCACCCAGCCGTTCCGCCAGCTCCGGCACGGCGTAAGCACGATCGGTACCGTGCTGGCCGCCGCGGGTTTTCGCGATCCGGATATCGCCAAACGCCGTCTCCTCGGTCATTACCGTCAGGTGGGTAAATCCCTGGCTGCGTAGCAGCGCGGCGTCGCTGTCGTTCTGCACAAAGACAGGTTTATCTTTGCCGATCAGTTCGACTGCGGCGCGATCCCAGTGATCGTCATGGGTATGGGTGACGATCACGGCATCCGCCTCCAGCAGCGTGTTGACGTCAACGGGTAGCTCGACCATCGGGTTGCGGATCTCCGCGTGCGCCGTGCCGGGGAAGCCCGGATAAGCGCCCTTCGGGGCCAGCATTGGGTCGATTAAAAAGCGTTTCCCGGCGTAGGTAATCAGCTGAGTGGCATTACGAATCTGGGTGATGTTCATGGGTATTCTCCTCATAGTGTGAAGAGGAGAATAGCCCGATGCCGCGCGTAACGATGTGGGCCACAGGGCGATGATCGATGAAATCGGGTCAACGTTATCGCATCCGCAACGCATCCACCACCAGCGAAAAGGCCGGCGACGGCTGCTTTCGGCTCGGGTAGTAGAGATAATACCCCGGGAAGGGCAGACACCAGGGTTCCAGCACGCGGATTAACCGGCCTTCAGCAATATGATCGCCAAACTCGTCTTCGGGCAGGAAAGCAATCCCGAATCCCGCCAGGGCAGCTTCGACAATATGCCAGGAAGTATTAAAGGTCAGCTGGCCATTCACGCGCACGTTCAGATCGCCACCGTCCTGATCAAAATCCCAGACGTAAATCCCGCCGGATTTAATCATCCTCTGGTTAATACACTGGTGCTGCGTCAGCTCATGCGGCGTTTGCGGAACAGGATGACGGGCGAAGTAGTCCGGCGAGGCGACCGCGGCCATACGCAACTGCGGGCCTATCGGCAACGCAATCATGTCTTTATCGATGGTATCTCCCATACGAACGCCCGCATCGAAGCGGTCGGCAACGATATCGCGAAAACCGTGATTGGCGTCGAACTCGATGTGAATGTCGGGGTATTTCCGCAAAAGTGGCGTCAACTTAGGTAACAGAGTACGCGATAACACATCGGGTCCACAGGTGATCCTCACCGTGCCGGCGGGCTTGTCGCGAAGCTCCGTCAACATGTCCAGCTCCGCTTCGATTTCATCGAAACGGCTGCCAATCGCGTTAAGCAAGCGTTCACCGGCTGCGGTGGGGGAAACGCTGCGGGTGGTGCGGGTCAGCAGGCGGATCTGCATCCGGTTCTCCAGCCCGGTTATGGCCTGGCTTAACGCGGGCTGGGTCACGCCCAACTGTGCCGCGGCACGGGTAAAACTGCCCTCACGCGCCACGGTGACAAAAGCAAAAAGATCGTTCAGGTTACGCTTCATCACACCCTCATTTATAAGCCATACTTATAAGCTCATTAAGCATTGATTAGCTAGTCAGAATACACCCGCCGTGTAAAATTTTCACTGTGACCTGACGTCAACCACATTCCAACCCTTCATCTGCATGCGTTATTCCCGTGAATAGCGCCCGGCCCCGGCTTGTCCGAATCTGGCCGAACGAATAACAAGGTAAACACGATGTCCGCTATGGTGAACGAAACATCAGCGCGCCAGTCCCGTGCCTGCTGGAGCGGCGTGCTGGCAATGACCCTCTGCGCTTTTACGCTGGTCGCCTCAGAATTTATGCCTGTAAGTCTGCTGACGCCCGTTTCGCGGGATCTCGCCGTCAGTGAAGGCCTGGCGGGCCTCGGGATCGCGATATCCGGCGCGCTGGCCGTATTGACCAGCCTGTTTCTCTCTTCTCTTGCGGGAGGCATTAACCGCAAATCGCTGCTGCTGGGCCTGACGGCGTTAATGGCCGTCTCCGGTCTGATTATCGCCGTGGCTGAGAGCTATCCCCTTTATATGCTGGGACGCGCACTGCTTGGCGTGGCCATTGGCGGCTTCTGGTCGCTCTCCGCGGCGACCGCAATTCGCCTTGTGCCACCGCATCAGGTTCAACGTGCGCTCGCCATTTTTAACGGTGGCAACGCACTGGCGACCGTCGTTGCGGCTCCGCTCGGCAGCTGGCTGGGGGCGACAATCGGCTGGCGCGGTGCCTTTTACTGCCTGGTGCCCGTGAGCCTGCTCGCGTTTATCTGGCAGTGGTTCAGCCTGCCTTCCATGTCCGTGGAAAAGCGCACCGCGTCGTCCACCAGCGCCTTCGGCCTGCTGAAAAACCCTCTGGTGGCAAAAGGAATGGTCGCGTGCGGCGTCTTTTTCATGGGGCAGTTCGCGCTGTTTACCTACGTGCGTCCGTTCCTGGAAACCGTGACTTTCGCCAGCGCGACGCAGTTATCGTTAATCCTGCTGGTGATTGGCGTGGCGGGTTTTATCGGCACCCTGCTGATCGGCACGTTTCTGCGCCGCGGATTTTACACCACGCTGGTCGCCATTCCCGTGGTGATGGCGCTGATTGCCGCGGCACTGATGGCCTTCGGCCATCACCTTGCCGCCGTCACCGCCCTGCTCGGCCTCTGGGGACTGGTCGCGACGGCCGCCCCCGTCGGCTGGTGGACCTGGGTTGCCAGAACGCTTCCTGAAAATGCCGAAGCGGGTGGCGGACTGATGGTGGCAATGGTGCAGCTCTCCATTGCGCTCGGCTCCACGCTCGGTGGCCTGGCCTTTGACCACAGCGGCTGGCAAAGCACCTTTGCACTCAGCGGCGTACTGCTTATCGCCGCTGCCATGTTCACGTTTTACACCTCACACAACGACACACTTCACAGGAGTTAATCATGAGAAGATTCACCATGGCGCTCGGGCTGTTAGTCAGCGCCTTCGCCGCCAGCGCTGCCGATATGTCCCGGGGCGCAGATAATTTCTACAAAAGCGATAAGGTTACGCAGCAGAAGGTGACCTTTAAAAACCAGTATCAGATGAACGTCGTCGGCAATCTGTATAGGCCAAAAGAGGCGGATAAAAACGCCAGACTGCCGGCGATCGTGGTCGGCCATCCGATGGGCGCGGTGAAAGAGCAAAGCGCCAGTCTCTATGCGCAAAAGCTCGCGGAACAGGGCTTTGTCACCCTGGCGATTGATCTCTCATTCTGGGGGGAAAGCGAAGGTAAACCGGGGCATCTGATCTCACCAGAAATCTATTCCGATGATTTCAGCGCGGCCGTGGATTATCTGAGCACTCAGTCTTTTGTCGATCCACAGCGCATCGGGGTACTGGGCATTTGCGGCAGCGGCAGCTTCGTTATTAGCGCGGCGAAAATTGACCCGCGCATGAAAGCGATCGCCACCGTCAGCATGTATGACATGGGCTCCGCCTTCCGCAACGGTCTCAACCATTCCGTGACGGTTGAACAGCGTAAAGCGATGATTGCCTCTGCCGCTGAGCAGCGTCTGAAAGAGTATCAGGGTGCAGAGACAGCCTACATTCCCGGGACGGTAAATAAGCTGGATGATTCTACGCCGGCTATCCAGCGTGAGTTCTTCGATTTCTATCGCACCGAACGCGGCGGGTACACGCCACAGGGCGAGAAAGAGGCGCTGACGACGAAACCGATGATGAGCAGCATCGGTAAGTTTATGAACTTCTATCCGTTCAACGATATCGAAACCATTTCACCGCGTCCGATGCTGTTTATCACGGGTGATAAAGCGCATTCGAAAGAGTTTAGCGAAGACGCCTATAAACGCGCCGGTGAACCGAAAGAGCTGTATATCGTGCCGAATGCAGGCCACGTTGACCTGTATGACCGCACGGATCTGATCCCGTTTGCAAAACTGGCCTCGTTCTTTAAAGCCAACCTGAAATAACCCGGTAAGGCGTATAACACCCTGTTATACGCCTTTGTCCTGACTACCAGCCCGGCACCGCGCCACCGTTAAAGAGGGTCTCTGCGGCCTTCGCCACTTCCGGCGACTGATACGACTGGATAAATTCCTTCACGTTTTCCGCGTCTTTGTTGTCTTCCCGCGTCACCACGATGTTCACATACGGCGAGTTTTTATCTTCAATAAACACGCTGTCATGCACCGGCGACAGCCCGGTTTGCTGGAGATAGGTGGTGCTGATAATGGCAACATCCACTTTCGGATCATCCAGCACGCGCGGCAGTTGCGCCCCTTCCAGCTCCATAATGTTCAAATGCTTCGGATTGGCGGTGATATCCAGCGCCGTCGGCAGCAGGCCAACGTCCGGCTTAAGGGTAATCAGCTTCTCTTTTTGCAACAGCAGCAGTGCGCGGCCAAGGTTGGTCGGATCGTTTGGAATGGCGATGGTCGCGCCGTCCTTCAGCTCAGACACGGATTTTATCTTGCGGGAGTAGCCGGCCATCGGGAAAACAAAGGTGTTCGCTACAGCAACCAGCTTGTAGTGATGCGCCTTGTTATCTTCTGCCAGGAACGGGCGATGCTGGAAGACATTGGCATCAAGATCGCCCTGACTGGTGGCATCATTGGGCAGTAGCGAGCCGCTGAACCCCACCAGTTCCACATCCAGACCGTATTTCTCTTTCGCCACTTTTTTAGCGACTTCCGCCACGTCCTGCTCAGCGCCGTTAATCACGCCGACTTTGATGTGTTTGGCATCGCTGCCGCCTTGATCGCAACCTGCCAGCAGCAGGCCCGCGAGAACCAGAGCACCCAATCGAAGTTTCACGAGACATATCCTTTTGATAAACGTTTCAGTGACTATATCGACAACGGTACGGCTGGCTAAAAAACGAAAAAGCATCAATAAGACGGATAAGTTATATATGCGGGGGCGCTATTGATCCGACCTGAGCATGCCCGCACGGCGTAACGGCGTTTCACGTAAAAACCACGACAGTACAAACGCCAGCACCATAATGCTTGCCGCCAGCAGGAACACCGCGTGAATGGCTGAGCCAAACGCATCAAGGTAATCGAGCCGCAGGGCCTCTGGCAGCCGGTGAATGGCCGCTGGATTGAGCTCATGCGGTAACTCCGCCCCTTGCGGTAAACGGTCCATCAGACCCGATTGCAAAACGTGGGTGAAGACCGCGCCAAACAGCGCGACGCCGATGGCCCCGCCAATGGAACGAAACAGCGTGACCCCGGAAGTCGCTACCCCGTATTGATCGGCAGAGACGCTGTTCTGCACGGCCAGCACCAGTACCTGCATGACCAGCCCCAGACCCATCCCCAGCACGCCGGTAAAAATGTACAGCTGCCAGGTCGGCGAGTGGATCGAGATACGCGTCAGCAGCACCATGCCCACCACGCCAAGCAGCGTACCGGCGATCGGGAACAGACGGTATTTTCCGGTACGGCTGATAATCCGCCCGCTGATGATCGAGGTTAGCAGCAGTCCGCCCATCAGCGGGATCAGCTGCAGACCGGCCTGAGTCGGCGTGGCGTCTTTCACAACCTGCAGATAGAGCGGCAGGAAGGTGACCGAGCCAAAGAGCGACATCCCGATAATAAAGCCAATCAGGCTGCAGAGCAGAAAGCTGCGATCGCGGAACAGCGAGAGCGGAATGATCGGCTCCCAGGCCAGACGCTCCTCATAGATAAACCCGGCGATACCCGTCAGGCCAAAGGCCAGAATGCACCACAGCTGCGGGTCGTTCCACTGGCGTATCGTCCCGCCTTCAGTGGTAAACAGGATGATACACAGCAGCGCCATGCTGAGGTAAATCGCCCCCAGATAATCAATCTCGTGCTTGTTGCGCCGTGCGCTGCCGTGGAACACCGCGCCTATCACCAGCAGGGCAAAGAGACCGAGCGGCAGATTGATATAAAAAATCCAGCGCCAGGAGGCATGCTGCACGATAAACCCGCCGATAAGCGGCCCGATCACCGTCGCCAGACCAAACACGCCGCCAAACAGCCCCTGATAGCGGCCACGCTCCGCAGGCGGAATAACGTCCGCCACGGCGGCCATACTGATGACCATCAGACCGCCGCCGCCCAGCCCCTGCAGGCCGCGCATCAGCACCAGTTGGGTCATGTTTTGCGCCAGACCGCAGAGCACCGACCCCGCCAGAAACAGCACAATAGCGATTTGAAGGACGATTTTACGCCCAAACAGATCGCCGAATTTTCCGTACAGCGGTACCACAATGGTCGAGCTGAGGATATAGGCCGTCACCACCCAGGAGAGCTTATCCAGGCCACCCAATTCCCCAACGATGGTGGGCAACGCCGTGGAAACAATCGTCTGGTCCAGCGCCGAAAGCAGCATCACCAGCAGCAGCGCGCTGAACAGCAGCTTTATCGACGGCGCGTTTTGCGCAGGTTGAGTCATTACGTCGGACTCCATAAGAGATCGCTTGAAATTAATTAACTGGATAATTAATATTTAAGTAAGTGATGAATAAGATCAAGAGATCCTGCGACTATGCCAGCACATAAGGACAATTCTGAACCGCGCCGCCCCGGTCGACCACGCGGCGGAAAGCGGGCAACCGCCAGCCGCGAACAGCTGCTGGATATTGCGTTGAGCCTCTTTTCCCGCCAGGGAATCGCTCAAACCTCGCTGAACGCCATCGCCAAAGAAGCGGGCGTAACGCCAGCGATGCTGCATTACTACTTCAATTCACGAGAACAATTGCTCGACGCGATGATTGAGGAGCGCTTCCTGCCCTTACGTAACCGGATCGGCGCAATTTTCGCCGAAAACCCCGACTCGCCGGTCAACGCATTAACGCAAATGGTGAAGGTACTGGCCGAGCTGGCGGAGCAGCACCGCTGGTTTGCCCCGCTGTGGATGCAGGAGGTCATCGGGGAGATGCCTGTACTGCGCACGCATCTGCACGCGCGGTTCGGTGACGACAAATACCAGGCAACACTCGCCACCCTTAAACGCTGGCAGCAGGAAGGGCAACTGAACCGGGCACTCGCGCCAGAACTGCTGTTCACCACGCTGCTAAGCCTGGTGCTGGTGCCGTTCTCAAGAATGCGCAACGACGAGAGGCTACACGCCCTCTCGCCAGAGATCATTGTGCGTCATGCGCTGGCCGTGATGGGCAACGGCATCGGCGGTTAAAGGGATTTGGTCAGATAATGCCTTTGCATACCCGGGTACGGGTAATCCGGCAACGACATCTGCAGCTGATAGCCCTGCTTTTCATAGAATGGACGTGCCTGGAAGCTGACCGTATCCACCAGCGCATGGGTGCAGCCTTTGCGTCGGGCTTCGTCTTCCGCCGTTTTGATAAGCTGGCTGCCGACGCCCGATCCCCGCACGGTGTCGCTGACCCACAGAAAATCGATGTTTAGCCAGTCGCCTTTGCGCACGCCAATTAACCCACCCAGCATCACGCCCTTATCGTCTCGCACATAAACGCCAATGTCGCCGCTAAAGTTTGAGAGATCTAAAAATTGTCCGTTGTAGGCGCGAAGTCCTGTTAATAATTCTTCTTTTTCATCGTGTGTGACGTTATCCGTCGTGCTCAGATGCATATTTTTCTCCTTATTTTCTGTGCAATATTAATATTGCACAGCCTTTCCTTCATCAAAACTCCTTTTTTTCTCCATTCTTTAAACATTGAAATATTCATTCAATAAGTACTTAAAAAAAGTCTTTCCAATACGCACCTGAAACGTATAATGAGAACGATCATTCTCACTTTTATAGGGTAACCGACGATGAGCACAAAACTGGAAGAACGCCAAAAACAGCGTCAGGACGACATCATCGCTGCCGCGCGTCAGTGCTTTCGCACCAGCGGTTTTCATGCGGCCAGCATGTCGCAGATCGCCAGCGAGGCAAAGCTCAGCGTCGGGCAAATCTACCGTTATTTCAGTAACAAAGATGCGATTATTGAAGAGATGATTCGCCGTATCATCGACTCACGCATCGAAGAGATTCAGGGTAAAACGCTGGTCGAGGGGATGCCTCAGGCGCTCGCCTGGCGACAGACCCTGAATGAAGATGACGATGCGCTGATGCTTGAGATGTCGGCTGAAGCCACGCGTAATCCCCAGGTGGCGGCCATGCTGGTCGAAGCGGAACAGCGGATGTTTGCTAATGCCTGCGCACACCTGAAAAAACAGTTTCCCCACCTGAGTGATGATCATATTCGCTGCTGCGTGGAGATTACCGCGGTAATGATTGAGGGGTCTATTTACCGTCGACTCACCCCCTTAAACGTACCCTCTGAACAATTAGAGCCTCTTTATCAAAATATTTTAAATATGCTTTTCTCTGCGAAGTAATCGCATGTGAATAATTAGCGGGAAGACGTTATTCCCTTATTAACATTTCCGGCTTTGCCGGAGATGCGGTATCGCTGTGCCTTTAAATAGCCCCCTTCCTTGTTAAGCCATTAACAGGGCAGGCATCGTTCACCCTGGAAAAAATTATGAAAGCCATAACAACCTCCATCGCAGCATTATTCCTCCTGACGGGGTGCGATAATGCACAAACATCTGCTCCTCAACATCCCCTCCCGCAAGTGGGGATTGTTACGCTCCTGAGCCAACCCGTTTCCGTGGTCAGTGAACTGACCGGACGCACCACGGCCGCCATGAGCGCGGAAGTGCGTCCTCAGGTGGGCGGCATTATTCAGAAACGGCTCTTTACCGAAGGCGATACCGTGCAAGCCGGACAGGCGCTGTATCAAATTGACCCTTCCAGCTACCGCGCCGCCTACGATGAAGCCGCCGCGGCCCTGAAACAGGCGCAGGCGCTGGTGCAGGCCGATTGCCAGAAAGCTCAACGCTATACACAACTGGTGAAAGACGACGGCGTATCGCGTCAGGATGCCGAAGATGCAAAGTCCACCTGCGCGCAGGACAAGGCCAGCGTGGAGTCGAAAAAAGCAGCCCAGGAAAGCGCGCGCATTAACCTCAACTGGACCACGGTGACCGCCCCGATTGCCGGACGTATTGGCATCTCTTCGGTCACCCCCGGCGCACTGGTCACTGCCCAGCAAGAGACCGCGCTCGCCACCATTCGCGGCCTGGACAATATGTACGTCGATTTAACCCGCTCCAGCGCCGATCTTCTGCGATTACGCAAACAAACGCTTGCCAGCAACAGCGAGACATTGAGCGTGTCGTTGATCCTTGAAGATGGCAGCACCTATCAGGAAAAAGGCCGTCTGGCCCTGACTGAAGTGGCAGTGGACGAATCCACCGGTTCGGTCACATTGCGCGCTGTCTTCCCCAACCCGCAGCATCAGCTTCTGCCCGGGATGTTTGTTCGCGCCAGAGTGGATGAAGGGGTAATGAGCGAGGCCATTCTCGCCCCGCAGCAGGGAATTACCCGTGATGCCAAAGGCAACGCCACCGCGCTGGTGGTGGGGGCCGGCAATAAGGTGGAACAACGTCAGCTGGAAACGGGTGACACCTACGGCGACAAATGGCTGGTGCTGAGTGGACTGAAGGCTGGCGATAAGCTGATTGTGGAAGGCACCGATAAAGTGACCGCCGGTCAGCAAGTTAACGCCGAAGAGATGAAAACCGCGGGAGGAAACGCCTGATGTTTTCCCGCTTCTTCGTGCGTCGCCCGGTTTTTGCCTGGGTGATTGCTATTCTGATTATGCTCGCCGGGGTGCTGGCAATCCGTACCCTGCCCGTCGCGCAGTATCCCGACGTCGCTCCGCCGTCGATCAAAATTTCAGCCACCTACACTGGCGCGTCGGCACAGACTCTGGAAAACAGCGTCACCCAGGTCATTGAGCAACAGCTGACCGGGCTGGATAACCTGCTCTATTTTACCTCCACCAGCAGCTCGGACGGCTCGGTAAGCATCACCGTCACGTTCGAACAGGGAACCGACCCGGATACCGCGCAGGTTCAGGTGCAGAACAAAGTTCAGCAGGCCGAGTCGCGCTTGCCGACCGAGGTACAGCAGGCCGGCATTACGGTGCAAAAATCGCAGAGTAACTTCCTGCTGATCATGGGCGTGTACGATAAAACCGACCATGCCAGCAGTTCGGATATCGCCGACTGGCTGGTGAGTAATATGCAGGATCCGCTGGCACGCGTAGAGGGCGTCGGCAGCCTGCAGGTGTTTGGTGCGGAATACGCCATGCGCATCTGGCTTGACCCGGCAAAGCTGGCGTCGTACTCGCTGATGCCATCCGACGTTCAGAGCGCTATTGAAGCGCAGAACGTGCAGGTTTCCGCCGGTAAAATCGGCGCGTTACCCGCGTCCGGTACCCAGCAGTTGACCGCCACCGTGCGTGCCCAGTCGCGCCTGCAGACGGTCGATCAGTTTAAAAATATCATCGTTAAGAGCCAGTCCAGCGGCGCAGTGGTGCGTATCGGCGACGTGGCGCGCGTGGAGATGGGCAGCGAGGATTACACGGCTACCGCCAGGCTGAATGGCCACCCGGCAGCCGGTATGGCGGTGATGCTCTCGCCGGGCGCAAATGCGCTCAATACCGCTACCGCGGTGAAAGATAAAATTGCCGAATTCAAACGGGCAATGCCGGAAGGCTATGATGTGGCCTATCCGAAAGACAGCACCGAGTTCATTAAGATCTCGGTGGAAGATGTGATTCAGACGCTGTTTGAGGCCATTATCCTCGTGGTGGTGGTGATGTATCTGTTTCTGCAGAACATTCGCGCCACGCTCATCCCCGCGCTGGCGGTGCCGGTGGTTCTGTTGGGCACCTTTGGCGTGCTGGCGCTGTTCGGTTATTCCATCAATACCCTGACGCTGTTTGCGATGGTGCTGGCGATAGGTCTGCTGGTCGATGACGCCATCGTGGTAGTGGAAAACGTCGAGCGCATTATGCGCGATGAAGGTCTGCCCGCCCGCGAAGCCACCGAAAAATCGATGGGCGAAATTTCCGGTGCGCTGGTCGCCATTGCGCTGGTGCTTTCCGCCGTGTTTCTGCCGATGGCCTTCTTCGGCGGCTCAACCGGCGTCATCTACCGCCAGTTTTCGGTCACCATTATCTCAGCGATGATCCTCTCGGTGGTGGTGGCGCTGACCCTGACACCCGCGCTCTGCGGCTCGGTACTGCGCCATACGCCTCCTCACAAAAAAGGGTTCTTCGGCGCGTTTAACCGCTTCTACAGTAAGACCGAGCATGGCTACCAGAATAAAGTCCTGCGCGCGCTGCGCCGCTCTGCGGGCATGCTGGTGGTCTACGCCCTGCTCTGTGGCGCGATGGCCGTGGCAATGCTGAAGCTGCCCGGCAGCTTCCTGCCCACGGAGGACCAGGGTGAAATCATGGTGCAGTACACCCTGCCTGCCGGTGCGACAGCGGTACGTACCGCGGAGATCAGTCGTCAGGTTCGCGAATGGTTCCTCACTAAAGAGAAAGCCAACACCGATGTGATTTTTACGGTCGAGGGCTTTAGCTTTAGCGGCAGCGGCCAGAATGCCGGGATGGCGTTTGTCTCCCTGAAAAACTGGTCCGAGCGTAAAGGCGATGAGAACACCGCTCAGGCGATTGCCCTGCGCGCCACTCAGGAACTCGGCTCCCTTCGCGATGCCACCGTTTTTGCCATGACGCCCCCGGCCGTAGACGGCCTCGGCCAGAGCAACGGTTTTACCTTCGAGCTCATGGCCAGCGGTAGCACCGATCGCGACACGTTGCTGAAGATGCGTAATCAGCTGATCGGCCAGGCGAATCAGGACACCTCCCTGCATGCCGTTCGCGCCAATGATTTGCCGCAGATGCCGCAGCTGCAGGTGGATATCGACAACAACAAAGCCGTATCGCTGGGGCTTTCCCTGAGCGACGTCACCGATACCCTCTCCAGCGCCTGGGGCGGAACCTACGTGAATGACTTTATCGATCGGGGCCGCGTGAAAAAGGTCTACATCCAGGGAGACAGCGATTACCGCGCCGTGCCTTCCGATCTCAACAAATGGTACGTGCGCGGCAGCGACAGCACCATGACGCCGTTCTCCGCTTTCGCCACTACGCGCTGGGAGTATGGCCCGGAGAGTCTGGTGCGCTACAACGGCTCGGCGGCCTATGAAATTCAGGGCGAGAACGCCAGTGGTGCCAGCTCCGGTACGGCGATGACCCGGATGGAACAGCTGGCGAACAACCTGCCGGCCGGCACAACCTGGGCGTGGAGCGGGTTGTCGTTACAGGAGAAACTGGCGAGCGGCCAGGCAATGAGCTTGTATGCCCTCTCCATCCTGGTGGTATTCCTGTGCCTGGCCGCGCTGTATGAGAGCTGGTCGGTGCCGATTTCAGTCATTCTGGTGATCCCGCTTGGGGTGCTGGGTGCGGCGCTGGCCGCCTCGCTGCGCGGGCTGAGCAACGACGTCTATTTTCAGGTGGCATTGCTGACCACCATCGGCCTGTCGTCGAAAAACGCCATTTTGATCGTTGAGTTTGCGGAGGCGAAAGTCGCGGAAGGTTACTCCCTGACGCGTGCCGCGCTGCGTGCGGCTCAGACGCGACTGCGTCCGATCATCATGACGTCGCTGGCGTTTATCGCCGGGGTAACACCGCTGGCCGTCGCCACCGGTGCAGGCGCCAACAGCCGCGTGGCGATTGGGACCGGCATCATCGGCGGGACGCTCGCGGCAACGCTGCTGGCCATCTTCTTTGTTCCATTATTCTTCGTACTGGTGAAACGTCTCTTCTCCGGTAAGCACGCAAACCGGAGGTCATAATGTTTCGTGTATCTGTTTTAGTGTTGGCACTGCTGAGCGCAGGTTGTGTTTCGTTAGACCCTACCTATCAGCGTCCTGACGCGCCCGTCCCGGCCACGTTGCCGGGCGCCCACGGCGAAGCCACCGCCGTGGTCAGCCAGTGGCAGCAGGTGATGAACGATCACCGCCTGAACAGGGTGGTAACAATGGCACTCACCAGCAACCGCGATGTGCAAAAAGCGATTGCTGATATCGACGCCGCCCGCGCCCAGTATGGTGAGACGCGCTCGTCTCTGTTCCCGTCGGTGGATGCCAGCCTGAGCCATACCCGCAGCCGCACGCTGGCCAGCGGCGTGAGCACCAGCGATGAGGCTAACGGCGCCGTCTCCAGCTTCGAGCTGGATCTGTTTGGTCGCAACCAGAGCCTCTCGCGCGCCGCGCGTGAAACCTGGCTTGCCAGCGAGTTCACGGCGCAGAACACGCGCCTGACAATGGTCAGCGAGCTGACCACCGCCTGGATTACTCTGGCGGCAGATAACAGCAATCTGGCGCTGGCAAAATCCACTCAGGAGAGCGCAGCGAACTCGCTCAAGATTGTGCAGCGTCAGCAGGACGTCGGGGTCGCCGCCGCAACGGATGTCAGCGAAGCAATGGCGGTTTATCAGCAGGCCCGCGCCAGCGTCGCCAGCTATCAGACGCTGGTGATGCAGGACAAAAACGCCCTGAATTTGCTGGCGGGCGAGACGGTACCGGAAAACCTGCTACCCGGTACGCTGGAGAGCCTGAGCGATAACGCCATCACCCTGATCCCGGCGGGCGTTAGCTCCGCCACGCTGCTGCGTCGCCCGGATATTCAGGAGGCTGAACATAACCTATTGAGCGCCAATGCCAACATCGGTGCTGCGCGCGCCAACTTCTTCCCGACGATTTCGCTTACCGCCAGCGCCGGGGTCGGCAGCGATTCGCTCTCGTCATTGTTCAGCCACGGCATGAAGGTCTGGTCGTTCGCGCCGTCCATCTCCCTGCCGCTGTTCAGCGGCGGCAATAACATGGCGCAACTGCGCTATGCCGAAGCGGAGAAAAAAGGGCTGATTGCCACCTATGAGAAAACCATCCAGAGCGCGTTCAAAGATGTAGCCGATGCGCTGGCGCGCCGCGAAACCCTGAGTGAAGAGCTTGATGCGCAACGTGAATACGTGGCGGCAGAGCAAAAAACGCTGGATGTGGCAACGCGCAGCTATCAGGTGGGTGCGGGTGATTACCTGACCGTTCTCACCGCGCAGCGCGCCTTGTGGTCGGCACGGGCATCATTGATTGCCCTGCAGCAGACCGACTTTGAAAACCGTATTACGCTGTGGCAGTCGCTGGGGGGAGGGATTCAATAACCGCCGGTGCCGGTCCGGGTGCAGGGTTCTCATACGCAGGAAGACAAAAATTCATACTTTCGGCTGGCGTCGCTACACTGAATGTAACGATATATTTCATGGGAAGCCTGTGACGTCTAAAGGGGATTTTGATGAAAGCTGCACACCTGGTTTGCCTGCTCGTTTGTCTGCTCTTCGCCGCGTTTGTCCATGCCCAGGAAAAAGACGATCCCGTGAAAGAGGCCCAGATAAAGCAGCAGATCCTTAAAGATGTGAAGAAGGCCTGCACGCCCCAGAAAAAGCAGAGCGATAAAGCCTGGCAGGCGATGATTTTGTCGTCTGAGGCCAATCAACTGTTGATCAAAAACGCCATCACGGCCGTGAAGCGCGACAATCTGGATGCTTACTGGGACGCGGTCAGTCAGGTGGATTGTATGGAAGATTATTAAGCGTGAAGCCAGGCTTCACGCTTTTTTTAGCGCTTTCGTACATCCGGAATAATCAAATCCCCGCGCAGAACATAGGACCCCAGCATCTGCGTTTTCTCCGTCAGCCAGCCCACAATACGTGCCGCCATAGCATCCATCGAGTATTCGATGGCCGGGATCACCGGGATACCCGGCAGATGCAGCGATCCGGCAAGGCTAAAGACCATAATGTCGTCCGGAACGGATTTATTAAACGCCTGCAGCTGCGGGATCACCCGCTGAGCTTCCTGTTCGTCCGCCACCAGCAGCGCGTTAAAATTCAGCGTGCTCGCATTGTTAAGCAACTCCTGCAGCGCAACGGATGAGGAGGTGGCATCCATAAAGACGAGGTTGCGATTAAAGGGCAGGAAATTTTTCTCCAGCGCGTGTTTATAGCCCAGCAACACCTGGTCGGCGAAACCGCTGCCTTGCGGATGGATCAGGGCTATCTGGCGTCGCCCCTGGCTGGTCAGATAGTTACAGGCGGTTTCGGCGGCAAAGGCGTGATCGAACTGGATGCTGTTGGAATTATCGGACTCCATACAGTCAACGAGAATGACATTGTCCATCTCGACGTCCAGCGGGAAACGCGCGCCAATCACCAGGATGTCATCACATAACCCACAGGAAAGTTCTTCCAGGGCGTGCATCACTTCCGCTTTGGTATGCGCGAAGCGCAACAGCAGATGTTTTTGATGCTGGCTGAGGTGCTTTTCCAGCGCGTAAAGATAACCGGTGGTCTGGTTAATATTCTCCTGCGCGCAAATCACCCCAATACACCCCGTCGACTGGCTCAGCAGCGACTGCGCAATTACATTGGGCCGGTAGTTCAGTTCATCAACCGCTTTTAAAACGGCCTGGCGGCTGGCTTCCTTTACGCCACGCGACCCACTCAACACTCGCGATACCGTGGCTTTAGACACCCCGGCAAGACGTGATACATCATTGATTGTCGACATCTCTTTCCCCTGGCAGGCTTACTTCGCACCTGCAAATTCCATCACCGCTACGGCTCATATTATAGCCAGAATGGAGTATATCCTTTTCCGTTTTTCATGGAAACCGATTTTCCATTTCAACTCAAAATGATGTCAAAACGCGCAAATTATGTGACATGCATCTGGTTAATTAGCGTCATAAGTAGTGGATCTTGATGGTTGTCACACTTCTGTCTTTTATAAATGGAAACCGGTTTCCGTATAATGTCCAATCATCCTCGCAATAACTTTTTACATTTAGAGGATGGTTGTCGATGTTCAAGATTATGCTGTGTTGCTCTGCCGGGATGTCCACCAGCCTGCTGGTCAGCAAAATGGTCGATGTCGCGAAAGAGCGCGGGTTGCCGGTAAAAATAGACGCGTATGGCGTTTCCGAATTTGATACGCAGTTTCCGCAGTACCAGGTTGTCCTTCTCGGACCCCAGGTGAAGTACATGTTACAGACACTCTCAGACAAGGCGGCTACAAAGGGCATCCCGGTCCAACCCATCGACATGATGGATTACGGTATGCAACGTGGCGATAAAGTACTGGACTATGCTCTGTCGCTCATCGACGCGGCACACTAAAAGGTGTTCACATGAGTTCGTTATATCAATCAATGGTCGCGGTTATTGAGCAGTCAATTACCCCGCTGGCCGCGAAGCTCGGCCAGCAAAAGTATGTGATTGCCATCCGCGACGGCTTTACCGCCGCGCTGCCGTTTATGATCATCGGCTCGTTTATGCTGGTGTTCATCTTCCCGCCCTTCTCCGCGGATACGACAAACAGCTTTGCCCGCGGCTGGCTGGATTTCTCCCAGACTTACCGTGAACAGCTGATGCTGCCGTTCAACCTCAGCATGGGCGTGATGACGTTCTTCATTTCGGTGGGGATTGGTGCAAGCCTGGGGCGTCAGTTTAACCTCGATCCGGTGATGTCCGGTCTGCTGGCCTTTATGGCCTTCCTGCTGGTGGCGGCTCCGTATGCCGACGGCAAGATCTCGACCCAGTACCTCTCCGGCCAGGGGATTTTCACCGCGCTGATTACCGCCATCTACTCCACCCGCGTGTATGCGTGGCTGAAGCAGAACAACGTGACCATCCGTCTGCCGAAAGAAGTGCCGACCGGTGTGGCGCGTTCGTTTGAGATCCTGATCCCGGTCATGGTGGTGATCGGTACCCTGCACCCGCTGAACCTGTTTATCGAAGCACAAACCGGGATGATTATCCCGCAGGCGATTATGCACCTGCTGGAACCGCTGGTCTCTGCGTCTGACTCCCTGCCTGCCATTCTGCTCTCCGTGCTGCTGTGCCAGATCTTCTGGTTTGCCGGTATCCACGGCTCGCTGATTGTCACCGGCATCATGAACCCGTTCTGGATGGCCAACCTGTCCGCAAACCAGGCGGCACTGGCGGCTGGCGCGGCGCTGCCACACGTTTACCTGCAGGGTTTCTGGGACCACTACCTGCTGATTGGCGGCGTCGGCTCCACGCTTCCGCTGGCCTTCCTGCTGCTGCGCAGCCGCGTCACACACCTGCGCACCATCGGCAAAATGGGCGTTGTGCCCAGCTTCTTTAACATCAACGAACCGATTCTGTTCGGCGCGCCAATCATCATGAACCCGATGCTGTTTATCCCGTTCGTGTTTGTTCCGCTGGTGAACGCCTGCCTGGCGTACGGCGCCACCAAAATGGGCTGGCTGGCACAGGTGGTGTCGTTAACCCCGTGGACGACACCGGCCCCTATTGGCGCATCGTGGGCGGCAAACTGGGCGTTGAGCCCGGTGGTGATGTGTCTGGTGTGTATGGTGATGTCAGCGCTGATGTACCTGCCGTTCCTGCGTGCTTACGAGCGTACGTTGATGAAAAACGAAGAGCAGAAAGCCCAGGCAACCGTCGGTGCCGCTGAAACAGCAAGTCATTAAGTCAAAGAGGAAAGGTCATGAAATACGCATTTCCCGATAATTTCTGGTGGGGCAGCGCAAGCTCCGCCCTCCAGACCGAAGGGACACGAGAGGGTGAAACCACCTGGGATTACTGGTTTGCCCGCGAGCCGAACCGTTTTCATAATGGCGTGGGACCGCAGCACACCTCCACGTTTTATCAACACTGGAAAACGGACATTCAGCTGTTAAAGCAGCTGAACCACAACAGCTTTCGCACCTCGATTAGCTGGGCGCGCCTGATCCCCGACGGTATCGGTGAAGTGAACCCGGAAGCGGTCGATTTTTATCATCAGGTCATTGATGAGCTGATTGAACAGGGTATTACCCCGTTTATCACCCTGTTCCACTTCGACATGCCGATGGCGATGCAGGAGATTGGCGGCTGGGAAAACCGCAACGTGGTGGACGCTTACGCCCGTTATGCGCAGATTTGCTTCGATCTGTTTGGCGATCGCGTGCTGCACTGGTTTACCTTCAACGAGCCGATTGTGCCGGTGGAAGGCGGCTATCTGTACGATTTCCACTATCCCAACGTGGTGGATTTTCGTCGTGCGGCCACCGTGGCGTATCACACCGTGCTGGCGCATGCGCAGGCGGTACGCGCTTACCGTGCCGGGCACTACGCCGGGGAGATCGGTATCGTACTGAACCTGACGCCGTCCTATCCGCGCTCGCAAAACCCGGCTGACCTCAAAGCGGCACACATTGCGGACCTGATGTTTAACCGCAGCTTCCTTGACCCCGTCCTGCGCGGCGAATACCCGGCGGATCTGGTGGCGTTGCTGAAATCTTACGATCAGCTCCCCGCCTGCAAACCGGAAGACAGTTTCCTGATTGCGGAAGGAAAAATCGACCTGCTCGGCATTAACTATTATCAGCCGCGTCGCGTGAAATGCCGTGACAGTGCGGTGAACCCACAGGCACCGTTTATGCCGGAGTGGTTCTTTGATAATTACGAAATGCCTGGCCGCAAGATGAATCCATACCGTGGCTGGGAAATTTATGAGCCGGGTATTTACGATATTCTGATTAACCTGCGCGACAATTACGGTAACCCACGCTGCTTTATTTCTGAGAACGGTATGGGTGTCGAAAATGAACAGCGCTTTATTGAGAATGGTCAGATAAACGATCAATACCGCATCGATTTTATTTCCGAACATTTGGCCTGGCTGCATAAAGGTATTAGCGAAGGGTGCCAGTGTCTTGGCTACCATATGTGGACCTTTATTGATAACTGGTCGTGGTGTAATGCGTATAAAAATCGCTACGGATTTATCCAGCTCGATTTAACTACCCAGCAGCGCACCATCAAGAAAAGCGGCGAGTGGTTTGCCGCCACCGCATTAAATAACAGTTTTGACAGAGAGTCAGTGTAATGATCGCATTAGAAGAAGCCGTAATGGAAATTATCGTCAACGCCGGTCAGTCGCGTAGCCTGTGCTTTGAAGCCCTGCATGCGGCGCGTCAGGGCAACCTTGACGAAGCCCAAAGCCTGCTGCGCGAAGCCGATGGCTACGCGCGCCAGGCGCACAAAATGCAGACCAAACTGATCGAACAGGATGCGGGCGAAGCCCGCCAGCCGATGACCTTAATAATGGTTCACGCGCAGGATCATTTAATGAATTCCCTGCTGGCACGTGAATTATCCGAAGAAATAATCCATTTATATCAGAGATAATGTATGGCGAAAAAACGTTAATGTAATCACTCTGTACCTAAAATAGAAATCCACTTGTTCTGATGATAGCGACAAACTCTGTCAGATCGGAGCGGGATGGTTATTGTCTGAATAAAATTAAACTATATTGAGATAACCATGAATTATATTAAAAAACTTCCATTAACCATGGCGGTTGTCGCCGCGCTTTGCCCAATTTCTGTACTCGCACAAGAATTTACGCAAGAGCAAATCGACGCCATCGTGGCGAAAGCGGTAGATAAAGCGCTGGCCGAACGTCAGGCCAAAATGGACGCTGCCGTCGCGAAAAAAGCGGACGTGGTCACCGAACCGCAAAGCGCGGTGCAATCACCGGACCTCGCGATTCCGTTTGGGGTTAAATTTACCGGCTATGCCCGCTACGGCGCGCACTTCCAGGCAGCCGATCAGAAATACGTGGCGGTAGACGGTTCCTATAACGGCGCATCCGCAATCGGTCGTCTGGGTAACGAAGGCAACGGCGGTGAATTCCAGCTCTCCAAAGCCTTCAAGGGCGACAACGGTGCCATCTGGGACATCAACGTGATGATCGACCACTGGGGCGACGAGGTTAACCTGAAAAAAGCCTATGCCGGTGTGACCAACATTATGGCCTCCAACCCGAACGCCTACTTCTGGGCCGGCCGTGACTTCCACCAGCGTCCACAGCAGGGTATCAACGATTACTTCTGGATGAACCACGACGGCCAGGGTGCCGGGGTGAAAAACTTCGACATCGGCGGCGTGCAGTTTGACGTTGCCGCGGTGGCCGCGGTGGAATCCTGTAGCCCGGAAGTGATGGAAGATGAGGCGAACCCGTCGCGCATTACCTGTACCGGCGGTTCCGGCACGGGCGACAAGGGTAACTACGCTGCGACCTCAAAAATCCACGGCATGAAAGTCGGCCCGCTGGATCTGGAGCTGTACGCGAACTACGGTTTTGACTCCAAAGCCATTGAGAGTGAAGAACGTCTGAAGGCCTGGCAGGGCGGCGTGGTGCTGAGCCACACCAACGACAGCGGCGTGAATAAGGTGATTGCCCGTTATTCTGATAACGCGGATAACAGCGTATTCAACAAAACCGAGGATCTGACCACGGTCTACGCCAGCTTCGAAGGGCTGTACAAATTCACCCAGGCCACGCAGGTGGAGTACATCCTCGCCTTCCACGACTACGACAACAGCCGCGATAAAACCGACAACCGTAAGAACTACAACGCCATCGTGCGTCCGATGCACTGGTGGAACGACGTTCACTCCACCTGGCTGGAAGCAGGCTGGCAGCACGTGGATTACGACAATGGCGGTGATAACAAAGGCTGGAAGCTGACCCTGTCGCAGAACATGTCTATCGCCATGGGGCCAGAGTTCCGCCCAATGCTGCGCTTCTACGTGACCGGCGGCAAAGTGGATAACGAACGCACCGCCCGTGTGAACGGTACAAAAGATGAGACGCTGGATGATTTCAACGTCGGCGCGATGTGGGAAGCGTGGTTCTAAGCAAGGTAAAAGCAAAACGGCAACGCACGTTGCCGTTTTTCGTGTTTGCACCCTCTCCCTGTGGGAGAGGGTCGGGGTGAGGGCATCAGGCCACACCGCACCCGGCAAGACCCATGTTATGCTACACAAAAACCAATATAACAGGGGAGAACATGGGTTCCACACGTAAAGGAATGCTCAACGTTCTGATCGCCGCCGTTTTATGGGGCAGCTCAGGGGTTTGCGCGCAGTACATCATGGAGAAAAGCCAGATCTCGTCCCCTTACCTGACGATGATTCGCCTGCTGTTTACCGGCGTCATCTTGCTGACCCTCTCCTTCGTGCATGGCGACAAGATTTTCTCAGTCATCAAACATCGTAAAGACGCCCTCAGCCTGCTGTTTTTCTCGCTGGTTGGTGCGCTCACCGTCCAGCTCACCTTCCTGCTGACGATTGAAAAATCCAACGCGGCGACGGCCACCGTGCTGCAGTTTCTCTCGCCAACGATCATCGTCGCGTGGTTCGCGCTGGCGAGGAAAAAACGTCCCGGCGTGTTTGTTTTATCCGCCATTTTGACGTCACTTGTCGGCACCTTCCTGCTGGTCACCCACGGCGATCCAACCTCGCTCTCCATCTCCCCTGCCGCCCTGTTCTTCGGTATCGCCTCGGCCTTTGCCGCCGCGTTTTATACGACCTATCCGTCGACGCTTATCGCCCGCTACGGCACGCTGCCGATTGTTGGCTGGAGTATGTTAATCGCGGGGGTCGTGCTGACGCCGTTCTACGCCGGACGCGGGACCACCTTTGTGATTGATGGCAGCCTGCTGCTGGCGTTTTTCTATCTGGTGGTGATTGGCACGGCGCTGACGTTCAGCCTGTATCTGAAAGGCGCGCAGATGATTGGCGGGCCGAAGGCGAGCATTCTGAGCTGTGCCGAGCCGCTGAGCAGCGCCCTGCTGTCGGTGATTTTGCTTGGAGTGGCGTTTACGCTGCCGGACTGGCTGGGCACGTTGTTGATTGTGTCGTCGGTGGTGCTGATTTCGATGGATTCGAGAAGACGGGTTCAGACATCGGCGTAGCCTGATATCCCCCTCTTCCCTGTGGGAAGAGGGGATTTACTTATTTTGCTTTCACCTTACTCGCCACCAGCAGCGCCGTCAGCAACATCAGGGTTCCTGAAATCACCAGCGGTGACGTCAGCCCCAGATGGTCCAGCGCAACGCCGCCGATCGCCGCACCGCAGGTGTTCGCCAGCTGGATCACCGCGACCTGAATCGACCCGGCTTTTTCCGCCTGATCGGCGAGCGAGCGGGTGATCCACGTCGACCAGCCCACCGGCACCAGCGCAAAAGCAAAGCCCCAGATAATCGCAATCGCCGACGCAACCCACTTATCGCTGCCCCACAGCACCAGCACCGCAGCGCTAATTGCCAGCACCAGCGGCGCGCCCGCCAGCGCCACTTTCAGGGAACGCTTCAGGAACGCGGACGACAGCGAGGTGCCGACAAAGCTGGCGATACCGAAGCTCAGGAGCACCAGCGTCAGGCCATCCACATCAAACCCGGCCATGTTCATGAATACCGGGCGGATATAGGTGAAAAAGGCAAACTGTCCGGCAAATGCCATAAAGATGGCGGTCATCCCCGCCAGCACGCCCGGGCGCTTCAGCAGGCTGAACATATTCTGTTTATGGTGTGCCGCCTCCCCCGGTAAGGACGGCAGCGCTTTCCAGACCCAGAGAATGCATAGCCCCCCCATCACCGCGGCAGCGTTAAAGACGTTACGCCAGCCGATGATCCCGCCAAGGAAACTGCCCAACGGCGCAGCTATGACCAGCGCAATCGAAACAGCACCAAAGATCACGGAGAGGGCTTTCGGCACGGCGCGCGCGGGAACCAGACGCATGGTGAGCGAGGCCGACATCGCCCAGAAGCCGCCTAATCCCAGCCCCAGACAGGCGCGACCCAGCAGCAGCAGGGTGAAGTTATTGGCAAAAGAGACCAGCAGGCAGGAGAGCGTCAGCAGCACGCTGAACAGAATGACCACTTTACGGCGGTCGATGGTGCCGATCACCTGGGTAATAAACAGGCTCGCGAACATCGCCACAAAGGCGGTCACAGTGACGGACTGCCCCGCCACCCCTTCGGAAATGCCCAGATCCTGCGCCATCGGCGTCAGCAGGCTCACCGGCAGAAACTCAACGGTAATCAGGCAGGCAACGCAAAATGCCACGGAGAAAACCGCCGACCAGTTGGGGCGAGTGACCTCCTGGGTCTGCGGTCTGGGTGTGGGCTGAATGTGTTCTGTCATGGCGTCACCTGAAGATAAAAACGTGCGGAAAAGTCGCGCAGTTTATCATCAAAAGTGTGACGGATTTAACGATTTGACAACTTTTGTCGTTTTTAATGAGCCTGGAGAGAGCGCGTCGTCGACTGATACCTTTTCTGCATAACGAAAATGAAAATTCAGTATCCACATTTGAGGTGAAACAATCATAGCGTCTGAAAAGGAGAAACTATGAAAACACGTAATTTATCTCAAAATCTTACCGTCAGTGCCGTCGGTTACGGTGCCATGGGGCTGAGTGAATTTTATGGCCAGACTGATGACAACGCCTCGCTGCGGGTATTGCATAGCCTCATCGATCTGAACGTGACGTTTATTGATACCGCAAATTTATATGGTCGTGGTCATAATGAAAGACTAATCGGTCATTTTCTTGCCGGGCTGGATAAAAGCACTCGCGAGCAGTTCAAAATAGCCACGAAATGCGGCATCGATCGCTCTCCCGACGAGTCTTATGCCCGCACCATCAACAATACGCCTGACTATATCATCCGCTGCTGTAATGAGTCCCTCAAGCGGCTTGGCGTGGAGCGAATCGACTTCTTTTATCTACACAGACTGAGTAACACCACCCCGGTCGAAGAGAGTATGGATTGTCTGCGCACCCTTGTGAAAGAGGGCAAGATCAACCACATAGGCCTTTGCGAAGTGTCGGCGTCAACGCTGCAACGGGCCCATGCGGTACATCCGGTCACCGCGCTGCAAACGGAATATTCTCTGTGGACACGCGATATCGAGGAAAGCATTCTGCCGGTCGTGAAAGCGTTAGGCATTGGTCTGGTGCCCTACTCGCCTCTTGGCAGAGGCTTCCTGACGGGAAAATACCTGAACAATAGCGAATTTGCAGAGGGTGATTTCCGTAAAAATAACGAGCGCTTTATGCAGTCCAGCCTCGATCATAATCGCCAGCTGCTCGATGTCATCCACCCGCTGGCGGCGAAATACGGCTGTACCGCGGGTCAGATTGCCCTTGCCTGGCTGTTAGCGCAATACGATCGGCTGGTTCCCATCCCGGGCACTAAGCACACCGGCTATCTGGCCGAGAACGCGCACGCTGCCAACATTGAGCTTGAGAAGAGCGATATTGAATCATTGAACAACCTGCATCGCCGGATAGCAATTAAAGGCGATCGCTATTCTGCCGAAGGTATGAAGGGCGTGAACGCCTGATACCTCATCATGAAAATAAAAAAACCGGCTTTTCCCGGTTTTTTTATATCGGATACGCCGTGCCGTTAGCGATAAACGCTCAGCGCGGCGACGCCACACTTCCCGTCATTACGGACCAGGGCATGAACCAGCGTCATCAAAATCCGGCAGCCGGATGCGCCTATCGCATGCCCAAGCGCGATTGCCCCGCCGTAAGAACCTGACCCATAATGACCTGAGAGATATTACTGGCCTCTACGCCAGATTCTTTCAGGAGCGCCTGAATGACCCGGCTTTCCAGGTCAGCGGCGGAATGCTCCGCAAGCGCGCCCAGAAATGCGCCCGTCGCCGTGCGGCGGGCTGCAATAATGACAACCTCGCTCATGCGTCACTCCCTTTCAGTCCCGGCAACGTATGACCCGTCGCAGCGATTGCCGCGCGGTAGGCGGTAAGACCGTTCATACAGGCGGGAACGCCGGCATACACCGCCATCTGTATCACAATTTCAAGCAGCTCTTCCGGCGTCACGCCGGTGTTGAGCGCGCCTCTCATGTGCAGTTCCAGCTGCGGCATAGCATTACCCAGCGTCACAAGCGAGGCGACAGTCAGCATTTCGCGCGTTTTGAGTTCCAGTCCCGGACGTCCCACCACATCCCCGAACGCATAGTCGGTTATCAGGGCGGGCAGGCCCGGGTCCAGTTCGCTCAGGCGGCGGGTGACTTTATCCGCGAGCCCTGCTTCAAGACGGTCCATGATCTCTCTGCCATAGCGCGTGCGGTCATTAATTTGACTCATAAGATTTCTCCATACGGGATTGTTTTGCGGTCAAGGTTGCAGGAATAACCGCGACAAGCAGAACGGACAGGCCGATAGCCGTGCCGGCGACGATATACAGGAGCGGCATTGAAAATGATGAAACCATCCAGGCACCGACCGACGCGCCGATACCAATGGCGGTATTGAAAAACGAAACGTAGATTGCGGAGGCCGGGAAGGCTTTATCTTCAGCCATACGTAAAACCCACGTCTGGAAGCCGACAAATATTCCTGACACGGCAACGCCCCAGATAATCATGCTGGTGAATATCAGCGCAGCAGAGAGCGAGGAACCTGACAGGCCCAGGAACAGCAGCACTGCACAGATCAGCAGTACAGACAGCGAAACCGTCAGCTTGAGATACTTATCAATCATCACGCCGGTCAGGAAATTACCGGCCAGACCCGCGATGCCGTAAACAAAAAGCACGGCGGGAATAAAGGCGGTGGACAGTAAACTCTGCGTGTGAAGCCAGGGTTCAATGTACGTAAAGGCGGCAAAGTGCGCCGTAACAGCTAGCAGGGTTGCTGAGTAAATTTTCCATAGGGTAGACGATTTCAGCACGCCCTTAAGCGCATCCAGGCCAAGCGCGCTTTTGCTGGCGATCTGGGGAACAAGCACGCTAATACCCACAAAGGCAATTACGCTCAGCGCGGCCATCAGCCAAAATGCCTGCCGCCAGCCGAAGTGGATACCAATGTAGTTGGAAACCGGTACGCCAAAAACGCTTGCTGCGGAAACGCCACCAAATACGATTGACGTCGCCGCACCAATATATCTGGCAGGAACCATGGCAACCGCCGTTGCGCCGATCATCGCCCAGAATGCACCGTGAGCAAGCGCGCCCAGCACGCGGGCACTAAGCAGCATTCCGTAGGTGTTTACCGTCGCGGCCATGACGTTAGAGATCAGAAGCACCACGGTGAGCACGAGTAAAAGCCGCTTCTTAGCCACATTGCCTAAAAAGACGGAGGCAAACAGCGCACTCAACGCCCCCACCCAGGCATAAAGCGACACGGTCATGCCCACCGCGGATTCCGAAGACCGTAATCCCTCTGCGATTGGCGTTAATAATCCGACCGGCGCCAGTTCGGTAGTGACAATAGTAAACGTTGAAATAGCCAGAATGAATAACGCAAGCCATGACCTTAACATCATATTTTGCGGAGAGAGTTCTGAAGTCATACTACTTACCTCAATAATGGTTTAAATAATGTGCCAATTTTTTTCTGCTGCATATCGGGTAAGCGCGGAATGCTCTCCCACACAGACGGGATGCCCAATGGCTTCGAGCATTGGAATATCCGAAAGATCGTCACCTTAGGCATAACAATCCGCTGGATTAATCTCCTTATCCCGGCAAAACGTCATCAGGGCGTCTTTTTTACCCGCTCCAATTGTTTCGGGCAGGCCGATTTCCCCCGTCAACTCGCCTGCGTCATTTATTATTAACGGAGCACAGAGTATGTCCGTTACCCCAAGATATTTCGCAATGGGTGACAGAATCGGAAGCATAGAGCCCGATATAAATACGATGTACATGTTCTGTCTCTGATGGCTTTTAAGTGCTGAAACGGCATTCTCAATAAAAAATTCGTTTTCTGGCTTACGCCTGAACCATTCATCGCCCATTTCTTCCAGATAACGACAAGACACACCTTTAAACTGGCGATAATACTCTCTGTTCAGCGTCTCCCTTGGCACACCGTTTTTAACGTCGACGCGAAAGCGAGACATATAGCGTTGAAGACGATCGTTTTGATTATTTTCCCTGCACCAGAAGTCATAGAAATCAAACATGCTTTTAATATTTATTAGCGTCTCATCAACGTCAAAAAATGCGGCGTGGTTTCATCGCGCCACTGACGATACTACTGATAGTTATGGGCGGGCACCTCAACGTGACGAAACTGAATATAATTAGATTCGGGTAAACTCTTTTTATTATCGATTGGGGATTCAACAAACTTAAGCAGTTCGCGACGAATATCGGTAGAAAGAACAGCAGAGAAACGATGGAACATGGATTCCATTTCACTCTCAGCACACGCAATTTCTTTAATGTCATTGAAAGCGCGCAGTTCCAGCAGTTCATTAACACCGTTTTCTTCACAGGAAAACTAGCGAACGTTTTCATTGCTTTTTAAGGAGGTAAAATCTTTCTCTGTAAAAGTATTTTTTAACGGGAAGCGTGATACCAGTACATATTTAGACGACATAATTACTCCGAATATTGATTGAGTGAGGATTCGGGTAGAAATTTATCAATATAGGAAACAATTGGAATTGTTAAATTTGTAATATATTTTTGGTATTACTGTTGAAATGGGTTTACTGCCCGCATTTAGCGTGTAATATCGAAATGGAAAAAAGACGAAATACCTTTTCGCATTCAGGACCCACGTATGGCCACAGCAGAACATTTAATCAGCAATAACCTGCCCAGTATCAAACAATTACAATGCTTTCTCGCTGTCGCACATGAACTGAACTTCCGTAAGGCTGCCGAACGCCTACGCATGACTCAACCGCCATTGACGCGTCAGATAAAATGCCTTGAAGCGGTTCTGAAACGTCAGTTGTTCAGCCGCAACACGCATGACGTTAGCCTCACAGAAGCAGGCCGTGCGCTGGTTGTTCAGGCTGAAAAAATACTCAAAGACATCAGTAACCTAAAAGAAGATCCTCTCTCTTCTGAAACGAGCCTGCGTATTGGACTCACACGGACCCTTAATTTTGAATATATTGAACCCGTGAATACCCAGCTTCACAAAATGAACGCGGGAGATGATGTCGAAACGCCGGACCTGACGTCAGCCCAACTGCTGCAAAGCTTGTCTAAAAACATGCTGGATCTGGTGCTGACCGGTGAAAAAGGAACGGGTCATGAAGACATTGTTCAATACCGCTGGGTCTGCCAGGAACCGTTGCTCATCGCAATGCCCTCTTTACACCCTGCCAGCCTGAAAGAGAAAGTCGCGCTGGAGGATATTAGCGATCTTCCCATTTTCTGGTTTTCCAGAAGTGCCAACCCGTCATTTTACGACAAATGCGAAAGCTACTTTGATACGCTGAAAACGCCTCTGAAGCGGATAAAAGAGCCGGATGATACCCTTGTGATGCTAAGCCGTATCGCAAGAGGGAAAGGATTTGCGCTACTGCCTCAGTCGAAATGCACCTTTAATCAGGAAGGACTTTGCTACCGTGAACTCACGGACGCCGAGGCAAAAAGGTTAAACATAGATATCTATGCCGCCACTCGCCTCAATGAAAATAGAAAGGAGATTCTTAACGCACAGAATGTGTTATGCGGGAAAACGGCTTAATGCAGGTAAAACACGCCCTCTTCCGGCAGGAAAAGCTGGTTATAGCGCAGCTGGAAGGCGTTTAGCTCCTGCGGATCGGGCTCCATTTCACGCATAAAACCCAGCGTCAGACGGACCTGCGCGTCCGTGATCGGCGCGGCCAGACGGGCTTTACGCAGCATACGGTGCCAGGCAAGCAAATTCTCTTCACTGCCGTCGACAATGCAGACCTGCCAGATCAGCAGCACCTGCGCCGCGTTTTGCAGATGCGCTTCGTCCGGGCGTTCAAGGTAGCGGATAAACTCATTGCCGGGCGTTTTACCGAACTGATCGATCATCGATTCTACAGGAACCGGGGTGATCCCCAGCCGCTCGCTCAGGCGTTTAATTGCGCGACGTGAATCTGAGGTCAGGACCCGAAATCCCACCACAAACACCACGGCAAGCGTTGCCAGCATTATCCAGACCATGCGTTCTCCTCTACGTCAGCCACTCATCATAGCGGGAAACGCGCGGCGTCGACAGCGGTCAAGGCCATAATAGTACAGTGAAAAAAGGTGGAAAATCGTTATGAGGGCAGCGCCAGGCATGCTGGCGTGTAGTGCGCCGAAGACAGCCCGCGCAGAACGGGCTGCGGGGCTGTTGCTTTAGACCGGTCAGCGTGCCTGCAGCCCTTTCAGCAGCGCGTCATGGAAGCGCTGAGGGTCCTGCATCTGCGGCGCATGGCCCATGTCGTTAAACTCAACCAGCGTCGCATGCGGAATGCGTTTTTCCGTCTCCTTACCCAGTACTGCATAGTTGCCCAGCGTCTTGCGGATCGCCGGCGGGGCGAGGTCTTTCCCGATGGCGGTGTTGTCTTTGGTGCCGATCATCAATAATACCGGCATCTTCAGTTCACCAAATTCGTAGATCACCGGCTGGGTATAAATCATGTCGTAGAGCAGGGCTGAGTTCCAGGCGACACGCGTTTTGCCCGGCCCATTGTTCAGCCCGGCCAGCATCGTCACCCAACGCTCATACTCCGGCTTCCACTCCCCGGCATAGTAAGTATTTTTCTCGTACTGACGAATACCATCGGCGCTGGTTTTAAGTTCACGCTGATACCACTGATCGACCGTAATATGCGGTACGCCGCGGGCTTTCCAGTCTTCTAAACCAATCGGGTTAACCATCACCAGCTGTTCCACTTCCTGTGGCCACATGAGCGCGTAGCGGGTCGCCAGCATGCCGCCGGTCGAGTGCCCAATAACCGTCACGCGATCGACGCCGAGCTGCTTAAGCAACGCGTGGGTGTTATCCGCCAGCTGCTGGAAGGTGTACTGGTAATGCTCGGGTTTGGTGGATTTACAAAAACCAATCTGGTCTGGTGCCACCACGCGGTATCCGCTGGCGGAAAGCGCGCGGATAGTCCCCTCCCACGTTCCGGCGCAGAAGTTTTTACCGTGCATCAGCACCACGGTGCGGCCGTTGGGTTTTTCTGGCTTAACGTCCAGATAGGCCATATCAAGCGGCTGATGTTGCGAGTTAAAGGTGAAATGCTTAACCGGCCAGGCGTAATCAAACCCCTCCAGCTTCTCGCCGTACGTCGGCGCATCCGCCGCCAGGGCGGGGGAGGCAAGCGCCACCAATAGCGCAAGACAGGATAGTCGTCGGTTTACCATGCAAGCTCTCCATAACAAAACGGACAAAAGCCGCGGGGTGCGGCAGCAAAATTAAAATGTAGAGCATTGCAGGGAGCGGGTCTGTAAAGGGGGGTAAAGGTGGGATGTAAAAAAAAGCCCGGCGGTCAACCGGGCAAAGAAGTTACCTGCACACTCAGGCTACTTTTAATTTCTGCATCCGATTTTCACGGCGGATCTTACGTTCTTCCAGCACCGCGACCATCGCCATCAGGACGATACAGCCGATGGCGGCGGCATCCAGCGCGGCAAAGGTGCCCGCCCAGCCGGTGAGGCCGAAAATCGGCGTGCCGTCGGCGATCATACCCAGACCCAGCTTGGCGAAGCTGTCACCGATCAGGTAGGCGAAGGTGCCTTTAATTCCATCGGCAGCGCCGATCGCTTTTTTCGGTACGAAGCCGACTGCTGCCACGCCGATCAGCAGCTGCGGTCCAAACACCAGGAAGCCGAGCGCGAACAGGGACGCCAGGTAAATGTACTGGTTGCTGGCGTGCTGGTAGACGCCGAGCGTGGCGATAATCAGCGCCAGCGCGACGCAGGCTACCAGCGCGCGGCGACCATTGGCGAGGTCCGAGAGCCAGCCCCACAGCAGCGTGCCGACCAGCGCGCCCACTTCGAACAGGGTGAAGCCCTGAATCGCAACTTCTTTGGAGAGCTTCAGCTCCTGGAAGGCATACACGGTGGACCACTGGTCGATACCGATACGCACCACGTACAGGAAGATGTTGGAGAAACAGAGCAGCCAGATCACTTTGTTTTTCAGCACGTACTCAACAAAGATCTGCCATTTGGACATCTCGTTTTCTTCGGTCTCTTTGTCCTCTTCGCTGATCTCCTCGCCGAACAGCTCTTCGGCTTTGCCGAGGCCGTACGATTCCGGTGAGTCGCTGCCGTAGCGCAGGCCAATAAAGCCGACGATCAGGGCGATAATCGACGGGAAGATAAACATGCCGATCACGTGGCCGTCGAACAGGTAGTTTGCGCCGAACAGCGCCACGCCTGCCGCACCCGCCCCGCCGAGGTTGTGGGAGATGTTCCACATGCCGAGGTACGAACCACGCTTGCGGCGAGGGGTCCATTTGGTGATGGTGGAGTAACTGCACGACCCGCCGGTACTCTGGAAGAAACCGCTCAGGGCGTAGAAGGCGATCATCATGAACAGGCTGACGGAGCCCGCGCCCATGCTGGCGCTGAAGCCGAGCATACAGATGGCGGAGAGGATCAGCATAAACGGCAGGAACTGTTTGGTGTTTTTGCCGTCCGCGTAGTAGGAGACGACGGTTTTACCCACGCCGTAAGTGATAGAGAAGCCCAGGCCAATCATCCCCAGCTGCGTCATGCTCAGCCCGTAGGTTGAGATCATGTCATTCTGCGCGATGTTAAAGTTTTTGCGGATCAGGTACATGGTCAGGTAGCCGATAAAGACCACCAGGTAAGACTGCATGAACGGTTTGAACCACATTTTACGCCGCACATCGAGCGGCAGATCCAGGGTCGGTTTGCGCACCTGATTTAAGAAGGCCAGCATGATTGGTTTACTCCTGAGCTGATTTTTGCAGCATTGTAAAAACCAGCCGGGAGCGACGCCTGAGACAGCGTCCAGGTGAAACCAGGAAAATTTCTTAGTTTTGCGCCATTCGGGATGAAAAGGTGAAGCACATCACGCTTCGTGTGCCTCGCGCGGCGCCTGCGCATGCAGGAACGGCAGCAACAGCAGGGCCGAAATTCCTGCCGCGATGGCGATCACGGCGAAGAAACCGCTCCAGTGCCAGACGTCGATCACCCGCGCCAGCGGCCAGCCGGAGAGCGATGCGCCGAGGTAAGCAAACAGCCCGACAAAGCCCGTCGCTGCCCCCGCTGCGTCTTTGTGCGAACACTCCGCCGCCGCCATGCCGATCAGCATCTGTGGACCAAAGACGAAAAAGCCGGTGGTGAAGAAACACGCCGCCTGCATCACGTAGCTGGCAAACGGCATCAGCCATAGCGAACCAACGGAAAGCAAAATCCCGGCGGCGAAGATCAGGTTCATCGGCCCGCGGTTACCGTTGAAGAGCTTATCCGAGCCCCAGCCCGCCACCAGCGCGCCGATAAAGCCGCCCAGCTCGAACATCGTCACCGCCGAGTTGGCGGTCACCAGATCGACGCCCAGGGTTTCGGACATATACAGATTGCCCCAGTCGTTGATCGCCGCACGCACCACGTAGACCAGCACGTAGCAGAGGGAGAGTAACCAGATATAGGGATTTAACAGCACATATTTGGTGAGGATCTCTTTACGCGTCAGCCCTGCACCTTCCTGCTGTTGAGCGACTTCCATCTCGTCGCGCCGCCAGTCGCCTACCGCGGGCAGGCCCACGGTTTGTGGCCTGTCACGCAGTCGCCAGCAAAGAAACAGCCCGGCAACGATCGCCAGCCCGCCGGCAATCATCATTCCCGTGCGCCAGCCGTAGTGCAGCGCCGCCGCCCCGACCACCATCGGAATAAGCGCCCCCCCGACGTTATGCGCCGTGTTCCAGATAGCCCACCAGCCGCCACGCTCGTTGCGCGAGTACCAGGCGGTGAGCAGACGGGCACACACCGGCGCGCCCCATCCCTGGAAAAAGGCGTTCAACGCCCACAACAGCGCAAAGGCCCATAGCGAGGTGGAGAAGCCAAACAGAATGTTCACCACCCCGGTGGCAATGAGTCCAGAGCCCATAAAATAACGGGCATTCGAGCGGTCGCTGACGATACCGGAGAAGAACTTCGACAGGCCGTAGGTGATGTAAAACAGCGTCGCCAGCAGGCCAATATCGGTGCGTGTCATCACCCCGCTGGCGAGGATTTCCGGCGCGGCGGCATTGAAACTTTTGCGGGTAAAGTAAAAAAGCGCATACCCCAGCCAGATGGTGATCAGGATATGGCGACGCCAGTAACGATAGCGGGCGTCAATTTCACGTTTATCGTTTAGCGGGGCGGCATTCGCCGGGGTTTTAAACATGCTGACTCCTCAGCGGTAAACTGACGCTGACGCGCGTGCCGTGGGTGCAGGAGATGGTCAGGGTGCCACCCAACGCCTTGACGCGCTCACGCATGCCCGCCAGGCCAAAACCCAGCTGGCCGGAGCCCGGCGGCAGACCGCAGCCATCATCTTCAATCACCAGCATCAGGCGTTCATCCTGTTGCCATCCCTGCAGCGTTACCGCGCTGGCGCTGGCGTGCTTAACAATATTATTCAGCCCTTCCTGACAGACGCGGAACAGCGTGACGCGCTGACCCTCGCTCAGCAAAGATTCATTGATGCGCCAGTCAAGATGACTGACGATCCCGCGGCTTTCCATCTCCATCTCGCGCATCAGCGACCGTACCGCCTGCTCAAGCGTAAGATCGTCCAGCTGGCGCGGTCGCAGCCTGCCAAGCAGTCGCCGCACCGAGTCATACACGCCAAGAGAGAGCTGTTCGATATGTGCCCCGCCCTGCTTTACGCCGGCGTTTTCGGCCGCCAGACGCTGAACGATGCCTGCCTGAGTGCGAATGGCGGTAATGGTCTGGCCGATGTCATCGTGCAACTCGCGGGCCACCTCCTGCCGGACGCTCTCTTCCGTTTCCAGCAGGCGTTCTGCCAGACGGCGATTACGCGCCAGCTCGGTTTGTAATGAGTGGTTAAGTTCACGCAGGCGCTGAATCCCGGCCCCCAGCAGCAGCCCGGTCAGGCTCTGGGCCAGCAGGGAGAGCAGTAAATCGACGGGGTGATCGTGCCAGGTCTGGCTGGCAATCAGCGCGATAGCGTTCATCAGGGTGGCAATCAGCGCGCCCTGCCAGCCGTAGTGCCACGCAAGGGCAATAATCGGCAACGCCAGGCAAAACGGGGTAAAGCGCGACAGCTCATCGGGCAGGCCAAGCTGCAGCCACAGGCTGATCGCAAACAGCAGCAGATACCAGATAAGATGCCGGGCGCGCCAGTTTACCGGCTGAGAGACCAGCGCCGGTCCGAGCGGCTGCCAGACGGTACTGGTGAGGTAGTGCCAGATAACCAGGCAGGTGGGAGCCAGCGTCAGACCGCCGGTCAGCGTCAGCAGAAGGGCGTTAAGCATCTCCTCCTCGCCTGTCCACGGCAGGGACTGCAACAGCGCGGCGGCAATCAGCGCAGCCCCCTGACGCAGCAGCGTGCGCCAGTCGCGCTGGTGACGATAACGGGAGATCAGCGCCACCGGGATCAGCGTGAGTACGCTGCCCGTCAGCAGTAAAGGCAAGTGCGCCAGCGCCACCTCCTGCGCCAGCCAGACCAGCATCAGCCATTCGGCGCCCAGCAGTACCGGCCAGAAACCGCGCGGACATTGCAGCATCAGCCCCAGACGCAGGCCAAACGGGAAAAGCAGCACCGCCAGCTCCGGGCGTTCAACCAGATGCAGGCTGATGCTCCACAGGCAGAACCAGGCGGCGGAGAAAATGGAAAAACTGGCAGCAACGGCGATCAGCCGTGAAAACAGCGGATTCATTGCCAGCTGTCGAACATGCGGCGCGCCAGTTCAACGTCATTACTGACGCCGAGTTTTTCCATCAGGTTAGCGCGGTGAACGTGAACGGTTTTTGGCGACAGCCCCAGGTCCACGGCAATCTCTTTCACCGACATCCCCTGCGCCAGTTTTTCTGCGACCTGACGTTCGCGTCGGGTGAGTGGGTCTTGTCGCCCTGCCGCCAGCTTGATGGCGATATCCGGCGTCAGGTAGCACCCGCCGGTGGAGACCGTGCGCACGGCAGCGATCAGTTCGTCCGGGCTGCAGCGCTTGGAAAGAAATCCACGTGCGCCTGCGTTCAGTGCCTGCTCAACCAGCGCCGGGCTGTCATGGACCGAGAGCATCACGATCGCCATCCCTTTCGGTAACTGGCTCAGCAGCTCGAGTCCGGAGAGATCCGGCATCGAGATATCGCAGATACAGACCTGGACACCGCGCCCGGGCAAACCTGCCAGCGCCTCGCGACCGGAGCCGAACTCCGCCACCACCTGAAAATCAGGCTCAAGGTTCAGCAGCTGGGCAAATCCGGAGCGGACGATGAGATGGTCGTCGATAAGGGCGATGGTGGTCATGGCGCGTTCCTGGCGGGTTAAAAAACGCGCTTACCTTAACGATAAGCGCGTGGGGGTTCAAGCTTTGCGCTATTTACTCGAAGAACACCGCAATTTTGTTAAACATGGTGGGATCGGACTGGTTGCGCACCACTTTCTCGACATCTTCCAGCTTGTCGATCTGCGCAATCATCTGCTCCAGACGCTGATCGTCATTCACCAGTAGCCAGATGCGGCTGTGCTCGCTGCCCTGAATGGGCAGACAGAGGATACCTTCCACGTTAAACGCGCGGCGGGCAAAAAGCCCACAGACGTGCGTCATCACGCCAGGGTGGTTGCGGACGGTGAGTTCCAGAATGACGTTATCATGTTGTTTCTGCATGGCTTATTCCCCCACCATCTCAGTATTTGCCGCACCTGGCGGCACCATCGGGTACACTTTTTGTTCAGGATCGATACGCACGTGGATCAGCGCCGGACCAGGACGAGAAATCGCCGCCTGCAGCGCCGCATGAGGGTCCGCTTCGGCGTTCAAATCGCAGGTATGCAGGCCAAAACCGGCGGCAATCTGCATAAAGTTAATCGTTCCTGGATAGGTCGCGGCAAACACGCCCTGCGTATAGAACAGACTCTGCTGCTGGTGCACCAGCCCCAGCGCCTGGTTGTTCATCAGGATGATTTTCACGTCTAACTGGTTTTCGGCTGCCGTCGCCATTTCCTGAATGTTCATCATCAGGCTACCGTCACCGGAGAAGCAGATCACCTTGCGATCGGGGTTGGCCAGCGCCGCGCCCACTGCCGCCGGCAGGCCAAAGCCCATGGTCCCCAGCCCACCCGAGGTCAGCCACTGACGCGGACGGTTCAGCGGGTAGGCCTGGGCGGTCCACATCTGGTGCTGGCCCACGTCGGTGGTGATAATCGCGCTGTCATCAACGCAGGCGGCCACGGCGTTAATCAGCCCGTAATGGCTCAGCGGATCCCCCTCGGTTGGGATAGCGCCCGGGAACTCTTTTTGCAGATCGGCAACCAGCTGACGCCAGTCGGCGCGATCGGAAGCGTCCGTTTGCGGAATCAACTGCGCCAGCACCTCGGCAACATCACCCTGAATCGCCACGTGCGGCTGCTTGATTTTACCCAGCTCGGCACGGTCGATATCCACATGAATGATTTTGGCGTTCGGGCAGAACTGCTCGGTCTTGCCAATCGCCCGGTCATCAAAACGTGCACCCAGAACAATCAGCAAATCCGCTTCTTGCAGAATGTAGTTCGTGCTGCGCGCGCCGTGCATCCCCAGCATACCCAGCGACAGCGGGTGCGCTTTTGGCAACATACCCAGCGCCATCAGGGTCATGGTGGTGGGCAGGCTGGCTTTCTCTGCGAGCTGGCGTACCGCGTCGGAGGCATTAATCGCCCCGCCACCCAGATAAAGCACCGGGCGTCTGGCGGCGTTAATCATCGCCGCTGCAGCCTGCACGCTCTCTGCGCTGAACTGCGGCGCTGGCGCACGTTCACCCGGCTCCGGCAGCACGTCAATCTCGATCTCTGCGGTCTGAATATCCTTAGGAATGTCTATCCACACCGGGCCGGGACGGCCGGATTGCGCAATACGAAACGCATCGCTGATAACCTGAGGAAGCTCGGCGATATCGCGAACTAAATAGTTATGTTTAGTGATGGGGATAGAGATGCCGTAGGTATCCACTTCCTGAAACGCATCGGTACCGATCATGGAGGACGGCACCTGGCCGGTGATGCAGATCAGTGGAATTGAGTCCAGGCGCGCGTCAGCGATAGCGGTGACCAGGTTAGTTGCACCCGGGCCACTGCAGGCCATACAGACCGCGGGTTTGCCCTGCGTACGCGCCATGCCCTGAGCGATGAACCCCGCGCCCTGCTCGTGACGCGCCAGAACGTGACGAATCTGCGTGCTTTGGCTTAACGCATCATACAGCGGCAGCACCGTGCCGCCCGGGATCCCCGCAACCGTGGTGATGCCCTGTCGTTCCAGCAAATGAACGATTAACTGCGCGCCCGTGAAACGCGTTTTGGTGGATGTTGTGCCCGAACTTGCCATGCTCCAGTCCTTTTCTTCTGAGCCGACTTTCCGGGGAGGGTCCTTAAACGAAAAACCCCGCCCGGTTTGCGCCGGCGGGGTTTTGGATTCGTGTGTTGATCCAGTCCCTACGGCGCATTGCCGACGACCACCACCACACGCACGACGACCACTGCGGCTGGTTGCGCAGTTGCTAGTAGGGTCGAGGTGAACATGGATGCTGTCATTGGGGACCTGTGTTTGGAATCTATTGATAGAATTTATACAAACACAGCTTTTCGGGCATGACAATGGAAATATTTTCATCTGCGCAAAAATGCGTCGAAGATCACGTTTCGTTTGTTGCGTGCAGAAAACAAAAAACCTCGCCTGAGCGAGGTTTTTTTTCAGAGGTTTTGCGGTTGGTTGCCGCAGAACACACTGTGTTACGTCAACGCAAAAAGTATACGCGATCGAAGACGAACGCGCAATTCAGGCACGGATTTTGACGTTTTTGAGTATGGACCGCCTTCTGAATTTTGTCCAAAAAATACTGTTCATGCATACAGTATTTATCTATACTGAGGGTGTTCGCAGTGAGCGAGGGGGCCGCAGTTCTACCGGCGCAACGAAGTCCTGGCTGAAACGGGTGGTGCCGTCAGTGCCTTAACCCCCTGAAGTGAGCACACTGTGTTACGTCAATCCAGGTGCTGGTCACAGGCGGCGGAAAGGTACGCCAGCATCGTGCTCCTTTTAACCAAAAGGAGACGCGTATGAGCGTAGTGGATATGGTGATACTTATCCTCAAACTCATTGTTGCTGTACTGCAACTACTTGATGCTGTCCTGAAATACCTTCGGTGATTCAGGTTCAAGTCGCACCTGAGAGGGGCGGGCAACCGCCCCTCTTTAATAACGAGGGAATGCTATGTCGCGTCTGTTAATTGAGCCTGTCACGCCAGAAGAACCAGGCTATATCGCCTTAAAGGCCGAAAGTATCGCATCGAATTTCAACATGCTGCGCCGGCTGGAAGAGAACTGGCAGCGCGGTGAAAACCGTTTTAACGCACCGGGCGAAAAGCTGCTGGGCGCCTTTTTGAACGGCAAGCTGGTGGGCGTATGCGGTCTTAACCGCGATCCCTTCAGCCAGCAACCGCGCGCCGGCCGCATTCGTCATCTCTACGTCAGCGAGAAGTGCCGCGGGCTGGGCATTGGTAAGCAGCTTCTGACCGTGGTAATGGCCGATGCCAGCATCTGGTTTGATTTTCTCAATACCCACGCGCCGGACGCTGCATACGGGTTTTATCATCAGGCGGGCTTTACGCTGGTCTCGGATGAACCACGGGTCACACACCGTCTGTTTTGCGCGGTGTGACCGGCTGGCAGCATCAGGTTGTGAATGTTACAGTTGAGTGACAATTCACCGCCAGATACGCCATGACCATTACCGTCTTCTGCATTTTACTGTTCGCCGCGCTGCTGCATGCCAGCTGGAACGCCATTGTTAAAGCCGGTACAGACAAGCTCTATTCAGCAATCAGCGTTAGCGGTTCCGCCGCGTTTATCGCCCTGGTATTACTGCCCTTCTCCCCACAGCCGTCTGCTGCCAGCTGGCCGTTTTTAGGGGGCTCCTGCGCGCTGCAGGTGGTGTACACGGTGCTGGTTGCAAAGACCTACCAGGTCTCCGATATGAGCCAGACCTATCCGCTGATGCGCGGTACGGCACCGCTGCTGGTGGCATTGATAAGCGTGCTGGTGCTGGGAGATAGCCTGTCATGGCTCGCGTGGTCCGGCATCGCCGTGATCTGCCTGTCGATTCTGGCTATGGCCATGAACGGCCGCATGACGTCGCGTAAGGGGGTCTGGCTTGCACTGCTCAATGCCTGCTTTATCGCCGGGTATACGCTGGTCGATGGCACCGGCGTGCGGTTATCAGACACCGCGCTGGGCTATACGCTGTGGACCTTCTTTATGAATGGCTTCTGCCTGCTCTTCTGGGCGATGATGGCACGCCGACGCGAAGCTTCCAGATACCTGCGTACGCACTGGAAAAAAGGGCTGATCGGGGGTATCGGCACCATGGGCTCTTACGGGCTGGCGCTCTGGGCGATGACCCAGGCTCCGCTGGCCGTGGTCGCCGCCCTGCGTGAAACATCCATCCTCTTCGGGGCGCTGATCGCATTTGTGCTGTTAAAAGAGAAGGTTGCGGGCCTGCGTATCGCGGCCGCAGTGGGAATTGCGGGCGGGGCGATCCTGCTGCGCCTGGCATAAATCACTGGCAACATTAGTTGCCGATCTTGTTTACAAATCCTGCCTTTACCCCTTCTGACATTCATCACAGGAATGCTTAATTTGTCATCTCTCTGTGGTAGATTCCTCGCGCATTTATGGGAATGCGTAGTCACTTATTCTTTATTTCTCTCTTTTGGCAAAAGTATTCAGCGACATGAAAAAACACAGGAACGTTAACTTATTGTTGATGCTGGTGTTACTGGTGGCCGTCGGTCAGATGGCGCAAACCATCTACATTCCGGCGATCGCCGATATGGCAAAGGAACTTAACGTCCGCGAGGGCGCAGTACAGAGCGTAATGGCAGCTTATCTGCTGACCTATGGCGTTTCGCAGCTGTTCTATGGACCGCTGTCTGACCGCGTCGGGCGTCGCCCGGTGATTCTGGTGGGTATGTCCATTTTCATGGTGGCGACGGTGATTGCCATTACCACCCATAACCTGACCATATTGATTGCCGCCAGCGCCCTGCAGGGTGTCGGCACCGGCGTCGGAGGGGTGATGGCGCGAACCCTGCCACGCGATCTCTATCAGGGCACCCAGCTCCGCCATGCCAACAGTTTGTTAAATATGGGGATTCTGGTGAGCCCGCTGCTGGCGCCGCTGATTGGTGGCCTGCTCGATACGATGTGGTCCTGGCGTGCCTGCTACGCTTTCCTGCTGGTGCTGTGCGTGATTGTGACCTTCAGCATGGCGCGGTGGATGCCGGAAACCCGGCCAACGGACGCGCCACGCACCCGCCTTATCACCAGCTATAAAACGCTGTTCGGCAACGGTGCGTTTACCTGTTATCTGCTGATGCTGGTTGGTGGCCTGGCGGGTATTGCCGTGTTTGAAGCCTGCTCCGGCGTGCTGCTGGGTGCCGGGCTTGGCCTGAGCAGCATGGTGGTCAGTATCCTGTTTATTCTGCCCATCCCGGCCGCGTTCTTTGGTGCCTGGTTTGCCGGCCGTCAGAACAAGCGTTTCTCAACGCTGATGTGGCAGTCGGTGATCAGCTGCCTGCTGGCAGGTCTGATGATGTGGATCCCGGGGCTGTTTGGCGTGATGACCGTCTGGACGCTGCTGATCCCGGCGGCGCTGTTCTTCTTCGGCGCGGGGATGCTGTTCCCGCTCGCCACCAGCGGCGCAATGGAGCCGTTCCCGTTCCTCGCAGGCACGGCGGGCGCACTGGTGGGGGGACTGCAGAACATCGGTTCCGGCGCGCTGGCCTGGCTTTCGGCGATGATGCCGCAAACTGGCCAGGCTAGTCTGGGTTTGCTGATGACGCTGATGGGGCTGCTGATTTTACTGTGCTGGCTGCCGCTGGCGTCGCGTGTTCCCCATCACGAGCAGCCGGTTTAACCGCATGATGGCCCGGCTTCTCGCCGGGCTTTTCACAAACAGGCGCGATCATGGCCTGCAGCAGCGGCTCTGGCGCAGGACGCCAGGCGCCCTCTTCCCCGTCGTAAAACTGAATATCCGCGTTGATAGCGTAGGGAATGTTGGCCTTTTGCAGTTCGCAGGCCATAAACGAGGCAAACGCCATTTGCGATGCGGTTGGGGTGAAGTGATTTGATTCACCCACGCCCCAGCCGCCCACCCAGCTGACGTGACCGGTTTTTTGCTGCCAGTGCAGCGCGGTCGCAATGCGATTATGGATAGCCGCTTTCTCCGCCGCCGTCCCGGACGTCCACGGATATTTACCGTTACTCTTTAGCGGACCCCACGGGAAAATGTGCCACTCCGCCAGCAGATAATTTTGGCTGTGCGCCGGGAGTTTCAGGCTGGAGAGGTCCTCTGGCGCAGCCCGCAGACGTGGCGCGATGAAGATCATGCGATTAGCATCAATTGCATGAATGTCTTTGACAGTTTTCTCGTAAACCCGGTTAAGCGACGCGGCGTTATGGTTGAGCTTGTCCGCCGGTTCATAAATCAGGTCAAAACCCAGCAGGGGATAGCTTTGGCCGAAGTAGTGCGCCACGGCAATCCACCAGTTAATCACCTCTTTTTCCGTCTCGGCTTTCGGGTCGTTTTTATATTCATCGGCCTGATAAGCGATAATCGGGATCACCCCGTATTGCTCGCAGGCTTCCACCAGCTTACGCAGATGAATCAGCCGCGCCTCCGTCGGTTCATCGGCCACGCGGATACGCACGTGGCTGATACCCTTCGCACGAAAATCGCGAACCACCAGCGGATCGAACTCCCGAATGCCGCGCTCGGTGCGCGCCCAGTCTACGTCCATCCCCACGCCCAGCTTTTGCGCATAAAGCGCAGCCGTCAGCGGGGGCTCAGCGGCAATCACCCAGCCGGAAGAGAACAGTAACGCAGTGGCAATCAAAGGCTTTAACACGGTGTACCTTGCGAGAAATCAAAAGCATTACCTGTATTTAGCACGCTTTTTCACATTTGGTGTAGCGCCAAAGCGTAATAATTCTTCAGCCAGCCAGTTCTCTCAGCCAGCTAATAAAGGCATCAATTTTCGGCCACTGTCGTCCTGGCAGGGTCGACATGTAGTAATGCTGATGGCATTTAAGCGTTTTCTCCCCAAACGGTGCAATCAACTCACCGCGTTCGAGCCGCTTTTGTACCAGCCGTTTTCGCCCCATCGCGACCCCGACATGGTTCATTGCCGCGACAATCGCTAAATCAGAACGATCGAAGCCAATGCCCGATGATGATGGCATGTTCACTGCAAAATGTGCCGCCCAGCTGAGCCATTCGTCGATACCGGAATCGTTACTCCAGGCCTGGCGATCGTGCAGGAGCGTACAGTGGCTGAGGTGGGCGGGATTTTTCAGCAGGTCATGTTCCCGGGCATACGCCGGCGAGCAGACGGGTAAAATCGCCTCGTCCATCAGGAAGTGATGCGTCAAATTGGCTGGCGGCGTATCGTCGAAATAGAGCGCCAGATCGATACCGGTTCGCTGCATATTGACGTTTTCATTGCCGGTCAGGATGGTCAGCGAGATCGCGGGATAACGCCGGGTGAAATCCCCGAGCATAGGCACCAGCCAGCACTGGGCAATCGACGGGCGAGAGTAAACCGTCAACGTGCCGGACAGCGCCTGGTTCTTGATATCCAGGATCTCCTGGTTCAACGTATCCAGCGACGATTTCAGCGTCCAGTAGACGCGTTTCCCCTCCTGCGTCAGCTCCACTTTACGGTGGGAGCGGACAAACAGCGCTATCCCTAACTCCTCTTCCAGCAGGTTGATACGGTGACTCACCGCACTGGGGCTGAGCGACAGCTCCTCCGCCGCCAGCGCGAAGGACTCGTGGCGGGCGGCCACTTCAAACGTATACATTTTTGACAGCTGCCAGCCGTTTAACAGCCGGTTTCGGCCTTCATTTGCGTCATTCATCGCACTTCTCACACGGACTTTTGCTGCTCAGAATACCGCTCAAAGTTGAATTTATGTGAACCAAATACGCATTAAGTGCGCTTTTTTGAGTCCAGTCACGTGTTTGATCCAATCTGGCTCATCTGAAAGGCAATTTATATCGTTTGTCAGCACCCGCTGATTTTTCGTCCAATACCCGTAAATAACATAAGGGTGAGGGGAGATATGGGTGCTCAGGTCTGGGTTGTGGCGACGCTGCTCATCAGCATCGCGTTAATCGTATTAACTATCGTAAAACTGAAGTTTCACCCGTTCCTGGCGTTGCTGCTGGCGAGCTTTTTTGTCGGTGCCATGATGGGAATGCGCCCGCTGGACATGGTAAATGCCATTGAAAGCGGTATTGGCGGCACGCTCGGCTTCCTGGCGGCGGTGATCGGGCTTGGCACCATCCTCGGCAAGATGATGGAAGTGTCCGGTGCGGCAGAACGCATTGGGATAGCGCTTCAGCGTTGCCGCTGGCTGTCAGCCGATGTCATCATGGTACTGGTGGGGCTTATCTGCGGCATTACGCTGTTTGTTGAAGTCGGCGTCGTCCTGCTGATCCCGCTGGCCTTCTCCATCGCCAAAAAGACCCATACCTCGCTGCTGAAGCTGGCCATTCCCCTCTGTACCGCGCTGATGGCGGTGCACTGCGTGGTTCCGCCGCACCCGGCGGCCCTGTTTGTCACGAATAAGCTGGGGGCGGACGTGGGGACGGTTATCGTCTACGGTCTGATGGTTGGCCTGCTGGCCTCGCTGGTTGGCGGCCCGCTGTTCCTGAAATTGCTGGGCGATCGCCTGCCCTTCAAAGCCGTCCCGGCTGAATTTTCTGACCTCAATGTTCGTGAAGAACATACGCTGCCCTCGCTGGGAGCCACGCTGTTTACCGTGCTGCTGCCCATCGGCCTGATGCTGGTGAAGACCCTCGCCGAGCTGAATATGGCAAGAGAAGGCACGCTGTATACGCTGCTGGAATTTATCGGTAACCCGATCACCGCCATGTTCATCGCCGTGTTCGTCGCCTATTACCTGCTGGGGCTGCGCCAGCATATGGGGATGGGTACGATGCTGACCCATACCGAGCATGGCTTTGGCGCCATCGCCAACATTCTGTTGATAATCGGCGCGGGCGGCGCGTTTAACGCCATCCTCAAAACCAGCGGCCTGGCCGATACCCTGGCGCACATTCTGTCGAACCTGAATATGCACCCGATCCTGCTCGCGTGGCTGGTGGCGCTGGTTCTGCACGCGGCGGTGGGGTCGGCCACGGTGGCGATGATGGGCGCAACCGCCATCGTCGCCCCCATGCTGCCGCTCTATCCTAACGTCAGTCCGGAGATCATCACCATTGCCATCGGTTCCGGTGCCATTGGCTGCACGATCGTGACCGATTCCCTCTTCTGGCTGGTGAAGCAGTACTGCGGTGCCAGCCTGAACGAGACCCTGAAGTACTATACGACGGCGACGTTTATCGCCTCGGTACTTGCACTTGGCAGCACATTCCTGCTTTCTTTCATTATCTGAGCGCGAAGAGACGTACTATGGAAAACGCAACTATCAGCACCTTAACCGCACAGTTCCCTCTGATTGAGGATCTGATTGCCCTGAAAGAGACCACCTGGCTAAACCCGCGCACCACCTCGCTTGCTGAAGGGTTACCGTATGTCGGGCTGAGCAAAGCCGATGTGGACGACGCGCATGCACGCCTTAGCCGCTTTGCGCCGTATCTGGCAAAAGCGTTCCCCGAAACGGCGGCCACGCAGGGGATTATCGAGTCCGAACTGGTGGCTATTCCGGCGATGCAGAAAAGGCTGGAGAACGAATCGGGGGTGGCCATTCCCGGCACGCTGCTGCTGAAAAAAGACAGTCATCTGCCTATCTCTGGCTCCATCAAAGCGCGCGGGGGCATCTATGAAGTGCTGACTCACGCCGAGAAACTGGCGCTGGAAGCAGGGTTGCTGAGCGTCGAAGACGATTACAGCATCCTGCTGGAGCCGCGTTTTAAAGCGTTCTTCAGCCAGTACAGTATCGCGGTGGGATCCACCGGCAACCTTGGGATGTCCATTGGCATCATGAGCGCACGCATCGGCTTTCAGGTTACGGTGCACATGTCTGCCGATGCCCGTGAGTGGAAAAAAGCCAAACTGCGTAGCCACGGTGTGATCGTTGTGGAATATGAGCAGGATTACGGCGTGGCGGTGGAGCAAGGACGTAAGGCCGCGGAGAGCGATCCGAACTGTTTCTTTATCGACGATGAGAACTCCCGCACGCTGTTCCTCGGCTATGCGGTGGCAGGCGAGCGGCTAAAAGCGCAGTTTGCCGCGCAGGGCCGCGTGGTGGATGCAGAACATCCGCTGTACGTCTATTTGCCCTGTGGCGTCGGTGGCGGCCCTGGCGGCGTGGCGTTTGGCCTGAAGCTGGCCTTTGGCGACAACGTACACTGTTTCTTCGCCGAGCCGACGCACTCCCCGTGCATGCTGCTGGGCGTCTACACCGGGCTGCATGATGCCATCGCCGTGCAGGATCTGGGTATCGACAACGTGACGGCCGCCGACGGGCTGGCGGTTGGACGCGCGTCTGGCTTTGTGGGCCGGGCGATGGAGCGGCTGCTTGACGGGTTCTATACCCTTTCCGATCAGAGCATGTACGACATGCTCGGCTGGCTGGCGCAGGAAGAAGGCATTCGCCTTGAGCCGTCGGCGCTGGCGGGCATGGCCGGGCCGCTGCGTGTTCCTGTCGCATCCGCGAACGCGACCCATCTGGTCTGGGCAACCGGCGGCGGAATGGTGCCGGAAGACGAGATGGCGAAGTACCTGGCTAAAGGGAAAAAATAAACTGCAGATGGGTGACCGCAAACAGCAGTGACAACGACAGCACCGCGAGGGCGATCAGGAACTTATCGCGCACCGCCTTCGGCTGTACAAAATCGTCCTGCGTCACATCCATTACGTTGCGACTGCGGGTATAGCGCCACAAAACGATCGCCACAAGCGCCAGCACGACCAGTGAGATCCAGAATGGCACGCCTGTGCGATGCCAGTTGTGCTTGATGGCGAGGGCAATCAGCGCGCCATACCCCAGTAACGTACGCAGCCAGGCCAGCGACGTCCGCTCCGGCTGCAGGCCGGGGTCGGCTTCGCGTCGCGCTTTGCGGTTATCCACCATACAACACCAGCACCATCATCACACCCGCTACCGCCAGCAAAATCATGCTGATGATGAGTAACCCACGCGTATACGGGAGATCCTGCTTGAGCCGCATCGCCTTTTCGTTACGCAGCCAGCGCAGGTAGCCGTAAATGGCCAGCACACCGGCAAACAGGCACAGCAGCAACGCCAGCACTTCGCGGATCAGCGGCGTGGCAAAATCAGGCGCGAGCTGGTCAAGCCCCACACCCGCGGCGAGAAAGCCCAACGCGGTGCGGATCCATGCGAGGAACGTACGCTCATTAGCCAGCGAGAAGCGGTAGTCAGGGGCTTCACCGAGGCGAGAAATTTTCATGAAGATTCCTTGTCTGCTACAGGCAGGTTCCAGCATAGCGTAAATCGACAAGGACAAGGAGACCGGCATCGGGCGATGCCGGTCAGGACAATTAATGCAGCGCTGGCCAGTACGCTTTGTTGGCCTCGATCAGATCATCCAGAATCGCTTTCGCAACGGAGGCGCTCGGCACCGTTTTCGACAGCGTAATCGCCTGCCACAATTTCTGGTACGAGCGCTGCTCCCAGGCATCCACTACCAGTTTTTCCACCGCTACCTGTTGGCTCATCAACCCTTTCTGGAAGTGTGGAATATCGCCCACCGTTAACGGCTCCGGCCCGTTATGACCAACCAGGCACGGAATTTCTACCATCGCGTCGGCATCAAAGTTATGAATGGCACCGTTGTTGGGCACAATCAGCAGCATGCGCTCCTGAGTGTTGAAGGCAATCGCAGTCGCCAGATCGACGATGTACGACGCATGTTCGTCGATTTCCAGCTCCCCGGCGGACGATACACCGGCTTCGATAATCGCCCGGCAGGCGCTGAACACATGCTTCTCACGGTGATCCATCACCTCGTTAGCGCGCGTGCGTTCCGGATTGGAGTGCGCGACCACGTAGTCCGGGAACAGGTAATATTTCAGATAGGTGTTTGGCATGGTGTTCGGATCCAGCGCCTGCACATCTTTTGCCTTCGCGAACGTGTCGTTCCAGCTGGCTTCGGTATGGGCATTGTCAGAGGGCGGCACATAGCCGTTTTTCGCGACATATTCGCGCAGTTTCGGCATTAAATCATTGCCGTTTGAATCTTCAATGGATGTCCACCATCCGAAGTGGTTCAGCCCGTAGTAACGCACGCGCATCTCTTTACGGTCTTTAAGGCCGACTATCTGCGCCATACGCCCTTCAATGCCGATGGGCATATCGCAGATGTTGAGGATTTTGGCGTTGGGTCGCAGGCGACGGGTCGCTTCAGCCACGATAGCCGCCGGGTTGGAGTAGTTCAGCATCCACGCATTCGGGGAGTATTGCGTCATGTAATCGACCAGCTCCAGCACGCCGCCAATAGAGCGCATGCCGTAGGCGATCCCGCCGGGTCCGCAGGTCTCCTGACCCAGCACACCGTGACGCAGGGGGATTTTCTCGTCTTTTTCACGCATCGGGTATTTCCCCACGCGGATATGTGCCATCACAAAATCGACGTCGGTAAAGGCCGCTTCAGGATCGGTGGTGTAGCTAAACTCAATCTCCGGAGCCTGCTCTTTAAGGATGATCTTGCACGCCTCGGCGATGGTCTCCTGACGTGCGCCGTCGTTGTCATAGAATTTCAGCACGCGCAGCGGAAAACGGTCGCGGTTGGCTAACAGCATCAGGACGATCCCCGGCGTGAAGGTACTGCCGCCGCCTGCAATGACAACTGAGAATTTTTTCATGATATAGCCTCTGTCAGGGTAGTTTGTTCGTTTGTTGAAGGGGTTTTCATCAGCGATTCAAGCTGGTCTCGCACCTGAGGGACGTGCAGTCCAACAATCACCTGAATGCCGTTGCCGCGTCGCACCACACCGTGTGCGCCCAGGGCCTTAAAGACGTCGTCGCTTTGGGTTTGCGCCATGTCGACCAGCGCGATACGTAAGCGGGTGGCGCAGTTATTAATGCTTTCGATATTGGCCGCGCCGCCCAGCGCCTGCAGGAATCCGGCGGCTTGCCCAACCTGCTGGCTGGCGGCAGCCGGTGCGGTGGTTTGCCCGCGCGCCGCTTTATAATCCGCCTTGCTGTAAAGTTTGACTTCGCTCTCTTCACGGCCCGGGGTTTTAAGGTTCAGCCGTTCAATCAGCGTTTTGAAGACCACGAAATAGAGGCCGGTGAAGCAAAGACCGATACCCATCTGGGTGAATACCGTCGAGGCGTGGTTGTGGAACATGGGGATCCAGTTTTGCGGCAGAAACTGGTCCAGCAGTCCGCCGCCCATGTTGCCCACGACGCCGAAGATGTACATCACCGTCGCCATCGTGGCGGCCAGAACAGCGTGGACGGCAAACAGCAGCGGCGAAATGAACAGGAAGGTGAATTCCAGCGGCTCGGTAATGCCCACCAGCACGGCGGTCAGCGTGGCCGGGATCAGCAGGCCTGCCACTTTGACGCGGTTTTCCGGTGATGCGGTGTACCAGAGCGCCAGCGCAATCCCGACAGAGCCAAACACTTTGGCGTTGCCGTGAAGCGCAAAACCGCCTTCCGGGAACAGGGTTTTCAGCGGCAACGTGCTTTGGCTAAATTCCTGAAGATGCTGCGCCCAATAAACCTGGATGCCGCCCTCGACCGCTGCCGGGCCAAAGATAAACGGACCGTAGACAAAGTGGTGTAATCCGGTAGGGATCAGAATGCGTTCCAGGAAGGTATAAACCCACACCCCCAGCGCACCGGCAGAGCGTAAAAAGGCCTGCAGGGACTCAATGCCGAGCTGCACTTTCGGCCAGCCCATCAACGTCAGCCAGGCGCAGGGGATCATCACAAAGAAGGCGAGGATAACGACAAACGAGGTGCCCTGAAAAATCCCCAGGAAAACAGGCAACTGCTTGTCGAAATAGCGGTTGTGGATAGCGGTGACAATCCCCGAAATCACAATCGCCCCAATGATGCTGGTATCGAGCGTTTTGATACCGGCAATCATGGCCAGTCCGCTGCCGGCAGTGGGCTCAGCGGCGAAGTCGACGCCAAAGAAATGACCCCATGTCATCCCCATCGCATTGATAAAGTAGTTCCAGGTCAGAAAACTGATCAGCACCGCCAGGCAGGCGCGGCCCTGCGCCTGCTTCGCCAGACCAATCGGTAAACCCACGGCAAAAATCAGCGGCATATTGCGAAACACCGCCCAGCCGCCCTCTTCAATGATGTGAACAATTTGCGCGAACAGATTATCGGGGGCGGTTAAGGCCTCGCCCACAAACAGCGGGTTGCGAAGCATGATGGCGATCCCGACCACGATCCCGGCAAAGGGAAATAACAACACCGGGGTAAACATGGCGCCGCCAAAACGTTGTATTTGACTGAGCATTTTTAAATCCTCACGTGACAACCTGTAGGGGGTAGAGGCCTTTATGATTTTTTGCTGGGCCTGAAGTGAGCATAAGAATTTACCCATGGGCGAACATGGCATGCCGCTGCGATTCGTGATCGCATTCATGGTTTTATTTTGACCAGTCAGGTCTACTTTTCGTTGTTAATATGGACATGTCAGGACGCAATCCACGCGTTAATACGGGCAGAGAGGTCTACTGGTGATCTACAAATCTATCGCTGACAGGTTGCGGCTGCGGCTGAATTCGTCGGACTACAATATCGGGAGTCCGCTGCCGGGTGAGAAAGCGCTGGCGCAGGAGTTTGGCGTGGCGCGGATGACCATTCGAAAGGCGCTGGATCTGCTGGTGAACTGGGGGCTGGTTGAACGCCGACACGGTAGCGGGACATTCGTGGCGCGTAAAGATGTCCACCACGAAACCACCAATCTGACCGGGCTGGTGGAGGTGCTGCGCCAGCAGGGAAAAGAGGTGCAGAGCAAGGTGCTACAGTTCGAAGTGATGCCCGCCCCGCCCGCTATCGCCAGCCAGCTCCGCATTCAGGTGGATGAGCGTATCTACTTCTCGCGCCGGGTGCGTTATGTCGACGGAAAGCCCCTGATGCTGGAGGACAGCTTTATGCCCGTGAAGCTGTTCCGCACGCTTTCACTGGCACATCTGGAGGGGTCGAAGTTTGATTACATCGAGAAGGAGTGCGGAATAACCATCAGCGGCAACTACGAGAGCCTGACGCCGGTGCTGGCAGATAAACAGCTCGCCGGTTACCTGAACCTGCCGGAACAGACGCCGCTGCTGCGGATAACGTCTCTCTCCTACAGCGACAGCGGCGAATTTCTCAATTATTCCGTGATGTTCCGTAATACCCGTGATTACCAGGTGGACTACCATCTGCGGCGCATCCACCCGGACGATCTGCTAACTCATCCCCCAGAACAGCACCGCCAGTAGCTGCGGGGTAATAATACGCAGGAACATCACCAGCGGGTAGACCGTGGCGTATGACAGCGCCGCCGCGCCGCTGGTGGCGTGCAGGTTGTTGGCAAAGGCCAGTGCGGGTGGGTCAGTCATTGATCCGGCGAGCATGCCGCAGAGCGTCAGATAGTTCATTTTGGCGAACATCCGCGCCAGGATCCCCATCGTCAGGAGCGGAATCGCCGTGATAAATATCCCGTAGCCGACCCAGCTCATCCCCTCGCCCTTCACCAGGGTATCGATAAAATCGCCCCCGGATTTCAGGCCGACCACCGCCAGAAACAGCACAATCCCCAGCTCGCGCAGCGCCAGGTTGGCGCTTGGCGGCATAAACCAGTAGAGCTTACCGATACAGCCGATACGCCCGAGGATCAGTGCCATAATCAGCGGTCCACCCGCCAGGCCCAGCTTGAGCGCAACCGGAAAACCCGGGACATACAGCGGAATAGAGCCAAGCAGCACTCCCAGCCCGATACCGATAAAGACCGGCAACATCTGCACCTGCTGCAGTTTTTGCTGGGCGTTACCCACCATGTCCGCTACCGCATCAATGGATGACGGGCGCCCAACCAGGTTCAGGATATCGCCGAACTGCAGGCTGGCTTCCGGGCTGGCGACCAGTTCCACCCCAGCACGGTTAAGACGGGAGATCACGACGTCATAGCGCTCTTTAACCTGCAAATCGCGTATTTTCTTGCCAAGCACGTGCTCGTTGGTCACCACGACGCGCTCTACGCGCATATCGGTGCCGCGTGTGGAAAGTGAGGTCTCCACCTCCTGGCCAATCACCAGCCGCGCGTTGTTTAAATCCCCGGGCTGTCCGACCAGGTGCAGCAGGTCACCCTGCTGAATAATGGTCCCGGGCGCGGGTACCATCAGCATATCGTCACGTTTAAGGCGCGAGCAGATAATATTGGCGCTGTTCAGGATCGGCACATCCTGAATCGCCATATTGTTGAGGTTGGGGTTATCGACGCGAATGTTGATGGTTTTGATCGGCATATGGCCGTTGGTGAGCGTGTTTTCGTGGTCTTTCGCCTCGTTTTCGACGTTAATGCGAAAGAGTACCCGCACCAGCCACATGGAGAGCAGAATGCCGCAAATCCCAAACGGATAGGCCATGGCGTAGCTCATCCCCATCTGGTCGACAATACCGGGAGAGATGCCAAGATCGCGCAGAATTTGCTGACCCGCACCCAGTGCAGGCGTATTGGTGACCGCCCCGGAGAAAATACCCAGCACCACCGGCAGCGGAATATCGAAGAGCTTATGCAGAATGGCGGTGACCAGCCCTCCCATCACCACAATGCCGAAGGCAAACAGGTTCAGCCGTAATCCGGAGACCCGAAGGGAAGCGAAAAAGCCAGGCCCCACCTGAATACCGATGGTGTAGACGAAGAGGATCAGACCGAATTCCTGGATGAAATGGAGCATTTCGGCGCTGAGCACCAGCCCAAGCTGGTCGGCAAAATGGCCGACAAAAATCCCGCCGAACAGCACCCCGCCTATCCCAAATCCGACGCCGCGGATTTTAACATTGCCAATCCACAGACCCACCACTGCGACCAGGGCCAACACGCTAACGGTTAACGCGATATCACTCATGATCCACTTCCTGTGCATAACCTTAGTTATGCTACGGATTCTCTCAGAGCCGCACGCGGTTGTATGGGTGATGGCGCACAAAAAAGCCCTGCCGGGGCAGGGCGTTATCTTTTCATCCTCTCCCTGTGGGAGAGGCAACAACCCGCAGAGGGTTAACTGTTCAGCGCAGGACGCTCGCTAATGGCGATACGCTGCGGTGCAATGGCTTCCGGCACGTTGCGGGTCAGGTCGATATGCAGCAGCCCGTTGGTAAATGTCGCGCCGGACACTTCCATATGGTCAGCCAGAGTAAAGCTCAGGCTAAACGGCTGATTAACCAGGCCCTGGTGCAGCCATTTGGTCTCGGTTTCTTGTTTTTCCGGCGTACCTTTCACGGTCAGGCGCGTGCCTTCGAGCTGAATATCCAGATCGTCCTGGCGGAACCCGGCCAGCGCAAGGGTGATGCGATAGTGGTTGTCATCGCTTTTTTCGATGTTGTACGGCGGAAACGTCTGTTGCTCGGTGGTGCTTTGCAGGGCATTAGCCAGTTTGTCAAAACCAATCCACTGACGCAGCAGGGGGGATAAATCGTAGTTACGCATACTAAATCTCCTTCTGAGAAGCGAGTTCGGCACAGTTTATTTTTGTGCGCAGTTGTTCCTGCAAATCCTCATGGATTCACATATGCTCCCATTACGGCAAGCAATTCTGGGTGGGCCGCTCGCGCGACCCGCATAATCAGTTGATCTCGATACGGCGCGGTTTTTTCTCTTCCGGAATCACACGTTCCAGTTCGATAAACAGCAGGCCGTTGACCAGGTTCGCGCCTTTCACGTGAATGTTCTCGGCTAACTGGAACTTGCGTTCAAAGTTGCGCTCGGCGATACCCTGATAAAGGTAGGTGCGTTCTTTCTGCTCGGCCGTATGTGAACCTTTCACCACCAGCAGGTTGTCCTGCGCGGTGATCTCCAGTTCGTTCTCTGCAAAACCGGCGACGGCAATGGCGATGCGGTAGTGGTTTTCATCAACCAGTTCAACATTGTATGGAGGGTAGCCGTTGCTCTGGCTTTGGTTATTTTCTAAATGGTTAAACAGGCGGTCAAAACCAATTGCAGAACGGTATAGCGGGGAAAGATCGAAGTTACGCATAAATAAAAGCTCCTGAAATCAGCGAGAAATTGTAGCCTTCCACCATGGACAGGCCAGTGTGCCCCTGAACACCCCTCAGGCGTGTTCGTTATCGGGTTACATTCTTAAAATGGGTCTAGAACCGGTCTTTTCAAGCGCAGCAGGCGCACTTTTTTTTGCACTTTCGTGCATCTCGCTTAGACTGGGACAACAGCACAAAGGGTTAAATTGCGATGGCTGCCACAGTGCGGGGTTATCGGGCTATCCATTTTGAACGAGGCTCGCTATAACCCTGAGTTGCAGGTTTATGCAGTGCCATTAACGATGACTGAGTGATGATGAAAAATGTTCTGATAAAGCTGACGACGTTCAGCGGGGTTGTTTTACTTTGCGGGTGTTCGAGCGTGATGTCTCACACCGGCGGTAAAGAAGGAACATATCCGGGGACGCGTGCCAGCGCTGAGATGATCTCCGATGACGATACCAACTGGGGCACAAAATCCCTGGTCATCCTGGATATGCCGTTTACGGCTGTGGCCGATACGCTTTTGCTGCCGTGGGATATGTTCCGTAAGGACAGCTCCGTGCGCTCGCGGGTAGAGAAAAGCGAGCAGCAAAATCTGGCCACCAATTCCGTCATTCCGCCCGCTTAACGCCAACGCGTTAACGCTGCCCGGTTTCCGTTAGCCAAAGCTGACGGAAACCTTCTGTCTCTTCCATCCATGCAATAAAACGCCCGTCCGGGGAAAACACGACCGCATCACCAGACGGTGGATTGCCGTGATCGGACGTCAAAAACGTCACCTCTCCGGTTTGCGCATCACAGCAGGCAATCCGCTCTTCCAGCACAAATCCAAGACGGTGACCGGCTGGGTGCCAGGTAAATGCCGACTGAATGTCACTTTCGTTATGCGTCAACTGGCGTGGTTCACCGCCTTCTGGAGCGATAAGCCACAGCTGCACAATGCCCTTATCATCACGCATCAGAAACGCAATCTGCGTCCCCTGCGGGTTACAGCGCACCCAGTGACGCGGCACGTTTACCAGCCCCGGGAAAGCCCGCTGGTGGGTAAAGGTCAGCCGGCGCTGCATGACACCCGCCGGGGGCGCAGGCAGCGTCTCAGGAGTCCCCTGCAGCGGCGCATCGCCCGCGCGTTTCCATCCCTGCTCGTCGTTGGGCAGATCCACAATAAACAGTTCTGGCACTTTCTCGCCTGTCGCAGACACGGTATTGCCGATAAACGCCAGCCTGTCATTGCCCACCCAGCCCTCTTCATAGGCTCGGTTGATCTCATCGCTGCCGGGCTGAGGCGCGGGCGTCGTGCGGCTCACCAGCACGCTCCAGAAGGTGCCGGAATATTCACGTGGATGCGTCCCTTGCGGCGTCACCGGGCCAAAAGGCGCTGCGACGCCGACGTTGCGTAAATCGAGCTTCGGGTCACGCTCATGCAATACATGGTCGTTGTAGGTAAAGCTCACGAACTGTCCGTCAGGGCTAAAAACGTGCACGTGGCTGCCGCCACGCAGCGCGCCTGCGGTATAAGGCGGCGTGATATCCATGGCATCCAGGTTACTCACCTGACCGTTGTGTACAACCACGCCCTGACGATGATGAAAATCGTAGTGCCAGTCTGCATCCGGGTTTTCCGGGCCGTGGATAAAGACATATTTGTCCTGCTGCGGATGAACGGTCACCACGCCAACATGCGCACCGTGACTGGCGCGATAGATCACCTCGACGTCACCCGTAATAACATTGACCCGCTCAATGGTTTCACCGGTGAACGATGCGCCGGACGGACGCACATCGTAGGCCAGCCACTGGCTGTCCGGCGTCCAGGTATTGATATTGGTAAGCTGGTGATGACGGGAGGCGAAGGTGATTTGTTTCATGGCGTTACCCTGATGCGCAGTTATCGCATCAGGGTAAAACATTGCGGGGAATTAGCCTACACGTTTGACGTCACCCACCAGCAGGATGTAGGAGAGCGCACCGAGCAAGGCCACTGCGGAGATATAGATCAGTGCCGGGCCAAAGCCATAGTCCTGAGCCAGATAACCGATGACCAGCGGAACCGTGATCCCCCCCAGGCCGCCGACAAAGTTGAACACGCCACCGGTCAGACCAATCAGGCGCATCGGGGCCAGCGAGGAGACCAGCGACCAGGTGATGGAGGCAAAACCGTTCCCGAAGAACGCAATCGCCATCAGCGTCATAATCCAGACCGGATCGTTGGTGTAGTTTGCACCCATGATGCAGGTGGAGATCAGCAGCCCGCAGATAATAGGCGTTTTACGCGCGACACCCAGCGAGAACCCTTTTTTCACCAGCCTGTCCGCCAGCCAGCCGGAAAGCAGCACACCAAAGAAGGCCGCCAGGAACGGTACGGTGGTCATAAAGCCCGCCTTCAGCGCGGTGATGCCTTTTTCCTGGGTCAGATAGTTCGGGAACCAGGTCAGGAAGAACCACAGCGTGGAGGTCACCGCGAACTGCCCCAGATAAACCCCCACCAGCTTGCGGTGGAAAACCAGCTTCCAGTCGGCTTTGGTCAGCGGCTGACGCGCCTCTTTTTTCACCGGCGCATCGCCATCCACCAGACCGCCACCGTCGCGGATATAGTCCAGTTCAGCGTTGCTGATACTTTTGGTGAGACGCGGCGGTTGATAGACCTTGAACCAGATCAACGACCAGATAATGCCGATCCCCCCGGTCACAATAAAGACCCAGTGCCAGCTCAGCAGTTCCTGGATCCAGATCAGCAGCGGCGTCAGGAATGCCAGGCCGACAAACTGCCCGGAGGTGTAGAACCCAACGGCCGAGGCGCGTTCATGCTCCGGGAACCAGCTGGTCACCATGCGGTTATTGGTCGGAAACGCCGGGGCTTCGAAAATCCCGGTGATCGCACGCAGGCCAATCAGCGACATCAGCCCGGTGGCAAAGCCCTGGAACAGGGTCGCCACCGACCAGCCGAAGATGGCAATGAAATAGGTCAGGCGCGAGCCGACGCGGTCAAGGAACCAGCCGCCGGGGATCTGGCACAGCGTATACAGCCAGGCAAACGCCGAAAAGACGTAGCCCATTTCCGCTTTGCTGATCCCAAACTCCTCCTGAATATGGGCTGAAGCCACGGCAAGGTTGGCGCGGTCAACGTAACAGATGACCACAGTAATAAAAATCATGACCAGCGTCAGGTAGCGCCGACGCCCGGTTTTTGCAGCAGTAACAGGAATATCCATCGCAATCTGTCTCCAGATTTTGGGCATAGCGAAGCCGCTCACCATGCCCTGTAATTTACAGAGGGTGTGTTTGTTATTGTTGAAATTACTTTTTAGTGGCGATGTGCTTAGGCTGAATTACCACTCAGCGACAGAGCCATCTTCATGACGCCATAACGGGTTGCGCCAGTCAGGCGCGTTTTTACTCAGCTCAATGACTTTGGCTTCGTCGATATCCACGCCAAGGCCCGGCTTCGTTAACGGTTTAAAGAAACCGCCTTCCATGCTGAAATCATCTTTGTTTTTCACAAAGTCGAGCAGTTCCGCGCCCTTGTTATAGTGAATGCCCATGCTCTGTTCCTGGAACACCGCGTTGCGCGAGACAAAGTCGACGTGCAGACAGGCTGCCAGTGCGATCGGCCCCAGCGGACAATGCGGTGCCAGCGCCACGTCGTAGGCTTCCGCCATCCCGGCGATTTTGTAGCATTCCGTGATGCCGCCGGCATGCGACAGATCCGGCTGCAATATCGCCAGGCCGCCAGCTTCCAGCACGCGTTTGAACTCGAAGCGCGAGAACATGCGCTCACCGGCGGCAATCGGGATATGCGTCTGTGCGGCCAGTTTCGGGTAGTACTCCGCCTGCTCGGCCAACACCGGCTCTTCGATAAACAGCGGACGGTACGGCTCCAGCTCTTTAATCAGCACTTTGGCCATCGGCGCGCTGACGCGACCGTGGAAGTCCAGGCCAAACTCAATCTCGTTGCCGAACGCTTCACGGATCTGCGCCACGGTATTTACCGCGCGGTCTACCGCCCGTGCGTTGTCGATGACGCCCATCTCTTCGCAGCCGTTCAGTTTAAAGGTGTCAAAACCAATATTGCGCAACTGCCTGATACCGTCGATCACTTCCGCGGGACGGTCGCCGCCCACCCAGCTGTAGGCTTTGATTTTGTCGCGCACCAGGCCGCCCATCAGCTGCCAGACCGGGGCATTCAGCACTTTGCCTTTGATATCCCATAACGCCTGGTCGATACCGGCGATGGCGCTCATCAGAACCGGTCCGCCCCGGTAGAAACCCGCGCGGTACATCACCTGCCACAGGTCGTTGATGCGGGCAGGATCTTGTCCTGTCAGGTACTCGCCCAGCTCATGCACCGCCGCTTCCACGGTACGCGCACGCCCTTCAATGACCGGTTCGCCCCAGCCGACCACGCCTTCATCGGTTTCGATTTTCAGGAACAGCCAACGCGGCGGTAAACGGTACGTGGTGAGTTTGGTTATTTTCATTTCACTGCCTCTCGATACGCTTTCACAAATGCGGCCGCCTGCTGTGCGGTACGTTCGACGGATTGCCCGGCGCGATAGAGATCGCTGCCCAGACCCGCCCCGACACAACCTGCGTTGATCCACTGCGCCAGGTTTTCTGGCGTCACGCCCCCCACCGCAAAGACCGGTACGCTGGCGGGCAATACCGCTTTCAGCGCGCTGATATAGGCCGGACCAAAAGCCGATGACGGGAAAATTTTGAGCGACTGCGCGCCCGCATCGAGAGCCGCGAACGCTTCTGTTGCCGTTGCGCATCCCGGGCAGACGGTCATGCCGTAGCCCACTGCGCGGCGGATCACCTCAGGGTGAATATTCGGCGTCACAATCAGCCTGCAGCCCATCTGCGCAAGCTGGTCCACCTGCTCCGGTTGCAGAACGGTGCCAGCGCCAATCAGCGCCTTATCACCAAACGCGTCCACGACCGCCGGGATGCTCTTTTCCCACTCTGGGGAATTAAGCGGTATTTCCACGGCGTCAAAACCGGCGTCGATCGCCGCACCTACGTGCGCTAATACCTCGTCGGGCGTGACGCCGCGCAGGATAGCGATGAGGGGAAGATTAGTTTGCCACTGCATGAGCGATGCTCCTTATTCCTGCCTGAAATGCCGTGTCGCCTTCTACCGCTGCCACGTCCCGCCCGATGGCATTGAACGCCTGGCGGTAGCGAGAGGTCAGCGATGAACCCGCGACGAGGGTGATGGTCTGTTGCTCGGCGAACTGCTCGCTCAGGCTGGCGACTTCCGCGCCAATCAACAGGCCCGATAAAAATTCGCTGACCTGCGTACGGGGAAGCGTGCCCAGTACATGCGAAGCGCGAACTTCAAAAAGTTGCGGCAAAACGGCAGGGCTGGCGATACCCCGCTCCAGCCCGGCGGCAAAGGACTCGGGCGAAGCGTCCTGCTCCGGTAACCCCGCGCCCACCAGCGAGTGCGTCAGCAGCAAGTGGTGCAGCTCACCGGTCATCACGGTGCGAAAATCGTGGATGTGCTCAGCGTCGGCCTGCACCCATTTACAGTGCGTGCCGGGCATGACGTAGACAGAAGAAGGAGAGAGCGTGCGCGCGCCAAGGAGCTGGGTCTCTTCGCCGCGCATCACATTGTGGTTATCGTTCCGAGAAACGCACAATCCTGGAATAATCCAGATATTGTCACCAACGGACGTTAACTGCTCGCCAATGGCAGCGAACGCGGCAGGTACGGGCAGATAAGGCGCGACCTTCCAGCCCACGTTACTGCCCACCATGCCCGCCATGACCACCGGCGTGGCGCCCTCGCGCCAGTTGTGTGTCACCTCTGCTAACACCGCCTCGGGGGATTTACCGTTCAGGCGCGTCACGCCTGCTTCTGATTGCCTGCTTTCCAGGCACTGCTCGCCCTGATACAGCCAGGCGCGCAGATTGGTCGATCCCCAGTCAATAGCGATGTAGCGAGATGTCATGTGATTTCCTTCAACCTTCGTGTCGAGCTGGCGATCATCGTGAGTGCCGCCTGCTCTGCCGCATCGCCGTCCTGATGCCGGATAGCATCGAACAGCGCTTTATGTTCCTGGAGCGTTTTTGGCATGTTGGCCTCATCGCCCATCCAGGTTCGTTCAAATACCGCGCGCTGTAGCGAGCTGATGGCAACGCTAAGCTGCTGTAATACCGGGTTATGGACCGACTGCAGCACCGCTTCGTGATAGCGGATGTCCGCTTCGTTGAACGCATCCCGGTTCTGGTTATTGGCAATCATGTCGTTCAGGGCGGACTCAATCTGAGCCAGGTCTCCTGACGTTGCACGTTCCGCAGCCCAACGGGCGATGGCCGGCTCTACCAGGTTTCGTACCTCACTCATTGCGCCAATCAGCCTTGGGTCGTAGTCGTTTTCCAGCACCCACTGCAGGACATCGGTGTCGAGGTAGTTCCACTGATTACGCGGGGCGACAAAGGCGCCGCGGTAGCGCTTCATTTCAATCAGCCGCTTTGCCATGAGCGAGCGAAACACTTCCCGAATGATGTTGCGCGAGGTTTCAAACTCCTCACACAGCTCTGCCTCAGCAGGCAGCGGTGAACCGGGAACGTACTTTCCACCCACGATCTGGGTGCCCAGCGTGATGACGATGCGATCGGTTTTATTGAGAGTCATGGAGAGTCCTTATGCTCTGTATGTTCAGGACTACTTTACCTCGACCGCTGAATTTCGCCTCACTTTTGCAGTACAAACGTGACGCCTTTCGTCATTACCGTGGCTGTAATGTAGTACAATCAATTAATGTTGTACTACAATCCAGATCACAAAAAGAACAATTTGATAAATTCAGCGCTAAAAAAAGCCCCGGTTGATAACCGAGGCTGATGAGCGTGAAACGCTGTTACTGCAGAACAAATTTCTCGATCGCGTAGGCAACGCCGTCTTCGAGGTTAGATTTGGTCACGAAATTGGCCACGTCTTTCACGGACGGGATCGCATTGTCCATTGCCACACCCATGCCCGCATATTCAATCATCGCAATGTCGTTTTCCTGATCGCCCAGCGCCATGATCTCTTCCGGTTTGATGCCCAGCGTATCTGCCAGCGATTTCACACCGGTGCCTTTATTGACGCGTTTATCCAGGATTTCGAGGAAGTACGGCGCACTTTTCAGCACGGTGTATTTCTCTTTTACCTCAGCCGGAATGCGCGCAATCGCTTTATCCAGGATGTCAGGCTCATCAATCATCATCACTTTCAGGAACTGGGTGCTCGGATCCATTTTCTCAGCTTCGCAGAACACCAGTGGGATCGTCGCGACATAGGATTCATGTACGGTGTAATAGCTGATATCACGGTTAGCGGTATAGAGCGTATTGCGATCGAGCGCGTGGAAATGGGAACCGACCTCGCGGGACAGTTTTTCCAGGAACAGGTAATCGTCATAGTTCAGCGCGGTTTGCGCCACCGTGCTGCCATCCGCCGCCTTCTGTACCAGCGCACCGTTATAGGTAATGCAGTAATCGCCCGGCTGATTCATGTGCAGTTCTTTCAGGTAGCTGTGCACGCCCGCATACGGACGACCAGTGGTCAGTACCACATTCACGCCTTTTGCGCGCGCAGCGGCAATCGCGTTTTTAACGGCTGGAGAAATAGTGTGGTCTGGCAGCAACAGCGTGCCGTCCATGTCGATAGCAATAAGTTTGATAGCCATAGGGTCCCCGGGATAAATGAGTGCTGCCTCATGCTAACGCGATTAAGCCCACAAAAATAGAGCTACATTGCGCAACAAAAGCCCCCTTTTACGCCTGTCCCGGGGATAACGGCTTACTCGCGGGTGAGGACTATTTTGCCAAAAGCACCGCGGTCGAGGTGTACAAGCGCCTCTTCAAGCTGGTTAAAACGGTAGCGGTGTTCAATCACCGGTTTCAGCCCCGTGACATCGACTGCGCGGACAAAATCTTCCAGCGCACGGCGGTGCCCGACGCCAATCCCCTGAATCACCGGTGATTTCAGCAAGAGTTCGCTGGCAGGCAGCGAGATTTCACTCCCGGCCAACACGCCAATGACGGATATGCGCCCGTGAACGGCAACGGCCCGCAGGGAATGTCTCAGGTTCTCCCCGCCAACGGTTTCAATAATATGGTCGATACCGCGATCCTGCGTCAGCGCGTAAATCTCGTCAGCCCAGTTCCCTTTAAGCCGGTTGATGCCCCGATCGGCACCGAGCGTTTTAGCCAGCGCCAGTTTTTCATCACTGCCCGACGTCACAAAAACTTCTGCACCGTGTGCTTTGGCGATTTGCAGCGCGAAGATTGCGACACCGCCAGTGCCTTGCACCAGCACCGACTGTCCGGCACGTAACTGTCCGCGCTCCACCAGCGCAAACCATGCGGTAAGCCCCGCGCAGGGTAAGGTGCTGGCCTCTGCGTCATCCAGCGTTTCCGGGGCGGCCACCAGCCAGTTTTCACGCATGATCACGTATTCAGACAGCATCCCCTGAAAATAACCGCCCAGCGTCTGGTAGGGCAAATTGCGGGCGTCGCCTTTCGGTTTACCGTCGACCCACTCCGGAGAGAAGGTGGAGATGACGCGAGCACCGGGTTTAAAGCGGGTAACGCCTTCACACGTACTGTCCACCACGCCTGCCATGTCAGATGCCGGAGTAAACGGGAAGGTGAGCGCGATCGGCATGTTGCCTTCAATGATCATTTTATCGCGATAGTTGAGCGCAACAGCGTTCACCCGCACGCGCACTTCACCCGGGCCCGGCTGGGGAACAGGTGCCTGAGTGAGTCTGAGGTTTTCGCGCCCAAGGGCGTCCATTGACCAGCGTTGCATCATCTCTGTCATCTTTTTCTCCTGTTATCAAATGCACTTCAGTACTGACAGTCTAACGTTGACTCATGGTCGCCAGTGGCGATACCTTTTCCCACTATTGATTCCTGAAGAACGACAATCCATGACCGATACGCTGAAGGATATTCCCGTTTTTGTCGCCGCCGTAGAGGCAGGCAGTTTTGCTCAGGCCGCGGTGCGTTTGCATTTGTCGCGCTCGGCGGTAGGGAAAAGCATTGCTCGCCTTGAAGCGCGGCTGGGGGTACGCCTGTTTCAGCGTACAACGCGTAGCCAAAGCCTGACCGATAACGGTGCCCTTTTTTATGAACGCTGCCTGCGAGCACTCCAGGAAATCCGTGGCGCGGAGTCGCTGCTGGAAACAGGGAAACATCAGGTGAGTGGCCGCCTGCGTGTTGCCATGCCGGTGCTGTTTGGTCGCCAGTGCATCGCCCCGCTGCTGATAGCCTTGACGCAGGAGCATCCTGCCCTTGAGCTGGAAATGTCATTCAGCGATCGCGTAGTGGATATCGTCGAGGAAGGGTTTGATATGGCGGTGCGAAACGGCGCACTGCCGGACAGCACCATGCTGGTCGCCAGACGCCTGGGGGAACACCGAATGGTGCTGTGCGCCGCGCCGGAATACCTGAGAAATAACGGCCAGCCTGAAACCGTTGCCGATTTACGCCAGCATAAGGCCATTAACTACCTGCGTGCCGGCAGGGTGTTACCGTGGGAACTGGCGGACCACGAAGGAACATCGCACACCCTAATTCCCCGTTCATCCCTCAATATGGACGATCTGCAGGCTATCTGCGACGCAGCGCTGGCCGGGCATGGTATTGCATGGTTACCCTGCTGGATGGTGCGCAAAGAGCTGCAGAATGGAAGGCTCATCCCACTCTTAAAACAGGCACCGGATGTGCGTTTCGACGTTCACGCGGTCTGGCAGCAGACGCCGCATCTGCCCCTGCGAGTCAGGATTGCGGTCGACATGCTGGTCAGCCGGTTACCGTCAGTCCTGTCGCTGGAGCTGGATGCTGATAATTCTGCGCCCACAAAAAAGCCGCGCTAAATGCGCGGCCTCTGACTTGCGGTGTAACAACCCTTAGATATCGATATTCGCCGCTTTCAGGGCGTTCTCTTCGATAAAGGCACGACGTGGTTCAACCGCATCGCCCATCAGGGTTGTGAACAGCTGATCGGCTGCAATCGCGTCTTTAACGGTCACGCGCAGCATACGACGGCTTTCCGGATCCATGGTGGTTTCCCACAGCTGATCCGGGTTCATTTCACCCAGACCTTTATAACGCTGAATAGACAGACCACGACGGGACTCTTTCACCAGCCATTCCAGCGCCTGCTCGAAGCTTGCTACCGGCTGACGACGTTCACCACGTTCGATAAATGCATCGTCTTCGATAAGACCACGGAGCTTCTCACCCAGCGTACAGATACGGCGATATTCCGGACCGGTCACAAACTCGTGCTCCAGGGGGTAATCGGTATCAACGCCGTGAGTACGCACGCGCACAATCGGTTCGAACTGCTGCTGAGCGTTCTGCTGGACATCGAACTTCCACTGGCTGCCGTGCTGCTCTTTCTCGTTCAGCTCGGTTACCAGGGTGTTCACCCAGCGGGTAACAACCTGTTCATCGCTCAGATCGGCTTCCGTCAGGGTTGGCTGATAAATCAGCGCCTTCAGCAGCGATTTAGGATAACGACGCTCCATACGACCAATCATTTTCTGCGCCGCGTTAAACTCGGACACCAGACGCTCCAGCGGCTCACCGGCCAGTGCAGGGGCGTGAGAGTTCGCATGCAGGGTCGCACCATCAAGCGCGATCGCGATTTGGTACTGATCCATCGCTTCGTCGTCTTTGATGTACTGTTCCTGTTTGCCTTTCTTCACTTTGTACAGCGGTGGCTGTGCAATGTAGACGTGGCCACGTTCAACAATTTCTGGCATCTGACGATAGAAGAAGGTCAACAGCAGCGTACGGATGTGCGAGCCGTCGACGTCCGCATCGGTCATGATGATGATGCTGTGGTAGCGCAGTTTGTCCGGGTTGTACTCGTCACGGCCGATGCCGCAACCGAGCGCGGTGATCAGCGTTGCCACTTCCTGAGAAGAGAGCATCTTGTCGAAACGGGCCTTCTCTACGTTGAGGATTTTACCCTTCAGCGGCAGGATGGCCTGATTCTTACGGTTACGGCCCTGCTTCGCAGAACCGCCCGCGGAGTCCCCTTCCACGAGGTACAGTTCGGACAGCGCCGGGTCGCGTTCCTGGCAGTCAGCCAGTTTGCCTGGCAGGCCAGCTAAATCCAGCGCGCCTTTACGACGAGTCATTTCACGGGCTTTACGCGCCGCTTCACGGGCACGTGCCGCATCAATAATTTTGCCAACCACGATTTTCGCGTCTGACGGGTTTTCCAGCAGGTATTCGCTCAGCAGTTCGTTCATCTGCTGTTCAACCGCCGATTTCACCTCAGAAGAGACCAGCTTGTCTTTAGTCTGAGAGGAGAACTTCGGATCCGGTACCTTCACGGAGACAACCGCAATCAGGCCTTCACGGGCATCGTCACCGGTGGCGCTGACTTTCGCTTTTTTGCTGTAGCCTTCTTTGTCCATGTAGGCATTCAGGGTACGGGTCATCGCCGCACGGAAGCCCGCAAGGTGAGTACCACCGTCACGCTGTGGAATGTTGTTGGTAAAGCAGTAGATATTTTCCTGGAAACCATCGTTCCACTGCAGCGCCACTTCCACGCCAATACCGTCTTTTTCGGTAGAGAAGTAGAAGATATTCGGGTGAATTGGCGTTTTGTTCTTGTTCAGATACTCAACGAATGCCCGGATACCGCCTTCGTAGTGGAAGTGGTCTTCTCTGTTGTCGCGTTTGTCACGCAGACGAATCGAGACGCCGGAGTTCAGGAACGACAGTTCACGCAGGCGTTTCGCCAGAATCTCATATTCGAACTCGGTAACGTTGGTGAACGTTTCAAGGCTCGGCCAGAAACGCACCATGGTACCGGTTTTGTCGGTGTCACCCGTAACAGCCAGCGGTGCCTGCGGCACGCCGTGCGTATACAGCTGACGGTGAATTTTGCCTTCGCGCTGGATAACCAGCTCCAGTTTCTGCGACAGGGCGTTAACCACGGACACACCTACACCGTGCAAACCGCCGGAAACTTTATAGGAGTTATCATCGAACTTACCGCCTGCGTGCAGAACGGTCATGATAACTTCCGCAGCCGATACGCCCTCTTCCGGGTGAATACCGGTTGGGATGCCACGACCGTCATCGGTGACGGAGACGGAGTTGTCCGCATGGATCGTGACCACGATGTCTTTACAGTGACCCGCGAGCGCTTCGTCGATAGCGTTATCTACCACCTCGAATACCATGTGGTGCAGACCGGTGCCGTCATCCGTGTCGCCGATATACATACCCGGGCGCTTACGCACCGCATCCAGCCCTTTCAGGACTTTGATACTGGAGGAGTCATAAGAATTCGACATCAACGTTTCTCGCTCATTTCAACTTGGGTTAATCCGTTATTTTACCCTTTTCCACGGTAAACATCTTCGAATTTTCGTCCGACATGTCTATAACGTGTTCAGCGCTAATCGCACTGACGAAAACCTGTGACTGCGTGGCTTTTAAGCGGCTGGCAAGCAGCCCGCGCCGCGCGTCGTCAAGTTCCGAGGCAAAATCATCTATCAGGTACAGGCAGCGTCGCCCGCTCTCGCGGGTCAAAAACTCTCCCTGCGCCAGGCGCAGCGCACACATCAAAAGCTTGAGCTGCCCACGCGACAGCGTGTCTTCCACCGGCGCACCGTCGGCACGAATGCGGAAATCCGCCTTGTGCGGGCCATGTGCGGTGTAGGTCAGCATGCGGTCGCGCTCGAAATTTCTCTCTAACACTTCGGCATAATCTGTCTCTTTCTCCCAGCCGCGCTGGAAGGAGAAGGTGAGAGAGAATTCAGGTAAAAACTGTTTGCAGGTGTCGGCCATATCGTCGGCGATACCCGCGCTGTATTCGGCACGCCAGCAGCTGATTTGTTCCGCAAGGGGAATTAATTCCTTGTCCCACGGGCGCAGCTGGGCGTAGCGTGTCACCTGGCGCAGTGCAGCGTTACGCTGCTTAAGCAGGCGCTTCAGGTTGCTCCAGGCGTTAAAGAAACCGGCTTCGTTGTGAAAGCATCCCCAGTCAAGGAAGGCTCTTCTGTATTTGGGGCCGCCATTGAGTAAAGTAAACCCCTCCGGCGTAATCAGCTGCATTGGCATCAGCAGCGCGAGCTCAGCCACTTTGTGGCCATCAGTACCGTCGATACGAACCTTGCTGTCGCCCTGCTTGTCTTTGGTCAGACCGATGGCCGTTTCACGCTCCTCGCCCTGCAAACGCCCGTGCAGAACAAAGGCTTCCTGTTCGTGGCGAATGACGCGGCCAATTTGCAGACTGCGAAACGCCCGGCCATGGCCGAGCGTGTAGATGGCCTCGAGCACGCTGGTTTTACCGCTGCCGTTCGCGCCAACCAGGAAATTAAAGCCAGGGGATAAAGCGAGATCCGCGTTTTCGATATTGCGGAAATCTTTAATTAAAAGGCGCGTCAGTGACATATCTGGATTTCTTCGGGCCAGGGCGTAATCGGCTCAGCCCGTTTCAACGCGGACTGCACGCAGACCCTGGTGCGTACACGAAGTACGAGACAGGGGCGAGCACAGCCCGGGTTGAAAAAGGCAAGAAAGATGGCCCGATAGCGTTCACTACAGCCTCATCGGCATGACAACATAAGCCGCACTTTGGCTGGCCGCATCTTCAATCTGTACACTCGAAACGGAGTCGGTCAGCAGAATGCGAACGTTCTCGCATTTAAGCGCGTTCAGTACATCCAGCACATAACTGACGTTAAAGCCGATTTCCATCTCAGTCCCAGCATAGGTGACGTCCAGAATCTCTTCTGCCTCTTCCTGCTCCGGGTTGTTGGCGGTGATTTTGATCTGATTTTCGCTCACATACAGACGCACCCCGCGGAATTTCTCGTTAGAGAGAATCGCGGCGCGGGCAAAGGCCTGCTTGAGGCTGTCGCAACCGGCTTCCAGCGTTTTGTCCGGGTTCTTCGGCAATACGCGGCGATAATCCGGGAAACGACCGTCAACCAGCTTCGATGTGAAGACAAAATCACCCACGTGAGCACGGATGTTATTGCTGCCGATCTGCACGCGCAGTGGCGTATCACCACCGTCGAGCATACGCATCAGCTCAATCACCCCTTTACGCGGTACGATCACCGAATGGTTTGGCAGCGAGTCGCCAATGGGCATAGAACAGACTGCCAGTCGGTGACCGTCGGTAGCCACGGTACGCAGCTCTTCACCTTCGGTTTCGAACAGCATGCCGTTTAAGTAGTAACGAACGTCCTGATGCGCCATTGAGAACTGCGTGGCTTCAATCAGACGCTTCATCGTTGCCTGCGGCAGGGTGAATTCAACTTCACTCTGCCAGTCGTCCAGGTTCGGGAAGTCCGCGGCAGGCAGCGTCGAGAGCGAGAAACGGCTACGGCCAGAGCGCACCAGCATACGGTCGCCTTCCAGCTGCACGGCAATTTCAGCGCCTTCCGGCAGCCCGCGGCAGATATCAAAGAATTTACGTGCCGGAACAGTGGTCGCGCCCGCTTCATGCGGCTGAGACAGCGTAACGCGCGCGATCATTTCCATTTCCAGATCTGTGCCGGTCAGCGACAGCGTACCGTCCGCGACCTGAAGCAGCAGGTTTCCGAGAATTGGCAGCGTTGGGCGGCCACCTAATGGGCCACTCACCTGTTGCAGCGGTTTTAATAAATGTTCACGTTCAACGGTAAATTTCATAGCGTCACGATGATAATGTTCTGATTAAATTGGAAAAATCTTCTTTTATGTCGTGGCTTTCTTCGCGTAACTGCTCAATCTTACGACAAGCGTGCAGCACGGTCGTATGGTCACGGCCACCAAACGCATCGCCGATCTCCGGCAGACTGTGGTTGGTTAACTCCTTTGCCAGCGCCATCGCCATCTGACGCGGACGCGCCACCGAGCGGGAACGACGTTTAGACAGTAAATCTGCCACTTTGATTTTGTAGTACTCGGCCACCGTCTTTTGAATATTGTCGATAGTGACCAATTTTTCCTGGAGTGCCAGCAAATCGCGCAGCGCTTCACGCACAAAATCGATGGTGATCGCACGGCCGGTGAAATTGGCATTGGCAATCACGCGGTTCAGTGCCCCTTCAAGTTCACGGACGTTGGAGCGCAGACGCTTGGCAATAAAGAACGCCACTTCACCCGGCAGGCGAATGTCGTTTTCATCGGCTTTCTTCATCAGGATCGCGACGCGGGTTTCCAGTTCCGGTGGCTCGATCGCCACGGTCAGTCCCCAGCCAAAACGGGATTTCAGACGATCTTCAACGCCGTTGATCTCTTTTGGATAACGATCCGACGTCAAAATGATCTGCTGATTACCTTCCAGCAGCGCATTAAAGGTGTGGAAAAACTCTTCCTGGGATCGTTCTTTGTTGGCAAAGAACTGGATGTCATCGATAAGCAGTGCGTCAACAGAACGGTAGTAGCGTTTAAACTCTTCGATCGCATTGTTTTGCAGGGCTTTTACCATGTCCTGAACGAAGCGCTCGGAGTGCATATACACCACTTTCGCATTTGGCTTACGCGCCATAATGCCGTTGCCTACCGCATGCAGAAGGTGCGTTTTACCCAAACCCGTGCCGCCATAAAGGAACAGCGGGTTGTAAGCACCACCGGGGTTATCTGCAACCTGGCGTGCCGCCGCGCGCGCCAGCTGGTTCGATTTACCTTCAACGAAGTTATCGAACGTGTGTTTAACATTGACGTTAGAACGGTAGGTTTGCTCTGCCGGAGCAGGCACGTTGTCCCAGCCCGAACGGGTCGCCGGAAGGGCGCGCGGTGCCGGAGCGGGGGCTGCCTGAGCAGGTATTGCCACATTTACCGTTTCACGCACGGTCTGCGTGACCGGTTTTGTTCCCACTTCAAAGCGTAGCTGTGGCGCATCGGATCCGCAGAAATCATTCAGCAGTCCATTGATGTTATTAAGGTATTTATCCCTTACCCAATCGAGCACAAAACGGTTTGGCGCATACAAAGCCAGCGTGTTATCGCTCAGTTCCGCCTGCAAGGGGCGGATCCACATACTGAATTCTGTGGCTGGTAACTCATCCTGCAATCGGGCAAGACACTGCTGCCAAAGCGAAAGTGACACGGCGGACTCCACTCGAACAATAAAAGAAAACTATTGAATATTCATGATTGTTGGCGCACATCGACATGACCCTGTGCAAAAGGGTGATGTGCGAACCGCTATCTGCGGTTATACCCGGCCAGGATCGCTGGATCCCGATCGGGACCGCGGATCATAGCCTAAACTGAGCCAGAGATCTTCTGTTTCTCACAGATTCTTCCCGATTTATCCACAGGAAGATCGGAAACCGGGTAAGTGTAAACGATCCTGGGGCGAGTACCCTACGATTTAGCCCGCATATTGGAAAAATTAATGAGCACAGACAATTTCTTGCTTAAATGATCTAACGAAGATCCGGGACGATCCTTGCGCTTTGTTTGGGAGGCCGTATAATCCTCGACCCGGCGCGTGGTGCTCATCTTCCTGCGTCGTCCGTTGCTCATTTTCCACGCGAAAACGTGCGGAAATACGCGGGAAATAAGGAAAGAGAATTGACTCCGGAGTGTACAATTATTACAATCCGGCCTCTTTAATCACCCACGCTGAGGCGTTAGTCGTTCGAAACTCGTTCGGGTATACGCAAAAGTCAGTGAATTTATTCAAGTTTAGGTAGAAATCGCCATGAAACGCACTTTTCAACCGTCTGTACTGAAGCGCAACCGTTCTCACGGCTTCCGTGCTCGTATGGCTACTAAAAATGGTCGTCAGGTTCTGGCACGTCGTCGTGCTAAAGGCCGCGCTCGTCTGACCGTTTCCAAGTAATAAAGCTAACCCCTGAGTGGTTAAGCTAGCATTTCCCAGGGAGTTACGTTTGTTAACTCCCACTCATTTCACTTTCGTCTTCCAGCAGCCACAACGGGCTGGCACGCCGCAAATCACCATCCTCGGCCGCCTGAATTCGCTGGGGCATCCCCGCATCGGTCTTACTGTCGCCAAGAAAAACGTTAAGCGTGCGCATGAACGCAATCGGATTAAACGTCTGACGCGTGAAAGCTTCCGTTTACGTCAGCACGAACTGCCTTCAATGGATTTCGTGGTGGTGGCTAAAAAAGGGGTTGCCGACCTCGATAACCGTGCTCTCTCGGAAGCGTTGGAAAAATTATGGCGCCGCCATTGTCGCCTGGCTCGCGGGTCCTGATAGCCCTCATTCGGGTCTATCAACGCCTGATTAGTCCGCTACTCGGGCCGCACTGCCGTTTCACGCCAACATGCTCAAGCTACGGAATTGAGGCATTGCGCAGGTTTGGAGTGATAAAAGGCAGTTGGTTGACGGTGAAACGCGTATTAAAATGCCACCCTTTACACCCAGGTGGAGACGATCCCGTCCCGCCAGGACCCTTTGATACCAGAGAACACTAACGATGGATTCGCAACGCAATCTTCTTATCATCGCTTTGTTGTTCGTGTCTTTCATGATCTGGCAGGCATGGGAGCAGGATAAAAATCCTCAACCCCAGCAGCAGACCACGCAGACTACGACCACCGCAGCGGGTAGCGCCGCCGACCAGGGCGTACCGGCCAGTGGCCAGGGGAAACAGATTACGGTTAAGACCGATGTGCTTGAGCTGACTATCAACACCCGTGGTGGTGATGTTGAGCAGGCGCTGCTGTTGACCTACCCAAAAGAGCTGAAGTCTAACGAACCGTTCCAGTTACTGGAAACCACGCCTGAGTTTATCTACCAGGCCCAGAGCGGCCTGACCGGTCGTGATGGCCCGGATAACCCGGCTAACGGTGCGCGTCCACTGTACAACGTCGAGAAAGAGACCTTCGTACTGGCTGATGGTCAGAACGAAATCGCTATCCCGATGACCTACACCGACGCCGCAGGCAACACCTTCACCAAAACCTTCACCCTGAAACGCGGTGAATATGCGGTGAACGTGGGCTACAGCGTTCAGAACACCGGTGCGAAACCGCTGGAACTGTCGACCTTTGGTCAGCTGAAGCAGTCCATCAATCTGCCGTCTCACCGTGACACCGGAAGCAGCAACTTTGCACTGCATACCTTCCGTGGCGCGGCGTACTCCACGCCTGATGCGAAGTACGAGAAATACAAATTCGACACCATTGCCGATAACGAGAACCTGAACGTCAGCGCTAAAGGCGGTTGGGTGGCAATGCTGCAGCAGTATTTCGCCACTGCGTGGGTGCCAACGAACGACGGTACTAACAACTTCTATACCGCGAACCTGGGTAACGGTCTTGCAGCCATTGGCTACAAATCTCAGCCGGTTCTGGTACAGCCGGGTCAAACCGGTAAGCTGGCAAGCACCCTGTGGGTCGGTCCGGAAATCCAGGACAAAATGGCTGCCGTTGCGCCGCACCTGGATCTGACCGTGGACTACGGCTGGTTGTGGTTCATCTCTCAGCCGCTGTTTAAGCTGCTGAAGTTCATCCACAGCTTCCTGGGTAACTGGGGCTTCTCCATCATCGTTATCACCTTCATCGTACGTGGCATCATGTACCCGCTGACTAAAGCGCAGTACACCTCCATGGCGAAGATGCGTATGCTGCAGCCTAAGATTCAGGCAATGCGTGAGCGTCTGGGCGATGACAAACAGCGTCAGAGCCAGGAGATGATGGCCCTGTATAAAGCAGAGAAAGTGAACCCACTGGGTGGTTGCTTCCCGCTGCTGATTCAGATGCCAATCTTCCTTGCGCTGTACTACATGCTGATGGGTTCCGTTGAGCTGCGCCACGCGCCGTTCGCCCTGTGGATCCATGACCTGTCTGCACAGGACCCGTACTACATCCTGCCGATCCTGATGGGCGTAACGATGTTCTTCATCCAGAAGATGTCGCCGACCACCGTGACCGACCCGATGCAGCAGAAGATCATGACCTTTATGCCGGTCATCTTCACCGTGTTCTTCCTGTGGTTCCCGTCAGGTCTGGTGCTGTACTATATCGTCAGCAACCTGGTGACCATTATCCAGCAGCAGCTGATTTACCGTGGTCTGGAAAAACGTGGCCTGCATAGCCGCGAAAAGAAAAAGTCCTGATTCGGTAAGTTAACGCTAAAATAAGGGCGGTCGATTGACCGCCTTTTTTATTTGTATTGAACGAGACCAACCATGAGCCATAACGACACTATCGTCGCCCAGGCAACCCCACCGGGACGCGGTGGTGTAGGCATTCTGCGTATCTCCGGCCTGAAGGCCCGCGAGGTCGCCGAAGCGGTGCTGGGTAAACTGCCAAAGCCGCGCTACGCTGATTATCTGCCGTTTAAAGACACTGACGGCACGCCGCTGGACCAGGGCATTGCGCTGTGGTTCCCGGGCCCGAACTCCTTTACCGGAGAAGACGTGCTGGAGCTGCAGGGCCACGGTGGCCCGGTCATCCTCGACCTGCTGTTAAAACGCATTCTGACGCTGCCGGGCCTGCGCATTGCAAAGCCAGGTGAGTTCTCCGAGCGTGCCTTCCTGAACGACAAGCTCGACCTCGCACAGGCAGAAGCAATTGCTGACCTAATCGACGCCAGCTCCGAGCAGGCAGCCCGCTCCGCACTGAACTCGCTTCAGGGCGCGTTCTCGGTGCGCGTGAATCATCTTGTGGAAGCACTTACTCACCTGCGCATCTATGTCGAAGCGGCTATCGATTTCCCGGATGAGGAGATCGACTTCCTCTCTGACGGTAAAATTGAAGCTCAGCTCAATAGCGTGATGGCCGATCTCGACGCGGTGCGTGCCGAAGCACGTCAGGGTAGCCTGCTGCGCGAGGGGATGAAGGTCGTGATTGCGGGCCGCCCTAACGCCGGTAAATCGAGCCTGCTCAACGCCCTGGCGGGCCGTGAAGCGGCGATCGTCACCGACATCGCCGGTACCACCCGTGACGTGCTGCGTGAGCATATTCATATCGACGGTATGCCGCTGCACATCATCGACACGGCAGGTCTTCGCGACGCCAGTGACGAAGTAGAGCGCATCGGTATCGAACGTGCCTGGCAAGAGATTGAGCAGGCTGACCGCGTGCTGTTTATGGTGGACGGTACCACGACCGATGCCGTTGATCCGGCGGACATCTGGCCCGACTTTATTGCCCGCCTGCCGGCAAAACTGCCGATCACCGTGGTGCGTAACAAAGCGGATGTAACCGGCGAAACGCTGGGTATCAGTGAAGTGAATGGCCACTCACTTATTCGCCTGTCGGCCCGTACCGGTGAAGGCGTTGACGACCTGCGCAACCATCTCAAACAGAGCATGGGCTTTGATACCAGTATGGAAGGCGGCTTCCTTGCGCGCCGTCGTCACCTTCAGGCGCTGGAAGACGCGGCACGCCACCTCGATCAGGGGAAAGCGCAGCTGCTTGGCGCATGGGCGGGTGAACTGCTGGCTGAAGAGCTGCGTCTGGCGCAGCAAAATCTGAGTGAGATAACCGGCGAATTTACCTCGGACGATCTGCTGGGACGGATTTTCTCGAGCTTCTGTATCGGCAAATAATTACCGCTGATTAAAGGTGATTTCCCGGGAGGAAATCACCTTTGTCCAAATGGCAACTCGCCTAATCCCTTTTATCCCCCTATTCTGCTTGCCTGCATCTATGGGGGGTTTATGGCTCGTTTTCTGTTTTGTAGTTTTGCGCTGGTTCTGCTTTATCCATCGGGTATTGATATGTATCTGGTGGGGCTGCCGCACATTGCCCGCGATCTGGGTGCCAGCGAGGCGCAGCTGCATATTGCGTTTTCGGCCTATCTCGCCGGGATGGCATCATCGATGGTATTTGCCGGGAAAATCGCGGACAAAGCGGGTCGTCAGCCCGTGGCCATTACCTGTGCCATCATCTTCGCGCTGGCGTCAATGCTCTGCTCCCTGGCCCAGGACAGTACCCTGTTCCTGACAGGGCGCTTTATCCAGGGGATAGGTGCCGGTGGCTGTTATGTGGTGGCCTTCGCCATCCTGCGCGATACCTTAAGCGCCCAGCGCCGTGCCAAAGTGCTTTCCATGCTCAACGGTATTACCTGCATCATTCCGGTGATGGCGCCAGTGGTGGGCTATCTGATCATGCTGAAATTCCCGTGGCAGAGCCTGTTCTGGACGATGGCGGCCATGGGTGCGCTGGTCTTTATCCTCTCGATCACGGTGCTGAAAGAGACCCATCCAGGCTCGCAAAACGCAGGCCATACGGCAACCCTTCATCCGGCCGAGACGCTGCTAAACCGCTTTTTCCTGAGTCGCCTGGCCATTACCACACTGAGCGTGGCGGTGATCCTGACGTATGTAAACGTTTCCCCGGTGTTGCTGATGGAGACCATGGGGTTTGATCGCGGTGAGTATTCCACCGTGATGGCACTCACCGCGATGGTCAGTATGGCCGTCTCGTTCTCGACGCCGTTCGCACTGAATATCTTCCGCCAGCGCACGCTCATGCTAACCTCTCAGGTGCTGTTCCTCGCTGCGGGGGGGATTCTGGCGACCACCAGCACACATGCGCTGATGCTGGTAGGGATTACGCTGATTTGCGCCGGCTTCTCCGTCGGCTTTGGCGTGGCGATGAGTCAGGCACTTGGCCCGTTCTCGCTGCGCGCGGGTGTGGCAAGCTCGGTGCTGGGTATTGCACAGGTCTGCGGTTCGTCGCTGTGGATATGGCTGGCGGCGGTCATCGGCCTTAATGCGCTCAATATGCTGATCGGGATTCTGATTGGTTGTAGCATGCTCTGCATCACCTTACTTATGGTCATCCAGCCCGCGGCCCATTATGAAGAAGCCAATCAGCAGTCTCGATCTTAACCTGTTGTTGTGCCTGCAGCTTTTGCTGCAGGAGCGCAGCGTAACCAAAGCCGCGAAACGGATGAACGTGACCCCGTCCGCGGTAAGTAAATCGCTGGCGAAGCTGCGCGACTGGTTTGACGATCCGCTGTTTGTGAAAACACCGTTAGGCCTGCTGCCGACACCGCTGACGATGAGCCTGGAGCAGGATCTGGCCGACTGGATGCAGATTGGCAATCAGATCCTCGATAAATTCCATCATGACTCCCCGGGCGGGCTGACGTTCGTGCTGGCCGCGGAAACGCCTCTGATGCTGATCCGCTTTAATGCCCTGCTCGAGCAGGTCAATCAGCGCTATCCACAGGCCACGGTAAAGATGCGCCACTGGGATTACGACTCGGTGGATGCCATTACGCGCGGAGAAGTCGATCTTGGCTTCACGGGCCGTGAAACGCATCCGCGCTCCCGCGAGCTGTTGAAGCTCATGCCGTGGTTTATCGACTACGAAATTCTGTTCAGCGTCCGCCCCTGCGTCTATTTGCGCGAAGATCATCCGGCTCTTCAGGAAGAGTGGAACCTGGAGACTTTCCTGCGCTATCCGCATATCAGCATCTTCTGGGAGCGCAGCGACACCTGGGCGCTTGATGAGGTGCTCAGAGAGATGGGACGTGAGCGTAATATCGCCATGAGCCTGCCCGGTTTCGAACAGTCGATGTTTATGGCGGCGCAGCCAGGCCATAACTACATCGCCACGGCGCCACACTACTGCCATCACTATAATCAACTCCACCAGCGTAAGCTGATCGCCCTGCCCATTCCCATTGATGAAGCCCAGGCTGAAAAACTGACCGTTCCTTTCACGCTGATCTGGCATAAACGAAACAGCCATAATCCGAAAATCCTCTGGCTCCGTGAGACAATCAAAGCGCTATATGCCGCTCCAGCGCTTATTTTTGCCTAAGAAAATGTAAAGTTGGGTCCTCAGGCTTCTCTTACTCCCATTTACTGATTAAAACAGAAGGCAAGTTAAGCGATAATCATGTAACCGTTTAACCGAATACGACCATTATCAAGGAGCGAAAAATGGCAACGCACTTTGCAAGAGGGATACTGACAGAGGGACATCTCGTATCGGGCAGAATTTCATCCGCGTGTCACCAGGAAGCACGTAAACTGCCGGAGCATCGCCGGACGCGGTTTTTGGCATCCCGCGCGCTTCTCGCTGAGCTGATGTTCATGCTGTACGGCACCAGTGAACTGCCGGATATCCTCACCCAACCTGAAGGCCGCCCGGTCTTTGCCGACCCGGAGCTGCCGCGTTTCTCCATTGCCTATACGGGCAATATCATTGGCGTCGCGCTCACCACTGAAGGGGATTGCGGCCTGGACATGGAGCTTCAGCACGCAACCCGCGGCTTCCACGGCGCGAACCCGCACGATGACTACCCGCTTTCCAGCAATGAAAAGCTGTGGGTGCGTAACCAGAACGATCCCATCGAGGCCAGAGCTCAGCTCATTACCTTACGCCAGAGCATTCGAAAGCTCTGTGGCTGTGCATCAGACGACGCCAGCCTGCTGCAATTGCTTCCAGGCTCCGGACGCCTGCGTTCCGCTAAAGCCACGCTGGTAGAGGCGCTCAGCGATGCTGAAGACGTACTGATTTGGTCCATCGCGGTGACTCCCGCCATCGAACGATTGAAAATCTGGGAATTTGACAGTCAACACGGATGGAGTAGCCTTCCGGATGTGCCCGAGCGAGCCAACGAACCCGCCGCGCGCCTGATGAGATTAACCAGTTTACCGGCAGAAAAAGCATATACCCTTAGCTGATCCATTCAGGGTCATCATGATGAAACAGGAGTAATCATGTCTGATACGTTGAAAGTTGTTACGTTACTGGGAAGCCTGCGCAAAGGTTCATTTAACGGGATGGTTGCCCGCACGCTGCCTCAGCTGGCACCGGCAGGTATGGACATTAGCGCCCTGCCATCGATTGGCGACATTCCGCTTTACGACGCGGACGTGCAGCAGGAAGAAGGGTTTCCACAGAGCGTAGAAGCGCTTGCAGAGCAGATCCGTCAGGCAGACGGCGTGGTCATTGTTACGCCTGAATATAACTACTCCGTCCCGGGTGGCCTGAAGAACGCCATTGACTGGTTATCCCGTCTCCCGGAGCAGCCGCTGTCGGGTAAACCGGTGCTGATCCAGACCAGCTCTATGGGCGCGATTGGCGGGGCACGCTGCCAGTACCATCTGCGTCAGATCCTGGTCTTCCTGGATGCGATGGTAATGAACAAACCGGAATTTATGGGGGGCGTGATTCAGAACAAGGTCGACCCGCAGACGGGTGAAGTGGTGGATCAAAGTACGCGTGACCATCTTTCTGGCCAACTGACCGCGTTTGGTGATTATATTAAGCGAGTGAAAGCTTAAACGTAGCCTGACACCCTCACTCTGGCCCTCTCCCACAGGGAGAGGGCGCAAACACAAAAGCCCTTTTCGTCGAAAAGGGCTTTCTGTTTATTTGGCATCAATAAAAACAATCTTCAGCACAAACAGCAGCGCCACAATGATGACGCACGGGCTGAGGTCGCGGAAGCGACCGGTACCAATCTTCATGACGCAGTAGGAGATAAAGCCCAGCGCGATACCCTCGGTGATCGAGAAGCTGAACGGCATCATCACCGCGGTAATAAACGCAGGCACCGCTTCGGTTAAATCATCCCACTTCACGCGCGACAGGCTGGAGGTCATTAACACCCCCACGTAGATCAGCGCGCCGGCTGCTGCATACGGAGGCACCATGCCCGCCAGCGGTGACAGGAAGATCACCAGCAGGAACAGGATACCCACCACAACCGCCGTCAGACCGGTACGGCCACCCACAGAGACACCTGAAGAGGATTCAATGTAAGCGGTAACAGACGATGTACCGATAAACGCGCCGGTGACAGAGGAGACACTGTCAACGAACAGCGCCTGCTTCATGCGCGGGAATTTCCCATTCTCATCCGCCAGGCCGGCTTTGTCGGTCACGCCAATCAGCGTACCGGAGGAGTCAAACAGGTTAACCAGCATGAAGGAGAAAATCACGCCCGCCAGACCCAGGTTCAGGGAGCCTGCCAGATCGACGTGCCCAATGACGGTAGACACGCTCGGTGGCGCGGAGACAATCCCTTTGTACTGCACATCGCCCAGCATCCAGCCCAGTAGCGTGGTGACCACGATGGAAACCAGCACGGCCGCATGAATATTGCGCGAGGCCAGGATAGCGATGATAAAGAAGCCCAGCACGCCCAGCAGCACGTTGTGCGAGGTCAGGTGACCGATGCTCACCAGCGTGTCCGGGTTAGCCACGATAACGCCTGCGTTTTTCAGACCCATCATGCCGATAAACAGACCAATACCGCTGGTAATGCCCACGCGCAGGCTCACCGGAATATTGGCTATCATCCAGTAACGTACACGGAAAATGGTCAGCAACAGCAGGCCAACCGCGCCCCAAAAGATAGCGCCCATGCCGACCTGCCATGGCAGACCCATCGCCTGGACGACCACGAACGCGAAGAAAGCGTTCAGACCCATTGCCGGGGCCAGCGCCACGGGCAGGTTAGCGAACACACCCATCAGGATACTGCCCAGCGCAGCGATCAGACAGGTGGTCACGAAGACGGCGCTGGTGTCCATGCCAGCAACGCCCAGAATTTGTGGGTTAACAAAAACGATATAGACCATCGTCAGGAAGGTGGTGAAACCGGCGATCACTTCGGTGCGTGCCGTTGTGCCGTGCTCACGCAGTTTAAACACGCGCTCAAGCAGACCCTGACCAGATGTCTGGGTAGTGTGTTGTTGACTCATCATCAATTTCCGAACAAGGAGGGAAAATTCGTCGCTATCCTATACCAAAATGCGACAATAGTGGCGGTTACAAGATACTTTTTTCATTGATTTTGCTTATACGGCAACGATTGCGTCTCATTAAACTGCCGTACGTAAACGTTAAACTTGTAAAAAGGGAAAGGCATGTCCGGAATTGAAGCGGTATTTTTCGACTGCGACGGTACGCTGGTCGACAGTGAGGTCATTTGTTCCCGCGCGTATGTGACCATGTTCAGGGAATTTGGCATTACGCTGGATCTCGAAGAGGTGTTTAAACGCTTTAAGGGCGTGAAGCTCTACGAGATCATCGACATCATTAACGAAGAGCACGGTGTGGATCTGGCGAAAGCAGATCTGGAGCCGGTCTACCGCGCCGAGGTCGCACGCCTCTTCGACTCCGAGCTGGAAGTCATTGCCGGGGCGAATGCGCTTCTGGATGCGATGACGGTGCCCATCTGCGTGGTCTCGAACGGTCCGGTCAGCAAAATGCAGCACTCGCTGGGTAAGCTTGAAATGTTGCACCACTTCCCGGAAAAACTGTTCAGCGGCTACGATATCCAGCGCTGGAAGCCAGACCCGGCGTTGATGTTCCATGCAGCAAAAGCGATGAACGTTAACGTGGCGAACTGCATTCTGGTGGATGACTCTTCTGCGGGAGCGCAGTCGGGGATTGATGCGGGTATGGAGGTGTTTTACTTCTGCGCCGATCCGCACAACAAACCGATCGATCATCCAAAAGTGACGACCTTCACCGATCTGGCGCAGCTGCCAGAATTGTGGAAGGCTCGCGGGTGGAATATTACTCGCTAAAAAAAGCCGGATAGCGCTGACGCTTATCCGGCCTATAAGGCTCGCAGGCCCGGTAAGCTCAGCAGCACCGGGCATGTTAGCGCATCACTCTTTCGGATCTTTACCCGCCAGCAGCTTGTCCAGCTCATCGCCGCCAACGTGACGGAAATCCTGTCCTTTCACGAAGTAGAAGATGTATTCGCAAATGTTCTGGCAACGGTCACCGATACGCTCGATTGAGCGCGCGCAGAACAGCGCGGTCAGGACGCTTGGGATCGTACGGGAGTCTTCCATCATGTAGGTCATCAGCTGACGCACGATGCCTTCATACTCCTGGTCGACCTTTTTGTCTTCACGGTAGATACGTACCGCTTCGTCCAGATCCATACGCGCAAAGGCATCCAGTACGTCATGCAGCATCTGCACGGTATGACGACCCAGCGACTCGAGGCTCACCAGCAGTGGCTGGTGCTGCTGAGAGAATTTCTCCAGCGCGGTGCGGCAGATTTTATCTGCAACGTCACCAATACGCTCCAGCTCGGCGATGGTTTTGATGATCGCCATAACCAGACGCAGGTCGCTCGCCGTTGGCTGACGCTTGGCGATAATACGCACGCAGGCTTCATCAATGGCGACTTCCATCATATTGACGTTTTTATCACCTTCGATAACGCGCTTTGCCAGCTCGCTGTCCTGGTTGTGCATCGCGGTAATGGCATCGGAAAGCTGCTGCTCAACCATGCCACCCATGGTCATCACCTGAGTGCGAATACTTTCCAGCTCTGCGTTGAACTGGCCTGAAATGTGTTTGTTAAGATTGAGATTGTCCATAGCGCGCTCCTGAATCAACCGTAACGACCGGTGATATAGTCTTCTGTTTGCTTTTTAGCGGGCTTGGTGAACAGATCGTCCGTATTACTGAACTCAATCAACTCGCCCAGGTACATAAACGCCGTGTAATCGGAACAACGCGCAGCCTGCTGCATGTTGTGGGTCACGATAACCACGGTGTAATCCTGCTTCAGCTCGGTGATCAACTCTTCAATACGGCCGGTTGAGATCGGGTCCAGAGCTGAACACGGCTCATCCAGCAACAACACTTCCGGGCGAATGGCGATACCACGCGCAATGCACAGACGCTGCTGCTGACCACCGGAGAGAGAGTAACCGCTCTGGTGCAACTTATCTTTGGTTTCGTTCCATAATGCGGCCTTGGTCAAAGCCCACTGAACGCGCTCATCCATATCCGTACGGGAGAGCTTTTCAAACAGACGTACGCCAAAGGCAATGTTGTCGTAGATGGACATCGGGAACGGCGTCGGTTTCTGGAACACCATCCCGACTTTTGCACGCAGCAGGGCGATATCCTGGCTGTTGGTCAGAATGTTATCGCCGTCCAGGATGATTTCACCTTCGGCACGCTGCTCCGGATAGAGCGAATACATTTTGTTAAAGGTACGCAGCAGCGTGGATTTACCACAGCCAGACGGACCGATAAATGCCGTGACCTGGTTCCTGGCGATATCCAGGTTGATGTTCTTCAGGGCATGGAATTTGCCGTAGTAGAAGTTCAAATCACGAACCTGAATCTTACCCGGGGCAGTATCAACCATACTCATTGACTCATTTCCTCATTCGGCGCCGCGATCTGCCGCGCCGTAAAAATTTAACCGTGTTTCTGCTTCGCGAAAATGACGCGCGCCAGAATGTTCAGCAACAGTACGCAAAGGGTAATGATCAGCACCCCGGCCCAGGCCAGCTGCTGCCATTCCGCGAATGGGCTCATCGCAAATTTAAAAATCGTCACCGGCAGGTTGGCGATCGGCTGCATCATGTCCGTACTCCAGAACTGGTTGGAGAGGGCAGTAAACAGCAGCGGCGCCGTTTCGCCTGCAATACGGGCAATGGCCAGCAGGATACCGGTCATGATCCCCGATACGGAGGCTTTCAGCGTAATCGCGGAGATCATTTTCCACTTCGGCGTGCCCAGCGCGTAAGCCGCTTCACGCAGGCTATCCGGCACCAGTTTCAGCATGTTCTCGGTGGTACGAATGACGATAGGTACCTGCAGCAGCGCCAGCGCAATCACGCCGGCCCAGCCGGAGAAGTGTTCCATCTGCGCCACCACAATGGTGTAAACAAACAGACCGACCACGATAGACGGCGCAGACAGCAGGATGTCGTTAATGAAACGAATCACCTCTGCCAGCCAGGATTTACGCCCGTACTCCGCCAGATAAATCCCCGCCATAATGCCAAGCGGTGTACCAACTACCGTCGCCCAGAGGATCAGCAAACCGCTGCCCGCCAGGGCATTCGCCAGGCCGCCGCCCGCCGTATTTGGCGGCGGCGTCATCTCGGTGAACAGTGACAGCGACATCCCGTCGATGCCGCGCACAACGGTCGAGAACAGGATCCAGACCAGCCAGAACAGACCGAACGCCATCGTTGCCATTGAGAGCGTCAACGCAACGCGGTTTTTGAAACGACGCTTCGCCTGCATTTTGCGACGGGATTCCGCCAGTGCAGTGGTGCTTTGCATTTCGAGAGTTGCCATTAGCGTGCCCCCTCATTTTTTGCGAGACGCAGGATCATCAGCTTGGAGATCGCCAGCACAATGAAGGTAATCACAAATAGGATCAGGCCCAGTTCCATCAGCGCCGCGACGTGCAGCCCGGATTCCGCTTCGGCAAATTCATTCGCCAGTGCGGAAGTAATACTGTTGCCCGGCATGTAGAGGGAGGCGCTGTCGAGCTGGTAGGTGTTACCGATAATAAAGGTCACCGCCATGGTTTCACCCAAAGCACGGCCTAACCCCAGCATGACGCCGCCAATCACCCCATTTTTGGTGAACGGAAGGACGATGCGCCAGATAACTTCCCAGGTGGTGCAGCCGATGCCGTAGGCCGACTCTTTCATCATCACCGGGGTTTGTTCGAAGACATCGCGCATTACCGCCGCAATGTACGGAATAATCATAATGGCGAGGATCACCCCCGCAGCCAGAATACCGATACCGAAAGCCGGGCCAGAGAACAGGGTGCCGACAAACGGAATGGCAGAGAGAACATTACCCACCGGTTCCTGGAAGTACGTTGCGAACAGGGGAGCAAAGATAAACAGGCCCCACATGCCGTACACGATACTTGGAATAGCGGCCAGCAGTTCAATGGCGATACCCAGTGGACGACGCAACCAGCCCGGCGCCAGTTCCGTCAGGAACAGGGCAATACCAAAGCTCACCGGCACCGCAATCAGCAGGGCGATAAACGACGTCACCAGCGTGCCGTAAATCGGCACCAGCGCACCGTAGATATCGTTCGGCGCATCCCACTCTTTGGTCCACAGGAAGGAGAAACCGAATTTCTGGATGCTCGGCCAGGAGGAGAAAATCAGGGACACGATAATGCCGCCCAGCAGCAATAGCACAATCAGCGCAGCCAGTTTGACCAGCGCGCTGAAAATCATGTCACCTTTTTTACCCGGAGGGTTAAATGCAGGCTTTGTTGCAGCCATAAATCACTCTTCTGTTAAACGCGTTTACGAAATCGGCGGGTAGCGCGAGCGCCACCCGCCATTTTCGTCAGAATACTAAATTAATACAATGCTTTACCGCTGCTGTCTTTCACGTTGGTTTTCCATGCAGCGCGAATCTGCTCAACCACGTTGTCCGGCAGGGTGGCGTAATCCAGCGCGTTAGCCTGTTTGCCGCCGTTTTTGTACGCCCAGTCGAAGAACTTCAACACTTCAGCGCCCTGCTCAGGTTTCTTCTGCTCTTTGTGAACCAGAATGAAGGTGGTAGAGGTGATTGGCCACGCACCATCGCCTTTCTGGTTAGTCAGATCCTGAGCGAAGGATTTGCTCCAGTCAGCGCCTTTTGCAGCGTTAGCAAAGTTCTCTTCAGTCGGGCTGACTGGCTTGCCATCGGCAGAAACCAGTTTGGTGTAAGACAGGTTGTTCTGCTTAGCGTACGCATACTCTACATAGCCGATAGAACCAGGCAGACGCTGTACGAACGCGGCGATACCGTCGTTGCCTTTACCACCCAGACCGGTTGGCCAGTTAACGGTAGAGCCGGAACCGACTTTAGATTTCCACTCTTCGTTCACTTTCGCCAGGTAGCTGGTGAAAACGAAAGAGGTACCGGAACCATCTGCACGACGAACCACTGCGATGTTCTGCGAAGGCAGTTTGACACCCGGGTTCAGTTTGGTGATGGCTTCGTCATCCCATTTTTTGATTTTACCGAGGTAGATGTCACCCAGGGTTTTGCCGTCCAGGACCAGCTCGCCTGATTTCAGGCCTGGAATGTTAACGGCCAGCACAACACCACCGATAACGGTCGGGAACTGGAACAGGCCTTCCTGCGCCAGTTTGTCATCAGACAGTGGAGCGTCTGATGCGCCGAAATCAACGGTATTCGCGGTAATTTGTTTTACGCCACCGGAGGAGCCGATACCCTGATAGTTAACCTTGTTACCGGTTTCTTTCTGGTAGGTATCCGCCCATTTGGCATACACCGGCGCAGGGAAGGTTGCACCAGCGCCAGTCAGGCTTGCTTCTGCAAATACAGAGAACGCGCTCAGAGATAAGGTCGCGGCGACAACAGTTGCGACAGTGGTACGCATAACTTTCATAATGTCTCCTGCAAGATTTTCGTAAATCGTTGTTTAGTGGCTACGATGAGCAAAATAGGACAAACAGGTGACAGATAAATGTACGAATTATGACAGTTTTATGACAATGAAAATTTAGCTTAAATATCAGTAAAAATTCATTTAATTATCATCTAGTTAACCACTTACATGACAGCAAGTTTTCAGAAATATTTTCTTTATGTGACACTGAAAAAAGTAGCTGAAGATGACAGATTGTCATAAATAAAAATGCGGATGGGTTGATTAAAAACAAACCAGGAAGGGTAAAAAAGCTCCACCCGAAGGTGGAGCCTGAGGGGATTATTCTACGGTGACCGATTTCGCCAGGTTACGTGGCTGGTCAACGTCAGTGCCTTTGATCAGCGCGACGTGATAGGCCAGCAACTGCAGCGGAACGGTGTAGAAGATAGGGGCAATCACCTCTTCCACATGCGGCATCTCGATGATGTGCATATTGTCGCTGCTCGCAAAGCCGGCGTCTTTATCGGCGAAGACGTACAGTACACCACCGCGGGCGCGGACTTCTTCGATATTGGACTTCAGTTTTTCCAGCAGTTCGTTGTTAGGTGCCACAACGATGACCGGCATGTCTGCGTCAATCAGCGCCAGCGGGCCGTGTTTCAGCTCGCCTGCTGCGTAAGCTTCCGCGTGGATGTAGGAGATCTCTTTCAGCTTCAACGCGCCTTCCAGCGCAATTGGATACTGATCGCCGCGGCCGAGGAACAGGGCGTGATGTTTGTCAGAGAAATCTTCCGCCAGCGCTTCAATGCGTTTGTCCTGAGACAGCATCTGCTCAATACGGCTTGGCAGCGCCTGCAGGCCATGAACGATGTCATGCTCAACAGACGCATCCTGACCTTTCAGACGCGCCAGTTTCGCCACCAGCATCAGCAGAACGGTCAGCTGAGTGGTAAACGCTTTGGTGGAGGCCACGCCGATTTCCGTACCCGCGTTGGTCATCAGCGCCAGATCGGATTCACGAACCAGCGAAGAACCCGGCACGTTACAGATGGCCAGAGAGCCCAGATAACCCAGCTCTTTAGAGAGACGCAGCGCCGCCAGGGTGTCCGCCGTTTCGCCAGACTGGGAAAGGGTGATCATCAGGCTATTACGACGCACCGCGGATTTGCGGTAGCGGAATTCTGAAGCGATTTCCACGTCACACGGAACACCGGCCAGGGATTCAAACCAGTAGCGTGAGACCATACCGGAGTTGTAGGAGGTACCGCAGGCCACGATCTGAATATGCTCAACCTTACCGAGCAGCTCATTGGCGTTGGCACCCAGTTCGCTCAGGTCCACCTCGCCGTGGCTGATGCGCCCGGTCAGGGTGTTTTTGATAGCGTTCGGCTGCTCGTAAATTTCTTTCTGCATGTAGTGACGGTAAGCGCCTTTGTCGCCTGCGTCGTACTGCAGATTGGATTCGATCTCCGGGCGTTTCACCTGCTCGCCTTTGGTATCGAATACCGTCACGCTGCGACGCGTCACTTCCGCGATATCACCCTCTTCCAGGAAGATAAAGCGACGGGTAACCGGCAGAAGTGCCAGCTGGTCAGAGGCGATAAAGTTCTCGCCCATGCCCAGACCGATAACCATTGGGCTACCGGAACGTGCGGCCAGCAGCGTGGACGGATCGCGTGAATCCATGATTACCGTACCGTATGCACCGCGCAGCTGAGGGATCGCGCGCAGCACCGCTTCACGCAGTGTACCGCCCTGCTCCAGCTCCCAGTGAACCAGGTGAGCAATAACTTCGGTGTCGGTTTCAGAGACGAAGGTATAGCCGCGCGCTTTAAGTTCTTCGCGCAGCGGTTCGTGGTTTTCGATAATGCCGTTATGCACGACCACGATGTGTTCGGACACATGCGGGTGCGCATTGCCTTCAGACGGTTCGCCGTGGGTCGCCCAGCGGGTGTGCGCAATACCCGTGCCACCGTGCAGCGGATGATCTTCCGCAGCCTGGGCCAGCATCTGCACTTTACCGAGACGACGCAGACGGGTCATATGCCCTTCTGCATCCACAACCGCCAGACCGGCAGAGTCGTAACCACGGTATTCCAGACGACGTAAACCTTCGAGAAGGATTTCAGCAATATCACGCTGCGCAACTGCGCCAACAATTCCACACATAGTTTAATTTCCTGATTATGGCGTTATGCCATGCGTTGTCGCTGACCTGTATTTGCCCTTTCCGGGCACCCCGAGCCTTGTAGAGAGTGGGGTTATTGTTATAAGTACTGCCTTTGAGGGGAGGATTATGTTATCCCCTCACCCCATCCCTTTCCCCAGAGGGGCGAGGGCAAAAAACACCGCACCGAACGAGCTCTCTCCTCGCGGGAGAGAGCAGGGTGCAGGTCGTTACTTTTTCTTCACCGGGCGTTTCCAGCCCTGCTTGTGAACCTGCGGCACGCGGCTCAGCACCAGCTCATTGTCGGCAACATCGCGCGTCACTGTCGTCCCGGCGGCAATGGTTACCCCGTTCCCGACCGTCACCGGTGCCACCAGCTGTGTATCAGAACCGACAAACACATCATCACCGATGATGGTTTTAAACTTGTTGGCACCGTCATAGTTGCAGGTGATTGTTCCTGCACCAATGTTCACGTTATCGCCAATTTCTGCATCGCCCAGGTAGGTTAAATGGCCGGCTTTGGAACCTTTGCCCAGACGCGCTTTTTTCATCTCAACGAAGTTGCCAACATGGGCGCCTTCGAGCAATTCAGCGCCAGGGCGCAGACGTGCGAACGGCCCAATGGTGCATGCCGCGTCCAGATGTGCATCTTCAACCACGCTGTACGGGCTAATGTCGCAGTCATCACCGATGACGCTGTTTTTGATAACACAACCGGCACCAATTTTGACGCGGTGGCCAAGCGTGACGTTGCCTTCAAGGATAACGTTAGTATCGATTTCAACGTCGCGCCCGTGAGATAAGGTCCCGCGCAGATCGAAACGCGCCGGGTCGCGCAGCATAACGCCTGCCAGGAGCAGTTTTTCAGCCTGTTCGGACTGATAAACGCGTTCCAGGCGGGAAAGCTGAAGGCGGTTATTCACCCCTTCGGTTTCGCTAATGCGTGCCGGATGAACCGCCGCAATCTCACGCCCTTCCTGATAGGCCATCGCGATGATGTCGGTGATGTAGTACTCACCCTGCGCATTATTGTTGGTGAGCTTCGACAGCCAGCGCTTCAGGTCCGCGCCATTGGCAATCAGGATACCGGTGTTGATCTCCTGAATCTGACGCTGTGCGTCGCTGGCATCTTTATGCTCAACGATACCCGTTACGTTACCGTTTTCGCGGGTAATGCGGCCATAGCCGGTCGGATCGTCAAGTACGACAGTTAACAACCCGATGCCACCCAGCGGTTTAGCTTCACGCAGGCGGGCAAGGGTGTCGACAGAGATCAGCGGGACGTCGCCGTAAAGCATCAGAATATCTTCGTCATCCGCAAAGAACGGGGCGGCCTGCTGCATGGCGTGTCCGGTCCCCAACTGTTCTGCCTGAAGCACCCAGTTGAGTTTGTCATCGTTCAGCGTCTTTTTAAGCAGATCGCCGCCGTGACCATAGACCAGATGGACCTGACGGGCACCCAGTTCATTAGCGGCATCAATGACATGCTGCACCATCGGCTTTCCTGCCAGCGTGTGCAGTACCTTTGGAAGATCGGAATACATGCGGGTACCTTTACCGGCGGCAAGGATGACCACGCTCATTGTATTGTTCAACATACGCGTCCTGACTGTAATTTGAGTAAGAAGTTAAACCCGTTGACGTTGAAAATTCTACATATTTTGCGTCATAAAATGGAATGGCGGTAAAACGTTCAACATCAGCCAATAATGGCTATTTGAGGCGATTTTTAGGGGCAGAGTAAACCCCTTTTTCTCTGGAAAATAGCCTTCTCGCGATAAGTCGCTAGCACACACAATAGCTTAGCTATTCTTTTGGATCATGAATAAAGATCGGTGTGATACGAAACCATAAAAAAAGCCAGCCTGGAAACCAGACTGGCTTTGTGCTTTTCAAGCCGGTGTTACATCGCTTTTTTGGTCAACTCGATAACGCGCAGTTTCGCGATCGCTTTGGCCAGCTCCGCAGACGCCTGAGCGTAATCCACGTCACCATGAGAGCTGCTAATGTGCTCTTCAGCCTTACGCTTCGATTCCAGGGCTCGTGCTTCGTCGAGATCCTGGCCACGAATAGCGGTATCGGCCAGAACGGTCACGCTGCCAGGCTGCACTTCAAGAATGCCGCCGGACAGATAGATAAACTCTTCATGACCGAACTGTTTAACGATGCGGATCATACCAGGCTTAATGGCGGTGAGCAGCGGTGCGTGACCCGGGAAAATACCCAGTTCACCTTCACTACCCGTTACCTGGATTTTCTCGACCAGACCAGAGAACATTTGTTGCTCTGCGCTGACGACGTCCAGGTGGTAAGTCATTGCCATATCACCCTCCGATTAAGGCGTTAAAGTTTTTTGGCTTTTTCCACGGCTTCGTCGATGGAACCAACCATGTAGAACGCCTGCTCCGGCAGGTGATCGTATTCGCCTTCCATGATGCCTTTAAAGCCACGGATGGTGTCTTTCAGGGAAACGTATTTACCCGGAGAACCGGTGAATACTTCCGCAACGAAGAACGGCTGGGACAGGAAGCGCTGGATCTTACGCGCACGTGCTACCACCAGTTTGTCTTCTTCAGACAGCTCATCCATACCCAGGATGGCGATGATGTCTTTCAGTTCCTGGTAACGCTGCAGCAGGGACTGTACGCCACGCGCGGTGTCGTAGTGTTCCTGCCCCACAACCAGTGGATCCAGCTGACGGCTGGTGGAGTCCAGCGGGTCAACGGCCGGGTAGATACCCAGAGACGCGATCTGACGGCTCAGTACCACGGTTGCGTCAAGGTGCGCAAAGGTGGTGGCTGGGGATGGGTCAGTCAAGTCATCCGCAGGTACGTATACCGCCTGAACGGAGGTGATAGAACCGGTTTTGGTTGAGGTGATACGTTCCTGAAGAACACCCATCTCTTCCGCCAGCGTCGGCTGATAACCTACCGCTGAAGGCATACGACCCAGCAGTGCAGATACTTCAGTACCGGCCAAGGTGTAACGATAGATGTTATCAACGAACAGCAGAACGTCACGGCCTTCGTCACGGAACTTCTCAGCCATAGTCAGGCCAGTCAGCGCAACGCGCAGACGGTTTCCTGGTGGCTCGTTCATCTGGCCGTAAACCAGGGATACTTTGTCCAGAACGTTGGAGTCGGTCATTTCGTGGTAGAAGTCGTTACCCTCACGAGTACGTTCACCTACGCCCGCAAATACGGAGTAACCAGAGTGCTCGATCGCGATGTTACGGATCAGCTCCATCATGTTTACGGTTTTACCTACACCCGCACCACCGAACAGACCAACTTTACCGCCCTTCGCAAACGGACACATCAGGTCGATAACTTTGATGCCGGTTTCCAGCAGTTCCTGAGAGCTGGACAGCTCTTCGTAGGAAGGTGCTGCGCGGTGGATAGCCCAACGCTCTTCTTCACCGATGTCGCCTTTCATGTCGATTGGTTGACCCAATACGTTCATGATACGACCCAGTGTTGCTTTACCTACCGGGACTTCGATCGGGTGCTCAAGGTCTTTAACTTCCAGACCACGACGCAGACCGTCGGAAGAACCCATCGCGATGGTACGCACGATACCGCCGCCGAGCTGCTGCTGAACTTCCAGCACCAGGCTCTCGTTACCATTCTGTACCTCAAGCGCGTCGTACACGCGTGGTACGGCGTCCTGAGGGAACTCGACGTCCACCACGGCGCCGATTACCTGGACAATCTTTCCAGTAGCCATCTTGAATCCTCTACGTAATTCGTAAACCTGGTTAAACCGCGGCGGCCCCCGAGACGATCTCGGTGAGTTCCTGAGTAATGCTGGCCTGACGAGCTTTGTTGTAAACCAACTGCAGCTCTTTAATCAGGCTGCCGCCATTATCGGTCGCGGCTTTCATCGCCACCATTCGTGCGGCCTGCTCGCTGGCCAGGTTTTCTACAACGCCCTGATAAACCTGAGATTCAACGTAACGACGCAGCAGGGTATCCAACAGCGGTTTCGGATCGGGTTCATACAGGTAATCCCAGGATTTTTGCTTCAGCTCGTCATCTTCTGATGCCGGTAAAGGCAGCATCTGAGTGAGCGTTGGAACCTGAGACATGGTGTTAATAAATTTGTTGCTGACAACGTACAGTCTGTCCAGACGGCCTTCATCATAAGCCTGCAACATCACTTTAACCGGGCCGATCAACTCGGACAGGGAAGGGTTATCACCCATACCCGTCACCTGAGCGACAATGTTGCCACCAACGGAGTTAAAGAAAGAGACGCCTTTAGAGCCGATCATTGCGATATCGCACTGAACGCCTTTTTCAGACCATGCTTTCATATCCGCCAGCAGTTTTTTGAACAGGTTAATGTTCAAGCCGCCACACAGACCACGGTCGGTCGACACCACCAGGTAGCCCACGCGCTTAACGTCGCGTTCTTCCAGGTAAGGGTGCTTATATTCCAGATTACCGTTTGCAAGGTGACCAATCACTTTGCGCATGGTTTCTGCATAAGGACGGCTGGCCGCCATGCGATCCTGCGATTTACGCATTTTGGAAGCGGCGACCATCTCCATCGCTTTAGTGATCTTTTGCGTGTTCTGGACGCTTGCGATCTTACTACGTATCTCTTTTGCGCCGGCCATGAGCTTCTCCTCAATGCCAGGCGGCTTGTCCTGAGACAAGCCGCCGGACGATTACCAGGATTGGGTTGCTTTGAAGGAATCGAGGATAGCTTTCAGCTTGCCTTCGATTTCGTCGTTATAGCCACCGGTCTGGTTGATCTCTTGCATCAGCGGAGCGTGATCACGGTCGACGTAAGCCAGCAGAGCGGCTTCGAAGCTACCGATTTTCGCCAGTTCCACATCTTCGAGGTAACCGCGTTCAGCCGCGAACAGAACCAGGCCCTGCTGAGCAACAGACATTGGTGCGTACTGTTTCTGCTTCAGCAGCTCGGTCACTTTCTGACCGTGGCTAAGCTGTTTACGGGTTGCTTCGTCCAGATCGGATGCGAACTGAGAGAACGCAGCCAGTTCACGATACTGTGCCAGCGCGGTACGAATACCACCGGACAGTTTCTTGATGATCTTGGTCTGAGCAGCACCACCCACACGGGATACGGAGATACCCGGGTTAACTGCCGGACGAATACCGGAGTTAAACAGGTTGGTTTCCAGGAAGATCTGACCATCGGTAATGGAGATTACGTTGGTCGGAACGAACGCAGAAACGTCACCCGCCTGGGTTTCAATGATTGGCAGCGCGGTCAGAGAGCCGGTTTTACCCTTCACTTCACCTTTGGTGAAGTTCTCGACGTATTCCGCGTTAACGCGGGAAGCACGCTCCAGCAGACGAGAGTGGAGGTAGAATACGTCGCCAGGGAACGCTTCACGTCCAGGTGGACGACGGAGCAACAGGGAAACCTGACGATATGCAACGGCCTGTTTAGACAGGTCATCGTATACGATCAGCGCATCTTCACCGCGGTCACGGAAGTATTCGCCCATTGCGCAACCGGCGTATGGTGCCAGGTATTGCAGTGCAGCAGATTCAGAAGCGGTCGCCACAACAACGATGGTGTTAGACAGCGCGCCGTGCTCTTCCAGTTTACGAACCACGTTAGAAATGGTGGACGCTTTCTGGCCGATAGCCACGTACACACATTTGATGCCGGAGTCACGCTGGTTGATGATGGCGTCGATAGCCATCGCGGTTTTACCGGTCTGACGGTCACCGATGATCAGTTCACGCTGGCCACGACCGATTGGAATCATGGCATCAACGGACTTATAACCAGTCTGCACTGGCTGATCAACGGACTGACGGTCGATAACGCCTGGTGCGATAACTTCGATTGGGGAGAAGCCATCGTGCTCAACCGGACCTTTACCGTCGATTGGCGCACCCAGGGTGTTAACAACGCGACCCAGCAGGCCACGGCCAACCGGCACTTCCAGAATACGGCCAGTACACTTAACCTTCATGCCTTCGGCGAGGTCAGCGTATGGACCCATCACAACTGCACCTACGGAGTCGCGCTCCAGGTTCAGTGCGATAGCGTAACGGTTACCCGGCAGGGAAATCATCTCACCCTGCATACAATCGGCCAGGCCGTGGATGCGGATAACACCGTCACTTACAGAAACAATAGTACCTTCGTTGTGAGCTTCGCTCACAACACTGAACTGAGCAATGCGCTGCTTGATCAGTTCGCTGATTTCGGTGGAATTCAGTTGCATGCTCCAGTCCCCTTAAGACTGCAAGACGTCTGCAAGGCGTTCAAGACGGCCGCGTACGCTGCCATCAATGACCATATCACCCGAACGGATGATTACGCCTGCCATTACAGACTTATCGATTTTGCAATTCAGCTTAACTTTGCGTGACAGACGTTTTTCCATCGCGGCGGTAATTTTCGCAAGCTGTTCATCACTCAGTTCAGTCGCAGAAGTCACTTCGACTTCAGCGGTAGCTTCACTAAGGGCACGTAAGTGCTCAAACTGCTCGAGAACATCCGGGAGCACACGGAGACGACCATTTTCTGCCATTACCTTAATCAGGTTCTGACCATTGGCATCCAGTTGCTCTCCGCACACGGCGATAAACGACGCGGCGAGAGTTTCAGGCGCTAACGCACCAGAAAGCAACTCGGCCATTTGTTCGTTTTTCGTCACCTCAGCGGCAAACGCCAGCATATCCTGCCAGCGATCGACATTTTGGTGTTCGACAGCAAAGTCAAAAGCTGCTTTGGCGTAGGGGCGAGCTACCGTAACAAATTCAGACATCAGCCCCTCCCTCCTTACAGTTCAGCGACAAGTTTGTCCACGATGTCGCTGTTAGCAGCTTCATCCACGGAACGTTCGATGATCTTCTCGGCGCCAGCAACAGCCAGAATCGCAACCTGCTTACGCAGTTCTTCGCGAGCACGTTTACGCTCAGCTTCAATTTCAGCCTGAGCTTGTGTCACGATCTTAGTACGTTCCTGTTCTGCTTCAGCTTTGGCTTCGTCCAGGATCTGCGAACGGCGTTTGTTAGCCTGTTCGATGATAACCTGAGCTTCCGCTTTCGCTTTTTTCAGCTGGTCTGTCGCGTTGGCCTGTGCAAGGTCCAAATCTTTCTTAGCGCGTTCTGCAGAAGCCAGACCGTCAGCAATTTCTTTCTGACGTTTTTCGATGGCAGCCATTAAAGGCGGCCATACATACTTCATGCAGAACCAGACAAAGAGAATAAACGCGATGGCCTGGCCGAGGATTGTTGCGTTCATGTTCACAGCACAATACCTCTTTAATATCTGTGGCTTAGGGTTTTAAAACTACTACTACGCGACAGCAAACATCACGTACAGACCCAGACCTACAGCGATCATTGGGATAGCATCCACCAGACCCATAACGATAAAGAACTGAGTACGCAGCAGAGGAATCAGATCAGGTTGACGCGCTGCGCCTTCCAGGAATTTGCCCCCGAGGATGCCGATACCGATCGCAGCACCGATAGCCGCCAGACCCATCATCACAGCGGCAGCCATGTACAGCAGATCCATATTCAGGTTTTCCATGACAGTCTCCAGTTTGTTTCAATTAAAACGTAGTAGTGTTGGTAAAAAATCAGTGCTCTTCAGACGCCATCGACAGATAGACGATCGTCAGAACCATGAAGATAAAGGCTTGCAGCGTAATGATCAGGATGTGGAAAATGGCCCAAGGCACATTCAGAATCCACTGTGACCACCACGGCAGAAGACCCGCGATCAGAATGAAAATCAGCTCACCCGCATACATGTTGCCGAACAGTCGCAGACCCAGTGAAACAGGTTTGGACAGCAGGCTAACGCCTTCCAGGATCAGGTTGACCGGAATAAACGCCCAGTGGTTGAACGGCTGCAAGGTAAGCTCTTTCACGAAGCCGCTTACGCCTTTCATTTTGATGCTGTAGAAAAGAATCAGGATAAACACGCCCAGCGCCATCGACAGGGTGATGTTCACGTCAGCGGACGGCACCACGCGCAGTGCTGGCAGACCGAGGACATGTTCGCCAATCCACGGCAGGAAATCGATTGGCAGCAGGTCCATCAGGTTCATCAGGAATACCCAAACGAACACGGTCAGGGCCAGCGGAGCAATCAGCTTGCTCTTACCATGGTACATGTCTTTGACGCTGCCATGGACGAAGCCGATGATCATTTCGATGAACGTCTGGAATTTCCCTGGAACACCGCTGGTCGCTCTTTTCGCAACACCGCGGAACATGGCCAGGAACAGAAGACCCAAAACGACCGAGAAGAACATGGAGTCGATGTTGATCGTCCAGAAGGTGGCCGGGGGGTTATGCGGATCCACCAGCGAGAATGTACGCAGGTCCAGCTGAAGGTTATTCAGATGGTGACCTATGTAATCCTGCGGCGTCATATTTTCTGAAGCCATGATGCCTTTTACCCTTTGTTGTTGATTACAGCTGGAGCCAGAACTTGTACCACCAGCACCAAAACCCACGTTGCTATCAGCGGCATGAATACCACTTTCAAAACCGCCAGCGCCATCACCAGTAGAGCAAAGGTCAGCAACACCTTACACACTTCACCGAGAGCGAAGGACCAGGCCACACGGCCTTTGGCGGGTGTATGCGCCTGATGACGCCAGGCAAAAATCATAAACAATACGTTTGGCAGAACAACCGCCAAACCCCCGCACACGGCGGAGATGCCCCAGAAGGGGTCTTTGAGGCTAAACAGCAGTCCACTTGCTATCACAGCCAGAAACTGAATGAACAGAAGCTTACGAGCAACGTTTCTACTCAAGAGCGACACAGACATCACGTTTTTACTCCTGCTCCCTTCGAGGTATGCCGCGTGTCGTATAAAACGTCCTTTAAGGCTCAGAGTCAAGCATCAAAAAGCGGTCAAATTATACGGTGCGCACCCGTGATTTCAAACATTAAGTAGCGAAAAGGTGAATAAATGTTTAAATATTTTTCCCCGCCGCTATTTTTTAACTTTTCCTGAAAGCCACGACCTTCGACCAAAACTGCAAACAGCGCGAAAACGTTGGCTACAAAGCGTGCACGAGATCACAAAATACACATTTGCGATAAGGGTGTATTTATCAAAGACGCAAATCGGTTTATTTCATCTTAATGAAATTAAAGACAAATTATCGTAACTATTTTCAAAACAGCCCGGTATACAATAAAAACCTTTTATTGACATTCTTAATAAATATTTAACATTCGATTCTGGTTGCCGTATTCCACTTTTAGCAGACTGATATTTTCGATGTTGACTATCTTCATGCTGAACAATGGCTGTTACGTTAACCGTTAGAAAAACCTTAGTAACACAGAGGTTAAACTCTCTTCGGTAAAACCCGAGAATTTGTGCTGTTATTTAACATGGTCAGAACAGCACGAATTCCACAATTTTTATTAAATATTTAAAAATTGTTTGGCTTAATTATCACCAGATGGCGTTCACCCTCAAGCTGAGGAATGTTTAATTTCTCAACGGATTCGACAGCAAAACCCTCCGGAAGCTGTTCAATTTCATCGCCCGGCAACTGCCCTTTCAGGGCATAAAAGCGGCCATCTTGTGCAGGCAAGTGCTTACACCAGCTCACCATATCATTGAGCGACGCAAACGCGCGGCTGATAACACCGTCAAACGGTGGCTCCGCGGGGAACGCCTCTACCCTGCTCTGTACAGGGGCGATATTCTCCAGCTTCAGCTCATGCTGGACCTGACGTAAAAAACGGACGCGTTTGCCAAGGCTGTCCAGCAGCGTGAAATGGCTCTCAGGGCGGACAATCGACAGCGGGATCCCCGGCAGGCCAGGACCTGTGCCCACATCGATAAAGCGCTCCCCTTTAAGATACGGCGCAACCACGATGCTATCGAGGATATGACGAACCAGCATCTCGTTGGGGTCGCGAACAGACGTCAGGTTGTACGCTTTATTCCATTTGTTCAGCATATCGACATAGGCCACCAGCTGAGTTTTCTGGTGATCGGTGAGCGAAATACCTGCCTGTTCCAGCAGACGAGAGAGTTTATTGAGCACAGTGGGTACCTGTTTAGACATAAATTGCCCGGTGGCGCTTACCGGGCCTACGAATTAGCAGGGCGGGTAGCGAAGCGCCACCCGCCAAAAGCACTGGATATTATGCGCTACGGCGCAGCATACCTTGCTTTTTCAGCCACACCAGCAGAATCGAAATCGCGGCAGGTGTGACACCGGAGATACGGGATGCCTGACCGATCGACACAGGCTTGTGATCGTTCAGCTTGGCGATCACTTCATTGGAAAGCCCCGTCACCTGACGGTAGTCCAGCATTTCCGGCAGCAGCGTATTTTCGTTGCGCTGCTGTTTTTCAATCTCATCCTGCTGACGCGCGATGTAACCTTCGTATTTGACCTGGATCTCAACCTGTTCAGCCGCTTCAGCGTCGTCAAGGCCAGGCGCGAACGCGGTCAGTTTCACCAGGTTCTCGTAGGTCACTTCAGGGCGACGCAGCAAGTCTTCGCCGCTGGCTTCGCGCGAAAGCGGCGCAGTTAAGTGAGCATTCACTTCTGCAGCGGTTTCCGCCTGGGGATTCACCCAGGTGGTTTTCAGGCGCTGACGTTCCTGCTCAATGCGTTCCAGTTTTTCGTTATAGCGCGCCCAACGTTCGTCATCCACCAGACCCAGTTCACGACCCACTTCGGTCAGACGCAGGTCGGCGTTATCTTCGCGCAGCATCAGGCGATATTCCGCGCGAGAGGTAAACATACGGTACGGTTCTTTGGTACCCAGGGTGCAGAGATCGTCGACCAGCACGCCCAGATAAGCCTGAGAACGCGCAGGTGCCCAGCCCTCTTTCTCCGCAGAGAAGCGTGCTGCGTTCAGACCGGCAAGCAGACCCTGAGCGGCAGCTTCTTCGTAACCGGTCGTGCCGTTAATCTGGCCGGCGAAGAACAGACCGTGGATGAATTTGCTCTCCAGGGTTGGCTTCAGATCACGCGGATCGAAGAAATCGTACTCAATAGCGTAGCCAGGACGAACGATTTTCGCGTTCTCCATACCCTGCATTGAGCGAACAATTTGCATCTGCACATCGAACGGCAGGCTGGTGGAGATGCCGTTCGGGTAAATTTCATTTGACGTCAGTCCTTCCGGCTCCAGGAAGATCTGGTGCTGGTTACGATCGGCAAAGCGCATCACTTTGTCTTCGATCGACGGACAGTAACGCGGGCCGATCCCTTCGATCACGCCAGCGTACATTGGGCTGCGGTCAAGGTTATTGCGGATCACGTCATGGGTTTTTTCGTTGGTATGCGTGATGTAGCACGGTACCTGCTGCGGATGTTGAGCCGCATTGCCCATGAACGAGAACACCGGCATGGGGTTATCACCGTGCTGTTGTGCCAGCACGCTGAAATCAATGGTGCGCGCATCAATACGCGGTGGCGTGCCTGTTTTCAGGCGACTGACGCGCAGCGGAAGTTCACGCAGACGACGAGACAGCGGAATGGACGGCGGATCGCCAGCACGGCCACCGCTGTAGTTATCCAGACCGATATGGATTTTGCCATCCAGGAAGGTCCCGACAGTCAGTACGACGGCTTTCGCGCGGAACTTGAGGCCCATCTGGGTTACGGCACCCACAACGCGATCGTTTTCAACGATAAGATCTTCTACCGCCTGCTGGAAGATCATCAGGTTTGGCTGATTCTCCAGGGCAGTACGTACCGCCTGACGGTAAAGCACGCGGTCTGCCTGAGCACGGGTGGCACGCACAGCGGGACCTTTGCTCGCGTTTAGTATCCTAAACTGAATGCCGGCATGATCGATCGCTTTCGCCATCAGGCCGCCAAGTGCATCCACTTCTTTTACCAGGTGTCCTTTCCCAATGCCGCCAATCGCCGGATTACAGGACATTTGTCCCAGCGTGTCGATATTGTGTGTCAAAAGCAGGGTCTGCTGACCCATTCGCGCTGCGGCCATTGCGGCCTCAGTGCCTGCATGACCCCCGCCAATGATGATGACGTCAAAAGGATCCTGATAAAACATGGTGGTCTGCCTCGCGTAAAGCGGTATGAAAATGGATTGAAGCCCGGGCCGTGGATTCTACTCAACTTTAGTCTTTCGAGAAAGCATTGGGATCCTGGGCTATTAAAAAGAAGATCTTTTTATTTAGAGATCTGTTCTATTGTGATCTCTTATTAGGATCGAGTACCTCTGTGGATAAGCCCGATCTCACGATGAAGATCATGCAGTTAGAAAGGATCGTTTGCTGTGAATGATCGGTGATCCTGGCCAGTATAAGCTGGGATCAGATCGCGACTTTATACACAGGACCAAAACAGCCTCAGAGTTATAACTTGGATAACTACCGCTTAATACGAGCTTTTAACCAGAGTTATCCACATCTGTTCGCGCGATCTTTAATCGTTTTTGAGTAAATTTTTCCATTCACCCAGCCAGATCTCCGCTGGATCTTCCGGAATGTCATGATCGAGGATGTTGATCTTCAGTGTTTCACCCAGCTGTTTTGCCCCACAGGCAGTCACAGCGGCTTCGACTTTCTCTATTGCACCGCAAAAGGTGTCATATTCACGACTGCCGATACCCACCGCGCCAAAACGGACGTTTGACAGGTCAGGCTGCTGTTCCAGCAGTTCGTCATATAAAGGTTGCAGATTATCCGGCAGATCGCCTGCGCCGTGCGTCGAGGTGATCAGTAGCCAGACCCCATCAGTCGGGAGATCGTCAAGCAACGGGCCGTGCAATGTTTCGGTGGAAAAGCCCGCGTCTTCCAGCTTCTCAGCCAGATGTTCCGCAACGTATTCCGCGCCGCCCAGGGTGCTGCCACTGATAAGGGTAATGTCCGCCATTGATCGCTCGCTCAAATAAAGAGGGGCTCATTGTACGCTGTGAACGAGCTGGGATCTACCTGTGGAAAATGTGGGAATGAATTTGCCCGATCAGGGGCGGATGGTACGCATGATCGGGTTCTGCAGGGAGATCAATGTTTCAGTGGACTGAATTTCATCAATTGTTTGGATCTTGTTGATAAGTACCTGCTGGAGGGCATCAATGGAGCGGCACATCACCTTTATAAAGATACTGTAGTGCCCGGTGGTGTAGTACGCCTCTGTGACTTCTTCAAGCGCGTTGAGCTTCGCCAGGGCTGACGGATAGTCTTTGGCGCTTTTGAGAATAATGCCAATAAAGCAGCAGACGTCATAACCCAGCTGCTTAGGGCTGACGTCGATACGAGCACCGGTAATGATCCCCGCCTGTTTCATCTTTTCCACGCGGACGTGGATTGTGCCCGGACTGACGCCAAACTGTTTCGCCAGTTCCGCGTAGGCAGTACGTGCATTGGCCATTAAGGCCTCCAGGATGCCCCGGTCCAGATTATCGATCTGATAATTTTCCATAGCTTTTTCTTATGAAGATTAATGAATCTCTCTATTCTAGCGCCTTATTTTAATGAATCAAAAGTGAAGGTGGCTTTTTGTTGATGGGTTATTGAATAACAGGCCATTTCTGTTGCTTAATCTCTATCAACAGGACGCAGGAGTATAAATAATGAAAACCGCTTACATCGCAAAACAACGCCAGATCAGCTTCGTTAAATCCCATTTTTCACGTCAGCTGGAAGACAAGCTTGGTCTGATCGAAGTCCAGGCGCCCATTCTCAGCCGCGTGGGTGACGGGACGCAGGACAACCTTTCTGGATGCGAAAAAGCGGTACAGGTGAAAGTGAAAACACTGCCAGACGCCCAGTTCGAAGTGGTGCATTCCCTTGCGAAGTGGAAACGTCAAACCCTGGGACAACACGACTTCAGCGCGGGCGAAGGGCTTTACACGCACATGAAAGCCCTTCGCCCCGATGAAGACCGTCTTACGCCAATGCACTCTGTCTACGTCGATCAATGGGACTGGGAGCGCGTCATGGGCGATGGCGAGCGTCACGTCGGTACGCTGAAATCCACCGTTGAGGCGATCTACGCCGGGATCAAAGCGACCGAAGCGGCAGTGAGCAAAGAGTTTGGTCTGGCACCGTTCCTGCCGGAATCGATCCACTTTGTCCACAGCCAGGAACTGCTGAGCCGTTATCCCGATCTGGATGCCAAAGGCCGCGAGCGTGCGATCGCCAAAGAATTGGGTGCTGTGTTCCTGATCGGGATTGGCGGCAAATTGTCTGACGGTAAACGCCATGATGTGCGTGCGCCGGATTATGATGACTGGAGCACGACGGGTGAAGGCGAACGCGCCGGTCTGAACGGTGATATTCTGGTCTGGAACCCGGTGCTGGAAGATGCGTTCGAGCTCTCTTCAATGGGGATCCGCGTGGATGCCGACGCCCTGAAGCGTCAGCTGGCACTGACCGGGGATGAAGATCGTCTCACGCTGGAGTGGCACCAGGCGTTGCTGCGCGGAGAGATGCCGCAGACCATTGGCGGCGGTATTGGCCAGTCCCGTCTGACCATGCTGCTGTTGCAGCTGCCACATATTGGTCAGGTGCAGTGCGGTGTCTGGCCGCAACAGGTACGCGATCGCGTTGAATCTCTTCTGTAATTAGCGCTGCCAGCGTCTTAGCAGGCGGCTACGTAACCCGGTATCAAAGCGCCAGATATGATCGAAGATGCGCATGATGCCGGGTTTTCCATGGGCAGACATCGCCACAGCATGGAAACGGTGCTGATGCACTCGCTGTAGCTCCTTCACTTTATTCACCACGTCATCCGGTAGCCGCTGGGCAATAAAATCGGAGATGACCACGGCGTCAGCGTCATACCAGTCTCCTCCCTGCATCCGCTCAACGATGCTTCGAAAACAGCTGGCCAGATCGGTACCGCCACGAAAGCGCTGGCTTAAAAAGCGGATCGCCTGCTCAATACCCTGCTGATGGGTCAATTCATACCCCACAACTTCGCTGGAAAAGAGCATGATGAAGCAGCGACGTCGATCGGCGAGCGCCACGCGCATCAGAGCCAGGCAGAACGCTTTCGCGCACTGTTCGTTAAACCCTCCCATCGAGCCGGACGTATCCACGCACACAATAAAGGGCCCGCGCGGCTGTTCGTCAAAATCCTGATGGATGACCGGGCGCTGGCTGAGCTTTTCACGCCAGGCTTCGCCATGCAACCGGTAGGTCAGAAGCTGTTTTTCCACCAGCCGGCGATAAAACTCGTACTCAAGCTCAGTCATCCCCAGGGTACTCAGCTCCGTGGGCAGCAGGCGCAAAATATCGTCGCTTTGCTGGAGCCCATCCACCTGCTCAGGCACGGTGGCCGGTTCACGGACCAGGGTGCGGAAGGTCTCCATTGGGGCATCTTTCTTTGGGACCGATTTGGCCTCCCGTGAACGACCCAGCTGTTCGGCAAGCTTCATCAGCTCTGGCTGCTGTGCCAGAAAATCGCCGTACTTGACGATGAGCTGGTAATCTCCGCGCCGCAGCTGACCAGCGCTCATATCCCAAAGACGCCCGGCGGCGTTTTCATTTTCCACCAGCACCTGCTCCAGCTGACCGCTTAAGGTCATGCGTTCCTGCACTTCGCTAAGCAGCTGTTCACGCTCCTCATCCAGCAACTGCTGGTTCAACGTTGTGGCCTGCACCACCAGGCTGAGGCGCCAGCGTTGTAAAAAGAGGGTGTGTAGCGCGGGGGTAAACGTGGCGTTATCCATGACCAGCGCTCGCGCCTGGCTGGCAAACGGAGAGTGTACCGTGTCGAGTAACGTCAGGGTTTGCGGGAGCTGGGCGATAAACTGTGACGTAGAGAGCCGCTGGCACTGCTGATAGCAGGCCACCTCGTCAGTTAATTCAGGGGGGACTTCGGTCTCTTTGAACCGCTGACGCAGGTTTTCGCGCCAGCGCGGGAGATCGTCGGTCATCGCCTTTTTGAGCCGCGGGAATTTTTCAAAAAAAGCCGCCAGCTGCGGGGAGGCCAGAAGGGTGATGACCACCTCTTCGATCAACCCCTCTTCGCTGACGGCCAGCATGACGTTAAGCGTATCCAGCGTTAGCATTGACGAGCCTGTTTGATCTGCGCGCTGACATCCTGCAGGCTGGCTTCGATGCGACCTAACCAGTCGCTATGAATAAAGAGGCATTTTTGCTGCTCGCTGAAGCGCGTATGTTGCTGGTGCCATTCCGTATCCAGCGCTTCAAGCTGGCGTTTAATCTCTTCCGGCACGCTGTCAGAGGCGGTTCCCGGAAGCGCAAGACGCGATCCCTGCAGGCTGACGTCGCGGATCACCAGATGCTGGCTGCTGTCCACTTCCAGCGTCAGCGGCTGGGCAAAACCGATGCCGTTAAGTTTGCCGCGGATCTCCCCGCCCTTATCAAGCCACTGAGCCAGTGGTTCTCGCTCCACGGTGATATGGACCACCTGCATGTCATGAAGCTTAAGGGGCTGCTGAAGCAGGAGCGTCAGCGTTGTACTGGTCAGTTCGGACGGCAGCTCATAATGCGCTTTGCGGGCGAACATACCGCCAAGGCGGTTTACTTTCAGCGCTGTTTTATCGCTTTGTTGTTGCTGCAGCTGAATGCGCCGTTGGGCAATCGCCCCGAGCTGGTTGAGCATCGACTGCTGGCTCCAGGCGTGTCCGGTCATCAATACGTCAAGCTGCTGCTGCATCAGGTTCATGCCTTCCGCGTCGTGCCAGAGACAATCTTTTAAAAGGATCAGATCGATTGGCGCAACGGCATCGCGGCCGCTGAACAGGGCGCTGGCCTGCAGCAGGCGGATCGCTTTTTTCCAGCGACGATCGGAGACATACGGCGCAGAAGGCAGTAAATCGAGCTGCTGGCGCAGCAGATAGATCAGCTCAAACACCGAATCCGGCAGTGTGATTTTGCCGATATCCTCCTGCCACTGGTAATACTCCTCATCCGTGACCTGCAGCGAAGCGGGGACCGGGTTTTCATTCTCATCCTGCTGGCTGATCAGCATCGAGCGGAAGTTGGATTTATCCTGCACTTTGTCGAGCCACAGGCGGATCAGCATGCGGTCATACAGCGCTTCAAGGCTGCTGTCGGCTTCCGGGAGTTCGTTAGAGGCCGCCACCAGCAGGCGCATCGGGATTTTCTCTTCGCTGGCACCGTTGCGGAATCGGCGTTCGTTTATCGCCGTGAGCAGGGTGTTCAGAATAGCCGGCCCCGCTTTCCAGATCTCATCAAGAAAAACAATTTCCGCTTCCGGAAGATACCCCTCAGTCAGGCGCTGATAGCGCCCCTCATCTTTCAGCGCCTGAATGGAAAGCGGGCCGAAAACTTCTTCTGGGGTGGAAAAGCGGGTCATCAGGTATTCGAAAGCGCGGGCGTTCTGAAAGGCAAATTTCAGCCGGCGGGCAATCAGGCTTTTGGCGATGCCCGGAGGACCAAGCAGAAAGACGCTTTCACCGCTCAACGCCGCCAGTAAACAGAGGCGAATGGCGTGGCTACGCTCGAAAAGGCCTTTTTCCAGCGCGCCGCTGAGGCGGGAAATTCTTTCTGCTATTAAATGTGAGTGAGCCATAATAGTTTTGCATCCTTTCGCCGTCGTGGCGGCCAATTGAAGCGAGTATAGACGTTTCAGTCAGGGCTGGTAATAGACTGAAGTGCGGCGCTATTTTCTTTGCGCTACATTAATGCGGTTGCATTTAGGGGTACGATTTTGCATTGAATCGTGCATACTGTGCGCTTTTTGTGGGCCAAGGGACTAAGCACACATTTGTTATTTAAACGAAAAGACTAGTCTATGAGCACTGATAATAAGCAATCATTACCCGCAATAACGCTTGCGGCGATCGGGGTTGTCTACGGTGATATCGGCACCAGCCCGCTTTATACGCTTCGTGAATGTCTGTCCGGTCAGTTTGGTTTTGGTGTTGAGCGCGATGCCGTCTTTGGCTTCCTGTCCCTCATCTTCTGGCTGCTGATCCTGGTGGTTTCAGTGAAATACCTCTCCTTCGTTATGCGTGCAGATAACGCCGGTGAAGGGGGGATCCTGACTCTGATGTCCCTTGCCGGGCGGAATACCTCCGCCAGAATGACGTCGGTGCTGGTCATTATCGGCCTGATTGGCGGCAGCTTCTTCTATGGGGAAGTCGTCATTACGCCCGCGATTTCGGTTCTCTCGGCGATAGAGGGGCTGGAGATTATCGCGCCACAGCTTGATTCGTGGGTTGTTCCGCTGGCGATCCTTGTCCTGACGCTGCTGTTCATCATCCAGAAGCATGGCACCGGGTTGGTGGGCAAGCTGTTCGCTCCGATTATGCTGGCCTGGTTCCTGGTCCTGGCGGCACTCGGTTTACGCAGCATTATTGCTAACCCGGACGTGCTGCATGCGCTGAACCCATACTGGGCCGTGCATTTCTTCCTTGAATACAAAGTGGTTTCCTTCGTCGCGCTCGGTGCCGTCGTGCTCTCTATCACCGGTGTTGAGGCGCTGTATGCCGATATGGGGCACTTCGGGAAACTGCCTATCCGCGTGGCGTGGTTTTTAGTGGTCCTGCCGTCGCTGGTGCTGAACTATTTCGGTCAGGGTGCGCTGCTGCTGCAAAACCCGGAGGCGATTAAGAACCCATTCTTCCTGCTGGCTCCGGACTGGGCGCTGGTGCCCATGCTGATTCTGGCGACGCTGGCGACCGTTATTGCCTCGCAGGCGGTAATTTCAGGCGTGTTCTCTCTGACGCGTCAGGCCGTGCGTCTGGGGTATCTCTCGCCTATGCGCATTATCCATACCTCCGAGATGGAGTCGGGCCAGATTTACATTCCGTTCATCAACTGGCTGCTCTATTTCGCCGTGGTGATTGTCATCGTCAGCTTCGAGCACTCCAGCAACCTGGCGGCGGCGTACGGTATTGCGGTAACCGGTACGATGGTACTGACCTCGCTGCTCTCCACCACGGTAGCGTACCGAAACTGGCACTGGAACAAATTCCTCGTGATGATGATTCTGGTCGGCTTCCTGTGCATTGACGTGCCGCTGTTCTCCGCCAACCTCGACAAGATTGTCTCTGGTGGCTGGCTGCCGCTGACGCTCGGTCTGGTGATGTTCATTGTCATGACCACGTGGAAAAGCGAACGTTTCCGCCTTCTGCGCCGTATGCATGAGCACGGTAACTCCCTGGAGGCTATGATTGCCTCGCTGGAGAAATCGCCGCCGGTCCGCGTGCCGGGCACCGCGGTGTATATGTCGCGTGCGCTGAACGTTATCCCGTTTGCGCTGATGCATAACCTCAAGCACAACAAAGTGCTGCACGAGCGCGTGATTCTGCTGACCCTGCGCACCGAAGATGCCCCGTATGTCCACAATGTCCGCCGCGTGCAAATCGAGCAACTGTCGCCGACCTTCTGGCGCGTAGTGGCAAGCTACGGCTGGCGTGAGACACCAAACGTCGAAGAGGTGTTCCATCGCTGCGGTCTGGAAGGTCTGAGCTGTCGCATGATGGAGACCTCGTTCTTTATGTCCCACGAGTCGCTGATTATCGGCAAGCGCCCCTGGTATTTGCGTCTGCGCGGCAAGTTGTACCTTATCCTGCAGCGTAACGCCCTTCGCGCGCCTGACCAGTTTGAGATCCCGCCTAACCGTGTGATTGAGCTGGGAACGCAGGTCGAAATCTAGATCCTCATGTGGCCTGGTGCCCTCTCCTGGATGGAGAGGGTGCAACCCTAAAAAAGCGGTAACCAAAGGGTTACCGTTTTTGCATTTATCGCCTTCTCATTTCACGTAGCGAAACGTTTCGACGCCGATCACAAATCTGTTATGTCATGGTGGTTTTCTGAACACCGTTAAGACTAAACTGATTTCAGCGAAACGTTTCGCTAGTGGAGCAAGAAAATGAAGAAAGGCACCGTTCTTAACGCAGAAATCTCATCGGTTATTTCCCGTCTTGGGCATACCGATACGCTGGTGGTTTGCGATGCAGGCTTACCGGTTCCGCGCAGCACAACCCGTATTGATATGGCGTTAACGCAGGGCGTGCCCTCGTTTATGCAGGTACTGGACGTGGTGACGGCGGAGATGCAGGTTGAGGCGGCCATTCTCGCGACGGAAATTAAACACCATAATCCGCAACTCCACGAAACGTTGCTCAGCCACATTGAGCAACTGCAACAACACCAGGGAAACACCATAGAAATTCGTTACACAACGCACGAGCAATTCAAACAACAAACCGCAGACAGTCAGGCGGTGATTCGCAGCGGGGAGTGTTCCCCGTATGCGAATATCATTCTCTGTGCTGGCGTCACCTTCTGAGGCCATCATGGACGCATTACTGCAACTGAAAGGGATCGATAAAGCGTTCCCGGGCGTAAAAGCCCTCTCTGGCGCGGCACTGAACGTTTATCCCGGACGCGTAATGGCGCTGGTGGGCGAAAACGGGGCCGGCAAATCCACCATGATGAAAGTGCTGACCGGTATCTATCAACGCGATGCCGGCTCGCTGCTGTGGCTGGGTAAAGAGACCACGTTCAACGGCCCGAAATCTTCCCAGGATGCGGGTATCGGTATTATCCACCAGGAGCTGAACCTGATCCCGCAGCTCAGCATTGCGGAAAACATCTTCCTCGGACGCGAGTTCGTTAACCGGTTTGGCAAAATCGACTGGAAAACGATGTATGCCGAAGCGGACAAACTGCTGGCGAAGCTAAACCTGCGCTTCAAGAGCGACCGTCTGGTGGGCGACCTTTCCATTGGCGATCAGCAAATGGTTGAAATCGCGAAGGTGCTGAGCTTTGAGTCGAAGGTCATCATTATGGATGAACCGACGGACGCGCTGACCGACACCGAAACCGAATCTTTATTCCGCGTTATCCGCGAGCTGAAATCGCAGGGACGCGGGATTGTCTATATCTCTCACCGTATGAAAGAGATTTTCGAGATCTGCGACGACGTAACGGTCTTCCGCGACGGGCAATTCATTGCCGAGCGCGAAGTCGCCACGCTGACCGAAGATACCCTTATCGAAATGATGGTGGGACGTAAGCTCGAAGACCAGTATCCGCATCTGGACAAAGCACCGGGTGAGATCCGCCTTAAGGTGGATAACCTCTGTGGCCCGGGCGTGAACGATGTCACCTTTACCCTGCGCCAGGGGGAGATCCTTGGCGTGGCGGGGTTAATGGGGGCAGGCCGTACCGAGCTGATGAAAGTGCTCTATGGCGCACTGCCGCGTACCAGCGGTTATGTCACGCTCGACGGTCATGAGGTGGTGACTCGCTCTCCACAGGATGGCCTGGCAAACGGCATCGTCTATATCTCCGAAGACCGCAAGCGTGACGGCTTAGTGCTGGGGATGTCGGTAAAAGAGAACATGTCGCTTACTGCCCTGCGCTATTTCAGCCGCAGCGGTGGCAGCCTGAAGCACAAAGATGAACAGCAGGCGGTCAGCGATTTTATCCGTCTCTTCAACGTTAAAACGCCGTCGATGGAGCAGGCGATTGGCCTGTTGTCCGGTGGTAATCAGCAAAAAGTGGCCATTGCGCGCGGTCTGATGACGCGCCCGAAAGTGCTGATCCTTGATGAGCCAACCCGCGGCGTGGACGTTGGGGCCAAGAAAGAGATCTATCAGCTGATTAACCAGTTCAAGGCCGACGGCCTGAGCATCATTCTGGTCTCTTCCGAGATGCCAGAAGTATTAGGCATGAGCGATCGCATTATCGTCATGCATGAAGGGCATCTCGGTGGTGAATTCACTCGCGAGCAGGCCACCCAGGAAGTTCTGATGGCTGCCGCTGTGGGCAAGCTTAATCGCGTGAATCAGGAGTAAGAAGATGACTACCCAGGCTGTTTCTGGTCGCCGTTATTTCACAAAGGCATGGCTGCTGGAACAAAAATCGCTGATTGCCCTGCTGGTGTTGATCGCGATTGTTTCGACCATGAGTCCAAACTTTTTTACCGTTAATAACCTGTTCAATATTCTTCAGCAGACGTCGGTTAACGCCATTATGGCGGTAGGGATGACGCTGGTGATTTTGACGTCGGGTATCGATCTGTCCGTCGGTTCCCTGCTGGCGCTCACCGGTGCGGTTGCGGCTTCAATTGTAGGGATTGAAGTCAACGCGCTGGTGGCCGTTGCAGCTGCGCTGGCACTTGGGGCGGCAATTGGTGCCGTGACCGGTGTGATTGTGGCGAAAGGTCGCGTTCAGGCGTTCATTGCGACGCTGGTCATGATGCTCCTGCTGCGCGGTGTCACCATGGTTTACACCAACGGCAGTCCGGTAAATACCGGCTTTACGGATAACGCCGATCTGTTTGGCTGGTTCGGTATTGGTCGTCCGCTGGGTATCCCGACGCCGGTCTGGATCATGGCTATCGTTTTCCTCGCGGCGTGGTACATGCTGCATCACACCCGTCTGGGTCGTTATATCTATGCGCTGGGCGGTAACGAAGCGGCAACGCGTCTGTCCGGGATCAGCGTCAATAAAGTCAAAATCATCGTCTATTCGCTGTGTGGTCTGCTGGCCTCTCTGGCAGGCATCATCGAAGTGGCGCGCCTCTCTTCTGCGCAGCCAACGGCGGGGACGGGGTATGAGCTGGATGCCATTGCGGCAGTCGTTCTGGGCGGTACGAGTCTTGCGGGCGGTAAAGGTCGCATTGTTGGGACATTGATCGGCGCACTGATCCTTGGTTTCCTGAATAATGGTTTGAATTTATTAGGTGTTTCCTCCTATTACCAGATGATCGTTAAAGCAGTGGTGATTTTGCTGGCGGTCCTGGTAGACAACAAAAAACAGTAACTGACGACACTACAGGACATCTTAGATATGAACATGAAAAAACTGGCTACCCTGGTTTCTGCTGTCGCGCTGAGCGCAACCGTAAGTGCTAACGCAATGGCGAAAGACACCATCGCGCTGGTTATCTCCACGCTGAACAACCCGTTCTTCGTCTCTCTGAAGGACGGTGCACAGAAAGAAGCTGACAAACTGGGCTACAACCTGGTGGTGCTGGACTCTCAGAACAACCCGGCGAAAGAGCTGGCAAACGTTCAGGACTTAACCGTACGTGGCACCAAAATCCTGCTGATCAACCCAACGGATTCTGACGCTGTGGGTAACGCCGTGAAGATGGCAAATCAGGCGAAGATCCCGGTCATCACCCTTGACCGTCAGGCGACGAAAGGCGACGTAGTCAGCCACATCGCTTCTGATAACGTACTGGGTGGCAAAATCGCGGGTGACTACATCGCGAAGAAAGCGGGTGAAGGCGCGAAAGTTATCGAATTGCAGGGTATTGCCGGTACGTCAGCGGCGCGTGAGCGTGGTGAAGGCTTCCAGCAGGCTGTTGCAGCGCACAAATTTAACGTACTGGCCAGCCAGCCTGCTGACTTCGACCGCACGAAAGGTCTGAACGTGATGCAGAACCTGCTGACCGCGCACCCTGACGTGCAGGCTGTGTTTGCACAGAACGATGAAATGGCGCTGGGCGCGCTGCGTGCTCTGCAGACCGCAGGTAAATCTGATGTGATGGTTGTCGGATTTGACGGCACGCCGGATGGTGAAAAAGCAGTAAAAGATGGCAAACTGGCGGCGACCATCGCTCAGCTGCCTGAGCAGATCGGCGCAACGGGCGTGCAGACTGCTGATAAAGTGCTGAAGGGCGAAAAAGTTCAGGCCAAATATCCTGTTGACCTGAAACTGGTCATCAAGCAGTAAAAGGCGAATCAGGCAGTCGCTGGCTGCCTGAGGGACACCCTATAAAGAAAAGTGTGGCATACGCCACCGGGTCACACCGGTGGCGCTCTCAGATGGACACCTCAACCATGAAAATCGCAGGCAATCTTGTCGTCCTTGGCAGTATCAATGCCGATCACATTCTTAACCTTGAATCGTTCCCGACACCGGGCGAAACCGTCACCGGTAATCAGTATCAGGTAGCGTTCGGCGGTAAGGGCGCCAACCAGGCCGTCGCCGCAGGACGCAGTGGGGCGAAGATCGCCTTTATTGCCTGCACGGGTGATGACGATACCGGTGAGCGCGTACGCAAACAGCTGGCCAGCGATAACATTGATATTGCGCCTGTCAGCGTTGTCGAAGGGGAATCAACCGGCGTGGCGCTGATTTTCGTCAACGCGGAAGGTGAGAATGTCATCGGTATTCATGCGGGGGCTAACGCCGCGCTGACCACTGAGCGGGTGAACGCGCAGCGCGAGATCATCGCGAATGCCGAAGCGCTTCTGATGCAGCTGGAATCACCTGTTGAAAGCGTCCTGGCGGCCGCAGCGATAGCGCATCAAAATCATACCACTGTCGTACTCAATCCTGCGCCTGCGCGGGTATTATCAGACGAGCTGCTGGCGCTGGTGGATATCATTACCCCGAACGAAACTGAAGCGGAGAAACTGACAGGCGTTCGCGTTGAAAATGATGACGACGCCGCGCGGGCGGCGAAAGTGCTGCACGATAAAGGCATCGGCACCGTTATCATTACCCTTGGCAGCCGAGGAGTGTGGGCCAGCGTAAACGGGGAAGGCCGTCGCGTGCCGGGCTTTAAGGTTAAGGCTATTGATACCATCGCGGCGGGAGATACCTTTAACGGTGCATTGATGACTGCGCTGCTGGAAGGCAAGAGAATGGATGATGCTATTCGCTTTGCCCATGCCGCCGCGGCGATTGCCGTAACGCGCAAAGGTGCCCAGCCTTCCGTTCCGTGGCGTAAAGAGATTGATGAATTCTTAAGTCAGCAGGGGTAACGCTTGGCCACAATGAAAGATGTCGCCCGCCAGGCGGGCGTTTCTACGTCGACAGTCTCCCACGTCATTAATAACGATCGCTTCGTTAGCGAGGCGATTCGGGAGAAAGTCGAAGCTGCGGTTAAAGATCTCAATTATGCGCCGTCCGCGCTGGCGCGCAGCCTCAAGCTCAACCAGACGCGCACCATCGGCATGCTGATCACCGCCAGTACCAATCCCTTTTATTCTGAACTTGTTCGCGGTGTCGAACGCAGCTGCTTCGAGCGTGGTTACAGCCTGGTGCTGTGCAATACCGAAGGGGATGAGCAGCGAATGAACCGCAACCTGGAGACGCTGATGCAAAAACGCGTCGACGGGTTACTGCTGCTGTGTACCGAAACACATCAGCCCTCGAAAGAGATTATTCAGCGCTACCCTTCTATTCCCACGGTGATGATGGACTGGGCGCCGTTCGACGGTACCAGCGATCTCATTCAGGATAACTCGCTGCTGGGAGGTGACATGGCCACCCAGTATCTGATCGATAAAGGCTATACCCGCATCGCCTGCATTACTGGCCCCCTGGATAAAACCCCGGCGCGCTTGCGTCTTGAGGGGTATCTTTCTGCGATGGCGCGGGCGGGGCTTACTGTTCCGGATGGCTACCGTATTACCGGTGATTTCGAATTTAACGGCGGCTTTGAAGCTATGCAGAAACTGCTGTCGCAAGCGCAGCGTCCGCAGGCTGTGTTTATCGGCAACGATGCGATGGCGTTTGGCGCGTATCAGGCGTTATATCAGGCGGGACTGCGTGTTCCACACGATATGGCGGTGATTGGTTACGATGACATTGAACTGGCCCGCTACATGACGCCGCCGCTTACCACGATTCATCAGCCAAAAGATGAACTGGGCGAGCTGGCCATCGATGTGCTTATTCACCGAATGGCCGAGCCCGGCCTGCAGCAGCAACGTCTGCAGCTTACTCCTGTTCTGATGGAACGGGGTTCGGTTTAGCTTTTGCTTTGTGGCGCTCTTTGATCAGGTTGCGGCCATCTTTGGGTTTTAACAGCATAAAGACCAGCGCCGACACGACGGTGAGTGCGCCCATGGTAATAAAGGTATAGTGGAACTGTTCGACGGTGTTCGCGCTGTCAAAACCTTCATAAAACCGCAGCACCGCCGCACTGACGGCTACCCCCAGACTGATCGACAACTGCTGAGTTACTGCCAGCACGCTGTTGCCGCTACTGGCGTTATCGTCGGTCAGGTCGGCGAGGGTGATGGTGTTCATCGACGTGAACTGTGTCGACATTGCCATTCCCAGCACAAACAGGGGCAGAATCAGCATCCAGACTGGTAAAGAGGCGGATTGCAGGGAGAACTGCGCGATCATCAGCCCGATAAAGACCGTTACACCTACCAGCGTCTTACGATAGCCAAACCAGCGCAACACCTGCGTGACGGTTGATTTGGCCAGAATAGAGCCCATCGCCGTGGGTGCCATCATGCAACCGGCAATCAGAGCCGGGTAGCCGAAACCCACCTGCAGCATCAGTGGCATCAGGAACGGCACGCAGCCCGTCCCCAGGCGTGAGGCAATGTTGCCCGCAATCCCCACGGAAAACGTTCGGGTGTTAAACAGCGACAGAGAAATTAACGGCGTCGGGTGATGGCGTGCATGACGTATATAAAGAAGGAACAGCAAAATACCGCCGAGGATGACGGAGAGTGCAATCCATGTCGCCACGATCTTCTCACCAAACAGCTCCATCCCGCTGGAGAAGAGTACCAGGCTCAGGCCAAACAGGAAAAAACCACGCATATCGAAACGGCGTCTTGGGGTGGTGAAGTTCGGCATATATTTGCGGGCATAAAGCAGCCCCGCGACGCCAATGGGAATATTAATCAGGAAGATCCAGTGCCAGCTTGCCCAGGTGACGAATACCCCGCCGAGAACCGGACCCAGTATGGGGCCGACCAGGCCGGGCATCGTGACGAAGTTGAGCACAGGAAGCAGTTCGCTGCGCGGATAGGCGCGCAGTAACGCCAGACGCGCCACGGGCATCATCATCGCCCCGCCAACGCCCTGAAGCACACGGAAGATGACCAGCTCTGTAAGAGACGTTGACAGCGCACAGGCCAAAGAGCCGAGCGTAAAGAGCGTCACGGCCAGCATGAATATTTTGCGGGTGCCGAAGCGGTCAGCCAGCCAGCCGCTCACCGGAATGAGCATCGCGACAGTCAGGGTATAACTGATGATGGCGGACTGCATCGCCAGCGGGGATCGGTTAAGGCTTTGTGCAATCGCGGGTAGCGCTGTGTTGAGGATGGTGGCATCCAGTGCCTGCATAAAGAACGCCATGGCTGCAATCCACGGCAATCCGGCCATGCTGCGCGCTTTTTTCTCTCTCATTTATGTACCTGCTGGTGGGTTGGCGCGGCCAGCAATGCCTGGCATGCATCCTGGGCTCGCTGCCCGTCGCTCTCCTGAATGGCATCAACAATCGCCTGGTGCAAATCCAGCTTTACCACTTCGTCTTGTGTAATAGAGGTAAAGTAGGTGTGGTATACCGAATGGAATAAAGAGGCAAAGGATGTCAGGAACGGATTGGCGCTCATCATATAGATGTGTTCATGCCAGGCCATATCGACCTCAATCCAGCGTTCGCGGTTGAAGTGTTTTTTCAGGAACACCATCTCTTCCATCAGGGCATTGAGCTGCGCTTTCTGTTCTGCCGTCCCGAGCGTGGCGGCAAGGAGGCAGGCCTGAGGTTCAAGACTGCTGCGCATCACCAGGAAGTGATCGACAACCTGATGAAAGTTATCTTCCGTCATCCACCATGAGAGCAGTTCCTGATCGAGGAAGTTCCAGTTGCTCTGTGGCATCACACGCGTACCAATGCGAGGACGCGGAAGCACCATGCCTTTTGCCGTTAAGGTTTTCACCGCTTCGCGAACGGCGGTACGGCTCACCCCAAACTGCTCACCCAACTCCATTTCACCCGGCAGGATGCTCCCCGGGGCATATTTACCCGCTAAAATCAGCTGAGCCAGTTTTTCTGCCAGCACATACGACAGGTTTTTTTGGGCAGCCAGTTGTTGTGCGCTTAATGGCATCGCGTTTATTCCTTAAAGATTCATGCTGATAATTATGCCACCTCGGGTGTTATTGTGGTTGCAGATACATCAAATAGAACAATTTGTAGCTTGATTTCACCCCTGTTGGTGAAAAAAAACACGGACAGAAACTTTTTTTGAATTTCCTCTTGTCACTTCAGAATAACTCCCTATAATGCGCCTCCACTGACACGGAACAACGGCACACACGCCGCCGGGTCAGCAGAGATAAGCGAAAATAAATGCTTGACTCTGAAGC
>NZ_JBXWCR010000004.1:0-297166 GCF_057320345.1 Enterobacter cloacae complex sp. 394I7 | reverse complement strand
CGGTTGCCGGGTCGATGATATACACCACGCTGCCCGCTTCCGCTGTCCCGCGTAAATCCAGGCCACGGTCGTTGGTTACGCCACCGTTGCCCACCAGACCGTTATACACGCCGCCCTGAACATCATCGTAAGAGCCGGTGATAACAGGTGCGTTATTCACCGTATCAACCGTGAGTGAGAAGGTTGATGAGTTCGCTGAACGGTTCCCAGCATTATCGATTGAGAAAACCTGCCAGGAATATGTCTGGTTATAGTTAGTTGTCGCCTGATAAGACCATTTACCATCAGCTCCCGCCGTTGTGGAAGCCACTGTCGCACCATTCGCCATGTTGACGAAATACACAACGCTACCTGCCTCCGCCGTACCGCGTAACTCAGGCGTTCGGTCGTTCGTTACGCCACCGTTGCCCACCAGACCGTTATAAATACCACCTTCTACGTTGTCATAAGCACCTGTAATAACTGGTGTCGCATTAACGGTATCCACGTTGATCGAATAGGTCTCAGATTTACCCGACACGTTACCCAGATCGTCTTTCGCAATGGTGTAGAACATATGCGGACGACCGGCAGCCGTGTCAGCAACCGCATGCTCCCAGGTCCAGTTACCTTTCGCATCAGTTTTCACCGTATCCAGCACCGCGTTGTTATACGCGTTGTAGATATACACGACGCTGTTTGGCTCAGCGGTTCCGCGCAGCTGCATATTACCGTCGTTGCTCAGCCCACCGTCTGGCACCAGGCCGTTATAGATGCCGCCTTCCACGTCATCGTACGCCCCCAGAATGATCGGAGCTGCAGCGCGGGTATCCACTTCCAGACCGTAGTGGTTGGATTCGCCAGAGACGTTGCCCGCCGCATCCTGTGACGTCACGTAGAAGTCATGTTTCGCATCTGCCAGCGCAGGCGATGTCCACGTCCAGTTACCGTCCGCATCGGCATACACCGAAGCGATTGGCGTTTTGCTGTCCGAACCATAGATTGTCACCAGGCTGTTTTTCTCAGCCGTACCGCGCAGTTCTGGCGTGGTGTCGCGTGAACGGCCGCCATCGACGATCAGCGTACCCGCATCGTCATACATGCCGGTAATGCTCGGCGCCGTTGGCGCATCGGTATCAATCGTCAGATCCCACGGCGCGGTTGGTGCGCTTTTCACACCGGTCGGGCTCTGGAAGACCGCGCTCAGAGACAGCTCGGTACCGTTGTTCTGCGGTGGCAGCGTGTAGTTCCAGGTGCCGTCATTGCCTACGGTCACAGAATTAACAAGCGTGGTGCCGTCGTAAATGAACACGGTGTCGCCCGCACGGCCAGTACCGTGCAGCGTTGGCGTGGTGTCATCGGTCACCGCCGGGTTCGCCAGGTCGCCCTGCACCAGGCCTACATCGTCGGCGATGCGATCCAGCGTCCCTGTCGGAATGCTGGTGTCCAGCGTCAGCTCAAACGGTGCGGTAGGCGCACTGTCACCCGTCCCCGGATCTTCCGTGGCGGTGATCTGATATGTCCCGTCCGCGCTCAGCGCAGGGGTGATGGTCAACTGCCAGCTACCGGTTACCGCATCCGCACGCACGCTATCGATATAATTGCCGTCAACGTACACCTTCACCAGTGCGCCCGGCGTCGCGCGACCCACAACCGTTGGGGTCGTGTCATCGGTGTGGCTGCCGCTGCCCAGATTGCCGGTAATGGCACCTTCATCATCCACGACGTGGCTGATGGATACGCCGTTACCGCTGGTGTCCACGATGAAGTGGATCGGGTCGGACGCAGGGCCGACGTTACCCGCTTTGTCTTCAATCGAGACTTTCCAGGTGTAGTCGCCGTCCGCCAGCGCAGGTGCCGGGGTGTAGCTCCAGTTACCGCTGCCATCGACAGGAACGCGCACGGTAGTGCCGTTACCGAGATCGATAATAGCGGTACCGCCCGCTTCACCTTTACCACGGTAGGTTGGGGTGTTGTCATCGGTGGTGTCGTTGTTACCAATCAGACCTGGCGTACCGAAGTCGTCCCACAGTTCCACGTCAGCCGCTTCGCCTGGTGCGACGGAGTCCACAATAATGACCCACTCGCCGGTTTCCGGGCTGCGGTTGCCGGTCACATCTTCTGCGACCGCGCGGAAGCGGTGCTCGCCCTGCGCCAGCGCCGAATCAAACTCAATGGTCCAGCGTCCACCGGTGACCACCGCGCTGCCGATTGGGTTCGGGTTCGCGCCGTCATACAGATAGACGGTGGTGCCATCCTGCGCGGTACCGGTAATGACCGGACGATCGTCATTCGTGATGCCACCGTTCTGTACCGTGCCGACGTGTGATTCGACATCGTCAATCACATCGGTGATTGCCGGAGCCGTTGGAATACCGCCCGCCAGCAGGTCAAAGGAGAACGCATCAGAAGGATCCGAACGCAGACCCGCTTTGTCTTCGGCGACCACTTTCACGTCATAATGGCCGTTCGCCAGCCCCAGCGGCGGCGTCCAGGTCCAGGTACCTTCATCGGTGGCGCGAACGGAAGCAACTTCACGGCCATTGACGATGATGTACACCAGGCTGTTCTCTTCGGCAGAACCCGCAAAGGTCGGGGTGCTGTCGTCAGTGATATCGCCGTTTTGCAGATAACCTGTTTGCTGACCCGCGTCGTCAAAGACGGTGTCGATAGTCGGTTTCACCGGTGGCGTGGTGTCAACGATAAAGCCGATCGGATCGGACGGTTCGCTGGTGTTACCCGCGGGATCGGTGATGACCACCACGGCTTCATGCTCGCCTTCTGCCAGTGGATTTTCTGGTGTGACTTCCCATTTACCGTCTTCACCCACGATCGCGGTACCCACCACTTCATCGTCGATGATCAGTTCTACGGTTTCACCCGGCACAGCGCCTTCGCCGCTGAATACCGGCTGGGTATCATCGGTCACATCGCCGTTATTAATTGGGCCGATAACCGGACCCTGATCGTCTTCAACGTCACCAATGATCGGTTTCACTGGCGCTTCGGTGTCAATCACCAGCTTCCAGGGATCGGTTGGCGCGCTTTCAACACCCGTTGGGCCACGGAATACCACACTCACATCCAGCGCGGCACCGTTCGTTTGTTCAGGCAGGGTATATTCCCAGCGGCCATCAGCGCCCACGGTTACGGAGCTAATAATGTCGCTGCCATTACGTACGAAAACGATGTCACCTGGACGGCCCGTACCGTGCAGGGTTGGCGTGGTGTCATCCGTCACCGCCGGATTCGGCAGGTCACCCTGATAGCGACCAACGTCATCCGATACGCGATCGAACGTCCCGGTCGGAACAACGGTATCGATGGTCAGCAGGAATGGACGTGTCGGAGGTGGAATTTCACCAGGACCGCTGAATTCCCCTGCCGTAATTTCATAGGTTTTACCCGACTCCAGCGCAGGGTTGATCTCAATGGCCCACGCACCGGTCGTTGGGTCGGCAGTCATCGTACCCACCGCTTCCCCGTCAACATACAGCGTCACCAGAGAGCCAGGCGTTGCCGTCCCCACGATAACCGGTTTAAGGTCATCCGTGCTGCTGCCGCTGGCCAGCGGGTTGGTCAACGTGCCGGTATTATCTTCCGCGTGGCTGATGGATACCGCATTACCCACGGTGTCGACGATAAAGGTCACTGGCGCGGTGGCTTCACCACGGTTACCCGCAGCATCTTCCAGCGCCACAGACCAGGTATAGGTTCCGTCCGCCAGCGCAGGCGCAGGCGTCCAGCTCCAGTTACCTTCTGCATTGACGGGTACACGAATGCTCTGCCCGTCACCGAGGTCGATCACAGCCGTCATGCCCGGCTCACCCTTACCGCTAATAGTCGGGGTGTTATCTTCGCTGATATCGTTATTGTTAATTTCACGCGGGAACTGGTAATCGTTCCACAGTAAAACGTCGGTCGGCAGCGGCGGCAGTGTCGCCACAGCAGCGATGTTTGGCTCAGTATTGTTGTTAGAAGCGATGGTCTTTTTCATACTCAATATCCAACTATATTCTGTTTATGTTCGGGAAAATCCCTGGATTAAAAAAACGGCTAAACGTTTTTACTTTCCGGAGGCGCCTTAAAGTCGCCTCCGTTTCCTGATATCAATTAGTGGTTTTGCAGCGTGACCGTCACTCCCATCTGAACGAGGATTTCGGTATTCAGGCTTTCCATCTGGAAGGACTGATACCCCACTCCGCCAACGTTAACCGTGCCACCGTTTGTCCAGTTGCCCGGGTCTATATCGTTTGGCAACAGGTCGCTGAGATTGACCCGATCGCCTGCATCGCCCTTCACCATCAACTGGTTGAAGTCGTTATCGTGGAACAGGTTCTGTGTGGCGTTCTCCAGCACATCGCCCGCGCTCAGCGTCAGGGTGTTGTTACCTGTTCCCGTTATGTCGAACACTTCCATTGACTGGATTTTGTTGGTCAGCGCGCTCATATCGAGATGCTGATCCGCACCCAACAGCTTCAGCGTGTCCGTCCCTTCTCCCCCCTGGATCACCGCGTCGGTCAGGCTGGCCACGTCACTCACCTGATAGAGGTTGTCCGCCGCGTCGCCATACCAGACATCGCCCTGGTTATCCGCCAGGAATTCACCCGGCGTGACGGTTTTCGCCGTGCCGCTCACCACCAGGTTATCGATACTGAAACCAAATCCGGTGCTGCCCGGCTGCTCCTGATGGTGAATTTCCATCCGGTAAACCGGCGTCTCCTCCGGATTGTTTAACGACACCTGGACGTTACGGTTGCTGATCGGCGCGTTCACAAGCTGAGAATCAATTACATTGCCGTTGATGTCATAGAACGTCACCACCGTAGACGGACCCGCAAATCTCGGGTTGAAATCGAAATCGACGGTTTTGGCGCCATACTGGAAGTCGACAAACATGCTGGCTTCCATCCCGCTATCTGTTGACGAACTAAACAGGTACAAGCTGTTTGTGCTTCCCACCCCCCCGATAGTCTGTCTGTTGAATTCGTAGTCAGCCGTACTGGTATCCGTCGTGTGTGAGAAACGCATTCCGTGCACCCACTGGCCCGCATTGATCGCCGTAAACTCATCAGCTGATTCAAAGTTGTTGGTGCTGGTGAAGTCGCTGGTACGGTAGTCCGAGCTGTTACCCGCCGCGTCCACAATGGCTGCCCCGACCGGAATATCGGTATAACCGCCCGGTGGCAGGCTCAGCGTCACATTACCGTTCGCGATATCCGCTGCCGTCAGCGTGTGCGTGACAGAGACATCTCCGACCTTCACCAGAACCGAATCACCCGCCGTCACGTTGCTGCCCGGCAGCGTGACGGTGACATCGTTACCGCTCCGCACCACGTCGGTCGGGGCGTCCGGTGCAACCTGATCCACCACCACGTTCTGCGACGACTCGGTGTAGTTACCTGCCGCATCAACAACACGGGTCAAAATGGTCCAGTCTGCGCTGTGGCCCTGCGTGTCCACATAGGCCCACTTATCGCCGTCGACCAGCGCTTCCTGCCAGGTCGCGCCGCCGTCAACAGAGACATAAACCTTTTCGCCTGCGCCCAGCGCAGCCGAGAGATGGCCGGTGACCACGCTGCCAGGGCCGCTGTTATTGGTGATGAAGTCCGCATCGCTCACGCCGGAGTCTTTGCTCAGGCCATCAGCCACCGCACTGGCCGTTGGCGCTTCGGTATCAATGGTGATTTTCCAGGAATCGCTCGGCGCGCTTCTTACGCCCGTCGGACTCTCGAACACCACGTTCATATCCAGCTCTGTCCCGTTATTCTGCGGCGGTAACGTGTAGTTCCAGCTGCCGTCAGGCCCGACGATGACGGAGTCGATCAGGGTCGTACCGTCGTAAATAAACACCCGGTCGCCCGCCACACCGGTACCGCGCAGGGTCGGGGTGGTATCGTCGGTCACAGACGGGTTCGCCAGATCGCCCTGAACCAGGCCGACATCATCCGCTATACCGTCCAGGGTGCCGGTCGGAATGCGGGTATCGAGCGTCAGTTCAAACGGTGCGGTTTGTGGACCGTCACCGGTGCCGGTGTTTTCACTGGCGGTGATCTGATATGTGCCGTCGGCCGACAGCGCCGGGCTGATGGTGTACTGCCATTGACCCGTGGTCGGATCGGCCACCACGCTGTCAACCAGGTTTCCGTCAACGTAGACTTTTACAATGGCACCAGGCGTAGCGCGGCCCACAACGGTTGGCGTCGTGTCATCAGTGTGGCTGCCGCTGGCCAGGTTGCCCTGAATGCCACCTTCATCATCCACAACGTGGCTAATCGAAATCCCGTTTCCGCTGGTATCCACGATGAAGTGGATAGGGTCGGATGCAGGTCCGACGTTGCCGGCCTTGTCTTCAATTGAGACTTGCCAGGTGTAGTCGCCGTCCGCCAGTGCAGGCGCCGGGGTGTAGCTCCAGTTGCCGCTGGCATCAACCGGTACACGCACGGTGGTGCCATCGCCCAGGTCGATAATCGCCGTACCGCCCGCTTCACCCTTACCCCGGTAGGTCGGAGTGTTGTCATCGGTCGTACCGTTGTCGGCGATAATCCCCGGCGTGCCGAAGTCGTCCCACAGTTCAACGTCTGTCGCCTCGCCCGGTGCGACGGAATCAATGTTGATGACCCACTCGCCCGTTTTCGGGCTGCGGTTGCCGGTAGCATCTTCCGCTACCGCACGGAAGCGGTGCTCGCCCTGTGCCAGCGGCGTACTAAATTCAATTTTCCACTGTCCACCCGTTACCACTGCACTGCCGATCGGGTCAGGGTTCGCACCGTCGTACAGGTAAACGGTGGTACCGTCCTGACCGGTCCCCACGAGAGTTGGGCGGTCGTCGTTGGTGGTACCGTTTTGCTGTACGGTGCCGGTGTGAGACTCAACATCGTCAATCACATCGGTAATTGCCGGCGCTGTAGGGACACCGCCCACCTGCACGTTAAAGTTAAAGTCCTCAGACGACTCAGAGCGCAGGCCAGCTTTATCCTCCGCAACAACGCGGACGTTATACGGACCGTTAGCCAACCCCGGAGACGGTTCCCAGGTCCAGGAGCCGGTTTCGGTGGCGCGCACGGAATCCACCACTTTCTCGTTGACGATGATGTAAACGAGGCTATTTTCTTCAGCCGTACCGCTGAAGGTTGGCGTGTTGTCATCGGTGGTTTCACCTGCCGCCAGGTTGCCGGTTCTGTCGCCAACGTTATCGAAAACGGTATCGATGGTCGGTCGTGCCGGTGGCGTGGTGTCAACGATAAAGCCGATAGGGTCCGACGGTTCGCTGGCGTTGCCCGCCGGATCGGTAATGACCACCACCGCTTCATGTTCGCCATCCGGCAGCGGGATTTCTGGCGTCACTTCCCAGTTACCGTCTTCACCCACAATCGCAGTGCCCACCACTTCATCGTCGATAATCAGCTCAACGGTTTCGCCAGGCACGGCACCGCCGCCGCTGAATACCGGCTGAGTATCATCGGTGACATCGCCATCGTTAATCGGGCCAGTGATCGGGCCGACGTCATCTTCCACGTCACCGATCACCGGTTTTTCCGGCGCAGTCAGGTCGACGATAAAGCCGATCGGATCGGACGGCTCGCTGGCGTTGCCTGCCGGATCGGTGATCACCACCACCGCGTTGTGCTGGCCTTCAGCCAGTGGGTTTTCCGGCGTCACTGCCCATTTACCGTCTGCACCCACCACCGCGGTACCCACGACTTTATCGTCGATGATCAGCTCAACGGTGTCGCCCGGCGTGCCGTTTTCACCGCGGAATACAGGCAGCGTGTCGTCAGTGGTGTCACCGTCATTGATTGGGCCAACCACCGGACCGACGTCATCTTCCACCTCACCAATCACCGGTTTTTCCGGCGGGGTGAGATCGACGACAAAATCAATAGGATCGGACGGTTCGCTGGCGTTGCCTGCCGGATCGGTAATGACCACCACCGCTTCATGTTCGCCTTCCGGCAGCGGTTTTTCTGGCGTCACTTCCCAGTTGCCGTCTTCACCCACAATCGCAGTGCCCACGACTTCATCGTCGATAATCAGCTCAACGGTTTCGCCAGGTACGGCACCGCCGCCGCTGAATACCGGCTGGGTATCATCGGTAATATCGCCATTGTTAATCGGGCCGGTGATCGGGCCGACGTCATCTTCCACGTCACCGATCACCGGTTTCGCTGGTGCAGTCAGGTCGACGATAAAGCCAATCGGATCGGACGGTTCGCTGGCGTTGCCTGCCGGATCGGTGATCACCACCACCGCCTCGTGCTGGCCTTCAGCCAGTGGGTTTTCCGGCGTCACTGCCCATTTACCGTCTGCCCCCACTACCGCGGTACCCACGACTTTATCGTCGATGATCAGCTCAACGGTGTCGCCCGGCGTGCCGTTTTCACCGCGGAATACAGGCAGGGCGTCATCAGTAATGTCACCGTCATTGATTGGGCCAACCACCGGACCGACGTCATCTTCCACCTCACCGATCACCGGTTTTTCCGGCGGGGTGAGATCGACCACGAAATCAATAGGGTCGGACGGTTCGCTGGCGTTACCCTCAGGATCGGTGATGACCACCACCGCTTCGTGTTCGCCTTCCGGCAGCGGTTTTTCTGGCGTCACTTCCCAGTTGCCGTCTTCACCCACGATCGCGGTGCCTACGACTTCATCGTCGACAATCAGCTCAACGGTATCGCCAGGGTTCGCACCACCGCCACGGAAAACAGGCTGGGCGTCGTCAGTGGCATCGCCGTTGTGGATAGGGCCAGTGATCGGGCCAACGTCATCCTCAACTTCGCCGATCGTTGGTTTGCCAGGACCTGTCAGTGGAGGGGAAATAACGTCGCCGTTATCACCGCCGTCATTGCCGCCACGGTTATGGCGAATAATGGAGCCGATGCCAATCGCCGCACCAATCGCCGCTAATGCACCCAGTGCCAGCAAGGCAGGGGAAAATGCGGTACCCGCAACCGCCAGACCGTCAAGGCTGGCAATCGCGCCAGCGCCCAGCGCTTGCGCAGAGGATTCACCGTCCAGCAGGAAAGCAGCTTCGTGGTCATCATCACCGTCGGTGGCGATGTATTCATGCCACTGACCATCTTCCCCTTTACCGACCAGTTCACCCGGATTATCAAAGTAGTCTTCGATAATCAGCTGCGGCTGATCTTCATCAGTGCCTTCCAGCATGATGAACAGGTCCTTACCGACACGTTTCAGGGTAATGTTTTCTGGCGCAACGCCGTTTTCACCCTCAGCAAGAATGTACTTTGCATTCGGGATGGCTTTAATTTTGACGGCACTGCCTATTTTTTCACTGCGCAGAACGTCGGCTTTGACAATCGTATTTTTATCAACGACTGCAATATTTACTGGCTTGAGATTCATTCGCTAAATTCTCGTGTAAATAATCGATCTGTGTCTGCGCAACGCGCCAGACGCACTTCCATACGGGATTCTTTCCCTGGCTGACGCTATCTTCCTGTCAGAGCGACGGAGTCTTAATAAGACCTGTCGCAAACGACCAGGTTAAGGTTGCAAGGAGACGTAATAAAAGGAAGGATCCGTTATCTGGCAGGCCAGGCAGGGCAGCGCTGAGGGGGAAAATAAAGTCTCAGTTAAAGACAAGTCTTAGCCAAATTTGCATTGACGGGATAGAGAATAAATTTTTCCTTTCCCGATTCAGGACAACCAGGAATGTCAGGCAAAAAAGTCATTGTCATGGACGCCAGCCCACTGCTTCGCGCTGGACTCCAGGGCTTATTATCAGAACATGGTCATCAGATTGTTGCGCAGTTTGGCACAATGGAAGAATTGCTGGATAAACATTCGTTGTTCAACGCCGATTTGATAATAATGGAGCATCTGCAACAACAGCCAGACGTGTTTTCTTCTCTGGCTCAGTTAATAAAAAATATCCCTGATACACAGGTAATGATTTTATCCTCATCATCCAGTGATTTTCACATTCAGCTTAGCAGGAAGGCGGGAGCTGCCGGCTATCTGAATAAAAGCAGTACGCTGGACAACCTCGTCCGGACTGTCAATAAAGTCGCATCCGGCCAGTTCTGTTATGGCAATGAACTGAGGCTGCACCGGACAAAATACCCGCGAGACGCCTCGTTGTTGTTATCGCTATCCCATACTGACATCTGTATCTTGCGCTACATTTCTGCGGGCTACAGCAATCAGGTCATTGCCGGCATAATGAATATAAATAATAAACGCGTCAGCGCTTATAAAAAGCGCATCATGCTGAAATTTAAAATATCCAAATTGACTGAACTGGTGGATCTGGCAAAACGTAATTATCTCTATTGAACAGAAATGACGCCGGGAAATGACTAACGACCACGAAACTCGCGACGATAGCGGGAAGGTGAGGTATTAAGCTGCTTTTGAAAGTGGCGCCGTAAAGAGGTCGTGGAAGGGAAGCCGACGCGTTCGGCAATATCTTCCACTGGCCGATCGGTTTTTTCAAGAAAGCGCTGGGCAACGAGAATGCGCTGGTTCAAAAGCCAGTTTGAAAAACATTCCCCCGTCGTTTGCTGAAAGCGGCGGGTAAAGCTCCGGCGGCTCATGCAGGCTTTCTCTGCCACGCAGTCCAGCGTGATGGCCAGCTGTAAATTCTCTGTTGCCCAGGCCAGCGCGTCGGTGAAGTTATCTCCACGACGCGTATTCTGCACCGGCAGCTCCACAAACTGCCGCTGCCCGCCCTGACGATGAGGCGGCACCACCAGCAAGCGCGCCACGCGGTTGGCGACATCCGCGCCCCACGCCTGTCGGACCAGGTGCAAACAGCAGTCGATACTGGCTGCCGTTCCTGCTGACGTCACAACATCGCCATCATCAATGTAAAGCACATCTTTATCCATCTGCACTGAAGGATAAAGACGCTGAAAGTCCGCCGCCCATCGCCAGTGTGTCGTTGCCGGACGGTTTTCCAGCAGGCCTGCGGCGGCCACCACGAACGTGCCCATACACAACCCAACAATGCGGGACCCGGCTGCATGCGCGTTTTGTAACGCCGTTAACAGTTCAGGCTCCGGTGCATGCTCGGGCACATCCCAGCCCGGCACAATCACCATATCCATCCCGGCTAACGCATCCAGACCTCGGTCGACCACGATGGAAAAACCGGCATTAGTTTTAAGCGCGCCGGGTGTAGTGGCACAAACCACGAGCTGACACAGGGCGTCACCCTGCGGCGTCAGTGCTTTCTCAAACACGGCATAAGGCACCGAAAGGTGAAAAGGAATAATGCCTTCAAAGACTACGATACCAATTTTCAATGTCATGACCGCCTCCGTAAGCCAGCCAGTATAGAGGGCTGGCTGGCCACAGGGATTTCAGTTCGGTCTTATTTTTCCACCGCCAGCGCCATCACCTGATCCGTGGTCATGATTTCAGCAAAGACATCCGCGACGCCTGCCAGCGCTGCACGCTGCAGCGTGTCGTGATCCACCACGCCCCCCTTCCCGTCATCCAGATCGCGCGTGGCTGTCGCATCTTCCGGAATAATCACGCTATAACCCAGCGGTACAGCATCACGTGCAGTCGATGAGATACACATATGCGTCATCAGACCCGCCACGATGACCTTTTTAATTCCCTGTTTCTTTAAGCGGGCATCCAGATCGGTGCCCACGAAAGCGCTCGGGGTCTCCTTGGTAATAATGGTGTCCTGCGCAGTCGGCTGCAGATCCTTATGGAACTGGGCAAATACGGAATTCTCAGCGAACAGCGGAGTACCGTTTTGCTGCGGGCTATTTTTTGTTATGTGGCGCACAAAGTAGACCGGCATCCCTTTTTGGTGTGCATACTCGACCAGCTTTTTGTTTTTCAACAGTACATCCGCACCATCCGGGATAACCATCCGGCCACGGAAGTCCTGACCCGCGTAATATTCATTCTGAATATCCACCACGATTAACGCGGTTTCAGCTGCGGATAAAGACGCCGTAGCAACAGCGCCTGACATCGCGCGAATTGTTTTTGTATTCACCTGATTTGTCTCCTGTGCGGTGGCCTGGCTGGAAAATGCGCTCATCATGCTAACCAACAGTGCGGTACGGAAAATCGTTTTCATAACAAGAACTCCCTCTGTGTTGTGTTCGGGAGGCATTATTTCGTATTAACGTAAAAGACAGGAGTCACCTGAAGAACGAAAAACGGTACTTTTGGGCCAATATAAAAAGGATTATCCCGTCGTTCCTGCCGAGCAAATATGCCAGAAAAACCCGCCACACTAATTTTCATGTCATTGAAATAGAGCCATTTTCCGCTTATTGACCGGCGGGTAATATCGTTGCAGATATGGTATAGTTATGCATAATATTCATGCCTGTGTTCATCAGGCAAAGCCCTTTGAACCAGGATGATAAAATGAATAGCGTATTAATCGTGGATGACCACCCGGTTGCCCGTCTGGCGGTGAGAATGTTGCTGGAAAAAGACGGGATGACGGTGATCGGCGAGACTGATGATGGCCTTAAGGCATTACAACAGGCACGTCAGTTACTTCCGGATTTGGTTATTGTCGATATCGATATTCCTACAATCAATGGGATTAACGTTGTCCAGCGACTCCGTGCGAATGATTTTAAAGGCGGGATCCTGGTTCTGACGGGTAAGGATGACGATCATTATATTAAGCGTTGTGCCGGTGCGGGCGCCGATGGGTTTATTAGCAAGCGCAATAATCTGACGGAACTTCATGACGCTATCCGTGCAATCAAAAGTGGCTATGGTTTTTTCCCGATTAATCGCGCCCGCCAGATTGCCGCAGAGGATATTCCACTGGATGACAAAGGGAATATTGCCAGTCTGTCGGATAAGGAACTGCAGGTTCTGCATTTTCTGGCAAAAGGAAGCCGGATTGTCGATATCGCCGGGGAAATGATGATCAGTGATAAAACGGTCAGCACCTATAAAAGCCGCCTGATGAAAAAGCTCGATCTTAAAAGCCCGAAAGACATTTATGATTTTGCCCTGCGCAACAAAATAGAATGAGCCAACACCGGGTCTCAAAGGGAAAAATGTGACGGAATCCCCTTCGGCGGCACGCCCGCTACGCATACTGACTGTAGACGATCACCCGGCAAGCCGGCTCCTGCTCAGGCAGCAATTGATCCGCCTGGGGTATGAGGTTGTCGAGGCAGAAAACGGCGAACAAGCCCTTGTGCGCTGGAGCGAACAGCAGGTTGATATGGTCATCACCGATTGTAATATGCCGGTGATGGACGGGCTAACCCTCACCCGGCTGTTACGGGAACGGCAGCAAAAACCGTTAATTATCCTTGGTCTCACCGCGAATGCTCAGCCCGAAGAGCGTAGCCGCTGTATTGCCGCAGGTATGGACGACTGCCTTTTCAAACCGCTCAATCTGAAGCAACTGGAGGCGGGTCTACAGCGGGTATCCCCAAAAGAGGCGACCACAAAACTTGCTGACCCGGAAGGCCTCGGTCAGTTTATCCATGTGGACAATCTTCGGTCGTTAACCGGCGAGGACAATACCTTATTGTTCACCCTGCTGAATGCCACGCGGGATGAAAACCAACGCGACATGCAACCCTGCCTTACGCTGGCCCGTCAGGGCGACTGGCCAGCGCTGGCGTATCACGTACATCGCCTGGCCGGTGCCGCCGATATCATTGGCGCAACTGCGATAGCGCAGCAGTGTCGCAGTCTTGAAAAGGCATGCGAAGGGACAACGTTGCCCGTCGAGTCTGACATTGTGCCCCGCCTCCAGGCCCTGCTCAGGGACATCGCGGCGCTGAATCAGGCGATTACAGCCTTCACCACACCACGCTAACCTCAGGTTTACTTTTCCTCACACGCTGTCGAGCGGGCGCCTGCGCCTGGCCTGTTTTTCACCGACAAGGACTACACGCCTATAGTCCTTCCCTTACACGCCTATCATCCTGCCCTCATGTATCTCACTGACCTGGAATTTATATAGTGACCCCGTTGTCACCATGGCAACGTTTTTGAAATAAAGAAGGTTGCCATGTTAAATAATTTATTTGAGACCACTACAACAGAACTGCGTTTTCTTATTCTGATGCTCTTGCTGATCAACCTCACGGGCGTTTTATTTTTATTATTTACGCCTCATTAATTAAAAGGTATTCCTTGTGAAAAAGACATTTCTTATTCTGCCTGTGCTCACAGCATTAACCATGACTGCGCACGCTAAATCATTGACGCAGTCCACCCTGTCTCTGGAACAGGCATCTGTACTCGCCAGCGAAGCCGTTAAATCGTGCAGCGCTAAAGGCTATAACGTCAGCGTGACGGTTGTCGATGCTGCAGGCCTCACCCGTGCGGTACAGCGTATGGATAACGCCGGGCCACACACCCTGACAGCCAGCTATCAGAAAGCGTTTACCTCTGCGTCCAGCGGAGCGGCGACCAGCCAGCTTCTGGAAAATTCAAATAAGTACCCGGCGGCGAAAAACCTCGGCGATATCCCTGGTTTCTTATTACTGGCTGGCGGCGTACCGGTTAAAGAAAATAACGCCACCATCGGTGCCATTGGTATTGGCGGCGCGCCGAGCGGTGATATTGATGAAGCCTGTGCACTCGACGCTATTAAAAAGCTGAAATAAGTAAAGCTATCTGTCATTTATCGGAAAGATAAAAAAGGAACTTATTATGAAAGTAACGCCACGTGTTTTATTCGCCTCTGTGATTTCACTGTGCGCTTCCGGCCCGGTACTGGCTGCCGAAAACGTTAAAGAAGGCTATTACGGTGCCCTGAACCTGATTGACACCCATCAGAAGGCCAAGAGCATGAACCTGAGCGAACGCCCGGGGATCGGTTCATTTGTGGCCGGGGACGAAAAAGAGCACAAGCTGAACGGTTCCGTGGCCGCCGGCTATCAGTTCGGCAATAACTGGCGTACCGAAGCGGAATATGTGTTTAAAGAAAAAACAGAATTCACCAGCGGCTCTTCCACGTTTGCAACCAGTTTCAACCACATGAAAGTTGATTCTGAACGTGCAATGCTCAACGTTTATCGTGACTTTATGATCACCGATAAATTCGCCCTGTACGCAACGGCGGGTGCCGGTGTGGCGAAAGTGAAAGTGGGTGGCTGGCAGGGTAATGACACCCGCGAGTTCGCTGGCAACACACAAACCAACTTTACCTACTCCGTGGGTGCTGGTGCGTCTTATGAAGTCATCGATGATCTGACCCTGTACGCCACTTATCGTTATGTCGATATGGGCAATATCGAAAGCGGCCGTAACACCTTTGTCAACGCCCGTAATCAGCAGGATGAAAACCTGCGTGGACGCCTGGTGAACAATGAATTTGTATTCGGCGTGCGCTACGTCCTGTAAGGCACGTTGACAGACAGTTTCATCACCCTCATTTCAGGTATTTTTCCTCTCTTTTATGCCACTTTGCCTGTCCTTACCGCCTCTCTGCCGGGCGGTAAGGTTTTTTTGCTCAAGAGCGCTCACGATCGGATTTCCCTTCGGTACGCTGACGCCCCTCATTCCGGCACCACCTCCACGCTCGCCGACAACCCGGCTACCAGCTCAATCCCCTTCGGCAATGCATCAATATGTATGCGCACCGGGACGCGCTGCGCCAGCCGCACCCAGCTAAACGTCGGCTCGACGTCGGGAAGCCCAAGCCCGCCCGTCTCATCGTTGTTATCACCGATCCCATGGCCGATGCTCTCAACATGCCCGGCAATCACCGGTTCGTAGCCCATCAACACGATATGCGCCGTGTCCCCAACGCGAATATGTCGAAGTTTGGTCTCCTCGAAATACCCCACCACCCAGAAACTGTGCGCATCGACGATGGCGACCTTAGTCTCCCCCGCGGTAGCATAGTCCCCCGGACGAAGCCGCAGATGGGTGATATAACCCGAGACGGGAGCCCGTACGGTGGCATGGGACAAATTAAGCTCGGCCAGTTCCAGCGCAGCAAGCGCACCGTGATAATTCGCCACCGCGACGTTCGCGGCGCTGCCCGTTTGCTGTAAATCCTCGCTGGATATCGCGGCTTTAATCTGAGCGCGTCGTCTGGCGGCATCCTGTCGCATCACCATCTCATGCCGTCTGGATTCCACCTCCGCCTGCGCGCTGGCCACCGCCAGCGTTAGCCAGTGCGGGTCGATAGCGTAGAGCACATCGCCCCGGTTAACCCACTGGTTATCCCGGACGGCCACGCGGATTACCGGCCCGGATACGTCAGGCGCAATCTGTACCACATCCGCCCGTACCCGGCCGTCGCGGGTCCAGGGCGTTTGCGCATAATGTTTCCACATCATAAAAGCCAGAAGCGTGGCTGCCGCGACGGCACATAACGTCAGCGCATAGCGACCGACCAGAGAAAGTAATGATTTCATCTAAATAACCCCAGCGCGGTCAGGCCCTGCATCAGCAGGAAAAAGGTGACCAGATAAGTTGAAACGTCCAGCAGCGGGCGAAAAGGCAAACGACGGTAGAGCCTGCTGAGCGATAAAAGCGCGATGAGTGCCAGCGTGCAGGCCAGCGCCGCGAGCGCGGTGACAAGCAGTCCCGGGATAAAAACGCCCCCGATATTCAGATCATTGACCATCGTCTGCCCTCCGTAATGCGCAATGCAAATCCACCAGATGGCCGACAAACTGGCGCGTTTGTGCATCTGCGGCAGGCAAACTGAGGCGGATGTGGTCGGCGATGTGTTCACGCAAGGCGTCGGTGTCGTTCAGGTGATACAGGCGCGCGCTAATCTCTCTGCTCGTGGGCATACCACAGCAGCGTAAATGCATCACCGAAAGGCCGATGCGCAGCGCGCGCAGCAGCGGGTTAAGCACCTGCTCTGAGGCACGTCCGCTGCGCTGCAGGCGCGGCAGTAACAGGGCAGCGCGGTCAATCATCAGATTGGTCCAGTGCGTCTCATCCAGCAGAAGCTTGACCTTCACGCAGCGACGAATATCGCGCTGGCACAGCGTGTGCAGACGTGCGATGGCCGCGTCGGCCTGCACGGTTTGCAGCAGGCTCATGCTGATAACAGCAAAGCCGGTTGCGGCAAACAGCGCAATGGCGGTATTGGCCGCCGAGGCAAAGTCTCCGCTGTAGTGGGCACCCAGCTCGCACAACACCGGCAGCGTCAGGGTGATCCCCATCGCCATAAACGTGGTGGGAGGACGTGCCTGAAGCGACCCGGCCAGCAGATATACCGGCGCCAGCACGGCCACCAGCACGGGGAAATCGCTCACCTGCGGAAGCAGCGCAAAGCTGTACAGCAGGCTAATCAATACGCCCCAGAACGAGCCAATAATGTATTTCACGATGTGCGGTGCCGGGGTGTCGAAACTGCCAAACAGCGTGCAGCAGACCCCAAGGATAGAGACCGCCGTGCTGCCATCGGGCCAGGCGGAGAAGATCCAGACCAGGCAGCCGCTCAGGATAATGGCGAACGCGCCCAGCGCGGTGCGGGCGGCAGTAAGGGGATCGCGGTGAAAAACATACCCTTTAACTGCCCTGCCCGCCGTCAGTCCGTGGGCGGGCTTCGCATGGTGGATGGCATCAGAAAGACGTTCGCACTGCTGCAACAGCGTAATGGCCTGCGTCAGATAACGGACAAAACTGGCCTGTAGCGCGTCGTCCATCGTCCGGGCCTCTGCAGCGTAGCGCTCTGCGAGCTGTTCACTGCGTGCTATTAACGCATCTGCCGTGCTATGGCGTGCAGCATCTTCATCCCCCAGCCAGGCCTGAACGTCGTCGAGCAATACCTGCAACCCGGCAGGCACCGTCGCCGGTAAGCGATCGCGTAATTCACAGTTGACGATGACCAGCCGCGCCAGTCGGTCATGGATAGCCTTTCTGCCCTGCCGCACCGGAGCAGACAGGGCAAAATCATACGGAATATGGTGGCTTATACCCTGCAGAAACTGCAGCGCCAGCGCCAGATGCAGCGGGTCTGAAACCGCGACGGGTTTGCCTGCGAGGGTGTCAGCCACCCGCTCACGCGCGGCGTGCAGGGTTTGCGATAACTTACTGTTGAACAGGCCGGAGATACGCGCGGGTAACACATAGCGATGTATCAGCGCCGCGCAGAAGATCCCAATGACAATCTCCTGCACACGGATAATAGCGATATTAAAAATCCCGCCGGGGTCGGATACCGCAGGAAAACCAATCAGGCTCGCAGTGTACCCGGCCAGCACAAAGGCATACGCCCGCGGGGTGCGCTCCAGCAGAGATAAATAGAGGCAGAACGTGATCCAGCCCGACAGCATCACGCTGCAAAGGATCGGCATATTGACGAAGACAGGTACGATCGCAACGGTGGCACAGGCCCCCACAACGGTGCCGGCCAGACGATAGAGACTTCTGCTCAGCGAGGCCCCCACCGACGTCTGCGACACGATATAGACGGTAATAATGGCCCATGATGGACGTTCGAGGCCTATCGACAGCGCAATGTAGTAAGCGAGCATCGCCGCTGCAAAACTTCTCGCGGAATAGAGCAGCGCGCTGGCATCGTTACGCAGCACGGGAGAAAACCGCTCACGTATGGTGCGCCACGAATGAAAATGAAAAGCGTCTAATGTGTTCATGCCAGAATTATTACTGGCTTGCGAACCCGCTTAAATACTCTATTCTGTCAAAAAATACCTAAATGTTGCCAGAAACGTGAAACCTCAACTTGCCAATACGCTCTTCGATCCGGACGCCACCGCATGCCCGGCCGTAGCCCGACATCTGGATTTCGTGGAGTACGCCGCGGAAGTGCCGGTACACACCCACCGTAAGGGGCAGCTGATTATTGCTTTGTATGGCGCGGTGATTTGTCATGCGGAAAATGATATCTGGATCGTGCCGCCAGACTGTGCCGTCTGGATCCCTGGCGGGATCGCACACAGCGCCAAAGCGACCTGGAATGCTCATCTCAACTATCTGTTTATTGAGCCCGGTGCCGCCGCGCTGCCGGAGAAATGCTGCACGCTGGCCATTTCCCCGTTAATCAAAGCGCTGGTTGACCGTTTGACGCATGAACGCGTTGATTATCCGCCAGAGAGCCATGCCGCGCGGCTGACCAGAGTGACGCTTGATGAGCTCGCCAGCATGCCGCAGCAGAAGCTGAGCCTGCCCGTTTCAGCCCATCCCAAAATTCGCGCCATGGCCGACGCGCTGGTCAGCCATCCTGACGACAGAAGCACCCTGAAAGCCTGGGCGAAACGGCTGGCGCTGAGCGAGCGCTCCTTTGCACGTTTGATGGCGCGCGAGACCGGGCTGAGCTTTGGCCGCTGGCGTCAGCAGCTGCAGTTGATTATTGCCCTGCAGGAGCTGGCAAGCGGTGTCCCGGTCCAGAACGTGGCGACAACGCTTGGGTATGAATCCGTGAATGCGTTTATCACCATGTTCAGGAAAGCCATGGGCACCACGCCCGCGCACTATTTTGCCGAACGAAAAGTCAGCGGCCGTTAACCCGGCCCTTCGCTGCCTGCAGCAAGCAGAGGAACCAGCACATCGCTAATCGGAACGGGAATTCCGTGGGCACGACCGTAGCGCTGGATCACGCCGTTGCGGATATCCCACTCCATGGGACGGTTGGCCTGACGATCGGCGAGGATAGACGTGCCTAAATCGGCAGGTGCGCGCTGGAAATTCGCCAGGATCTCCTGCGCAACGTCATCGTGTAGCACCGCCCCTTCTGCTCGGGCCACGGCAAGCCCCTCGCGCAGATACGCCAGCGCCAGCTCGCTGATATCCTCACGGGAGAACATCCCGGCACGACGATTCGCAAGCACCATCAGGCCTGCAACCGCATTTTGCAGCAGCTTGCGCCATGCGACGGTAAGAAAATCTGCCGACAAGTCTACCGCGCAGCGCGTGCCGTTCAGCGCATCAGCCACCCGTTTTGCCTGCGGCACATCCGGCAGCGTCAACCGCGGACTGGCCCGCAGCCAGACGGAGGCATCCGGCTCACGCTGTGCCGGGAACCAGACCACCGACGGCAGTACCGTCGCGCCATTGACCCACGGTGCCAGCTGGGCCTTTTGCTCGACGCCGTTTTGCAGCGCGCAAACCACCGTGTTTTCATCGCACAGCGCGTTCAGCCATCCCGCGCTGTCGGCGTTCTGGGTCGTTTTCACTGCGATAAAAACCAGATCGTACGGACGATCGATGACCGTCGGATCGGTTAATACCGGCCCGGGTACCACGATTTCACCCTCATCGTGCCGCAAACGTAATTGCGGATGTGCGGTACGTCCGCACAGTTGCGGCGTGCGGCCAGCCTCATGCAGCACCGCAGCGATAGTGGTTCCGATTGCACCGGGTCCAATCAGCGCAATGGTTGGATAGTCAGACATTGTTAACTCCCCTGGTCGCTAAAGCCCTAATCAGTGTGCCGTGGCGTTCAGCATAGCCGCCACACGTCCCTTTATACCATCGCCTGAAGTGGGAGCCATACCCGTTGTCTATACTCATTTCATCTACGACAACGGAGTGCACCATGCCATTACCCGATTTCCATTCCTCTGAACCTTATACCCTTGGTATTGAACTTGAACTGCAGGTGGTTAACCCGCCGGGGTACGATCTGAGCCAGGACTCCTCCGCCCTTATCGCTGCCGTCAAAGACGACATCAAAGGCGGGGAGGTGAAGCACGATATCACCGAGAGCATGCTCGAAATCGCCACCGGCGTGTGTCAGAACATTGATCAGGCCGCCGCACAAATCTCGGTGATGCAGCAAAGTATTCTGCGCGCCGCTGCGGAGCAGCATATTCAGATCTGCGGCGGTGGGACGCACCCTTTTCAGAAGTGGCAGCGTCAGGAGGTGTGCGATGACGAGCGCTATAACGTCACGCTCGAACGGTTTGGCTATCTGATTTTGCAGGCGACGGTATTCGGCCAGCACGTGCATGTCGGTTGTCGGACCGGCGACGACGCTATTTATCTGCTGCATGGTTTGTCGCGCTTTGTCCCCCACTTTATTGCTCTGGCGGCGTCCTCACCCTATATGCAGGGTACGGACACGAAGTTCGCCTCGTCGCGACTCAATATCTTCTCGGGATTTCCGGATAATGGACAGATGCCGTGGGTGAACAACTGGCAGGAGTTCGAAGGGCTGTTTCGTCGTCTGAGCGCCACCAGCATGATCGACAGCATTAAAGATTTGCACTGGGATATTCGCCCCAGCCCGCATTTTGGCACGGTCGAGGTGCGGGTGATGGATACACCGCTGACGCTCGGCCACGCGATCAACATCGCCGGGTTGATTCAGGCGACGTCTCACTGGCTGCTGACCACGCGGCCCTATAAGCATCAGGAAAAGGATTTTCTGCTGTACCGCTTTAACCGTTTTCAGGCGTGTCGTTATGGGTTAGAGGGCATTCTGACAGACGTGCAGACTGGTGAGCACAAAACCGTGGCGGAAGATATTGCGTGGCTGCTGGAGCAGGTTGCGCCGTCGGCCGAGAAGCTCGGCGCGACGAGCGCGATTAAGGAAATAGCCCTGATGTTAAAACAGGGCAAGAGCGAGGCGCAGCGCATGCGCGATTTTATCGCAGACGGCGGTTCGCTTATTTCTCTGGTTCAGAAACATTGCGAGCTGTGGGCGACGAGTCCGTAAGGCGATGCCCCCACTCACGCAGGCGCTGGAACAGCACAAACAGCGCCGGGATAAACAGAATGCCGACCACGGTGGCCACCAGCATCCCGCTGAACACCGTGGTGCCAATGATGCGGCGGCTCTGCGCCCCTGCCCCGGACGCCAGCATCATCGGTAGCACACCGATAATAAATGACACCGCCGTCATCATCACCGCCCGGAAGCGGCGTGAGGCGCCTTCACGGGCCGCATCGACAATCGCCATCCCCTCATGACGCCGTGCGCGGGCAAACTCGACGATCAGGATCGCGTTCTTGGCCGCCAGCGCGATTAACAGTACCAGGCCAATCTGCACATACACATCGTTGGCGTATCCCGCGATCCACAGCCACACCAGCGCGCCCCCGATGGCGAACAGGACTGAGAGCATCACGCTCGCGGGCAACGTCCAGCTCTCATACTGCGCGACAAGGAACAGCCACGCCATAACCACTGCGGCCAGGACAATCCAGATGGCCTGATTTCCGGTCTGCTGCTCCTGATAAGACATCCCGCTCCAGGCATAGTCGTACCCGGCAGGCAGGTTTTCCGCCAGAAGCTCGCTCATCACGGCCATCGCCGTGCTGCTGCTCACGCCGTCTGCCGCCGACCCGCTCACTGACACCGACGGGAACTGGTTGTACTGCTGCAGGAACGGTGCGCCAACGGTCGGGGTAATCGTGACAAGATTACTCAGACGCACCCGCTCACCGTTATTGCTGCGCACGAACAATTCGCTGATTTGCCCGGCACGCTCGCGCCACTGCATTTCGTTCTGTACCACCACGTGGTAGACGCGGTTGTTAACGCTAAAATCCCCGGCACGCGTGCCGCCAAAGGCGGTTTGCAGGCTGCTGAAGATGCGCGAGACCGGCACGTCGAGGCGGGCAGCACGCTCGCGATCAACGGTCAGCGTCAGCTGCGGCACGTTGCTGCTCCAGGTGGTAAACACCCGGTTAAGCTGCGGATGCTGGTTAGCTTTTATCAGAACGTTGCGGGTAACGCGTTCCAGCTCAGCCGGGCTTTGCCCCGCCAGGGCCTGAATACGCAGGTCGAAGCCGGAGGCGTTGCCCAACCCCGGCAACGTCGGCGGGGCGAAGGTCATGATGGTCGCTTCCGGCAGCGCCAACAGCTGACGCTGCAGCGTTCCCATCACCTCATCAAGCGGCGCACGCTCTCCCCATGTCTTCAGCATGATGGAGATAAACCCGCCGTTAGACGCGCTGGTACCGTTGAGAATGTTAAAACCGGAGACCTGAATCACATCCTCGACCGCAGGGTGTCTGGCGATAAGCTCCCGCGCGGTGGTCATCACCGCTTCTGTACGCTCCAGCGACGCCGCTTCCGGCAGTTGCACGCTGGCGAAGAAGTAGCCCTGATCTTCCTGCGGCAGGAAGCCCTTTGGCATCGACATAAAGCTGAACACCACCACGCCCGCCGCGCCGGCCGTTGCCAGCAGCACCAGCCACGGACGGAGGTTAATGCAGTTAACGATGCGGGTATAAACGGTGCGTGTGGTATCCAGTCCGCGGTTGAAAACGCGGTAAACCGCGGCTGGCTTCTTCGGGCGCGGGCGCAGCAACAGCGCACAGAGCGCTGGCGTCAGGGTCAGCGCCACCAGGCTTGAGAGCGTGACGGCGGTGGAGAGCGTGACCGCGAACTGGCGATACAACTCCCCCACGATCCCCGGCAGCAGCGCCACCGGCACAAACACCGCCAGCAGCACCAGGGTGGTGGCAATCACCGGCCCGGCAATCTGGCGCAGCGCCTGTGCGGTAGCCGCCGTGCGGCTTTGCCCTTCCGCCATCAGCGTTTCAACGCTCTCCACCACCACAATGGCGTCATCCACCACCATGGTGAGCGCCAGAATAATGGCGAACAGGCTGAGCGTGTTGGCCGAATAACCGAGGGTATAGAGCACCGCAAAGGTGCCGACCAGCGACACTGGAATGGCGAGCGCCACAATCAGCGTCGCACGCCAGCTCTGCAGAAATAAGGAAACCACCACCACCACGGCGAGCAGGGTCAGCGCCAGCGAGGCGCCAATCTCCTTGATGGTCGCGGCGACAAAGGTGGTGGTATCGAATTTGACTTCATAGGTCAGATCGTCCGGGAAGCGTGCAGAGAGTCGCGCCAGCTCCGCGCGAACCGCATCGGCTACGCGCAGGGCGTTGGCGGACGGCGTAGGGTAGATGCCAAGATAGGCCGAGTCATGCCCGTTCAGCTGGGCGCCGGAGCTGTAGCTGCGCGACCCCAGTTCAATCGTGGCGACATCTTTCAGCCGCACCAGCTGGCCCATCTCCCCCGCACGGATAATGATGTCCGCAAAGTCCTCAGCCTGATTTAAACGCCCCAGCCCGTTAATCGTCAGGGTTTGCTGCTGGCCGTTAAACACCGGCGGCGTTCCGACCTGGCCTGCCGCCCCCTGGACGTTCTGCTCGCGTAACGCCTGAGCCACGTCATCGGTGGTCACGTTCAGGGCGTTCATGCGATCCGGACGCAGCCAGATACGCATGCTGTAGTCGCGCGCGCCAAACATCTGCACCTGCCCGACGCCCGGCAAACGCGCCAGCGCTTCACGCACCTGCGTGCTGGCGTAGTTACTGACGAAAAGCGGCGTGTGGCTATTGTCCGGTGAGTAAAGGCTTACCCCCATCATCAGATTGGTGGCGCGTTTACGCACCTGCACGCCGTTTTGCTGCGCCTCGGTGGGCAATTGCGCCACAGCCTGCGCCACGCGGTTTTGCACGTCGATGGCGGCCAGATCCGGATCGGTCCCTGCCGCAAATGTGATGTTCAGGCTGTAGGCACCTTCATCCGAACTGGTGGATTCCATATAGAGCATGTGATCCACGCCGTTAAGCTGAGTCTCCAGCGGCGTGGCAATGGCTTGCGCCACGTCAGCCGAACTGGCACCGGGCCAGCTGGCGGAGACATTCACCACCGGTGGGGTGATCTGCGGGTACTGCTCCACCGGGATAATCTTCAGCGCGATGGCACCCAGCAGGGTTATCACCAGCGCAATCACCATCGCGAAGCGCGGGCGTTTGATGAAAAACGTCAGCATGATGGCTCCTTAATTCAGTATCTGGACGGCTGCGCCAGGCTGTACGCGCTGGGCACCGTCGGTGATCGCTCGCTCACCGGGATGTAAGCCGGATGAAATCTCAAACTGCTGGCCAATCTGTCCGGCAATCTTCAGCGGGCGTTTTTCGGCTTTGCCTTCTGCGTTAACCACCCAGGCAAAGAATCCCTCGCCGTTTTGCTGTACTGCCGCAGCGGGCACTGTCAGCACCGGCTGCGCGCTTGCCGGACGCAGGTAAACATTCACATTGCCGCCCGGCAGCAGCTGATGGCGCGGGTTGGCGAATTCGGCGCGCAGCATCACGCTGGCGGTACGCGGGTCGATACGATTGTCCACGGAGGTCAGTTCACCGCTCAGGCGCTGACCATTGCTGTCAATCCGCGCCTGCCAGGCGCGCTTCAGGGCGCTGATATCCGCATGTTGTCCGGCTTTGGTGGCAAACGCCCCCTCTTCCAGCGCAAAGGCGATACGGATCGGATCAAGCTGCACGACATCCACCAGCACGCCGCTTGACGGGTTCACCAGGCTGCCGGCATGGAACTGGCTGTGCCCCACGCGGCCATCAATCGGCGATGTGATGCGCGTGTACGCCAGCGTCACGTTACGGGTTTCGAGGCGAGCTTTCGCCTGCTCCAGCGCAGCGCTGGCGACATCGCGCTGCATGCGCGCGTTATCCACGTCGTGACGGCTGATGGCATTGCTGTTGCCCAGGCTTTCAAAGCGTGAAAGCTGCTGCTGCGCCTGACGCAGCGTGGCTTCCGCGCTCTTTACCTCAGCCTGTGCCAGACGCACGGCGGCACGTGGCTCGGCATCGTCCAGCTCAAACAGCACGTCACCTTTTTTCACGTATTGTCCGTCGCGAAAATGAACCTGGGTAATCACGCCTTCCGTGCGCGCTCTTATCTCGACGGTATGAATGGCTTCAATGCGGCCAGGCACGTGCCGTTCAGCTGCGTGGGTCGTTTGCTCCACAACCGCCACGCGAACCGGAATGGCAGCAGCAAACGCGGGTTGAAAGAGGGCGAGGAGGACGAACAGGAGCGGGAATTTCATGGGGATGTACCTCTGATGTGTTTCCCTCACCCGGTCCTCTGCCCAATGAAAGGGAGGTCAGCATCCCCTCTCCCGGCGGGAGAGGGTTAAGGTGAGGGCAAAAGGTTATGCAGCCTTACGGAACCTGCGGGTCAGTCGCTTCTCGATTTCAACAACGAAGAACATCACCGCGGCTACCGCCAGCGTGACGAACCAGTAGCGCAGAGGCAGCGCTTCCGTACCGAAAAGCATCTGCATAAACGGCAGGTAGATGATTGCCGCCTGGAGCAGGAACAACACGCCTGTGACCAGCCAAATCCCTTTGTTCGCCAGCAGGCCACGGTTCAGGGAGAACCCTTCAGTGTTGCGGCAGTTAATCATGTATACCCACTGGGCGCAGACCAGCATCTGCAGCAGCACGGTACGGATGAACTCCGCGCTGTGGCCGCGCGGTGCCAGCCAGGCTTCCAGCGCAAAGGCGGCGATGGCAATCATGGTCCCGACGAAGGCCACGCGCCATACGGCGTACGCATCCATCACGTGCTGTCCGGTCTGACGCGGCGGACGCTTCATGATGTTGCGCTCAGCGGCTTCAAAGGCCAGGCCAAAGGAGAGCGTGGCGGAGGTTGCCATGTTCATCCACAAAATCAGTACCGGCGTCAGCGGGATAATGTTTCCTGCCAGCAGCGCAATAACAATCAGTAACCCCTGCGCCAGGTTGGTCGGCATAATGAACAGAATGGTTTTCTTCAGGTTGTCGTAAACGCGACGCCCCTCTTTTACCGCGCTGGCGATGGTGGCGAAGTTATCGTCGGTCAGGACCATATCCGCCGCCTCTTTGGTCACTTCGGTGCCTTTGATGCCCATTGCGATGCCCACGTCCGCCTGGCGCAACGCCGGAGCGTCATTCACACCGTCGCCGGTCATGCCCACGATCTCACCCTTGTCCTGCAGGGCTTTCACCAGGCGCAGCTTATGCTCCGGGCTGGTACGGGCGAAAATGTCATATTTCACCGCGGCGTCTGCAAGCTCAGCGTCGTCCATTTTCTCCAGCTGGTAGCCCGTCACCGCCTGCTCGCTGTTGGTGATCCCGAGCATCTGGCCGATGCTCATTGCCGTCTGCGGGTGATCCCCGGTGATCATCTTCACGCGGATCCCGGCCTGCTGGCAGGCATGAATCGCATCAATCGCTTCAGGACGCGGTGGATCCATCATTGCGGCAATACCGAGGAAGATCAGCCCGTGATTCAGATCGTCATGCGTCAGCGCCTGCTCACCGTTCGCCGGTTTGAACGCCGCGGCAACCATACGCAGCCCCTGACGTGCATAGCGCTCCATCTCGGTTTCCCAGTAAGCGCGGTCGAACGCTTCAGCGCCGTTACGGGCCTGTTGCTGTTTACACAGCGCGAAAATCACGTCCGGCGCGCCGGTAATCAGGATGTGCTCCTCGTGACCAATCTGATAGTGGGTGCTCATGTACTTGTACTGCGAATCGAACGGGATCTTGTTAATCAGGGTGGTCATCACCGGCTCAAGATGCGCCTTCGCCGCCAGCACCTTCAGCGCCCCTTCGGTCGGCCCACCGGTGATGCCCCACAGACCGCGTTCGTCCTGAATCAGCTGGCTGTCATTACAGAGATCAACAGTGCGCAGGTACTGCTCCAGCACGGTGCCCGGCTGGATCTGCATCGGCTCGTCGCTGCCTTCCAGGTAAATGTTCCCCGCCGGCTCGTAGCTGTTACCGTCCACGCGGTAGCAACTGTCGGCAGTAATGATGGCTTTCACCGTCATCTCGTTCATGGTCAGGGTGCCGGTTTTATCCGAGCAGACCACGGTCATCGCCCCCAGGGTTTCAACCGTTGGCAGCTTGCGGATAATCGCCCGCTTGCGTGCCATCGCCTGCACGCCAAGAGAAAGTATGATAGAAATAATGGCTGGCAGACCTTCCGGCACGGAGGCGACCGCCAGGCTAATCAGAGAGAGCAGCAGCTCGCCCATGGGGATTTCGCGGAACACCAGGCTGAAGACAAACAGTGCCGCCATCATCGCCAGAATAATGGCGAAGATCGCTTTCCCCAGCTTGTCCATCTCCACCAGCAGCGGCGTACGATGCTTTTCAATACCCGCCATCATCTGGTTAATGTGGCCAAGTTCAGTCTCTTGCCCGGTGGCAATGACCACGCCAATGCCGCCCCCTGCACTCACGGTCGTACCGGAAAAGACCAGGTTAGTGCGGTCGCCCAGCGGTAATTCACCGGTCAGCGGATTAATGTGTTTATCCACCACGGTAGATTCGCCGGTCAGAATAGCCTCTTCCACGCGTAAATTATGCGCTTCGATTAAACGCATATCCGCCGGAATACGATCACCTGCGCGTAATACAATAATATCGCCCGGGACTATTTCAGTTGTCGGTAGCGTTTCATGATTGCCATTGCGAATGACGCGCGCTTCGCTGGAGAGCATATTGCGAATACTCTTCAGGGATTTTTCCGCATTGCTTTCCTGAATATGGCCAATTAACGCGTTGATTACCGCCACACCGAGGATAACCAGCGTATCGACCCAGTGGCCCATAACCGCGGTTAATACCGCCGCGGCAAGCAGAACGTAAATCAGTACATCGTTAAAATGGGCGAGAAAACGTAGCCAGGCGGGCTTGCCTTTTTTCTCCGGCAACGCGTTAGGGCCATACTGATGCAGACGTGCCTGCGCTTCAGCACGGTCGAGGCCGCTTGCCTGGCTCTGCTTGTTAGCAAGCACTTGCTCAACGGTCTGCTGATACGCCTGCCCACCAGCAGGTGGCATGTTCTGAGAGATATTTTTTTTGGTCATCGTATTTTTCCTTCAATATACGGTGGACGGAAGCCTGAATTCCTTTCTGGCTTTAATAAATTCATTTTTAAGGCTTGCGGGTAAAATTGATCTACCGCAATATAATTACTGCCGGGATATTCAAAACTAATAAATATTATTCGAATACGATGATTTTTACAAAATATTTCTAAACCAACGCTAAACGAGGAGGAACCATGTTTGGTATTTATCGCGCACGCCGCCTGGCGTTATACATTGTCGCTGCCATTGTTATTGCCACGTTAATTGGATATAGCACTTATATGTTTGTAAAATTATTTGCATGACAAGGACATTTATTTACATAACGCGATAATAATTTAATCGCTTCTGAGAGATTATTCTCTTTCTGTTATTTATTCGCAGAAAAGTGCATTTGATTTAACAAAAAACGTCTGCCGGGTTTATATTGCTTTACGTTCCGCGATGCCGGACAATGACATTTTTAACTGACGATTAACATTAAGATGAAACACCCGTTAGAATCGCTGCTCACAGCGGGGGGCATTTTGTTGATGGCCCTGCTCTCCTGCCTGCTGTTACCTGCGCCGTCGCTTGGGCTGGTGCTGGCGAAAAAGCTGATGACGATCTTCCACATGGTCGATCTTAACCAGCTGTACACCATTTTGTTCTGCGTGTGGTTTTTACTGCTTGGCGCCCTCGAATTCTTCATCCTGCGTTTCGTCTGGCGTCGCTGGTTTTCACTGGCATCGTAAGTAAAAAAAACCGGGTGCGGCTGCGCCTTACCCGGTCGGATTTCTGCATAACGACACGTTCAGTGTGTCCGGCTGTGGTTCTCTTTGCGGTACGCGCCAGGCGGCTGGTTGAAGGTACGGGTAAAGATACGCGTAAACGTCTGCTGCGAATCAAAGCCGTAGCGCAAACAGATATCGTAGACACGCTCGTCCGATTCACGCAGGTCACGCGCTGCCAGCAGCAGCTTGCGTTCGCGAATGTAACGCCCGAGACTTTCGCCCTTATACTGCATAAACAAACGCTGCAGATGCCATTTCGAGTAACCCGCGTGGCGGGCGATCTCTTCGATACGTAATGGCTGGTGCAGGTTGTCGTCGATCCACTCGACGATGGTGTCGATGACTTGAGCGGAAATGGTCATACTGCTCTCCCCCTCTGCTTCTCGCTTAAACATTATTCCCACCACTCACGAAAGGTTTGCGTGGTATCACTCACGTGAACAGGTTCACCCAGCTCCGGCGTCAGTAGCCGATAATTTTTATCTTTGCTGGCCTGCGCCAGCTGGATCAGCGGATCGTTCCAGGTGTGTTTTGCCAGCACAAAGCGTCCGTTATGACCAGGCACGACAGCTTTCGCGTTAAGGTCAGCCGACGCCTGTGCCGTTTCCGCCGGCATCATGTGAATGTACTTCCAGTCCCGATCGTACTGGCCGTTTTCCATGATGGCTAAATCCACCTCGCCGAACTGCTCACCGATGGCCCTGAAGTGCGGACCGTAACCGGAGTCTCCGCTGTAATAAACCTTCTGCGCCGGCGTGACGAACATAAAGCTCCCCCACAGGGTTTGATCGCGTTTAATCCCGCGTCCGGAGAAGTGACGTGCCGGCAGGACGTGCACCGTTAAGTCATCACTGATGCGCACCGACTGGTTCCAGTCGCGCTCGTCGATAATTTCCGGCTTCATGCCCCAGTAGCGCAGATGAGATCCAACGCCCAGCGGAGTAACCACACGTTTCACCTTCGGCAGTAACGCCCTGATGGTGGCGTAATCCAGATGATCGTAGTGATCGTGGGAGATGATCAGCAGGTCGATCTCCGGCATGTTCTGCGCATGCCAGGGATACTCGCCCGCAAAAGCTTTATTGAGGAACGAGAACGGCGCGGCATAGTTGCTGAGCACCGGGTCAATCAGAATACGTTTACCCGCCAGCTGCATATACCACGACGAGTGACCGAGCCAGACCAGCGTGTCCTGCTCCAGCGGCAGACTGGCGAGATCGGTTTCCACCAGCGGCAGCGGCTGCGCGGGACGGGCATTTTCGGTTTTGCGGGTCAGAAATTGCCACCACGCCACCAGCATATTTTGCTCGCCGGTGAAGCCCGGTGTCGGCAACGTATTGTGGAATTTCCCGTCGCGATACTGCGGGGAGGCCTCCACTTCGGTAAGCTGCGCACCCTGCGGTGGCTGGCCAAATCCAGGATTCAGGACAAAAGGTAAACTCGCAGCTGAAGCAATAATCATGACGAACACCACGCAGATGAATAGAGGCTTTTTCATATCCTGACCCGAAAACGCGCCCCATCCGATGGTTTACGCGGGTTGAACTTGATTATGAGTGAGTAAGCACTCATTATAGATATGATGATAAAGTCGTCAAGACGTTTTCGATCTTTGACATTGCGCGTTGCAGCCTGTCAAAGCACGTGTTTCAATCAAGGTTTTTACAATTGACAGGAGGAACAATTTAGTGGCACGTCCGAAGAGTGAAGATAAAAAACAGGCCTTACTGGACGCAGCAACCGCTGCATTTGCACAGTCAGGTATTGCCGCCTCAACGGCCTTAATTGCCCGGAACGCGGGCGTCGCTGAAGGCACACTGTTCCGCTACTTTGCTACCAAAGACGATCTGCTGAATGCCCTCTATCTGCACCTGAAGCAGGATCTCTGCCAGACGATGCTGGCGGAGCTTGATCGCACGCTCACCCTTCCCAAAGAACATACCCGCAATATCTGGAACAGCTACGTGGACTGGGGCATCCGTAATCCTGTCGCTCACGCCGCCATTCGCCAGCTTGGGGTCAGCGAGAAGATCAGCGCCGAAACGGAGCAGGCCGTGCAGGAGATGTTCCCGGAGCTGCATGAACTGTGCCGTCGCGCAGTGCGCCCGGTATTTATGTCCGATGAGTTTCGTACCTTTGGTGATGCCATGTTCTTATCGCTTGCCGAAACCACCATGGAATTTGCCACCCGCGATCCGTCCCGCGCCGTCGATTTTAAAGCGCTGGGCTTTGAAGCCATGTGGCGTGGACTCGCCTCCGAGGATATTGATGGACAGTAAATCGCTGCAGGAACACGCCAAACGCGTGGCGCTGGAACTGCCGTTCACCGAACACTGCTGGCCGTTCGGGCCGGAATTTGATGTGTTTAAAGTGGGTGGCAAGATTTTCATGATTGTTGCGGTTGCTCACGGGCGACCGCATGTCAGCCTGAAATCCGATCCGGAAAAATCCCTGTTAAACCAGCAGATCTACCGCGGCGTTGAGCCGGGGTATCATCTCAATAAAAAGCACTGGATTTCACTCTACGGCACCGACGATGTTACGCCGGAACTGGTGGCCGATCTCATCAACGATTCCTGGAATCTGGTCGTCGATAAGCTGCCGAAAAAAGACCAGAAATGGATCAGGCCGCGCTGATTGTTCGTCTGAGACGAACAGATTAAGCGCTCAAAATGCACTTATCTTTTCCCGCTTCGCACGGTAATCTGCACTCCTTTTCGCGCCCGCACGCGGGCGAACTTTATCACCAGGAGTTGTTATGGATATTATTTCCGTTGCCCTGAAACGCCACTCCACCAAGGCGTTTGACCCAAGCAAGAAACTGACCGCTGAAGAAGCGGAGAAGATCAAAACCCTGCTGCAGTACAGCCCGTCCAGCACGAACTCCCAGCCGTGGCATTTTATTATTGCCAGCACTGAGGAAGGTAAAGCGCGCGTGGCCAAATCTGCGGCAGGCACTTACGTGTTCAACGAACGCAAAATGATGGACGCCTCTCATGTGGTGGTGTTCTGCGCGAAAACCGCCATGGACGATGCGTGGCTTGAGCGCGTCGTGGATCAGGAAGAGGCAGACGGTCGCTTCAATACCCCAGAAGCAAAAGCGGCGAATCACAAAGGTCGTTGCTATTTCGCCGACATGCACCGCGTGGATCTGAAAGATGACGACCAGTGGATGGCGAAACAGGTTTACCTCAACGTCGGTAACTTCCTGTTAGGCGTGGCCGCGCTGGGCCTGGATGCCGTACCCATTGAAGGTTTTGACGCCGCCATTCTCGACGAAGAGTTTGGCCTGAAAGAGAAAGGCTTCACCAGCCTGGTGGTGGTCCCGGTTGGACACCACAGCGTGGAAGATTTCAACGCCACGCTGCCAAAATCTCGCCTGCCGCTGAGCACGATTGTGACCGAGTGCTAAGACAAACGGGCCGCAACTGCGGCCCGTTTTCAATCACGCGTCATCTGCCTGGTTTCGCCATTGAGTCAGCATCTCACGCAGACAGCGTTTTCTGCGTCTTCCCGATCAACACGCGCAAAAACTTACTTCTCCGCACGCCCGGCATGCCAGATCCGCTCCGCATACCGCCCTATCACCGCCAGCGACGCCGCCAGAATCAGGAAGAACACCACCTTGTTCATCCCATCCCAGAAGTATTCGAAGTAGCGGGTATAGAGGTTAATGGCGAGGAACGTCAGGCCAAACCCGCGCAGCATGCCGTCGTCAGTTTTCAGACTGATGTAAATACAGAGAACCGCCGCCACCGCAAACAGCAGCGCCCACGGCAGCAACGAGGCCTGGGTCACGCTGTACCAGTTATCGATATCGTAATTACCAAATATCGACATGATCCACAGGGCGACAAAGAGATACGTCAGCCCCATCGCTTTACTGGTGGTGTAGAGATGACGGGACTGCAGCAGAGCGCGCAGGATCCAGCACAGGGCCAGCAGCGCGCCGCCGAAAAAGATAAAGCGCACTGGATAGTTCATCCCCAGCCAGTAAGCGCCCCAGCCGGACATATAGCCCGTCTCCGCGCCAAACCAGTTGCCAAGCGAGAGCAAGAAGAACAGCCAGACCAGCCCGGAGCGGCCGAAAAAGCCTACCAGGCCATAGACGGCACAGCCGGCCAGGAACAGGGGCGCGATGTGGCCGCTGCCGTTATCCAGCCGTTCACCCAGCTGCCAGAGCGCGATGGCGGTAAACAAGACTCCGAGGAACAAAATCGCTTCGGTACTGTAATGCCACTGCGTCTCCCGCCGCTGGCGGCTGAAGCCCCACAAATAAAACAGCACGGCCAGCAGCGCCGGCAGCCCGATGCGGGCAAGGGAAGAAAAAGCGAAGAATTCGATAATGCGCGCCATCAGTTCGCTGTCCGAGAACAGGCTGCCGATGGCGATAATGACGCAGGCGAGTGCCGTCCAGAAGGCGTAGCGGCTCAGCCGCTGCCAGTCCATGGTCACGCGTTGAAGCGTACCGGCCAGCCGCTGGTGGTCGTCAGCGGTTAATGTGCCTTCCTGTTGCCACTCGTTGAGTGCGCGGCGTAGCAGCCGCTCCTGTTTGCCGGTAACCTTCATTTTGCCTGCTCCGTCAGCCATTCCATTGCTCTCTCCCCGGCTTCATCTACTGGCAGATACACCAGCAACCGGGAACCGTTTCGTGGAGCAGAGTACCAGTACATCTGCTGCAGGGTAAATTCCCCAAGCTCAGGATGGGTAAACAACTTGAGCTGGTTTTCCACACCGCGCACGTCATTGCGCTGATGCCACAGATTTTTAAACTCCTCAGACACCGCAAAGAAGCGCGCCAGTTTGGCTTCCCACAGCGGGTCACCCCGGTGCTCGGCCATCGCCGCCCGGAAATAGGAGACAAAGACGGGCAGCACATCGTCACGTCTGCCGAGACGGGCGCGCCATGCCGGGTGGGTGAGGAACAGATAAATACAGTTGCGGTCTTCCGGGGGGATCGCATTGAAATCGACCCCCATCAGATGACCAAAGCTGTCGTTCCACGCCACGATGTCGAAATTGGGTTTCTGAATGCTGGCCGGTTTCGGCATCAACGTATCAAGCAGGCGGCGCGTGCCTTCGCTGATCCCTTCACAGCAGGTGGCCTGCGGTGCTTCACCCGGCGGTAGCCCGGCCAGCACAAAAAGATGGCGCGCTTCGGTCGGGGTACATTGCAGCGCTTTTGCCACGGCGGCCATCACCGCGCTGGACGGATTGACGTCCCTGCCCTGCTCAAGCCAGGTGTACCAGGTCACCCCAACGTCCGCCAGCAGGGCCACCTCTTCACGGCGCAGCCCGGGCGTGCGGCGTCGACCGCTGCGCGGCAGGCCGAGCCGCTGCGGATCGAGGCTTTCGCGTCGGGCGCGTAAAAACGCACCAAGTTGTTTTCGGGTGTCATCCTTGAGCGAGACGACGGGTTCAGACATCAGCGCCATAAATCCCCCTGCATGGTAGTGCCAGTACCAGTATAAGCAAGAACTGGTACCCGTTTATCAGATCGTTGATGCTACGACCATCTGTTGAATGACGCAATGGAGTTACCATGAATACGTCAGTCGTTTCACCGGGCCGCGCAGGCCTGATATTGCTGTTAACCGGCCAGATGCTGCCGCTGATTGATACCTCAATCACCAACGTGGCGCTGGATGCTATCACCCACTCGCTGCACGCTACGGCCACCGAGCTGGAATTAATTGTGGCCCTCTACGGTGTGGCCTTTGCCGTCTGCCTTGCCCTCGGCAGCAAGCTGGGGGATAACCTTGGCCGCCGTCGTCTTTTCATGTGGGGCGTGGCGAGCTTTGGCCTGGCCTCGCTGCTGTGCGGAATGGCAGGCAACATTGAACAACTGCTGGGCGCCCGTATTCTTCAGGGGGCTGGCGCAGCGCTGATCATGCCGCAAATTCTCGCCACCCTGCACGTAACGCTGAAAGGCACGGCCCACGCGAAGGCCATCAGCCTCTTTGGCGGCATCGGCGGCATCGCGTTTATCGTCGGCCAGATGGGCGGAGGCTGGCTGGTATCGGCGGACATTGCCGGCCTCGGCTGGCGCAACGCCTTCTTTATCAACGTGCCGATTTGTCTGGTGGTGCTGGCCATGAGCCGCCGCTACGTGCCGGAAACCCGCCGCGACACGCCATCAAGCATTGACTGGACGGGCACCGTCCTGCTGGCGATCATCCTCTGCTGCCTGCTGTTCCCGATGGCGCTTGGCCCGCAGTGGCACTGGTCCTGGCCGCTCAAGGTCGCGCTTATCGCCATTATTCCGCTTGCCGGGTTGATGGCCCTCAACGCCCGCAAAAAAGAGCGGGACGATGCACATCCGCTGATCCCGCCGCGCCTGCTGCAGTTGCGCAGTATCCGCTTTGGCGTGCTGATTGCGTTGCTCTTTTTTAGCGTCTGGTCCGGCTTTATGTTCTGCATGGCGTTAACCATGCAAACCGGTCTGGGGATGGCGCCGTGGCAGTCTGGCAACAGTTTTATCGCCCTGGGTGTCACCTACTTTATTTCAGCGTGGTTTGCCCCGCGTCTGATTGCCCGCTACAGCACCAGTACCATTCTGCTCACCGGTCTGGCGATCCAGATAGCGGGCCTGCTGGCGCTGATTGTCACCTTCCGCCTCTGGGGAATGCACAATACCGCGCTGACGCTGGCACCCGCGACCGGGCTGGTCGGCTACGGTCAGGCGCTGATCGTGAACAGTTTTTATCGTATTGGCATGCGCGATATTCAGCCTGATGACGCCGGGGCGGCGAGCGCCATTTTGAGCACGCTGCAGCAGGCGGCGCTTGGACTCGGTCCGGCCATCTTTGGCGCGATTTTGCTGCACGGTCTGCAAAATCAACACGGAGATTACACCCAGGCGATCACCCTCTTCCTCGCGGTGGAAACTGGCCTGATGGTGATCCTCGCGCTGGCGACGCTGCGGGTTCGCCATCACCTGTGCCTGCCGGTGGTGACGACCTGCCACGCCGTCAAATAACCCTGACGAATTTGCATAATAGATCCGCAGCCGCCATTATGGGGCTGCATCAATACAGGAGACGTTATGCAGGAATTAATTGCTCAGGTTGAAGAGTTAGGCATTGAAATTAATCACACCACCTCTTTAGTGATTATCTTTGGTATTATTTTTCTTACCGCACTCATCGTTCATTTTATTCTGCACAAAGTGGTCCTGCGGGCCTTTGAGAAGCGCGCGCAGGCCAGCAGCCATTTATGGTTGCAAATCATTACCCAGAACAAGTTATTTCACCGCGTCGCTTTTACCCTGCAGGGGATAATTGTCAACGTTCAGGCGGTACTGTGGCTGCAAAAAGGCAGCGAAGCCGCGGAAATGCTCACCACCTGCGCCAGGCTGTGGGTGATGGTGTATGCCCTGCTCTCGTTCTTCTCGCTGCTGGACGTCATTTTCAATCTTTCGCAAAAGATGGCGACAGCCTCGCAGCTCCCGCTGAAGGGCATCTTCCAGGGGATAAAACTGGTGAGCGCTATTCTGGTGGGGATTTTAATTATCTCGCTGCTGATTGGTCAGTCGCCAGCCATTCTGATTAGCGGCCTGGGCGCCATGGCTGCGGTGTTAATGCTGGTGTTTAAAGACCCGATCCTCGGGCTTGTCGCCGGGATCCAGCTCTCCGCCAATGACATGCTTAAACTCGGTGACTGGCTGGAGATGCCAAAATTCGGAGCCAACGGCACGGTCACGGACATTGGCCTGACCACCGTCAAGGTGCGCAACTTCGACAATACCATCACCACCATTCCGACCTGGGCACTGGTCTCTGATGCCTTTATCAACTGGAGCGGCATGTCGGCCTCCGGCGGGCGACGCATCAAGCGTAGCCTGAATATAGACACCACCAGCATCCACTTCCTCGACGAGCAGGAGCAACAGCAGCTGATTCAGGCGAAGCTGCTTAAGCCGTACATGGCGGCGCGTCACGAAGAAATTTCTCTCTGGAATCAGGAAAACGGTGAAGGCGAATCGGTGCTGAACCTGCGCAAAATGACCAATATTGGAACCTTCCGCGCCTATTTAAATGAATATCTGCGTAATCACCCGCGGATCCGTAAAGATATGACGCTGATGGTTCGCCAGTTAGCGCCAGAAGCTAACGGGCTGCCAGTTGAAATATACGCGTTCACTAACACGGTCGTCTGGGCGGAATATGAGGCGATTCAGGCCGATATTTTCGACCATATATTCGCCGTGGTGGATGAATTTGGTCTGCGTATTCATCAGTCTCCGACCGGAAACGATATTCGCTCGCTGGCTGGCGTAATAGCGAAATAATCAGGCGCTGGCGCGGGAGATAAAGCGCCAGTCCATCATCACTCTTTCCGTGGGCGCATCCGGGTTATCGATTTTATTCAACAACAAATCGACCGCCTTGCGCCCAATATCCCGCGACGGCTGTTCGATGGTGGTGAGCGAAATCATCTCCGCCAGTTCCGTACCGTCAAACCCGACTACCGCAATGTCTTCCGGCACGCGTAATCCCGCCTGCTGGATCGCATGCAATGCGCCTGCCGCCAGGGTATCGGAAACGGCAAAGACCGCGTCAGGCGGGTTTTCCTTCAGCAGGTTTTGCATCGCCGCCATTCCGGCGCCGAAGCTGAGATCGCTGGCGTATTCCACCGCCTGGTAAGCCAGATCTTTCAGGTGGATAACGCTCTTATAGCCACGCTCGCGCAGGCGGGCATATTTATAACTCAGGTCGTGGTTAATCATCGCGATCCGCCCGCGCCCGCCGTCGGCAAGCTGGCTGACGGCATGCTGCGAGGCGTCCACATCGTTAATCCCGACGCAGGAGACCGCACCGGCATCGGCGTATTCGGCGCACTGCACCCACGGCGCGGCACCAATCAGGGCGGCCAGTTCAGGAAGCTTTGAGAAGGCATCCATGGTGATAATGCCGTCGACAATTTTACCGGACAGCAAACTCAGCCCCGAACGCGAGCGTTCAATGTCAGAGCCGGAGTTGCACAGCAGAATGCGGTAGCCATTCTTTTCGGCTTCCTCTTCAATGCCTTTCACCACTTCGGCGCAGAACGGGTTAGCGATGTTCGACACCATTACCAGAATCATATAGCTGCGGGCAGTCCGCAGCTGGCGCGCCAGCAGGTTGGGCTGGTAATTACTCTCTTTGATCGCCTGCAGGACGCGTTCGCGGTTTTTCGCTTTCACGGTATCGCTGTTGTTAAGCACGCGGGAGACCGTTGCCACGGACACCCCGGCAAGCTGAGCGATTTTCTGAATGGACATAGCGACGGCACTTCCTGCGGTTAACGTTTTATGCAGGCTACCATAAATTCGTTGCCCGGCGAACCGGGCAACGCGTCAATAGGCAACGCGCACCCAGCGCTGCTGCTGATGGCTTTTCACTATCGCATCAATGATATACATGACGTTCGCGCCGTCATGGAACGTCGCAAACAGCGGCTGTGCCGGCATCTCCCCCTGCATCACGGCGCGGTAAAAGTGCGCCATCATATTTTTAAAGGCATCGGGCCAGCCTTCGATATGTCCGCCGGGAAAATGGGCGCTTTCGGCCACGTCACGGTTCATCAGGTTTGGATCGTCGGAGAGGGTCTGGTTTGCCTGCGCGCGATGGCCGATCCAGAGTTGCTGCGGCACCTCCTGATCCCACGCCACGGACCGTTCGCTGCCGTTAATTTCAAACGTCAGCCGATTTTTGCGCCCGGCGCTGACCTGCGAGACGTTAAAACTGCCTTTGCTGCCATCGTCGAAGCGCACCAGCACCGAGCCAAAATCTTCGGTGGTGACCGGTTTGTCTTCATCGTTCGCGCTGCGATCATCCGTGAAGGTCCGGTTTCCCGCCGCACTGGCCTTGCGCGTTGGCCAGACGATGGTGAGGTCGGCCATCACGTCGGTGATCCGCCGCCCGGTCACAAACTGCACCGTGTCGCACCAGTGGGAGCCGATATCCGCCACCGCGCGCGACGCACCGCCCAGCGCGGCATCCACCCGCCAGTTATAGTCGGTTTCCAGCAGCATCCAGTCCTGCAGGTAGCTGCCATGCGTGGCAAACAGCCGACCGAGACTGCCCTCGCGCCTCATGCTGGCCGCCTGGCGCACCATCGCAAACTGGCGATAGACAAAGCTGACGCCGTGTACCACGCCCGCCTGCTCAGCCAGTGCCACCAGCTCGCGGGCCTCTTCCGGGGTCATACACAGCGGCTTTTCGGAAAAAACATGCTTACCCGCCCGCAAAATCTGGCGGTTAATCTCTGCGTGCAGATGGTTTGGCGTGCAGTTATGCACCACGTGCAGATCCGGATGGGCGAGCAGTGCCTCAACGTTCCCGTAAGCATGGGGCACATTCAGCTGGCGCGCCTTTTCCTGCGCTTGTGAAAGCGAGCTGTCGCACAGGGCGACCACCTGCACACTGCCGAGACGCCGCAGCGCCTCAATGTGCGCCGGGCCGATAAAGCCGCTGCCGACGATCCCGACGTTAATCATGGCTGCCTCCCGCGGCGAAATCGTCAAACGCGCGCCCGGATACCGGAATGATATGACGACGGATAAATTCGCTGCCTTCGCGGGCACCGGTATCGCCATCCTTAAGACAGCACTCCCACTCCAGCACTGCCCAGCCCTCGTAGTCGTACTGGGTCAGTTTGCTGAAAATACCGGTGAAGTCGATCTGCCCGTCGCCCGGCGACCGGAAGCGACCCGGACGATGAAGCCACGACTGGTAGCCACCGTATACGCCGCTGCGCCCGTTGGGACGAAACTCCGCATCTTTGACGTGAAACGCTTTAATGCGCGCATGGTAGAGATCGATAAACGTCAGGTAGTCCATCTGCTGAAGCAGCATATGGCTGGGATCGTAGAGAATATTGCAGCGCGGGTGGTTGTCCACAAGCGCCAGAAAACGCTCAAACGTCACGCCGTCATGCAGGTCTTCCCCCGGATGCAGCTCATAACAGACATCGACGCCGTACTCATCAAAAGTGTCCAGAATGGGCCGCCAGCGGGTTGCCAGCGTCTGGAAAGCGTCCTGAAAACGCTGCGCATTGTGCGGCGGCCACGGGTAGAAAAATGGCCACGCCAGCGATCCAGAAAAAGTGGCGTGCGCTGTCAGGCCTAATTTTTCGGAGGCCGCCGCCGCCTGATTCAATTTGCTGGTCGCCCACGCCCGACGGGCCGCGTCGTTACCCCGCACGCCTGCCGGCGCGAAATGGTCAAACGCGTCGCCGTAGACCGGGTTCACCGCAATAAGCTGCCCTTCCAGATGGGTCGACAGCTCGCTGATCGCCAGCCCGTGCTCCGCCAGCGTGCCGGTAATGTCGTCACAGTAGGCCTGGCTCTCAGCCGCTTTCTCCACGTCAAAAATGTGCGGATGATTGCAGGGGATCTGCACGGCTTTGTAGCCCTTACCTGCTGCCCAGCCTGCCAGCCCATCCAGCGAGTTAAACGGCGCTTCTGCGCTGATAAACTGCGACAGGAAAATACCGGGTCCCTTAATCGTTCTCATACCACCTCCTGAACGTTACGCCTTGTCATCGTCATATTTGAACGTGAGAAGGAAAATCAGCGCAATCACCGCTGCCGCCACCGCCGGGATCCACCAGAAGGTGACCCACGCCTGCGGCACGGCCTGTCCCGCCACCAGACGGTTATACAGCGCGCCAGAAATCTGCGAACCAAGCAGCATGCCGATGCCATAGGTGAACATCACGATCATGCTCTGCGCCTGGCCTTTCACCTTTTCGCCCGCCACGCGGTCGGTATAGATAAAGCCCACCACAAAGAAGAAGTCATAGCACACACCGTGCAACAGGATGCCGAGATAGAGCAGGAAACGTCCCTCCTCACTCACCCCCATGGCAAACATCGCGTAACGGACAAACCACGCCAGCATGCCGACCAGCAGCATGACTTTCACGCCCAGACGACGGAAAAGCAGCGGGATCACCAGCATGAAGACAATCTCTGACATCTGGCCGAACGACATCGCGGTGCTGACATCAGCAATCCCGGCATCCGCCAGATATGAGGCGGTGTAAGCGTAGTAGGTGCCAAGCGGCACGGAAATCAGCATTGCGCAGACGGAAAAGACCAGGAAGTGGCGGGTTTTCAGCAGGGCAAACGCATCAGCGCAGAACAGATCGCGAACCTGGACCGGCAGCCCTTTAGCCGGGGCGGGCGTGTGCGGCAGCGTCAGGCTGTAGAGCGCCAGCAGCACGGAGCTCGCCGCCGCAACCTGGAAGATCGTGACGCTGGAGGCCACGCCGGTAACGCCGATAAAGATCCCCGCGACAATCCAGCCGATAGTGCCGAACACGCGCACCACCGGGAAGGTTTTATCGACGTTTGCCAGGCTGTGAAACGCGATGTTGTTCGTTAACGCCAGCGTCGGCATATAACAAAGCGTGTAGCCAAACAGCAGGCCAATCAGCAGCGCACCATTTTCAGCGATCAGCGCCCCCGGAACGAACCACAGGATAGCCGCGCCCGCCAGGTGCATTACCGCCATCACCTTCTGCGAGGCAAAGAAGCGATCCACCAGCATCCCGAGCACGAACGGCGACAAAATAGAGGCGATGGGCCCGGCGGAGAACGCATCACCAATCAGCAACGACATGTTGTGCTGGGTCATCACCAGACCCAGCGTGACCGACCAGCTACCCCAGATAAAAAACTGTAGAAACATCATCAGCGACAGACGCGGAACCAGCAGCCGGTGCTGCGCTATCACCTTTCCACTACTTTCAGTTGTTGACACCATAATGAGCCTCACCCTAGAAAAGTAATCGATTACAAATACCCTCAAATGAAAAGTAATCGATTACAAAATAAAGATCCTGTGGATCAGGAGAGATTTGGGAGAGGGGTCACGATAAAGAGGTTAATCGCGTTGGGATGAGAAACCGGATGGCTCGCCCTCTCCCACCGGGAGAGGGCGGCATGCATTATTGCTTGCGGGAAAGTTTAAACGCCACAAACAGGAAGATGACCCACACCGGGAGCAGCATCGCGGAAAGGCGCATGTCGTCCATGGTGCACATCAGCACAAGGATCAACCCGAGGAAAGCAATGCAAAGGTAGTTTCCTGCCGGATAAAGCAGCGCTTTAAACTGCGTCTCACGTCCCTTGCGACGCATCGCGGCACGAAAACGCAGGTGCGCCAGGCAGATCATGATCCAGTTCAGCAGCAGGGTTGCAACCACCAGCGCCATCAGCAGGCCAAACGCCTCTTTTGGCAGCAGGTAGTTGATCACCACCACCAAAGAAGTGATCGCACCGGACAACAGCAGAGAATTCACCGGCACGCCGCGACGGCTGACGCGGGTTAAGAACTTCGGCGCATTCCCCTGCACGGAGAGGCCAAACAGCATCCGGCTGTTAGAGTAGACGCCGCTGTTATAGACCGAAAGTGACGCCACCAGAATAACGAAGTTCAACGCTGAGGCCACCACATTGCTGTTGAGATCGTGGAAAATCATCACAAACGGACTGCTGTTTGATTTCACCTCAACCCAGGGATAGAGCGCGAGCAATACCACCAGCGAACCGATGTAGAACAGCAGAATACGGTACACCACCTGGTTGACCGCTTTCGGAATGCTTTTATGCGGGTCGCGCGCTTCAGCGGCAGTGATACCAATCAGCTCCAGCCCGCCGAAAGAGAACATGATCACCGCCAGCGAAAGGATAAGCCCCTTCCAGCCGGTCGCCAGGAACCCCCCGTGCTGCCACAGGTTGTCGATCGTGGCACGCTCACCGCCATGACCCGAGAACAGCAACCACAGGCCAAAACCGATCATGCCGATAATCGCCAGCACCTTGATGAGCGCAAACCAGAACTCGGTTTCACCGTACAAACGGACGTTCACAAGGTTGATGGCATTAATGATGATGAAGAAGGCCGCCGCCCAAATCCAGGTGGGCACATCCGGGAGCCAGTACTGCATGTAGATGCCAGCGGCGGTCAGCTCTGCCATCCCCACCAGCACAAACATCACCCAGTAGTTCCAGCCGGAGAGGAACCCCGCAAACGGGCCCCAGTATTTATACGCAAAATGCGCGAACGAGCCTGACACAGGCTCTTCGACGACCATCTCGCCAAGCTGGCGCATGATCAGGAAGGCGATAATCCCGGCGAGGGCATAGCCCAGCAATACCGCCGGCCCCGCCATCTGAATGGCCGGGCCGATGCCGAGAAACAGCCCGGTACCGATAGCCCCACCGAGGGCAATTAACTGTATATGTCGATTTTGCAAACCACGTTGCAGCGTCGGATTCTGTTCCGACGAAGCTTCAGCGCTACCGGTGCCTGAAGCGGATGACGCGTCTTTCACGCCCTACCCCTGTCTCTTTTTTAGAAGGGGCACGTTTTAACACTTCAGGCTGGTGGTAGCAAGGGAATGGGGCATCCCTGCCCCGGATAACGAGCGGCGTTCTCAGAATGCGTAGCCCACCGAGACTTTAAAGGTACGCGGTTCGCCCTGGGTGATGTAGGTACCTGAATCATCCACGCTGGACCAGTAGTTTTCATTGGTCACGTTGTCGATACCCGCACGCACCGTCATCTGATTTTGATTGTGGTTAACGGCGAAGCGATAACGCATACCCACATCCAGCGTGGTGTAGCTGTCCAGCTTTTTGGTGTTCGCCAGGTCCGCGTATTGCGTGCCGGAGTGGTTCACGCGCGCGGTAGCGGTCAGGCCATCAATCGGTTTGATGTCATACTCTGCGCCGAGAACGGCATAGAAATTCGGAACGCCAATCGCATCATTACCCTGGTTGAGGCCGTTGTTGGTTTTGGTCAGCTCCGCCTGCAGCCAGGTAGCGCTGGCGTTCAGACGGACGCCCAGCAGGGGCTCACCGAACATATTCAGCTCCACGCCGCGGTTACGCTGCTCGGCATCAAGACCATAATGACCGTTGCTGTTGAGGATCGCCGACGGCATTTTGATCTCAAACAGCGCCAGGGAGCCGCCCACGCGACCAAAATCCGCCTTCACGCCCACTTCGTTCTGCTTAGAGTGAACGATGCCGGTGCTCTGCCCGTAGTTGGTGGCGGTGTTAGGGGCTGATTGACCCGGCTGCAGCGCTTCGGTGTGGTTGGCATACAGGGAGATCGCCTCCCACGGCTTGTAAACCACGCCGTAGGTAGGCATCCAGCGGCTGCCGTCGAAACCGTCTGCTTTATTTTCCTGCCCGGTAATTTTGTTGTATCCGCGAATGACCACCTTCTGATGACGCGCCCCGGCGGTAAACAGCAGTTTGTCGTCCAGCACGCCCAGCGTATCACTCAACAGCCAGCCCTGCGTCCGGGTACGCCCGCTGGTGAGCGGATCGCTGTAATTTCCGCCTAAGCCGTTGAAACTGGAGCTGTCCGGCATATCCACACCGGTATTGTGATAGATATTGGTGGTTGGGTTATCCGCCGCCGACGACATTTTCCAGCCGATTTTTTCGTTTTTGGTCATCGCGGAGTAACCGACGTTGACTTTATGCGTTACGAAGCCAGTAGCAAAGTTACCGCGAATACCCGCCATCCCGCTGACGGAATCGCTGATGCGGTTGGTATCAAGACGGCTGACCGTCGCCTTACCGCTTTTATCCAGCAGCTTCGGTGCGCTGTAAATCCCTTCTTCGTGAGCGTGCTGTGCGCCGAGGCCGGTATAGGCCGTCCAGTTATCGGTAATGTCGTACTCGCTGCGCCACATCCCGAATTCATTTTCGATGTTGCTGTAGGCCCATTTCTGCGAGAAGTTGCGATCGTTTTTCGGCGGTTCAGGCACGAAATCCACGGCGGAGATATTGACGCTGGTCGGGCTGCCATGGAAGGTTTTCTTCTGATACCCCACATCCAGAGAGGTGCGGAAATTGTCGCCTTTGTAGTCGAGGCCGGTGGAGAGCAGCGTAGTGCGGCGGCGATCGTTGGGCACCCCGCTTTCCCCTTCGCGATGGACGAGGTTCACGCGCGCGCCAAACTGGTCGTTGTCGCCATAGCGACGGCCCGCATCCAGCGTGGTGCCAAACTGGGAATCAGAGGTGTAATCAACGCCCACTTTTGCCTGCGGCGTTTCATCCGCATGTTTCGGCTCAAGGTTAATCATTCCCCCCACGCCTGAACTTGCCGCGCCGTTCATCAGGGCGTTTGCCCCTTTAAAAATCTCAATGCGGTCGACCATCTGCGCATCCACCACCTGACGCGGCAGAACGCCGGACAGGCCGCCGAAGGTCATGTCATCCCCGTCAAACTTCAGGCCACGGATACGGAAGGTTTCGGCGCTGTTGCCGTAGCCCTGCACGTACTGCACCCCCGCGTCGTTAGCGACCACATCAGCAATGGTTTTCGCCTGCTGGTCTTCTACCAGCTTCGAGGTGTAGCTGATGATATTAAACGGCACGTCCATGGCGTTTTGCTGCCCCAGCATCCCCATGCGTCCGCCGTTCGCCACCTGCCCGTCAAGGAACGCCGGCACAAGCTGGTCGCCGCCGGGTTTAAAATCGCTGGCAGGCGCAGACTGGACAATCAGGGTGTCTTCTTTCTTTTCATCCGCCGCCAGGGCGGAGTGCGTGACCGCGCCAATGGCGAGAGCCAGCAGCGTTTTATGCCTTTTCGTGTTGTTCATAATTAACTCATTAAACGTGCGCGCAAAAAGGGCCCGTTGTCGGGCCTTAGAATGTAATCAAGTGCAATGCAAATGAGAACTATACGCATTACATGATTGTTGGCAAGCGTAAACGCACGTCACTGCGTGAGAAAATCGGTTAACAGACGCGGGAAATCAGGAGGACGTATAGACGGGATAGCATGGCGCATAACCGCCCCGTTTCCGGGACGGTCTTTCAGGCGCGGCGGGAGAACGATAAAACGCGGGCGGTTCCCGCAACATCAATACGCACAGCCGTACCCGGATTCCAGCCAGGCTGGCTTACGGTCTTCAGAACAACAGGCTCCTGATGCCCGGCAAACGCCAGGGTGAGCGTGGACAAATGACCGGTAAAATCGACATCAATTATCGACACCGGGCTTTCATGCGGCGCGCACGCCGTCACGCGCAGTTGTTCAGGGCGCATCATGACGCGGCCCTGGCCGGTGGCATGCGTATTGTTGGTGGGTATCTCACCCAGCGCGCACACCGCATGGCCGGCGGTAAGCTGAGCGGGCAGGATCACCGCGTCGCCCAGAAACAGCGCGGTCTCTTCATCAACGGGCTGAGTGTAGACGTCATACGGGGTACCCACCTGGGTAAAGCGCCCGGAACGCATTACTGCCACCTGGGTGGCAAAAGATAACGCTTCGTTTTGATCGTGCGTCACCAGAATCGAGGCAACGCCCGCTTCAGCCAGCAGGTCAGCGGTCGCTTTGCGGGTCATGGCGCGAAGGCCGGTATCGAGCGCCGAGAACGGCTCATCCAGCAGCATCAATGAAGGACGCTGAGCCAGCGCGCGGGCGAGCGCCACACGCTGCTGCTGTCCGCCAGAAATCTCATGCGGCCAGTGGGTCGCGAGCTGCCTGTCCAGCGACACCATCTCCATCAGCGCCTCTACGCGCTGGCGCTTTTCGTGGCGCGTGCCGTCCAGCCCCCAGGCAATGTTGTCTGCAACGCTGAGATGCGGGAATAACGCGCCCTCCTGGGGAACAAAGCCAATGCCGCGCAGATGAGCGGGAACGAAGCTGTTTTCGTCAAACAGCGTTCGGCCCTGCATCACTATCCGCCCGGCGTCCGGCGTTTCAAAGCCGGCAAGAATGCGCAGCAGCGTCGTTTTCCCTGACCCGGACGGCCCGACTATCGCCGTCCGGCTCCCCGGCGCAACGCTCAGGTTTAAGCTGTCGAGCACCTGCACACCGGAAAAGGATTTAGAAATGGACGTCAATTCAAGCATGTCATAGTCCTGCAATTTTTTTCGACTGCACGTAGAGGATGGCGGTCAGCGGGAGTGAAATCAGGATCATCAGCATCGCGTACGGCGCGGCGGCAACATAATCGATCTCACTGGTCAGCGCCCAGAAACCGGTGGAAAGCGTGCGTGTTCCCAGCGGGGAGAGCAGCAGCGTGGCGGTCAGTTCGTTGCTGACGCCGAGGAAAACAAGCGCAGCCCCCGCGGCGGCACCCGGCGCGGCCAGCCGCATGGTGACGCTCCACAGCGCCTTCGCAGGCGTGCTGCCAAGGCTACGCGCCACGTTTTCCAGCTCTACCGGCGCCTGTGCAATCCCGGCCCGCAGGTTGATGAGCGCGCGGGGCATAAACATCAGCAGATAGGCGAGGAAGAGCGTAATTTCCGTCTGATAAATGGGGCGGGCGTAATGAATCGTCACCGTTACCAGCGCGAGAGCGGTCACAATCCCCGGCAGCGAGCTGGTGATGTAGATACACCCTTCCAGCATCCGGAAGACGCGGTGCGGATAACGGATACCGAGCCACGCAATGGGGATCACGCAGGCCGTGGTCAGCAGTGCGCCACCCACGCCGAGCATGAGCGTCTGGCGCAGGGAGTGCCAGAGGTCCACGCTCATCCAGTTCTCAATACCGCCCAGCCAGACCCAGCGACAGAGCACAATTAACGGTACGCCCAGCGCCAGCACGATCAGCGTGAGGAAAAACAGCTGGCCCAGCGTGGCCGCGACCGGCTTCAGCGGCCAGCGTTTCTGTTCACGTGCTGCCCCGCCGCCGATGCGCGCATAGCGTGCTTTTCCGCGCGTCACCCCTTCCAGCATTAAGATGGCCAGACAGCATAAGGCCAGCACGCCTGCCAGCATATTGGCTGCCGGGCCGCTGAAGGTAGACTGAAACTGGTCATAAATCGCGGTGGTGAACGTATCAAAGCGGATCATCACGTACAGGCCGTATTCCGCCAGCAGGTGCAGCGCGACCAGCAGCGCCCCGCCGCAGATAGCAAGCTTGAGCTGCGGCAACACTACGCGGAAAAAGACCCGCCACGGCGGCGTGCCGAGCGACGCGGCCACATCTTCAAGCGTCGGGTCGAGGCGGCGCAGTACCGCGGCAACCGGCATGTAGATAAACGGGTAGTAAGCTAAAACAGAGAGAAATACTCCCGCAGAAAGACCGTGCAGGGAGGGGATGACGCTCACCCAGGCATAGCTTTGTACAAACGCGGGGATTGCCAGCGGGGTGACCGCCAGCGCAGACCATATTCCCCGCCCGGCCAGCCGGGTACGCTCCGTGAGCCAGGCTATCGCCACGCCGGTCACAATACAAAGCGGAACCGCTAAGGCCGTCAGCCACAGCGTGTTGCTGAGTAGCTCAGCAACACGCGGGCGGAACACCAGCGTCTTAATGGTCTCCCAGCCCGTCTCAATGCCAATGGCAATGATAAAACCCAGAGGCAGAAGCGCCATTAATGAAAATAAGACAGCTAACGCAACCATCGGCAGCGCAGGTCGCCTGCGGGCAGGCTCCTGCATCCTGTTTTTTCCGATGTCGAGACTCAGACCAGACATAAGGCGTTCACTTAACTCTCAGGATCACAGCAGGCCGGCTTGCGTCATCAGCTCGATAACTTTTTTGCTGTTAAGCGTTGAAGGTTCCACTTTCGGCGCATCCAGATCTTTCAGCGGAACCAGTTTCGGGTTAGAGGCCGCGTTCACGCCAACCGCATATTCAAACGCGTTATTGGTGCGCAGGCTCTCCTGACCTTCTTTGCCGGTGATCCACTTGATGAATGCCTGAGCCTGTTCTTTGTGTTTGCTGGACGCCAGTACGCCACCGCCGGAAAGGCTGACAAAGGCACCCGGATCCTGATGTTTGAAGTAGTAGAGTTGGGTGTTTTTGCTGTTTTCACCCGTTTTGGACTGATCGACAAAACGGTAGTAGTGATAAATCACACCGCCATCAATCTGGCCGGCGTTAACGGCTTTCATCACGGTGCTGTTACCTTTGTAGGCCACAAAATTGGTTTTCATCGCCTTCAGCCACTCAAGGGTGGCCTGCTCGCCTTTCAGGGCCAGCATTGCACTCACGATCGCCTGGAAATCCGCGCCTGACGGCGATGCCGCCCAGCGGCCTTTCCACTCAGGTTTCGCCAGATCCATCAGCGATGTTGGCAATTGCTGTTCGCTCAATTTTTCCGGGTTATAGACAAACACCGTGCTACGCGCAGCAATCCCGATCCAGCGGCCGTGCGCAGGACGAAATTCCGCAGGCACCTGCTTCAGGGTCTCTGCATCCAGTGGCGCGAACAGTTTGGCATTATCCACCAGAACCATTGATGGCGAGTTTTCCGTCAGAAACACGTCTGCAGGTGATGCCGTGCCTTCCTGAACCAGCTGATTACCCAGCTCGCTGTCATCGCCATTACGCAGCGTCACCTTAATACCCGTTTCTTTGGTAAAACCGTCAACCCACGCCTTCACCAGATTTTCATGCTGCGCGTTATAAACAACGATACCTTCGTTGTTATCAGCGGCAAGTGCTTGTGTGGAAAGGAAAAGAGATGAAGACAACAAGGCAAGCGAGAAGCATGACAACAGGCGAGAATTCATGAACATATCCTTTATAGACCAGGGTGATTTACCACGCATAGCGTTGTGGGACAGGATTAAAGCATACAAAAACGCTAATGATAATTAGTATCAATCAAGTTTAGTCGTAAAAGTGTAAAATATTCTTATACAGCGGATAAATATGATAAAAATCCAGATTATAAAAATGGATGAAATAAAGATTAAGAAAACCTTAGGCTGGAAAAATAACAAATATTCATTAGCGTTCTATTTATTTCCCGATTATTTAATCGACAGAATGAGATCGGCATAAACGTGTATTTAGCGTAAAACGGGAGAGTGGAAGCAAAAAGGGTGAAGGCAGTAAATGGCACGCCCTGTAGGATTCGAACCTACGACCTACGGCTTAGAAGGCCGTTGCTCTATCCAACTGAGCTAAGGGCGCACTGAGAAGAGTGAACTTCGCGGTGGTGAAACGCCTGGAATTATACGGTCAATGACAGGTGAGTCAATGCCTTTTCGGCTTTCAGGGGCAATTACCGCTAGCCGATTGTAAATACGGCTGTTTTTTCAACATTCATCGCTTTTCCGTCGTAGAATTTCGCGCTGCGAAAAGGCTTAGTTGCATTTAAGTAACGCCTGCTGTTTTCCTGAGCGTCAGCTCGTCACACTAGTGTGAGGTATCCCGGCCGCCTGGAGGCTGACAGACAACAGGACCATGGAGTGACAGCGCAAAACCTGACCTATACGCCCCCCCGGTTACAGTACCTTTCTCAGGACATCGTCGGCATCAAACTTGAGCCCATTGTCGCCCTCTCCTCTTTACGCAGGATCGGCGTAGAGGTCCTTAGCGTCCTGTCTGAAACGCAGCATAGCGAAGCCTTTTTCCGCCATCAGTCTGCAGACTGGTCGATAACGCTGCTTGAAGCACAGCTCACCGCGTTAAAAAATACCCCGCACTGTAATAATTTTTTCATTAATCTGCCGATAACCGTCCTGACAGAGCCCGACGCTTTTCAGCGGCTTAGCCGGATAAAATGTCCGCCGCTGAATATTGAACTTGTCGACCCCAGTGCTTTTTTAACGCTGTCAGCCGCGCAGAGGCAGGCCGTTACCCGGAGCCTGTTGCAGCTCATAAGACAAGGTCACGGTATCTGGCTGGATGACATTGATGAAACACTCATCCCGCCCTTTTTATCCTGCCAGTTACCGTTAAGCGGCGTAAAAATCGATAAGGATGCATTCTGGCGTCTACGCGCCACGCCCGCGCTACGGCAACTGGTGTCCCGGTGCTTTCAGCTTGCCGGGAAAGTGCTTATTGAAGGTATTGAGACTGAGCAGGATTGTACCTGGGCACTGCAGGCAGGCGCAGAACTCGGCCAGGGCTATTACTGGCCGTCCTGGACATGGCCGGAGGATTAAAAAGCCATTTCCAGGGGGGAGGCCATGCGAATGACAGTGCGCCGTTACCGGCGGCGGCGTACAGGAAGTGATGCACTGGGATTTACGCGCTCGCCTTTTGCTCCCCCCTTCTTCGACCGGCTCGAATTTTTGAGCCAGTCCATCAGCCAGCCCCGCAAAACAGACGCTCCGTTTATCATTCTGGTGACGGAGGATCATTTTCTGCGCACCGGTTTTCTCAACGGCCAATTTCCCCTGAGCAGCTGTTGCGACTATCCCACGCTGGAGGATGCGTTTAGCGCCCTGGCCCAGTGGCCTTCCGCCCGTCTGGTGGTGGATATTGAAAGCCGCTCCACTGCGCTGATCGACAAGCTGGATCAGCTCAGAAGGCATAGCCTCTATCCCCCTTTTCTGACGCCCTATCTGTTAGTCAGGGCGGATAATTACGATACTCGCCTGTTCTGCAAAGCGGCGGGCCCTTTTCACGTGCTCGAACGTCAACTGACGCCGTCTGCTTTCCAGCACAGCCTGATGGATACCAGCCCTCCCCAGGGCTGCGATAAAGACTGGTTCTCCCGCACCGAATGGCCTATTTTGCAGGAGTTATCGCGGGGGAAGACCCTTCGCCAGATAGCGTTGATGCAGAATCGCCCCTATAGCCGCATTATCTATCGTCTCAGCTGCATTCTGTTGAAACTGGGTCTGACCCATCGCCAGGAACTGCTGCACCTTCTCAATAACCTCTCAGACTGCACCTTCTAACCCACCCACTAAGCCCTTATTTCCTAAAGACCTTTAGGAATTTACTTATCAATCATGTTACTTATTTGTTAAATTTTAACAATAATTTCAACTTTATAACTATTCCTAATTTACGGGCTTAAACCATGTGAAATGTCACAGAATGAATAATCTGCAGCACTTTCCTCCGTGCGTTAAGTGTTTGATAAAGGAGTTAATAAGACGATAATGATGTAAAAACAAGCGGCTCGGCGAGACTGCCTGGCAGTCAAAAGCGAAGTCTGTAGTATGTTCTGCTGTACGACGGGTGCCCTTTCCGGCGACGACCCGATCACTTTCAAACGAAGGTCTGGTGCCCTCTGTGAACACTTTTTCACCATCCGTTCCCGCTTTCAGCCCCTGAAAACGGCCGTCGATTTGTTAACATTTGATCAACATACAGTGTGATATGTCATTTTTTGTTATTACATAAAGATCAAAAGATGCGGTAAATGGGATAACAGGATATTTAAGCTAATTTTAAAAAAATAGCTATTCGGATCCAGAAGATAATACAAAGTAATAAGCGAGGGGTAATTTACAGGGTTTTCGGAAAAAACTTACACGGTATAATAAGACGCGTATCAAATATGAATAAGAAAAACCTTTTTGCCAACACCAGCCAAATGAGATGACCGCGCTGAGGCATAGATTTCTTCACTACGTTAACAAGGATGCTTTCGCTCTTTCCAGGGAAATACTACGGTATAAGGATCTGCACATTTATCCTTCCGGCATTTCGAGAGTTTTAACCAAACTCGGCATAACGCTTTTAACAGTCTGAGGCATTAAAAATGAAACCGGCATCCGTTATCATTATGGACGAACACCCTATCGTCAGAATGTCGATAGAAGTCCTGCTACAGAAAAATAAAAACATCACAGTCAAACTCAAGTCTGGCGACAGCCATGAAGTCCTTGACTGTATCCGTAACCACCCTATCGATCTGGTGATCCTGGACATCGAACTTACGGGCACAGATGGCTTCGCTTTACTGAAGAGAATCAGAAATTTAAATAAAGACATCAAGGTCCTGTTCCTCTCTTCAAAATCCGAGTCTTTTTACGCGGGACGCGCCATTCGCGCCGGGGCAAATGGTTTTGTCAGTAAACGAAAAGATTTGGGCGAGATCTACAACGCCGTTGAAATGATCCTGATGGGCTATTCTTTTTTCCCGTCGGAAACGTTGAATTTTATAAACCATTTGGGTTCGGGGAAAGGGATGGTCGCGGATATGCCATTATCGAATCGTGAGGTGACGGTATTACGTTACCTGGCAAATGGTTTATCCAATAAGGAGATTGCAGAGCAGTTGCTATTAAGCAACAAAACCATCAGCGCACATAAATCCAATATTTATTCCAAGCTGGGTGTGCAAAGCATCGTTGAATTAATTGATTATGCCAAAGCACACGAACTGCTATAACCTGAATTCACTCCCTGCAGCTTATCCGAGCTGCAGGGAGTGCGGTCAGCGCTAATTATAATTAATCATGAAGGTGGCATCAGCATCAGCCCGTCCGGGCTGAGGGTTATCAGCAGTGGCAATATAATTGGCATAAAATGACAATGTCGCATTTCCCTGCGCATCAACCGCTACCGGCTGGCTGGCCTGCTGAAGTGCCAGACGCGTTTTATCCGCATCCCTGATCTCGACGGCAACGTTGCTTGCCGTACTGGCGTCATTGAGCGCCAGTAACCCATTATTGCTTCCGTCGGCTTTACCCGAAAACGTGATGGACGCTGCACCAGGTGGACAGCCGGTCAGCTTCAGCGTAAACGGCATGGGCTGCGTGCGGCTTCCCGTGGTGCTGAGCTGTTTCGTGGGCCAGGTTCCCAGCGTAACGCTCTTGTCGCTATCGCTGCCCTCGGCCACACAGGTAAAATCAACAATGTTGCCGTACATCTGAATATTGATCTCCCCCAGCGCAGTGGCTGCCTGCGCGCTGGCGTGAAGCATCATCAGTGTCATCGCGGCGAAATGCCAGTTCCGGTTCCGCATCTCTTCCCCTTAATCGTAATCCACACGCAGATAACCCCGCGACGTGAAACGGCCTTCCGCAGGTTTATTCCCCGTCACGCTGACCGGCCAGACCCGGATCCCCACCTGCGCCTGCGCGCTGTCGTCGAGCCGGAACGGAATTTTGCTGGTCAGGTTGTTGGGCGTTAGCGGGGTACCGCTTTCGTTGGCAATCACAAACCCCACATCGGGGTTATCCGACACCACCGCGTTGCTGGAGACCTTTTCTGCCTCAACGCGCATCGTCAGCATTGCGTTCGCTTCCACGTTGGTGCATTTGATGGCGATGGTTTTGCTTTGCGCGGTTACCCCTTCCGGTTTGTTACCCGCCCCGGCCTTGCTGAACAGGGAGGCCCCGATATCGCCGAAGTCAAACTCCACGATATTCCCCGCATTGATGGCACAGCTTTGCGGCACCTGAATGGTCCCGCTGTAGCTGATGGTGTAGACCGGCGAGGTTAACGGATCAGAAGAGGTAGTGGTGACATAGACGCGGAACATGGTCGCCCGCGGGATCACCACCATATTAATAAACCGTCGGGTCACTTTAAGGCGAAAGACGAGGCTGGAATCCTGAACGCCAAACGGTTTGTTTTTAGAGACGTTCGGGTGACTCCCCATCTGGATGTAACTTTTGGGCGGATAAAATACGCCAGCAAAGCTGTCCGTAATTTTCATTGCCCCATCCAGATAGTCGTTTAGCTTCAGGTACTGATAGCCATCACTCGTTCCCGTGACCGGGTAATCGGTAACATAACTACGTTTGGTTGTGTTCCCGGTGGTGCCCTTCGGACAGACGGCATTCACCCCCACCCACTGCGATTTCTCGCTGAGCGTCACCACCTGTCCGATCTGGTTATTCGAACTGTTAAATTTATCCGTCAGGTCGTAATGCACCTCCGTAGGGACGCCCTTTTCATTCACACACACGGTGGCTAAGGCATTCCCCACGGGCAAAATAGAGAGAAGTGATAAAGCCAGGCAATGGATTTTACTCACAGCGAATCCCCTTAAGTGTGATTGCCTGTTGCAGGCTCTTTTCTGGCAAGCTGTAGTGCGCACGACACTGGGATTGCATCCCGTTGCCCCACTGGATCAGCAGTTCACCTTCCAGCGGCAGGCCGCTCAGGTAAATCTGTCCGTCATCGCCCACCATACTGGTGACGCCGCTCTGGGTTTCACGCACCACGGCACCGAATGGCACAGGCTGGTTGCCGCGCGTGACGGTTAGCAGGGCGCGCACGCCAATACGGGTATCAAAGCTGGCGCGCACCAGCGCCCCTTTTGTCGGCACCACGCTGCTCACGTTATTTTCGATATCGGTGTTATTGCTCATGGTGTTGGTATCCAGCGCCACGCGGTTATAGCGGTAGACGGTGGCATACGGCATCACCGCATAGCCACGCCAGTCGGTTTTCACACCGGTCTGGTTTTCCACGCTCACGCCCGATGCTCCCGGCGCTTTGATCAGAACGTTGGTATCACCCAGCGGCTGGCTGAAGGTTACGCCATCCGCATGGCCGACCACGCCGCCGGAGAGCTGCCAGTTGAGATCGTGCTGGTCGCGTGCGTAGTTGTAGCCAACACCCAGCGTGCCGTAGGTTGCCTGCCAGTTCGCGCTGGCGCTTCCGCTTGAGCCGTTATTGCTGGTGTGGCCCTGGGTCACGCTGTAGTTCAGGTTGCGATCTTCCAGCAACGTCCCACTGACCCCGGTTTGCCAGCTTGTGTCGCCATCACTATTACGGCTGGCTGACGCCGTGGCATAGGCGCGGTCAATGGCGCTGTCCCGACGAAAACCCTGGCGGGTAAAGAGGCTGAACGGTACGGAGACGTTAAACGACGCGATTCGGTCCGTGCCGTCTATCCCGACCGATTTGTTCCATGACCAGGACACAGAGTAGTTGATGCCCTTCACGCCACCCGCGTACCCCAGCTGATACCAGAGGTTGGACTCATCGGTGCCCCAGTACGTCTGTTCACTACCGGAGATATAGACCGAGCCGTAATCCCCCAGCGACTGGGAAATATTGAGCTGGAAGCGCCCTTTTTTATTCCACGTCAGGTTGTGATAACTCTCCACATCCGGCACACCGTCATCATCCTGGTTGTCGGCATACTGGTAGCCTTCCATTGAACGCCACGCGACATCGTCCAGGGTGTAGAACCCTTTTGTGGAGTAGCGGTAGCCCAGCAGCTGGAAGTTGGTTCCGAATCCGTTAAGCGATTTTGCATAGAGGAAACGCAGCGACTGCCCTTCATGGCGGCTGTCATCCGCGAGCTGGCTGCGGGCATGGGTGATATCGAGCGACACCGCCCCCCAGTCACCGAGGTTTTTCCCGGCCCCGATGGCCACCGCGGTATAGCGTGACGCGAGTTGGGTACCGCCGTACAGCGTGTAGCCGTCGCCAAGACCGGTAATCAACGTACCCTGCGTGAAGAATGGCGTATCCTGTTCGCTGTTGCCGCTGCGGTAATCCCCGGCCACCAGGTCATATTTCCAGCGACCTTCGCGCTGCAGGAGGGGCACGGTGGAATACGGCACGGTATAGCGCTGCTGGCTGCCATCCTTCTCTTCAACCGTCACCTCAAGGTCACCGCTTGACGAGGTTGGGTTGAGATCGGTGATAGCAAAGGCGCCAGGCTGTACATAGCTTTGATAGATAACGTAGCCGTTTTGTCGAACGACCACTTTGGCGGGCGTTCGGGCGATGCCGCGAACGGTTGGCGCGTAGCCCTGCAGGCTGTCCGGGTACATGCTGTCAGACGAGAAGAGCCGCCCGCCGCGAAAACCCACGCTGTCGAAAACGTCATTACCGGTATTGCTGTCGCCCAGTACCAGCTCGCTTTTCAGCGGGATCACGGTGCGCTGCGCCCAGGTGCCAATATTCTGCCAGTTGCTGTGCCGCTGCCCGTTATTCTGCGTGTAACGCCATGCGCCATTATTGCGTAAACGCCACGCGCCATAGTTCAGCCCGCTCTGCAGGTTCAGATAATAGCTGTCGTCCTCGCTCCCGCGGTTGCCGGTAAAGCTGTAGTTCACCAGCGCGGCAGGGATCCCTTCATCCCATTGATCGGGCGGAATGTAGCCGCGTGCGCTGTTCTGCATCGCCACCTGTGGCAGGCTGATATTCAGGCGCAGCGAGGCGAAGTTGAATGCGATCTCACTGCCGGGAATAGCCTTCGCCAGGGGAATACAGGTCTCCCCTTTCACGTTAACCAGCTCAGGAAAGGCCGCGATATTGACGCCAAAACGCTCCAGCATCACGCGCGTAATGCACGGCGACAGCCCACCGGCGACCGGCGGTGTATTGTCGGCCTGCTCGAAGCGAACATCCTGCGTCGCGATAAACTCATCGTTACGCCAGATATCCACGCGATAAACGCCAGGCGCCTGCTGGTGACCTTGTTCAAAACGCGATAAATCCGCCACGTTGGCGGTGTCATCGGACAAGAAGGCCGGGTTAAAGTAGCTTTCGCTCCAGCCAGCCTGTGGCCAGAGCGCTGCCATCAGCGCCAGTGCGACCGGGCAGTAACGTCCCTGGTGATTATTCATCGCGCTGACTCTGCTCACAGGTTGACGCTACGCGCCGGCGTAATGGCACCGTAGTCATTCACGCTCTGCCAGGAGAGCGTACCGCTTGCGGCGGCTGGCAGTACCTGCTGCGCCGAGTTTTTAGGCGCAACCATCAGGTTATCCAGTGTCTGTCCGCCCAGCTTCATATTGACCAGCGTGATGTAATACGGCGAAGCGTTACTGACTTTGAGGTGGTTGCCGACGCGCTCAAAACGCAGCTGCGAGAGCGCCTCTTCCGGCTGCATCGGCAGATTTGTCGGGCGGACAAACAGCTTGATCCGCGACAGGATAGCCAGCTGCAGCACGTTATTGTTTTCCGTTTTCGCTTTGTTCACGGACGGGATCGCTTTCACGTTCATGTAGAAGAGCGATTCACGATCGGCAGGCAGCGCTGGCCCGGCATAAATAATGCGCAGCGTGTTTTCGCTGTCCGGCTCGCTGACAAACAGCGGCGGGGTCACGGCAAAGGTTTTTTCTTTTTGCCCGTTCGCATTTTCGATCCACGCGTTGATTAAATAGCGCTCTTGTTTATTGCTGTTGGTGATCGCCAGCGAAGTTTGCTTTGCATCTGCCGGATAAATAACGCGGGTGGCCCCCAGCGCAATACCGCCGGAAGCATTTGCGCATGCAGAAACCATCATTAAAATTAACGATAAAAACAGTCCTGGTTTAATTAGAGTATTCATCACAACCGTACCTTTAATAATGTGTTCGCAGGTGTTATGGATAAATCAACGTAAACCAGACATCCGACTGAATATTGCCTGGCACGAGGTGTTCGGAAATAGCCCGATAGCGGGCGCTAAAATGAAACGCAAGCTCACTGGTATTCACCGGCAACCAGCTGACGGCCGTTGCGTTCGGGATAATCTGACGTTGTTGTTCGTCAAAAAGAGCCAGCCCGACGCCGCTGCTTATCGGTGATTCACCTGGCCGCGATGTCGCCAGAAAAACCTGCGGATCTTCTGCTGGCGTAACGCCCTGAAACTGGATGCCTACGGTGCGCGAGACATCCACGCTGCAATCCAGCAGCCGCACGGTGAAGGGCACATTGACCGTGGAAAAACTGCCCACACCGGAAAATGAATTGGTTCGGTACTGCCCCATTTCGATGCGCATGTTCTGGCTGTCGGGTGCCACGGCGCAGCCGCCGTTCACCAGCTCACCTCTGAGATGAACTTTGCCGCCGTCGATCACCACGGTATGTGCTGAGGCCTGGCAGGCCATCGCAAGGGTTAACAGCAGTAGTGTTCCGGTCCTTGTCATCCTTCGTTCCTGGCCTTAGCGTATGACGGCCTCTTCCCTGAGGCCTGAACATCCCTGTGCGGAGGAATTACTCGTATTTCATTACGAAAGTGGCGTCAGCGTTTGCCTGGCCTGGCTCGGTGGTCGCAGCCGTTGATTTGTAACGCGCGGTGAAGTTCAGGGTGTTAGTCCCTTCGATCAGGTTCTGCGCGGCAGAGAAGGTTGAACCATCTGGAGTCAGGGTGGTGGATTTGCTGTCGAGGATCTCGATGCCCACGCCCTTCGCGGAGTTGTCGTTGTTACCAGAGGTTACCGCCAGCAGGGTTTTGTCGGTCGCGTCGATCTGACCGGTGAACGCAACTGCGGCCGTTTTCGCAACCAGCGGGTCACAATCATTCAGTTCAATGGTGAACGGAATATTAGAGGTGGTGTCACCCACTTTCGTGAACTTCGCGGTACGGTATTGGCCCAGGTTAACCGTCTGCTCGGAAGAATCAGTATTTACTGAACATGCAGCATTAACCAGTTCACCTTTAAAGTGTACGGTACCGCCATTTACGGTAACCGGAGTGGCTGTATCTTCTGCATTTGCGGCACCCGCAACCAGGGCCAGAGTAGCAATAACAGTAGAAGCAATGTTGCTGAGTTTCATGTCTATTCCTTTAAAATGTAAATAACCCTTCCCGCGAATAATCGGGAATAAGAAATACGTTCAATTGATTAATTGAAAGCTTATTTCGGAGGAGACAAAGTAGCTCATGAATGTATTTTAAAATATGTCAAAACGCTGTCATTTCGCCAGGTCACATCCTAATCCTGCCTAAGAAATTGACCATCACCTCAGAAGGGTTTTTACGGCCTCCTGATGAAAACTCGCAAAGGGTGACTGACAGCGGCGCTCGCTTCTGACAAAATACAGGCAATCCCCCCTTTCAAACGTTACAGACGGAATCTTCTCTCTGATGGCAGCAAAGATTATTGACGGTAAAACGATTGCGCAGCAGGTGCGCTCTGAGGTCGCGGAAAAAGTGAAGGCGCGTAAAGTTGCCGGAAAACGCGCCCCCGGGCTGGCCGTTGTGCTGGTCGGCAGCAACCCGGCATCGCAGATTTATGTCGGCAGCAAACGCAAAGCGTGTGAAGAGGTGGGGTTCGTCTCCCGCTCTTACGATTTGCCGGAAACCACCAGCGAAGCAGAACTGCTGGAACTTATTGATACCCTGAATGCCGACAACGCGATCGACGGTATTCTGGTTCAGCTGCCGCTGCCAGCCGGCATCGACAACGTGAAGGTGCTGGAACGTATCGCCCCCGACAAAGACGTTGACGGTTTCCACCCGTACAACGTGGGCCGTCTGTGCCAGCGCGCCCCGCGTCTGCGTCCGTGCACGCCGCGCGGTATCGTTACGCTGCTGGAGCGTTATAACATCGATACCTACGGTCTGAACGCCGTGGTCATTGGCGCATCAAACATTGTCGGCCGTCCGATGAGCATGGAGCTGCTGCTCGCTGGCTGCACCACCACCGTGACCCACCGCTTCACCAAAAATCTGCGTCATCACGTAGAAAACGCCGATCTGCTGATCGTGGCGGTCGGGAAGCCGGGCTTTATTCCGGGTGAATGGATTAAAGAAGGCGCGATCGTTGTGGACGTCGGTATTAACCGTCTGGAAAACGGGAAAGTGGTTGGTGACGTGGTTTACGAAGATGCTGCGGCTCGCGCCTCTTACATTACCCCAGTTCCGGGCGGCGTAGGCCCGATGACCGTAGCCACACTGATTCAGAATACTTTGCAGGCATGCGAAGAGTACCACGACGTAGAGGACGCGTAAGATGGCCACATTTTCATTAGGTAAACATCCGCACGTTGAACTGTGCGATCTGCTGAAGCTGGAAGGCTGGACCGAAAGCGGCGCACAGGCCAAAATCGCCATTGCCGACGGGCTTGTTAAGGTGGACGGCGCAGTGGAAACCCGCAAGCGCTGCAAAATTGTCGCGGGTCAGACCGTGAGCTTTGAAGGGCAAACCGTGACGGTGACCGCCTGATGCTCTCCCCCTCTCCCGTCGGGAGAGGGAACCCACATTTTCCCCACACCCATCACGGTTAATTATCGATCGACTTCAAATAATCACTATTTCATCTGTTGAAAAGTGAAAATTCTGTTGCGCGTTTTTCACTCTTTCCCCACGATAAGTAGAACGTTCTACTAAAACGTTCTACTTACAATAACAGCGCCAAAAAAAGCGCTACTCGAGGGAAATCAGCATGAGTCTGATATCAGGGTTTGTTAAATCGCTCTCTAAATTATCGATGATTGGTCGCGCGTTAATGCTGCCAATTTCACTGCTTCCCGCTGCGGGCCTGCTGCTGGCCTTTGGCGATAAGTTTCACCTGCCGCTGATGATGAACGCGGGCGGGGTTATCTTTGATAACCTGCCGATGCTGTTTGCCATTGGTTCCGCCGTGGGGCTGGCATCCGAGTCCGGCATTGCCGCGCTCTCGGCGGCGGTCTCGGTGTTTGTCACCAACATCACCATCAGCACCGTCTTGAGCATCACGCCGGAAATGGCGTCTCAGGGCGGCAAATACGCGATGGTGGTCGGCATCCCGACGTTGCAGATGGGCGTCTTCGGCGGCCTGATCTGCGGTATTCTCGCCGCCTGGTGCTATAACCGTTTCCACACCCTGCAGCTGCCAGAGTTCCTCGGGTTCTTCTCCGGGAAACGCTTTGTGGCGATTGCGACAGCGTTTCTCTCTTTCCTGCTCGGCCTGCTGTTGCCGTATGTCTGGCAGCATATCCAGGCGGGCATCGATGCGCTCTCCGTGGTGGTTAATGGCGATAATCAGGCAGCCTCGACCTTTATCTTTGGTCTGGTGGAACGTGCGCTGATCCCGCTCGGTCTGCACCACATCTGGTATCCCTCTTTCTGGTATTCGTTTGGGGATTACACCACCCAGGCCGGTCAGGTGATTCACGGCGACCAGACCATCTGGTTTAAGATGCTGGAAGAAGGGGTCAAATCCTTCAGCAGTGACAGCTACCAGAACGCCGGTAAGTTCATGCAGGGTGAATTCCCGCTGATGCTGTTCGCGCTGCCTGCGGCGTGTCTGGCGATGTACCACGAAGCACACACCAAAAATAAAAAAATCGCGGCCGGTATTTTGTTCTCTGCGGCGCTCACCTGCTTCCTGACGGGGATCACCGAGCCGGTTGAATTTACCTTTATTTTCGTCGCCCCTATTCTGTACGTCTTTAACGCCATCATGGCCGGTCTGGCGTACATGACCATGTATCTGCTGCATGCGCATATCGCCAAGTCGTTCTCTGCGGGCTTTATCGACTACCTGTCGTTCGGGATCCTGCCGTCATTTAACGGCTACAAAACCAACTTCCTGAACGCCATTATTATCGGCATTCCGATGGGCCTGATTTACTACTTCACGTTCCGCTTTGTGATCCGTCGTTTCGACGTGAAAACGCCGGGCCGTACAGAAGTGACCGCCAGTGCGGACGATAAGTCAGATTCAGAACTCGCCACAGAGATCATCAACCTGCTGGGCGGCGCGCACAACATCGACTCCGTCGGCTCCTGCATCACCCGTCTGCGCCTGGAAGTGGCAAAAAGTGAAGCGGTTGATAAGGACGGTCTGAACGGCCTTGGCGCCCGCGGCGTAGTGTTCGTCGGTGATAACGGTATTCAGGTGATTTTCGGTGCCAGAGCACAGTTTATCGCCCAGACCATGTCCACCATGATTGGCAAATAATAAGATGCCTGAACGACACGTCTCCTGTACGCTGGGGGACGTTGTCTTATCTGGCTGATAATCGGTAAATTTCAGGGAGCGGTTTTGAAGAAAGTCAGCATTATTGATGTCGCAAAGCATGCGGGCGTTTCGGTCTCCACCGTGTCGCTGGTGCTGCGCCAGAAAGGGAAAATTTCAGACGCAACGATCGCGAAGGTCAATGCTGCCATCACTACGCTGGGCTATGTTCACAACGTCGCCGCTGCCAATCTCCGCGCCAACACCTCCAACCTGATCGGCCTGATCCTGCGCGACTTTAGCGACAGCTTTTCCATCAAGATGATGGCGAGCATCGTCCAGGAGCTGGAGAGACAGGGGTATATGGTTTTCCTCGGCCAGCCGCTGAACGACCATGAACATCTTGAGCGCTGCCTGCTGTCGTTTAAACAGCAAGGGGTCGCCGGCGTTATCTATCTGGCCTCTGATACCCGGGCATCCTCGCTGCCGGAACACATCCGCCAGTGCCCGCTGCCGCTGGTGGTGGTCTCTCAATCCCTGCTGGATGAAAAATGCAATCTGGTGATGCGCGACAATCGCCAGGCGGCGAACCTTGCCGCGCGTTATCTTATCGAGCGCGGACACCGCAACATTGCCTACATTGGGGGTCGTGAAGGCTGCCTTATCCGCGAGCAGCGTCTGCTCGGCTTTCGCAGCGCGATGACCCAGAACGGCCTGGTCTGGCGTGAGGAATACTCGCCTGCGTGTAGCGATGACACGCTGGCCGCAGGTTTCGCCACCCGCCAGCTGCTGGATAAAAACAACACCATCACCGCCCTGCTCTGCCACTCGCCGGATGCGATGATCGGCTCCATCTCCGGCATTCATCAGGTGGGGCGCACCGTGGGGAAAGATGTGTTTCTCACCCAGCAGGTCGCGCTGGTCGGTTTTGAAGATATGCTGCACGTGAACCTGACGTCTCCCTCGTTTACCTACGTTTCCTCCGCCAGTGAGGAGACGGGGCGTCAGGCGGCGGGGTTGATCATCCGCAAGCTAAAAGAGCCGGATCTGCAAACACAGCGTATCACCCTTTCCGGGCAGCTTATTGCCCGGGAATCGGCGTAAATAAGACGCTAACACCATCCTCATTGCGCCCATTCGCTGCTATATTTCCCTGCTTTGCCATGGATAATCGCAATGCCTACCGTTATCACCCACGCTGCAGTGCCTTTGTGTCTGGGTTTAGGCCTGGGACGTAAAATCATCCCTCCCCGCCTGCTGTTTGCCGGCGTCGTCCTCGCCATGCTGCCGGACGCCGACGTGCTGGCGTTTAAGTTCGGCGTTGCCTACGGCAATGTGTTCGGCCACCGCGGCTTTACCCACTCCCTGCTGTTTGCCTTTGTGGTGCCGATACTTTGCGTACTGATGGGCCGACGATGGTTTCGGGCAAGTCTGACCCGCTGCTGGCTGTTCTTAACCGTGTCTCTGCTGTCGCACAGCTTGCTGGATTCCATCACCACCGGGGGAAAAGGCGTCGGCTGGCTGTGGCCGTGGTCAGATGAACGGTTCTTTGCACCGTGGCAGGTCATTAAGGTCGCGCCGTTTGCGCTGTCACGCTATACCACGCCCTACGGGCATCAGGTGATTATGTCGGAACTGCTGTGGGTGTGGCTGCCAGGGGTCGTGCTGATGGGGCTGTTGTGGTGGAAGCGGAGGTAAAAACAAAACGGCAACCCAGTTGCCGTTTTAGTGTTTGCACCCTCTCCCGGTGGGAGAGGGCATCAGCGCGCACCAGAATTATTTTCGACGCCAGGTGGTTCCCTGCGGGCCATCTTCCAGAATGATGCCCATTTCCGTCAGACGGTTACGCGCGGCATCTGCTGCCGCCCAGTCTTTCGCCTGACGCGCTTCCAGACGCGCGTTGATAAGTTGCTCAATCTCCGCCACTTCGCTATCGTCCGCCTGCGCACCGCTTTGCAGGAACAGATCCGGTTCCTGCTCCAGCAGACCCAGTACCGAAGAGAGCTTACGCAGATGGGAGGCCAATGCATTCGCCGCCGCCATATCTTCTGACTTCAGACGGTTAACTTCACGCGCCATATCAAACAGCACGGAGTAGGCTTCCGGCGTGTTGAAGTCATCGTTCATCACGTCAATAAAGCGCGCTTCAAACGCCTCACCGCCTGCCGCGGGTACAGATTTATCGGTACCGCGCAGGGCAGTGTACAGACGCTCCAGCGCCGCACGCGCCTGTTTCAGGTTCTCTTCGCTGTAGTTCAGCTGGCTGCGATAGTGACCAGACATCAGGAAGTAGCGCACGGTTTCCGCATCGTAATATTTCAGCACGTCGCGCACGGTGAAGAAGTTGCCCAGAGATTTAGACATCTTCTCACGGTCAACCATCACCATCCCGGAGTGCATCCAGTAGTTCACGTACTCGCCACCATGCGCACAGGTTGACTGTGCAATTTCGTTTTCATGGTGCGGGAACATCAGATCCGAACCGCCACCGTGAATATCGAAATGTTTGCCCAGCTGTTTGCAGTTCATCGCCGAGCACTCAATGTGCCAGCCAGGACGCCCTTCGCCCCACGGGGAAGGCCAGCTTGGTTCGCCCTCTTTGGACATCTTCCACAGCACGAAGTCCATCGGGTTACGCTTCACGTCCACCACATCAACGCGCGCACCGGCCTGCAGCTGATCCAGATCCTGACGGGAAAGCTGACCGTAGGTAGGGTCAGTCGGCACGGAGAACATCACGTCACCGTTCTCGGCCACATAGGCGTGACCACGTTCGATCAGCTTTTCGGTGATGTCGATAATTTCGTGGATATGGTGGGTGGCACGCGGCTCGCTGTCCGGACGCTGAATATTCAGGGCGTCGAAATCTTTGTGCATTTCCGCGATCATACGATCCACCAGCGCAACAAAGCTTTCGCCATTTTCGTTCGCACGCTTGATGATTTTGTCGTCGATGTCGGTGATGTTACGCACGTATTTCAGGTTGTAGCCCAGAAAACGCAGGTAGCGCGAGACAACGTCGAATGCAACAAAGGTACGGCCATGGCCGATATGACAGAGATCGTAAACCGTAATACCACACACGTACATGCCGACTTCCCCGGCATGGATAGGTTTAAATTCCTCTTTTTGGCGCGTCATTGTATTAAAGATTTTTAACATCGAAGATTCCATGTAAACACGTGTGTGGTTGAAAACCGGTTATTCTACCTGTAATTCAAACCTGAAGCAGCACACAATGCAAGGTGATCGCATCCTGTGGTTATGCTATAACAAGCCCCTATAGATGACCCAAACGCGGGTCGACGTACCACAATAACGGAACAGGATGCAAAAATGGTTACTTTCCACACTAATCATGGCGATATCGTAATCAAAACCTTTGATGACAAAGCGCCTGAAACAGTTAAAAACTTCCTGGACTACTGCCGCGAAGGTTTCTACAACAACACTATTTTCCACCGCGTGATCAACGGCTTTATGATCCAGGGCGGCGGTTTCGAACCTGGCATGAACCAGAAAGCGACGAAAGAAGCGATCAAAAACGAAGCGAACAACGGTCTGAAAAACACCCGTGGTACGCTGGCGATGGCGCGTACGCAGGCTCCTCACTCTGCAACAGCCCAGTTCTTCATCAACGTTGCTGACAACGACTTCCTGAACTTCTCCGGCGAAAGCCTGCAGGGTTGGGGCTACTGCGTCTTCGCAGAAGTGGTTGAAGGTATGGACGTAGTCGACAAAATCAAAGCCGTGGCGACCGGCCGCAGCGGTATGCATCAGGACGTTCCAAAAGAAGACGTCGTGATTAACAGCGTGACCGTCAGCGAGTAATTCGTGGCGACACTCTTTATTGCAGATTTGCACCTGCAAACAGAAGAACCGGCGATCACCGCCGGTTTTCTGCGTTTTTTACGCGGTGAAGCGAAAAGTGCCGATGCACTTTACATTCTGGGTGACCTGTTTGAAGCCTGGATTGGCGACGACGATCCCAACCCGCTGCACCGTGAGATGGCGGCTGCCATTAAAGCGCTGGTCGATTCCGGCGTCCCCTGCTTCTTTATCCACGGCAATCGTGATTTCCTGCTCGGCAAGCGCTACGCCCGCGACAGTGGCATGACGCTGCTGCCGGAAGAGCAGGTACTCGACCTTTATGGCCGAAAGGTGTTAATCATGCACGGTGACACACTCTGCACTGACGACACCGGCTATCAGGCGTTTCGCGCTAAGGTTCATACCCCGTGGATCCAAAAACTATTCCTGGCTCTGCCGCTGTTTATCCGCAAGCGGATCGCAGCCAGAATGCGTGCAGACAGTAAGGCCGCCAACAGCGGCAAATCCATGGCCATTATGGACGTCAATCCCCAGGCGGTAGTCAGGGTCATGGAAAAACACCGCGTTCAGTGGTTGATCCACGGTCATACTCATCGTCCCGATGTGCATACCCTTACCGCCAACGGCGAAGCGGCCCACCGCGTCGTCCTCGGGGCCTGGCACAGCGAAGGTTCTATGGTCAGCGTCACGCCTGACGGTGTGGAACTGATCGCTTTCCCGTTTTAACTCGCCAAAAAATCATTCTATTTTTTTGAACAATATCGGCAAATTGTTTCGATTTTAATCAGCCCGTGGTCGGCCTATTATTTATCACATCAGGGCAACACGCCCTATCCCAGATAAAACATTTAAGGAATACGACCATGAAATCTATCAAAACTTTCGTTGCAGTTGCCGCACTCTCTCTGATCTCTTTCGGTTCTTTCGCCCAGAGCGTCAGCGCCACGGCCTCTACCCTTGACCGCGCAGAAGCGAAAATTGCCGCTCAGGCTGCTGAACAGGGCGCGTCTTACAAAATCACCAGCGCTCAGTTTAACAACCGCGTTCACATGACGGCAGAACTGACCAAATAAGACGTCTGCTGACCGTGCCGTCCGTCAAAAGCACATCAAAGCACATCGATGCCTGATAAAACAGACCGCCAGAACGCGGTCTGTTTTGTTATCTCCTGAGAGCCACAACGGCTCAGTTTTAAACCGCGCAACCGTTTTCCTTGCCCCTATTACATGCTATTCTCTGTGCCCTCGAAAGCAGTGTGTTTCGCACCACAGGAGTTTTAAGACGCATGTCTTCCCGCAATAATCCGGCGCGTGTCGCCATCGTGATGGGGTCCAAAAGCGACTGGGCTACCATGCAGTTCACCGCCGAAATCTTTGAAATCCTGAATGTTCCGCACCACGTTGAAGTGGTCTCCGCACACCGTACACCAGACAAACTGTTCAGCTTCGCCGAAAGCGCCGAAGAGAAGGGTTATGAGGTGATCATTGCCGGTGCGGGCGGCGCAGCACATCTGCCAGGCATGATTGCCGCCAAAACGCTGGTACCGGTTCTGGGTGTTCCGGTGCAAAGCGCTGCGTTAAATGGTGTCGATAGCCTCTATTCCATCGTTCAGATGCCGCGTGGCATTCCGGTCGGCACGCTGGCCATTGGTAAAGCGGGCGCTGCCAACGCTGCCCTGCTCGCCGCGCAGATCCTGGCGACTCACGATAAAGCGTTACATCAGCGTCTGGCGGACTGGCGTAAAGCCCAGACCGACGAGGTGCTGGACAATCCGGACCCGCGGGGTGCGGCATGAAGCAGGTATGCGTCCTCGGTAATGGTCAGTTAGGCCGTATGCTGCGTCAGGCCGGTGAGCCGCTGGGTATTGCCGTGTGGCCCGTCGGGCTGGATGACGAACCGGAAGCCGTGCCGTTTCACCAGAGTGTGATCACCGCGGAGATTGAACGCTGGCCACAAACGGCCCTGACGCGCGAGCTGGCACGTCATAATGCCTTCGTTAACCGCGACGTCTTTCCCATTATTGCTGACCGTCTGACGCAAAAGCAGCTGTTCGATAAGCTCGGGCTGCCGACTGCGCCGTGGCAGCTATTGTCCGATAAAAGCGAGTGGAAGGATGTATTCGCAATGCTGGGCGATCTGGCAATTGTGAAGCGTCGCGTCGGCGGGTACGACGGTCGTGGACAGTGGCGTCTGCGCGCCGATGACACTCACGAGCTGCCGGACGATTGCTACGGGGAGTGCATCGTTGAGCAGGGCATTAACTTCAGCGGTGAAGTCTCGCTGGTGGGCGCTCGCGGGCAGGACGGCCATACCGTTTTTTATCCGCTGACGCATAACCTGCATCAGGACGGGATCCTGCGTACCAGCGTTGCATTCCCGCAGGCCAGTGCTGAACAGCAGGCGCAGGCAGAAGAGATGCTCTCTGCCATCATGCACGAACTCGGTTACGTCGGCGTCATGGCGATGGAGTGTTTTGTCACGCCGTCCGGTCTGCTGATTAACGAACTGGCACCGCGCGTTCACAACAGCGGTCACTGGACCCAAAACGGGGCGTCCATCAGCCAGTTCGAGCTGCACCTGCGCGCCATCACTGACCTGCCGCTGCCGCAGCCGGTGGTCAACAGCCCGTCGGTGATGATCAACCTGATCGGTACCGATCTGAACTACGACTGGCTCAAGCTGCCGCTGGTGCATCTGCACTGGTATGACAAAGAGGTGCGTCCGGGTCGTAAGGTCGGTCACCTGAACCTGAACGATACCGACAACGATCGTCTGGGCGCCACGCTGGAAGCGATTATTCCTCTCCTGCCGCCGGAATACGCGAGCGGAATTATCTGGGCGCAATCAAAGCTTAAGTAATACTCCTCTGCCGGGGAGTTGACCTTCCCCCTCCCCGGCGTACAATCCCCGCCCATTGCAGCTTAGTTTTCTTCTGGAAAAACCATGAACGATGGAACGGACTATCGTGCGATCCTCGCATCCGATACCCCTTTAATCGACGTTCGCGCGCCGATCGAATTCGCCCAGGGCGCGATGCCTGCGGCAATCAACCTGCCTCTGATGAACGATGATGAACGCGCCGCCGTCGGCACCTGCTATAAACGCCAGGGGCCGGACGCTGCGCTTGCTCTCGGCCATAGCCTGGTCGCAGGCATTACCCGTGAGATGCGCATTAACGCCTGGCGCGAAGCCTGTCTCTCCCACCCCACCGGCTACCTCTGCTGCGCGCGTGGCGGTCAACGCTCGCATATCACTCAGGCCTGGTTGAAAGCGCGCGGCGTGGATTACCCGCTGATCGCAGGCGGCTATAAAGCGCTGCGTCAGACCGCGATTGAGGTAACCGCTGAGCAGGTGCAAAAACCGATGGTGCTGATCGGCGGCTGTACCGGGAGCGGCAAAACGTTGCTGGTGAAACAGCACGCGCAGGGCGTGGATCTGGAAGGGCTGGCGCACCATCGCGGCTCGTCGTTTGGCCGCACGCTCACACCACAGCTTTCGCAGGCGAGCTTCGAAAATCAGCTCGCCGTCGTGCTGTTGAAAAAAGAGGCCGCACGCTGGGTGCTGGAGGATGAAGGGCGGATGATTGGTTCCAACCACCTGCCGGAATGCCTGCGCGACCGCATGGTCCAGTCACCTGTTGTGGTGGTAGAAGACCCGTTTGATGTCCGTCTTGAACGCCTGCGTGAAGAGTATTTCGACCATATGTGGGCGGATTTTTCTGCTGCCTTTGGCGAAGAGGCGGGCTGGAAAGCGTACAGCGAATACCTGCACCACGGCCTGTTTGCCATTCGCCGCCGTCTGGGGCTGCAGCGCTTTGCAGACTTTACGGCGCTGCTGGATTCCGCCCTGCAGGAGCAACAACGTTCTGGCAGCACCGACGCGCATTTGCGCTGGCTTGCCCCGCTGCTGAACGACTATTACGACCCGATGTACACCTGGCAGCTGGCAAAAAAGGCGGAGAAGATTGTGTATCGCGGAACGTTTGAGGACGTGGCTGACTGGCTCAATCGCTGAATCACGCGCAAAAAAACGGCAACCCAGGGTTGCCGTTTTCATATCGGGGTGACTCCCCTGCGGACTGAACTTAGAAGTCGTAACGCAGACGCACCAGGTTCATGTCGCCCAGGTTATCCGTGCTGGAGGTGAACACGTGTTCGTAATCAACACGGAAACCGTAGTCCAGCTGGACGCTAACACCCACACCGTTATCGATACGCTGGTAGTTACGACCATTCACGTACTCAATACGGTCACCCATGAAGTAAGGCTGGATGGATTTCACCGCATACTGATCGATTGGGAATTTGTACCCTGCGAAGTATTCAATACCCCATGCATCACCGGCAAAGTAGTTGTCAGTAGACACTTTTTTGGTGGTCAGGAAGTTCTGGTACCAGCCGCCGCCAGCCGAGAAGGTCCAGTTATCCGGCGTCCAGCTCAGCGCGGTACCGAGGATATTCTGGTCGTAAGATTTGCTGTCGCCGTTGTCCGGGTTACGCATGTCCGCGCGGGTGTAGTTCCACGCTGCGCCCCAGGTCAGATCGGTGGTCAGGTGGTAATCCAGACCCAGTGAACCGCCGCCTTTACGTTTGTAACGCAGGCCATTGCCCGGCAGGTATTCGCTGTCTTCAAACAGGTAGGATGCATAGATATCCGCATCGCCTACGGTTTTCTTATATTTCAGCATTTTGCGTGAACGATAAGAACCGTCGTAGTCACCGTTGATCCCGTTACCTGGAGCCTGACCAATCATGTCGTAGTCCCAGATATCGGTTTTCACGCCAACCACATCATAGTAAACGCTGTTCTGTTGACCGAAGGTCAGCGTACCCCAGGTGTCGCTCTTCAGACCGGTGTACAGCATACGGCGAGAGGTGTCGTTAGCACCTTCAGCGTAGTGATTATCCCAGTTGAACAGCGCCGGAATGTTCACACCCAGCTCGTAGTAGCTGATCCAGCTGATGTCATCAAACAGATAGTAATCTGCTGCGAAACGGAAACGGGTGCCGCCGTCGAAGCCATTACGTTTGTAGGAACCTTTATCGCCGTCGCCCGTCATCATGTTGAACTGAGGACGAATACTGCCGCCAACGGTAAAGTTAAGACGGCTCAGCGGGTTACCTGCCTGAGGGTCTTGTTTAAGAACCGTGATTTCCGCCTGAGATGCGAAGGAGGTCAATGCCACTGCTGCGCCAATTGTTACTGCCAGCGCTGATTTTTTTATAGTCATTATTTTTCCTTTATAGACACGCTGCTAAATATTTAGCAGGTGAATATTAACTGGAAATAATCTTGCTGTGTGCGCGGGTTTTTAATGTTTTGTGCTACTAAACGCATGGGTATTACCGATTTGTGCTGCTAAATTATTACGCACCAGCAGATAAACCGGTGCGTAATTATCACGGATTTGAACTAACTGGCAAACTGACGGAACAGCGCTTTGCCTTTTAGCAATCGCGTGCCGAGCCAGCCGCCACACAGCGACAGCAGCACCGCACCGCAGACCGGCAGCGTGAACCACAGCCGCCAGTCAGGCTCCCACGGGAAATCGAAGACCCGGGTCTGCAGCACGGCTAACGCCGTCTCAGCCCCCATCGCCGCCACCAGACCCGAGACCAGCCCCAGCAGGGCGAACTCGCTCCACAGCGTGGTGCGCAGCAGTCGCTTACTCGCCCCGAGCGTGCGATAGACCACCAGCTCCTGATGACGCTGCCGCATCCCGACCTGCACCTGGGCCAGCAGCAACAGTACGCCGCAGATCGTCACCAGCACCACCATGACCTCCAGAGCCCGGCTGACCTGCTCCAGCACCTGCCCGACCTGTTTAAGGATCGCGCCAATATCCAGCAGGCTGACCGTCGGAAATTCGCGGTTCAGCCGGGTCAGCATACCGTTGCCGTTTTCCCAGCGGAAACTGGTGAGCCAGCTTTGCGGCTGCCCGTCCAGTGCGCCTGCGGGGAAAATAAAGAAGAAGTTCGGCCGCAGGCTTTCCCAGTCCACCTTACGCAGGCTGGTGACCTTAGCGCTAAAATCCTGGGTATCGCCGGTAAAGGTCACGCTGTCGCCCAGCCTGACGTTCAGGCGCGTCGCCAGCCCCTCTTCCATCGACACTTCACCCGCTTTCGGCGGCCAGCTGCCGCCTGTAATCGGGTTGTGATCTGGACGTTTCTCCTGCCAGGTCAGGTTCAGTTCGCGGTTAAGCGATTCATCCTTATTTCCCTCCGTGGACTGGCCGTTGATCTGCGTCAGACGCGCACGGACGATGGGGTAGAACGACTCCGGCACAATCTGGTGTTCCGCCAGGAACGTCTTCAGCGGTGTCACCTGCTCAGGGGCGATATTGATCAGGAAATAGTTCGGGCTTTCCGGCGGAAGCTGCTGTTGCCAGCGATCCAGCAGATCGCCGCGCAGCACCAGCAGCAGTGCCAGCAGCATAAACGACAGCGAAAAGGCAGACAGCTGACTCAGCGTAGACCATGGCTGGTGCAGCAGACGGTTCACCGCCAGCCGCACGGGAAGCGACTTCACCGTCAGCTTTTTAAGCACATTAAGGAGCACCCAGCCGACCACACCACACAGCAGCGCCAGCACCACCGCCCCGGCCAGTACGGCCCACAGCAGCGTGCTGCCGCCCATCAGCCAGGCCAATAACCCAACCGACACCGCAACAATGACAGGAAGATAGAACTTCAGCGGCCAGACGTTGGCCACCACGTCACGGCGCAGCACGCGCAGCGGCTGCGTCGCGAGCAACAGCCGGTACGGGCGAAGCCCCACCAGCACCGAAATCACCATCATCGCGCCAATCGCCCACAGCCACGGCCAGAGGCTGGCCGGTGGAAGTGCGGCAGGCAGTACCGGTTTCAGCATGACCATCAGCAGCTTTTCAAACAGCAGCCCCATCGCCCCACCGGTGAGTGCTGACAACACCAGCAGCATCAGCCACTGGCCGACAATCAGCTTACGCAGCTGGGCGCTGCCCGCGCCAAGGGTCTTGAGGATCGCCACCAGATCGTATCGGCTGCGGCAGTAGTGCCCCATGGCCACCGCCACCGCTGCCACGGCCAGCAGCAGGGTTAACAGCGCTGAAAGCAGCAGGAACTGCTGAGACCGTTCGAGAGATTTACCAAGCGCCCCTTCGTCCTGCTCCAGTCCGTACCAGCGGTGCTCCGGTTTTAACTGCGGCAGCAGCCATTTTTCATACGCGTCAAGCTGGGCGGGCGTTCCCGCAAACTTATAGCGCCAGGTGACGCGGCTTCCCGTCTGCACGGCATGGGTATTTGCCACATCAGCGGTATTCATCAGCAAGCGCGGGGCAAGCTGGAACGGGTTAAAGCCGGAGTCAGGTTCCTGAACCACCTCCCCGGCGATGCGGAGCGTGGCGTCACCCACGTCAATGCTGTCACCCGTTTTTAGGTTCAGCAGCGCCATTAAACGTGGCGCCAGCAGCACCGTCCCCGGTTTCGGCTTTAAGCCAGGCGGGCTGGTCTGCAGTTCACCGTACAGCGGGTAAAGGTCGTCGACGGCTTTGACGCTCGCCAGCTGCGGCGTATCGCCGGCAAAGGTCATGGTCTGAAAGCTCAGCTGTTCCCCCACCTTCAGCCCACGCTTACGCGCCTCGTCAAACCAGCCAGGCGGGACGGGACGCGAGCTTTGCAGCGCCCTGTCTCCGGCCATAAACTCGCGGCTTTGCTGGCTTAACCCTTTCTCCATGCGATCGCTGACGCTGCCCAACGCCAGCACGCAGGCTACCGCCAGGCTTAACGCCATCCAGACAATCAACAGCGTGGGCGAGCGCCATTCGCGCCAGAACCAGCGGGCAATCATGCTTCCTCCTGCAGTTCACCGTTAACCAGCCGCAGGCGACGGTCGCAGCGGGCAGCCAGTTGCGGATCGTGGGTCACCAGAATCAGCGTGGTCCCGTGTTCACGGTTGAGCGAAAACAGCAGGTCGGCAATTTTATCCCCGGTCTTTCGGTCGAGGTTTCCGGTAGGCTCATCCGCAAACAGCACGTCCGGGCGGCCGTTAAACGCCCGGGCCAGGGCCACACGCTGTTGCTCCCCGCCGGAAAGCTGCGCCGGGAGATGGTCGAGGCGTTTGCCAAGCCCTAGTTGCTCCAGCAATGCCTTCGCGTGGGCGCGACTTTCACGGCTGTTTTCGCCGCGCAGCAGCGCCGGCAGTTCAACGTTTTCCAGCGCATTGAGCGTCGGGATCAGCATGAAGGACTGAAAGACAAAGCCAATATGACGTGCGCGGAGCGCGGCACGTGCCTCTTCATCAAGCTGATGCAGCGGTTGCCCGACCAGGTTGACCTCTCCACTGCTGCCGTCGTCCAGACCGGCTAAAATGGCCAGCAGCGTGGACTTCCCGGAGCCGGACTCGCCAATCAGCGCAATGGTTTCGGCGCGTTTGACAACGAGTTCAACTCCGGTGAGGATGGAAAGCTCGTGTTCCCCCTGACCGACGGACTTCTTAAGACGATGAACTTCAACAATGTTTTCCGCTGGCATTTGCCCTTCCTGTTTTTAATCCTGATGACCTTCCGCGCGGCGGCAGCGGACACGTTACTGGTTCTCGGTGACAGCCTGAGTGCAGGCTATCGCATGGCGGCCAACGCGGCCTGGCCAGCTCTGCTCAATGACAAATGGCAGAGTAAGACAACGGTTATTAATGGCAGCATCAGCGGTGATACCTCGCAGCAAGGCTTGTCGCGCCTGCCAGCCTTGCTCAAACAGCATCAACCGCGATGGGTGCTGGTTGAGCTGGGCGGTAATGATGGCTTGCGTGGTTTCCAGCCTCAGCAAACGGAACAGACCCTGCGCACGATCCTTAAGGATATTAAGGCCGCGAACGCGCAACCGCTGCTGATGCAAATTCGCCTGCCCGCCAACTATGGACGTCGGTATAATGAAGCCTTTAGCGCGATCTACCCAAAGCTTGCCAACGAGTTTGATATTCCGCTGCTGCCATTTTTTATGGAAGAGGTCTATCTCAAACCCCAGTGGATGCAAGACGATGGGATCCACCCCAATCGCGATGCGCAGCCGTTTATTGCCGACTGGATGGCAACACGGCTGGCCCCTTTAGTTAAACATGACTCCTAATTCAGCGGAGATCCTGACAGGTAAAGTTATGCAAAAATCGGTCTTAATTACAGGATGTTCCAGCGGAATCGGTCTTGAAAGTGCACTCGAGTTGAAGCGTCAGGGATATTGGGTACTGGCGGCCTGCCGTAAACCCGACGACGTCGAACGCATGAACGGGCTGGGCTTTACCGGTGTGTTACTGGATTTAGACTCACCGGAAAGCGTGGAACGCGCTGCCGATGAGGTGCTGACCCTGACCGACAACCGTCTGTACGGCCTTTTTAACAATGCCGGCTACGGCGTGTATGGTCCCCTGGACACGCTCACCCGCGAACAGCTGGAAAAACAGTTTTCCACCAATTTCTTTGGCGTCCATCAGCTCACCATGCGCCTGCTCCCCGCCATGCTGCCGCACGGTGAAGGACGCATTGTGATGACCTCCTCCGTGATGGGGCTGATTTCAACCCCGGGCCGCGGGGCCTATGCCGCCAGCAAATATGCGCTGGAGGCCTGGTCCGATGCCCTGCGCATGGAGTTGCGTCACAGCGGCATTAAGGTCAGCCTGATCGAGCCGGGCCCTATCCGCACCCGCTTTACGGAAAACGTTAACCAGACCCAGGCGGATAAACCGGTCGAAAACCCCGGTATCGCCGCACGCTTTACGCTCGGGCCGGAAGCAGTCGTCGCTAAAGTGCGCCATGCTTTTGAGAGCGAAAACCCAAAAATGCGCTATCCGGTGACGCTGGTAACCCATGCGGTAGGCTGGTTAAAACGCCTGCTGCCGGGCCGGATGATGGACAAAATTTTACACGGTTGAGTTGAAGCGTCGTCGCTAACCCCCATGTAAATAACAAACCGATAAAAGAGAAGGCCGCATGTCCGTACAGAATATCGTCAATATTACTGAAGCAAACCTGCAACAGACCCTCGAACAGTCCATGACCAAACCGGTGCTGTTCTACTTCTGGTCTGAGCGTAGCCAACACTGTCCGCAGCTGACGCCGGTACTCGAAAGCCTTGCCGCGCAATACAATGGCCAGTTCATTCTCGCCAAACTGGATTGTGACGCTGAGCCTATGGTGGCGTCTCAGTTTGGCCTGCGCGCGATTCCTACCGTCTATCTGTTCCAGAATGGGCAACCTGTTGATGGCTTCCAGGGGCCACAGCCTGAAGAAGCAATCCGCGCCCTGCTGGATAAAGTCCTGCCACGCGAGGAAGAGCTGAAGGCGCAGGAAGCCATGGGACTGATGCAGGAAGGCAAATACGACGAAGCGCTGCCGCTGCTCAAAGAGGCGTGGCAGCTGTCGAAACAGGACAGCCAGATTGGCCTGCTCCTTGCGGAAACGCAGATTGCCCTGCACCGTTCCGACGATGCAGAAGCTGTGCTGAAGACTATTCCACTGCAGGATCAGGATACCCGTTATCAGGGTCTGGTCGCGCAGATCGATCTGCTGAAACAGGCGGCGGATACGCCGGAGATCCAGCAGCTTCAACAGCAGGTTGCCGATAACCCGACCGATGCCGCGCTGGCAAGCCAGCTGGCGCTGCAGCTGCATCAGGTGGGACGTAACGAAGAAGCGCTGGCACTGCTGTTCAGCCATCTGCAAAACGATCTGGGTGCCGCCGACGGTCAGGCGCGGAAAATGTTCCAGGAGATCCTGGCCGCGCTGGGCACCGGCGATGCGCTGGCGTCGACGTACCGCCGTCAGCTGTACGCCCTGCTCTACTGATGAACAGGCCCGGTGCCGTTTGCGCTCACCGGGCCTGCAAAAGAGGCGGTCACCCCGCCTTTTTCAACTGCGTCACCACCAGCTGATGGCGCGCGTTGTAGAACTTCCGATAGGTTAAATAGCAGGCAATGATGGTCGACAGGCTGGCCGTAGAGAGCAGCATAAAGGTCACCATGATCTGATATTTAATGGCTTTGACCGGATCGATACCGGCAAAAATCAGCCCCGACATCATTCCCGGCAGGCTAACCAGCCCAACCGTTTTTGCGGAATCCACCGTTGGGATCAGCGACGAGCGGATGCTGTCGCGGATCAGTACCGCCGAGGCCATTTTCGGTGTTGCCCCCAGACTTAATTTCTCCTGCAGCTTCTGTTGTTCACTGCTAAATCGCTGGCCGAGGTTGTTGTAACACAGTCCCACTGCCACCATAGCGTTCCCCGCAATCATCCCGGAAATAGGGATAACCTGCATCGGCGTAAACTCGATTGAGCCGGACACCACCAGCACCGCCAGCGTCAGCGCCGTCCCGGTTGTAATGGCGATAAACGATGAGACAAACGCCTTATCGATATACTTACTGCGTTTCTGCGCGTTCCACGCCGCGTTAAAGCAGATAAACAGCACCATCAGGAGCGTCAGCACCGCGTGGTTGACGTTAAAAATATACTTCAGCACATAGCCGACAATAATGAGCTGGATAACCGCGCGGCAGATACTCCAGACAATATCTTTCTCCAGGCCCAGCTTTTCCCGGTAGCTCACCACAATAGCGATCAGTACCAGCACCATCGAAAACGCCAGCGACGTATTCGTAATATTATGCTCACCCACGGTTTGCCTCCTGCATTTTCCCGCCCTGCGGCTCAAGCGTAATGACATCATCCGCATGGGTAATTTCGTTTGAATCGTGCGTAACCCACAGCACGGCAATATTCTGCTCGCTTGCGTAACGATGAATAACCTCGTTAACGTTGCGTTTGTTCACCTCATCCAGCGCGCTGGTGATCTCGTCCAGTAACAATATCTTCGGCAAAAACTGCAGATTGCGAATCAGCGAAACGCGCTGCTTTTCACCGCCCGATAATTCATTGATGGATTTAGTCAGCGTCTCTTTCGACAGGCCAAAGCGGGCCAGATCGGCGATAAATTTTTCTGGCTCCGGCGTTTTATGACGGATTTGCCACGGAAAGACCAGGTTGTCATAAACCGTGTCCCCAAACAGCGAAGGGGTTTGCACGCAGTAAGAGACCTGCTGGCGATAGCTTTCTGGCGACAGTGTCGCGATATCCTGCCCTTCAAACAGAATAGCGCCCTCAGTGGGGCTGAGCAGTGAAGCGACAATCTTTAATAACGTGCTTTTACCACAGCCTGACGGCCCTGTTATCAGTTTGAACTCACCCGGGGAAAGACAAAAATCGACATGCTGAAGGATCGTGGTATTTGCCACACGAAAACCGACATCCCTGACCTGCAAGAGCGTATTTTTATTGTTCATCATGCATCCTGTAACCACCTTTATTGCAACCATGCGTAGAATAATCCTTTCACGAACGCAGCGCGAATAGGGTGTGTCGATGGCTGGAGTAAAGGTTTTACCGGTATTCGTCGCGCCCCCTTCTTTACAGGGGCGAATTTCAGCCCGATAGCCGATATACTGACTCATAACACACACGCAGTTCCCTTCGTCACAGCATGCAAAACAGGAGGTTTTTATGCTTATCGTTATACCTGTCCTTATTTTCGTTGCGCTGGTTATTGTCGGCGCTGGCGTCAAAATTGTCCCACAAGGGTATCAGTGGACCGTTGAACGCTTTGGCCGCTACACCAACACGCTCCAGCCGGGTTTAAGCCTGATTGTCCCTTTCATGGACAGGATTGGACGTAAAATCAATATGATGGAACAGGTGCTGGATATTCCTTCCCAGGAAGTGATCTCCAAGGATAACGCCAACGTCACCATTGATGCGGTCTGTTTTATTCAGGTTATTGATGCCCCAAAAGCGGCCTATGAAGTCAGCAATCTGGAGCTGGCTATCGTAAATCTGACGATGACCAACATTCGTACCGTGCTCGGTTCAATGGAGCTGGACGAGATGCTCTCTCAGCGCGACAGCATTAACACCCGCCTGCTGCACATTGTCGACGAGGCCACCAACCCGTGGGGGATCAAAGTTACCCGTATTGAGATCCGCGACGTGCGCCCACCGGCAGAGCTGATCGCCTCCATGAACGCGCAGATGAAAGCGGAACGGACCAAACGCGCCTACATTCTGGAAGCTGAAGGGGTACGTCAGGCAGAGATCCTGAAAGCCGAAGGGGAAAAACAGTCGCAGATCCTGAAAGCGGAAGGTGAACGCCAGTCTGCCTTCTTACAGGCGGAAGCCCGTGAACGTTCTGCAGAAGCGGAAGCCCGCGCCACCCAGATGGTCTCTGAAGCAATTGCGGCGGGTGATATCCAGGCGGTGAACTACTTCGTTGCGCAAAAATACACTGACGCGCTGAAAGAGATTGGCTCCGCGAACAACAGCAAAGTGGTGATGATGCCGCTGGATGCCAGCAGCCTGATGGGCTCCATCGCCGGGATCACGGAACTTATCAAAGACAGCGGAAAAGAGCGCAAAAAATGATTGAGCTAATCGTCGCACATCCTCATGCATTCTGGCTAAGCCTCGGTGGCTTATTGCTGGCGGCGGAGATGCTTGGCGGCAACGGTTACCTGCTCTGGAGCGGTGTTGCCGCTGTCATTACCGGGTTAGTGGTCTGGCTACTGCCCCTGGACTGGGCGTGGCAGGGGGCGTTATTTGCCGTGCTGACGCTGTTGGCCGCCTGGCTGTGGTGGCGCTGGCTTAACCGCCAGGTGACAGAGCAGAAACCGCTCGACGCCCACCTCAATCAGCGCGGGCAGCAGATTGTCGGCAAACGTTTTACGCTCGACACGGCGCTGGTTAACGGGCGCGGACATATGCGCGTAGGCGACAGTTCATGGCCCGTGGTGGCCGACGATGACCTCAGCGCCGGCACGCAGGTTGAGGTCATTGCGGTGGAAGGGATAACCCTGCGGGTTAAAGCCTGTCAGGCATGAGCCTTACGATGACAGCAGCCGGACAGATTATCGATAATCGGGCAGTCGGCGCTATCATCCCCCGGACAGGATTCCGCCAGCGCCAGAAGCTGCTGACGCATCGCCTGTAACTCGGTAATGTGGCGTTCAATCTCAGCCACTTTCTCCAGCGTACGTTTTTTCACGTCTGCGCTATGGCGTGCCGGATCGTTGAATAAGGTGACCAGCTCGCCGCACTCTTCAAGGTTAAATCCCACCTGCCGCGCCTGGCGCAGCAGCGTCAGTTCATCCAGATGCAGTTGCGTATAACTGCGGTAGCCATTTTCACTGCGCAGCGGCGGTGTCACCAGCCCCTTCTCTTCATAAAAACGGATCGCTTTGCTGGTCAATCCGGTTTTTTTCGCAACATCACTGATATTCACATTTCCCCCTTGACCTTCCCCTTGATGGAAGGTTTAACCTTCATAACAGTTAGCGAAAAGCGTTATGCCGGTCAACATCTGACCAGATCATTATACGGGAGTTTTGTTATGTCTCACACTATTGACCTGACACTGGACGGCCTCTCCTGCGGCCACTGTGTCAAACGCGTTAAAGAAAGTCTGGAACAGCGCCCTGATGTAGACAGCGCTGAAGTGACCCTTGATCACGCCGCCGTCACCGGTAGCGCCAGTGCGGATGCGCTGATTGATACGATCAAACAGGCTGGTTATGGGGCGGAGCTGAGCCACCCAAAGGCTAAACCGCTGGCAGAGTCATCATCCCCGTCGGAAGCACTGACAGCGGCCACTCCTGAGCTTCCGGTAGCTGATGATATTGATGACAGCCAACAGCTGCTGATCAACGGCATGAGCTGCGCCAGCTGCGTCTCCCGGGTACAAAATGCCTTGCAGGCTGTACCGGGTGTCGCGCAGGCACGGGTCAATCTTGCGGAGCGTACTGCGCTGGTGATGGGCAGTGCCTCCGCCGCAGATTTAGTGCAGGCCGTTGAAAAAGCGGGCTACGGCGCAGAGGCCATCGAAGATGACCTCAAACGTCGTGAACGCCAGCAGGAAACGGCCGTCGCCACCATGAAACGCTTCCGCTGGCAGGCCATCGTCGCGCTGCTGGTTGGGGTCCCGGTCATGGTGTGGGGTATGATCGGTGACAATATGATGGTCACCGACGATAACCGCACGCTGTGGCTGGTCATTGGGTTGATTACGCTTGCCGTGATGGTCTTCGCAGGCGGTCACTTCTACTCCAGCGCCTGGAAAAGCCTGAAAAATCGCACCGCGACGATGGACACCCTTGTCGCACTCGGCACGGGTGCGGCGTGGCTGTACTCCATGAGCGTCAACGTCTGGCCCCAGTGGTTCCCGATGGAAGCGCGTCATCTCTATTATGAAGCGAGCGCGATGATTATCGGCCTGATTAACCTCGGCCATATGCTTGAAGCGCGCGCCCGTCAGCGCTCCTCTAAAGCGCTGGAACGCCTGCTGGATTTAACCCCACCGACCGCGCGCGTCGTGACGGATGCGGGTGAAAAAAGCGTCCCATTGGCTGAAGTTCAACCCGGCATGACGCTGCGCCTGACCACCGGCGACCGCGTTCCCGTCGACGGTGAAATCACTCAGGGCGAAGCCTGGTTTGACGAAGCGATGCTGACCGGAGAACCCGTCCCGCAACAGAAAGCCCAGGGCGATGCCATTCATGCCGGTACGGTGGTGCAGGACGGTAGCGTGCTTTTCACCGCCAGTGCCGTCGGCAGCCATACCACGCTGTCACGCATTATTCGCATGGTGCGTCAGGCACAGAGCAGTAAGCCGGAAATTGGTCAGCTGGCCGATAAAATCTCCGCCATTTTTGTGCCGGTCGTGGTCGGTATCGCGCTGCTGAGCGCGGCTATCTGGTATGTCTTCGGCCCGGCACCGCAAATTGTTTATACCCTGGTGATTGCCACGACGGTGCTGATCATTGCCTGTCCTTGCGCGCTCGGTCTTGCCACGCCAATGTCGATCATCTCAGGCGTAGGCCGTGCCGCTGAATTTGGCGTGCTGGTACGGGATGCCGATGCGTTGCAGCGGGCGAGCACGCTGGACACGCTGGTGTTTGATAAAACCGGCACGCTGACGGAAGGGAAACCGCAGGTAGTGGCCGTGATAACCGCAGGCATCACGCAGGATGACGCGCTGCGTCTCGCCGCGGCGCTTGAACAAGGCTCCAGCCACCCGCTGGCCCACGCCATTATTGAGAAAGCCGGGAATGCCAGCCTGCCGCAGGTGAGCAATTTCCGCACCCTGCGCGGTTTAGGCGTCAGCGGTACCGCCGAAGGGCACACGCTGCTGCTGGGGAATCAGGCACTGCTGAAGGAGCATGGCGTTGAGACCTCTGCCCTGGAACAAGACCTGAAAGCTCAGGCCTCTCAGGGCGCAACCCCGGTTCTGCTTGCCGTTGATGGCAAGGCCGCGGCGCTGCTGGCAATTCGCGATCCGCTACGCCAGGACAGCGTGCAGGCGTTGCAACGCCTGCATCGCGCGGGCTATCGCCTGGTGATGTTGACCGGGGATAATCCTGTGACGGCGAACGCCATCGCCCGGGAAGCCGGGATTGACGAGGTCATTGCCGGGGTGTTACCTGACGGCAAAGCAGATGCCATCAAGACGCTGCAAAGCCAGGGCCGCCAGGTGGCGATGGTCGGTGACGGGATTAACGATGCGCCGGCGCTGGCACAGGCGGAAGTGGGTATTGCGATGGGGGGCGGTAGCGATGTCGCCATTGAGACGGCCGCCATCACCCTGATGCGTCACAGCCTGATGGGCGTTGCGGACGCGCTGGCGATTTCAAAAGCCACCTTGCGCAACATGAAGCAGAACCTGCTGGGTGCCTTCGTCTACAACTCGCTCGGTATCCCGATTGCTGCCGGTATTTTGTGGCCGCTGACCGGCACGCTGCTGAACCCGGTTGTCGCGGGTGCGGCGATGGCGCTCTCGTCCATTACCGTGGTGAGCAACGCAAACCGGTTGTTGCGGTTTAAACCGAAAGATTGAACCTTCTTCTCCTACGCGCTAGCATGAACCTTTCCGTTTATGGAGCGCGTATGAGTCTGTTTAATCGTATAAAAACATCGTTTCGCGCCCTCTTCCCCCGCCGTTATGCCTGGCCCGGCATGGATATCTCGCTTCCCGGCGGGCAGCACCTTCACCTGGTGGGCAGCATCCATATGGGCACGCAGGATATGTCCCCGCTGCCAGCCGGTCTGATGAAACTGCTGAAGAGCGCCGATGCGCTGGTCGTTGAAGCGGATATTTCGGGCCAGACGTCGCCGTTTGCCGGCCTCGAAAGCGATCTCCCCCTTGCTGAACGTTTGAACGACACGCAGTTTGCTGAACTGACGCGCGTCGCAGATGAGACGGGGGTGTCGCTCTCCATGCTGGACACACTGCCGCTGTGGCAAATCGCGATGGTCCTGCAGGCGACCCAGGCGCAGCGTCTGGGGCTACGCGGCGATTACGGTATTGATTACCAGCTGTTGAATGCCGCGAGAGCACGCCATTTGTCAGTCATTGAGCTCGAAGGTACGGACAGCCAGATAGCCCTGCTGCGCCAGCTTCCTGATGATGGGCTGATGCTGCTGGATGATACCCTGACCCACTGGCACACCAACGCGCGTCTGTTGCAAACGATGATCGGCTGGTGGCTGAATGCGCCGCCCACGGACGGTAAACTGGCGCTGCCGTCGACGTTCAGTGAATCGTTGTATGATGTGCTGATGAACGAGCGCAACAAAGCCTGGCAGCAGACGTTACATGCGTTGCCTGCGGGGCGTTACGTGGTCGCTGTCGGGGCGTTACATTTGTACGGAGAAGGGAATTTGCCGTCACTGCTGAAATAAAAAAATGGCCAATATTTCTATTGGCCCGTCAAAGAGGAATTTCATCGTTTTTATTATGCCGAAGGAGACCTTCGGTTGAGCCGATTGTCGCTCAAAGTGACCATCACTGCCAATACTATTGCGCAAGATGGTGCTATTTTTTAGACAAACGTCAGGCGTATGCTGTCAGCATGAATTGTCTGTCGTAAGAAGGATAGCTATGACTCCCGCCGTTAAATTACTCGGAAAAAACAACATTCCCTTTCGGATCCACACCTACGATCACGATCCCAGCGAAACGAATTTTGGTGATGAAGTAGTGCGCAAACTGGGGCTGAACGCCGATCGGGTTTATAAGACGCTGCTGGTGGCGGTGAACGGTGATATGAAACACCTCGCCGTTGCGGTAACGCCCGTTGCCGGGCAACTGGATCTCAAGAAAGTGGCCAAAGCGCTGGGGGCAAAGAAGGTGGATATGGCCGATCCGATGGTTGCGCAACGCACTACCGGCTACCTTGTCGGCGGTATTAGCCCGCTCGGGCAGAAAAAACGCCTGCCGACGCTGATTGATGCCCCTTCGCAGACCTTCGACACTATTTATATTTCCGGCGGCAAACGCGGGCTGGATATTGAACTGTCCGCAGGCGATCTGGCAAAAATACTGAACGCGACATTTGCGGATATTGCGCGACGGGATTGAGGAAGTGGCCCGGAGGCACTGTGCTTACCGGGCCGACGATTCTCATACAGGCCGGGTCAGGCGTAGCCGCCCCCCGGCACAAAACCGCACTACTGCCAGCTCACCTCGCCTTTCGGCTCGTAGGTATTCACGTCGATCGGTGAATTCTGCTCGATAAACTGCTTCAGCACTTCCGCATCGATAAACCCGGTATTCACATAGCCCGGTTTATTGTCGATATGCGGATAACCGTCACCGCCGGTGGCGTTAAAGCTTAATGTTGCCATGCGGTAGGTTTTAGCAGGATCGACCGGCTCGCCTTTGATTTTGAGGTCGTTGAGCTTGCCGTCCTTCGCCACAAAGCTGACGTTGGCAAACTGCGGATAAGCGCCGGAGTCCGGCTTCATCTGCGCCACGGCGGTGAGATAGTCAATCACCTCTTTACCGCTCATGTCGACATACACCACGATGTTACCGAACGGCTGAACCTTCAGCACATCTTTATAGGTGATGTTTCCGCCTTCGATGGAGTCGCGGATGCCGCCGCCGCTCATCACGCCAAAATCGGCATTTGTGCGCGCCATTTGTGCCGCCAGCACCAGATGCCCCATATTGGTCTGCACAAAGCGAACTTTGCTGCGGTCCCCTTCCAGACGACCATTCAGCGTACCAATCTTCACGTCCAGCTGCGCCTTGCCTTTATTCTGGAAGGGCGTCAGCAGGGAGAGCATCTGCGCGTTCTCGGCAATTTCCGGGGTGTAGAGTACGCGTTCACTCTTCCCGTCAGGGTAAGTCACTTTCTTCTTCAGGTTGACCGGAATGAGCTGATAGTGCACCAGCTTCATCTCGCCGTTACGGAACTCAAAGTCCGCACGCCCCACGTATTTACCCCATTCGTGCGCCTGCACAATCCAGATACCGTTTTGACGGTCCGGAGCACACGGCGTGCCTGGCACGTAGTCGACCTGCTTTTTATTCTCTGACGCCATGCAGACCGGGTCTTGTGAATGACCACCCACAATCATCGCCAGCGAGCCTGCAGGCAGGCTGCGAGCCATCTCCACGTCACCCGGCGCATTCGAGCCGTGCTCACCATTGTCGTAGTGGCCCATATGGGTGGTGGCAATAATGACATCCGGCTTTTCGTTCTGCTGCAATTCCTGAATGACCAGCTTCGCTTCGTCTGCCGGTTTACGGAATTCGATATCGGTAAAGAACTCAGGGTTGCCGATTTTCGCCGTATCGTCGGTGGTTAACCCGATGACCGCAATTTTCAGATCCTGACGCTTAAACAGCGCCCAGGGTTTGAACAGTCGCTCGCCGGTGCTTTTCTGGTAGATGTTGGCAGAGAGGAACGGGAATTTGGCCCATTTTTCCTGCTGACGCAGCACCGTCAGCGGGTTATCGAATTCATGATTACCGACGGCCATCGCATCGTAGCCAATAAGATTCATGCCGCGGAAATCAGGCTCCGCATCCTGTAAATCAGATTCCGGCACACCGGTATTGATATCGCCCCCCGACAGCAGCAGTACGCTGCCCCCCTGGGCTGCCACCTCTTTACGAATGCCATCCACCAGCGTTTTTTGTGCCGACAGACCGTATTCGCCGTATTCACTGCGCCAGAAATGGCCGTGGTGATCGTTGGTATGCAGAATGGTGATTTTATAGGTTTTATCTTTTTCATAGGCCTGCACGGGCAGGCTAACCAGACCCCAGGCGGCGATCAGCGCCAGCGCGACGCTCCGCTTCATTAACTTCATCTTCTCTCTCCCTGACCAATAGACAAAGGCAAAAATTACAGTGACTAATAAGAATAGACAAATAAGTTTTCAGAATTGCGACTTTATTCAAATGTCACTGCCGGGTATGTTAGTTGGATAATAATTACACCCTGCATTTCTAATAACAAAAGACGTGGTATTCATCTCTATGGCAATCAGTGAATCAACCCAGCCCGTGTCTGGCGCTCCGGCGTCGCGCACCTCGTTTAAAGTGTTAGGCGCAATCAGCCTTTCACATCTGCTCAACGACATGATCCAGTCGTTGATTCTCGCGATCTACCCGCTGCTGCAGTCCGAGTTTTCGTTAACGTTCGTGCAGATCGGGATGATCACCCTGACTTTCCAGCTGGCCTCCTCGCTTCTGCAACCGGTCGTGGGCTACTGGACGGATAAATATCCTATGCCGTGGTCGCTACCGATTGGCATGTGTTTTACCTTGAGCGGGCTGGTGCTGCTGGCAATGGCAGGCAGCTTTGAAGCAGTGCTGATTGCCGCCGCGCTGGTGGGCACGGGGTCGTCGGTCTTTCACCCGGAGTCCTCACGCGTGGCGCGCATGGCCTCCGGGGGCCGTCACGGGCTGGCGCAATCGCTCTTTCAGGTGGGCGGTAACTTTGGCAGCTCCCTCGGCCCACTGCTGGCAGCGGTGATCATCGCTCCGTACGGCAAGGGTAACGTGGCGTGGTTTGTGCTGGCAGCCTTGCTGGCGATTATCGTACTGATTCAGATCAGCCGCTGGTATGCCGCGCAGCATCGCGTGAACAAAGGTAAACCTAAAGCGAAGGTTATCAATCCCCTTCCTCGCGATAAGGTCATTCTTGCCGTCTCCGTGCTTCTGGTGCTGATTTTCTCGAAATACTTCTATATGGCGAGCATCAGCAGCTATTACACCTTTTACCTGATGCAAAAATTCGGATTATCGGTCCAAAACGCCCAGCTTCACCTGTTTGCCTTCCTGTTTGCGGTGGCTGCAGGGACGGTTATCGGCGGGCCTGTGGGCGATAAAATCGGGCGCAAATACGTCATTTGGGGCTCTATCCTCGGCGTGGCCCCGTTTACCCTTATTTTGCCGTATGCAAGCCTGGAGTGGACGGGGATTTTGACCGTGATTATTGGGTTTATCCTCGCCTCGGCGTTTTCCGCCATCCTTGTTTACGCTCAGGAGCTGTTGCCAGGCCGTATCGGTATGGTTTCCGGGCTCTTTTTCGGTTTTGCTTTCGGCATGGGCGGCCTTGGTGCAGCAGTGCTGGGCATGATTGCCGACCACACCAGTATCTTCCTGGTCTATAAAATCTGTGCTTTCCTGCCGCTTCTGGGGATGTTGACCATATTCCTGCCTGATAACCGCTATAAAGCGTAATATAACGGTCGCTAAAGTTTTACTTTGGCGACCTGACCCCCTGATGCCATAAGGGTTTCTTCTGCATCCCCCCGCCTAATTTATCAAAATGCGCTTTTTTACACGCATATTGCTGTTTTATTCAAACTTCAACAATTATTCATAAACATAACGGCAAAAATTGTCATAAACTATTACTCGGTTTTTGGTTTTTTAACCAAATGGAACACCCACAACGAAAGGAGACGGAATGCATCACGCCACACCGCTTATCACCACCATTGTTGGTGGACTTGTGCTCGCTTTTATCCTCGGCATGATTGCCAATAAACTGCGTATTTCGCCTCTGGTGGGCTATTTGTTAGCGGGTGTGCTGGCGGGTCCCTTTACGCCAGGTTTCGTGGCGGATACCAAACTGGCGCCCGAACTGGCGGAATTAGGCGTGATTCTGCTGATGTTTGGCGTGGGTCTGCATTTCTCACTCAAGGATCTGATGGCGGTAAAGTCGATCGCCATACCGGGAGCGATCGCACAGATAGCCGTAGCGACGCTGCTGGGAATGGCGCTTTCGACAGTGCTTGGCTGGTCGCTGATGACCGGTATCGTCTTTGGGCTGTGTCTTTCAACCGCCAGTACCGTCGTACTGCTGCGCGCGCTTGAGGAGAGGCAGCTTATCGACAGCCAGCGCGGACAAATCGCGATAGGCTGGCTGATTGTGGAAGACCTGGTGATGGTGCTGACGCTGGTGTTGTTGCCTGCCGTCGCCGGTATGATGGAAAAAGAGAGCGTCGGCTTTGCGACGCTGGCGCTGGACATGAGCATCACCATCGGGAAAGTGGTGGCGTTTATCACCATTATGATGCTGGTGGGCCGCCGTCTGGTGCCGTGGATCCTGTCCCGCAGCGCGGCCACCGGCTCCCGTGAGTTGTTTACCCTGTCTGTCCTTGCCCTGGCGCTGGGGATTGCCTTTGGTGCCGTTGAACTGTTCGACGTCTCCTTTGCACTGGGCGCGTTCTTCGCCGGGATGGTGCTGAACGAATCCGAGCTGAGCCACCGTGCGGCGCACGATACGCTGCCGCTGCGCGACGCCTTCGCCGTCCTGTTCTTTGTCTCCGTCGGGATGCTGTTTGATCCGATGGTTCTGGTTCAGCAGCCGCTGGCCGTGTTGGGCACCCTGGCGATTATTATCTTTGGTAAGTCGGTTGCCGCCTTCTTCCTGGTACGGATGTTTGGCCACTCGCCGCGTACCGCTCTGACCATCGCCGCCAGCCTGGCGCAGATTGGTGAGTTCGCCTTTATTCTGGCAGGCCTGGGTATGGCGCTGAATCTGCTGCCGCAGGCCGGGCAAAACCTGGTCCTCGCCGGAGCGATCCTCTCCATCATGCTGAACCCGGTCCTGTTTGCGTTGCTGGAAAAATACCTGGATAAAACCGAAACGCTGGAAGAGCAGACGCTGGAAGAAGCTATCGAAGAAGAGAAGCAGATCCCGGTGGATATTTGCAATCATGCCCTGCTGGTCGGCTTTGGTCGCGTAGGAAGCCTGCTCGGTGAGAAGCTGATGGCGCAGGGGATCCCGCTGGTGGTGATTGAAACATCACGTACCCGCGTCGACGAGCTGCGCGAGCGCGGCGTTCGCGCGGTGTTGGGCAATGCGGCAAACGAAGAGATCATGAATCTCGCGCATCTGGACTGCGCGCGCTGGCTGCTGCTGACCATTCCAAACGGCTATGAAGCGGGTGAAATTGTGGCGTCCGCACGTGAGAAGTGCCCGAATATTGAGATCATTGCCCGCGCCCATTATGACGATGAGGTGGAGTACATTACCGAACGTGGTGCGGATCAGGTGGTGATGGGTGAACGCGAAATTGCAAAAGCGATGCTGACGCTGTTAACGAAACCGCCGGTTGACGAGGTGGTGACGGGGTAAGTGTGCCTCCTGCAGCCCCTGACTGACCCTCTCCCACCGGGAGAGAGTACAAACACGAATACGGCAACCGCAAGGTTGCCGTTTTGCCTTTATCGGTCCCAGTAGGCTTCTTCGAGGCTATCTTCCCTTTCCGGCAGACCGCGGGTTAAGCGCGGCGAGTGCTGGTTCAGCACCTGATAACTCACGCGGTTCGCGTACTTACACACCTGCGCCAGCGACGAATAGGTCAGCCAGTTGAATTTGTGCTTGCTGGAATTCGGGACGTTGGTTTTATGGTAGGCATTCGCAGTGATGTCATGCAGCAGCGCCGCCAGTGCGCCATCTCCCGCGCCATTGGTGTTCATGATCTTTTCTGGCCCGCCCATATACGGCGCGATGTGGGAGTAAATACGCAGCGGGTTTTCGCAATCTTTATGGCGAATCGCGCGGCTGAACTCGTACTGGTTAAACTCGGCAATGGCGCCTGGCAGCAGTGGATGCTGCGTTTTGCGTTTGCTCTCTTCTTCCGTGAAGCCTGCCATATACAGCCCTACCGGTCCGGCAGTGCAGAGCACCAGATCGACCCAGTCGAGCGCTTTATCGGAGGCCAGCAGCGGATCGCTCTCGCCGGTCAACGCTTCAGCCTCTTCTTCGTTCATCGCCAGAATCGAGACGTGTTCCTTCAGGAAGGCCTGCCACCACTCGGGGTTGTCGGCTATCACGAATTTGGTACCCAGCGTCAGAACGACCGGCACATTGTATTTCTTCGCGTACTCAATCGCTTTCATGGTGGCTTCCGGCATCGGCTCGCCGGGTTTACAGCGCACCAGATACGACGTCAGCACCAGTGCAGACGCACCCGCTATCACCGCTTCCGGAATGCTCTCTGCACGCAGCTTATTCATGTGGCCGGGGCTGATGGCAAAGGTACGTTCGCCGGAATCGCTGATCAGCGTGAAGCAGCGGCCAATCGGCCCGTCAACGCCCTGAAGATAGTTCAGATCGGTGCGGCTGGAGGTATTGCACAAATAACGGTAGGCGTAGCCACCAATTTCGATGTTGCTGCACATGACGCCCAATAACACAGAGCGGTCGTCGGCAAGCACCGAGTAGTTGTGCATGGTGTTGCCGATAGTGCCACCAGCAAACTGATGGGTGATCAGGTTTTCGCGCGTCAGCTCCTGATACAGGGCTTCGGCAACATCGTCCTCAATCACCAGCGAGTGACCGGCGCTCAGACCGTAACGAGCGACAAACGCATCATCCACTTTAGCTTCAATGTCCACCAGCGTCTGATCGATACCGACGACCCATGCGGCGCTGGTTTCATTTTCCGGCTGGATTTGCTGCAGGAGCGGATCGCGGGCATCAACGGGAAAGTAGTGTTTAGATTTGCGTTTACCGGGAAATTTCATGGGTCTGAACTGTGCAAGGATTATGGGCCGGGAATGGTAGCACAAACCCGGCCCATAGTGCGATCAGCGGCTGTTTGTCACCAGCGACACCATCATCTCGATATGCTCAGGCGAGTCGTTAAGGGCCGGAATGTATTCGTATTTCGTTCCGCCCGCCTCGAGGAAGAACTCTCTGTTCTGCACGGCAATCTCTTCCAGCGTTTCCAGACAGTCGGCGGAGAAACCGGGTGACATCACCTGAATATGTTTCACGCCCTTCTCACCGAGCATTTTGAGGGTTTCGTCGGTATAAGGCGTTAACCATGGCTCGCGGCCAAAACGCGACTGGAAGGTCATCATCACTTTCTCTGGCGGCAGGTCGAGGGCTGAGACCAGCTCACGGGTAGTATCGCGGCAGCGCTGCGGGTAATCATCCCCTTCATTGGCGAAGCGCTGCGGGATCCCGTGATAGGAGAGCAACAGCAGATCCGGCTCGCCATGTTTTTCAAACGACGCGCGCGCGCTACTGGCAAGCGCTTTAATATAGCGTTCGTTATCGGCGTAATCGCGAATAAAGGTCACGCCAGGAATACGGCGGCGGGTCGCCAGAATACGAGCCAGCTCATCCCAGACGGCGGCAACCGTCGAGCAGGAATACTGCGGATAAAGGGCGAGTACCACAATGTGGTCGACGCCCTGCGCCAGCAGCGAGTCGACCGCGCTTTCCAGTGACGGTTTACCGTAGCTCATACCCAGCGCGACGGGCATATCCGGCAGGCGGGCGGCCAGCGCTTTTTCCTGCCGACGGCTATACACCATCAGCGGTGAGCCCTCTTCCATCCAGACGGACTGATAAAGCTTTGCGACACGTGGGGCACGAATCGGCAGAATGACGCCACGCAGCAGCGGCCACCACAACAGTCTTGGGGTATCCACGACGCGCGTGTCGCTTAAAAATTGTCGCAGGTAGCGTTTTACCGCTTCTGATGTCGGTGCATCTGGTGTACCCAGATTGGCAAGCAGGATGCCGGTTTTCGCCTGACTCATTCACGCCTCTTAACCATTTGAATGGTTTTCAATTGTAGCGGAAAAGCGTTTAAACGAAACCCATTGCTGCAATAGGTAAGATGAGAATTTTTCTCACCCGGAGAGCCCGGGTGAGAGAGGTGCAATTAGCCGAGGATTTTTTCCAGCTCTGCACGAACGTCAGCAACGGCTTTGGTGCCATCAACTTTCGCGTATTTGGTGTTACCCGCCTGCGCTTCTTTGGTGTAATAACCGATCAGCGGAGCGGTCATCTGATGGTATTCCACCAGACGTTTACGCACGGTCTCTTCCTGATCGTCTTTACGGGTGGTCAGCTCTTCACCGGTAACGTCATCTTTACCTTCAACCTTAGGCGGGTTGAATTTGATGTGGTAAACGCGGCCAGAGGCAGCGTGTACGCGACGACCAACAATACGGTCAACGATCAGCTCGTCCGGCACGTCGAACTCGAGCACGTAGTCCACGTTGATGCCCGCTTCTTTCATGGCATCAGCCTGAGGAATGGTGCGTGGGAAGCCGTCCAACAGGAAACCGTTACGGCAGTCTTCCTGAGCAATGCGCTCTTTGACCAGAGCGATAACCAGCTCGTCGGTCACCAGCTTGCCTGCGTCCATGATGTCTTTCGCTTGTTTACCCAGCTCGGAGCCAGATTTAACAGCGGCGCGCAGCATATCACCGGTGGAGATTTGCGGAATACCGTATTTCTCCATGATGAACTGAGCCTGAGTTCCTTTACCCGCGCCCGGAGCGCCAAGCAGAATAATACGCATTGCGAAAATCCCCTCAAAAGTCGATTCAATTTTTCAAAAGCGCTAAACAATACCACCAGAACGGATATGGCTCAAGGAAGGCAGGCGGGCTGAAACGGTTAATGAAGGGAGATTAACGGGAAGGAGCGGTCTGGTGCCCTCCCCCGGTCCTCTCCCACAGGAGAGGGAGAAGACCAGGGGGAGGCGAGTCAATTACGCCAGCAGCAGCGCATTCACACGTTTAATGAACAGGTTAGGATCTTCCAGCGTGCCGCGCTCGGCCAGCAGAGACTGATCCAGCAGAAGCTCAACCCACTCGGCGAAGCGTGCTTCGTCCTGCGTATCCGCCGCGCGTTTCACCAGCGGGTGATCCGGGTTCAGCTCGAAGATATACTTCACTTCTGGCATCGCCTGGCCCGCCGCGGCGAACAGTTTCGCCATCTGGGTGCTCATTTCATCCGCATCCGTGGTGACAATGGCCGGGGTATCGGTCAGACGGTGAGTGAAACGCACCTCTTTCACGCGATCGCCCAGCAGCGTTTTCACGCGCTCAACGAAAGGCTCCAGCGCCTTCTCCGCTTCTTTCGCGCTTTCGTCCACTTCATCGGCCAGCTTATCGATCGACTCATCGGCTTTGGCGACGGACTGGAACGCCTTACCGTCGAACTCGGTCAGGTAGTTCATCATCCACTCGTCGATGCGGTCAGACAGCAGCAGTACTTCGATGCCTTTCTTACGCAGCAGCTCGAGGTGTGGGCTGCTCTTCGCCGCGGCGTAGCTGTCGGCGGTGATGTAGTAGATCTTCTCCTGCCCTTCTTTCATGCGGGAGACGTACTCTTCCAGCGACACGGTCTGCGCAGAGGAATCGGTGTGAGTGGAAGCGAAACGCAGCAGTTTAGCAATGGCTTCTACGTTGGATGTATCTTCCGCAGGGCCCTCTTTCAGCACCAGACCGAACTGTTTCCAGAAGGTCTGGTATTTTTCTGCATCGTCTTTCGCCAGTTTTTCCAGCATCTGCAGCGCACGTTTGGTCAGTGCATTACGCAGGTTGCGGGTGACGGTGCTGTCCTGCAGAATTTCACGGGAGACGTTCAGCGGCAGATCGTTGGAGTCAATGAGACCACGCACAAAGCGCAGGTAGTTCGGCATGAACTGCTCGGCGTCATCCATGATAAATACGCGCTGGACGTACAGCTTCAGACCGTGCTTGTGATCGCGGTTCCACATATCCCACGGCGCCTGTGACGGGATATACAGCAGGCTGGTGTACTCCTGCTTACCTTCCACACGGTTGTGGCTCCAGGTGAGCGGATCGGTAAAGTCGTGGGCGATGTGTTTGTAGAATTCGTTGTATTCGTCGTCTTTAATTTCAGACTTATTGCGCGTCCACAGCGCCTGCGCCTTGTTGATTTTCTCCCAGGACACCACGGTTTCACCGTCTTTCTCTTCCTGTTTTTCAATCTCAACCGGCAAGGCAATATGGTCGGAGTATTTACTGATGATGGAGCGCACGCGCCAGTCATTCAGGAAATCGTCTTCGCCTTCACGCAGGTGAAGGGTGATTTCGGTACCGCGGTCCGCTTTGGTGATGTCATCAACGGTGTATTCGCCTTCGCCTTTAGATTCCCAGAAGACGCCGTGATCCGCACTGTCGCCTGCTGCGCGAGTACGCACGGTGACTTTGTCCGCAACGATGAACGCCGAGTAGAAGCCCACACCGAACTGGCCGATCAGCTGGCTGTCTTTCGCCTGATCGGAGCCCATTGATTCGAGGAACGCTTTGGTACCGGATTTAGCAATGGTCCCGAGATGGTCGATGACCTCGTCGCGGTTCATACCAATGCCGTTATCGGCGATAGTCAGGGTACGGTTCTCTTTATCAAAAGAGACGCGCACGCGCAGCTCTCCGTCGCCTTCGTACAGATCCGGGTTAGACAGGGCGCGGAAGCGCAGCTTGTCCGCCGCATCGGAGGCGTTGGAAATCAGCTCACGCAGGAAGATTTCTTTGTTGGAATACAGGGAATGGATCATCAGGTGCAGAAGCTGTTTTACTTCTGACTGGAAACCACGGGTTTCTTGTCCTTTCATCTATGTCGACCTCAACAATGCCATTTAATGGGGTTTTAAAACGTTGAGGGAGAGATGGGGATACGAGGGGAGAATTTCAAGCGGAGGCCGCGATTGCAGCCTCCGTTTGGTCAGAAAATAATCTTGTGACGTCCAGCCAGAGAGTGGGACAGCGTGGTGCCGTCCACCATCTCCAGCTCACCGCCCACTGGCACGCCGTGAGCGATGCGGCTGGCGTCAACGCCATACTGTGCGCACAATTCGGCGATGTAGTTAGCCGTAGCTTCCCCTTCCACCGTTGGGTTGGTGGCGAGGATCACCTCTTTGATCGTTTCGGACTCAAGACGCTGTTCAAGGCGATCGAGACCGATATCGTCCGGGCCAATACCGTCCAGCGGGGAGAGATGCCCCATCAGCACAAAATAGCGGCCAGAAAACTGCCCGGTCTGTTCGATGGCGTAGATGTCCGCCGGACTCTCCACCACGCAAATCTGACCGTTTTCCTGACGACGCGGATTAGTGCAGATGTTACACACGTCCTGCTCGGTAAAGGTACGGCAATCCGCACAGTGACCAATTTCTGACATGGCACGGGTCAAAGCCTGCGCCAGGCGCATCCCGCCGCTGCGGTCGCGCTGCAATAGCGTAAACGCCATGCGCTGCGCCGACTTCGGGCCGACACCCGGCAGACAGCGCAGTGCTTCCATTAACTGCGTGAGCAGCGGACTGGTTTGCATCAGAATGGCATCTTGAAGCCAGGCGGCAGTTGCATACCGCTGGAAACAGAGGCCATTTTCTCTTTCTGAGTTTCATCGATACGGCGCGCAGCATCGTTAAACGCGGCTGCAACCAGATCTTCCAGCATGTCTTTGTCGTCTTCGAGCAGGCTTGGGTCGATTTCAACGCGACGGCAGTTATGCGCACCGTTGATGGTCACCTTGACCAGACCGGCACCGGATTCACCCGTGACTTCCAGCTGAGCGATCTCTTCCTGCATCTTCTGCATTTTTTCCTGCATCTGCTGAGCCTGCTTCATCAGGCCACCCAGACCGCCTTTTCCACCAAACATAGGCTTCTCTCTTCTTTCACGTTTAAGGATTACAACCGTAAGTCAGACTCACGATCAAATGGGGCGAATACTCTCTTCATCCAGATCGGCGTCGAAGAACCGGCGCAGAGTCTGGATATTGTTATCCGCGATAATCGACTCGCGCGCCTGCGCGAGCTTCTCTTCATAAATCGCCTGACGCCATTCCAGTGGCGTTCGCACCGCCGGATTATCATCTTCAATGATAGTCAATTCAACCGGTGCACCGTGTAATGCGGTGAGCGCCTCGGCCAGCGCTTTTTGCGCGCCAGGGGAATTCAGGTGCCGCTGACCCGGTCGCAGGTGTAAACGTACCTGATGACCGTCCTGCTCTTTCCAGGCATTCAGCGCGACCTGCTCAACCAGCTTCGGCAACTGCAGTTTACTGACCTCTGCGGCCCACGCGTCACGCTCAATAGACTCTTCGGCAAGTTTCGCGGAAAGCTCAGGTGTTTTTTCATGCTCCAGCGCCTTTTTTAGCGCTTTCGGTGTGGCAACTTCTTCTTTCACCTCTTCAACGAGGGTTGTTGCCTTCCAGCGGTAAGCCTCTTCTTTCACCGGGGCTTTTTGCTCGAGCGCGGACGGTGCAGGGCGCGACTGAACGCGCTCCGTAACCGAAGCCAGTCGTTCAAGCGCGGCGTTGTTCACCGGCCGCGCTCTTTCTGGCGCTGCCGGTTCACTCTTTTTTGGTTTGGTTGCTCCCTGGGCACGTTGCAACTGGCTTCGTGCGGCAAGTACCGAACTGGTGGCCTCCGGCAGCGGTACGTTCTGCTGCGGGGGAGCCGTCGGCTGCGGTGGCACCTGCTGAGGCGACATCACCGCAGTGGGGGCGACCGGAGCAAAAGACTGTCGGGGCACTTCCGGCTCCGGCAGAGGCATGCGCGGATGGAACGCCAGCGCACGCAGCAGGGTCATTTCAACGCCCATCCGGGGATCCGGCGCAAACGGCAGCTCTTTGCGGCCAATCAGCAGCGTCTGGTAATAAAGCTGCACGTCAGCCGGTGGGACGGTGCGCGCAAGTTCACGCATCCGGTGTTCAATAACCGCCATATCGGCACCGATGGCTGACGGAGAAAGCTGCAGCATCGCCACGCGGTGCAGCAGACTCAGCATCTCAACCAGCAGCGCTTCCCATTCAATGCCCCGGGCAGCCGCGGCGTTCACCAGCGACATGATGCGTTCACCGTTGGCGGCAATCATCGCTTCGATGAGAGAAAGCGCCTGATCGTCATCCAGCGTGCCGAGCATGGTGCTGACCGCGTCGGTCGAGAGTTTACCGTCACCGCTGGCAATCGCCTGGTCGGTGAGACTTAAGGCATCACGAAGGCTGCCGTCTGCCGCGCGGGCCAGCAGCTGCAGGGCGCGCGGTTCGTGGACAATCTTCTCTTCATCAAGAATATGTTCAAGCTGAGCGCGGATCTGCTCGACGTCCAGCGCCTTCAGATGGAACTGCAGGCAGCGCGACAAAATAGTGACCGGCAGCTTTTGCGGATCGGTGGTCGCCAGCAGGAATTTCACATGCGCGGGCGGCTCTTCCAGCGTTTTCAGCAGGGCGTTGAAACTGTGGCGTGACAGCATGTGCACTTCATCGATCAGGTAGACCTTGAAGCGGCCACGCGCCGGCGCGTACTGCACGTTGTCGAGCAGATCGCGGGTATCTTCCACTTTCGTGCGCGAGGCGGCGTCGATCTCAATCAGATCGACAAAGCGCCCCTGCTCAATTTCACGGCAGTTGTCACACACGCCGCACGGCGTGGCGGTGATCCCGGTTTCGCAGTTCAGACCTTTTGCCAGCAAACGGGCAATAGAGGTCTTACCGACGCCGCGGGTGCCGGAGAAAAGATAAGCGTGATGGATGCGACCTAGCGACAAGCCGTTCGCCAGGGCCGTCAGCACATGCTCCTGACCGACAACGTCAGCAAAGGTTTGTGGTCGCCATTTACGGGCTAACACCTGATAACTCATGGGCAGGCTCTGCAACGCTGGAAGGTGAATTTATGGAGGGGAATGCTATCACAACCTCACCCATTGAGCGAGGTTGTGAAAACCGGGATTAATGACCCGGGAAAGGCACCAGGCTGTAGCTGGTAATGCCCTGTTTTTCCAGGCGCTGTTCGCCACCCAGATCGAACAGGTTAATGATGAATGCCGCGTCGGTCACTTCACCACCCAGACGACGGATCAGCTTCACGGTCGCTTCAATCGTGCCGCCAGTCGCCAGCAGATCGTCAACCACCAGCACTTTATCGCCAGGCTTGATCGCATCAACGTGGATTTCCAGCTGATCGGTGCCGTACTCCAGTTCGTAGCTCTCTGCGATGGTTTCACGCGGCAGTTTGCGCGGTTTACGCACCGGCACAAAGCCAACACCCATTGCCAGCGCGACCGGCGCGCCAAACAGGAATCCACGGGCTTCGGTACCCACTACTTTGGTGATCCCGGCGTTTTTATAACGCTCGACCAGCAGTTCAATGCTGAGCGCGTACGCTTTCGGGTCTTCCAGCAAGCTGGTGACATCACGGAAAAGAATGCCAGGCTTTGGATAGTCCTGGATACTTTTGATGCTGTTTTTCAGATATTCAAGCTGCTGTGCTGTTGCGGTCATCGGTTTGTGCCTAAATGAAACAGTGTTACTCACAGCGCGCAACGAGTCGGCCAGGGTAACAATTGTTTAACCTTTGACCAGGCGCAGCTGTGCTCGAAAACGGTCGAATTTACTGGCTGCGCGCAATAATTGCAACAGCCATTATAAGGCTTCAGTGCTTTTGTTGCTTTTCATCAACCACGGGGATCCGCCACATAAAGAAAAGCAGACAGGCGAGGATCGTCAGCAACAGAATACGCACCCACATCATTTTCACCAGCCATAATGAAATGGCAAAGGTAATCAGGATCACCGCGATCGCACGCGGCTTCGCACCGGGCGGCATTGCCCGATGTTTTTGCCAGTGGCGCAAATAGCCGCCAAACCAGGAGCGGTACAGCAGCCAGTGGTGAAAGCGCGGCGATGAACGGGCGAAGCACCAGGCTGCCAGCAGGATAAAAGGCGTGGTGGGCAATAAGGGCAAAACCACGCCCAGCGTGCCTAACACTACCGCGAGCCAGCCAATGATGATTAAAATAGTACGCTGCATAATGCGAATCGTTATCAAACTGAACGGCTACTTTACCACTGGAGAGCGTATTGAAAACAGCCCTGCTTCTGGAGACGCTGCAAAATCAGCTGTCCACCCTGCGCGCGCAGGCTACGCCGTTAATGGGGCATGCTACGCTGAAGCCGCGCTTTGACCGGCAGCTTTTTCGTACCCGCAGCACGCGCATCCAGGATTATGTTGCTGAGGCGCAGACGAATCTTGATGAGTTGCGCTATGCGGTTGAGAACAATCAACAGCAACAGGTCGCCTGGCTTGCGGAACATCTCACCGAGCAGATCACCGCCCTGCACCGTGAAATGACCGCCTGGCCGCTACGCGTCTGGGACAGCGCGTCGCCGGGTCTCGGTAAATGGCAGCGCAAGCGGCTGGAGAACCAGGAGTTTGCACGCCGTCTGTTTGAGATGAAGCAGGAGCGGGAAACGCGCCTGAACGCAAGCGAGACGCTGGAAGAGCAGCAGTTATTAATGCGAGAGATTAGCGCCATTGAGGGCCGCATCGTTCGTTGCCGTCAGGCGCTGGATGAAATCGAACGCGTCATTGAACGTCTGACCCGTTAACAGGAGCCGTAAATGTCACTGGAAAATGCACCCGATGAGGTCAAGCTGGCCGTCGATTTGATTATGCTGCTGGAGAATCATGACATCCCTGCCCAGACGGTGCTGAAAGCCCTTGAGATAGTGAAGACGGATTTTGAAGGCAAGGTGAAGGCCAGTCGCCTTCACCCTGACCCTCTCCCACCGGGAGAGGGAACCTGAATTACGCCGGGGTAGGATCGTCACCCTGAATCTCGCGCTTCACTTCCGTATGCTCATCACCTTTCTCGTTACGCAGGTGAACTTCAAGCTGGTTGAAGGCGATGTTAATATTGTTTTCACGGCACAGACGATCGATAGTGCGGTTCAGCTCATCCACGGTGTAGCTGCGATCGCGCAGCTCACGCACGTATAACCGCAGCTCGTGATCCAGCGTGCTCGGCCCAAAGGTGGTGAAGAACACATCTGGGGCGGGCTCGTGCATCACCTTAGGATGCGATTTCGCGGCTTTTAACAACACCTCTTTCACTTTATCCAGATCGGAGCCGTAGGCCACGCCCAGTCGAATGACGACGCGCGTTGTGGTGTCAGAGAGCGACCAGTTGATCAGTCGCTCGGTGACGAACGCTTTGTTCGGGATAATCACCTCTTTGCGATCGAAGTCGGTGATGGTGGTGGCACGAATACGGATCTTGCTGACCGTTCCCGAGAAGGTGCCGATGGTGACGGTATCACCGATACGCACCGGACGTTCGAACAGGATGATCAGGCCGGAAACAAAGTTACCGAAGATCTCCTGCAAGCCAAAACCAAGACCGACAGAGAGCGCGGCCGCCAGCCACTGCAGCTTATCCCACGAGACGCCAAGCGATCCAAAGACCGTCATCGCCCCGACAATAATAATGACGTAGTTGAGGATGGTGGTGATGGCATACGACGCCCCCTGACGCAGGTTCAGACGCGACAGCACCAGCACCTCAAGCAGGCCTGGCAGGTTTCGAATCAACGCCCAGGCCACCACTGACGATACCAGGGCAAAGAGCAGGCTGCCCATGGTCACGCTTTTCATTACCGCGGCGCCCGCTTCGGTGCCGTTGTATTGCCAGAGGGTGATACTGTCGAGGTAGGCGAAGACGGTGATTAAATCAGACCAGATCGCCCAGAACATCACCGCAAACAGCGCGATCATCACCAGCATGGTGATACGCAGTGTCTGCTGATTAACCTGCTCCAGCGCGATGGTTGGCTCTTCCTGTGGCTCTGCGCCTTCGGCCCCCTCTTTTACCTGATGCTGGCGACGCGCGATGGCACGACGATAAGCGATGCGGCGAGCCGCCACGCTCAGGCCGCGCAGTACGGTCTGATAGAGCAGGTTCCAGACGATCACCAGATAGACGGTTTCAATCCAGCGTCCGGACAGGCGCAACGTGGTATAGAAGTACCCCGTCGCCGTGAGCACCATCAGTGCCAGCGGAATAATCGCCAGTACCGTCACGGTGGCCAGACGAATGTTGTGAGACTCTTTATCCCGCCAGCTGTCGCGGCACATCGGCCACATCAGGATGGCAATGAGCAGCAGGTTCAGCAAAATAACCAGCTGGCCCATGACATCGTCCATCAGGTGCAGCGGAGACAGCTCAGCGACAACGGACCAGAAGTGCAGCGGCAACAGCGCCAGGCTGACGCGTACAATCTGACGACGCCAGTGGCTGGTCAGTTGCGCAGGCATGTTGAAATGACGCACCGCAACGCCGTCTTTTTCCAGCACTTTCCAGCACACGCCAAACACCAGCCAGAACAGGGCCAGTTTTTTACTGAACGCCCACAGCAGGTCGCTGATGTTGAGCTGCATCGTCAGCAGGATAAGCCCCACCGCCAGAATAATCAGGCAGACCGGCAGCGCGCGGATCAGATCGATCAGAATCGCTTTTGGCGTGTGCAGCTGACTGTCGTTACGCAGTTGCCCCACTTCAGACGCCAGCTTATCCTGGTATTTCTTCAGCCAGCCCAGACGCCAGCGGATCAGGCCAGCAATCAGCAGCAGCGGGAGCCCCGCCAGGAAGGCAATCATCACCGCAGGCCAGGCTTTCTCCCAGTTTACGGTGATTTTCATGCTCTTAATCTGCGCCTTCAGCGTTTCAGGGAAGGATTTGATCCAGTCCCAGTCTATCGGCTTGTTGCTGTTAACCCAGAAAATCTGCTGGGTCAGGATCTCCTGCAGACTTTTCGACACGCTCACCAGCTGTTGCTGGTTGATCTGCAGGTTAATCGCCATCATCAGCTGGTTGCCGAGCTGTTTGTTGAGCTGGTCGAGCAGCTCGCGGCGCATATCCACAACCTGCAGCAGAGCGTCGTGAACTTCCGGGTTCACTTCACTGGAATGGCCCTCTTCCAATTTGGCGACAAACGTATCGCTCTGGAAAAGGGCGTCGCGCTGCTGGTTCACATCGAATTGTTCCAGACGCAAATCCGCAATGCGATTGGTCATGTCCTCGAGCTCATCGGCGGACGGCAGCGTCTGCTGTTGCTGGTAGAGAATACGCGACAGCAGCAGGCTGCCTTTCAGAACCGCAATCTGCTCTTTAATGTTGCGTTCAGCCTGCAGCGCGCGGTCCAGCCAGTTTTTCACTCTGATATTTTGCTGAACCAGCGAGTTACCGCTTTCTGTTGCCAGTATCAGGCGCTGGCTCAGCTGATGGTTAGCCTCGAGCTCCTGTTTCACCAGCGGGTTCGCCTGAATGCGGGCAGTTTCGTCCGGTGAGACGGCTTCCTGAGCCGTTTTCTCCGTCAGCGTAAGGCGCTTACTGTTAACCGCCTCCTGCAACAGCTGAAGCTGATGTTCCAGACGATTAATGTTCGCCGTTACGTAGTCGCGCTGCTTCTGGAGCGTATCCTGCAGCACCGTATTCCCTTCCAGGCTTTTACGCTGCTGTTCGATTTGCGCATTCAGTAAGGCCTGCTGCACCAGCAGCAGCGTTTGCTGCGTTGGGCGCAGGGTGCCTTCGCCAACCGACGTACCGTTCAGACGGTTGCGGATCTGCTGCAGCTGCTGAGAGGCGGCGTACATCGCATTTTGCACGCGCTCGGGCTGGGTTTGCAGGGAGACAAGCTGGCTGTTGTACGTACCGAGATCGGACTGTGCCGTTTGCAGATCGTCGAGCAGCTGTGCGACGCGCGATTCCAGCTGACGCAATGACAGGGTCGCGAGCGTTTTACGGGTTTCGTCGTCATTATCCACATCGCTCAGGGCATTCAGCGATTCCGTGGCCTTACGCATGTTTTCAGGCGCCTGCGCCACTTTCTGCCGAAGCTGTGTGGTTTCCGCTTTAACACGCTCAATTTTATCAAGCGTTTCCAGCGTCTCCGTCAGATCCTGCTGAACGAGCTTATCCAGAGCAGAGAGGTCTTTTTGTTTATTCAGGGTGTCGAGTTGCGACTGAACATCACTGCGTGAAGGGATGTCATTGTTGTTATCGGCGCGGGCCCAGGAAAGCGGTGCCGTTGCGAAGAAAAACAGCGTCGCCAATAAAAATACAAGAACAGGATGTTGCGAGCGATTGGTGTGCAGCATAGTTGTGAATGATGTCAGAAGATGACCGAAAATAGTCCGGCGTGCAGGATATCACGCTCGCCTGAAGCAGAATAGCGCGAACGTGAGCCTCTAAGAGAAATCCTGGAATCGCGTCAGGCTGTTAGCGAGCCTGACTTGCCATGTAGCGTCGGGGAGAGCTGGCACATCTCCAGGAAAATAGCGACATAGCTGCGGGCTTCGTTCTTCAGGTCAAAGGAGTCCGGGGCGAAAAGCCAGTTTTCCATCAGGCCGGAAATATAACTGCGCATCAGGACTGCCGCACGTCGGGTCATTAACGTCGCCGGCAGCTGGTTCGCCTGCATGCACTGGGTGAGGACCTGTTCAATGCGATCGTAGCTTTCCAGACACAGGCTGCGCTGCGCCTGCTGGACGACCGCCATCTCTCCGACCAACTCGCATTTATGGTAGATGATTTCCATCATTAACCTGCGACGTTCTTCAACTACCGTTGCTTCAAGGATATATACTAATATTTCTCTTAATACTGAGAGTGGATCCTCGGGGAATTTTGCCCGATACTCAGTCTCAAGATCGCTAATGCTGGACTCTGAGAGTTGCCAGATTTCACTGAACAGATCTGTCTTGTCTTTAAAATGCCAGTAAATCGCTCCCCGCGTGACGCCCGCGGCCTGAGCAATCTGCGCCAGCGAGGTTGACGAAACACCCTGCTGAGAAAACAAACGCATAGCCACATCCAGAATGTGTTGTCGGGTTTCAAGCGCTTGTTGTTTGGTTTTTCGTGCCATACGTTAGTGAATTTACAGGAGTCAGATTTACATACATTTGTGAATGTATGTACCATAGCATGACGATAATATAAACGCAGCAATGGGTTTTTGGACTCAGGACCATTGATCAATTTGAAATCGGACACTCGAGGTTTACATATGAACAAAAACAGAGGGTTAACGCCTCTGGCGGTCGTTCTGATGCTCTCAGGCAGCTTAGCGCTAACAGGATGTGACGACAAACAGGCTCAACAAGGAGCTCAGCAGGTGCCAGAAGTTGGCGTGGTGACGCTCAAGTCCGAACCTCTCCAGATAACGACAGAATTACCGGGCCGTACCAGCGCATACCGCATCGCAGAAGTGCGTCCTCAGGTGAGTGGTATCATCCTGAAACGTAACTTCACCGAGGGTGGTGAAGTGAAAGCTGGCGAGTCTCTGTATCAGATTGATCCGGCAACCTACCAGGCCTCCTATGAGAGCGCGAAAGGCGATCTGGCGAAAGCAGAAGCTGCAGCCAAAATCTCCCAACTGACGCTGAACCGTTACAAAAAACTGCTCGGTACCAAGTACATCAGTCAACAGGATTATGACACTGCCCTGTCTGATGCACAGCAGACCAACGCCGCCGTGATTGCCGCGAAAGCTGCAGTGGAAACAGCGCGTATCAACCTCGCCTATACCAAAGTGACCTCCCCAATCAGCGGTCGCATCGGTAAATCTTCCGTCACGGAAGGGGCGCTGGTGCAGAACGGTCAGACCAACGCGTTGGCCACCGTGCAGCAGCTTGATCCGATTTACGTTGACGTGACCCAGTCCAGCAACGATTTCCTGCGCCTGAAACAAGAGCTGGCAAACGGCACGCTGAAGCAGGAAAACGGTAAAGCCAAAGTGGAGCTCGTGACCAATGACGGTATCAAGTTCCCGCAGGCAGGCACACTGGAATTCTCCGATGTGACGGTCGACCAAACTACCGGTTCCATCACCTTACGTGCGATTTTCCCGAACCCGGATAAGACACTCTTACCTGGTATGTTCGTTCGCGCGCGTCTGGAAGAAGGCACCAACCCAACCGCACTTCTGGTGCCTCAGCAGGGTGTCACCCGTACGCCACGTGGCGACGCGAGTGCACTGGTTGTCGGGGCTGATGACAAAGTCGAAACGCGCAACATCACTGCCACGCAGGCGATTGGCGATAAATGGCTGGTGACGGAAGGTCTGAAAGATGGCGATCGCGTGATTATTACTGGTTTGCAAAAAGTTCGTCCTGGCGCGCAGGTCAAAGCACAGGAAGTGAAATCTGACGATAAACAACAAGCTTCGGCCGCTGGCCAGTCAGAACAAACCAAGTCTTAACTTAAACAGGAGCCGTTAAGACATGCCTAATTTCTTTATCGATCGCCCCATATTTGCATGGGTGATCGCCATAATCATCATGCTGGCTGGGGGACTTGCGATCCTGAAGCTGCCTGTCGCGCAATATCCAACGATTGCGCCACCGGCGGTAACAATTTCCGCAACCTACCCCGGGGCTGATGCAAAAACGGTGCAGGACACCGTGACACAGGTTATCGAACAGAACATGAACGGTATCGATAACCTGATGTACATGTCCTCAAACAGTGACTCAACCGGTACGGTACAGATCACCCTGACCTTCCAGTCAGGTACTGATGCTGACATCGCGCAGGTTCAGGTCCAGAACAAACTGCAGCTCGCCATGCCGTTGCTGCCACAAGAAGTACAACAGCAGGGTGTGAGCGTCGAGAAATCGTCCAGTAGCTTCCTGATGGTTGTTGGCGTTATCAACACCAACGGCACCATGACGCAGGAGGATATTTCCGACTACGTGGGCGCCAACATGAAGGACGCCATCAGCCGTACGTCTGGTGTGGGTGACGTTCAGCTTTTCGGTTCTCAGTACGCGATGCGTATCTGGATGGATCCGAACAAACTGAACAACTTCCAACTGACGCCGGTGGACGTGATCAACGCCATCAAAGCGCAGAACGCCCAGGTTGCCGCCGGTCAGTTAGGCGGTACCCCGCCGGTGAAAGGCCAGCAGCTTAACGCCTCGATCATCGCACAGACCCGTCTGACCTCCGCCGATGAGTTCAGCAAAATTCTGCTGAAGGTGAATCAGGACGGTTCACAGGTTCGTCTGCGCGACGTGGCAAAAGTGGAACTGGGTGGCGAAAACTACGACATCATTGCGAAGTTTAACGGCAAGCCGGCTTCCGGTCTCGGGATCAAACTGGCGACAGGTGCTAACGCCCTGGACACCGCGACGGCTATCCGTGCGGAACTGAAGAAGATGGAACCGTTCTTCCCGTCAGGCCTGAAGATCGTTTATCCGTATGACACCACGCCGTTCGTCAAAATCTCGATTCACGAAGTGGTTAAAACCCTGGCAGAAGCGATCATCCTGGTATTCCTGGTCATGTATCTGTTCCTGCAAAACTTCCGCGCGACGCTGATCCCAACCATCGCCGTACCGGTCGTATTGCTCGGGACCTTCGCCATACTGGCCATCTTTGGCTACTCGATAAACACCCTGACGATGTTCGGGATGGTGCTCGCCATCGGCTTGCTTGTGGATGACGCCATCGTGGTGGTAGAAAACGTCGAGCGTGTCATGGCGGAAGAAGGTCTACCGCCGAAGGAAGCAACCCGTAAATCCATGGGCCAGATCCAGGGCGCGCTGGTCGGTATCGCGATGGTACTGTCTGCGGTATTTATCCCGATGGCCTTCTTCGGCGGCTCAACCGGTGCAATTTATCGTCAGTTCTCCATCACCATTGTCTCGGCGATGGCGCTGTCGGTACTGGTTGCATTGATCCTGACGCCTGCACTGTGTGCCACCATGCTGAAACCTGTTCAGAAAGGCGGTCACGGCGAGCATAAAGGGTTCTTCGGCTGGTTTAACCGCATGTTTGATAAGAGCACGCATCACTACACCGACAGCGTGGGTAACATCCTGCGCAGCACCGGTCGTTACCTGCTGCTCTATATCATCATCGTGGTGGGTATGGCCTATCTGTTCGTTCGTCTGCCAAGCTCGTTCCTGCCCGATGAAGACCAGGGCGTGTTCCTGACGATGGCACAGCTGCCGGCGGGTGCCTCGCAAGAACGTACCCAGAAGGTGCTGGATGAAGTAACGGATTACTACCTCACCAAAGAGAAAGCTAACGTTGAATCCGTGTTTGCGGTTAACGGCTTTGGCTTTGCGGGTCGTGGTCAGAACACCGGTATTGCCTTCGTTTCTCTGAAAGACTGGTCAGAACGTCCAGGCGAAGAGAACAAGGTTGAGGCGATTACTGGCCGTGCAATGGGCACGTTCTCACAGATTAAAGATGCGATGGTCTTCGCCTTTAACCTGCCAGCGATTGTTGAACTGGGAACAGCGACAGGTTTCGACTTCCAGCTGATTGACCAGGGCGGTCTGGGTCATGAAAAACTGACGCAGGCACGTAACCAGCTGTTCGGTGAAGTGGCGAAACACCCTGACCTTCTGGTCGGCGTGCGTCCTAACGGTCTGGAAGATACGCCTCAGTACAAAATCGACATCGATCAGGAGAAAGCACAGGCACTGGGCGTTTCCATCAGTGACATCAATACCACGCTGGGCGCGGCCTGGGGCGGTAGCTACGTTAACGACTTCATCGACCGTGGTCGTGTGAAGAAAGTGTACGTGATGTCAGAAGCGCAATACCGTATGTTACCGAACGATATCAACAACTGGTACGTTCGCGGCAACAACGGTCAGATGGTGCCGTTCTCATCCTTCTCTACGTCGCACTGGGAATACGGTTCGCCGCGTCTGGAACGTTATAACGGGCTGCCATCCATGGAGATCCTGGGTCAGGCCGCACCAGGCCGAAGCACCGGTGAAGCCATGAACCTGATGGAAGAGCTGGCAGGTAAACTGCCTGCGGGTATCGGCTATGACTGGACCGGTATGTCCTACCAGGAACGTCTGTCCGGTAACCAGGCCCCTGCCCTGTACGCCATTTCACTGATTGTGGTCTTCCTGTGTCTGGCGGCACTGTATGAGAGCTGGTCGATTCCGTTCTCCGTTATGCTGGTGGTGCCACTGGGGGTTATCGGTGCGCTGCTTGCGGCAACGTTCCGTGGATTAACCAACGACGTGTACTTCCAGGTGGGCCTGCTGACAACCATTGGCTTGTCGGCGAAGAACGCGATACTTATCGTTGAATTCGCCAAAGATCTGATGGAGAAAGAAGGTAAAGGCCTGATTGAGGCGACCCTTGACGCGGTGCGTATGCGTCTGCGCCCAATCCTGATGACATCACTGGCATTTATCCTCGGGGTAATGCCGCTGGTTATCAGTACCGGTGCGGGTTCCGGTGCACAGAACGCCGTCGGTACAGGCGTTATGGGGGGTATGGTTACCGCAACCGTACTTGCTATCTTCTTCGTTCCGGTATTCTTCGTGGTGGTTCGCCGCCGCTTTAGCCGCAAGAATGAAGATATTGAGCACAGTCATTCGGTAGAACCGCACTGATACCGGTTTCACATGATAAAAAGGCCGCATTAGCGGCCTTTTTCTTTTTCAGAAAAAAATCATAAAATAGGCTTATTGTGCTTCTATTTATTTCCTGCCGCCTACAATGACATATCATAATTAAGTGATAACGTAATCGCTGAATTCAGGATTTTTTTAATTTCATTTCCCTGCTTAAGTGATTAGGAATATTCCTAACCATATCTTCAGACAAAGAGAACTCCGGATTTGGACATCTTAGGATTGTTTACGCTAAGCCAATGAAACGTAAGGGAGCGAAAAAAGTTCCGCGTTAATCTGGATAAAAATGTTTAGCGCTGAAGGCACATTTGCGTAAAGGCTCGCAGTCAGTGCTTTTATTTGTAATTTTTCGTAATAGCGCGGTGAAATCTTGATCAGAGTGGATTATAGTTAGAGTTATCAGGAACACAGCACCCGTGCGGCTAAGTATGTTGTATCCATCCCGACATGATGTTCGGTGAGTAAGAAATCACTCAGAAGGGGATGCGCTATGGACGAGTACTCGCCAAAAAGGCATGATATCGCGCAGTTGAAATTTCTCTGCGAATCCTTGTACCATGACTGCCTTGCCAATCTTGATGAAAGTAACCATGGCTGGGTAAACGACCCAACGTCTGCCATCAATTTACAGTTAAACGAGTTGATCGAGCATATTGCAACCTTCGCACTTAATTATAAAATTAAGTACAATGAAGATAATAAGCTGATTGAGCAAATTGATGAATACCTGGATGACACCTTTATGTTGTTCAGCAGCTACGGCATTAATGCGCAAGATTTGCAGAAATGGCGTAAATCGGGCAACCGACTATTTCGTTGCTTCATCAACGTGAGCAGAGCTAACCCCGTTAGTCTTTCCTGTTAAAATTATTACAATTAGTAAGGTAAATTTATGTCTGAAAAACCACTCACAAAAATCGATTATTTGATGCGTTTGCGACGCTGTCAGTCAATAGACACGCTTGAACGTGTAATTGAAAAGAATAAATACGAGCTTTCTGATAATGAACTGGCGGTATTTTATTCAGCGGCTGACCACCGTCTTGCAGAACTGACCATGAATAAGCTGTATGACAAAATCCCAACGTCCGTGTGGAGATTTGTCCGTTAATCTTTGAAGTGTGTCTGTAGAGGTTCTACGCCACTTTCTCAGCTGTATTCAACTTTCTGGCTATACCCTCCTGCCCCAGTGCAGGTCTCCGTGTAAAACGTGCTCATCCGCAATATTATTGTGATTATAGTCACAGTGATTTTCCGGGAACGTTCCCCTGCTATCCTGTTCCGATTACCCTACGGTAAAGACGACCAGTGAGGTTCCCAATGAGCATAGAAAAGCAGAAGATGATTGCAGGTGAACATTACCGCCCTGGTGATGAAACATTACGGGCCGACCGATTACGCGCCCGACACCTGGTTCACCGTTATAACCACACTGCACCTGATGAGAAACTCGAACGCCAGAACATTCTGGCGGAACTCCTCGGGCAAAGCGAAGGGGCCTATATTGAGCCGAGCTTCCGCTGTGACTATGGATATAACATTTATCTGGGCAAAGAATTTTACGCCAATTTCGATTGCGTGATGCTGGATGTCTGCCCGATACATATCGGCGACAACTGCATGCTCGCGCCAGGGGTGCATATTTACACGGCAACCCATCCGCTGGACGCCGACGCGCGTAATAGCGGCGTGGAGTTTGGCAAGCCGGTGACCATCGGCAATAACGTCTGGATTGGCGGACGTGCGGTTATTAACCCGGGCGTTACGCTGGGTGATAATGTGGTGGTGGCCTCCGGCGCTATCGTAACGAAAGACGTCCCGGCGAATGTCGTCGTCGGCGGCAATCCGGCAACAATCATTAAACGGCTGTAAAGTGACGGGGAGTCAACTGTTATGGTCTTTTAGCGCCTGACTGTTACTTTTTTCAGCCAAATGGCTCCCCTAAAATTGGCAGACATCCTGTATTGTCAATTCTCATAAAGGCAAAAAATGACCGAGATACAGCGCCTGCTTACTGCCACCATCGACGATCTTAATCACCGCGAAAAGCGCGACAATCGCCCGCGCTTTAGCATCAGCTTTATTCGCAAACACCCTGGACTGTTTGTCGCAATGTATGCCGCCTGGCTGGCGACACTGATTGTGATGCTGAAGTCCGAAACTCTGGTGGACTCCGTCTGGCTGCTTGTCATTCTGTTTGTGGTGTTTAACGCCTTTTTCTTTTTTGACGTTAATCCCCGCTACCGCTACGAAGATATCGACGTCCTTGATTTCCGGGTTTGCTATAACGGTGAATGGTATAACACGCGTTACGTGCCGCCGGAGCTGATCGAAAGCATCATGCACTCCCCCGCGGTTGAAACAGTGCAAAAAGAGAAGCTGCAGAAGATGGTATCCACCAAAGGTCAGCTCTCTTTTTATGATGTCTTTACCCTTTCCCGTCCTGCTGCTGTGTGATTAAAGCCTATATGCGTCGGATACCCGACACAAACTGAGAAGCAGAGGTATTGCCGTAACCTAACACCAGACCGGTTTGCCCCTGCTTCGGCTCCAGGTAATACCCGCTCAGTGCAGCGGGTGCCAACTGAAACGCCCTCGCCTGCTCGACCACTTTTTGGTCGTCGATGCCGTCTATTGCCAGCGTCAGATGCATCCCCCCTTCACCCGCCAGAATGCGATGCGGGGTATGAAGCTCAGCACTCAGCGCCTCACGCAGCTGCCGGTAGCGCTTACGGTAGAGCCGGCGCATGGCGGCAAGGTGGCGGGCATAATGTCCTTCCTCAATAAACAGCGCCAGGGTTCGCTGTTCGGCGCGATGCCCGCCACGCAGCAGCGCGCCAATGGCCGGACGGGCCGCTTTTGCCAGCACCGGGGGTAACACCATGAACCCCATTCTCAGCGACGGAAAGAGGGTTTTGCTGAAGGTACCGAGATAGACAACCGGCGCATTGTTGACCATTCCCAGCATTGCGGGCACGGGCTCACCGGAATAACGAAACTCGCTGTCGTAATCATCTTCAATAATCCAGGCGTTATGCTGCCGGGCCAGATCCAGCAGCGCCAGGCGTCGCCGCGCACTGAGCACGCTTCCGTACGGAAACTGGTGCGAAGGTGAGGTGAAAATAAGCGCAGGGGACGGCATATCCAGCCCTTCCCAGAACATGCCTTCGTCATCAACCGGCATCCCCGTCATGACTAAGCCCGCTTTGGCAAAAGCGCTTTTAGCCCCACCATAGCCAGGATCTTCCACCCACGCGACGCTGCCGGGTTCGCTCAGCAGCATCGTGCAAAGGTTTACCCCCTCAAGCGCACCTTCGGTCATTACTATCTGACTGGCATCGCAGTCAATGCCGCGCGAAAGGGTAAGGTGGCGAGCAATGGCCGCCCGCAGCGACGGCTCTCCGGCAGGATCGCCATACCCTAACAGCGCGCTGCCCTCTTCGCGCAGAACCCGGTCGTACAAGCGCCGCCACAGCGGCAGGGGAAAGTAGTTGATGGCCGGTGTTCCCGGCGTAAATGCCGGAACCGGGGTATCACGCGGCACCGGCGCAGGCAGCGAGGCGACCCGGCTGCCGAGCGCGACGGCAGAGTCCGGCAATGCCTGAACGAGCGTACGCTGCGCCAGCTGCGCCACCCGCGTCCCCTGGCGATTACGCAGCAGATACCCTTCGAGCGTCAGCTGTTCCAGCGCCGCATTGACGGTATTCCGTGAAAGCGAGAGCTGCTGAGCCAGCATTCGCGAACCGGGAAGCCGGCTCCCGGCGTGTAGCCGGCCGCACAGTATCGCCTCACGCAATGCATGATACAGTGCACGCTGTAGCGTCTCTTCCCCCCGCGCTTTCAACGCGGCATTCAGCAAAGTATAAAATTCATCGCCCGGTATGTTCATCTCGCCTCCCGTGGTACCACCAAAACATAGCTGAGTGGCACTTTTTAAGGAACCAGTAATTCACTAGTCTGGCGTTCTTATCAACGTCACGGACAGTAAAATGAAAACATTCAACGAGTTTGGACAGCCAGTAGGCGAGGCGCTTATCGACTGGCAACCCCGCCAGCACCCTTCACGTGTGGTGCTTCAGGGCCACTATTGTCGCCTTGAGCCGCTGCGAGTAGAGCACGCTGAGGCGTTGTTCAGCGCGTATTCTCTGGCCGAAGATACCCGCAGCTGGACGTGGCTGCTGCGTGAGCCGGATGCCAGCGCAGAGGCGTTTGCAGGATGGGTAGAAAGCGTGCGTGACTTATCCGATCCGATTCACTTTAGCGTTATCGACAACCAGACCCAGTCTCCGGTCGGCACGCTGGCTCTGATGCGGATCGATCCAACCAACGGCGTCGTGGAGGTGGGACATGTTCATTTCTCCCCGCTGCTCAGCCGCACGCCGATGTCGACGGAAGCGCAATATCTGCTGATGCGATACGTGTTCGACACCCTTGGGTATCGTCGATACGAGTGGAAGTGCAACAGCCTGAATGCGCCTTCGCGCAAGGCGGCACTGCGTCTTGGCTTTCAGTTTGAGGGGCGTTTTCGTCAGGCGCTGGTCACGAAAGGTCATAACCGGGATACCGACTGGTTTTCGATTCTCGACAAAGAGTGGCCGGCGCTGGCGAGTGCCTTTGAAGGCTGGCTTGCCACCGACAATTTTACTGCCGATGGCAACCAGAAAAGATCCCTGGAAAGCTGGCGCGAAGTACGCGTCTAGCGTCTTTTCTTACGTCCCTGAACCGCCTTAAAGCGCGGATTGGATTTGCAAATCACGTATAAGCGTCCCTTGCGTTTGACTATCTGGCAATCTGGGTGACGCTGTTTTGCACTGCGCAATGAGTTAAGTACCTGCATGGTTATCCCCGCTTCGCATTAAGAAAGCCGCCGAAACGCTTACGGAAGCGCGCCGCACTGCCATCCGTCGAGAACGTTTTCTGCTTGCCGGTGTAGAACGGGTGCGATTTTGAAGAGACCTCGATGGTAATATACGGATATGTTTCACCGTCGAGTTCAATTTCGCGGTCGGTCTTAATGGTTGAGCCGACTTTAAAGTATTCATTAGCACTGGTGTCGTGGAACACCACGGTGCGATAGGCTGGGTGGATATCTGGTTTCATCGTAAACTCTTTATGTTTTGTTATAACATAACAAAATAATATCTAACCCCTGCTGAAAAAACAACCCCTCTGCCCCGACGATATTTTCTTTTGTGCCGTAAATCATGACCTGCACGTGCTATAACTTTATCATTTAGCGGTAAAATCTTTCTCCTCTGGCAGGTTTTTCAGCGCCCAGGAGCGGGCATAAGAGGAAGGAGACAGCACCATGAAAACCCGACATCTGGTCAGTCTGGTGACCGGTGTACTTATCATTGCGGTACTGGTTCCGATTAGCCTGAGCATCTGGCTGGCACATCGCCAGGCGGAAGATAAGTTTGTCGATGCGCTGGATAGCTATGCCTCACGCGTGCTGATACGTACCGCCAGGGTAGTGGATGATGCAAAGGAAGCGCTCAATAGCCTGCAGACCTTTAAAGGGATCCCCTGTAGCGTTATGCATTTAAGGGAGATGCGGCGGGTCGCTTTTTCATGGCGTTATGTTCAGGAAGTTATTTATATCAACAATCTTGAGCCCCTTTGCTCGTCCCTGGAACAAACCAGTCAGTCGGCCCCTTTCCCGCCGCCCATGCGAATCACGGAAGATGGTTATGGCACATGGCTCACCACGCAAAACGATCTCGGTTTTAGCCGCTACATGGCGGTCCTGGGTCGGGGCCACTATCTGGTGCTGGTGGATCCTGCCTCGCTTGTCGATGTGATCCCTTTCGGTGAGATCGCCACAGATGCCGCCCTGGTGGGCAGCAAATCACATCTCATTTTTGCCAGCAGCAGCAAGCTCGATCCGCATATCCGCAATCTGGTTAAGGATCAGGGCGTCACCCGCATTCAGTACAACGGCTCGATATACATTATGAAGCCTGTTCCTGAACTGGGGTTTACGGTGGTCGCCTGGGCGGCGTTAAAACCGCTGGCTGAAACCTGGCACAAGCAACTTCTTATCTGGCTGCCGTTCGGCATACTGATAAGCCTGCTTGCCGCACTCTTTGTTTTGCGACTGCTGCGTCGCATCCAGTCGCCACGCAACCGCCTGCTTGACGCCATCAATAACCGGGAATTTGTGGTGCATTACCAGCCCATTATTGAACTCTCTAGCGGGAAGATTGTGGGCGCAGAGGCGCTAACCCGCTGGCCCCAGCCTGACGGGAGCAGCCTTTCACCGGATATTTTTGTGCCGCTTGCTGAGCAAACGGGGCTCATCTCGCAGCTGACGCATTTGGTCATTGAAAAGGTATTTGAGGATATGGGCTACTGGCTGCACCTTCACGCCGGTCAGCATATTTCCATTAACCTCGCGCCGGCCGATTTGACCTCGGGAAAACTCCCGCCACTGCTGAGTCACTTAATGAATAAGTGGAAAGTCCATCCGCAACAGATCGCCCTTGAGTTAACCGAGCGCGGCTTTGCCGATCCTAAAATCAGCGCACCGGCCATCGCCGCCTTTCGTCATTCAGGCCACGCAATCTATATTGATGATTTCGGTACGGGCTATTCCAGCCTGAGCTACCTGCAGGATCTGGATGTCGACACGCTAAAAATTGATAAAGCGTTTGTGGATGCACTGGAATATAAAAACGTGACGCCACACATTATTGAAATGGCAAAATCGCTGAAGCTGGCGATGGTTGCGGAAGGCGTGGAGACCGAAGGGCAACTCGCCTGGCTACGTCGTCACGGCGTGCAGTATGGGCAGGGTTGGTACTACAGCAAGGCGTTGCCGAAAGCGGACTTTATTCTTTGGGCGGAAGATAACCTCAAAACACATCCTACTTAAGATAGGATTTGATCACCTGTAACACGACGCCAAGATCGGCTTCGCGCTGAGCTTCTTCAGGCTCTTTCACCACATGATCGGTGAGATGACCTTCGATCACCTGCATCATCATGCCGTTTACCGCGCCGCGGATCGCCGCCAGCTGTTGTAACACGTCGGAGCATTCGTGGTCGCTATTGAGCATTTTTTCCAGGGCAGCGCTTTGCCCCTGAATTTTCTTCAGGCGAGTCAATAACATCTTCTTGTCGCGAACCGTATGTGACATCTCTGTCTCCCTTATCGTATGGCTTTTAAAGCATATCATGCTCTACTCCCCCTGAGTATTTTTCTACTGGGGGGTAGTATTAGACTACTGGGGGGGAGTAGTATCTGAACACGCTTTCCACTCCGGAATTTTCCATGAACGATTTTGCTTCACTCCTCCAGCAGGGCAATGCCTGGCTGTTTGTACCCAGCGCTATCCTCCTCGGCGCGCTGCATGGCCTGGAGCCGGGCCACTCCAAAACGATGATGGCCGCGTTTATTGTGGCTATTCGCGGTACGCTGAAACAGGCAGTGTTGCTTGGTCTGGCGGCAACGCTTTCCCATACGGCGGTGGTCTGGATCATTGCCATGGCAGGATTATGGTTTGGCCGGGGCTGGGATGCGCATACGTCTGAGCCCTGGTTCCAGCTGGTCTCGGGGATACTGATCGTGCTGATCGCCCTGTGGATGGCCTGGCGAACCTGGAAGGAGAGTCAGCCACACGATCACCACCATCATCACGATCACCATGACCATCATCATGACCACCATCATGATCATCACGACCATGACCATGACCATGACCACCATCATGATCATCACGACCATGGGCATCCACTGGTTGAAGAAGAGTGGCAGGACGCCCACCAGCGCGCGCATGCACAGGATATTAACCGCCGCTTCAACGGCCAGAACGTTACCACCGGACAAATTGCACTGTTTGGCCTGACCGGAGGGCTTATCCCCTGCCCGGCCTCAATCACGGTCCTGCTCATCTGCCTGCAGCTGAAGCATTTTGCCCTCGGCGCAACGCTGGTATTCAGCTTCAGTATTGGTCTGGCGTTAACGCTGGTCGCTTCCGGTGCAATTGCCGCCCTGAGCCTTAAGCATGCGACAAAACGCTGGCCGGGTTTCAGCGAGTTTTCACGAAAAGCACCGTGGATCTCCGCTGCCCTGATTACTGTGGTCGGGATTTACATGAGCCTGCACGGCCTGAGCGGTATCCTGGCGTAAGCGAGGCGGCCACTGCTGTGGCCGCCTCTTTGCTCAGTCAGGGTTCTGCTGCCAGCTGAAGGTATAGCGAAGCTGGCGTTTCTGCAGAATAAATTCCGGCGAGACGCTGGGGCTCCACGAGTCATCACCGCCCACGCCCATATGGAACGCGTCCAGGTTAAGCCAACACCCCGGCTCCTCGCGCAACAGATGATGGTGAGTTGTCTCATGCAACTGCTGCTGGCTGTAGCGGCTGACGGAGAAATGGAACAGGCCATTCAGCCGATGCGCGCCCAGCAGCAGTTCACGGGTATCACAGCGCAGACCATTTTCTGTCGGGAAGATGTAAGGCGTGTGCATGGCTTCCAGCGGTAATGTCCAGCGCCCCTGCTGAGCCGCCAGCGTTCTGTCCGGGTAATTTTCATGTGGCCCAAGCCCCAGCCATTGAACCGTTTCCGGCGTTGCGGCAAGGTGAACACTCAGGCCTACGCGTGCCGGTTCCGGGATATCAGACGCAATATCGACCTGAACATCGCCATGCAGAACGCCCCGATCGTCCACCCGCCAGATTTTACGGCTCAGGAAAAGCGCTTTACCGCGATACTCCCAGACATGCAGGGTTTTCACCACCGCCTCGGCTGCATGCTGCTCTCCTTCACAGTGCAGTAATCGCGGGGTGAGCTCGTACATGCCTGCCGCTTTCCAGCGTTCAACCCACGCATTCGGATCGATTCGCGTGGCCTCGCTCACGCCAATATCATTGTCCAGCGGTGCGCGGCTAACGTTATCCGTCAGCGGTGAGAGCAGCGTTTCAACGCCATTGCGCCACCATTGCGTCAGGTGTCCTGATGCGCGGTTGAACTGCCAGCGTTGCTGCTGATGCACCAGCTCAAGCACGTCGCCAGTTTGCGTTAACACCGGCGGTACACCTTCTGGCACTGGCGGGGCGATATACAGGGGCGTCGGAACCGGCCACTGCTCCCACGCGCAGCGATGGTTTGCCGGTGACCACGGCGTCGCCCGCGGCTGGTGCACTTCAACGTTCAGCCAGACGTCACCCGCTTCAGGCGCCAGCGCTGGCAGGTTGATGTCCAGACGCTGTGTGCCCTGGGGAGCAATGGAGAGCGTCACGTCCCCCCTGGCCAGCACGCTGCCGTCACGGACAAGGGTCCAGCGTAGCACCTCGTTATCGGTATGACGGAACAGGTAATCGCTGTGGACTTCAATCACCAGCGGAGACGTACTTACCCGCGTAAAGGTGAAAAACTGCTGAGCGCGCTGGGCTTCATACAGTGCCGGATGCGGTGTGCGATCGGGAAAAACCAGCCCGTTAAGGCAGAACTGGCGGTCATTGGGCGTGTCGCCAAAGTCTCCCCCGTAGGCCCAGAACGGTGTGCCATTGTCGTCTTTTCTGGTCAGCGCCTGATCAACCCAGTCCCAGACAAATCCCCCCTGCAGGCGAGGATGGCGGCGAAACGCCTGCCAGTATTTGGCAAAACCACCGAAGCTGTTCCCCATCGCGTGGGCGTATTCACAGAGAATAAGCGGACGCGTTTCATCCGGCATGCCGATCCATTTTTTAACAGACCATTTCGGTACCGCCGGGAAGGGCTGATCCTGATCGACCCGGGCATACATCGGGCACACGATATCGGTCGCTGCCGTATTCGCCCCACCGCCTTCGTACTGCACCGGACGCGTCGGATCGGTGGTTTTCAGCCAGCGATACAGTGCGTCATGGTTCGCGCCATGGCCGGACTCATTCCCCAGCGACCAGATGATAATCGAAGGATGATTGCGGTCGCGCTGCACCATGCGGGTGACGCGTTCGCTCATGGCAGGCAGCCAGTGCGGATCGTCAGCAAGGCGACTCATCGGCACCATGCCATGGGTTTCAATATTGGCTTCGTCGACGACATACAAACCGTAGCGGTCGCAAAGCGTGTACCACAGCGGATGGTTCGGATAGTGCGAGCAGCGCACGGCGTTAAAGTTATGCTGCTTCATGAGTTCGATATCGCGGCGCATCGTCGCTTCATCCATCACCTGGCCGTTTTCCGGGTGATGCTCATGCCGGTTAACGCCACGGATCAGCAGGGGTTTACCGTTGAGCTTCAGCAGGCCATTGCTGATCTCTATGCGGCGGAACCCCACATCGCAGGCCTCCGTTTCCAGCACCTCACCCTGCGCGTTCAGAAGGGTCATCGTCAGGCGATAAAGTTCCGGCGTTTCCGCACTCCACAAGGCAGGCGCCTCAACGGGGAGCGTCACCGTTAGCCGCTCGGCCCAGTCGCCGCGCTCATCGACAGCGGCAGTGCCCGGCCGCCCGGTGGCACTGGCGCATTTTTCGCCGTTGCGCCACAGGGTAAACGCCACCTCACACTCCGCAAACTGTGCGCCTGCGAGCGCGAGATCCACCTTCAGCACCGCGCGATCTCGCTCCGCATTCAGGTCAGTCACAACCTGATAATCGGCAATGTGCGTCTCTGGCTTATGCAGCAGCGACACATCGCGGAAAATCCCGCTCATGCGCCACATGTCCTGATCTTCCAGATAGCTCCCGTCGCACCAGCGCAACACCATGACCGCAATGCGGTTCTGGCCAGGACGCAGTACCGCTGAGAGATCGAATTCGGCGGGCAGTCGGCTGTCCTGTGAATAACCGATCCATTGACCGTTACACCACAGATGAAACGCCGAATTCACGCCATCGAAGATAATGCAGGTTTGGCCGCTCTGCAGCCAGGCTTCATCCATCTCAAATGTGAGCGAGTAACAACCTGTTGGGTTTTCTTGCGGCACAAACGGTGGGTTTACGGGGATCGGATAGGTCACGTTGGTGTAGATGGGCGTGTCGAACCCCTGCATCTGCCAGTTAGAGGGCACGGGCATCAGCACGGCATCGGCGCAATCTTCACCGACCCATACCGAAGGAACCTGCTCTGGTGCAGGAAAGAAGCTAAAACGCCACTCCCCGTTAAGAAGGCGTCGGCTGACGGTTCCCCCGTCTTCTCTGGCGGAGTGTTCATCACGCCAGCTGTGCAAGGGAGCATGTGCTGCCAGGCGGTTCCACTGGGTGACTCCGGGATTTTCCCAGTCCCGACGAGCCAGAAGTGCGCTAAGGGTCAGCGATGGAGTGTTGGACATATTAACCTCTTTGCGAAGCGCTCACAATTTTAGCTAACATGCCCTGGCTACCGGGTGCGGTAAAGCATCGGATCGCGGGGTAGCGAGTCAGATCACAAAAGTCTTACCGGCGGGCAAGTTGCTCAGCCGCTAGCGCCAGGCTCCTGAGCTGCTGTGCCAGACCCTCGCGTTCGATCTGCTGCGGATCGTGGCGAGCGGTAGAATGGCGGGTCACCAGCGTCACCGGAAGCTGAACCTGCCAGCATGCGTCACCCTCAACTGGCGCCAGCAGCCACTCCACGCTTCGCTCGCCGGCCTCGCGAAAAGCCTGGCGAATGGTGGTCAGTGGGGGAGAAAACCAGGCGCTGTCTGCCGTATCGTCGAACCCGACAACCGACATCTGGCCCGGGATCGCGGTCCCTTTTTCCGCACAGGCACGCATCACCCCCAGCGCCATTTGGTCGTTCGCGACCACTATCGCATCCGGGAGTTGCGCGGCAGATAACAGCAAATGTCCTTTCTCATAGCCGCTTGCCGCACTCCAGTCGCCGTGCGCCACCGCGACAGCCTCAAGCCCGGCCTGTGCCAGCGTGGTGTTCCAGCCTGCGAGACGTGCCCGGGCAGAGACAGAGCTTTCCGGTCCGCTCAGCAGCGCTATACGCTCATGCCCCAGCGAAAGCAGATGCTCAATCCCGAGACGAGCACCCTGCTCTGCATTAAACACAAGGCTGTTTACCTGAGCCGAGGGCGAGACATCCAGAAACAGCACCGGAATGGGCGATGCGAGGGCTTTCAGCGCTTCAGCATGAGGATCCTCCAGCGGCACATTCACCAGCAGAGCTTCCACACGCTGCGCCAGCAACGCCTGAAGGGCAGACTGGCACTGCTGTGGATGTTCCACCATTGAGATAAGCACGCTCGCCCCCTGCTCAACCGCCCGGGATTTTACCGCCGAAACAATTTGCGAAGGGGCGTGCAGCGCCAGATCGGTAGTAATAAGACCAAGCGTACGGGTACGTTTACCCGCCAGCTGTTGTGCCCTGAGATTGGGGACGTAGTGCAGTTCCGCCATCGCCTGCTGCACCTTTTCCCGCGTGCGGGCAGAGACATGCTCCGCGTCGTTAATCACACGGGAAACGGTCTGATAAGAAACCCCCGCAAGGAGGGCAACATCATAAAGAGTGATTGCTTTCATGCATTCTGGCATCGCGTCATTCGAAGGCCACTATTCTGACACAGCGTCGCCATGAAAACATGTGAGCGCTTCGCAGAATTAAACAACCCGCTCCGGCTGGGGGGCCTTCTCAACGCGCGGCTTATAACGGAACAGAGGCAAGCAGATCTGGATAAGCGGGCCAATGGTCAGCGCATACGCGACGGTGCCTATCCCGAACGTTCCGCCCAGCATGCACCCAATCAGCAGCACGGACACTTCAATCGAAGTACGTACGCTGCGGATGGACCATCCCATACGGGCATGGATCCCGGTCATGAGACCGTCGCGCGGGCCCGCCCCGAAACCGGCACCGATATACATACCGGTGGCTATCGCGTTCACGACAATTCCGGCCACCAGCAGCGCGATACGCAGGGGCAGCGAGGTCACCTCGGGGATCAGGGCCATGGAGGCATCTGCCGCCAGGCCAATAATAATCACGTTACTGAGGGTTCCCAGACCAGGCATCTGACGCAGCGGGATCCACAGCAGCAGTACCGCCGCACCGGTTAAAATAATCACCATCCCAATGCTCAACCCCAACTGGATTGCCACGCCAAGGTGGAAGACGTCCCACGGATCGAGCCCCAGATCCGAACGAATAAACATCGTGGTTGAAAGCCCATACAGCCCTAAACCGACATACAGTTGTAGCAGACGACGTACCATTTTTTATCTTCTCCAGTGAACCAGGCTTTCATCTTGAGCGAAAATGGCATTATGATTAATGTCCAGTTTTCAAATAGTGGACTGCACATGTCATCTCGCCGCTTCGGAAGCCAGTCATTGGTACGCCTGTTAGGCCACTGGCAACAAACCTCGTCCCGGACCCCGCTCTGGCGTCAGCTGGCGGATGCGTTACGCCTGTTAATTCTTGATGGCCGACTGGCGCTTAACACCCGTCTACCCGGCGAGCGGGAGCTGGCCACTGCGCTGGATGTGAGCCGGACCACCATCAGCAGCGCACTCGCCCATCTGCGTGAGGAAGGTTATCTTGAAAGCCGTCACGGCAGCGGTTCACGCGTGATCCTGCCCGACACACGCGCCGTGCCAACCCTTTCAGCAGCCAGTGCCGCGCTGGATCTCTCCACCGCGGCGCTCAATGCCGGGCCTGAGATCCACCAGGCCTATACCCATGCGCTCACGGCCATTACGCAACATCTCTCGCTTACGGGTTACGATCAGCTTGGGTTGCCGGCGCTGCGGGAAGCCATCGCCGCACGCTATACCGCGCGGGGGCTTCCGACCCGGACAGACGAGGTGATGGTGGTCAATGGCGCGGTCAGCGGTTTTGCGCTGGTCCTGCGGATGATGACCGGTCCGGGGGATCGCGTCGTGGTCGATCATCCCACTTACCCGCTGGCGATCGCCGCCATTCAGGGAGCGCAGTGCCGTCCAGTGGGTGTGTCGCTGCCGGAAACGGGCTGGGATACCCATGGGTTTGCCGCAACGCTTGCCCAGACAGCGCCGCGCCTGGCATACCTGATGCCCGATTTTCATAACCCTACCGGGCGATGCATGGATATTCCCACCCGTCAGGCAATCACCGAGATTGCCGCGCAAACCCGCACGACGCTGGTAGTAGATGAAACGATGGTGGATCTGTGGTTTGACTCGCCCCCCCCGCCGCCGCTGGCGTCATTCAACCCGCAGGCCACCGTGATAACGTTAGGCTCTGCCGGAAAAAGTTTCTGGGGCGGCCTTCGTCTTGGCTGGATCCGTGCCTCCTCGCGCACCATCGCTACGCTTGCCCAGACGCGGGATACCCTGGATTTAGGATCGCCCATGCTCGAACAGCTGGCGACGCTGTGGCTTATCAATAACAGCGAAACGTTTTTGCCCGCTCGCCGGAAGATGCTGGCAGAACGGCGAGATCAATGCGGCGCGCTGTTGCGCGAGCACTTCCCTGAATGGACATTCCATGAAGCGGAAGGCGGGCTTTCCTACTGGATTGAACTGCCGGGGATGCTGGCAACACAACTTGCTGCACGCGCAGAGATACTGGGAATCAACCTGGGGACCGGCACGCGGTTTGGTTTATCGGGTGCGTTTGATCGGTATTTACGTATGCCCTTTTCACTCGATCCGGCTGAGCTTGAACAGGCATTACTGAGAATTAAACCCTTGTGGCTCGCCTTGAATAAAAACGTGCCATCAATAAAAAGAAGTCTGGTTTGATATAAAAAATTTGAAGTGGATCATAAAATAAAAACTGCTGACTGTCACAGATACAGTCAGCAGTTTTCACCATTCAAGATTTAGTGCTGAGGAGGAATAGGAAAACCTTTCAGTGAAATAACGAAATTTTCACCGTCTTTCTTTATTTTTGCGCCGGTATCACACCAGTCAGACGCAATACGAAAGAACTCATCACTTCCTACATTCCAGCCAAGACGTACATGCTTCACGTAGCCTGAACGCAACAGATCGCAGGCCTCGTTGTAGTCACTGGCAGTTGACAGTTGTTGTTTCATTTTCTCTTCTTAAGAATTTTACGTAGAGCCTTGATTTCTTTAGGAGTAAATGGAGAAACACTCTCTTCTTCCGTATGCTGGTTATCAATATCCTCTTCCGATACTCCCGCCTCTTCTACCGCTTCGAATGCCAGCAGCAGCAGTTTCTCTGTCGTCACGCTTAAATTCTCGTTATTAACTTCAGCATAGTGGCGAAGTCTTTCTTTTAGCGCTTGATCAATCTTAACGTTTAACACCGCAGTAGCCATGTTTGTCACTTCCCTTCGGAATAAGTACTTTATTTAATACACGAACTTACCAATGTTATCCAGATATATATTTTTAAGTTATGACAGAAAAAAGACATCCGATATTAAAATGACAGTCTATTATTACAGGTTTATGACAGTAATATTTCAATGCAATGAAATATATATTACATACGTCAGTAAAGTCCTAATAACGTTGTGGATTAAAGGCTATTCGAAGCGAAGAGAAACAGGGAGAGTGTTGATGAGAGCAGAAATGGGTGGGGGCCCTGCCAGCTACATCCCGGCACACACGTCGTCTGCCCTGGCTGCTTCCTTCCGGACCTGACCTGGTGAACAGAGTAGCGTTGCGGGAGAACCAACAGAGCCCCCATTGAGAGCGTTGATAACCAACGCGCTGGCGCATTATCCCTGTGCTTACCGCCAATTGCAAGCGACCCGCAACTGGATGCTGGTTTCTTGCGCAAACTGGCGCAGCAATTGGGTTTATCTTCGTTTAACATGACTGTCCAGACATTCCCCAGAGGTTGACGTATGGACGAACATGACTCCTTTCCACAACGCGTATGGCAAATTGTGGCCTCTGTGCCGGAAGGTTATGTCACCACCTATGGCGACGTAGCGCGTCTGGCCGGTTCTCCGCGTGCGGCGCGGCAGGTCGGTGGCGTACTGAAAAGGTTGCCCGAAGGAAGCACCCTGCCCTGGCATCGGGTGGTAAATCGTCATGGGACAATCTCGTTGACCGGGCCGGATCTGCAGCGCCAGCGTCAGGCGTTACTGTCAGAAGGGGTGCAGGTGTCGGGGTCAGGACAGATTGATTTGCAAAAGTACCGCTGGGTGTATTAAACCCTCTCCCGGAGGAGAGGGTTTAAAGCGTTACATCTGGGTCGGAGGGGTTGGCAGAGACGGTTGGTTAGTCTGTGGCGCAACCGGCACTTCGGTTTGCTGTACCGGAACCAGGTTCAGGTCAACTTTTGTCCCGCCGTGGTTAATCGCTTCCTGCACCGTATCGGTGATAAACACCAGTTTATCGTTGATCGTTACTGCTGCGCTCAGGAGGATACGGGCATTAGGCTGCACGTCTGATGGGTTATACGGCAACACGAAGCTAAACGGTGCCTGCTTACCTTCCGTACGCACGGCACGCTGGGCCAATACTTTAGACGGCGCGTCTGCCAGGGAAGCATCAGACAGGGTTACCGTTAATACCGCATCTGGCGGTAACGCGACTTTCTGTTTAATCCAGATAGTCCCGGAAACGTTAGGCTGCTGAATGGACTGCTGTGAGAGTGTATTAATCCCGTTTGGATCTGCTGCTGGCACCGGCACCTGGGCGCTCTTTCCTGCACAGGCGGACAACGCCACCGCAATTGCTACACCACTTAGCATGGGCACGAGTTTCATTGAAGTCTCCTTATCATCAATGCACCAGCGGGATCGATCCCATCCGATGTCGTTTCAATCACATAACACAGGTAAGTTTGGCACAGATCACTGATTTATGCCTAAAATCGTCCAGATATTCAGATTATTCTACCCATCGGACCACTTTCATTTCTGCGTTATACTCTGCCTATCTTTCGCTACGGCGTTTATTGAGGACAACTATGAGTCAGGCACTGAACAATCTGCTGACATTACTGAATCTGGAAAAAATTGAGGAAGGACTCTTTCGCGGACAGAGCGAAGATCTCGGCTTACGCCAGGTCTTCGGCGGGCAAGTCGTAGGACAAGCGCTCTACGCAGCAAAGGAGACCGTCCCTGCAGACCGTCTGGTGCACTCATTTCACAGCTACTTCTTACGCCCTGGTGATAGCGCGAAACCCATCGTGTATGACGTTGAGGTATTGCGGGATGGCAACAGCTTTAGCGCGCGTCGTGTCGCGGCGGTTCAGAATGGCAAGCCTATCTTTTATATGACTGCCTCGTTCCAGGCCCCGGAACCGGGCTATGAGCATCAGAAAACGATGCCACCCGCGCCGTCGCCAGACGATCTCAAATCCGAGACCGATATCGCCCGTGCGCTGGCGCATCTGCTTCCACCGCAGGTAAAGGAGAAGTTTCTCTGCGATAAACCGCTTGAGATCCGCCCTGTCGAATTCCATAACCCGATGAAAGGTCACACGGCCGAGCCGAAGCGCCAGGTCTGGATCCGCGCTAACGGTACCGTGCCCGCGGATTTCCGCGTTCATCAGTATTTGCTGGGTTATGCTTCAGATTTCAACTTCCTGCCGGTGGCGCTGCAGCCGCACGGCGTGGGCTTCCTTGAAAAAGGGATGCAGGTGGCCACCATCGATCACTCCATGTGGTTCCATCGTCCGTTCGACATGAACGAGTGGCTGCTCTACAGCGTGGAGAGTACCTCGGCGTCAAGCGCGCGCGGCTTTGTGCGCGGTGAGTTTTACACTCAGGATGGCGTGCTGGTCGCGTCGACGGTGCAGGAAGGGGTAATGCGTAACCGCGGGTGATGTTGTACTGCGGCCCTCTCCCGACGGGAGAGGGAACAAAACGAAAACGGCAACCCAGGGTTGCCGTTTTGCTTATCAGGCGTTGTACGCATTCTCGCCGTGGCTGTTGACGTCCAGACCTTCGCGTTCCTGCTCTTCCGGAACACGCAGACCGACGGTCATATCCGCCAGCTTATAGCCGATGAAGGCCACAACGGCAGACCACACGACTGTGATGGCAATACTTTCCAGCTGCACCAGCACCTGGTGAACCATCGTGACGCCTTCTGCGTACCCCACGCCACCCAGCGATTTCGCCGCGAAGATACCGGTCATGATACAACCGACGATGCCGCAGACGCCGTGTACACCGAAGACATCGCATGGGTCATCGACGCGCAGAACACGTTTCAGCGCCGTCACACCCCACAGACCCGCCAGACCGGCGACCAGCCCGACAAGCAGCGCGCCGCCAACACCGACGTAGCCACAAGCTGGCGTGATACCAACCAGACCGGCAATTGCACCTGAACAGGCACCCAACAGTGAAGGCTTACCGCGTACCGCCCACTCACCAAACACCCATGAGAGGATCGCACCCGCCGTTGCCACAACCGTGTTCACGAAGGCCAGCGCGGCGATTTCGTTTGCTGCGCTTGCTGAACCGGCGTTGAAGCCGAACCAGCCAAAGTAAAGGATCGCTGTACCGGTAAAGACCATCGGCAGGTTGTGCGGTTTGAACGCTTCTTTACCGAAGCCCACGCGTTTGCCAATCAGGTATGCCCCTACCAGGCCCGCCACCGCGGCGTTGATGTGTACAACGGTACCGCCTGCGAAGTCCAGCGCGCCATGGCTCGCCAGCAGACCGCCACCCCAGACCATGTGCGCAATCGGCACATAGGAGAGCGTCAGCCAGACCACCACGAAGATCAGTACGGCGGAGAAGCGAATACGCTCAGCCAGCGCACCGACGATCAGCCCAACGGTGATACAGGCGAACGAGCCCTGGAAGGCAACGTGAATATATTGATAGAAACTGCCCATCAGCGCGGTCAGTTCGATGTTTTTCAGCATGACCCAGTCAAAGTTTCCGAAGAACGCATTGCCCGTGCCGAAGGCCAGAGAGTAACCGTAGACCACCCACAACACGCAAACCAGCGCGAACGTGACGGCAACCTGCGTCAGCATGGAGAGAACGTTTTTGCCACGGATCAGGCCGCCGTAGAACAGCGCAATGCCCGGAATGGACATGAACAGCACCAGCGCGGTGCTGATCATCATAAAGGCGTTATCGGCTTTGTCTGCCACCGCAGGGGCAGCCAGTGCCAGGCCCGGCAGCAGTGCCAGCGAACCCAGACCCGTTTTGATTGTTGCTATCTTCATTTTCTCGATCCCTATCACTGTGTGCCAGGAGTTACTTACAGTGCCGCTTCGTCAGATTCGCCGGTACGGATGCGAATGACGCGCTGCAATTCGGCAACGAAAATTTTGCCGTCGCCAATTTTGCCGGTGTAGGCCGCTTTGCTAATGACATCAATAACTTCATCAAGCTGGTCATCAGCAATCGCGACATCAATTTTTACTTTTGGCAGGAAGTTAACGCTGTATTCTGCCCCGCGGTAAAGCTCGGCATGACCCTTCTGACGACCAAAGCCTTTCACTTCGGTGACAGTCAGTCCCTGAATACCCATGGAAGACAATGCTTCACGCACGTCTTCGAGTTTGAATGGTTTGATTACAACCGTAACCAGCTTCATAGATCCCCTCCAGTCAGAATTCGGTAATGGCCGCCGCTAATACGCAGAAGACATTGCAAGGGGTGTGCCAGAAATAAAAACCTGAGGGAAACGCGCTGCAATGAGCTTTACACGAGCGTGTTTAACGAACCGGTGAAAAAAAACGCACCATGACAGTGCACGGTGCGTTTCAGTTTTGCACCAACAGTAATGACTGTTAGCGCGCTGCCTTGTTTTGGTGCATCAGGCGCTGAGGGACTCGTCCTCACGCACGCTGGCGGCCAGCTCTTCACCGGCCAGCTGCAGTTGATACATCTGCCAGTAGCGCCCTTTTGCTTCGAGCAGCTCCCGGTGCGTACCGCGTTCGACGGCCTGACCGCGATGCAACACCAGGATGGTGTCTGCGTCGACAATCGTTGAAAGACGGTGTGCGATAACCACCAGTGTCGTGTGATCACGCACCGCGGCCAGCGCCAGCTGGATAGCCTGCTCAGTACCAGAGTCAATGCTGGCGGTCGCTTCGTCGAGTATCAGCACCTGCGGCGTTTCAATCAGCACCCGCGCCAGGGCCAGAAGCTGCTTCTGTCCCACCGAGAGGTTATTCCCCTGCTCACCGAGCCGGGTATTGATCCCATCGCTAAAGCCGCGCGCCAGCTCTGCCAGCTGCACGGTTTCCAGCACATCCCACACCTGTTGCTGGGTATAGTCCCGACCGAGAGTGACATTGGCGTAAAAGGTATCGGCCATGACTACCGGGTCTTGCTGCACCATTGCAACGCCTTTGCGCAACACATTGTGGCTCAGTGATGCGAGCGGACGACCATCAATGCGGATTTCACCCTGACTGACCGGGTAATAGCCCATCAACAGGCTGGCGAGGGTACTTTTGCCGCTACCGGTGTGCCCCACCAGCGCCACAAAGCCGCGCGACGGCACATCAAGAGAGATGTCCTGCAACACCAGACGGTCTTCACGGTAAGCAAACGAGACCTTATCAAACGTAATCTCTCCGCTTTGCAAAGGACGCTCATCATCGCCGTAGGTCTGACGTGGCCGGTCCATCAGTTCGAACACGCGCTCCCCCGCCACCACGGCCTGTTGTAACATAGACTGCTGGGTGGTGAGTTCTATCAACGGTTCATTAAGGCGTCCCAGATAGCTGATAAAAGCGTACAGAACCCCAACTTCAATTGTTCCGTTCGCGCTCATCCCGAAAAGCATCAGCAGGCCACAGAGAACCAGCGCCGAGAAGAGGCTCAGCAGTGGACGTAGCAGGAAACCGTCCAGTCGCAGCGTTTGCATACGCGCCATATAGTGCGACCGGCTGGCTTCCCCCATGCGTTCACCAAAGCGAGCCTGCTGGCGGAACTGCTGAATGACGCTCATGCCGTTGATCACTTCGTTGAAGCCATCGTTGATATCGGCCAGATAGGCGCGCACCCGACGCACAATCGGCGTGCTGTAGCGTTGATAGATGACCATTACAATCAATACGGCCGGGAAGATGGTGATCGCCACCAGAGCCATACGCCAGTTGAGGCTGAACATCGCCACCAGCATGGCGCCAATCAGCGCCGCGCTGCGCAGCACGGTTGCCACGACGGTGACATACAGATCGCGGATCACCTCGGTATCGTTGGTCACCCGGGATATCACCTGCCCAACCGGCTGGGTATCAAACTCGCTCAACGGCTGACGCAGCGCCGCATCCATCACATCCGTACGTAGCTTCTGCACCACGCCCACGGCCGCCCGGTTAAAGAGCAGAGACTGAGCGTAATGCAGTGACGCCGCAGTCAGCTGTAGCCCAACGTAGGCCACACCTAACCCCGCGACGAGCCCCAGCGGCAAATAGCTTTTTGCCACCATATTGTCGATAAAGTAGCTGATAAGCAGCGGACCGCTCACTTCTGCAATCGCGGCAATCCACAGCAACAGTACGGCAAGCGAAAGCGGTTTTCGCCACGGAGAACCATAGGCCAGCAGGCGTTTTAGCGTCGGCCACTGCGTCACGGTCTTACGCATTAGCGTTCTCCTCATCCTGTTCCGGGGCGTCGTCTAGCGCCGCTTCAAGCTGCTGATAACGATACATATCGCGATACCAGCCCGGTTGCTCCGCAAGCTGTTCATGCTGTCCGCGCTGGGCAATGTGCCCGTGCTGTAATACCAGAATTTCATTGGCTTCCGTCAGCGCCGACAACCGGTGTGCACTGATGATCACCGTCCTTCCATCCCCCCACTGTCGCAGGTTATGCAGGATCTGGTGCTCGGTGCGGCCATCGACGGCGGAGAGCGCATCATCAAGGATAAGGATTTCGGCATTCAGCAGCAGCGCGCGGGCAATCGAGAGACGCTGTTTTTGCCCGCCGGAAAGCATAACGCCACGCTCACCCACTTCCGTTTCATAGCCCTGTGGCAGACGCAGAATATCGTCATGGACGCTGGCCAGGCGCGCGACGTGCTCAATCTCTTCCTGAGTCGCCGCCGGGCGTCCGAGGGCAATGTTATTCGCCACGGTGTCAGAAAAGAGAAACGGCGTCTGGCTGACCACCGCCAGACGACCGCGCCAGTCATCGAGCAGCAGGTTCGTCAACGGAATATCATGGAAGCGAATATCGCCCTGCGTGACGTCAAAGTGACGTTGAACCAGGGAGAGTACGGTACTTTTCCCGGCGCCTGTCGGACCGCAGATACCGAGCATCTGACCCGGTTTGAGCGTAAAGCTGACGTTCTCCAGTACCGTATGTTCCGTTTGCGGATACACAAACTTACGGACGTCGACATTCATCACGCCGCGCCCTTCCGGTACCGATTCGCTACCGTCATTCACCACTGGCGCTTCGGCAAGCATCGCGCGAATACGGCTGTAGGCGGCGCTGCCGCGCTCTACGATGTTAAACATCCAGGCCAGTGCCAGCATCGGCCATATCATCAGCCCCAGGTACATGGCAAAGCTGGTCAATTGCCCGAGGGTTAGCGAGCCCTGCACCACCATCCAGCTCCCGCCACCAATGGCCAGCAGGTTTGCCATGCCAATCGCGACATAGATTGTCGGGTCAAACCGCGCATCGATACGCGCAACGCGCATGTTCTTCGCCCCCGTGTCGGCGGCATCGGCTGCAAACAGCGCGGATTGTCGATCTTCCAGGCCAAACGCTTTGATCATGCGGATGCTGGTCATGCTCTCCTGCGTACGGTCATTCAGCGAGGAAAACGCCGCCTGCGCCAGCTTGAAGCGCTCATGAAGCTGTTCGCCATAGCGGTTGATCGCCAGCGCCATCAGCGGCATAGGCAGCAACGCCAGCAGCGTGAGCTGCCAGCTTATCTGGGTGGACATCACAATCAGAACCGCACAGCCCATCACCAGAGAGTCCACCAGCGTTAACACCCCTTCCCCGGCGGCAAACACGACGCGGTCAACGTCATTGGTGGCGCGAGCGATAAGATCCCCGGTGCGATGACGCAGGTAGAACTCGGGATGCTGGCGGCTCAGCTGACGATAAAAATCTTCACGCAGTTCGACGGCCAGCTGATAGGACGCCCCAAACAGCAGTACCCGCCAGACGTAGCGCAGCAGATAGACAATGATGGCCGTCAGCACCAGCGTGCCGACCCACATCAACACCCGTGCGGTGGTGTAATGCTGTTCTGTAACGCCATCCACCACGTATCCCACCACTTTCGGTGGAATTAACTGCAGGATGGCAATGATAATAAGCAGGGCCACAGCGCCGAGGTAGCGTTGCCACTCCCGACGAAAGTACCAGCTTAATTGGGCAAATAATCGCACGCGGTTTGTTCCTGAAGGTATGGATCCGGCTACGCCGGGAAGTTATTCAATTAATCAATAGGTAGTGCTGTGGTGTATTTAATCTGTTCCATGGCGAAGCTCGAGGTGACGTCCGACAAGCCCGGTACGCTGTTCACCAGCCGCTTGTAAAAATCATCATAACGCTTCATGTCTGCCACCTGGACGCGCATCAGATAGTCATACTCTCCCGCCATGCGCCAGAAACCGAGCACCTCCGGCATCTCGGAGACCTGTGTTACGAAGCGGCTGTACCACTCGCTGCTGTGATGTTGGGTTTTTATCAGGACAAATGCCGTCAACCCAAGCCCCAGTTTTTCGGGATCTAAAAGCGCGACTCGCCCCAGAAGGATGCCGTCATCTTCAAGCTTCTTGAGGCGCTTCCAGCACGGCGTGGTGGTCAGATTAACGGCATCTGCCAGTGCCTGCAAAGAGAGGGTACAGTCACTTTGCAGTAAAGAAAGCAGCTTACGGTCTATTTTATCTAGCATACCCACCTCACAGAGAAAAATTTTCTCCCTTCATTCTATTTTAAAGGCCATATAGCAACAATTTTTTCTGTGCTTTTCGCTATGCTGGGCACAAAATGACAAACGGATAAATACGATGAATAGCGCCTGGGTTAAACATGCCATCAGCGAAATCAATGCCGACTATCAGCGCTCGGCGGACACCCATCTCATTCGCCTGGCTCTGCCGGGTTTTGCTGGCATCCAGCTGTACCTGAAAGATGAAAGCACCCATCCCACCGGTAGCCTGAAGCATCGCCTGGCGCGTTCGCTCTTTTTATACGGTCTATGTAACGGCTGGATTAAGGAGGGAACCACGATTATTGAATCCTCCTCCGGTTCAACCGCCGTATCCGAAGCCTACTTTGCCCGCCTGCTGGGCCTGCCGTTTATCGCCGTGATGCCCTCCTGCACCGCGAAACGAAAAATTGAGCAGATCGAATTTTACGGTGGACGCTGCCACTTTGTGGAAAGCGCCTGCGAAATTTACGCCGCGTCTGAAATGCTGGCCCGTGAGCTGAATGGCCACTATATGGACCAGTTCACCTTTGCCGAGCGAGCCACAGACTGGCGCGGCAATAACAACATTGCCGACAGTATTTTCCGCCAGATGACCCACGAACCTCACCCTGTTCCGTCGTACATCGTGATGAGCGCCGGTACTGGCGGTACCTCAGCCACCCTGGGGCGTTACATCCGCTGTCAGGGCTATGATACGCAGCTGATGGTGGTGGATCCGCAGAACTCGGTGTTCCTGGACTACTGGCAAAGCCGCAATGCGGATCTGCGCAGCCCGGTGGGCAGTAAGATTGAAGGTATTGGCCGCCCGCGCGTGGAGCCTTCATTCATTCCGGACGTAGTGGATGAAATGCTCCGCGTGCCGGATGCCGCCAGCGTGGCAACCGCGCACTGGCTGGAGACACAAATTGGTCGTAAAGTCGGTGCATCTACCGGCACCAACATGTGGGGAGCCCTGCAGCTTGCGGCTCGCATGCGTGAAGAGGGGCGCACCGGCTCTATCGTCACCCTGCTCTGCGACAGCGGCGAGCGCTATCTTGAGACCTATTACAATGCGCAGTGGGTTCAGGCAAACATCGGCGATATTGAGCCGTGGAAAGCGCAGATTACGCAGCTGGTGAAATAAAAAAAAGCCAGACCGGGGTCTGGCTTGCTGGAAGGGTCTCACTATTCGGGGGAATATGGGAGGTTGTTGTTGTCCAGCCAATGCGTCAAAAAATGAGACACTGCTTCGTTACCGCAGTGCCCGATAACCGGTAGATGGGGAAGCTCTGCCTTCAACTGCGGCATCGCATTTCCCATGATCAGACCGCGACCAACGCTGCCCAGCATTTCGCGGTCGTTCATGGCGTCGCCAAACGCCATACATTCCTGCATCGTTAAGCCCAGGTGATCGCTCAGTACCGCCAGCGCCGATCCTTTATTACACCCAACCGGCAAAACCTCGAGACAGTCCACCGCTGAAAAGGTCAGGTGCGCCCGGTCGCCTAACGCGTCATTCAGCTGAATGCGTAAGCGACAAAGATCGTCATGATCGCCGCAGAAACAGATCTTCGTCACCGCGTGAGCCGGAATACGGCGCAGATCGATAAGCTGATAGCGGAAACCACTGTAGACATGGGCGTGCAGCAATGCCGGAATGTCATGCCCGGTAAACCAGCCGTTATCGTTAAAGACATGAACGCTGGCCCGGGTGTCCCAGGTGCTGTGCAGGACGATATCTGCCACTTCCGGGTTGAGATCCTGACGGTGGAGAACATCGCCTTCGACAGAGTGAATGCGTGTCCCGTTGCCGGTAATAAGAAAAGCATCCAGGGAAAATGCCCCCAGCAAATGGCGCATCTCCAGCACATGACGGCCGGTGGCAAACGTCAGGGTGACATCACGTTCATGCAGGCGCTTCAGGGTACTCAGGGTTTTCTCACCCAGACGGTGATCCGGCATTAACAACGTACCGTCCATATCAAACGCAGCGAGACGAGCCATGATTACTCCTGAAATGTGATGCGGTTAACTTGTGCATCAGTATTGCGTGAGATATACGGAAGTAATAGTGAATAGATGATAATTATTGTTCAGGGTTTCTCATGCGCCAGCTTAACCGACTCAACCAGTACCACCGTTTGTGGCAGCCTTCCGCTGGCGCGACGCAGCAGGCCACCATCAGCGAGCTGGCCGCCCGCTGTTTTTGCAGCGAACGGCATGTCCGTACGTTACTGCGTCAGGCACAGGAGGCGGGCTGGCTTAGCTGGCGAGCGCAGTCTGGCCGCGGTAAGCGTGGGGAGCTGACTTTCCACGTCACCCCGGAGTCACTGCGCAATGTGATGATGGAAGAGGCGCTGAAGCGTGGGCAGCAGCATAACGCGCTTGAGCTGGCCCAGCTGGCACCGGAGGAGCTGCGGTCACTGCTTCATCCGTTTTTAGGCGGCCAGTGGCAAAACGATACGCCGACGCTGCGCATTCCCTATTACCGCTCGCTGGATCCACTGCATCCCGGCTTTTTACCCGGTCGGGCGGAACAGCATCTGGCAGGACAGGTCTTTTCCGGGCTGACGCGTTTTCACGGTAACAGCAGCGAACCGACGGGCGATCTTGCCCATCACTGGGACGTGTCGGAGGACGGACTGCGCTGGCATTTTTATATTCGCTCCACGCTTCACTGGCATAACGGTGATAAAGTCGAAACGGCCCAGTTACAGGAGAGTCTGAATGCGATGTTGACGCTCCCGGCCATGCACAGGCTTTTTCAGAGCGTGCTGCGCATTGAAGTTACCCATCCGCAGTGTCTGACGTTTATTTTACACAAGCCCGACTACTGGCTGGCGCATCGGCTGGCAACCTATTGCAGCCGTGTGGCGCACCCGGCACAACCGATGACAGGCAGCGGACCTTTCAGGCTCACCGCGTATAAGCCGGACCTGGTTCGTCTGGAAAGCCATGAGCAGTATCACCTTAGCCACCCGCTACTGAAGGCCATCGAGTTCTGGATCACCCCTCAGCTATTTGATCAGGGGCTTGGAACCAGCTGCCGGCATCCGGTACAAATCGCCATCGGGGAGCCTGACGAACTGACCCGTTTGCGGCTGGTGAGTAACAGCATCAGCCTGGGATTTTGCTACCTCACGCTGAAGCGCAGCCCGCGTCTTAGCGAAATGCAGGCAAGACGCCTTATCAACATCATTCACCTCTCAACGCTTCTGCATACTCTTCCTCTGGATGAGGGGCTTATCACCCCAACGCAGGAGTTGCTGCCGGGCTGGCGTATTCCTGAGTGGCCGGATCTCACGGATGTCCCTTTGCCTGAGACGCTGACCCTGATTTACCATCTGCCCGTCGAGTTACATACCATGGCGAGTCAGCTAAAAGCGTATCTTTCCCGCCAGGGCTGCGCGTTAACGGTCATCTTTCACGATGCCAAAACGTGGGACGGATGTCAGCATCTTGCCGACGCGGACCTCATGATGGGAGACAGGCTGATTGGCGAAGCACCGGAATACACCCTTGAGCAGTGGCTTCGCTGCGATGCGCTATGGCCGCACCTGCTGAGCGCGCCGCAACATGCCCATCTGCAGGCGACACTGGATGCCGTTCAGACTCAGGCTGACGAGCATGCCCGGCATCGCGGGCTGAAAGCTATTTTTACCCAACTCATGGAGAGCGCGGTGCTGACGCCGTTGTTTAACTACCAGTACCAAATCAGCGCGCCCCCGGGAGTCAATGGCATACGGCTTAACACCCGCGGCTGGTTCGATTTCACCGAAGCCTGGCTCCCGGCCCCCAAATCGTGAAGAAGCTGGTCGTCGCCGTAGTCAGACGGTAACATGATGTTTTTACCGTAACTGTCGAGATGATTTATGAAACGTGCCGTCGTCGTGTTCAGCGGAGGACAAGATTCCACTACCTGCCTGGTTCAGGCGCTTCATCAGTACGATGAAGTTCACTGTGTCACTTTCGATTATGGTCAGCGACATCGCGCTGAAATCGACGTCGCCCGTGAACTGGCGCTGAAACTGGGCGCGCGCGCGCATAAGGTGCTGGACGTTACGCTGTTAAATGAACTGGCCGTCAGTAGCCTCACCCGCGACAGTATTCCCGTTCCTGACTACGAACCTGATGCCAGCGGCATTCCGAACACCTTTGTGCCAGGCCGCAACATTCTCTTCCTGACGCTGACGGCGATCTACGCCTACCAGGTGAAAGCCGAAGCGGTGATCACGGGCGTGTGTGAAACCGACTTCTCCGGGTACCCTGACTGCCGTGACGAGTTCGTGAAGGCTCTCAACCACGCCGTGAATCTGGGGATGGCAAAAGAGACGCGCTTTGAAACGCCACTGATGTGGCTTGATAAAGCGGAAACCTGGGCGCTGGCAGACTACTGGGGCAAACTGGACATGGTTCGCAGCGAAACCCTTACCTGCTACAACGGCATAAAAGGTGATGGTTGTGGCCAGTGTGCGGCCTGTAATCTGCGCGCAAACGGACTGAATCACTATCTGGCCGATAAAGCGGGCGTGATGTCGGCGATGAAGAAAAAAACCGGGCTCAAATAAGCCTCTTTGACCGTGCTGGCGAACAGAATATCGACAGCACGGGTCATGAACACAACGCGTCTAGACGATCATCAACTGCAGTTTTTCCCGCAACTCCCCTTCCAGCGGCAACGCTTTCTGGGTTTTCAGATCGATACAGACAAAGGTGATCAGCGCGTCGGCAACGGCCTGGCCTTCAGGATCCAGCGTCACCGCCTGGGTTAACACGCCGCTCTTGCCGTTTAACTGTTGAAGCTGGCTGGTGATGGTCAGCACATCTCCCAGCACGGCCGGACGACGGTAGTTGATATTGATGTTGACGACCACGAACGCGATGTTGTGCGCGGTCATCCACTGAAAGCTTTCGCTGCTTTCCAGACCGTCCCAGCGCGCTTCTTCAAGAAACTCAAGATAACGGGCGTTGTTGACGTGCTGGTAAACATCGATGTGGTAGCCGCGTACTTTGATTTTTGTCTGCATAGCGCAATAGCCTTTACTGTTGTTATAGGATAAGAGGTCATGACTGGTATGACCTCTTTATCCTGGCAAAATTTTGCCGCCGTGCAAGTAATTATGTGATTACAACGTCAGGTGTGAGAGGTTGCGCTCAACCAGCGCCCCGCCCATACCGGGTACTTGCTTAAGATCGTCAACCGTTTTGAAAGGACCGTACTCTTCGCGATAGCTGACTATCGCCTGCGCTTTTTTTAGCCCTACGCCATTCATCACCCGGGCGAGATCCTCTGCCGATGCCGAATTGATACTGACTCGCGTACCGTCATCATCCGCGCTTTTTCCGGCATCCGTGGCTTTCGTCTGGCCAGCTGCGGGTGCCGCTGCGTCAGACCTGGTTTGCACCGCCGGTGTTTTCGCCGCAGGTGTCGTCGCCAGCGCACCTGCGCTCATCCCGGTGGTGGCAATCGCCAGAGTAATGAACAGAGCCTTGATTCCACATTTCATGCTGTTATCTCCTTGTTTGTTGACAGCCAGGCCACAATATCCAGCGTTATAACCCGGCACAAACGGCAGATTGCAGAAATGGAAAAGGCCGCGAAAGCGGCCTTTAGTTATTGCAGAGCGTTACGAAAATATGCGAGCAAATACGTAATTATTGCTGCTGAGTCATCACGTCACCGAGCTTGATTTTGGCTTCTGTGCGCAGGTTGCTCATCATCGCTTCGAAAGCAATCTGGGCATTGTTCTGGGTAATACCCTGCACCATCGCTTTCTTCTGCTCTTCAGGCATCGTGCCTGCTTTCACGTCGTCCAGTGCGAGCAGAACGACGTTACCCTGCATATCGGTAGTGGTACCGAAGCTTGGTTTGTCCTTCGCAGGCAGGCTCAGACCGAACGCTGCCTGACTGACAGGATCCTGACCGGTACGGCTCAGCGTTTTTGGCTCACCGAAGCTCAGACCTGCCGCTTTCAGTGCATCCTGTTTACCCGCTTTCAGGTCAACCAGAATCTTCTCAGCATCCAGTTTTGCCTGCTGTTCCGCTTTGTTGTGCTTAACCTGAGCAACCACCTGATCTTTCACTTCTGCCAGCGGTTTAATCGCTTCTGGTTTGTGCTCGCTGACGCGAAGAACAAACGCACGATCGCCGTCGACGGTAATGATGTCAGAGTTGCTGCCCGGCGTGCCATTCTCGCCAACCAGACCACCGTTGAAGATGGCATCAGCAACCGGTTTGAAATTCAGCTCTTCCGGCAGGTTGTTACGACCGAACCAGCCGGTCTCAACCGCTTTCACCCCTGCAGCCTGCTCAGCACCCGCCAGAGATTCGTTGTCGTTGCTGGCAGCATCACTGACTTTCTGTTGCAGCGCGTAGTATGCATCCAGCGCTTTTTCCTGCTTCACTTTCGCTGCGATATCATCGCGAACGTCAGCCAGCGGCTTGGTTTTCGCGGCCTCGATATCATCCAGACGCGCCACCAGGAAACCAACGGAAGATTTAATGACACCCGAAAGCTGGCCTTTGTCTTTCAGACCGGCATTTTTCAGTTCGTCAGGCGTGGTGCTCTCTTCCAGCCAGCCCATATCACCGCCGTTTTTAGCAGAGATAATATCGGTGGATTTCGCTTTCGCGAGGGAGGCGAAATCAGCACCCTTATTCAGCTCATCCAGCACGGCTTTGGCATCTGCCTCAGTTTTGGTCTGGATCACGCTGTAGCGGTTACGCTGCGGCTGAGTGAACTGATCCTGATGCTGATCGTAATAAGACTGAATTTCCGCGTCAGAGGCTGTTTCCTGCAGCGCGGCAGCATCCAGCTTGATGTAGCTCACACGGAACTGTTCTGGAGCAACGAAGTTATTCTTGTTCTGCTCGTAATAGGCGTTAATGTCCGCGTCGCTAACCTGCTGCTTCGCTGCCAGAGCATTCACATCAATGGTCGCTTCACGTACCACGCGATGCTGTGCAACCAGGGCTGCCAGCTCTTCCGTCTCACCTTTGAGCATGAAATCAGTGCCAACGACGGCATTGATGAGCTGTTGGGTTGTCAGTTGATTACGCAGAGCCTGAGCGTATTGATCGGCAGTCATGCCCATCTGATTAATGATGCCGTTGTAACGCGCATTGTCGAATTTGCCGTTAGACTGGAAAGCCTGAGTCGATAAGATGGCTTTTTTAACCTGCTCATCGCTGATGCCCAGGCCCAGTTTTTTCGCGTATTGATCCAGCAGCGCTTCGTCGATCAGACGGTTCAGGGTCTGTTGGCGCAGGGATTTCATATACCCTTCGTTTGCCGCGAGTTCAGAGAATTGGTCGCCCAGCTGTTGCTGCATACGGTTACGTTCACCGGCAAAAGCATTCTCGAACTGACCACGGCTGATCTCCTGGCCATTCACTTTTGCGGCATAGTTCGCGCCACCGCCGATAAGGTAACTGCTCACGCCGGTCAATATGAACGACACGATAATGATACCGAAAATAATCTTGAGCACGAGACTGTTAGCAGCCGTGCGTAAGCTGTCCATCATGGTGTAACAACACTCCGCTGTAGGTGACTGGTTACCTGACGCTAACGGAAAATCCTGCCCGTCGCGCGTAAAGGCGTATTGTGACAAGAAAACGGTGCGATTGTCAGCCCACAACTCGCATAAACTCGCACAAATCAGGCCTGGACAAACAAAAAAGGCACATCAAATGATGCGCCCTTGTACTATTCGGCTTCCCTGAGATGGGAAAGCAATCAGTTTACTGCGTCTTTCAGCGCTTTACCTGCACGGAAACCCGGCACTTTAGCGGCAGCAATGGTGATCTCTTTACCGGTCTGAGGGTTGCGGCCAGTACGGGCAGCACGCTCTTTAACAGCAAAAGTACCGAAGCCTACCAGTGCAACGTCGTCCCCAGCCTGCAGAGATTCAGTAACAGAAGCAATTAATGCATCTAACGCACGTCCAGCTGCAGCTTTAGAAATATCAGCACCAGCAGCAATTTTGTCAATCAGTTGAGATTTATTCACTGTTCTCTTCCTCTCTTTATAATTTATATCGCGCCTGAATCCTTCACAACGCGACCGCGCAGCAGTTATATCAGGCCTGCCATGACCTTACAACACCCGTTGTTGATGGCTGGCCTAATCAGCAATCTAAATTAGCTATACAAAAAAAGGCTGGCAAGTGCGAAATGACTTACCAGCCTTACTTTTATTGACGCTCTTTGCGCGAGGTCACTATTTTGCGGTTACAACCTGCATTCCGGAAGGTTCATTCTGCAGGGCGAGAGTCAGAACTTCCTCAATTCGCTTCACAGGATGAATCTGCAGATCGGCAATCACGTTGTCCGGAATCTCTTCCAGATCGCGTTTATTTTCGTAAGGGATCAATACGGTTTTGATCCCACCACGGTGTGCCGCCAGCAGTTTTTCTTTTAACCCACCGATTGGCAGCACCTGGCCACGCAACGTGATCTCACCGGTCATTGCCACATCGGCACGCACCGGGTTGCCGGTAAGGCAGGAAACCAGTGCGGTACACATGGCAATACCTGCGCTTGGGCCATCTTTCGGCGTTGCCCCTTCAGGCACGTGCACGTGGATATCGCGTTTCTCGTAGAAATCAGGGTTGATGCCCAATTTCTCCGCACGCGCGCGTACCACGGTCAGCGCGGCCTGAATCGACTCCTGCATCACTTCACCCAGAGAGCCAGTGTAGGTCAGCTTGCCTTTACCCGGAACACAGGCGGTTTCAATGGTCAGCAGATCGCCACCCACTTCCGTCCATGCCAGACCGGTGACCTGGCCCACGCGGTTTTCATTGTCCGCGCGACCATAGTCAAAGCGCTGAACGCCCAGATAGGCATGCAGGTTGTCGCCATTGATCACGATGTGTTTCAGGCTCTTATCCAGCAGCAACTGTTTAACCGCCTTACGGCACAGTTTAGAGATTTCGCGCTCAAGGCTACGCACGCCCGCTTCACGGGTGTAGTAGCGGATGATGCCAATAATCGCGCTGTCCTCAACGGTCAGCTCGTTAGCTTTCAGCGCATTACGCTCAATCTGCTTCGGCAGCAGGTGCCGTTTCGCAATGTTCAGTTTTTCGTCTTCGGTATAACCGGAGAGACGAATCACTTCCATACGGTCCAGCAGCGGCGCCGGAATGTTCATGGAGTTCGAGGTCGCGACAAACATTACATCGCTCAGGTCGTAATCCACTTCGAGATAGTGATCGCTGAACGCCACGTTCTGTTCTGGATCAAGAACTTCCAGCAAAGCTGACGCCGGATCGCCACGCATGTCCGAAGACATTTTGTCGATCTCATCGAGCAGGAACAGCGGGTTTTTAACGCCCACTTTCGCCATCTTCTGGATCAGTTTACCCGGCATAGAACCGATGTAGGTACGACGGTGACCGCGGATCTCCGCTTCATCGCGTACGCCACCCAGCGCCATACGGATATACTTACGTCCGGTCGCTTTGGCGATGGACTGACCCAGAGAGGTTTTCCCTACCCCCGGTGGTCCCACCAGGCACAGAATCGGGCCTTTGATTTTGTTCACACGGCTTTGGACTGCGAGGTACTCAAGAATGCGGTCTTTCACGCGCTCAAGGCCGTAGTGGTCGGTATCCAGGATCTCCTGCGCCTGACGCAGGTCTTTTTTGACCTTGCTGCGGGCATTCCAGGGAACCTGAACCATCCATTCGATATAACCACGCACGACGGTCGCTTCAGCCGACATTGGAGACATCATTTTCAGCTTCTGCAGTTCTGCTTCGGCTTTCTCTTTGGCCTCTTTCGGCATTTTCGCCGCGTCGATCTTACGCTTCAGCGCTTCGTTTTCGTCAGGGGCGTCATCCATCTCGCCGAGCTCTTTCTGGATGGCTTTCATTTGCTCATTCAGATAGTACTCACGCTGAGATTTCTCCATCTGCTTTTTAACGCGGTTACGAATACGCTTCTCAACCTGCAGCAGATCGATTTCAGACTCCATCATCGCCATCAGATATTCCAGACGTTCGTTAACGTCGGACATCTCCAGCACGGACTGTTTGTCTGCCAGCTTCAGCGGCATGTGTGCAGCGATGGTGTCCGCCAGACGCGCAGGATCGTCGATGCTGTTCAGCGACGTCAGCACTTCTGGTGGGATTTTCTTGTTCAGCTTGATATAGCCTTCGAACTGGCTAATCGCGGTGCGCACCAGCACTTCCTGCTCGCGCTCATCCAGCTGAGGTGATTCAAGGTACTCTGCCTTGGCAGAGAAATGCTCGCCATCGTCAGACAGGGTGGTAATACGCGCACGCTGCAAGCCTTCTACCAGCACCTTAACGGTGCCGTCAGGCAGCTTCAGCATCTGCAAAATAGAGGCCACGGTCCCGACGGTGAAAAGATCGTTTACACCCGGCTCATCCGTTGATGCTTCTTTCTGCGCCACCAGCATGATTTTTTTATCATGATCCATGGCGGCTTCGAGGCAACGGATAGATTTTTCCCGCCCTACAAATAAGGGTATGACCATGTGCGGATAAACCACCACATCGCGCAACGGCAATACGGGGATTTCAATGCGTTCAGAACGCTCAGGATTCATAGAGCTCTCTCTTAGTTTAGTGTCCGCCAGGTAAACTGGTCATGTCACTGTGCTTCACATAACCATTAACATGTATCCAGTATATGGGGATGTTTCCCACACATTCAACGCCGCGTATACGGAAAAATAAAAGGGGAGATAAAATCCCCCCTTTTTGATTAACTGCTTGTATGATTTGGTGAATTATTCGCCAGATGCCTGTTGCGCTTCCGGCTTGCCATAAATCAGCAATGGCTTGGTCTGGCCGCTAATGACCGACTCATCAATCACCACTTTCTCAACATCTTCCATTGACGGCAGATCGTACATGGTGTCAAGCAGCGCCGCTTCCACGATAGAACGCAGGCCACGCGCACCGGTTTTACGGATCATCGCTTTCTTGGCAATCGCGTCCAGCGCTTCGTCACGGAATTCCAGCTCAACGCCTTCCAGATTGAACAGCGCCTGATACTGCTTGGTCAGCGCATTTTTCGGCTCTTTCAGAATCTGGATCAGCGCGTCTTCACTCAGTTCGTTCAGCGTTGCCACAACAGGCAGACGGCCAATGAACTCAGGAATCAGACCAAACTTGATCAAGTCTTCTGGCTCAACCTGTGACAGCAGCTCGCCTTCGTTCGGCTTTTCGGACGAGGCTTTCACCGTCGCGCCAAAACCAATGCCGGAGCCGGTTTCAACACGGTGAGAGATCACTTTATCCAGACCGGCAAACGCACCACCACAGATGAACAGGATCTTGGACGTATCAACCTGCAGGAACTCCTGCTGAGGATGTTTACGGCCACCCTGCGGTGGAACGGCTGCAACCGTACCTTCGATCAGCTTCAGCAGCGCCTGCTGCACGCCCTCACCCGATACGTCACGGGTAATGGACGGGTTGTCAGATTTACGGGAGATCTTGTCGATCTCATCGATGTAAACAATCCCGCGCTGCGCTTTCTGTACATCGTAATCGCATTTCTGCAGCAGTTTCTGGATGATGTTTTCTACGTCCTCACCCACATAACCGGCTTCGGTCAGGGTGGTGGCATCGGCCATTGTGAACGGAACATCCAGCAGACGCGCCAGCGTTTCAGCCAGCAGCGTTTTACCGGAACCGGTTGGGCCGATCAGCAGAATATTACTTTTACCCAGTTCTACGCCATTGCTGGTATCACCGTTACGCAGGCGTTTGTAGTGGTTGTATACCGCCACGGCGAGCACTTTTTTCGCCTGCTCCTGACCGATGACATAGTCGTCAAGATGATGACGAATTTCATGCGGCGTTGGCAGCGCGCTGCGCTCGCGGTGAGGTGCTACTTCTTTAATCTCTTCGCGAATAATGTCGTTACATAAGTCAACACATTCGTCGCAGATATACACGGACGGCCCGGCAATCAGTTTACGCACTTCATGCTGGCTTTTGCCGCAAAAAGAGCAGTACAGCAGTTTGCCCGAACCATCTTTGCGTTTATCTGTCATGAGTCCAAACCTCTTTTTAAGTTCTTTGTGCCGCACATGACGACGCAAATGCCATTTTCAGACGCAAGCTGCTTTTAGCAACATGCCGCCCTACCTGAGTATAGCGGCACACTCGCGTCACGGGCATCAATTACGATGGGTCAAAACGGAGTCGACTAAGCCGTACTCAACAGCCTCAGAGGCAGAGAGGAAACGATCGCGCTCGGTATCGCGCTCGATCTGCTCAAGAGATTGACCCGTATGCTGCGCCATAAGTTCATTCATGCGCGCTTTTACTTTCAGAATTTCGCGGGCGTGGATTTCAATATCCGTCGCCTGCCCCTGATAACCCCCCAGCGGCTGGTGAATCATCACGCGGGAATTTGGCAGGCAGAAACGCTTACCTTTAGCCCCTGCGGTTAACAGGAACGCCCCCATAGATGCAGCCTGACCCATACAGATAGTGCTGACATCTGGCTTGATGAATTGCATGGTGTCATAAATGGACATACCTGCCGTGATCACGCCGCCCGGGGAGTTAATGTACAGGTAAATGTCTTTTTCCGGGTTTTCCGCTTCCAGAAACAGCATCTGCGCCACGATCAGGTTAGCCATGTGGTCTTCCACCTGGCCGGTCAAAAAGATAACGCGCTCCTTGAGCAGACGGGAATAGATATCAAAAGAACGCTCACCACGTGAGGTCTGTTCAATAACCATTGGCACCAGAGCCATATGGGGTGCAAAGTTATCTCGTTCGCCACTGTATGACATTTCCGTCTCCTGGATCAAAATTGAAAACACCTGCTGTACTGATTGTAACCTTACGGACGGATTATCAGCCAGTCTCAATCATCGTGATTACACACTTATGGGGTTCATACTGCCCTATTTCAAGCATAACAACCTTTTGTTGTTACGCTAACACTGAAAGGGCGTTTTAGCACTCTTCCTGGGGTAAAGCCGTGATAAAAAAAACCCGTCGCCGGAAGGCAACGGGTTTTTTGTTCAAACTTTAAACCCTGGGGGCGAAATTACGCCTGCTGGTTCATCAGTTCGTTGAAAGAGGTCGCTTTTTCGGTCACTTTCGCTTTCGCCAGTACCGCTTCAACAGCCTGCTCTTCCAGTGCAACATTGCGCATGTTGTCCATCAGCTCTTTGTTCTTACCGTAGAACTCGATCACTTCTGATGGATCTTCGTATGCAGAAGCCATCTCTTCGATCAGGCCTTTCACACGCTCTTCGTCAGCTTTCAGCTCGTGGGTACGAATCACTTCGCCCAGCAGCAGGCCAACAACAACGCGGCGTTTAGCTTGCTCTTCGAACAGCTCGCGTGGCAGTTCCATCGCTTGCTGCTGGTTGCCACCGAAACGCTGTGCAGCCTGACGGCGCAGAACGTCGATTTCGCTGTCAATCAGGGCAGCCGGAACGTCGATTTCGTTCGCTTTTACCAGACCGTCAATCGCCTGAGATTTCACACGGTTACGTACAGCGCCGTTCAGCTCACGTTCCATGTTTTTACGCACTTCGGTACGCAGACCGGCTACAGAACCATCTTCCACGCCGAAACGCTTGATGAATTCTTCAGTCAGTTCAGGCAGTTCGCGCTCTTCAACTTTCTTCAGATTGATAACGAACTTCGCTGCTTTACCTTTCAGGTTTTCAGCGTGGTACTCTTCCGGGAAGGTCACGTCGATGGTGAACTCTTCGCCCGCTTTGTGACCTTTGATACCGTCTTCGAAGCCTGGGATCATACGACCCTGGCCCATTGCCAGTACGAAGTCAGACGCTTTACCGCCTTCGAACTCTTCGCCGTCTACAGAACCGGTGAAGTCGATGGTCACACGGTCTTCCGCGTCAACAGCACCTTCTTTCTCTTTCCAGTTCGCCTGCTGCTTACGCAGAGTGTCCAGCATGCCGTCAACGTCTTCGTCAGTCACGGAAACAACAGGTTTTTCAACTTCGATAGATTCCAGACCTTTCAGCTCAACTTCCGGGTACACTTCGAACTCTACGGAGTAGGTGAAGTCTTCGCCCTGTTTGTATTCGCCTGGAACGTAATTCGGCGCACCGGCCGGATTAATTTTTTCTTTGATGATCGCATCAATAAAGTTGCGGCTCATCAGTTCACCCAGCACATCCTGACGCACGGAAGCGCCATAACGCTGAGCAACAACATTCATCGGTACTTTGCCCTTACGGAAGCCGTCAATACGTACTTTTTTTGCTACGTTGACCAGCTCGCTTTTCACAGCAGTTTCGATGCTGTCAGCAGCGATAGTAATCGTTACACGGCGGCCAAGGCCTTGAGTGGTTTCAACTGAAACTTGCATCTTGTTACCTCAAAAAAATCACAGTGCTCGGTCAACTCTGAATCTGTCTGTTATACCGGGATGCTCTCTTAGTGCAGATTCACATTCCCTGTCGCCAGAATCATCCCGAAGACATTCATTAAGACGCGGCATTATAGCGGCATCACTTAGGTGAGTCGAGAACGGTTGGGGCATGTTGCTGCGGCTTTTTTCACACTTTAAGGCTATTTTTAGCCTTAAAAACGCACCATCCGCTCAAAACTCAGACAAAACAAAACGGCCCGGAGGCCGTTTTGAGGAAATCTGTATGCAACATACTGGAAAAGCTCCAGCCGTTGCAAATCCGATTTATCAGGCGATGGTGCCTGCGCCGCGACACGGCGGCGATGCAAATACCGTATCCTGCAAGCCTTCCCATTCCTTAATGGTATAGGTGTGCAATGCCAGCGCATGTACGGTTGTGGAGAGTTCTTCCGTCAAGGTGCTGTAGATCAAGCGATGTCGGTTCAGGAAACGTTCTCCCGTGAAGCGATCGCTGACCAGAACCACTTTAAAGTGGCTTTCAGAACCTGCCGGCACGTTATGACGATAGCTTTCGTCGACGACTTCGAGGAACACAGGGTTGAACGCTGCCCTTAATTTATCTTCTATCTGTTCACGTATCATCATGAAATCACTCCTCCGACAACGCCAGGATGTCACCCATCCCTTTAAATATTAGCCGCTTTTACCGTTTCCATTACAACAAGACAACAAATATTTAGCTTTCGTCTTATTTTCTCATTCAGACGAATGAAGTTCACTGTGAGACTCATACCTTTTGACCTTCGCGCGTGGAGAAAAAGGCGGGGCTGGTCAGTTTTCGGACAAGGCGATGAATTTACATGCGTTGACCACTTCCCCTGGCCGTTAGCGATGTTATGATGGCGGCAATTTTTCTCTGTAATGCTTACGATTCGTTGAGAACCTGAAAATGTTAAAAAAACTCTTCTTTCCGTTGGTAGCACTTTTTATGCTGGCAGGCTGCGCTACCCCGCCTACAACCATTGATGTCTCCCCTAAGATTACCCTGCCTCAGCAGGATCCTAGCCTGATGGGCGTAACCGTAAGCATTAACGGTGCCGATCAGCGTCAGGATCAAGCCCTGGCTAAAGTGACCCGCGACAACCAGCAGGTAACGTTGACCGCCTCACGCGACCTGCGCTTCCTGCTGCAGGAAGTGCTTGAGAAACAGATGACTTCCCGCGGCTATATGATTGGCCCAAGCGGTGCGGTTGATCTGCAGATCATCGTGAACAACCTGTACGCTGACGTGTCCCAGGGTAACGTTCGCTACAACATCTCCACCAAAGCGGATATCGCCATCATCGCGACCGCGAAGAACGGCAACAAGATGACCAAAAACTACCGTGCGAGCTACTCTGTTGAAGGCGCGTTCCAGGCGTCCAACAAAAATATTGCTAACGCGGTTAACAGCGTGCTGACTGACACCATTTCCGATATGGCGCAGGACACCAGCATCCACGACTTCATCAAGCAAAACGCGCGTTAATCCCGCTTCCTGACCCGGTGTTTCACCGGGTCAGCTTTATATGAACATGTCGAGTTATTACTTACGTATTTTCCAGCAACCTAAATCAGCCATCCTGCTGATCCTTGGTTTCGCCTCCGGTTTACCTCTCGCCCTCACCTCCGGCACGCTGCAGGCCTGGATGACCGTCGAGAATATCGATCTCAAAACCATTGGTTTCTTCTCCCTCGTCGGCCAGGCTTACGTCTTTAAGTTCCTGTGGTCGCCGGTGATGGACCGTTATACCCCGCCGTTCCTGGGCCGTCGTCGCGGCTGGTTAGTGATGACCCAGGTCCTGTTGCTGATCGCAATCGCGGCGATGGGCTTTCTTGAACCCACGACGCAGCTTCGCTGGATGGCCGCCCTTGCGGTGGTAATCGCCTTCTGTTCTGCCTCGCAGGATATCGTTTTTGATGCCTGGAAGACGGACGTGTTGCCTGCAGAAGAGCGGGGAGCCGGCGCAGCCATTAGCGTGCTGGGCTATCGTCTGGGGATGCTGGTATCCGGTGGTCTGGCGCTGTGGGTGGCCGACCGTTATCTCGGCTGGCAGGGCATGTACTGGCTGATGGCCGCCCTGTTGATCCCCTGTATTATTGCCACCCTGCTCGCCCCCGAACCGAGCGATGTGATCCCGGTTCCACGTTCTCTGGAGCAGGCCGTTGCCGAACCTCTTCGCGACTTCTTTGGCCGCAACAACGCCTGGCTTATCCTGCTGTTAATCGTCCTTTATAAGCTCGGCGATGCCTTCGCGATGAGCCTGACCACCACCTTCCTAATTCGCGGGGTCGGGTTTGATGCCGGTGAAGTCGGCGTGGTGAACAAAACGCTCGGGTTGTTTGCGACTATTGTCGGGGCCCTGTACGGCGGCGTATTAATGCAGCGTCTGACGCTCTTTCGCGCACTGCTGATCTTCGGCATCCTGCAGGGGGCATCGAACGCCGGTTACTGGCTGCTGTCGGTGACGGATAAGCATATGATCAGCATGGGCGCCGCGGTGTTTTTTGAAAACCTGTGCGGCGGTATGGGGACAGCGGCGTTTGTTGCCCTGCTGATGACCCTGTGCAACAAATCGTTTTCCGCGACGCAGTTCGCTCTGCTCTCGGCGCTTTCCGCCGTTGGTCGCGTGTATGTCGGGCCGATTGCCGGCTGGTTTGTTGAAGCCCATGGCTGGCCAACGTTCTACCTCTTCTCCGTGGTAGCGGCAGTGCCTGGGCTCTTATTGTTACTGGTCTGTCGCCAGACGCTGGAATATACCCAGCGAACAGAACACTTTATGCCACGCACGGAATATCATCGCGCTTACCGTTTTGCGTTACGACTGTTAATGGCGGGTTGCTTTGCCCTGGTGCTGTGGCTCGTGGTGCTCATTATTAATGCCACCACCTCTCTGGTACTGCCTCTCGAAGCGCTTCTGCTGGATGCCGGCGCGCTGCTGGCGGTTGCCGGGATCCTGACTGGCGGGCTGCTCGATTTCATGGCGCTGCGTAAAACGCAGTTAACCTGAAGTAAAATCCGAAAGGTTATTTCCCGTTGTAATCACGAACCGAAATTATAACGGTGAAATAGCCGCCAGCCGCTAAAAAAAATATTTGTTGTTTTGTGCGGGATAGGATTCGGAAATTATTGGAGTCAATTGCAGAACGCTATTTTTCATTAAACGATTCAGCATCAGAGAGTTTGATTTTTCGTTTTTTAGTTGTCTTTTTATTGATAATTAATTGTTAATTTTTTGTTTATTTTTCACAATGGTTATACCAATTGCCCCTTTTAGGGTATGCTTGGGGGTCCTTTCGTTATAAAGCCCATGCCATGCGGCTTACGTCTTAAAAAGCGACATAATTTGCAACACTTGTGACATGTGCGGCAGAACCCGGTAACACCTTCCTGACACAGGTCTAATGATGTTTACAGTAATGTAACCTTCCCGTAAAATGCCCCCACACTTTAAACGCCACCAGACTCCCGTGGAATTGAGGTCGTTAAATGAGACTCAGGAAATACAATAAAAGTTTGGGATGGTTGTCATTATTCGCAGGCACTGTATTACTCAGTGGCTGCGATTCTGCACTACTTGACCCCAAAGGACAGATTGGACTGGAACAACGTTCACTGATATTGACGGCTTTTGGCCTGATGTTGATTGTGGTTATTCCAGCCATTTTGATGGCTGTTGGTTTCGCCTGGAAGTATCGTGCGAGCAATAAAGATGCGAAGTATAGCCCTAACTGGTCACACTCCAATAAAGTGGAAGCTGTGGTCTGGACGGTACCTATCCTGATCATCCTGTTCCTTGCCGTACTGACATGGAAAACCACTCACGCACTTGAGCCAAGCAAGCCGCTGGTTCACGATGAAAAACCGATTACCATTGAAGTGGTCTCCATGGACTGGAAATGGTTCTTCATCTATCCGGAACAGGGCATTGCCACCGTGAATGAAATCGCCTTCCCGGCGAACACTCCGGTTCAGTTCAAAGTGACCTCCAACTCCGTAATGAACTCCTTCTTCATCCCACGTCTGGGTAGCCAGATTTACGCGATGGCCGGTATGCAGACTAACCTGCACCTGATCGCGAATGAAGCAGGCACCTACGATGGTATCTCCGCCAGCTATAGCGGCCCGGGCTTCTCAGGTATGAAGTTCAAAGCTATCGCGACGCCAGACCGTGCCGCTTTCGACCAGTGGGTTGAAAAAGCGAAGCAGTCTCCAAACACCATGTCTGACATGGCGGCGTTCGAAAAAGTGGCAGCACCTAGCGAATATAACAAGGTGGAGTACTTCTCTAACGTGAAACCCGATTTGTTCAAAGACGTTATTGGCAAATTTATGGATCACGGCAAGAGCATGGACATGACCCAGCCTGAAGGTGAGCATAGCGCACACGAAGGTATGGAAGGCATGGACATGAGCCACGCGGAAACCGCTCACTAAGGGGCCGAGGAAGAAAATGTTCGGAAAATTGACACTGGATGCAGTGCCCTACCATGAACCCATTATCGTGGTTACGGTTGCTGCAATTATCATCGGTGGCGCAGCCTTACTGGCCTTGATCACTTACTTCGGTAAGTGGAGCTACCTGTGGAACGAGTGGCTGACTTCGGTTGACCACAAAAAACTGGGTATCATGTACTGCATCGTCGGTATCGTCATGTTAATTCGTGGCTTTGCGGATGCGATCATGATGCGTAGCCAGCAGGCACTCGCGTCTGCGGGTGAAGCCGGCTTCCTGCCGCCGCATCACTACGACCAGATCTTTACCGCCCACGGCGTTATCATGATCTTCTTCGTGGCGATGCCGCTGGTTATCGGTCTGATGAACGTTGTCGTTCCGCTGCAAATCGGCGCGCGCGACGTAGCGTTCCCGTTCCTGAACAACCTGAGCTTCTGGTTCACGGTTGTCGGCGTTATCCTGGTTAACCTGTCACTGGGTGTGGGCGAATTTGCGCAGACCGGCTGGCTGGCTTACCCGCCGCTTTCGGGAATTGAGTACAGTCCGGGCGTTGGCGTCGATTACTGGATTTGGGCACTTCAGCTCTCCGGTGTCGGTACAACCCTGACCGGTATCAACTTCTTCGTGACCATTATCAAGATGCGTGCCCCTGGCATGACCATGTTCAAGATGCCGGTATTTACCTGGGCATCTCTGTGCGCCAACATCCTGATTATTGCATCATTCCCAATTCTGACCGTCACCATCGCGCTGCTGACCCTGGACCGCTACCTGGGCACCCATTTCTTTACCAACGATATGGGTGGCAACATGATGATGTACATCAACCTGATTTGGGCCTGGGGTCATCCGGAAGTGTATATCCTGGTTCTGCCGGTCTTCGGTGTGTTCTCCGAAATCGCAGCAACCTTCTCGCGTAAACGTCTGTTTGGTTACACCTCTCTGGTGTGGGCAACCGTGTGTATTACCGTTCTGTCGTTCATCGTTTGGCTGCACCACTTCTTCACCATGGGTGCTGGCGCGAACGTAAACGCCTTCTTCGGTATTACAACCATGATTATCGCAATCCCTACCGGGGTTAAGATCTTCAACTGGCTGTTCACCATGTACCAGGGCCGTATCGTGTTCCACTCAGCAATGCTGTGGACTATCGGCTTCATCGTCACCTTCTCCGTGGGTGGGATGACCGGTGTACTGCTGGCGGTACCGGGTGCTGACTTCGTTCTGCACAACAGTCTGTTCCTGATTGCGCACTTCCATAACGTTATCATCGGTGGTGTGGTCTTCGGCTGCTTCGCTGGCGTAACCTACTGGTGGCCAAAAGCGTTCGGTTTCACCCTGAACGAAAAATGGGGTAAACGCGCATTCTGGTTCTGGATCATCGGCTTCTTCGTTGCATTTATGCCGCTGTACGTGCTGGGCTTCATGGGTATGACCCGTCGTCTGAGCCAGCAGATTGATCCACAGTTCCACCCAATGCTGATGGTTGCAGCGGGCGGTGCCGTGCTGATTGCTTGTGGTATCGCGTCTCAGCTGATTCAGTTCTACGTTTCTATCCGCGACCGCGATCAGAACCGTGACCTGACCGGTGACCCATGGGGTGGCCGTACGCTGGAGTGGGCAACCTCTTCTCCACCACCGTTCTATAACTTCGCCATTGTGCCGCAGGTCCATGAACGCGACGCATTCTGGGAAATGAAAGAAAAAGGTGAAGCGTACAAGCAACCTGCTCATTACGAAGAGATCCACATGCCGAAAAACAGCGGTGCGGGCATTGTTATTGCCGCCTTCGCAACGGTATTTGGCTTCGCAATGATCTGGCACATCTGGTGGATGGCGATTGTTGGCTTCGCCGGCATCGTAATCAGCTGGATTGTGAAGAGCTTTGACGAGGACGTAGACTACTACGTACCAGTCCGTGAAGTCGAAAAACTGGAAAACCAGCATTTCGATGAGATTTCTAAAGCGGGGCTGAAAAATGGCAACTGATACTTTGGCGCACTCTACTGCCCACGCGCATGAACATGCGCACCACGATACAGGACCGACGAAAGTCTTCGGTTTCTGGATCTACCTGATGAGCGACTGCATTCTGTTCTGCTGTCTGTTCGCAACGTATGCCGTTCTGGTGAACGGCACTGCGGGCGGTCCGGCTGGCAAGGACATCTTTGAACTGCCGTTCGTTCTGGTAGAAACCGCGCTGCTGCTGTTCAGCTCCATCACCTACGGCATGGCGGCTATCGCCATGTACAAAAACAACAAGAGCCAGGTTGTCTCCTGGCTGGCGTTGACCTGGCTGTTTGGTGCTGGCTTTATCGGGATGGAAATCTATGAATTCCATCACCTGATTATGGAAGGCTTCGGGCCGGATCGTAGTGGCTTCCTGTCTGCGTTCTTCGCACTGGTAGGGACCCACGGTCTGCACGTAACGTCTGGTCTGATCTGGATGGCAGTACTGATGTTCCAGATCTCCCGTCGTGGCCTGACCAGCACTAACCGCACGCGTATCCTGTGCCTGAGCCTGTTCTGGCACTTCCTGGACGTTGTGTGGATCTGTGTGTTCTCTGTTGTATATCTGATGGGGGCGATGTAATGAGTCATTCAAACGATCATGGCGCTTCCCACGGTAGCGTAAAAACCTATATGACAGGTTTCATCCTGTCGATCATTCTGACGGTGATCCCGTTCTGGATGGTGATGAGCGGTTCTGCGTCTAAGCCGGTTATTCTGGGTGCAATCCTGGTAACCGCGGTGATTCAGATTCTGGTGCATCTGGTTTGCTTCCTGCACATGAACACCAAGTCCGATGAAGGCTGGAACATGACGGCTTTCATCTTTACCGTGATTATCATCGCTATCCTGGTAGTCGGTTCCATCTGGATTATGTGGAACCTTAACTACAACATGATGGTTCACTAAGAGCGGCGAGTATGTTTAAGCAATACCTGCAAGTCACGAAACCAGGCATCATCTTTGGCAACCTGATCTCCGTAATTGGGGGGTTCCTGCTGGCCTCTAAAGGCAGCATCGATTACACCCTCTTTATCGCTACGCTGGTCGGTGTGTCGCTGGTTGTTGCATCCGGTTGTGTATTTAACAACTACATCGACATGGATATCGACAAGAAGATGGAAAGGACTAAAAATCGGGTGCTGGTTAAAGGCCTGATCGCCCCTTCCGTCTCGCTGGTGTACGCCACCTTGCTGGGTATTGCTGGCTTTATGCTGCTGTGGTTTGGCGCTAACCCTCTGGCCTGTTGGCTGGGGGTGATGGGGTTCGTCGTCTATGTGGGCGTTTACAGCCTGTATATGAAACGCCACTCCGTCTACGGAACGCTGATTGGTTCTCTTTCCGGCGCTGCGCCGCCGGTGATTGGCTACTGCGCCGTCACGAACGAGTTCGACAGCGGTGCGCTGATCCTGCTGGCTATCTTTAGCCTGTGGCAGATGCCGCACTCCTATGCCATCGCGATTTTCCGCTTTAAGGATTATCAGGCAGCGAACATCCCGGTTCTGCCGGTCGTGAAGGGCATTTCCGTGGCTAAAAACCACATCACGCTGTACATCATCGCCTTTGCCGTGGCAACGCTGATGCTCTCTCTGGGCGGTTACGCCGGGTACAAATACCTGGCGGTAGCGGCTGCGGTGAGCGTCTGGTGGCTCGGCATGGCCCTGCGCGGCTACAAAGTGGAAGATGACAAGGTCTGGGCACGTAAGCTGTTCGTGTTCTCCATTGTCGCTATCACTTCGCTGTCGGTGATGATGTCTGTGGATTTCATGGTGCCTGATTCACACAACCTGCTGACTTACGTCTGGTAAGTCACACCAGGTGAATAAAAGGGTGCTTCGGCACCCTTTTTTATTCATCGAATCCATTAATAACGCATGTAATATTTGTTAAATAACCCTTTATTTACCCCGCCCCTTCCCCGCACTACACTATGGCCTGCTTTTGAATTGAGGTGGTAATGAACGATTATAAAATGACGCCAGGCGAATTGCGCGCGACCTGGGGTTTAGGGACTGTTTTCTCGCTACGGATGCTTGGCATGTTTATGGTCCTGCCTGTTCTGACCACGTACGGCATGGCGCTACAGGGTGCCAGCGAAGCGCTGATTGGCCTGGCGATTGGCATCTACGGTCTGGCTCAGGCGGTATTTCAGATCCCGTTTGGCCTGCTCTCGGATCGGGTTGGCCGTAAACCGCTGATTGTCGGCGGCCTGCTTATTTTTGTGCTCGGCAGCGTGATAGCCGCCCTCTCCCACTCCATCTGGGGAATTATTCTTGGTCGCGCCCTGCAGGGCTCTGGCGCGATTGCCGCCGCCGTGATGGCGCTGCTGTCAGACTTAACGCGTGAGCAGAATCGCACCAAAGCGATGGCGTTTATCGGCGTGAGCTTTGGCGTCACTTTCGCGATTGCGATGGTGCTCGGGCCTATCATCACCCATAAACTCGGTCTGCATGCCCTGTTCTGGATGATTGCCGTGCTGGCGACCGTCGGTATTGCGCTGACCCTTTGGGTGGTGCCGGACAGCAAAAACCACGTCCTTAACCGTGAATCCGGGATGGTGAAAGGCTGCTTCAGCAAAGTGCTGGTGGAACCGCGCCTGCTTAAACTTAACTTCGGCATCATGTGTCTGCACATCCTGCTGATGTCGACCTTTGTCGCCCTTCCCGGTCAGCTTGCCGCCGCGGGCTTCCCTGCCGCGGAGCACTGGAAAATCTATCTGGTGACCATGCTGATTTCGTTCGTCTCGGTCGTGCCGTTCATCATCTACGCCGAAGTGAAACGCAAGATGAAGCGCGTATTCATTGGCTGCGTGGCGGTGCTGCTGATTGCCGAGATTGTGCTCTGGGGATCCGGCCCGCACTTCTGGGAACTGGTGGCCGGCGTGCAGCTCTTCTTCCTGGCCTTTAACCTGATGGAGGCCCTGCTGCCATCGCTGATTAGCAAGGAGTCCCCGGCCGGCTATAAAGGCACAGCAATGGGGATCTACTCCACCAGCCAGTTTATCGGCGTGGCTATCGGGGGCTCGCTCGGCGGCTGGGTGGACGGCCTGTTTGATTCGCAAACCGTGTTCCTCGCGGGCGCACTGCTGGCGATGGTCTGGCTGCTGGTCGCCAGCAGCATGAAAGAGCCGCGCTACGTCAGCAGTCTGCGGGTCGAAATTCCTGAGGATGTTGAGATTACCGACGCGCTAAAACAGCGTCTTGAAGCAACGGAGGGGGTAAGTGAAGTGCTTATTGCCCCACAAGAGCGCAGCGCTTACGTCAAAATAGACAGTAAAGTGACTAACCGCTTCGAAATCGAGCAGGCTCTCAAAGCCTGAAAAAATGCCCGGTAAAACCGGGCATTTTTGTCTTAATCGCGGAAGTTCTTGAACTGGAACGGCTGCCCCAGATCGCCGCCACGTACCAGCGCCATAACGGCCTGCAGGTCATCGCGGGATTTACCGGTCACACGAATTTCTTCACCCTGGATTTGCGCCTGAACCTTGAGCTTGCTGTCCTTGATGAGCTTAACGATCTTCTTCTGAACCGCGCTCTCAATACCCTGCTTCAGTTTGGCTTCGACAAACCAGTTTTTACCGCTATGCACAAACTCGTCTGGTACATCCAGTGAGGTGCCTTCAATGCCGCGTTTAAGCAGCTTGGCGCGCAGAATATCCAGCAGCTGGTTAACCTGGAAATCAGATTCGCTCAGGACCTTAATGGTCTTATTCGCATCGTTCAGCTCGAAAGTTGCCTCAACGCCACGAAAGTCGAAACGTGACTCAACTTCACGGCTTGCGTTTTCAACGCCGTTGCGGACTTCCTGGATATCAACTTCGGAAACAATATCGAAAGATGGCATCTTTTCTTCTCCCTTCATTTTTGTTGCGTTGCATAATACCCGCTACAAGGCAGATACCCCAAATAATTCGAGTTGCAGCTATCCCTGGCCGCTCACGTGAGGAAACACCGCACAGATGTCACAGGGTTTACTCAACAGAAGCTTAGCTGACGGCGCTATACTTAGGCCGTAACACCTGGCGCAGTTGCAGGTGAGGAGGAACAATGAAAATTACAGTGCTCGGATGCGGAGCCCTTGGACAGCTATGGCTGACCGCGCTTTGCAAGCACGGACATGAGGTACAGGGCTGGCTGCGCGTGCCCCAGCCCTATTGCAGTGTGAACCTGATTGACGAAGACGGAAGTATATTCAACGAATCACTCACCGCGAACGATCCGGATTTTCTGGCGCAAAGCGATCTGCTGCTGGTCACGCTCAAAGCATGGCAGGTTTCAGATGCGGTAAAGACGCTGGCCGCGCAACTTCCCCCAGACTCCCCCATTCTGCTGCTGCATAACGGCATGGGAACCATTGATGAGCTGAAAAGCATCCCGCATCCCTTGTTGATGGCGACCACCACGCACGCTGCACGCCGCGATGGCAACATTATCGTGCATGTCGCCAGCGGCGTAACGCACATGGGCCCCGCCCGTACGCAGGATGGTGACTACAGCTATCTGGCGGATGTTCTGCAGAAGGTGCTGCCGGACGTGGCCTGGCATGACACTATCCGCCCGCAGCTGTGGCGCAAGCTGGCGGTTAACTGCGTGATCAATCCGCTGACGGCGCTGTGGAACTGCCCGAACGGGGAACTGAAAAATCATCCGCAGGAAATTGCCACCCTGTGCGCGGAGGTCGCCTCGGTTATCGAACGTGAAGGCCTGCATACCTCGGCGGAGGATTTACGCTATTATGTTGAGCAGGTAATTGAAAGTACTGCAGAAAACATCTCCTCGATGTTGCAGGACATTCGGGCATTACGCCACACAGAGATTGATTACATCACGGGCTATTTGCTTAAACGCGCCCGCGCCCACGGCATTGCCGTGCCGGAAAATGCCCGTCTGTATGACCTGGTTAAACGTAAGGAGAGTGAATATGAGCGCGTCAGCACTGATCTGCCTCGCCCCTGGTAGCGAAGAGACAGAAGCCGTCACCACCATTGATTTGATGGTGCGTGGCGGCATTAACGTGACCACCGCCAGCGTCGCCAGCGACGGTAATCTGACCATCACCTGTTCACGCGGCGTAAAAATCCTCGCCGATGCACCGCTTGTGCAGGTGGCCGACGGGGATTACGACATCATCGTACTGCCGGGCGGCCTGAAGGGCGCGGAGTATTTTCGCGACAGCCCCCTCCTGGTCGAAACTGTCAGGCAATTCCATCTGTCGGGGCGCATCGTTGCGGCAATTTGTGCCGCAGCCGGCACGGTTCTGGTGCCGCATAACATTTTCCCGATCGGGAATATGACCGGTTTTCCGGGACTGAAAGAGACCATTCCTGAAGAGCAATGGGTGGATAAACGTGTGGTCTGGGATCCGCGCGTCAATCTGCTCACCAGCCAGGGGCCGGGTACCGCGATCGATTTTGGACTGAAGATTATCGACCTGCTGGTCGGGCGTGAGAAAGCCTACGAGGTGGCGTCGTCGTTAGTGATGGCGGCGGGGATTTATAATTTTTACGAAGCGTAGCGTGTAAAGAAAGCCGGGTAAGCGAAGCCGCCACCCGGCAAACGGTTAAGGGCGATAGACCTTCACATTCGCAAAGCCCTGCTCGCGCAGATACAGCGCCTGCAGACGGCTCATCACCCCGCGCTCGCACCACAGCAGATACGTTTTGCTCTGGTCGAGATCGCCGAATTTGGTGCTCAGCTTGTAGAACGGCAGGGAAACCACGTCCACGCCTTCAACCTGCAGCGGTTTGTCATCCTGTTCATCAATGGAACGGATATCCAGAATCGCGTCGTTGGCACCGAAACCGCTGACGGTTTCAACTTCAACCACTTCCTGCTCGGTCTGCTGGGCAATCTCGCGGATATCGATGTTGGTCGCTTCCGCCACCACCTTCTCCAGAATGCCGAAATCGAAGTTCTCTTCTTCGGCTTCGATTTTCGCCTTCACCGCTTTGACGGTCGGGCTTTTTGAGATCACACCGCAGTATTCCGGCATGGTGCGGGCAAAATCTTCGGTACCGATTTTGCGCGCCAGATCGATGATGTGCTCTTTATCGTAGGAGATCAGCGGACGCAGGATCAGGGTATCCGATACGTTGTCGATAAGACGCAGGTTGGTCAGGGTCTGGCTGGAGACCTGGCCCAGCGCTTCACCGGTGACCAGCGCCTGCACGCCGTAGCGCTCCGCCACTTTGGACGCTGCACGCACCATCATGCGCTTCAGCACCACGCCCATCTGACCGTCGTCCACTTTTTCAAGGATTTCGCCGACCACTGGCTCAAAGTTGATCGCCACAAAACGCACGCGGTGGGAGCTGCCGAAGCGGTTCCACAGATAGTGCGCAACCTGACGTACGCCGATTTCATGCGCCGCACCGCCCAGGTTAAAGAAGCAGTAGTGTACGCGACAGCCGCGGCGCATCAGCATATAGCTGGAAACACCGGAGTCGAAACCGCCGGAGATCAGCGACAGGACATCTTCCTGCGTGCCGATTGGGAAACCGCCGATACCTTCATAACGGCCTTTCACCAGCAGCAGGCGATCGTTTTCGATCTCCAGGTTAACGGTCACGTCCGGGTTAGTCAGGCGCACGCGGGCGCTCTCAACGTGCTGATTGAGGCCGCCACCCACATAGCGCTCCACTTCAATGGAGCTAAACTCATGCTTACCACGACGCTTCACGCGCACGCAGAAGGTTTTGCCTTCAATCTGATCGCGGTACTGCACCAGCGCTTTTTCAAAAATGTCATGCAGGGAGGTGTAAGGAACGTCTTCCACTTCCAGAATATGGTGAATGCCCGGAATACGGGTCAGCGCGTCGCGAATATCCTGACGTTTGTTTTCATCTTTCGCGCGAACCTCAACGTGGTCCCAGTGACGCACCACGGCGAGCGTTTCGTCGTAGTGTTTTAATACGTTACGAATGTTCCCGGTGAGAATTTTAATAAAGCGCAAACGCACAGATTGGCTTTTGATGGTGATTTCAGGGAACAATTTAATGATAAACTTCATGGCGGCAATGTTTCTTAGGCAAGCTTAAGGCTTGTAATGGAAAATGAAATATACACAAAATCATTCAGGTGGCATCAACGCGGCGAGTCACAGCCCCCCGCAAGCTTACGCGAGTAAGTAACGGAAAGGCGCAACGTAGCCCAAACAGAGACAACCTGAAGGATGACGTGTATAGCAGCCCACACCCGTGGCTGCATCCAGGCGCGCAAGTATATCATCTTCACGCCGCTCCTGTGCACATTGCGCGTTATTTGATAATTGCCCCGAGTCCGTTACCATGTCGGGGCTGAGAATATAAGAGTCAATTCACTATGCCGAAGAAGAACGACGCACCGGCCAGTTTTGAAACTGCGCTGAGTGAGCTGGAGCAGATTGTCACCCGCCTTGAGAGCGGCGATTTACCGCTGGAAGAGGCGCTCAATGAATTCGAGCGCGGCGTGCAGCTGGCGCGCCAGGGGCAGGTCAAACTGCAGCAGGCCGAGCAGCGCGTGCAGATCCTGCTGTCCGACAGCGAAGACGCTAAAACTACGCCATTCACACCGGACGCCGAGTAAATGGATTTCGCCAACGAGCTTCAGGCATGCGTCGCGCGTGCCAACGATGCGCTGCGCCGTTTTATTGAGCCACAGCCTTTTCAGAACACTCCACTGGTTGAAGCCATGCACTATGGCGCACTCTTGGGTGGAAAGCGCCTGCGTCCGTTTCTGGTTTACGCCACGGGCAACATGTTTGGCATCAGCGCTAACACGCTGGACGCCCCGGCTGCCGCCGTTGAGTGCATCCATGCCTACTCGCTGATCCACGATGATTTGCCGGCCATGGACGACGACGATCTGCGTCGTGGCCAGCCTACCTGCCACATCAAGTTTGGCGAAGCGAATGCCATTCTGGCGGGGGATGCCCTGCAAACCCTGGCGTTCTCGATTCTGAGCGATGCGCCGATGGCCGAAGTGGCCGACCGTGACCGTCTGTCGATGATCTCTGAACTGGCAATGGCCAGCGGCGTCGCCGGTATGTGTGGCGGTCAGGCACTGGATCTGGAAGCGGAAGGACGTCAGGTTAATCTGGAACAGCTGGAGCGTATTCATCGCCATAAAACGGGCGCATTGATTCGTGCAGCCGTTCGTCTGGGCGCCCTGAGCGCGGGTGAACAGGGGCGCAAAGCCCTGCCGATACTGGACAGATACGCAGAAAGTATCGGTCTGGCATTCCAGGTTCAGGATGACATTCTGGATGTGGTGGGCGATACTGCAACATTGGGTAAACGTCAGGGTGCGGATCAGCAGCTTGGCAAAAGTACCTACCCCGCCCTGCTGGGTCTTGAGCAAGCCCAACGTAAAGCCCGGGATCTGATAGAGGATGCCCGCCAGTCGCTGAATCAGCTGGCCGCGCAATCACTGGATACTTCGGCACTGGAAGCGCTAGCGGACTATATAATCCAGCGTGATAAATAAACACACTATCTCGATGAGCCTTTGATGAGTTTTGATATTGCCAAATACCCGACACTGGCGTTAGTTGACTCCACCCAGGAGTTACGCCTGTTGCCGAAAGAGAGCCTGCCGAAGCTGTGCGATGAGCTGCGTCGCTACCTGCTCGACAGCGTAAGCCGCTCCAGCGGCCATTTCGCCTCCGGGCTTGGCACGGTAGAGCTGACCGTGGCGCTGCATTATGTCTATAACACGCCGTTCGATCAGCTCATCTGGGATGTCGGCCACCAGGCCTATCCGCATAAAATTCTGACCGGACGTCGCGATAAAATTGGCACCATTCGTCAGAAAGGCGGCCTGCATCCGTTCCCATGGCGTGGCGAGAGCGAGTACGACGTATTAAGCGTCGGACACTCCTCCACCTCGATTTCTGCGGGTATCGGTATTGCGGTGGCAGCCGAAAAAGAGAATAAACAGCGTCGTACCGTCTGCGTCATTGGCGATGGGGCGATCACTGCCGGTATGGCCTTTGAGGCCATGAACCACGCGGGCGATATCAAGCCAGACATGCTGGTTATCCTTAATGATAACGAAATGTCGATTTCCGAAAACGTGGGCGCGCTGAACAACCATCTGGCGCAGTTGCTCTCCGGCAAGCTTTACTCCTCACTGCGTGAAGGCGGAAAAAAAGTCTTCTCCGGCGTACCGCCAATCAAAGAACTGCTTAAACGCACCGAAGAACACATCAAAGGCATGGTCGTGCCGGGTACGCTGTTTGAAGAGCTGGGCTTTAATTATATTGGTCCGGTGGACGGGCATGACGTTCTGGGGCTTGTCACCACGCTGAAAAACATGCGTGACCTGAAAGGCCCACAGTTCCTGCATATCATGACCAAAAAAGGCCGTGGCTACGAACCGGCGGAAAAAGATCCCATCACCTTCCACGCGGTACCGAAATTCGACCCGAGCAGCGGTTGCCTGCCCAAAAGCAGCGGCGGCATGCCGAGCTATTCAAAAATCTTTGGCGACTGGCTGTGTGAAACCGCCGCTAAAGACAATAAGCTCATGGCGATCACCCCGGCCATGCGTGAAGGTTCTGGCATGGTGGAGTTCTCCAAAAAATACCCGGACCAGTATTTTGACGTTGCCATTGCCGAGCAGCACGCGGTGACCTTTGCGGCAGGCCTGGCGATTGGCGGTTATAACCCGGTTGTCGCCATTTATTCTACCTTCCTGCAACGCGCCTACGACCAGGTGATCCATGACGTTGCCATCCAGAAGCTGCCGGTCCTGTTTGCTATCGACCGCGCAGGCATTGTGGGTGCTGACGGCCAGACGCACCAGGGGGCATTTGACCTGTCGTTCCTGCGCTGCGTCCCGGATATGGTCATCATGACGCCAAGCGATGAGAACGAATGTCGTCAGATGCTGTTTACCGGCTACCACTATCAGGATGGCCCTAGTGCGGTGCGCTACCCGCGCGGCAATGCCGTCGGCGTTGAACTGCAGCCGCTGGAAAAACTGCCGATAGGTAAAGGTCTGGTGAAGCGTCGCGGTGAGAAAGTGGCGATCCTGAACTTTGGTACGCTGATGCCGGAGGCCGCGAAAGTGGCTGAAACGCTGAATGCGACCCTCGTGGATATGCGCTTTGTGAAGCCGCTCGACGAGGCCCTGATCCTGAGCATGGCGGAATCTCATGACGTGCTGATCACGCTGGAAGAAAACGCCATCATGGGCGGCGCGGGCAGCGGCGTGAACGAAGTGCTGATGGCTAACCGTAAAGCCGTGCCGGTACTGAACCTTGGTCTGCCGGATCATTTCATTCCGCAAGGCACCCAGGACGAAGCCCGTGCGGCGATTGGCCTGGATGCGGCCGGCATTGAGTCGAAAATCCGTTCCTGGCTTGCCTGATCCCTCCCCTTTTCCGCTCCTGCTATGCTTAAACGTATTGTTTAAAAAAGCAGGAGCGGAACCATGCAATACACGACATTAGGAAAAACAGACCTTCAGGTTTCCCGACTTTGCCTGGGATGCATGACCTTTGGCGAGCCAGACCGGGGAAATCACGCCTGGACGCTGCCGGAAGAGAGCAGCCGCCTTATCATCAAACGCGCACTCGACGGCGGGATTAACTTTTTTGATACTGCCAACAGTTACTCCGACGGCAGCAGTGAAGAGATTGTCGGCCGCGCCCTGCGCGATTTTGCCCGCCGTGACGATGTGGTCGTCGCCACCAAGGTATATCACCAGGTGGGTGATTTGCCTGAAGGTCTTTCCCGTGCGCAAATCCTGCGATCCATTGATGACAGCCTCCGGCGCCTGAATATGGATTATGTCGACCTGCTGCAGATCCACCGCTGGGATTACAACACGCCGATTGAAGAGACGCTGGAAGCCCTTAACGATGTGGTTAAGGCCGGGAAGGCACGTTACATCGGCGCATCGTCTATGCACGCTTCGCAGTTTGCCTCAGCGCTTGACCTTCAGGCGCAGCATGGCTGGGCACGGTTTGTCACCATGCAGGATCACTACAACCTTATCTATCGCGAAGAAGAGCGCGAGATGCTGCCGCTCTGCTATCAGGAAGGTGTCGCGGTGATCCCATGGAGTCCCCTGGCGCGCGGACGCCTCACCCGACCATGGGGAGAGACCACCGCCCGCTCGGTGTCGGATGCGTTCGGTAAAACCTTATACGAAGGTACGGAAGCCAGCGATGCGTTGATCGCCGAGCGTTTAGCGGGGATTGCCGATGATACCGGTGCCACGCGTGCGCAGGTAGCGCTGGCGTGGTTGCTGAGCAAACGCGGAGTCGCGGCACCGATTATCGGTACATCGCGGGAAGAACAGCTGGATGAGTTGTTGAGTGCCGTTGATTTAACGCTGACGCCTGAGCAAGTTGCCGAGCTGGAAACGCCGTACCAGCAGCATCCGGTGGTCGGGTTTAAGTAAGCCCTCGCCCTGCCCCTCTCCCAAAAGGAGAGAGAACAAAACCCCTCGGCCGGGTAAGCGCAGCGCTACCCGGCAGACGAATCACGCAAAGTGGTCGTAACCCTTCCAGTCAAGCGTAACCGGCGCGCCATCACGCACAAATTTCAGCCCTTCACTTTCCGGCATAATCTGTCCGATACAGGTAAACTTCGCCCCAAGGTGAGCTAGCGCCACGTCCAGCGTTCCCCGGTTCAGCTCCGGTACGGTAAAGCACAGCTCATAATCTTCGCCGCCGGAGAGCGCCCAGCGCAGAGCCTGCTCGGGTTCCACATGGCGAAGCAATGGCTCTGACAGCGGGAACAGATCCAGATCTACGCGCGCGCCCACACCGCTGGCCTTCAGAATATGGCCGAGATCGGAGATAAGCCCGTCAGAGAGATCGATAGCCGAGCTTGCCCGCTCGCGCAGCGCCTGGCCGTGCAAAATACGCGGCGTTGGGCGCAGATGGCGTTTCACCAGATATGCCGCATCGTCGGCATCCTTGACGCGTAAGCGGTCCTGGAGGATTGCCAGCCCTGCGGCGCTGTCGCCCGGCGTGCCGGTCACGTAGATCCAGTCACCCGGCTTTGCGCCCGAGCGTTTCAGCGCCCGGCCCAGCGGGACATAGCCGTGGATCGCAAGCGTCATCGACAGCGGCCCGGCAGTGGTGTCACCGCCAATCAGCTGCATATCGTAGTAGTTGAGCTGATCAAACAGCGCATCGCTAAAGGCTTCAAGCCAGTCTTCGTCCACATCGGGCAGCGTCAACGCCAGCGTCAGCCACGCGGGATCGGCGCCCATGGCCGCTAAATCGCTTACGTTGACCGCCAGCGCTTTATACGCCAGATCGGCGGGATCGATATCAGGTAAAAAATGACGTCCGCACACTAAGGTGTCGGTGCTGATTGCCAGCGTCTGTTTTTCGGGAATATTGAGAAGTGCGCAGTCATCGCCAATGCCGGTTTCAACATCAAGACGAGAGGTTCTGACACGGTCGAAATAACGGGCAATCAGGGAGAATTCGCCGCATGCCATACGTTATGCCTCAGCAAATTAAATAAAAAAACCGGAGCCGCACTGCCCGGCAGGCAATGCAAAACTCCGGTTTGCGGATCACTTTTTGTGGGGACGGATCGCAGGTGCGGCTTTATCCAGCACGCCGTTTACAAATTTATGGCTGTCTTCAGCGCCGAAGGTTTTCGCCAGTTCGATCGCTTCGTTGATGGCCACTTTGTACGGCACATCATCACGTTTAGACAACTCAAACAGCGCGATACGCAACACTGCTTTCTCAACCTGACCCAGCTCTTCGAGCAGACGGGACAGATATGGCTTCATCAGACCATCGAGATACGCGCTATTAGTCGCCACTCCCGACAGCAGTTCACGGAAGTACAGAACGTCAACGTCTTTCACGTCCTGTTCTGACAGGAACTGGTATTCAACATCAGCGATGTCGTTCTGGGACAACTGCCAGGAGTAAAGTGCCTGGACGGCACATTCACGGGCGCGGCGACGAGCAGCAGGTTTCACGGAATTCCCCTTACAAAAAAATCAGGCCTTAATGGCTTTCAACACATTGATCATTTCAAGCGCGGTCAGTGCAGCTTCTGCACCTTTGTTACCGGCTTTGGTACCAGCGCGCTCAATGGCTTGTTCAATACTTTCGGTAGTCAGCACGCCAAACGCGACAGGAATTTCAGCATCCTGCGCAACGTGTGCCAGACCATTGCTTGCACCGCCTGCAACGTATTCGAAGTGTGCAGTGCCACCACGAATAACGGTACCCAGCGCAATCACCGCGTCGTATTTACCGGTTTTCGCCAGCGCGCCCGCTGCCAGTGGCAGTTCATAAGCACCTGGAACCCAAACAACGGTAATGTTGTCATCTTTAACCTGGCCGATACGTTTCAGGGCGTCAATGGCACCTTCCAGCAGGCTGTCGTTGATGAAGTTGTTGAAACGCGCAATGGTGATGGCGACGCGAGCGTCCGGGGTAGCTACAGCAGCTTCAATAATGTTCATACTCTTCCTTTACGGGTTCATTTGGCCCCGCAGGGGGGCGGATTTTATCATAATACTTTGCGCACTGCTTCCCTATTTCAGGAGCAATTACGCTGGCGTTAAATGGAGGCAGACATCCGGGCCCACCGGACGAATCTCGCTAAATTTGAGTTGTGGTGCATCGCCAAGTTTTTCAAGACCCGGCAGCACAAACAGACCACGCGCATCGGTACCCAACAGTTTAGGTGCTACGTAGACAATCAGCTCATCCACCAGCCCGGCCTGCAGCAGCGCGCCGGCCAGCGTCGGTCCCGCTTCTACCCAGATACTGTTCACCTGTTGCTTACCAAGCAGCATCATCAGCACCACTAAGTCGAGGTGCCCGTTATGCTCTGGCACCATGATGCTGCGTACGCCTTGCGGCCATTCACGCGCATCGTCCTGCGTGCGTGCAATCCAGGTTTCGCCCGGCTGTTGCACGATGCGGTGCGCAGGCGTGATGCGATTCTGGCTATCGATGACAATACGCAGCGGCTGACGCAGGTTTTCTTGCGGGTAGCACGCCTGGGTATCGGCATTCAGTTCATCCCAGCGCACGGTCATGGCAGGATTATCAGCCAGAACCGTTTCACTGCTGGTGAGGATAGCATGGCTTTGCGCGCGCAGACGTTGCACATCGCGCCTTGCCTGCGCAGAGGTGATCCACTGGCTCTCGCCGTTCGCCATCGCCGTGCGACCATCCAGTGAGGCCCCAAGCTTAAGCTGAATGTACGGGAACCCGGTGCGCATGCGCTTCAGGAAGCCTTTGTTGATCGCTTCTGCATCCTGCATCATCAGACCGTGACTGACGTCAATCCCTTCCTGCTGCAGTCGATACAGGCCGCGTCCGGCAACCTGCGGATTGGGATCCTGCATCGCCGCGACAACGCGCGCGACACCCGCTGCAATCAGTGCTTCGCAGCACGGCGGGGTACGACCGTGGTGGCTGCAGGGTTCCAGCGTCACGTAGGCCGTTGCACCGCGCGCCTTTTCGCCGGCCATGCGCAGGGCATGAACTTCGGCATGGGGCTCACCGGCACGGTAGTGAAACCCTTCGCCCACGATCTCGCCATCGTTGACAATGACGCACCCGACGTTAGGGTTGGGATGGGTGGTAAAACGACCGCGCTGCGCCAGCTTCATGGCTCGCGCCATGTAAATCTCATCCTGCATGAGCTTAATCCTGTAAGCGGGCGATCTCTTCGCCAAACTCTTTGATATCTTCGAAACTGCGGTACACAGAGGCGAAGCGGATATAGGCGACCTTATCGAGCTTTTTCAGTTGCTCCATCACCAGGTTGCCAATCATCTTGCTTGGCACCTCGCGCTCACCCAAACCACGAAGGTAAGATTTTATGTGGTTTAACGCCATTTCGACGTCATCTGCACTGACAGGGCGTTTTTCCAGCGCCTTGAGCATCCCGCTGCGCAGTTTCTCTTCGTTAAACGGCTCACGCACGTCGTTACTTTTTACCACGCGCGGCATTACCAGCTCTGCAACCTCAAAGGTCGTGAAACGCTCGTTGCACACCAGACATTGCCGGCGGCGGCGTACGGAAGACCCTTCGCCCACAAGGCGAGAGTCGATAACTTTGGTATCCACAGCGGAGCAGAATGGGCAATGCATACGGTATCCCTGTTATGTGGTTAACTGATTTTCATTTTACCCTGATCTGGCCTGACAACAAAGGAAGAGCTTTTTGAGACAAAGGATCTATGCCTGTTGATGCGATGCTGGCTACCATTACGGAGATCCGTTATTTCAAGGAAATAAACGCAATGACAAGACGTTACCTGAAAATATTGCTGGTGGGGAGTCTGTTTACCCTTAGCGCCTGTGCACAGCAAACCGAAGTCCGTCAAATGAAACAAAGCGTGAATACGCTCAATACCGCGATGGACAAACTGAACAAAGAAACCGTGAAGATCACCCAGCAAAACGCGCTGAATGCCAAATCCAGCAGCGGGGTTTATCTGCTGCCCGGGTCTAACACCCCGGCGCGTCTCAACAGCCAGATTGGCACGCTGAAAATGTCGCTGGTTAACGTGGCGGCCAATGCGGATGGTACTCGCGCAACATTACGCATTCAGGGGGAATCCAACGATCCTCTGCCAGCCTTTAGCGGCACCGTCGAGTGGGGGCAGATTCAGGGCACCACCGAGAACTATCAGGAAGTGAACGTGAAGAGCCAGCTGTTCACCGCACCCGCCAGCGTGCTGGCCCCGAGCGATGTTGACATTCCGATCCAGCTGAACGGACTTACGCCGGATCAGTTAGGTTTCATCCGCATTCACGATATCCAGCCCGCCGCGCAGTAATCCCCTTTCAGCGGAGTGCAATGTCACTCCGCTAACATTTACAATCCGCAAAGATTGGCAACAGAAATCATTGCCGCTACAATCCCCGCCGTTTAAAGTACGCAAACGTGAACGCAATCGATTACGCGTGTGAGAGATATGTGAAACAACACATATTTTTGTGAGCAAGGATTCCTATAATAGGCTCCGCAGAAACACGAAATATTTAGAAACGCAATTCGCGCATTTTTCACTCCCGGAAGGGAATTTCAATCAGTGGCATGATTATGAAAAAACATTACTCGCGGCTGGCGCCGTGCTGGCACTCTCCTCCACTTTCACTGTTAACGCAGCGGAAAACGATAAACCACAATACCTCTCCGACTGGTGGCACCAGAGCGTTAACGTGGTCGGCAGCTATCACACCCGTTTCGGACCACAGATCCGCAACGATACCTACCTGGAGTACGAAGCCTTCGCCAAGAAAGACTGGTTCGATTTCTACGGCTATATGGATGCACCGGTCTTCTTCGGCGGTAACACCGATGCGAAAGGTATCTGGAACCACGGTTCACCCCTGTTCATGGAGATCGAACCCCGCTTCTCCATTGATAAGCTGACGGGCACCAGCCTGGCGTTTGGTCCATTCAAAGAGTGGTACTTCGCGAACAACTACATCTACGACATGGGCCGTAACGCGTCCGGTCGTCAGAGCACCTGGTATATGGGTCTGGGTACCGACATCGATACCGGTCTGCCAATGAGCCTGTCCCTGAACGTCTATGCGAAATACCAGTGGCAGAACTACGGTGCCGCGAACGAAAACGAGTGGGATGGCTACCGTTTCAAAGTGAAATACTTTGTGCCAATTACCCAGCTATGGGGCGGTAACCTGAGCTATATCGGTTTCACCAACTTTGACTGGGGTTCAGACCTGGGCGACAACGACTTCCGTGACCTGAACGGTAAGAAAGCGCGTACCAACGACTCCATCGCCTCCAGCCACATCCTGGCGCTGAACTACGATCACTGGCACTACTCCGTTGTTGCGCGTTACTGGCACAACGGCGGTCAGTGGAACGATGACGCAAGCCTGAACTTCGGCAATGGCGACTTCAGCGTACGTTCTACCGGCTGGGGTGGTTACCTGGTTGTCGGTTACAACTTCTGATGTGAAAGAAGGCAAAAACGGACAAAGCCAGCTGATATGCTGGCTTTTTTATTGCTTCACCTTACGCAGAAAATCCGCCAGCGATCGCTCCGCGCTTTCGCTAAAACGCCTCTGCGTGAGCGTAATATTCAGACACCTGTCGAGCCGGAAGCAGCGGTAGTCATCACGCCGTTCACACCACGCGGCCAGCAGCCAATGCTCTCCCCAGAAGAACAGCCCCAGCGGCTGAATGTCGCGCCATGTCAGATGCCCGGCTTCATCACGATAATGCAGCGCCAGTACGCACTGGGCAGAAATAGCCTGATGAATAACATCAAAGTCGCTGCGCGAATGCGGCTGAAGCGCAATATCCGGCGCATATATCCGCGTCTGTTCCGCCTTACGTCGGCTCTCCTCGGGCAGGATCGCCAGTACCTTCTCCTGCGCCGACTCAAGCTCACGCGAGAGCGAGTCGCCCCCCCAGGTTTTAAGCAGACGGATGGCGACCATCAGCGCTTCAGATTCTTTGTTCGTCAGCATCAGCGGAGGTAAGTCAAAACCCGACATCAGCCGATAGCCGCTTCCCGCCTCCCCTTCCACCGGCACGCCGGAAAGCGACAGGTCGCGGATATCACGGTATACGGTCCGTTCCGATACGCTCAACCTGTCCGCCAGATGCGCTGCCGTTGTCAGACGCCTGCCTCTCAGGATCTGCACAATCTGAAACAAACGGTCAGCGCGTCGGGTCATATCGTATTCAGCTCTCAGGCAGGTTGATGGAGGCCGACGCGATTACCTTCGCTGTCGGTAAACAAGGCTATGGTGCCAATGCCACGCGGCAATTCCAGCGGGCCAAACACGCACTCGCCACCCGCAGACGCGATGCGATCGAGCGTTGCCGCCAGGTTGTCAGTATGCAGGTAAATAATAGCGCCCTGTACGGACGGTGTAATGCCCTCAAATTTTGCCAGCGCGCCGCCGGTGGCCGGATCGTCATGCGGGAAAACGGCTAACTCAGCCACATCCATTTTCTCTCGTCTCAGCTGTACCTGCATCACGGGCTCATAAAATTTGATAGCGCGATCCATATCGGCGACCGGAATTTCAAACCAGTTAATCACACTTTTCATACATCCTCCTGCCTGTTGTTTGGGTTCGAAAAGAGTCTACGACAGGGCTCCTGACAGCATACTGTCAGGAGTGTTTGGCAGGAGCAGATAAAAAAAATCCCGGTCAACAGACCGGGATTTCAGGAACGAACGACACGTCGTCTTACGGCAGAATAGACGGCTGGTCCGCCCCTTCTTTCTCGACTTTCTGCTGGAGCAGGTGCTCGCGCTTCATGCCAAGTTTCAGTGCCAGTGCGGAGGCGACGTAGATAGACGAAGCCGTACCGATAGAGACACCGATCAGCATGGTCAGCGAGAAGCCTTCCAGTACCGGGCCACCGAAGAGGAACAGCATCAGGATCACCATCAAGGTGGTTCCAGATGTGATCAACGTACGGTGCAGCGTCTGGGTCAACGACACGTTAAAGATTTCGTACGGCGTACCGCGACGGATCTTACGGAAGTTTTCACGAATACGGTCAGATACCACGATACTGTCGTTCAGTGAGTAACCGATAACGGACATCAGGGATGCCACGATTGTCAGGTCAATCTCAATGTGGAACAGAGACAGTATGCCCATGGTGATCACCACGTCGTGCGCCAGGGCGATAACCACACCCGCCGCCAGTCGCCACTCAAAGCGGAAACCGACGTACACCAGAATGGAGATCAGAGCCACCAGCAGCGCCATCGCACCGGTTTGCGCCAGGTCAGCACCTACGCTTGGCCCGACGAACTCGATACGCTTAACCGTCGCATGCTGGTTGGTTGTTTCGTTAACCACGTTAACAACCTTGCTGCCCAGCTCCTGGCTGCCGTTCGCATCGTGCACCGGCGGCATACGCACCATGATGTCACGGCTGCTGCCGAAGTTCTGCAGCAACGGCTCTTCAAAGCCCGCTTTCTGCAGAGACTGGCGCATCTGGTCCATATCGACCGGTTTTTCCAGGGAGATCTCAATTACCGTACCACCGGTGAAATCAAGACCCCAGTTAAAGCCTTTCACGCCCATCACGATAAGGGAGAGGATCAGCAGTAAACCTGAAATGCCGAAAGCCCAGTAGTCCCAGCGCATAAAGTCCCAGACTTTACGGCCGTGGTTCAATTGTTCAACAGTATATTCCTGTGCCACAACGCACTCCTCAGATAGACAGCTTTTTGACGCGCTTGCCGCCATACAGCAGGTTCACGATGGCACGGGTGCCGACAATAGCGGTAAACATTGACGTTGCAACACCGATACCGGTGGTGATCGCAAAGCCTTTGATAGCGCCAGTCCCCACTGCATACAGGATAAGAACCTTAATCAGTGTTGTTACGTTCGCATCGAAGATGGAGCTGAATGCCCCTTTGTAGCCTTCGTCAATCGCCTGCTGAACAGAGCGACCGTTGCTTAACTCTTCTTTGATACGTTCGTTTATCAGTACGTTGGCGTCGACCGCCACCGCAAGGGTTAAGACGATACCGGCAATCCCCGGCATGGTCAGCGTCGCCCCCGGCAGCAGAGACATGATGCCGATAATCAGCACCAGGTTCGCAACCAGTGCGCTTGTCGCAATCAGACCAAACTTCTTATAGAAGAAGATCATGAAGAGGATGGAGACCACCAGACCGGCCAGACACGCTTCCAGACCCTGCTTGATGTTTTGCATCCCCAGCGTTGGACCAATGGTACGTTCTTCAACAATCTGAATCGGTGCAATCAGCGCACCGGCACGCAGCAGCAGCGAAAGCTGACGCGCTTCGTTCGGGTTGTTGATACCGGTGATGCGGAAGCTGTTACCCAGACGAGACTGGATGTTGGCGATGTTAATCACCTCTTCCTCTTTCACCAGCACCGCGCGGCCGTTTGCGTCTTTCTTACCGCTGTCTTTGTACTCCACGAACAGGGTCGCCATCGGTTTACCGATGTTGTCCTTGGTGAAGTTAGACATGATGTTACCACCCGCGCTATCCAGCGAGATGTTAACCTGCGGCTGGTTGTATTCGTCCTGGCTGGATGTGGAGTCGGTGATGTGGTCACCGGTCAGGATCACGCGTTTGTACAGCACAACTGGCTGACCTTCGCGGGTCTGTTTCACTTCCGAATCGCCCGGAATACGGCCAGCGGCGGCAGCGGACTGATCGACGTTGGAGTTAACCAGACGGAATTCCAGCGTGGCAGTTGCCCCCAGAATCTCTTTCGCACGTGCCGTGTCCTGAATCCCCGGGAGTTCCACCACAATACGGTCAGCACCCTGACGCTGTACCAGTGGCTCAGCAACACCCAGCTGGTTTACACGGTTACGCAGAATATTGATGTTCTGCTGAACGGCGTATTCACGGGCTTCTTTCAGGCGAGCATCGGTCATCACCGCGCGCAGCTGGTTGCTGCCCTGAGAGGTGATCACGAGGTCACGGTGACGTTGAGTCAGGTAATCTACAGCCTGATCGCGCGCCGCGCTGTCGCGGAACGTGATGCTCATACCGTAGTTATCTTCTTTACGAACGGTAGTGTAAGCGATGCCTTTTTCGCGCAGATCGCTGCGCAGGCTGTCGATGTTTTGTTCCTGCAGTTTGCCGAGCGCGGTATCCATATCCACTTCCATCAGGAAGTGAACACCGCCACGCAGGTCAAGACCGAGTTTCATTGGCTCTGCATTCAACGCAGCCAGCCAACGCGGGGTTGCAGGAGCAAGGTTAAGCGCCACGACGTATTTATCACCCAGCACGCCCATCAGCACTTCGCGAGCGCGGAGCTGCGTGTCGGTGGTGTCGAAGCGAGCAAGAATTGCGCCCTCTTCCAGAGCCACAGACTTAGCGGTAATTTTTTCTTCTTGTAACGATTTCTGGACCTGGATCAGCGTTTGCTCACTGGCGGCGACACCGCGCGCGCCAGTGATTTGAACAGCCGGATCCTCACCATACAGGTTGGGAAGCGCGTACAGCAGGCCGACGAGAATCACGGCGACCAGCATGATGTACTTCCACAAAGGATAACGGTTTAACACGGCAGTTCCCTTTGGGAAAAGTTGGGATTACAGCGCCTTCATGGTGCCTTTCGGCAGAACGGCAGCTACGAAGTCACGTTTGATAACCACTTCAGTGGTGTCGTTCAGGGCAATAGCAATGTAGCCACTTTCAGCCACTTTGGTTACGCGACCGACCAGACCACCGTTGGTCAGCACTTCATCACCTTTGGCAATGGAGTCCATCAGCTTTTTGTGCTCTTTGGTACGCTTCTGCTGTGGGCGCAGGATCATGAAGTAGAAGATCAGACCGAACACAACCAGCATCAGAATCAGAGACATCGGGCTGCCCTGCGCCGGAGCACCTGTTGCCGCTACCGCATCAGAAATAAAAAAGCTCATTCAAATTCCCTCATTATTAAAATTAATCAACGTTCAAAGGTGGAACGGTTCGACCCTGACGTTGGTAAAAATCGGTCACGAAGCTCTCTAATTTACCCTCTTCAATAGCCTTGCGTAAACCAGCCATTAAGCGCTGATAATAACGAAGATTATGAATGGTATTGAGACGCGCGCCCAAAATCTCATTGCAACGATCAAGATGATGCAGGTACGCGCGAGAATAATTGCGACAGGTGTAGCAATCGCACTCGGAATCGAGCGGGCTGGTGTCACTCTTATGCTTCGCGTTACGGATTTTCACCACGCCATCGGTCACAAACAGATGACCGTTACGCGCGTTGCGGGTTGGCATAACGCAGTCGAACATATCAATGCCGCGGCGCACACCTTCAACCAGGTCCTCAGGTTTACCCACACCCATCAGGTAACGGGGTTTATCTGCCGGGATTTGCGGGCAGACATGTTCCAGAATGCGATGCATGTCTTCCTTCGGTTCACCCACAGCCAAACCGCCGACAGCGTAGCCATCAAAACCTATCTCTACCAGACCTTTAACAGAGATATCGCGTAAATCTTCGTAAACGCTGCCCTGGATAATACCGAACAGCGCATTTTTGTTCTGCAGGGAATCAAAGCGGTCACGGCTACGCTTCGCCCAGCGCAACGACATCTCCATGGAGCGTTTCGCGTAATCCCAGTCGGCCGGGTATGGCGTACATTCGTCGAAGATCATCACGATATCAGAGCCGAGATCGTACTGAATCTCCATAGACTTTTCAGGATCGAGGAAAATCGGATCGCCGTTGATCGGGTTACGGAAGTGTACACCCTGCTCGGTGATCTTACGGATGTCGCCCAGGCTGAAGACCTGGAAACCACCGGAGTCGGTCAGGATCGGGCCTTTCCACTGCATGAAGTCATGCAAATCGCCGTGCAGCTTCATGATCTCCTGGCCAGGACGCAGCCACAGGTGGAAGGTATTGCCGAGGATAATCTGTGCGCCAGTGGCTTCCACTTCTTCCGGCGTCATCCCTTTTACGGTGCCGTAGGTGCCCACAGGCATAAACGCGGGGGTTTCCACCACGCCGCGATCAAACACCAGGCGGCCGCGACGTGCGCGACCATCGGTGGTATCGAGTTCAAATTTCATTTTTTCTCCGACGTCAGAAAAACAGTCCAACGTTGTAAAACGGTGCCGCGGACTTATTCCCCGACACGCTCATTCAAAGCCTGCGGATTGTACGTGATAAACATCGCGTCCCCGTAGCTAAAAAAGCGATATTTTTGTTCTACCGCAGACTTGTACGCCGCCATGGTGTGCTGATAACCCGCAAAAGCGGACACCAGCATAATCAGCGTTGATTCAGGCAGATGGAAGTTGGTTACCAGGGCATCAATCACGTTGTACTGATAGCCCGGGTAGATAAAGATCTGCGTATCGCCAAAGAAAGGCTCAATCAGGTCATTTTTGGCGGCCTGCGCGGCGCTCTCAAGGGAGCGTACCGACGTGGTGCCCACTGCCACAACGCGGTTACCGCGTGCTTTGGCGGCCAGAACGGCATCCACCACCTCTTGCGGCACTTCGGCATATTCGGAGTGCATGATGTGGTCTTCGATGCTGTCCACGCGCACCGGCTGGAACGTACCCGCACCGACATGCAGGGTCACGAAGGCCATCTCGATACCTTTCGCGCGCAATTTTTCCAGCAGCGGTTCATCAAAATGCAGGCCCGCCGTCGGCGCGGCGACCGCGCCAGGTTTCTGGCTATAGACGGTCTGGTACAGCTCGCGGTCAGCCTCTTCGTCCGGGCGCTCGATGTAAGGGGGCAGCGGCATATGGCCGATCGCATTCAGGATGTCGAGCACCGTGCGCTCGTCATTGAACGCCACCTCAAACAGCGCATCGTGACGCGCGGTCATGGTTGCACGGATGCTCTCATCATCGCCAAGCAGCAGCTCTGCACCCGGCTTCGGCGCTTTAGAGGCGCGAATATGTGCCAGAATACGTTTATCATCAAGCATACGTTCGACCAGCACTTCAATCTTGCCGCCGCTGGCTTTACGGCCAAACAGACGCGCCGGGATCACGCGGGTATTGTTAAAGACCAGCAGATCGCCAGGGTTGAGCTTGTCGAGCAAATCGGTGAAAGTACCGTGCGTCAGCTCGCCCGTCGGCCCATCCAGTGACAGCAAACGACAGCTACTGCGCTCAGGCATTGGGTAGTGAGCAATCAGGGATTCAGGTAGTTCAAAGGAGAAATCGGCGACGCGCATGACGTATACTCGTGACTTAAAAACAGGCGGCATAGTCTAGTGCTCACACCCTTTTGCTGCAACAACTAGCCGCCCCTGGACAAATAAAACGCATGAATTTTCTCGCTCACCTGCATCTTGCTCATCTCGCTGACAGCTCTCTTTCCGGCAATCTGCTGGCCGATTTCGTGCGCGGTAATCCCGCCGACGCGTACTCCGCAGAGGTTGTCGACGGGATTTTTATGCATCGCCGTATCGACGTATTGACCGATAACCTGCCGGAAGTCCAGGAAGCCAAAGCGTGGTTCCGCCCTGAAACGCGGCGCGTCGCGCCAATCACGCTCGATGTAATGTGGGACCATTTCCTCTCGCGGCACTGGGAAACACTCTCTCCCGAGATGCCCCTTAACGCGTTCGTGCGTTATGCCCACCAGCAGGTGTCCATTATTTTGCCGGACTCGCCGCCGCGCTTTGTGAATCTGAATAACTATCTCTGGTCAGAACGCTGGCTTGAGCGCTATCGCGAGATGGACTTTATACAGAATGTGTTAAACGGGATGGCGAGTCGCCGACCGCGACTCGACGCGCTGCGCGACTCCTGGCATGACCTGGACACCCACTACGAGGCGCTGGAGACGCGGTTCTGGCAGTTCTATCCGCGTATGATGACCCAGGCGAAAAACAAACAGCTATAACAGAAATGCCATTGATAGGTGAAAGCTTGCTGAACGATTGTTAGCGCCTCTTTGTCTTATCAATGAACACTCTCTATACTTGGCGGCGTTGCGTTCCAAATAACCTTAGTATCTACAGGAGAATCACATGGTTCTGGTAACTCGTCCGGCTCCGGATTTTACAGCTGCAGCAGTTCTGGGCAACGGTGAAATCGTTGAAAACTTCAACTTCAAACAGCACACCAACGGTAAAGCGACCGTTCTGTTCTTCTGGCCAATGGACTTCACTTTCGTTTGCCCGTCTGAGCTGATCGCATTCGACAAACGTTACGAAGAATTCCAGAAGCGTGGCGTAGAAGTTGTAGGCGTCTCCTTCGACTCTGAATTTGTACACAACGCATGGCGTAACACCCCTGTCGACAAAGGCGGCATCGGTGCGGTGAAATACGCAATGGTTGCGGACATCAAACGCGAAATCCAGCAGGCTTACGGTATCGAGCATCCGGACGCTGGCGTTGCACTGCGCGGTTCTTTCCTGATCGACGCAAACGGCATCGTTCGTCACCAGGTTGTTAACGATCTGCCACTGGGTCGTAACATCGACGAAATGCTGCGCATGGTTGACGCGCTGCAGTTCCACGAAGAGCACGGTGAAGTGTGCCCGGCTCAGTGGGAAAAAGGTAAAGAAGGTATGAACGCGTCTCCGGACGGCGTTGCTAAATACCTGTCTGAGAACGTATCCAGCCTGTAATCGGCACGGTTTACGGAAAAGGCCCGCATCTGCGGGCCTTTTTGTTTTGTACGATCTCGCTATTCACACGTTAAAACGCGAAGCACGAACACCCCAGCACGCCCCAGAATGCCTGGTCATCAGATACCGGGATATCCGATTGCCGCGCAATGCCGTGCGCATGGCCATGCACTCCGCAGCTACCAATGCACTGGTGCATCTGCACCACCGCCCCCACTTTACTGGCTGCAGGCGGCGCAGAGCGGTAATGCCCCGGGACTTTCACGACCGGTGACCACGCCGGCACAACCGGGATCGGCGGCGGTGACAGCGGACTGAAATGACCGGCGGCATACACGACCTTGCCATCCACAACGGTCAGCACCGATTCAATGCCCTTGATCTCCTCTTCCGTCACGCTGAAGTAATCTTTCGACAGCACCACCAGGTCCGCAAGCTGCCCTTCAACCAGACGGCCTTTTTTACCCTGCTCGCTGGAAAACCACGCGCTGCCTGCGGTCCACAGCTCCAGCGCTACCTCACGCGGCAGGCGGTTATTGTCGTCATACATCGCCAGGCCGCCGACGGTTCGCCCGGAGACCAGCCAGTAGAGCGCCGTCCACGGGTTATAGCTCGCCACACGGGTTGCGTCAGTACCTAACCCAACCGGCACGTCCAGCTCCAGCATTTTCGCCACCGGTGGCGTGTGTTTCACCGCCTCTTTGCCGTAGCGGTCGACGAAATATTCGCCCTGGAACGCCATACGGTGCTGCACCGCAATACCGCCCCCCAACGCTTTGACGCGCTCGATATTACGTTCGGTAATGGTCTCCGCATGGTCAAAGAACCAGTGCAGGCCGTTAAACGGAATCTCACGGTTCACCTTCTCAAAGACATCCAGCATCCGGCTGATGGATTCGTCATAGGTGGCATGCAGCCGGAACGGCCAGCGGTTTTCCACCAGGTGGCGCACCACGCGTTCCAGCTCGTCTTCCATCCCTTGCGGCAGCTCCGGGCGCGGCTGGAGGAAATCTTCAAAATCCGCCGCCGAGAAGACCAGCATCTCTCCTGCCCCGTTCGCACGATAAAAGTCTGTGCCCTGCCCCGGTTTGAGCATATCGGTCCAGCGCTCAAAATCCTCCAGCTCCTGTTTAGGGCGCTGGGTGAAGAGGTTGTAGGCAATACGCACCGTCATCTGCTCTTTGGCGTGCAGTTCGGCAATCACCTCGTAATCTTCCGGGTAGTTCTGGAAGCCGCCGCCGGCATCAATGGCGCTGGTCAGCCCCAGACGGTTAAGCTCACGCATAAACTGGCGCGTGGAGTTAACCTGCTGCTCAATGGGGAGTTTCGGTCCTTTTGCCAGCGTGGCGTAGAGGATCATCGCGTTAGGTTTAGCGATCAGCAGCCCGGTCGGGTTGCCGTGGTTATCACGCACAATCTCCCCGCCCGGCGGGTTTGGCGTCTCTTTGGTGTAGCCGACAGCTTTCAACGCGGCTCGGTTAAGCAGGGCGCGATCGTAGAGGTGCAGGACAAACACCGGCGTATCCGGTGCCGCCTCGTTAAGCTCTTCGATGGTCGGCATCCGGCGTTCGGCGAACTGAAACTCACTCCAGCCGCCCACCACCCGAACCCACTGAGGTGAAGGTGTACGATCGGCCTGATCTTTCAACATCCTTAGCGCATCCGCCAGCGACGGTACGCCTTCCCAGCGCAGCTCGAGGTTGTAGTTCAGCCCGCCGCGGATCAGGTGCAGGTGCGAATCGTTAAGCCCGGGGATCACCGTACTTCCCTTCAGATCGACAATCTGCGTTCCCTGCGTCGCATAGCTCATAATGCGATCGTGGTTGCCCGTAGCCAGGATCTTGCCGTTAGCAATAGCCACCGCTTCCGTGAGCGGGTTTTCGCGATCGAGAGTATGGATCTTACCTTTGGTTAAGATCAGTGTGGCAGTTTGAGACATAACGTACTCCTTTCAGCCGAATCAGGCTTTTTTGAGCCATCCGGCAAACAGACGGGTCACGATGGGCATCCACAACCAGACCACCAGCGCGACCACACAGGCATCGTTAATCAGATGCAACAACAACGTACCTTTCAGGCCAGGAAGCAACGCACCGGTGACCAGCGGCACCAGGTTGGTACTGGGAAAGATAACCAGCAGGGTAATGAGAAACTGTTTCCACTGTTTAGGCTTACGCACATGAGGCTCCGGTGGGGTAAACCAGAACGCCGCCTCGGTACGCACTTCGGTTTTATCGCCTTCCGCCAGCAGCGGTTCAATCTCTTTTACCAGCGCATTACGGGTATCGGACTGGGTCCATGCAGAAAGGTGTTCGAGGGTGTCGAAACGGATTATCACCGTCCACAGATGTTGTCCGTCGGTCGGGCGGATGACGTTCGCGCCAAGATGCCCCGGAAATTCCGCCGCGATGGGCATGATCTTACCCAGCCACTGTTCGTATCGCTCAGCCTGACCCGGCAGCAAGGTGTGGGTGATCACCAGCGTGACATGCGATGTGTGCGCCATAATAGTTTCCTGGTCATTAATGGGCGGGAGAACCCCGCCCTGAAAGGTTTACGCTTTGCGTTCTGGCGCGCCGTGAACGAGGGTGTAGGCATAGTCAACGCCCATGCCATAAGCGCCGCTGTGCTCACGGACCAGGTCCATGACCGCGTCGTAAGTGCCTTTGCGAGACCAGTCGCGCTGATACTCAAGCAGCACCTGCTGCCAGGTCACAGGAACCGCGCCCGCTTGAACCATACGGTCAATCGCACGTTCATGGGCATCTACGGAGGTACCGCCGGAAGTATCGGTCACTACATAAACTTCAAACCCTTCATCCAGAGCCATCAGCGCCGGGAAGGTCAGGCAAACTTCGGTCCACAGGGCTGAGATGATAAGTTTCTTGCGGCCCGTTGCTTTCACTGCCGCAACAAACGCATCGTCTTCCCAGGAGTTCATAGAGGTACGTTCAATCGGTTTAACCTCCGGGTGAACCGCCAGCAGTTCTGGCCAGATGTATCCGCTAAAGCTTTTTGTTTCGACAGAGGTGTAGATAACCGGAACATCAAAAATTTTGCCTGCTTTTGCCAGAGCCACCGTATTATTCTTTAATAACTGACGGTCAATATTTGCCACGCCAAAAGACATTTGCGGTTGGTGATCGATAAAAATCAGTACGGAATTGGACGGGTCAATCAGTTCACGAATAGACATAAAAGTACCTTTTAATCAATGTGTTAAAAGCCAACGTTTTGGTGTGCTATATGAGAAAGGGCCCTGACTGATAAAGCAATTTGAGTATAGCGAGAATTGATTGAGCGGATAGTAAAGATATTTGTCCCCTCTGTTGAAATTAACCGAACAACTTAGGGGAATTTTCAGCAACCGGGAAATAAACCGGTTGCTGATGACGATTAATTTCCGAACCAGACGGAGGCGGAAATGGCCGGTAAGGAGAGAATGCCTTCCTGAATCGTGCCTTTACCCTCTTTGCGTTGCCACGCCTTCACGTGCAGCAACGGAGAGTCATCCAGCACCACTTCACAGGCTTCTCCGCGGTTGATGGCGACCAGCACGCGTTGCTGGTTGTAGACGCGGGCAAACACCACCACGCTATCGTGGGCATACACCACCTGACAGCCACCGTAACGCAGCGCCTGGTTCTGTTTACGAAGCTTAGCCAGACGCTGGTACAGGCTGAGCAGCGCCTTGTCCTGCTTCGCCGGATCCCAGGGGAAGGTTTTGCGGCAGAAGGGATCGTTGTTCCCCTCCAGCCCCACCTCATCACCGTAGTAAATGCACGGCACGCCTGGCCAGGTGAAGAGCCAGGTAACGGCCAGCGGCAGGCGTGCCACATCCTTGCCAAGCAGGGATTTAAAACGTGCGGTATCGTGGCTGTCCAGCTGGTTAAACATCCGCAACTGCTGCTGATGCGACAGGCTGGCGCGGTAGTTATCCATCCATGCCATACAGGTTTCGGCGTCGATATGCTGCGGATCGTAAGAGATATCGGTGTTCGCCAGAAATCCCCATAGCGGGAAGGTAAAACCGCGGTAGTTCATGGCCGAATCTTCTGCATCGGCTTGCAGCCACTGGCGTGCATCGCCAAAATGCTCGCCAAAGACAAAGGCCTCCGGCTGCGCGGCTTTCGCTGAGCGGGTAATACCTGCAACGTGCTGAAGGTTATTACGCGCACCGCCCGCTTCACCCAGCATATGCACCACGTCAAGACGCCAGCCGTCCATGTTCCATGGTGCCTTAAGCCAGTGGCGGACAACGCTGTCTTCACCGCCATAGATTTCGTTGACCAGAGAAGGAGACTGGAAATCCAGCTTCGGCAGGCTTGGGTAGCCCAGCCAGTCCAGCGCGTAGCCCTCTTCATTAAAGCTGTACCAGTCACGCTGCGGCGAATCCGGGTTATGGCATGCCCCCCTCATCGACTGGTTATGACGGTCAAACCACGCGTGCGAATCCCCGCTGTGGTTGAACACGCCGTCCAGAATCAGGCGCATCCCTTCGTTTTTAGTGTTCTGTCGCAGGCGCAGCAGCGCGGCATCGCCGCCAAACTGCTCATCAACATGACGATAATCTTCGGTGTCGTATTTATGCACGCTCGGGGCTTTAAACACCGGGTTAAGGTACAGCGCCGTCACGCCCAGTTTTTTCAGGTACGGGAGTTTTTCGCTGATCCCGTCGAGATCGCCGCCGTAAAACGTCGAGCCACCCGCCTGCGCGGTCAGCGGTTCATCCCATGCTTTGAGGATAATGTCGTGACCTGCTGCGTGGTGGTAATAAACCTTATCCTGGTCGGCCGTGCGCTTTTCGCTGCGGGCAAAGCGGTCCGGGAAAATCTGGTAAAACACCTGATCGTTAACCCATTGCGGGCCATTGTCCGGGTAATCGACGGCAAACTGCTCCAGCCGGGCCGGCGGAAAACGGCTAAACCCCTGCGGGGTAAACCACAGCTGGCGGTTATTCCACAGCAGTTTAAAACTGTAGCGACGACGCGGCTGTCCACGGGTTAAATCGATGTTTGCCCGCCACGCCGTGATCCCGGGCTGCGGCTGGCTGCGCTGCTTATGCATTTTCAGCGCGGTCTCTTCGTTATCAATTTCGGCGCGTAGCGTCACGCGTTCAGGCTGATTTTCCCCCGCCAGCCAGAGCGTAATCACAAGGTTGTCTTTGTTTTGCTTAACAAATGGGGCAACCGGAAGGTGCCAGGCGTTTAACATCACGAATCCCCTTTGATGAAATTGACGTCACCTTGCCACAGGGTGGTTAAGGTTAGCTCATCATGACGAGGTTTATTGAGGGAGGAGGACGGGGGAGGAGGCATCAGCGTGAGCGGATGCCTCCTTCCAGTCCCTCTGCGGGGAGAGGGACGATTACTGTGCCTGCGCCAGCTGACGGTCGCGGCGGCATTTGAACATCCAGCCCAGCAGCAGCAGGACGATCCACGCACAGCCCACGTAAAGGGAGATACGGGTATCCGGATGATAGCCAATCAGGGCGATGATAAAGACCAGGAAGACCAGACCGACAGCGGTTGTCACCACCCCACCCGGCACTTTGAACTTCAGCGCTTTCGCCTCTTCCGGTGACAGACGGCGACGGAACGCAATCTGTGACAACAGGATCATGATCCACACCCACACGGTCGCGAAGGTCGCCAGCGACGCAATCACCAGGAACACATTCTCCGGCATGATGTAGTTCAGGTAGACCGACAGCAGCAGGGCTACGGTCATCACCATTACCGTCACCCACGGCGTGCCGCGACGAGAGGTTTTGGCAAACACCTTAGGCGCACTGCCCTGCTCCGCCATTCCGTGCAGCATGCGGCCCACGCCAAAGACGTCACTGTTGATTGCCGAAAGCGAGGCGGTCAGCACCACAAAGTTCAGGATGCTGGCGGCAAACGCGATGCCCATATGCTGGAAGGTCAGCACAAACGGGCTGCCGTTAGTGCCCACCTGGTTCCACGGGTAGATGGACATAATGACGAACAGCGTCCCCACATAGAACACCAGAATACGCATTGGCACTGAGTTGATGGCGCGCGGAATGGATTTCTCCGGGTCTTTCGCTTCCCCGGCGGTAATGCCGATAATCTCGATCCCGCCGTAGGCAAACATGACCATCTGCAGCGACATCACCATGCCGAGCCAGCCGTTGCTGAAGAAGCCGCCGTTGCTCCAGAGGTTATGAATCCCCGTTGGCTGACCGCCGTTGCCGATACCCCAGATGATGATCCCGAAGCCCGCGATAATCATGATGATAATGGTGGCAACTTTGAAGAAGGAGAACCAGAACTCCAGTTCACCAAACACCTTCACGCTCATCAGGTTGACGGCACAGATGATCAGCACCACGCTCAGCACCCAGATCCAGTGCGGAACCGCGGGGAACCAGACGCCCATGTAGATGCCAAAGGCGGTAACGTCGGCAATGGCCACAATCAGAATTTCGAAGCAGTAGGTCCATCCGGTGATGAAGCCCGCCAGCGGGCCTAAGTTTTCCTGCGCATAGCGCGAGAACGAACTGGCAGACGGATTGTGAACCGACATCTCCCCGAGGGCGCGCATGATAATATACGCGGCCACGCCACCGATGATGTAGGCCAGCAGAACGCTGGGACCGGCCATTTTAATGGCATCTGCCGAGCCATAAAAAAGACCGGTACCGATAGCGGATCCCAGCGCCATAAAGCGAATGTGGCGGGTGCTGAGTCCACGTTTGAGTTTGTTAGTGCTTTCCATTTAAATCTTGCCATTCAACTCGAAAAAAACAAAAAACCACGGGGCCTTAAGCCCCGTGGTTAAACAGTTTGTTGCCGTTGATTAATGGGCGTTCGATGCGACCTGACGCCCTGCAGCACGATCCCAGATAATGGCCAGAACCAGTACAACAACGGTAGGCATCAACCAGGCCAGGCCTTGCTCGGACAGCGGCAGACGCTGTGTCCAGGCTGGCAGTATTTGCGCAAAGGCGGATGCTTTAATCCCGTCAAGGATACCAAAAATCAGGCTGATAAACATGGCTGGCGCAATAATTCGCGACGAGTTGTTCCACCACGGGCGGGTGAAGCTCAGCACCACCAGCACGATACACGGCGGATAAATGGCCGTCAGCACCGGGATAGAGACCTGAATCAGGTGGCTCAGACCGAGGTTTGACACCGCCATGGAGAAGATGCCCAGGATAAAGACCAGCGTACGGTAAGAGAGCGGCAGATACTGAGCAAAGAACTCAGCGCAGGCGCAGGTCAGCCCCACGGCGGTGACAAGGCACGCCAGGAAAATCAGTACCGCCAGCAGCAGGCTACCCGCACCACCAAAGGTGTGCTGTACGTAAGCATGGAGGATCGCCGCGCCGTTGGCATTTTGATCGACCAGTATGGCGCTATCTGAGCCCAGGCGGAACAGCGCCAGGTACAGCAGCGTCAGCCCCACACCGGCCATCAGGCCAGCCCAGATGGTGTAGCGAGTCAGCAGACGCGCTTCCGTCACGCCGCGGGAACGTGCGGCATTCACGATAACAATACCAAACACCATTGCGCCCAGCGTATCCATCGTCAGGTAGCCGTTCACAAAGCCGTTGGAGAACGCGGCGTTTTTATAGGCGTCCATCGCATCGCTAATCGGGCCTGCGGGCCAGACGATGGCCGCAACCGCCAGCACAATCAGCGCCACGATTTTCAGCGGAGCCAGGAAGTTACCCACGGTATCCAGCAGCTTGCCCGGATAGAGGGAAACCAGAATCACAATCGCGAAGTAGATCAGGCTGTAGATAAACAGCGGCATCGCGCCATCGCCAGTGAGCGGGGCAATCCCCACTTCGAAGGATACGGTCGCGGTACGCGGGGTCGCAAACAGCGGGCCAACGGCCAGATAGCAGACGGTCGCCAGCAGAATGCCGGCCACTTTGCCAATCGGGGTGCTGAGGCTATCAACGCCACCACCGACTTTCGCCAGCGCGACGACGGTCAGTACCGGCAGACCCACAGCAGTAATCAGGAAACCAAACGCAGCGGTCCAGACGTGTTCACCCGCCTGTAAGCCAACCATTGGAGGGAAAATGATGTTGCCTGCGCCAACGAACAGCGCAAATGTCATAAAGCCCAGCGCGATGATGTCACGCGATTTTAAGTGATGGGTCATAAAACCTTACTGCCTGTGGATGTGGTGTTGAAAACATTGAGATTTTCGCTATCCCTGACGGGACGATACAGCGGAAAATTTGCTCAATTTCAGCGGGATATGCTCCCGTCCTGGCGTGGAGAAGAATAGTTTTTCGATTTACCACGCAAATACAGTCGGTATGACAGTATCTGGGGCGCAATTTAAACGCTTATAACGTTTAAAGGCAAGATGGGATCGTGAAACCAGAACAATATGCCAGCATCAAAAATCAGACCAGCACAATACGCTAATTATAAGAAAAACCCATGGCTAATCATGCGAACAAAAAACAGCCAGCCGTATAATATTCAGCCGCGTTTCGCTTGACTGCAAAGCAAACGGGCCAGCAAACGCTGGCCCGTGGAAAGGTAAACTGACACGCCTGTCGTCAGGCGATCTTTTTGGCAATTAATCGTTCCGGGATAACGAAACTGAAGCGGGTTCCCTTACCCAGCGTGCTTTGAATATCGAGACGGCTTTCATGATGATTCACCGCGTGTTTCACAATAGCCAGCCCCAGACCGCTGCCGCCGGTCTGCCGTGAGCGCGCTTTATCCACCCGGTAGAAGCGCTCGGTCAGACGCGGGATGTGTTCAGGTGCGATCCCCGGCCCGTTATCCTCTACGCTGAACTCAGCGCCCGTTGGCGTGTGCTGCCAGCGCACCACGATATCCGTCCCCGCTGGCGTATGATTCACCGCGTTATACACCAGATTGGAAATGGCGCTGCGCAGCTCATCTTCGCTGCCAAGCACCTTGAGCGTGTTGTCGACCTCGAAGGTCAGCTGATGCATTTTATGGCTTAACGTCTGCGCTTCGCGCTCCACCACCCGCAGCATCATCGGCACATCAATGGTGTCATTCAATGCCAGCGAGGGGGCGGCCTCAATTTTCGAGAGCGTCAGCAGCTGTTTCACCAGCCCTTCCATACGGTGCGTTTGTTCACGCATCGTATGCAACGCCTTCTCGCGCGGCGCGCCTTCCAGCGTTTGCTCCTGCATCATCTCCAGGTACCCCTGAAGCACCGTCAGCGGAGTGCGTAATTCGTGGCTGACGTTGGCAAAGAAGTTGCGTCGCGCCCCTTCCAGCTGGTGCATCTGGGTGACATCACGGGCAACCATCAGCCACTGCTGATCGCTGTAAGGCATCACTCGGATTTCCAGATGGCGCCCATTGTTGAGCTTCAGGTTGTGGGGGCGGGTAAAATCACGCTTTTTCAGGTACAGCGTGAACTCGGGATAACGCAGAAGATTGAGGATGTTCTGGCCATTATCGTCCGGCCAGCGCAGGCCCAGCAGCTGTTGCGCGAGGCCGTTACACCAGAAGATCGTCCCTTCTTCGGTCGTCAGTATTACAGCATCCGGCAGCGACTCAGCGCCGCTACGGAAGCGTTTGATCAGGCTTCCCAGCTCCCGGCGCCGCTTTTTGTTACGCATCTGCATCTGGTGCAGACCGTACAGCAGCGGCTCCCAGCTTCCGCTTCCCGGCGGAGGCGTCATACTTCGGTCAACCCATAGCCACCAAGAGAGGCGCAGCAGGTTCCAGAAATGCCAGATCAGAAGCCCGGTAACCGACGCCAGCAGAAACCACGGCAAATATCCAAGAAAGGCCCCCAGAATGAAGGCCGGAATACAGCATAAGATCAGTTCAAAGACGAGCCTTTTCCATGACAGACGTTCCAGCACGCGTCACACTCCTGTCATTGTTCAGAAACGGGTTGAAAAACGATAACCCGTGCCGCGGACCGTCTGCACCATGCGATCGTGGCCGCTCAGTTCCAGCGCTTTTCGCAGGCGGCGGATATGTACGTCAACCGTCCGGTCTTCGACATACACGTTAGTTCCCCAGACGTTATTCAGCAACTGTTCGCGGCTGTATACGCGCTCCGGGTGAGTCATAAAGAAATGCAGAAGTTTAAATTCGGTAGGCCCCATATCGAGGGGATTTTCACCGGTCATGACGCGGTGTGAGGTAGGGTCAAGGCTCAGTCCCTGCATCTCAATCACCTCTTCCACCGCCATCGGTGAAATGCGGCGCATCACGGCTTTAATGCGGGCAACCAGCTCTTTCGGTGAGAACGGTTTGGTAATGTAATCGTCCGCCCCCGTTTCCAGACCGCGTACGCGATCCTCTTCTTCACCGCGCGCCGTGAGCATCACAACCGGTATGTCGCGGGTTAGCGCTTCACGTTTCAGGTGTTTGATAAACTGCAGCCCGGAGCCGCCAGGCAACATCCAGTCGAGCAGAATCAGATCGGGCCAGGGTTCATTCAGCTGGTTCACCGCGCTGTCATAATCTTCCGCCTCAACCGGCTGGAAGCCATTTTGCTCGAGCACGAAGCACACCATTTCACGAATCGGAGCTTCATCTTCTACGACCAGAATACGTCTCGCCATACTTTGCCCTGTTTTATCTTATTTAAGTTACAAGTTTGTAATGCGGCGTCATTATGCGTCAGATTTATGACAGATTTATGAAAAACAGTACCACTATAAAGGGCAAACTGTTGTTTTATTACAGCGGTTATTTTCTGTTCCCTGACAGTTTATAATCCTGCTTTCTCTTTTTCGCCACGGATCAGCAATGCGCATACTACACACCTCTGACTGGCATCTGGGTCAAAATTTTTACAGCAAAAGCCGGGCGGCTGAACACGAAGCGTTCCTGAACTGGCTGCTGGATACGGCCCGCTCTCATGAGGTGGACGCCATTATTGTGGCGGGCGACATCTTCGATACCGGCTCGCCCCCCAGCTATGCGCGCGAGTTATATAACCGTTTTGTCGTCAATCTGCAGCAAACGGGCTGTCATCTGGTGATTGTTGCCGGCAACCATGATTCCGTCGCAACGTTAAATGAATCCCGCGATATTCTGGCGTTTCTCAATACTACCGTGGTGGCCAGCGCAGGACATGCGCCGCAGCTCCTGAAAAAGCGCGACGGGACGCCGGGTGCGGTACTGTGTCCGATCCCATTTTTACGCCCGCGCGATATTGTCCAAAGCCAGGCGGGGCTTTCCGGCGCTGAAAAACAGCAGCATTTGCTGCAGGCTATCACCGACTATTACCACCAGCAGCATGCCCAGGCCTGCGCCCTTCGCGGTGACCAGGCGATTCCGGTGATTGCCACCGGGCACCTCACCACCGTTGGGGCCAGCAAAAGCGACGCGGTGCGTGACATTTATATTGGCACGCTGGATGCTTTCCCGGCACAAAACTTCCCGCCCGCGGATTATATTGCCCTCGGGCATATCCACCGGGCGCAGGTTATCGGCGGCTGCGAGCACATTCGCTACTGCGGCTCGCCCATCTCGCTGAGTTTTGATGAGACCGGCAAAGCCAAAAGTGTCCATCTGGTCAGCTTTAGCGACGGCAAGCTCAGCGCCGTTGACACGCTGGAAGTGCCCGTCACCCAGCCGCTGGCGGTGCTGAAAGGCGATCTGGACGCCATCACCGCCCAGCTTGAACAGTGGCGCGGCGTGGAACAAAACCCGCCGGTCTGGCTGGATATTGAGATCGCCAGCGCCGACTACCTGCATGATGTGCAGCGTAAAATTCAGGTACTCACGGAAGACCTGCCGGTAGAGGTGCTGCTGGTGCGCCGCAGCCGCGAGCAGCGCGAGAAAATTCTGCTCGGCGCTCAGCGCGAAACGCTCAGCGAGCTCAGGGTGGAAGAGGTCTTTGAACGCCGGCTCTCCCACGAGGAGATTGACGACGCGAAACGCGCACGGCTGAACGAGCTGTTTTCGCACACCCTGCATGCCCTGAACGATGAGGAAGAAAACGCATGAAAATCCTCAGCCTGCGTCTGAAAAACCTCAACTCACTGAAGGGTGAGTGGAAAATCGATTTTACCGCGGAGCCGTTTGCCAGCAACGGACTGTTTGCGATTACCGGGGCTACCGGCGCAGGGAAAACGACCCTGCTCGACGCCATTTGTCTGGCGCTGTATCACGAAACGCCGCGCCTGCAGAAAGTCTCCCAGGCACAAAACGATTTGATGACGCGCGACACGGCCGAATGCCTTGCTGAAGTTGAGTTTGAAGTCAAAGGTATTGCCTATCGCGCTTTCTGGAGTCAGAACCGCGCGCGAAATCAGCCCGACGGTAATCTTCAGGCCCCACGCGTCGAGCTGGCACGCTGTGAGGACGGTAAAATTCTGGCCGACAAAGTGTCGGATAAACTGGAACAAACGGCCGCCCTCACCGGGCTGGATTATGGCCGTTTTACCCGCTCAATGCTGCTCTCTCAGGGGCAATTTGCCGCCTTCCTCAATGCCAGACCTTCCGACCGCGCCGAACTGCTGGAAGAACTGACCGGAACCGAGATCTACGGTCAGATTTCCGCCATGGTGTTTGAGAAACACAAAGCCGCACGTAACGCCCTTGAGGTGTATGAAGCACAGGCTGCAGGCGTCGTGTTGTTGAGTGAAGAACAACAGCAGCAGTTACAGCAAAGTTTGCAGGCACTTACTGACGAAGAAAAAACGCTGCTGGCGCAACAGCAGAATCAACAGAAAGATTTTCAGTGGCTTACGCGCAATGACGAGCTTATACGTGAGCAGCAGCGCGTTGCCACCTTGCAGCAACAGGCGCAACAGGCACTGACCGAGGCTGCGCCCGAGCTGGCAACGCTCCAGCTTGCTCACCCCGCCGCCCAGCTGCGTCCACTGTGGGACAGCCAGCAAGAGCAAACCACCCGGCTGGGGCAAACGAAGCAGCGCATTGTTGAAGTAAATGCTCGCTTACAAGCAAAAACCGCGCTGCGCTCGCGTATCCGTAATACGGCCCAGCGTAGCCATGCACAACTGCAGACCGACCTTACGGCGCTGGCACAGTGGCTGGCAGAGCACGAGCGGTATCGTCAGTGGGGCCAGGAGATAGCAGGCTGGCGCGCCCATTTTGCACAGCTGAATCGCGATAAACATCAGATCGCCACGCTTTCCACGCGCATTGCTGAATTACGCCAGAAGCTGGCAGAGATGCCGGAAAACGCCCTGACGCTCACGGCTGACGAGGTCAGCGTGGCGATGGAGCAACAGGCTCAGTCACGGACTTTCCGCCAGCGGCTGATGTCGCTTCAGGCCCGTTATCTGCCGCTGCAACAACGTCTGCGCCAGAACGGTGAAAGCCTGCAGAAAGCCCAGGCAGAGCAGGTAAAACTCAATGAAACGCTGACGCTGCGCCGCCAGCAGTACAAAGAGAAAAACCAACATTATCTGGATCTTGAAACGCTCTGCAGACAGGAAGAGAAGATTAAAAGTCTGGAGGCAGAGCGTGCGCAGCTGCAGGCAGGACAGCCCTGCCCGCTGTGCGGCTCAACCTCGCACCCGGCGGTCACTGCCTATCAGGCGCTGGAGCTGAGTGCCAACCAGCAGCGTCGCGACCAGTTAGCCAAAGAGGTCGCTGCGCTTAAAGATGAAGGATTGTTAGTTCTCGGTCAGGTGAATGCCCTGACCCGGCAGATCCAGCGTGAGACAGACGACGCTCAGACGCTCTCTCAGGAGGAGCAAGCGCTCACTAAAGAGTGGCAATCGGTTTGCGCGTCCCTGAATATCACTCTGAATATTCAGGAAGATATTGCCCCGTGGATGAACGAACAAGAGCAGTATGAGCGTCAGCTTTACCAGCTGAGCCAGCGTCTGACGCTGCAGCAACAGCTGAATGAACAGGACGCGCAGGCGCGTCAGTATCAACAGCAGCTGACGGCCACGCGCCAGGCGCTGGAAACAACCCTGCTTACGCTGTCACTCAACGTCCCGGAGGAAGGCACAGAGGCTGCCTGGCTGAACGAACGTGAAACCGAGTTCGCACAGTGGCAGGAAAAACAGACTCAGCATGGCGTCATGCAGGAGCGCATGACGGCTCTGATGCCGCTGCTCGACACCCTGCCCGCCACAAACGACACAGAAACCGAACCGGCCATTCCTGATAACTGGCGCGAAACGCACGACGAATGCGTTTCTCTTCAGAGCCAGCTTGCCACATTGCAACAGCAGGAAAGCCTCGAAAGCGAGCGGCTGCAGCACGCCACGACGCACTTCACCGCCGCACTGACCGCAAGCTGCTTCGCCGATCGGGAGGCCTTTCTGGCTGCACTGCTTGATGAAGAGACTATCCGCCGTCTTGAACACCGTAAGCAGACCCTGGAAAACCAGCTTCAGCAGGCAACCGCGCTGTTCGCACAGGCAAACCAGCAGCTGCAGGCTCATCAGACGCAGCGACCGGAAGGGCTGGAACTCGACGCGCCAACCCTGCAGTTGCAGCTACAGCAACTCGGGCAACAGCTTCGGGAGAACACCACTCATCAGGGTGAGATCCGCCAGCAGCTTAAACAGGACAGCGATAACCGTCAGCACCAGCAGGTGCTCATGCAGCATATTGAAGAGGCCGCGCGGCTGGCCGATGACTGGAGCTATCTGAATTCGCTGATAGGTTCCAGCACCGGCGACAAGTTCCGTAAGTTTGCCCAGGGGCTCACGCTGGATAATCTGGTCTGGCTTGCCAACCAGCAGCTAAATCGCCTGCACGGGCGCTATTTGCTGCAGCGCAAGGTCAGCGATGCGCTGGAACTCGAAGTGGTGGATACCTGGCAGGCGGACGCGGTGCGCGATACCCGTACCCTCTCCGGCGGCGAAAGCTTCCTTGTTAGCCTGGCACTGGCGCTGGCGCTTTCCGATCTGGTGAGCCACAAGACACGCATCGATTCGCTGTTCCTGGATGAAGGCTTCGGCACGCTCGACAGCGAAACGCTGGATACCGCCCTGGATGCGCTCGACGCGCTGAACGCCACCGGGAAAACCATTGGCGTGATTAGCCACGTCGAGGCGATGAAAGAGCGGATCCCGGTGCAGATCAAAGTGAAGAAGATTAACGGGCTGGGGTATAGCAAGCTGGATAAGGTGTTTGCGGTGGAGTGAGGGTGCCCTGCATAAGGGCACCCTCATCCCGCCCCTCTCACGTAGGGAGAGGGAGAATGGCTATAGCGGCCAGAGCCACGCGGCGCCGCGCACGCCGCTGGAGTCCCCGTGCACCGCTTTGCGGATCGGGGTTTCACACTCGCCGCCGAAGACCCACTGCTTCAGCAGATTCGGCACCGTGGCATATAAACGGTCGACGTTGCTCATCCCGCCGCCGAGCACAATCACGTCAGGGTCAAGGATATTCACCACGTGCGCCAGGGATTTCGCCAGCCGCATTTCATAGCGGCTGAGAGCCAGCTCAGCCACCGGATCGTGTTCCCCGACCCGGCGCATAATTTCGTTCCCCTTGAGTGGCTGGCCACTCAGGCGGTGGTAATCGGTGGCAAAACCGGTGCCGGAGATAAACGTCTCAATACAGCCCTGCTTGCCGCAATAGCACGGCACCTCGGCGCGGTATTTAAGTTCATCTTCATCCATCCACGGCAAGGGGTTATGTCCCCACTCGCCCGCCGTACCGTTGCCGCCAATATGGGCACGCCCGCCCAGGGCCACGCCTGCGCCACAGCCGGTCCCGATAATGACCGCAAAAACGGTCTGGGCCCCTGCGGCGGCACCGTCAATGGCTTCGGAGACGGCCAGACAGTTGGCGTCATTTGCCAGACGCACTTCCCGGTTCAGGCGCTGACTTAAATCTTTATCAAAAGGCTGACCGTTGAGCCAGGTGGAGTTGGCGTTTTTAACCACCCCGGTATAGGGCGAGATTGAGCCCGGGATCCCCATCCCAACGGTGCCGGTCTGCCCTGTCGCCTGCTCAGCCATGTCGACCAGCCGGGCAATCGTCTCGATAGTCTGGTGATAATCATCGCGCGGCGTAGGCAGACGGTGGCGGAACAGTTGCTCCCCCTGCTCGCTCAGTGCGATGACTTCTGTTTTGGTGCCGCCCAAATCAATCCCAATACGCACAAGACACTCCTCATTATTTTGATTATCAACAGAGTAGAAGCCCGCTTCCCGATTAGCAATGCAAGCGATGCGACAATTCGTTATCATGCCCGCTGATTTAACGACAAGGCCGTGGAAATTATCATGCTGTGGTTCAAAAATTTGATGGTTTACCGTCTCAGCCGCGACGTTTCGCTGCGTGCAGAAGAGATGGAAAAACAGTTAGCCGCTTATAGCTTTTCCCCTTGCGGTAGCCAGGATATGGCAAAAACCGGTTGGGTTCCTCCAATGGGTTCACAAAGCGATGCATTGACCCACGCCAGCAGCACGGGTCAAATCATCGTCTGCGCCCGCAAAGAAGAAAAAATTCTGCCCACGCCGGTGGTCAAGCAGGCGCTCGAAGCGAAAATTTTCAAGCTTGAAGCCGAACAGGGTCGCAAGCTGAAAAAAACCGAAAAAGATTCGCTGAAAGACGAAGTTCTTCACTCTCTGCTGCCGCGCGCCTTTAGCCGTTTCAGCCAGACAATGATGTGGATCGATACCGTTAACGGGCTGATCATGGTGGACTGCGCCAGCGCCAAAAAAGCGGAAGATACGCTGGCCCTGCTGCGCAAAAGCATCGGCTCGTTACCGGTCGTTCCGCTGGCGCTGGAAACGCCGATTGAGCTGACCCTGACCGAATGGGTGCGCAGCGGTACAGCGGCCCAGGGCTTCCAGATCCTTGATGAAGCCGAGCTCAAAGCCCTGCTCGAAGATGGCGGCGTGATCCGCGCGAAAAAGCAGGATCTGGTGAGCGACGAGATCGCCGTACACATTGAAGCGGGCAAAGTGGTAACCAAACTGGCACTCGACTGGCAGCAGCGTATTCAGTTTGTGATGTGCGATGACGGCTCGGTGAAGCGTCTGAAATTCTGCGATGAGCTGCGCGATCAGAACGAAGATATCGATCGTGAAGATTACGCCCAGCGCTTTGACGCGGACTTTATCCTGATGACCGGAGAGCTGGCAGCGTTAATTCAGAATCTGGTGGAAGGCCTCGGCGGCGAAGCGCAGCGGTAATGCCTGCAGTGACCCTCTCCCGGCAGGGAGAGGGAATAAAACGTTTTATTTCAGGTAGCGGCACAGATAAGAGGTCGGTTCAGCAACCTGCAGATGGAATTCGCTGTGGCCAGGGACGTTGAACGCTTGTCCGGCAGAGTAAACTTTCCATTCTGTTTCCCCCGGCAGTAAGACGTTGAGCGCACCGCTGATCACCGTCATCTCTTCAGCTTCGGCTGTACCAAAGGTGTATTCCCCTTCAGCCATAACGCCGACACTGGCGCGGCCAGTGCTGCTGCTGGTAAAACCAATGGATTTCACTTTACCGGAAAAGTATTCGTTACTTTGAAGCATGAACTGGCCCTTATATTTTTAGATAAAAATTCACTATAGGGGCCATGATCATCACCTGTCACGCAAAATCATTAGATCAACAGCTCTGCGGCCAGCCGGGCCATCAGAACATTGGACAACAGCACCGGGACATCCAGCGCCTTTTGCAGTAAATCACGGTGGTGCTGGTGGAATCCAAGGCAGTCCAGAATCAACACATCGGCCCCTCTCTCCAGCAGTTCCCGTCCTGCCTCAATCAGCGCAGCCTCGCTATCCCAGAAGGGATTGGCCAGCGCATACAAAGGCATTTTTTCGAGTACGTGCCATTTTGCCGTCTGGTTGTCCATGAGCTCTTCAATGGGAACAATGACACCCACCTGATGCCCGTCAACAATGGAGGCCACCAGCGGCGGAATGATCCGCATCGGCTCCAGCAAAATCGCATTACGCGCGATGAGTCCCTTAACAGGTGCAGTACTCATCAGTAAAATAACGTCATAGCCTTGATTATCGAGCACTTCTATTACGCTCTGCAGCGCGCGCTCTATTTTCTGACGCGAAACATGCGCCAGTTTACCGTCACTTAATAACGTCGCCAGGGGATCCTCCCCCGCCTCTACAGCGTAGTCTTCCATGACCTCTTCCCGACTCATCTTCCCCAGCAGGCTTAGATGCGTTATCTGTTGTTCAGATACATGCTCGGTTAAGAGCGGTAACACTTCGCTTACAGGGACCACACCAATAGTGAGGATCGCCAACGTCGCCTTCATCTTCATCGCCTTCCATTACCGCTAAATCTTTCACACAGGTACAGGCTCACTACGCTGCACAGTTCGTTTTTTCAACAAAACAGCACCAAGCGTAGCAGGTGATCCCCATCGCGAAATGTAAAGATCGCCTGCCCATTACGGAGCTACCTGTAATAACTAAATATTAACTCCTGCTTAACATTTGCGATGAGTAAAAAGTGTGATTCAGGCACGGTATTTAGCCCTTTAGGAATTCATTCACGACTTATCAGGATCTTCGTAGCGCCGTTTGGCATCCAGCGCTTCCTGTTCAGTTTCATGTTCACTGATCAGAGAGTCTGGTTTGGGGTGATCGGCACGCAGCTGATACCAGGTAACGGTTTGATCGCCATTACCTTTTTCAACGGTAACGATGCGTGCTTCACGTGGATAGGGAGGTCTGGTTGGCATAGCTCATCCTTTTTTTATGTCTGAGCTATAAGTATAGACGCCGCTTAGCTGGCACAAGCCAAACGCAGGGCGGTAATAATCTGAATTACCACGTCCTCGGGTGAAGCGGAAGCATCCACAACGTGATGTGCCGCTTCGCGGTATAACGCATCGCGTTCGGCCAGCACTTCGCTCACCTCTTCGCTGAGCGGCCGGGAGGTCAGCGCAGGACGTTGCCCCTCTTCCGGAAATGCTTCCAGCCGCCCTACCAGGGCCGAAACGGGTGCGCTGAGGTAGATGACAATCCCTTTTTCACGCATAAAGCGACGGTTACACTCGGCGAGAACAATGCCGCCACCGGTTGCGATAACAGCAGACGGCGTGGTGACCGCCTTCAGCGCGGCCGTTTCACGAGCGCGAAAGCTCTCCCACCCCTCTTGCTCAACGATTTCCGCGATGCTTTTCCCGGCTTCGGTTTGCAGCCAGTGGTCGGTATCAACAAACTGACGATCGCACGCGCGTGCCAGTTCCAGGCCAACGGTGGTTTTCCCACAGCCGCGGGGGCCAACTAAAAAGATGGGTTGGGTCATAACCAGGTGTTCCCCTTGATGCCGGATGGCCGAAGAGCGTAAAGAAATAATTGCAGAAGATGTTGCGTTTACTTTACTGCAAAGCGGTACGGGATGACAACCCTGCGGAGGCCATACTGTACCACAAAGTGACAATGGTTATCATTACGCAGTGCGACGCTTGACTTCGAGCAGCCACTTATCAAGCTCTGCAGCGAACTGCTGGCGATCGCGCTGGGACAGGCTGTCTGGCCCGCCGGTCTGCACGCCGCTGGCGCGAAGCGTATCCATAAAATCACGCATGGTGAGTCTTTCACGAATGGTCGCCGGCGAATAACGCTCCCCTCTCGGGTTCAGCGCCGCCGCTCCCTTTTCAATCACTTCCGCGGCCAGCGGGATATCCGCCGTGATCACCAGATCCTCAGGGCTACACAGACGCACAATCTCGTTATCCGCCACGTCAAAGCCGGCCGGAACCCGCAACGCGCGAATAAATCGGGAAGGCGGTACGCGAATATTCTGGTTCGCCACCAGCGTAAGCGGCATCTGCACGCGCTCGGCCGCGCGGAATAAAATCTCTTTAATCACATTCGGACACGCGTCCGCATCAACCCAAATCGCCATATTGTCTCCCCATAATGATTCTGCCGACTATTGTCGCCTGCATTTCGTTGTTAAGCTATCAATCAGAGAAAACAACGCATAATGACGGAGAATCGTGATGGATAAGAAAATCGGGTTTATCGGCTGCGGTAACATGGGCAAAGCCATCCTGGGTGGCCTGATCGCCAGCGGACAGGTGCTGCCGGGTCAGATTTGGGTCTACACCCCATCACCGGACAACGTCGCCGCGTTACGCGATCGGTACGGGATCAACGCAGCCGAAAGCGCGCAGGAAGTGGCTCAGGTAGCCGATATTGTCTTTGGCGCCGTCAAGCCGAACATCATGATCAAAGTGCTGAGCGACATCACCACCAGCCTGAACAAAGAGACGCTGGTTGTATCGATTGCCGCGGGCGTCACGCTCGATCAGCTGGCGCGCGCGCTGGGTCATGACCGTAAAATCGTACGCGCTATGCCGAATACCCCGTCACTGGTTAACGCCGGCATGACCTCCGTCACGCCTAACGCGCTGGTGACGTCGGAAGACGTGGCGGATGTCCTGAACATCTTCCGCTGCTTCGGTGAAGCGGAAGTCATTGCCGAATCCATGATCCATCCGGTAGTGGGAGTGAGCGGTTCAGCGCCTGCGTATGTCTTTATGTTTTTAGAAGCGATGGCCGACGCCGCGGTGCTTGGCGGTATGCCACGAGCGCAGGCGTATAAATTCGCTGCACAGGCCGTGATGGGCTCTGCCAAAATGGTGCTGGAGACCGGTAAGCATCCGGGTGAACTGAAAGATATGGTCTGCTCGCCTGGCGGAACCACTATTGAGGCGGTGCGGGTGCTGGAAGAGCGCGGCTTCCGTTCGGCCGTTATTGAAGCGATGACAAAATGCATGGAAAAATCAGAGAAACTGAGTAAATCCTGATTATCTGAGCCGGACGTCAGGCGGCCACCTCGGTGCGGCCGCGTCCGGCATTTTTGGCCTTATACAGCGCCACATCGGCCGCTTTTAACCACTCCCGATAGTGCCCGAACTGCGGTCCCCAGGGCGCGACACCGACGCTAATACGCAGAGATTCCTTGGGCGCACACGGTAACGACAGCGTTTCCAGCCGCTCATGTACGCGTGACATCACGGCGATGGCACTGTCAGCCGCCGTCCGGGACATGATCACCGCAAACTCATCCCCGCCAAAACGGCCTATCGCATCCCCGGAACGCACCGTTAGCTGCAGTTGCCGCGTCAGGGCAATGATCGCTTCATCACCCACATCGTGGCCCCAGGTGTCATTGATATTCTTAAAATGATCGATATCGATAAGCAAAATCGTGGCGGTGCAGTGGTTGCGGCGACAGTGTTCAAATTCATTTCTCAACAACACTTCCCAGTGCCGGCGATTAAAGACGCCGGTCATGCCGTCGCGGGTACTCATCAGCTCCAGCCGCCGTTTATGCTCTGCAAGCCTGATGGCAGTACGATGGCTGAGCCAGGCAAAAAGCATCGGATATAACACCAGCACGGGAAGCGTTAAGCCCCATGCCAGAGGCTCCGGGTTAAAGACAGCCACCCGGCCCACGACGGGGAGCGTCACCAGGGAAGACAGAAGGGTTAACATGATGCCGGTAAAAAACAGCCGACAGCCGCCGGCCCCCATCATGTTCATTCCCACCATCATCAGCAGCGCTGCCGTAGGTAGCGCATTGATCCCCATCATGCCGATCCAAAGCCCGGCAATAATGGCATCAATCTTCAGATTAAAATGTTCCTGCTGATGAGGAGAAGCAGCGCGGCAGGACCACTGCCAGGCGAAATGGGGCCAGATAAATGCCCACCCCACCAGGAACAACCACCAGACGCCGGATACAGAAAAGGTGACCAGCACGCCAGAGAGGGGAAAAAACATCGCCGCCAGTCCGACAACACGCGCCAGCCGGGCTCGCCGGGCAAACGGGATCCCGGTACGGTGGGGGTCATCCTGAGAAAGGGTCATATTCCACTCTTCCCGAATGCGCTTTATATTGTAATAAGATTCATCATTCATCATTTTTGGGAATATTCTGAAATATTTCCCAAATTATAGAGAGGGGGCTTACGGGGAAAGTATGAAATTTCGGGTGAGCCGCCGGGGCCACTCACCCGATAGGACTACACGTTTTTCTTCAGACAGGCACTCATGAACTTGCTGCGATCGTCGCCTTTCAGGGACTGTTCGGTCGCTTTCGCATTACACTCGCGCATTTTTTGCTGCTGCGGCGTCAGGCTTTTCTCACCCGGTTTCGCGGCACCGTTTTTGAGGCAACCGCTCATGTAGGTCTTACGGGCATCGCCCTTCAGGCTCTGCGCGGTCGCCTGTTGATTACAGGTGGTCATGCGTTGCTGCTGCGGCGTTAATGTTTTCTCTTCCGCGTTCGCCGATGAGATCAGAAACAGACCCGAGAGCAGAGTAACCAGTAATGTTGTTTTCATTGCACCATCCTTTTGTGAACATTCACTGTAAGTCTGGTTCGTGACAGGAAAAAAACCACCCGGCAGATGTGATTTCCGCCGGGCTTTTATTATTTCAGCCCCAAAGCCGCTTTCATGGTGTAGAACAGATCCGTTTGATCGGTCAGCCCTACCACGTTTGCCGCATGCGGACCGTATGCTGCGATGCGCAACTGGGTTCCGGTATGCTCCATGGACTCTTCTTCAGAGTTGCCATAGCTCAACACCATCACCGCGCCGTCTTTGGTGTTCAGCGCCTGCGTCAGGCCCGGTGCTTTGGTATCCGCTGGGATGATCTGGCTGGCGTGCGCATGGTCTGCAGTAACGACCACCAGGGTATTGCCGTCTTTCTTCGCGAACTCAAGTGCCTTCTGCACTGCTTCGTCCAGATCGACCGTCTCGCCAATCTGACCGCACGGGTTAGCCGCATGATCCTGTTTATCGATCGACGCGCCTTCCACCTGCAGGAAGAAGCCCTTTTCACTCTTGCTCAGCAGTGAGATCGCTTTATCGGTCATCGCCGCCAGCGTCGGGATGCTGTCGGTACGTTTTGGGTTTGGCGCACAGGTTACGGCAGGTTTATCAATGTTGCCGTGGTAGGACGCTTTTGGCCCTTCCCAGCGCACCGGCATGTTGCCATCAGAGAAAAGACCCAGCAGCGGTTTATCCTGGCTTGCTTCGGTGATCGCCGCCAGAGAAGATGCATCACTCACCAGCTGATAGCCGCGAGCCTGCGCCTGCTCACGCAGCGTTTTGCCCTGCCATTCGCCCGCCGTTGCGGTTTCCGCGAAGGTTTTCGCCCCGCCGCCCAGCGTCACGTCAGGACGTGCGTTCAACAGTTGTTCCGTAATCGAGCCTTTGCCGCCCTTTTCCAGCGCGTTAGTCGGGCATTTTTCGCTGGTCACCGACGGGCCGTAGCATTTACGCGAGGTGACATGCGCCACCAGCGCCGCTGGCGTTGCATCCTGAAGTTCAGCCGTAGAGACGTTGCCGGTAGCCAGTCCCGCCGCTTTAGCCATCTCCAGAATGGTCTGGTGATCTTTTTCGTGAATATCTACACCCAGCGCACCATTATAGGTTTTCACACCGGTGGACCACGCCGTGGCAGAGGCAGCAGAATCCGTCACGTAATCGGGTTTACCGTTTTTTTTATCCAGCGCGTAATGGGTATATTGTCCGGTGAGAGGCAGTACGTCGATACCTTTAAAAAAGCCGCCCGCGCCTTCGGCATAATTTCGTGCTGCCGTTATTTCGGAATCGCCCATCCCGTCGCCAATCAGCAGAATAATGTTTTTAGCGGGTTTCTCATTCAGCGAAGCGCGAATGGCGGCGGTTTGATCTTCAGTCAACCGGCGCGCGCCGCCAGGCTGGGTGATATCCCCTTTGGCCGCACGATTATCCAGCACGCTGGTATTGTGATTGTCGGCATAAATAGCGGGTGACATTAACAGGGGAAGTAATGCGATGAAAAGTGCGCTCTGTTTCAATTTATTTTCTCCATGTACAAATACATAAAAAATAAAACAGAGCGACTATAGGCATCCTGCATGACAATTCTATGACACGCCGTCAGGTTCCGTGATGGTTTAGTTGCGAGGATGCCTTAACAGCTTTTTTACGTACTGGCGGAGCATTTCAGCATCCTCAACCGGCACCTGGGAATCGGGTCTGACGCTTTCCAGCGCGCCTTCAACGTTCTCAATCAACGTCTGTTGTTCGTTTTTCGCCATTTGTCGCAGCAGCGCGGTGACCACAATTTCCAGCGCTTCAACCTGGGCGACCAACTCTTTTGACTCTTCTTCCTTTTGTGCAAGCTTGACCAACAACTCAGCAATGAGATTTTTCATGGTGCTATTTCCTTATCCGTTTTGTCTGAACTTAGCATTCTGAATCCATTATGCAAAGAGAAGAAATTTATTATGTTATGCAAAAGTGATGCAGCAGGAAAAATAGATTACTCGCGGCTTTCAGCGAAACGTTTTTCTATAAAAAACGCCGCATTTAGTTATATAAAAATGCGGCGACCATAAGAATATATAATACATCCACGAAACAGCTATCGCGCCGACTTCGCCTCCGCCATTTGTCTGCGGCGACGCAGTGCAATAGCCAGTTGAATAATATTTATCAGCACCACAATAGCGGTAGCAGCAAATACCCAACGGAAACCGGCCATTGCCGAAACAGCGGCTCCCATAAGCGGACCGGCAACGTTACCTAAATACATAAACGACTGGTTATAGCCAAAAATACGGCCCGTTACCTGGTCACTGGAATATTTCACCAGCAATGTTTGCACCGCGGGTAACATCGCACCATCGGCAAAGCCCAGCAGAAACCGCAGCACGCCAAGCTGAAGCGGAGAAGTGACAAACGACATTGCGAAAAAGAGCACCACCGCAAAAATCAGCGTGGCCATCAGGATACGCGCCGTGCCGATCCTGTCGCCCAGTTTTCCAAGGCGTGGCGCCGAAATGAGGGCTGATACGCCCGGGACGGCAGCAATCATCCCGCTGAGGAAAGCAATATTATTGCTGTCTGGCTCCATCGACTTAATAAACAGCGCCAGAATCGGGCCGACCGAACCGTTGCAAAGCTGGATCACCATGGTGGTCACAAACAGGCTGATCATCAGGCCCGGATAGGGCAGCGAGGCGAAGACGGCCTTGCCGCTCAGGCGTTCAGCTTTGCTGATGACGGGGCGTCCTCCCTCTTTAATGAGGAAGAGCGTGACCAGAAAACTGACCACCAGCAGGATGGCCGTAATGATAAACACCGCGCGCAGCCCGACATGATCGGCGAGGAAGCCCCCTAGCAGCGGGCCGCCAATGACCCCGCTTATCTGAGCAGTAGAGAGCGTACTCAGCGCCCAGCCGCTGCGTTCACGGGGCACCTGCGAGGCCACCAGCGCCATGGCATTCGGAATATACCCGGACGTCAGCCCCATCACCGCTCGCAGGAAAAAGAGCTGCCATACGTTAGTGGCAAAGGCCTGCAGCAGAATGGCTATCGCCATCCCCAGCGATGCGCGCAGCAGCATCAGCTTGCGCCCTTTGCGGTCGGCCAGACTCCCCCACATCGGCGAGACGATGGCAGAGACCAGAAACGTGACGCTGAACGTCAGACCTGACCACATGGAGAGCGCTTCATGGGAGGTAACACCCAGCTGCGACACGTACAGCGGCAGGAAGGGCAATATCTGGCTGATGGCCAGCCCGGTAAAGAAGCACCCGAACCAGACCGAGATGAGATTAACTTTCCAGGATTCCATAAAAGAAATAGTCTTCATTTTTAGGCGAATTCGCCGACAGATTAGCAAGTTACGCGTTATGACGTCGCACCAGAGATGCGCACTTGCCGACTTTGGTGTTTTATCTTCCCAGTCATCATATTTGTGAAATAAGTCACAAACCATCCATTTTCTGACGGAATATTATGCTTCAGCGGCAGAGACCGAAACCGCGCATCCCCAGGTGAAAGTGGCTGGCATGGGCAGCGTTATACTCTGGCCCCAGGCTGTTACCGTAATAGCTGCAGCTCGCCGCCAGCATGCCTTTCAGCCATGGCTGCGTTTTTGTCGCCTTCCAGCCGTTTTGTACCGTGACCTTCTCACCGTTTGCCAGCCCAAACGCCGTGATATCCAGCGCCTCTGCCGTAGCATGTTCACTGCGTCGCGCGTCGGGGCGATGGTAAATGTTGCGGCAGGCAAAGCTGCCGAGATGCTCAATACGCGTCAGCTCACTTCCCGTATAGCGTCTGGTGAGTGGCCGGGCCTGCTGGCTGATAAACAAGGCAGAACTGAGCGCCAGCGGGCAGCTCGCAAGGAAACTGCTGTTCAGGCTGACCGGACCGAAGTTACGTACCCGGACGACGTTACGGAGTGGACACTCCCCACCGCTGTCTGCGACCGGTTGTGTGCGGATAAGCGCGCGTTGATTGGCCTGTGATAACAGGCTCGTGCACGCCTGGGGCGTTAAGTTCCGAAGCTTATACTGGGTAATGCGGCCTGGCGGGTCGTCGAGATGTAGCGGCGTGAAAGGGTTGTAGTAAGACGGCAACCAGCGATACCCCACCGTTGCGACAGCCGCAATAATGAAAACGGTCAGCAGAGTTTTTCCTTTCACGCTCCCCCCTTAACATTCCCCAAAACATTATGGCAGAAGGCCGCGAAACCCGCTGGGCATCGTGGTATGTTATTGGTTTTTCGTCAGACTGGAAGAGAGTGAGATGGCAAAGCAGCGCGTAGGTATTGTCTTTGGGGGAAAATCAGCGGAGCACGAGGTTTCATTGCAATCGGCCAAAAATATCGTCGATGCAATCGATAAAAGCCGTTTCGACGTGGTGCTGCTGGGCATAGATAAACAGGGGCAGTGGCATGTCAACGATGCCAGCCAGTATCTGTTAAATGCTGACGATCCGGCGCATATCGCCCTCAATCCTTCTGCAATCAGCGTCGCGACCGTACCCGGCGTGGTGCAAGGGCAGCTCATCGACGCCGGTAATGCGCAGTCTCTTGCCCAGATTGACGTGGTCTTCCCTATCGTTCATGGCACCCTTGGCGAAGATGGTTCGCTGCAGGGGATGCTGCGCATGGCCAACCTGCCGTTTGTCGGTTCTGATGTGCTGGGTTCCGCTGCCTGCATGGATAAAGACGTCACCAAGCGCCTGCTGCGTGATGCGGGGCTGAATATTGCGCCGTTTGTCACCCTCACCCGTGCCAACCGTGACCAACACAGCTTCGCTCAGATTTCCGGCCAACTGGGCCTGCCGCTGTTTGTGAAACCCGCAAACCAGGGTTCTTCCGTCGGGGTCAGCAAGGTGACAAGCGAAGCGCAGTTCACGCAAGCGGTCAGCCTGGCGTTTGAGTTTGACCATAAAGTGGTGGTTGAGCAGGGCATCAAAGGCCGCGAAATTGAGTGCGCCGTGCTGGGCAACGATTTCCCACAGGCAAGCACCTGCGGTGAAGTGGTGTTAAACAGTGATTTCTACTCTTACGACACCAAATACATTGATGATAAAGGCGCCCAGGTTGTCGTGCCTGCAAATATCGATCCGGCAATCAACGATAAGATCCGCGCGATCGCGATTAACGCTTATCAGACGCTCGGCTGCAGCGGCATGGCGCGCGTGGATGTGTTCCTGACGCCTGAAAACGAGGTGGTGATTAATGAAATCAACACCCTGCCGGGCTTCACCAACATCAGCATGTATCCAAAACTGTGGCAGGCCAGCGGGCTTAGCTACTCAGCACTTATCACCCGCCTGATCGAACTGGCGCTGGAGCGTCATGCTGCGGACAGCGCCCTGAAAAGCTCCGTAAACGGTTAATCGGGAGTTTTCGCCGTTTCCGTCTCATCCGCTGTCGTCTCTTCAGGACGACGGCGGATAATCATCCCCGCCAGCCAGAAGCTGATAACCCAGGTCACCAGACCCACGGCATACGTTTGCCACCCTTTTGCTTCAAATCCCAACAGCCCCACGACACCGTTAAGAATAAAGATCAGCCCGATAGCAAAGGCGTAGTAATGCCAGTCACGGCGTAGTTTGGAAGTGAGCTTCATGACAAACTCCGGCAGGAAAAAAAGATATCCTCTCACAGATTTATGACGAGGTCTGTGGCAGATGCGGAAATTCTGAAACACGCTGTTGTTTCAATTAAGTTAAGAAATTGTGATGCGCTGCAGAATTCGACAATCCAGGAGAATTCCTTAGGGTAAATTAACACGATTCTGATATTGACAAATGCTATGACCTGTCAAACTCACCTTGTAAGACGCATATAAAACAGAGTGATTTATCGGGAGGTCGTGATGGCTGACTTTACATTGTCGAAACCGATTTTTGGCGGTAAACAACCAAAAACCTCCACGGCGGGTAATATCGCTTATGCCCTGTTTGTCTTGTTCTGTTTCTGGGCGGGTTCGCAGCTACTCAATATGCTGGTTCATGCACCAGGAGTCTATGAACACCTGATGCAGGTGCAGGATAACGGACGCCCGCGAGTGGAAATTGGTTTTGGCGTAAGCACCCTGTTTGGCCTCATTCCTTTCCTCGCAGGGTGTATGATTTTAGGCGTTGTGGCATTAGTACTGCGTTTTCGCCGTCGCTTTTAAAGCCCCATACAGCGAGCCCGGCGGTCATCCACGCGTTTTGCGAACCAGGCGGTTGTCAGGTTACGCGTGATCTTCGGGCTTTCCAGCTGAATACCCGGCAGGATTGCCCTCGGTAACGTTTTCCCACTTTTCTGTTCTGCAAGCGTAAAGACTTTCTTGTAGAGATCGGTTTTCTCAAACGCCAGACTATCGCCTTTCTCAAGCTGATGGCGAATGTCGCTGTCACTCATGCCAAGCCTGTTCGATAATTTCCGCACCGCCCGCTCCGTGGTGCCAGCCTCGCTGCTGCCATAGGCAATAAGATCGCCATCCAGTGCCAGCTTCACGCCGCTCGCGCGGCTGACCGCATTCTGAAACGCCGCGTTACGACTGGCATACCAGCCCGCGTTAAAGTCCGCAAAGCGGTACAGCGGCTCACTGTAATTCGCCGGATAGTTCAGCAGATGATAAGTGCCGAACCACAGGCCGCCACGCAGGGAGAAGACCTCCTGACGCACCGTACCGTCAATTTTCCACGGGTAGCCGTCGGTATGCTTTTCCGCAAAGGCAATGCTGACCTGCATCGGCCCGCCGGTGTGTACCGGGTTAAGTGAACCAAACAGTGTCTGCCCCATCGGCACCATGCTGATGAAATCATCAAAGATGGCGCTGAGCTGTTTCTCGGTTTTTACCGTGTCCAGCCGTTCGCTGTAGCTTTTTCCATTTGGCGAGGTGATCTTAAACGCGGTATGCACGAGGAATACCGGGATATGCATCGATTCCGCACGGCGGTCGATCTCTTTCCAGGCTATTTTGTTCAGACCCGGCACGACCGGGTCTGACTGGTACATTGATTCCTGCTGCGCCACCGCCAGTACCGAGCAGATATTCTCCTCGGTAGGAGCAATCTTCTGGCTTTCAAAGGTTTTTGCCAGCGCATCCGCCCATGCATTGCGATCTTTCACGCTGGCGGGCATTTTTTGCCGCACAACGCTTGCCACATCAACAGGCTTCTCCCCTTCTTTAAGCGGAGCGGCCCCTTTTTCGGCACACCCCACCAGCACCAGAGCGGCCAGTAAGGACAACGGTAACGCACGCGGTACGGCAAAGGTCATAGCAACTCCCTGTATTAGCTAAATGTATTGGTGACTTCCTGCAGTTCCTGGCCGTCCAGCTCACGCTCAAAACTGCGTAAACGTTTATAGATGGACATCAGTTCCACCAGCGTGGTCCAGGAGCTGATCAGATACTGGAATGAGCCACGCACCTGACCAAAAACGTTAGTTATCTGGGTCATCAGACCGAGCGTAATCGTACCCGCAACGATGGACGGGAACAGCAGGAACAAACCGAAAACGTTATCGACCTGCAGATACAAAATGCGCGCAATATTGAAATACATATAGTGGAAGTAGAGACGGAAGTAGTTGCGACGCACGGCACCAAACAGCTCGCGTACGGTTGGTGGCGAGGCGCGGTTAGCATCATCTTCACCGTAGACCAGCTCTTTACGATAAGCCGCTTCCACGCGTTGATTTTTAAACTCCAGCCCCGGCAGCTTAATCCCGACCACCGCCAGCAGCCCCGTCCCCATCAGAGACCAGACAATCGCCGCAATCACCAGCCCATACGGCAGATGACCGACAACAGGCAGATCCGGCACGTGAGCCGAGAGCGTCACCAGCACCGGCAGGAAGGCAATCAGCGTCATGATGGCGTTGATAAAGCTGACGCCCATGTCTTCAAGGGTGGAGGCAAAACGCATGGTGTCTTCCTGCACACGCTGTGCTGCACCTTCGATATGACGCAGGTGTTGCCAGTGCGCCATATAGTGTTCGTTCATCGCGGTACGCCAGCGGAAAACGTAGTGGCTGACGAAGAAGTTGTTCATCACCCCGATCACCACCGCAATCAACGCGATACCGAGGAAAATGCCCACCTCATGGTAAAACTGATTAATGGTTACCTTATGCGGCGAACTCAGCGCGGTCTGGATAAGGTCGTAGAACGGGGCATACCAGGCGTTTACTGCCACCCCCACTTCCACCAGGAACCAGGTCACAAAGATAATCAGCGAGGTTCCCAGAATCGACCAGTATTGCCAGCGGTGCGGCGCATAGACAAACCAGAACAGGGCAAACAGGCCAACGCATACCATGTAGTAGGCGTAAAACAGCAGATAGCTAAGCGACCAGAAGCGGGCGGCGCTGATCGGGACGTCACCCGTTGCACCCGTTATGCGGGCCAGCCACGCCCCGCCGCCAGCCTGCCAGAAAATGACAGCGATCAGTGCCCAAATAAATGCCGACAGGAAAAAAGGCCCCGGCTTTGGGAAAAAAGACTTAAACATAATGCTTCCTTCTTGTTGTTATGGCTGTTGCTGTGCTCAACACATCACCACACGAAAATCTCGCCTGAGCCAGACGGCGCAGGCAAAAAGGTCAGACCCGAGGGTTAATTATTAGTTCGCTTTCCAGTTTTCGAGAATTGTTTCGGTGCGTTTCACCGCGAGAGGATTGGCCGGCGCAATAAAGTCACGCCAGACCTCGTTGTAATGATTAATCAGAATGGGCGCGTCGGCTGCCGGACGATTAGCCGTGGTATGGGCATCTTCCGCCACGGTAATGTGATAGCCACGGCTGACCCCGTTCTTGATGGTCGCGTCGACACAGTAATCGGTGGCACAGCCGCAGATGACAAACTCGCGAATACCTTGCTCGCGTAACACCGCTTCAAGTGCGGTGTTATAAAATGCATCGCAGGCAGTCTTGGTGACGTAAAGCGCGTCAGCGGGCTGATGGAGTTCAGGCAGCAGCGCAAACCCTTCGCTCCCCTCTTCCAGACCGCCTTCACCGGTATGCTGAATAAAAATCACCCGTTCGGCGGCCTGCGTGAGCTGATTGATAAGCGAAACACATTTCTCGCGCTGGTAACGCGGCGTTGCAAACACCCCTTGCTGCATATCGACAACCATAACCACACGCTTCACTGACATATCGTTCTCCGCAAGATTGAGTGACACTGGCCTCTATCATACGGCCGATGTCACAAAATGGGAGACTGGTCGCCAGGAAATTATGCTTATTTACCCATGGTTACGTTTTTCTCGCTATCGTTATGCAATTCGGGGCATTGCACCGTGCGCTTTAGTAGTATAAATACCCATTACTTTTCTCATTCAATTCATGGATGCTTTTCGTTGAAACGTTGTCTGCTCTCTTTTGCCGCGCTGTGTGCGGTGAGCTTCTCCACCGCCCAGGCAGCTCAGCCGCTGACGGCCCCCGTTTTGGCTTCAGATATTGCCGATCGCTACGCGAACCTTATCTATTACGGCAGTGGCGCGACCGGGATGGCGATGGTGGTCATCGACGGCAACCAGCGCGTATTTCGCAGCTTTGGCGAAACGCGACCGGGAAATAACGTTCACCCGCAGCTGGATTCCGTGATCCGCATTGCGTCCTTAACCAAGCTGATGACCAGCGAAATGCTGGTGAAATTACTCGATCAGGGCGTGGTCAAGCTCGACGATCCGCTCAGCAAATATGCGCCGCCAGGCGCACGCGTTCCAACCTATCAGGGCACGCCCATCACGCTGGTAAACCTTGCCACCCATACCAGCGCGCTGCCTCGCGAACAACCCGGCGGCGCGGCGCACCGTGACGTTTTTGTCTGGCCAACGCGCGAACAGCGCTGGAACTACCTGAGCACCGCCACGCTGAAATCGGCCCCGGGTTCACAGGCATCTTACTCAAACCTGGCGTTTGACCTGCTGGCAGATGCGCTCTCGACGGCAGCAGGCAAACCTTACCCGCAGCTCTTTGAAGAGCAGATAACGCGCCCGCTCGGCATGAAGGACACCACCTTTACCCCTTCTCCGGATCAGTGCCGACGCCTGATGGTGGCAGAGAAAGGCGCAAGCCCGTGTAATAACACCCTGGCAGCCATCGGCAGTGGCGGGGTCTATTCAACGCCAGGCGACATGATGCGCTGGATGCAGCAGTTCCTCTCATCAGATTTCTATGCGCGCAGTCACCAGGCCGATCGCATGCAGACCCTGATTTACCAGCGTAGCCAGTTGCACCGCGTGATCGGCATGGACGTACCGGGTAAAGCCGACGCGCTGGGCATGGGCTGGGTCTATATGGCACCCAAAAATGGCCGACCGGGCATTATTCAGAAAACCGGTGGCGGCGGTGGATTCATCACCTATATGGCGATGATCCCGCAGTCCAACGTGGGCGCGTTTGTGGTCGTCACCCGCTCTCCAAATACGCGTTTCGTCAATATGAGCGATGGCATCAATAACTTAGTGGCTGAGCTGAGCGCCAATAAAGCCCAGGTGCTCACCGCCTTCATCCAGCCTTAATATTCCGTGGGCAAACGGTTGATGCTGACCAGTTTGCCCCGGCTCATATTGATGTAGTTGCCTTGTCGCAAAGCAGCGAGCACTTCGGCAACGACAGAGCGTGAAATACGCGTGCTTTGTTGTATATGATTCATCACACCAATTTTTGAACGCAGCGTTTCATCCCACTCGGCCATATTCAGCAGCATTGCGCGGATCTGGTGATAGGAGTTATTTCCCACCAGCTGCCTGTCGCGTTTGCCCAGAATGTAATTTATCCAGGATAACCAGCAAAACGCGTCTTTCCAGAGCGAATGCTGTTGAATGAGTTGACGGGTGGTCGCCGCGGGCAAATAAAAACCGGTACAGGCCGTTTTGGCAGTGACTCTGTATTCCTGGCTGTGATTGATCACTACGGCAGACAGGCCAAAAATAAAAGGGGCTGACGCAATGCCAACCAGCAGATCGTCTGAATGACGATAAACTTCAATAACGCCGGTCTGGAATACGTAGGTACAAGGCTCACTCCCCTTGCCCGAGGTAATTAATTGCTGTGGAGCAGATTTAAACGGGGTACTGGCTGCTATCAAACATGCTTCGAGCCGGCTTAATTCAGAAAGTGGTTTCGCATTAACGTTCATGCAGACCTCAAGACATCCGTATTTGTCGGTTCACTATTATTTTTTATTGTCATCTATAAAAAAGCGGGGGCTTATCCCCCGCTTTTATTCATTACCAGGTATATTTCACACCCAGATTTGCGCCCCAGTTCTGGTCAACGTCACCGCCGCCCAGATAAGTGGCATCAGTGTAAGCACTGAAGTTCTTCGTAAAGCTAAACTGGGTACCCAGACCAACCCGCACTGCGGAGCCTTTCACGCCATTATCAATGCTGTCACCGTTAACATCGGCATCGTTACCAGCGTCGTCATAGACATAAGCGAGTTTGAAGTAAGGCGTAAGCGCCTGGTCACCGCCGTAGTTAAAGGTGTAACCGGCATCCACACCCGCTTCGTAACGCAGGCTGTCATAGGATTGACTATCCATGCGCATGTCGTTGCTGAGGCGATAGTCATCACCGGACTGGAACAGACCCGACACGGCCGCGTATGGCGTCACATAACCAGAGAGGTTTGGTTTCCAGTCATAGCCCAGTTTCAAGCCAAAACCAACGGCGTCGGTGGTGGTGTTACCGTCAACATACTGACCATTGCTCATGGTCGCGGAGAGATCGTTGTTGAATCGGGTGTAGCTCAGGGAACTGTCGATGAACAGATCGTTCGCAAATTTCGCGGACGCGTACATCATTGCCGTCTGGCTGTCCTGATCCACCTGACCGGTGCGATCGCTGATATCGCCTTTGGCGAAACCTGCCGCACCACCGACGATCCACTTCGCATTATTACCGTCAATCAGGGTATCCAGACCAACCATGATACCGCTCACGTCCTGATCGTAGCTGATAACGCCATTATCGCCGTCGAAGTTGCCGCCAACGTAGCTTACCCATGCGCCGCCGTTATCCGCCAGGCCATGACGGCTGTTGGTCAGACGCGCGCTAACTGCATCCTGCTGCAGATTCCAGATGTTGGTGTTAGCAGACGGGATGCTCAGCGCCATGTTGGCATAATCGGTCAGCGCTTGCTGTTGCAGAACAACAGTGTCGCCTTTCTGCTGCGCCTGATAAGTATATGCCCCTAAATCGGCTTTATTTGCCGCAGTGAAGCTGGCGCGGGTCTCCGTGTTGTTGTCATAAACACGGATAATCTCCTGGCCTTTATAGTCAGCAACAGAGCCGGCGCCGGTGGCGTTGTCGATACGCACGGCGTAATTCCCTGCCACGTCACCATTCACGGCCAGATGGCCGTCAGCGTTGAGTGCCACAACGCCATAGTCGTAATCGGCTTTGCTCATATCATTGGTGATATAGCGGGCGTTGTTCAGATCGCTGTTCAACACGTAATCACGGCTGGCCACGTTCAGCACGCCGCCATCCGTCAACACCATATTGTGCGTATCCACCTGGCCGAGGCCGAGAGACAGCTCCGCACCGTTGTCCACGGTAATGGTATTGGCATACAGCTCCGCGGTTTCCTCTGTCAGGGCCGCACGGCTGTCGCTGTCCAGATAGAGGCTGTCGGTTGCCACGGCACCATTGTCACCGATGTTCAGAGATGAAGCATTGGACAGGGTGATGGAATCAGCCAGCAGGCCCGAGTTTTCAACATTGACCTGCGAATGATTATTCACCGTCAGCGTGTCGATGTTAGAGAGCTTACGGGTATCCCACTCAGAGCCGTTATCCAGCGTGACGTTGAACAGACCGCTCTGATAGACCGCTTCACCCGCGACATGTCCATTATTGTCGAACGTGGAATCCGGCCAGATGCTATCTGGAGAGAGGGTGCGCCAGTCAACGTCACTGTAGCCCAGGCCATACATCTGCGCGGTGCCGATGGCCTCAACGCTGGACTGCGCTGCGCCGACCCATTTGCTGCCATTGGTCAGCGTGACGTCCAGCTTATCGGTGTCATCCCAGCCGTTGGTGGTTGGGTTGTATATACCGTCAGCCGTCGTATCGGTTGCCGGATCGCCGTTCGGGTAGAAGTTGTTATCGAAGGTACTGGAGAACAGGATATCGCCGGTGATCGTGGAGTGATCGAACGTGGCGGTGGTCTGCATCGCGTTGTCAGACGCACTGGCAGCAACAATCAGCGCCGCGTCGTCAGCCGCAGTGGCATTGGTTTCACCGTAATCGCTCGGCTTCGCAGTTTGACCATAGAACCCGCTGGTGCCCAGGTCACTGTATGCGCCAGAGGTCAGTACCGAGTCCTTCACCAGCAGCGTGTCGGTAAAGACATTGCTGCTGTTCGCCACACCTTCCACACCGTCATACGGGGTATTATCCAGTTCCTGATACCCCTGAGTCAGGGTAATGCCGGCGATGTGAGAGTTATTCTGAATAACAATATCCGATTCCACATCCAGGGTAATTGCATTGCCCAGCGCATAGGTGTCCAGATAATGCGTTTCCGTATTTTCCCCGTTCACAACGTCATACGCATAATGCTCGTAAGTATCGTTGATCGTGGAGTTATCGACGGTCAGGCTAAAACGGTCGTATTGAGAATGGGTTGTGCCGTCCGTATCCACGCCATCAGCACATGACGCGGTCATGCATTCTGAAGTGATCATGCCATTAATGGTGCTGTTGGAAATGCTCAGCGCATTCGCCCGCCCATTGATACCATCATCCAAATAATAGGTTGATATAACACCATTCACGGTGGATTTATTAATCACCGGATAAATATCACCATCGTGCGTCGCATCAGAGTAATCCCAGTCAGCGTAACCATAATACCAGGGTGCAGCTGCCGTATTATCATATCCGAAGGTATTATATGTCGTACCAGAAATATCCTTCGCATTGGCCTGAGAAGCGATAGCCAGGGTGCAGGCTAATGCAAGTTGTGATACAACCAGTTTCTTTTTCCATGTTTGCATTGGGTCATCCCTCCTCAGGGACGTAAGCAAGTTTGTCCATCTAACGATTTTGCAATACTTAATTGCGGAGGGAATTATGCATTTTCAATCTGAAAAGGTTCAATGAATCATTCCATTAAGTCCGCATTCAGACAAACAACATGAAAATAATACAAAAGCGATGCAATGCCATCAATAATCATTATAAAACAGGCAGTTAAAACACCCTCTTATAAAGATAAAAAATATAATAAAAATAAATAGATCATTCTCAATGATATATTCACTTCATCATAGAAATAAAACCAATATTTCGAGGACAATTAACGCCAGTGGAAGGAAGAATATTATTGATCGCGTAACGCGTTGGCATCGGGATTCCCCCTCGACAAAATGCCCACTTTGGTAAAACACCTTCTTTCACTTTGAGGTACACTAACCCTCTTTGTTCCACAAACCTCAGGCATACCATGACCGATTTAATTGCTCGTCCCCGTCGCCTGCGCAAGTCACCCGCACTACGCGCTATGTTTGAAGAGACAACACTGACCTTAAACGATCTGGTGTTGCCGATTTTTGTTGAAGAAGAGATTGACGACTACAAGGCCATCGAAGCCATGCCTGGCGTGATGCGCATTCCTGAAAAACATCTGGCGCGTGAAATTGAACGTATCGCCAATGCAGGGATCCGCTCGGTGATGACCTTCGGCATCTCCCATCATACCGACGCCACCGGCAGCGATGCCTGGAAAGAGGACGGTCTGGTCGCCCGTATGTCGCGCATTTGCAAAGAGACCGTGCCGGAAATGGTCGTGATGTCCGACACCTGTTTCTGCGAATATACCTCTCACGGCCACTGCGGCGTGCTGTGCGATCACGGTGTGGATAACGATGCTACCCTGCTGAATTTAGGTAAGCAGGCGGTGGTTGCTGCCGCTGCGGGTGCTGATTTCATCGCGCCATCGGCTGCGATGGACGGGCAGGTGCAGGCTATCCGCCAGGCGCTGGATGCTGCCGGTTTTACCGACACGGCCATCATGTCCTACTCCACCAAATTTGCCTCCTCTTTCTACGGCCCGTTCCGTGAAGCAGCCGGTACGGCGCTGAAAGGCGATCGTAAAACGTATCAGATGAACCCGCTCAACCGTCGGGAAGCTATCCGTGAATCCCTGCTCGATGAAGCCCAGGGCGCAGACGCCCTGATGGTGAAACCGGCGGGAGCCTATCTCGATATCCTGCGTGATATTCGCGAACGCACCTCGCTGCCGCTGGGCGCGTACCAGGTCAGCGGCGAGTACGCGATGATCAAATTCGCCGCCATGGCGGGTGCGATCGATGAAGAGAAAGTGATCCTGGAAAGCCTGGGTGCGATCAAACGCGCGGGTGCGGATCTGATCTTCAGCTACTTTGCGCTGGATCTGGCTGAGAAGAAAATTCTGCGCTAAGGCGCAACGGTGCCGGGGGGCGGTTTCGCCTGACCCGGCCTGCTCTCCCTGCCTCACGAAACTTCACCAAACTGCAATACAACCGACATCTCCCCCTTCTACTGTCATCGCAAGACGGCAGGAGGAGTGATCATGTTTAGTCTCGATAGCGTTCTCGATGACCTTTGGCCTCAGGCGAGGCCGGCACCCTGGCAAAAAAGTCTGTTAAAAAGGCTGTTTTACGAAGAAGAATTCCAGCAATTTGCCGCAGCACACCGCCACCTGAAAGGACTGGATATGGTGGAGCAAGTTCTGGAGCACCTTGATATTCTCTGCACCGTTTCCGCCCGCGATCTCGAACAAATCCCCGAACATGGCCCTCTGGTTATCATTGCCAACCACCCGACAGGTACTCTGGACGGGCTGGCGCTGATGTACGCCGTCTCACGCGTACGACGCGATGTCAAAGTCGTGACCAACCGGATGCTGACCCACCTGGAGCCGCTAAGCTCGCTGTTTATCCCGGTCGATAATATGGGCGGCAGAACGGCAAAAACGTCGCTGGTACAGATGGAACAACATCTGCAAAACGCGGGCGTGCTGATCTTCTTCCCGGCGGGTGAAGTTTCCCGGCCGACGCGAAAAGGCATTCGCGATAAAAAATGGCACTCGGGATTTATCAAACTCGCCACCAAACTGCGCGCCCCGCTGCTGCCGGTACATATTCAGGCGCACAACAGCCTCCTCTTTTATGCCAGCACGCTGGTGTCGCCGACGTTATCCATGCTGCTGCTGATGCAGCAGATGTTCCGCCGTCGCCATAGCCAGCTGCCGATTACAATCGGTCAGCAGATTGCCTGGAGTGACTGGTATAGCGCCACCCTTTCGTCGCGTGAGATGACCGAAAAGTGCCGTCAGCACGTGATACGTCTTGGCAAGGGAGTGCCTGGCGTCTTTAAAACCCAGTGCGCCATTGCCCGTCCGGAAGACCGGGCTACGCTAAAACGCGAGCTGGCGCAGGCCGAATGTCTGGGCAAAACCGGCGATGGAAAATCCATCTATCTCTGGCAGCGTAACGGCCAGGAAGAGGCGCCACTGCTACGCGAACTGGGCCGCCTGCGTGAGATTGCGTTTCGCGCGGTGGAAGAAGGGAGCGGTAAGCGCCGGGACACTGACAGCTACGATGATGATTATCTGCATCTGATCTTATGGGACGATGAGGATCTGGAGATTGTCGGTGCGTATCGCTTTATGCCCACCGCCAGACAAGTGGAGCGTCGGGGGCCGGAAGGACTGTACAGCTACAGCCTGTTCCACTACGACGACAAAATGCAGGATGTGCTGGAGCACGGCATTGAGCTCGGGCGCAGCTTTATTCAGCCGCGCTACTGGGGACGCCGCGGTCTGGACTATCTGTGGTCAGGCATTGGTGCCTATCTGGCGCGTTATCCCCACTACCGCTATCTGTTTGGTCCGGTCTCGATATCCGGCGGCTTACCGCCTGCCGCGCGGGATCTGCTGGTGGCGTTCTACCGCCTCTGGTTCCCGGCAAGCCATCCGCTCGCGGCGTCACGCCAGCCCTACCCGGCATCGCTTCCGGACGTGCTGGCGCAGTTTGGCGGCGTGGATTATGTCGACGATCTGACGAAGCTGAAATCCCTGCTCGGCAATCTGGGCTGCGGCATTCCGCCGCTCTACAAGCAGTATTCCGAGCTGTGCGAACCGGGTGGCGTACAGTTTATTGATTTCGGAAGCGACCCGGCATTCAACAACTGCGTTGACGGCCTGGTGCTGGTGGATTTGTGTTATCTGAAGGCGAACCGCTATCAGCGCTATATTGAGGCGCATTTGTAACCCTGCTTTCCCCTCTCCCGTCGGGAGAGGGTCAGGTGAAGGCATCAGCCCGCACGGTAAAACGGTTTATCCCCTAAAATCGTCGCCCGCTGCATAATCCGACGCTGCGGCAGATAATCCGCGTTCGCATAGTGTTGCGTCACGCGATTGTCCCAGATCGCCAGATCGTTCTCCTGCCAGCGCCAGCGCACCTGAAATTCCGGCCTGGTGATATGGGCAAACAGGAAGCTTAACAGCGCATCGCTCTCTTTTTCCGTCACGTCTACGATCCGCGTCGTAAAGCCTTCGTTCACAAATAACGCCTGCTTACCGGTCACCGGGTGCGTACGCACCACCGGATGCAGCAGCGGCGGATGTTTCGCGACCGCGTCCTGCCAGCGCAGATGTTCCTCTTCGCTTTTCCGGTACTTGTACTCCTGGAAGGATTTTTTGAAGTCATGTTCGGCCCGCAACCCGCTCAGCAGCGTCCGGAAGGGCACGGACAGCGCCTCGAAGGCGGCGATACCGCTGGCCCACAGCGTATCTCCACCGGTGTCCGGCAACAGCTTCGCCGCCAGTATCGCCCCGGCAGGTGGCGTTTCGATAAACGTCACGTCGGTGTGCCAGTTGTCGTTGTCCGGCGGATTATCGTTATGGGTATCCAGCACGATGATCTCCTCCACGCCTTCCGCATGGGGATAGACCGGGTGGATATGCAGATCGCCGAAGCGCAGGGCCAGCGCACGCTGCTGCTGCGGGGTGATCGCCTGTTCGCGCAGGAACACCACCTGATGGCGCAGCACCGCGTGGTACAACTGCTCGAACTGGTTATCGCTCAGTGGACGGGTCACGTCCAGGCCGGAGACCTGCGCACCAATGTATGGCCCCAGCGGGGTGATGGTCAGACGTTCACTCATTGTATTTCTCCATGCCAGGGCGTCAGACGTCGCTGTAGCGCGCGCAGCCCCAGTTCTAATCCAAAGGCGATCACGGCGATCACCGCGATCCCTGCCAGCACGACGTCAGTCGCCAGAAACTCTCCCGCCGACTGCACCATAAACCCTAATCCGCGCGTGGCGGCGATCAGCTCAGCCGCCACCAGCGTTGACCAGCCCACCCCGAGGCCAATGCGCAACCCGGTTAAAATCTCCGGCAGTGCGCCCGGTAAAATCACAAACAGCAGCACCTGAAGACGGCTGGCACCAAGCGACTGCGCCGCGCGGATCCGCACCTGCTGCGCACTCTTCACCCCAGCCAATGCCGACATAGCAACCGGGGAAAAAATCGCCAGATAAATCAGCAAGATTTTCGAGGTTTCCCCGATGCCAAACCAGATAACCATCAGCGGCAGATAGGCCAGCGGTGGGACCGGACGGTAAAGCTCAATCAGCGGGTCGAGAATACCGCGCACCGTCGGGCTCAGCCCCATCGCGATACCCACCGGGATGCCAATCACTACCGCCGCCAGCAGCGCCACCAGAATACGCGCCAGACTGGCACCTAAATGCTGCCAGAGCGTGGCATCCATAAAACCCTGCGGCCCGGCGATGGTGATGAGTTTCGCCAGCACCTGTCCCGGTGGCGGAAGGAACAACGGGCTTACCCACTGTTGCGCTGCCACCGCCCACCAGACTGCGAGCAATACCAGCAACGTGCCCGCACTCAGCGTGATCTGGCGAGAGAACGGCCAGCGTAACGCGAGACGAGGACGGCGCGTTTTTTCACTGAAGACAATGCTCATGAGAACGCCTCCCGTTGTTCAAATACGCGGCTTAAAACATATTCGCGCTGTTCAATAAACAGCGGATCGGATTTGATACTGCGGACCGGTTCACCGGCCACATAGCGACGGGCAAAGCTGAGCGGCAACCGCTCCAGCACACGACCAGGCCCCGGCGAAAGCAACACCAGTTCGGTCGCCATAAACACCGCCTCTTCGATATCGTGGGTAATCAGCAGTACCTGCTTGCCCGTTTCGTGCCACAGGCGCAAAAGCAGCGTTTGCATCTGCTCACGGGTAAAGGCGTCCAGCGCACCAAACGGCTCATCCAGCAGCAACAGCTGTGGGTTTGCCGCCAGCGCGCGGGCAATCCCGACCCGCTGACGCTGGCCACCGGAAAGCTGCCAGATAAAACGTTTTTCAGCGCCCTCCAGCCCCACCTTTTTTAGCATCTCACGCGCGGTCGCCAGCCGTTGTTCACGGTGAATCCCCGCAAGCTGCAGGCCGAAGGCGACGTTTTCCTGCACGTTGCGCCACGGAAGCAGCCCTTCACTCTGAAAGACCACGCCGCGCTCTGCACCCGGGCCCTCGACCCGTTTCCCTTCCAGCTGGATGGAACCATGCTGATACGGTACAAACCCGGCGATCAGATTCAGCAGCGTGGTTTTGCCGCACCCGGACGGACCCAGCACGACCAGCAATTCACCGCTGTCCAGCGTCAGGTTGATCTCCTCCAGCACAGGTTTACCGCCGTAATCAGCAGACAGATTTGTAATATTCAGCATCGCTTCCCCCTTATTTCACAAAGCGATCGGTCACGTACTGGCTGTAATCTGTCGCCACCGCAGGCACTTTGCCCTGCTCTTTCAGAAACGTAGCGGTATCGACAATCGCTTTATTGACCGGCCCATTGAGCTGCTGGACCTGTTGTGCAGGCGTGAGATAGGTATTGCCTTTCACCAGCCCCGGCACGTCCGCTTCCGGAACGCCGCTCAGGCGCGACAGTTTTTCCAGATTGCCCGTCTCTTTCAGCCACGCATCGGGGTTGCTGAGATAAGGCTGTTGGGCGTCAATGGCGCTTTTAGCAAACGCCTTCACCACATCAGGGTGTTTCTCCGCGAAGTCTTTACGCACGACCCACACGTCGAGCGTCGGCGCGCCCCACTGCCCCACCTGTTCGGAATCGGTCAGCACGGTGCCGTCTTTTTCCAGCTCATTCACGGCAGGTGCCCAGACGTAAGCGCCGTCGATATCCCCACGCTGCCAGGCGGCAATAATTGCGGGTGGCTGCAGGTTGATGATCTGCACCTGGCCCGGCTTGATGCCCCAGTGTTTGAGCGCCGCCAGTAGGCTGTAATGGGTGGTGGAGATAAACGGCACGGCGATGCGCTTGCCAATCAGATCTTCCGGCCGGGTGATGTTTTTCTTCACGACCAGGGCTTCAGAATTCCCGAGCTGTGACGCCAGTAGGAAAACCTCAACAGGCACCTGCTGGCTGGCAGCCACCGCCAGCGGGCTGGAACCGATATTGCCAATCTGCACATCGCCGGACGCTAATGCGCGCACGACGGCCGCCCCGCTGTCGAATTTACGCCAGTCCACCTTCGCGCCGCTTTCTTTGGCGAAGGTGTTATCCGCCTGCGCAACTTTTGCCGGTTCCGCAGAGGTTTGATACGCGACGGTAACGTCTACCGCCTGTGCCTGAAATGCCCACAGCGCCAGCGCGCCGAGAAGTGTAATTCGCGATGAAATTGCCATTGTGACTGCTCCCCTTGTTGTTATGAGGGCAGTATTTCCGGCGCAGGAATTTTGATAAAGGAATAAAAAAGAATCGTTAATTCCGATTCGTTTTTAGAAAAAAAGTGGCAAAGGATAGTGAATTTTGTGGGGTTTATTCTGGCTCCCTCTCCCGACGGGAGAGGGATGAGGTGAATGCATCAGACGACACACGGCATCAGCGCTGCGCCTTTAGCTCTGCAATGTCTGTCGGCGTGGTCCGGCAACATCCTCCAATCAACTTCGCCCCGGCCGCCAGCCACTGGGGTAAATAGCCCGCCAGCGTTTCGCAGGCTTCGCCATGGTGATGCCAGGTTTTGGTCACGGCGTCATAATGCTCCCCCGAATTCGGGTAGACCACCAGCGGCAGTGCGGTGAGGCTGTGAAGATGTTTCAGCGCCGCGGTGGTATTTTCCAGCGCGATACAGTTGATCCCCAGCGCCACAATTTGCGGATAGCGTTCCAGCGCAGAAATCACATCGCGCAGCGGCGTACCGTCGCTGAGGTGCTCGCTGTCACGCAGGGTAAACGAGAACCATCCCCGGGCCCGGGGATACTCGGCCAGAAGCGCCGCCAGCGCCTTGATTTCAGCAAAGGATGGCAGCGTTTCGCAGGCCAGCAGATCTGCCCCGGCATCCAGCAGCGCTTCCACGCGCGGGCGATGGAAATCGGTAAACGCTTCTGCGCTTCGCACGTAGTCACCGCGATACTCAGATCCATCCGCCAGGTATGCACCATACGGCCCAACCGATCCCGCGACCAGCAGCGTGCCTGCACGAGGGTTTTCCGCGAGATACGCTTCGCGCGCCTTACGCGCCAGCTCCACGCTTTTGCCAATCAGCGCGCGGGATTGCGCCTCATCCAGGCCTCGTGCGGCAAACCCTGCAGGCGTGGCCTGATAGCTGGCGGTGATCGCCACCTGCGCTCCCGCCCGGTAGTAGTCCAGATGAACGTCGCGGATAAGATCCGGGTTTTCAACCAGCACTTTGGCAGACCACAGGCTGTCTGCAAGATTACAACCGCGCGCTTCCAGTTCCGTCGCCATCGCGCCATCCAGCACCACAAATGGCTGTTTTTCAAGGATGGCGGTAAGCGGATTATTCTGCGACATGTTCAGGCTCCTGCGATGTCATGTTTCGGGTCAGGTAGTAGGCACCATAACACAGGGCAACAAACGGAAGCCCGCAATAAAGGGCAATACGCTGACTCGGGTCAAACGCCAGACCAACACAGGCCACCACGCAGAGGATAAAGCCAAGCACCGGCACCAGCGGATACCACGGCGCGCGATACTGCAGAGCGGAAAGCGGCTGACCAGACTGAAGATGGCGACGACGGAAGACAAAATGCGACGCGCAGATGCTGATCCAGACCGCCACCACAGCAAAGCCTGAGATGGCGGACAGTGCGACAAACACCGTGTCCGGTGCCACCACGCTTGAGAACAGCGCCAGTACGCCGCCAAGCATTGAAACAGAAATCGCCGTCATGGGTACGCCGTTTTTATTAACGCGCGCAAAGCAACGCGGCAGCGTTTTTTCATTCGAGAGCGACCAGAGCATGCGGCCAGAAGCGTACAGGCCCGAGTTCGCCGCCGACAGGATGGCCGTCAGGATCACGAAGTTAAAAATATCAGCCGCGTACGGAATACCGACCTTTTCGAACACCAGTACAAACGGACTTTTTTCCACGCCCGCCTGATGCATCGGGATCAGCGCGGCCAGCACAAACACGGTACCAATAAAGAAGATGATCAGCCGGGCAATGGTGGTACGAATGGCAACCGGAATCACCTTGTGCGGGTTTTCCGTCTCACCCGCCGCGATACCGATAAGCTCTGTCCCGGAGAAGGCGAAGTTCACCGCGACCATGGTCATCAGGATGGGCAGGCCGCCGTGCGGGAACCAGCCTTCGGCGGTAAGGTTGGTTAAGCCCGGCGCGGGAGAACCGTCCTGCATCGGGATAAAGCCAAACACCGCAGCCCCGCCAAGAATAATAAAGGCAATAATGGTGATGACTTTCACCAACGAGAACCAGAACTCGCCTTCGGCAAAGAAGCGCGTGGAGATGACGTTAAGGCCGAAGATCACCACGCAGAACACCACGCACCACGTCCAGACGGGCACCTGCGGGAACCAGTACTGCATACAGAACCCGGCAGCGGTAAAGCTCGACCCGAGCGCCACCGTCCAGGTAAGCCAGTAAAGCCACGCCACGGTATAGCCTGTAGCCGGGCCAAGATAGCGGGCGGCATAGACGTGAAACGCGCCGGTTTCCGGCATCGCAACGGAAAGTTCGCCCAGACACTGCATCACCAGCCAGACCACCAGCGCGCCAATCAGGTACGCCAGCAGCGTTCCCGCGGCCCCGGTCGTTGAAATGATATAACCAGTATTGAAGAATAGCCCTGTCCCAATGACCCCACCCAGCGAGAGCATAATCAGGTGGCGTGTTTTCATGGTGCGCTTAAGCTGCCCATTTTCTTGTTGTGTTTGCATATTACCTTCTATACGTATGGACATCTAAACATCCAAAGAAGGTGTGTTATACCGCGATTGTTAAGAAAAAGCTAGACGACCAGACGTAATCGGGCGCGCCGCGCGCTGAGTCTGGGGTGGGTTGTGAGGATCACATACAGGAACGGACGCCAGGCCATAAGCACCTCCGCAAGCAGATACTTACAGCATGGCGCGGACCCTGGCGTTCTTCGGTCAGTCGAAAGTGGTATCCGTAAGGAGCGGGTTCATACGCGGGATTTTACAGCGGCGCAATTCTTGGTAAATCCCTCAATCAGTTCTATAGTCGACACAGTTTCATCGTTACAGGATCAACTGATGCGTTTTAACGGACTGACCAAAGGTTTCTTTATCTTCATACTCGCCCTTGTCACCTGGGCTTTCTTCGACGTGCTCTCCCCCTACTTCTCCGCGATTTTATGGGCCGCCATTCTTACCGTTATCTTTAACCCGGTAAAAAACAAGCTGCGCGCGGCGATGGGCGATCGCAACGGACTGGCTTCGCTGTTAACCATCGGCATTATCTGCCTCATCGTCTTTATCCCGTTGATGGTGATCTTTTCATCGCTCGCCATTGAACTGAACGTGGTGTACACCAAGCTGCAAGCGAACAACACCCAATTCCCGGAAGTGGTGGCGAGCATCTTTAACCACCTGCCAGGCTGGGCCAGCGGCTTCCTTGCGGACCACAACCTGACGAACGCGGCGCAAATCCAGAAAAAACTCTCTGATGTAGCACTGCAGGGCGGACAGTATCTGGCCGGCAGCGCGTTTCTGATTGGGAAAGGGACGTTTGGCTTTGCGATCAGCTTTGGCATCATGCTTTATCTGCTGTTCTTCCTGCTAAAAGATGGCCCGTATCTGGTACGCCAGATCCTTGATTCGCTTCCTCTGTCTGATTTTGCCAAACAGCATCTGTTCGCCAAATTCGTCGGCGTCTCGCGGGCAACGGTAAAAGGTACGGCGGTAGTGGCGGTGGTTCAGGGCACGCTCGGCGGGATTGCATTTGCCATCGCTGGTATTGACGGCAGCGTACTCTGGGGCGCGCTGATGGCGTTCCTTTCGCTGGTTCCGGCCGTCGGCTCGGCCATTGTCTGGGTGCCGGCCGCCATCTTCCTGTTCGCCACGCATCAGCTCTGGCAGGGTCTCTTTATCGTTGGCTTCTTCGTCATCATTGTCGGGCTGGTGGACAATATCCTGCGTCCATTGCTGGTGGGGAAAGACACCAAAATGCCGGACTACCTGATCCTCATCTCAACCCTTGGCGGGATGGAGCTGTACGGCATTAATGGCTTTGTGATTGGGCCGCTGATCGCCGCGCTGTTCATCGCCTGCTGGAACCTGTTCTCCGGTCGCGATCACGCGGGTAACGCCGAAGAGCTGGATGCGGATTTCATCGAGGAAGGAAAAAACCCTCCAGATTTGTGATGATATGACGATAAAGACCACACCAGGCGGCACTGTGCCGCCTTTTTTTTCGCCTTAAATCAAACGTTTTCTATAATTTGAAAGAACGCCATCCTTCTCATGTCGTAAAAGGATCCACAGGTGCGAATCGCAACGATAACTAACTGGGCCTATGGTGCCACGGTCTGCCTGACCCTTGTCTCAGGCATCATCATGCTGATGGCATCCAATGCCGACACCGTGGAACGTCACGCCGTTGAACAGCGGCAGCGCTTTGATGAGCTGACGGAGGATATTGAAACCGACGCCTGGGCGCAGTCCGATTTAGCCCGCCTGTACGTAATAAAAAAAGATCCGCATACCCTCAGACAATACAGCCAGTCAGAGAACAACCTGAAAAATGTCGAGTTGAGGCTGGATAAACTGCGCGATAACGGCGCGTCCGATGAGGAGCTGTCCCTGCTGCGGGAAGGTCTCAAGATTATCGATGCGCTACAGGATGAACAGCAGACGGCCCTCACCAGTACAGAGCGGGGAGAAGATGCTCAGGCCATTGCCCTGCTTTATGGTGCCCCCTATGAGCAGGCGCTGGAACGCGCACAAAACCAGATTGATCACTTTCGCCAGATCCTCGACAAGCGGGTGATTGCGTCCGTGCAGGATGCCACCAAAAAATCGAAAGCGCTGCGTACGGCCTCTGAACTGATGGTTGGCCTGACCGCCCTGCTGTTTCTGTTTGTCCTGGGCTTTATCCTGAAACGTCGCGTGCTGCGCCCCGTGGTGCGTCTGAGCGACGTGGTACACCGTCTGGCGTCGCAGGATTACGCCGTCGAAACGCCGAATTTTAATCAGATTGATGAGATTGGCGATATGGCGCAGGCGATCCGTATTTTTCGTGAAAACGGCCTTGCCCGGCAACGGCTGGAAAAAGAGCGCGACGCCGACTGGGCTGTCCGCGAACTGCTGGCCCGCATGACGCAGCGGCTGCAAGGGTGTGAGAACTTTACCGATGTTATCAACGTGGCGGAGCTGTTTGCCCCCAATATCGCCCCGGGGGTCCCTGGCCGGCTCTATGTCCTTGACCGCGATCCCTGGCAGATGCGCTGCGTTGCCCAGTGGCTCTCCCCCACGGGAGAGGAGATGATGTTTCATCCTGACGAATGCTGGGCAGTAAGGCGTGGTCAGAGTCATCCCCCGTTCAGCGGTAAGCCGGATATCGCCTGCTATCATCTGCCGGAATCACTGGCGTATCGTTCGCTGTGCGTGCCGCTTATTGCCCAGGGCGAGGCCATTGGTCTGCTCTCATTCCAGAATATCACCGCGGAAAATGCCCCTGCCCGTGCTTATCTCGAACTGATGGCCGAAGCGCTCGGTCTGGCGCTGGCAAACCAGCGGCTACGCGATGCGTTGCTGGAAAAAGCATTGTTCGACCCGCTGACCGGCTTGCGTAATCGCCATCATCTGGAAGATACGCTTCATACCCAAATGACACAGGCCATTCGTAACGGCGAACCCCTGAGTTGCATGATGATCGATATCGATCACTTCAAGAGCATTAATGACCGGTTTGGCCATGAAGCGGGTGATCAGGTTATTAAAAGCGTATCCAGCATTGTGAAACGGGCGGTCCGTGAGAATGGCCTGGCGTTTCGCTTTGGCGGAGAGGAGTTTTTGATACTCCTACCAGGGGTAAATGAAGAGGTTGCCTTTACCTTCGCAAACGAGATTTTTGACGCCGTTCACGCGTTAACGGTGCGCAGTGGACTGACCGAAATCGGTCCAGTTGATGTCTCTATCGGAATCGCCAGCTACCCTCAGCATGCCGAAAGCGACAACCTGTTACGCGCGGCAGATGTTGCCTTATACCGTGCGAAGGAATTAGGGCGTTCTCGTATCGTCAGTTTTAGTACGCTCGAAGTTGAATAGTTAAAAAAAGAGACTGTTATCCCTCCTGGCAGTGTCTTTTCCCCTTCTTTGTCTTCCCTGAAACAGCGTGCTTCATTGCCGTACTTGTTTTGGTAATGTTAATTTCGTTTCATTATTGTAACTCACTGTGCAGAGTAATGTTTTTATGCCTGTCCAGGATCCTTGCAAAGATCGTCATATGACGATTTTGAGCACGTCTTTAAACAGGAAATCGTTTCTCTACCTCCCCTCCAGCCCCTCAACCAAAAGAACATAAATCTATATAAAAATTAAAAAGCAGTCATTTAAATTTAAAAAATCAATTTAAACGATATTTGCGTTTACCAAAATGCGCATTAAATGGTTTTATATCCCGACCAAAAGAGTGGGTAAAACAGTGTTCCGAAACGCTGTTTCCCCACCCTGGAAGTACCAGGTACATCGAAAATGAAAAAACGGGATATAAAACATGTTCAATAAGACATTAATCGCAGCGGCTATCATGTTTTCTGGTGCAGCAATGGCGGCAGAAAGCACGGGTGTCGCAGGTGGCACAATTACTTTTAACGGTTCAGTATCAGATACAACCTGTGATGTGACGACCAACAATGGTTCTGATTTCACCGTCAATCTGTCTCCGATTACCCTTACCGATATGGGGAAAACCGCGGGCATCGTGACGGCTAACGAAAAAGACTTCACCATGAGCCTGAAAAACTGCACCGCGGCAGACGAAGGCACCAAAACCCTCAAAATCACCTTCACCAGCAGCAACCTGTCTGACGACGGTAAATACCTGAAAAACTACAGCGAAGGCGGCGCAGAAGGTGTGGGTATCACCCTGACATCCGATGGCAAGACTGCCGTACCGTTTGATACCGCCTTCAATACCGGCCTCACGTCGGATGATGTTTCCAGCACCGACGGTATTACGCTGACCATGCATGCGAACTACTACAACTTTGGCGGTGCTTCTGTCACCACCGGTAAAGTCGTTACCGACGCAACTTACTCTTTTAGCTACGATTAATACCTCCACCGGGGAGCAATCCCCGGTTTTAAACATCATGAAAAAATTAATAATCTTTCTCATCGGGGCTGTCGCCTCGCAGATGGCTTTTGCCAGTGTCGTGATTAATCAGACTCGCGTCATTTATCCGGCAGCGGCGAAATTCGTTTCCGTACAGCTGGTTAATGACAGTGATAAAACGCATCTGGTGCAATCCTGGCTGGATGAGGGCGATGCTTCCGCTGCGCCTGAAAAGGTCAAAGTGCCCTTCTCACTTATGCCGCCTGTCGTAAAAATGGAGGCGCACAGTGGGCAAACCCTGAAGGTCGCCGCAATGAACACCCAGTCACTGCCAAAGGATCGGGAAAGCGTATTCTGGCTGAACGTTCTGGACGTGCCTCCGGTACCGGAAGGTGGAGCTGATAATTATCTCCAGGTCGCTATTCGCAACCGCATCAAAGTTTTTTATCGTCCAATGTCTCTGGAAGAACTGGACAGCTCGGTTATTGAAAAAGTCACCCTTTCCACCTCTGGCGATCGTGTGTGCCTTAAAAACAACTCCCCTTATTACCTGACCATTCCGCAAATCGTGACCTGGCAAGGTGGGCAGTTAAAACAGGCCAGAAAAGATAATTTACTGAACGATACCGCCTTTATTCCTCCGTTTGGTTGTGCGCTGGTTCCCGACAAAATCCATGCGGGTAATCAGTACCGAATCACCTGGCTTGATGATTTCGGCGCCAAGAGATTCAGCATCCTCCACTGATCGCAGACAGTACTCATGCCAGGTTCAATTTTGATGAAGAACAGATCGCTGTTTCGAAAAAGCCTGCTGGTTCATTCCATCAGCCTCGCCTTGTGCTCGTTTAGTGCATACGGTGAGACATTCAACAGTAGCCTGCTGGTCGGTAATTCAGCGGATATGGACTGGAGTAACAATCAGTTGGTCATGACGCCAGGGACTTACGATCTCGACGTTTACGTCAATAACGTCTGGCGTGGAAAGTTCACCTTAACGGTCGCCAATGACGATCGGGGCACCGTACATATTCATAAAGAAGATGCCACGCAACTGTCTATTCAGGAACTGGATGATGCTATCGCGAACGCTCACTCCGACATGATTGACATTAATACGTTACTCCACGGAGGTAAAAGCAAGCTGGTACCGGGAGAGATGCGTCTGGACCTGGAAGTTCCGCAAGCCTTTGTGAAAACTGACAGCCAAAACTGGGTGGCACCGCAGAAATGGGATCAGGGGATTAACGGTCTTTATACCAATTACAACGTTAACTATTACAACTTCCATGGACTGAGTGAAGGGTATACAAATAGCGATAATTTTTATCTTTCACTGAACAGCGGGCTGAATTTTTCAGGCTGGCATTTACTCGATAATTCCACCTGGATGCGTTACAGCAATCCGGGAAAAAGTTATTGGGTCAATACCACACGCTATGTCGAAAAACCGATTGTGGCTATCGAATCGCTCATGCGTGTCGGGCGGGCGTATACCGCCTCTGATTACTTTGATACCGTGAGATTCCGCGGCCTGACGCTCACGAAGAGCCGGCAGATGTTGCCCGACAGCGAACGTGTTTATATGCCTGTCATCACCGGGATCGCCACCAGTTCCGCGGTCGTGAGCGTGTTTCAGGACGGCCATATTATTCATCAGTTATCCGTGCCCGCCGGCCCCTTTGCAATTCGGGATTTAATGCCGACCGGTTCACGTGGCGATCTGACCGTGGAAGTAAAAAATAATGGCGGAAGTACCGAGCGCTTTGCCGTTCCATTTTCCTCTTTACCAGACATGCTCCGACCGGGCACCAGTGATTATCAGTTCAATATCGGTGAAGTGGACATGCGCGGCATTAACGACCATAGCCGCTTTGCCCAGTTTAGCTATTCACGCGGTATTAATAATTACGTTACCGCGACTGCCGGGAGCATCTGGAATGCTGACTATCAATCTGTATTGCTTGGGGGTGCCATATCTTTACCCTACGCGGGCTCGTTGTCTGGATCTCTTGAAGAGTCACAGTATCGCCTGCCGGGAGAGGAGCGGCGCCGCGGAGAAAAATACGCCCTTTCATGGAGTAAGTATTTTCCAACACGAACTAACCTGACGCTCGCATCGTATTATTACCGAACGCAGAACTATGCCTCCTTCAGCGATTTTGTCCTGACCCGATCCAATATTCAGGATTATGGCGGAACAGGCTCCTCGACGGTTAACAGCAAACAGGCATTCAGCGCCAATATCATTCAACCCCTGTCAGATGATTTCGGCCGTCTTTCGCTTTCAGCATACTGGCGTGACTACTGGCGCGGGCAAAAAACCAGCCGCCAGTATAACCTGACGTGGAGCAATGCCTGGCACAGCGTAAATTACGCCGTATCGCTGCGCCGTTCCGAAGTGACGCAGTCCTACTACGACTATGAAACAAATTATGAGGGTGATGTCGTCACTTCGTTGCGCACGCGTGGAAACACTGAGAACAATCTCTATTTTTCCGTCACCGTTCCGATGTCCCTCTTCGGCAGCGGTGGGAGCATCGCAACCCACGCCAGCGTGCAGAAAGGTCGATATGCGTCTTCAGACGTCAGCCTGAGCGGTAATTCCCACGATGTCGATTACAGCCTGATGCTGGCCCATGATAACGAGGGGGACTCCCGTTCGGCGGATCTCTATACCAACTGGAAAAACAGTGTGACCAGCCTTAACACCGGCCTGACCGTCGCCCGTGAATATCGCCAGACCAGCCTTGGTGCGAGCGGGAATCTGCTTGCGTGGCGTGGAGGGGTCATTGCCTCCCCGAATAATGGGCGAAACTTTGTGATCCTTGAGGCACCCGGCGTGGAAAATGCCGTGGTCAACGGCGATTCATCGACCCGTACAAACCAGCACGGTATCGCACTGGTGACCAGCGCAACGCCTTACCGGCAGAATAATTTTCATCTCGAGCAGGATGGGACAAAAAGCAGCGACGTTGATTTACAGGGTAATTTGCTGAATATCGCCCCGTATGAAGGCAGCATTACGTATCTGAAATACAAAACGGATACGCGGAAATTATTCACCCTGGAAGTTCAGGATACGAAAGGTGAACAGTTACCGTTTGGCGCATTTGTTTCAGATAGCGGTCATAACGAATTGGGATATGTAGCACAGGGAAGCCAGATTTTTATTAAATCCGATACGATGCCTGATTCTCTGCATATCGATATCAGCAAAGGCAAGGTAAAAAAAACCTGTGTCATTGCACAGCCCAATGAACATGCCGTCAATATCTGCCGGTAATTTAAAACGAGTATTAATACGATCATGAGTAAGTCTTTTTATCTCATCATAGCCGTATTCGCCCTGATATTTATACCAGGATTTTCCGCGCTGGCTCAACCCCAGTCCAGAGGCCTTACTGGCGATACGTGCAGAAATAGCGGCATTTTATTTAAAAACGTGGCAGAAGCGGATAAATCGCTGAATCTCTCATCGGAGTTTCTGACATCCAATGTCGTTGAAAGAACCTATACGACAAGCTGGTCTGGCAGCATGACCTGTACCTATGGCAATGTCGGGATTGGTGGTGTATTACAGGATCATCTTTATTATTTCACCGGGTTTAATAATAACCCCGTGTACCTCAATTTTAACAGCGCCGATGGCGAAAACAGCTACTGGATTAAAGTGACGGCACAAATTACCGGCACAACAAAAGTGACTGTCAGCGGGATTGTGGGCATCCACTCCCTCGCCTATCCAACACAATATACATTGCGCGCAGAGCTTTTAAACACGCCGCCCACCGGGGTCGCAGCCTACACCAAGACGACCACTAATGGTGCACTCAGCGTTATACCGGCGGTAATGAGCGGTACGGGGAGCGGAGCGGATTCACCCTTGTTATCCAGTAAAACCTATGCCTACCGCGCGTGGGACAACATGATGACCGACACCTCGCGCAAAAGCTGGAATACCGATTATTTTCTCGCTTACGAGAAAGTTACTATTCAGTTTGAACCGAAAGAAACCACCTGCAACATGACCCATGACATGACGGTTAAGCTCCCCCCCGCCTCGCTGAGGACATTAAAAATAAATGGTAAAGCTAACGGTGCCGATTTTACCATACCGTTTAAGTGCGGGAATCTGGCGGGAGTCAAAACTGCCACCCGTAATATCAAGGCCTGGATATCCAGTAATGACTTGGTTACTACCGACAGCACTTACCAGGTCATGGTTAATGATGAGACCACCGCTAGCGGCGTGGGCATTGCGCTTCGCAGTCGTTATTTCCTTGGCGAACATGAGGAGATAAAAATCTCCAGCAGCAATAATATGGAACATGCAACACAAATATTAGACATTGCAAAAGATGATAACATCCAGGATATACAATATATTTATTTGCATGCCTATTACAAAGTCTACAACGCATCAGCGCTCTCGACCGGAACGGTGGTAGCAACTGCACAAATTATGTTTGGTTACGATTAATTATTTTAGTATTTAGCTCAGGGCTTCCATGAATATATCTGTTCAAACCGTGCTTAACTTATTACATCGAATTATTTATCCGGTCTCTGCTGACCTGGTAAATCATTTGCAACGCACGGCAATCATCACCTGGTATTTAAGCCATCAGGCAGGACTTGATCACTCCGGAATCAAGACGGCCTTTCTGGCCGGCATGCTTCATGATATTGGTGCACTCAGTAAAGATCGCGCACACATCATGCCGGGAGGTGATGGCTTTCAGGATGGCCATGAACAGTTGGGTGGGTCAATGACGGCGGGCATTCGTTTTCTGCAGCCGGTGACCGCCATTCTGGAAAATCATCACAGCGAATGGTCAATATCAGACAACAATACGCTCCCTCTGGTACATCATCTGGTGCATATGGCCGATACGTTCGAACTGTTCCTGCGCGAGGTTAAAGGCGATTTTGTCGCACAGCGCGAGGATATCCTGGCCCGCTTCTTTGCACGGCCTGAGCAGTGGCCTGATGTGCTTTCGAATGCCCTGTATGAATCGAGTCGCCAGGATGGCTTCTGGTTCAGGCTCTGTAACCCGGCACAAGACCAGGTGCTTAATGCCATTAGCCCTCTGCAACACGACATGCTCGATCATCATGACTTTCTTGAAGTGTGCCAGCTGATTTCAAAAATTGTCGATAAATACAGCAGCTTCACCCGCACTCACAGCGCCAGCGTGGCCCATGTGGCGGCCCGTCTTGCTGCACTTTATGGCTATGACCGCGATATGCAGGAAAAAATCTGCATTGCGGGTTATTTACATGACATCGGCAAGCTCTTTACACCGCTCGCTATTCTCGAAAAACACGGCAAGCTTGAAGACCATGAATACGCCCGTATGAAGCAGCACAGCTACAAAACGCTGGTCATGCTTCACCCTATTACTGAACTCGGCAGCATCGTGGATTGGGCAGCCAATCATCATGAACGTCTGGATGGCAGCGGTTATCCTTTCCGGCTAGGCGCCGCGTCGCTGGATATTCCGTCACGAATTCTAGCCGTAGCGGATGTTTTTACCGCAATGACAGAGAACCGTCCCTACCGACGAGGAATGGACAGCGATAAAGCCATGAGTATTCTTCGTGAAGAGGCCGCAAATTATCGTCTGGACTGGGACATTGTGACATTGCTGGGCCATAATATTAATTCTGTTAAACCGCTCGTTGCGAAGTGTTAACGCCCTAAGAATAAATAATGAAATATTTGATTGCCCATACAGTTGTCTACGATACGGAAAGTGGTGAACTCACTATTCCAGGCGCTGAGGCACCTGAAGGCAAAAAACTGACAAACACGGCGAATCGTATTCTCTCGTTGCTGATTGCAACGCCGGGAGCCGTTCTTGAACGTCAGTATCTGCTGGAACAGGTGTGGGAGTCCGCCGGACATACCAGTTCCAGCTCCTCACTTAATCAGTATGTGAGTATTTTACGTAAGACCCTGACCTCCCTGACAGATATTGAAGAAACGATTATTGTTGTCCCCAAAGTGGGCTTTTTCTTTTCTTCTGATATTGATGTGCAGATTATAGACACCACTGAAGGTGTCACTAAACTCGAGAATATTAGTCCTCGCCGGGTCAGAAAGAAAAGATTCCCACAGCGATATATATGGGCAACAGTCGGTATTGTTGTGCTGCTAATAGCCAATATCTGGGTCTGGCGCAAGGAACCGCCAAATCAGCGATATGACGAACTCACGATGATTGGCCATCTCGGGAAGTGTAGCGTCAACACTTTTGAACATCTTTCTGGTGATATGCGAAAGCATTTGATTGACGTGTTGCTTTCTGCTCAGCCCAGTCTCAAAGAGAAATGTGCGTTGCATGCAGCTCAACTGATGGTGAATATACAGCCGAACGTGTTTTATGGTAGCCGCGGGAGAATTTTTTACGCTTTTTGTCCCCTGGACTCAGAAAACAACACGTTGATCTATTGCGAAAATCATTATGCATTTAACTGGGAAATGAAATGAAAAACGCACTGGTATTCGCGACGATAATAACTGTACTTACAGGCACGCTTTTCTGGGGTATTATTGTACGTCCATCAACGTATATAAACGATCGCTGCTTTGCGAATTTCTCCTATAAAGATGGTTCAAATGACCAACCGTTTACATTTTCAGGCAATGTTGCCTTTGAATTTTCCGAGGATAAAACAGGTCAATCTAATTTATACGGCGACATAGATTACCAGGGCAAAAATTACACCTTTTCCCGCTACGTAAAGTTTAAGTACCTTAATACCTCCAGCAATGCGTATACGGTGAAGATCCTCAAGCAGGAAAAGCTGGCACATGATAACACGCCCGAAAATCTGTCCTCTCTGGCTATTAAAGTATTCTTTTTAAGCGGCGAGCATTCCATGTATATGAAAAAACATGGCGACAGTTTTATCACTATCGGTAATACGCTGTCGCCCGTGATGAATTGTGTTATCCAGTCATAAAGATAGTTTGATGATCGCATGGAAGATATTGTGTCGACAAAAAAGAAAACATCCCGGTGTGTCAGTTGCTCAGAATGCGGTTTTGCTGACGTGTGTCAGGCCTATCTTTTTGACCGCCAGGAACCCCTGTTTATCCACGATCTGGCGCGCGGTAAACGTATATCGAAAAATGCCTTTATTTATCAAAGCGGCACTCCGGTAACTGCGCTCTATGCCCTGAGAAGCGGCGTGGCTAAAATTTACGATACGCAGCAGATTCTTCAGGGGATCCTGCTGCCGGGGCAAATTTTTGGTGCAGAAGAACTCTTCACCAGCCAGCATCAATATAGCGTGCAGGCTGCTACAGACGTGGAAATCTGTGAGCTACAAAAAACGCATTTTTATGAGATAAGCCAGCTAACCAGCACGTTCACCCACTTTATCATTCGTATACTCTCCCGTTCAGCCAGAGAAAAACAGTTGTTTATTAACGTGCTGGTGAAGAGCGACGGTTTACAGAAGGTCAGTGATTTTATCCAGCTTATCGCGGATATCCGAAAAGAGTATGGCTTTGAGCACCGCGCGATTGAACTGCCGCTCACTAAAAAAGAACTGGCGCAATTACTGGGTATTTCCCAGTCGACACTGGCGCGTGCGCTGGCGGCGCTGGTTGAGCAGCAGAGGGTCTTAATGAATAAAAAAGAAATTACCTTATTACACCACTGAGCGTTTCCATGGCGTGTTGTCAGAAGCCACCCGATATTACGGGTGGCGCTTAATTAGCGCTTACTCATGGCCAGCCTGGCAGCAAACAGCAGAAACACTACGCCGGTCGTTCTGTCCATCCATTTAACGACCGCGGGCTTTTTCAATACTTCTGCCGCATAGCCGGTTGCGATAATTAACGTTAACGACCAGAGCGTGCCAATAAGCACATGAATACTCACGAGCAAAAATGTCCACACAAACGGTGAATGACCTGCTGGAATAAACTGCGGCAGGAAAGAAACGTAGAAGATACCCATTTTAGGGTTTAGCACGTTACCCAACATGCCACGTAAAAAATCGTTGCTGCTGCGGGCATTACCGTCAGAGGAAAGCGAGAACTGCTGACGCGGGCGTAACAATAACTGGAGGCCCAGCCAGCAGAGATAGAAGGCCCCACACCACTTTAAAAAGGAATACGCGAATTCGGAGACAGCCAGTAGTGCTCCCAGGCCGAAGGCGACCAGCGCGCCCCAGATAAAGCAACCCGTATCAATACCCAGCGCGACGTGAATTGCTTTTTTACTGCCATCCGCAGCGGCAGTGCGGAGAATTAACGCGGTATCCAGCCCGGGAGTCAGGGTCAACAGCGTGGCAGCGAGAGTGTAAGCAAGAAGGGCATCGGTGACAGTCATGGTGCTACTCCGAAAACACAGAGCGTATTGGAAAGTTAACATTGCTGCAACACCAAAAAGAGGGGGGTACAGGTACTCTTCTTCCCAGAATCTGCGTCGTGTTTTATCCGGCTTACGGGTTATGCAGAGGTAACTTCAGGTAAGGCGTAACTGATTTTATTCATCGGTGAACTCGATTATACGTTACGGGTAACAAGGCGTAGTTTTAATACCGCTAGTTCAAGGCTATATGCCACAGGATATCAATACAGGAGTAACAACTATGCCATATGTAACCACACAGGACGGGGTAAGTATTTATTTTAAAGACTGGGGCGATAAATCAGCGCAACCCATCATGTTTCACCATGGGTGGCCGCTGAGCGCAGATGACTGGGATAATCAGATGCTATTTTTCCTAGCCCACGGTTATCGCGTTATTGCTACGGACCGCCGCGGTCATGGCCGCTCAGACCAGGTGAGCCACGGGCATGATATGGACCATTATGCATCTGATGTTAACGCCGTCGTTGAGCATCTGGATCTGAAGAATGTTATCCATGTAGGCCACTCCACCGGTGGAGGACAGGTTGCTCGCTATGTTTCAAGATTCGGACAACCTCAGGGACGCGTATCAAAAGCGGTTCTCATTAGCTCCGTCCCTCCCCTCATGGTAAAAACTGACGCCAACCCAGACGGAACGCCGATTGAGGTCTTCAATGATTTCAGAAAGGCACTTGCCGCTAACCGCGCCCAGTTCTATCTGGATGTCGCCTCAGGTCCTTTCTACGGTTTTAACCGATCCGGTGCAGCAATCTCTCAGGGCACAATTCAAAACTGGTGGCGCCAGGGTATGAACGGCGGTGCGATTGCTCATTATGAGGGTATTAAGGCATTCTCAGAGACAGACCAAACTGAAGATCTGAAACAGATTTCTGTACCTGTTCTGGTCATGCAGGGCGATGACGATCAGGTCGTCCCCTATAAGAATGCAGCGATTATGCAGGACAAGCTCCTGAAAAATAGTCAGTTAATTATTTATCCTGGTTTCCCTCATGGAATGCACACCACCCATGCTGATGTTATAAACTCAGATATACTGGCATTCATTAAGAAATAAAATCATTACCAGCATTATTCAGGGTAGCTATTCAGCTATCCTGAATTACGTTTTAATGCCATCCCTCCACCGCATTAAACCCCCTATCAGCGCCCCAACATGTCGTTATTGCGTGGTCAGGAGATCAATCATCGCGCGGGTGGCAGCGGACTGGCGCCGGTGTGGCGCGAAGATCACCGAGAACGGCCGCGAGCGTCCGCGAAGGTGAGGAAGTACCTCCACCAGCTGACCGTGCTGTATCCTGTCCCGAACGATAAATTCATAGCTCTGGCAAATCCCCATACCGTGTTCAGCCAGGGAGACGACGCCAAGCACATCATCCGATGTTTCGATAGGTGAAACGGGTAGCCAGTCCACATCGCGTTCGTCTTCCCGAAACACCCACGGAGCGATGCGACCGGTGCGCGGCAAAATAAACGGCAGACACATGTGTCGGTGCAAATCATCCAGCGTTTGCGGAGTCCCCATCCTGTGAAGGTACGCGGGTGATGCGACCAGCAGCAAAGCGGCATCCTCCAGTTTACGCGCGACTAAACCACTGTCGGGCATCTGACCCAAACGAATCGCCAGATCGAACCCTTCAGCAATCAGGTCGACGTTGCGGTTGGTGATGTTCAGATCCACCTGAACGCGCGGGTAGTGTTGGGAGAATTGCGCCAGCAAGGGCGGCAGACGATAGTGACCGTAGGTAGTCGGTACACTCATGCGCACGCGTCCGGTCAGGTCGCCTTCCTGGCCCTGCCCATTACGTTCAGCTTCATCCAGCAGGGAAAAAGCAGAGCGCGCCTGCTCCAGATAGACTCTCCCTGCCTCGGTCAGGCCTACCCGACGGGTGGTTCGCTGTAAAAGCTGTCGTCCCAGACGCGTCTCAAGGCGGGAAACCGCACGACTCAACACCGAGGGCGTGGTGGACAGGGCAACGGCAGCAGCAGTAAATGAGCCGTGTTCAACGACAGCGATGAAGACCTCAACATCGCCAAGATAATCGAATTTTCTGCTCATTATGCTCTTTCAGGAACAAATGTTTTTCAATTCCGCTAATTTATCTCCAGTTGGGCGATGAGTAAAGTGTGCGCATTCATCACCAGAGAGTAAAATCATGGATCTTCAACTCACCGGTAAGACAGCACTCGTTACTGGCGCAACCGCGGGGATTGGTCTGGCCATCGCCCGCACGCTGGCGCGCGAAGGCGTGGCCGTCACCATTACTGGTCGTGACCACGCAAAATTGCAAAACGCCGTGGCAGACATTACCGCCGCTCAGCCTCAGGCGCAGGTCACCGCCATCGTTGCCGACCTGGCAAGCGCTGAGGGGGCAAAAGCCCTGATCGCGGCCTGCCCTGACACCGATATTCTCATCAACAACCTGGGCTTTTACGAAGCCCGAGATTTCGCCGACATCACCGATGATGAGTGGCTGAACATGTTCAACATCAATGTCATGTCCGGCGTTCGCCTGTCACGGCATTACTTCCCGCGCATGCTGGAACGCAACTGGGGCCGGGTGATTTTTATGTCGAGCGAAGTCGGCGCGTTCACGCCGCCAGACATGGTGCATTACGGCGTCAGTAAGTCGGCGCAACTCGCCGTTTCGCGCGGTATGGCCGAACTCACGAAGGGGACGGGCGTTACGGTCAACAGCGTACTGCCTTCAGCGACCCGCTCCGACGGCATTATCGAATACCTGCGCCAGACCGCACCTGCACCGGGTATGACCGACCAGGAGATCGAAGCGAATTTCTTCCAGACCTACCGTCCCAGCTCTCTTATCGCGCGAATGATCGATGCTGATGAGATAGCCGCGATGGTCGCGCTGCTGGCAAGCCCGCTGGGCGCTGCCTCTAACGGTGCCGCGGTGCGCGTCGAAGGCGGCACTTTCCGCTCCATTCTTTAATGCAGCAGCCGTCATGACCTGAGGGGAATCAGTGTCCCCTGCTTTCCCCTATTTACCGGAGCATAGAAATGTTCAAACGTACCCGTAATATGTCCGCCATCGCGATGGCAATATTGTTCTCTTTTGCGAGCGTAGCCAGCGCAGCGAACCAGGCCCCTCTTGAGCGCTGGCGCAGCTATACCGGCGTAACCTGGAATACGCCTGAGAAGGGGGATACGCCGACGCCGTTTTCCGGCTCGGTTAACGCGCCCATCGCAGGCATCCACTTTGATGCAAAGGGAAGAGCCTTTGTCAGTACCCCTCGACTGGTTTCAGCCGGTGCACCCGCGACGTTAAGTATTCTTGATACGACCGTGCAGACCGGACCGGCGCGCCTCACGGCATTTCCGTCCCGCGAGGGGAATGCGGTGGAAACCGCTCCCGATCAGAACCTGCGTAACGTGCTTGGCTTCTATATTGACCGTAAGAATGGCTGGCTGTGGGCCCTGGATATGGGGTTCGTCGCGGGAGAAGCGGAATCCCCCGTGGGTTCGCAGAAACTGATGGTGCTGGATCTGAATACCGGCCGCACAATCAAACGCATTCCACTGGATGGCGTGGCAGACCGCAAGGCGAGCTTCCTCAATGATGTGGTTGTTGATGAGACGCGCCGTGTCGCCTACATCTCCGACAGCGGCTCGCGCAGTGCGCCTGAGAACCGCGTCGGTCTTATCATCGCCGATTTCGCAACCGGCACTGCCCGACGCGTGCTCGACCGTCATCCAGACCTGCAGATTGAGCCGGGTGTGAAAGTCGTCTCGCACGGGGCTGAAGTCTGGCCTGGTCATCCATTACTGATTGGCATCAATGGTATTGCGCTGTCTCCGGATACCGGCACGCTCTACTGGACGGTGACGACAGGGACCCATGCGTTTGCGGTACCGACTGACATTCTGCGAAAGCCAGGTGCTGACGATGCGCAGATTGCGGCGCAGATCCGGGATCTTGGATCGGTGGGAGGCAATACCGACGGTATCGTGACCGATGCCAAAGGCAACCTCTATATCACCGATGTGACACACAACGGTATTGTCAGGTATGAACCGAAGAGCGGCTCAATGACCTTGATGGCGTCAAACGACGGCGTACACTGGCCGGACACGCCGGCCATCAATCCGGACGGGGATCTGATCTTTACCTCCAGCAGCCTGAACGACCATTTTGCTGGCGCGGTCAAACCTGGCCAGGAGCGCTATGACGTATGGCGTTTACCCCTGAAGGCGTTGCAGGATAAGCACCAGTAACGCGACTGCGCATGCTCAGAACTGGAAACACTACACGCTCACAGGGACTCTCCTTGTGGGCGTGTACATTACTGACGCCGGTGTATGCGAGATAACCGGTGCAGCCAGAAGCAAACGGGCAATGACAGCAACAGAAAAAGGCAAAATGCGGCCAGGAATGCATCCGTTGTAGTAAAATGCAGGACTGAAGCCGCCAGTCCCCCTGCGATTCCACTGAGCACTATCAGGCCAAAAAACACCCACCCGGTAGAGTACCAGAGAATATTGTTGATTAGTCTTCTTATCATCTGCTGAGTTCTGCGAATAATATTGGAATGAATAAGATATCGGTTTGAGAACGCCGGACATCATCCCTGCCGCCATCTCAATGGGGCTGAAATCGCTGTATCCGAAACGACCCGTTCTTACCGGTATACATTGACGCTGAAACTGCCGGTATTATCAGAGTATCCAGCCTCTGTATCGGCAATATACAGATGCAGGATACCGCTCTGGGGAGCCGCCCATTTATATACTCCACCGCCTATATCATAACCTTTGCCAAGGGTATCAAATCTCGCCTTCAGCACCTTATCATTGCAGGTAATGAGCCCTTCTTTCACCCTGCCATCCGGCACCGCCAGCGCAAATTCTTCTTTACCGTATTTAATCCAGCCAGAGGCCATTATCGTTATCTCATCACCGGCATTCAGTTGCAGGACTGTATTAATACCGGCAGGAATATTTGCAGGAACTTCTCCGGACCATTCTGGCTTAGACGTCATGCTATTCTCCTTTATCAAACTTCATTAACATTACATTTGATGCGTGCTTTACATCAATCAAAGACAAAACTCCCTGCATGTGACAGACATCACATTTAGTATTCATAACGTTTCATCATGGATGCATATGAATATATTTATCTTTTCCAGACTTATGTCGAAAGAATAATGCGATTTCTTTTTTTACGCTGCGATTTATATAAATCCACCAACACAATCAACAACTAAGCCACTGATTTACAATTGATTTTAATGTTAACTATAGGAGTAATCGCACTTTTAATCATGACTGTAATTATACCTTTAGTAAATTAATTATCATACCTGGCTGGCGGTAATAATAGGTATGCGAAGCAGTGAGATGGCGCATTACAGCACCGCCTGCCGCGATATCCGCCCAATAAAAAACCTCTACCAACCCACTTAATTTCTCGCCTCCACGACGGAAAAGGAATGGGTTAACAAGTATCCACTTAGTTACCCTGTGTATTACTTTTTTGGTTTCAACATATACCTCTCACTCACACGCATTACCGCTCTGGAGCAACAAAACACAGCATGAGATTAATCCTAATATTTAATTCACAGAACTGCAGCAGACGGGAGACGAACAGAAATCACCAGCATCATTTCCAGAATATTATTTGCTGAGTGGCGTATCTGTTTATATTCTGATTGTGAATGCCGTACCCCTGAGTAACAAAAATCATTATCTGTAGACTATTTATTACCTCATACCACTGACAAGCTGGACGCTGTCACGATTACGGAGAATTATATGACTGTTTCACCTGCATGGTCGGGCAATATTGACGCAACTGCTGACAAGGGCATTAATACCGGACTTAAACTAAAAGCCGGGCAAAAAATCAGTATTATTGCGGAAGGATGGATTAAATACGGTAAGGAAGACTACGCCCTGGCATCGCCATACGGCAGGCTAAAAGAGGGCTTTGTCTTACGGAACGATAAGGTGCTGAAAGCCCGATTCAGTGCATCCGGAAAAAGCTATGACATTGGCAGTGGTGTTTACCAGTGGTCGGTACCGGAAGACGGCGAGCTGATTCTCGTGGTCAGTGACTCTTCACATCGCGACAACAGCGGCGCTTTCAGCGCGGTTGTGTATATCGCTGAAGACGAAAAGAAAGCGGCGGCTAAAAAGGCGGACTGGAAAGGTCATGTTCCTGCAACGCGCAGTGACTGGACCCACACCGGCGTATCCGTGAGCAAAGGGGATAAGGTGATGCTGATTGCAGCCGGTACCGCTCAGTACGACAGCCGCGGTCGCAGCTTTGGACCTGACGGCGACAGCCAGCATCCGTCAGCGCAAAAACCGGATCCCACTTTTGTCCTGCCAGAAGCACTGGCGGGGAAATTACTGATCAAAGCGGGTGAGCATATTTACGGTATCGGAAGCGGCGGTAGCGACTGGGAAGTCCCGGCTGATGGCGAAATTTCATTCATTTTTAATGATACAAATGTTGCGTCTGAATACGCCAATAATACGGGAGGCTATGACGTCAGGTTTGTTGTGCTCGGTTGAAATGCCCGCAGGGAGGCAACGTGCCATTCACTGCCTTCCCTGCCGGTTCACTGGAAAACAAAAATGAACGTTAATGGAGCCCCTGATATGAGCATTATGGACAATAAAAAAGTTGATTTGGTTTTCATCATCGACAGCAGTCTTTCAATGAAGGATGAAGCGGAAGCGCTCTGTGCAAAACTTGAGAGCGCCATTGAGGAGGCCAGAAAAGCCTGCCCTTCGGATTTACGAACTGATTTTCTGGGTATCGAAGGCGTTTTTGCCGGCACCAAATTTAATAAAACGGTCCGTCAGTTCCTGACGAGCGAGGCCGGTGCTAACCCGTCCGCCCTGAAAAGCAGAGAGTATGTCAAAGAGGGGAACCCCGCTCAGGAAGATGTGGCGCCAGCTGCGGAGGACGTTATCCGTTATTACAACTGGCGTGACGGCGCTGAAAAGAATATTTTTGTGCTGGGAGACGAAAGTCTGAAAGGCGGAGAGATGACCCTGGATGCGGGCCGCATCAAAGCCTGCGATGATGCCATTGCCACCGCCCTGGAGTACGGTGTCAAAATCCACTCCTATCTGGGCACGCCTCATGTCTCATTACCTTATCCCACCCCGGATGATGAGAAAGCCATGGTTCGGGAATACAAGCGCCTGGCGCTTCGTACGGGTGGTGAGCATTATATCTACACCTCCGGCATTGCCGATTTTGCCTCGGTTTTAAAAAGCACCATTTGCGCCAGTAAGGCCACGCAACAGGACAGCGTGGCGAACAAAAAAGAAGAAGCAGATGCGCTGGAAGGCAAAACGCCAGCGAAGACGTCTGATAATGGCAGCGATCTTTGCGCACAGGCCCCTGAGATTGTCCGGGCGGTGAATACGCTTGCTGATGTGCTTAAGAACCTGATTGACGCTTGCGCCAGCGACTGTCGTTGCAAAGAGAATACGCCCCCTTGCCCGTGTCAGGAACATCACAACAAACCGGTGACCCCCTCCTCACCCCCCGCTGCGCCGGACACTCCCCCTGTCAGTCCCGAGCCGCCAGCAAAACCATTCCTGGATGAGAGTAAGTTTACGAATAATCATCTGAATCACTGGCAGTTCGGACCGGCAACGCCTGAGCATGAGTTTTACTCAGAAGGTGGCGCGACCATGATTCGTTTTCCGACCACCAATGTTAAAGGCCGGACACACAATGGTGTGCTGCTTTATAAACATTATTCGGAACTCCAGCCGGGGAAACGCTATCGCTTCAGCCTTCAGGCTCGCAGGGATAATGACTACAAGGTGATACCCGAACTGTCACTGCGGGTGGCAGGCCAGGATATTACCTCGGTTACAGCACTTGCCGTGAAAGGCGAGTGGGTCACGCTGTCAGGTGAGTTTACGGCGGCGCAGGGCGATAATGTGCTGGAAATTTTCAGCCATAAAGCCAGCGGCGATGGTAACGATTTCAGCATTACTGGAATCACAGTAAAATCCGTCGATTGATTTTGTTACGCTGAATTCATTTCAGATATGAAGTGATGCCGGTTTGGCTACGCGTTGGTTAAACCAGGCATCACTGCTTAGCCAGTGTGCGTCACGCTTGAGATAACGTTGGTCTGGCCCGGTAATACACGGTGGGCATGATTACCCTCGTCGACAGGTTTACCTGAGCAGTTAAACCTGCGTGTTACCAGGGAAGCGCAATTTTCTCATCATTCGCTTTCTCGCCGTAATACAAAGAAGGCAGGAAACGAGACAAGAACGTGAACTCTGTATAACAGTGTCGCATAAGCGCTAATCCAACGTCATCGGCAGGTTCAGCGTGGTCGTCATTACTCATACCCAGAATAAACCGGCTACGTAGCACACACCCAAAAGGCGTATCCCGGACAACATGTAGCATTTGTCCGTCCAGCGGGTCGCCCTGACTATCCAGTTCAGTTTTTTCACCGAAGCCTATCCTTGCGGCAATGATTGCCGAGACACTCCCATCCGCCATTGCCTTGTCGACAGCCATTTCTCCAAATACCGATGCAGGGTGATGGAATTTAAGGCGCGCGGGAATGGGAGGAATTTCAGCTAATGATTCAACGGCATGGATGCTTGCGCCGTAAAAACTTTCCCCACGCTTCCAGTTGGCGTCCCATCCACGATGTTCAACATGATCAACGGGATGCCACCATTTTATATGCTGCGTCGTTTCAAAGAAGGTAAACCACCAGTTAATCATACGTCCTTTGCAGCCATGTAAATCAGTGCGTACGGCGACCAGCAGACTCCCGTCATCCAGACGTTTAATACCGGTCTCCAGCGGCATGGGAGAAGGATCAAGCAATGCCGAATAATCCAGCCAGGGCCTGGCAATATCGTGTTGTCGCATTTTTTTCTCCATTAGCATCGGGAAGTTCGCACCATTTAGGAAACGAAGTGCGTTTCCTAAACATTACCGATAGAATGGTCATATGACAAGCGAAAAGGAATCTCAAGGATGACCTCACCAACTAAACCACGCGGACGTCCCTCAGTCCCTGAAGAAGAGGTGAAGAAACAAATCATTGGTAGCGCGATGGCCTTGCTTTTTGATAAAGGCTATGACGCCACAACAATTGAGGCGGTTGCATCGCATGCAGGCGTTGCCAAAAAGACCGTCTATCGCTTTGCGAAAAACAGGGAGGAATTGCTTGGCCTTTCGGTTCGAAACTGGACGGATAACTACGCCCCACTCCTGCAGAGCGATCCGACAGATAAGAATGACGTTTTACCGGCGTTAAGAAAATTACTGGCTGCGATTTGTGGTCAGGCGCTATCAGTAACCGCCGTGAAAATGTTTCGTCTTCTCAATACTGAATTTCCTGGCAAAGATGATCTCCTCAAGAAATACACTGAAAATGGCATAGCGCGTGGCCAACAATTACTCACTGAGTGGATTACACGACAGCAAAAACAGGGCTGGTTGCCGATGTTACCTGCAGATACCAGTGCCAAAGTCATACTCGCCATGTGTGTCGCCGAACCTCTTCGGCAGGCGGCGATTGGTTTAACTCATCCCGTTGAGAAAACCGATATTGAGGCACATTTGGATTCTTGTATGCCTTTTATTTTACTTATATTCAGGCAAGGTGATGAATGACATAGTACCTAGTGATTCGATAATAGGAGCACAACAAGACACAATATGCCATTGATTTAATTAAATTATTTACGTTTGAGTTTTATAGGATACCCCCAAAAATACCCCCATTGATGTTTTCCTATAACGAAGTTGAAACTCAAAGGGCAAGTCAAGCTCTCACCGTTCTAACTTGTGCTCATGACAAGACTGGATCGAGCTGAGAGCTCAATAATTAACATAATGAATTCTGTTCCAGTACAATTATTAATTAAATAGTTTCTACTTTCTCATGAAATCATTCAATTTATTCTGTAACTTATAAAAAATCGTCAACCAAGCAATAAGGGAAGTTATATATCCCCCGGTTAACAACATATGATCCCCAGCAAACAAAATAACTTTACACGGCATATAAATTATCATTAAAAGAGGAATGTTTATAAAGGATAAGCTAACGTTTCTGACCCATGAAAAGAATAGTAACTTACCTTTATGCTTTTCAATATCAATTTTATCAACATAGGCGCCCCCATCGAACTCCTTTGATATTGATAGTCTAACATCTCCTATTTTAGTTGTTACCCATTGCCCCGTCAGAGACTTTATAACACTCCAAGGTAAGAAAAACGAAAAAACACCCAGATTGATAGGTTTTAAATTTTTAACAGAATCCCCTTCAAAGGTGATAATATAATCAGCTTTCTTACCAAAATTGACCCCAAGATATTTGCTTTTAAATAAACCACAAAACATTAAACCTTGAGTGCGCGTCTCAAACCTTCCTTTATCTATAATATTTTTACCATCAGTTTTTTTAGTTAAATGATACACTCTCTTGATCGTAAAAACATATTTCAAGCAAACGTTAATTACCAGCATTAGTATTAACACCACGGTATACGCCCTTGATAAAATAGTATCTTCCACTAAATCCAAAAGTGACATAAACATACCTAACGCTTCACTCATGACGGTTCCTTTTTATGAAATAAATTCTCTATGGCTTAAAATACAAACTTTTAACCATCTTATGCTTTCAAAATACACCCGGGTAAAAAATTATAAAATTATTATCCAGGTGTTATTTGAAATTATCAAAAGTTTAATAACTAAACACTTTTAGTGTCGTCAGACTTTCCAACTGAAGCAGTATTGCTTGCGGCCTTTGAGATAGCTGATGTAGCTTCATGGGCTGATGCAAGAGCTTTCTCTGCTAGTGACTTAAATTGCTCTCCTAATCCTGGTACGGCTTTAAGTGCCTCTTTAACAGTATTAGACGACAAAAGCTCATGATACGGGCTTCCGTGTGTTTCATTTTCAACCAATCTTAATGGGATTTCATCTAATCGAGAGAGAGCTGAAGCTAAAAGTTTCGCCTCAAGGGTTTTATCAATTCGTGAAGCTTCACTTCTGAATCCTTCGTATGCACGTGAAATAGAAGCTTTAAATGCATAATCCTCAGAAAGGCGGAAACGTTGACCAATCTGTTTAGTTGCTAGCCATGCAAACCAAACAGGTCCACCTACAGACAATATTGACAAAAATATTCTTGTTAAGATGATTGGAATAGATGGTTCCGATTGCCATGTTGAATTTATTAAACTTTGAACATTGTGAGAACCAAAAATAACAGCAGAGCCTAATGCTAACACAAGGCCTCCTACCCACCAATATAATGAATTGCTGAGCTCTTTAGATCTCTCGCTGAACGCTGCTGCTAATCCAACACTAGTTGAAGCCGCATATGCTGTTTTACAAAGTTCAATAATTGTTTCTGCTTCAGTTTGTAACCGCTTCAATTCTTCAATATTATCTTGCCCTTTTTCTTTGGCCTTTTCTATAATATCGATGTCTATATCAGTTTTCTTGACAGCAAGTTCTATTTTATCTCTTGATTCTTTTAAACTAACCATATCTGCAGGAAGCTGTTCTGCGGCTTCATAAGCGTCTTCTATGCGTTGAACCATTGAAGCTAAATCATTAGCTTTTGGTTGAATGGTCTCCATACTGGCTTCTACAGTTCTAATTTGTCTTGTTAACTTATTTAGATCCGTTATTGGGTTGCTTAAACTAAATTTATTGAGCTCATTACGCAACCCTTCCATAGTAAACATAAATGCAGGAACGCCAACCGCAGGATTTGACCATATATTCTGCAACGTATTATCTGCCATAAAACGAAGCCTATCTGCGTAGCTTTTGAATTTTGATGGGTCTACTTCTACATTCTGAGTTTCAATATTCACCACTTTTTCGAGTAATTCATTTGCAATACTTAAGAGATCATCTCTGCTGATACCAGGAAAAGTCCAATTAGCATGGACAATATTCAAAGGATCATTTGATGGTATTGCCGTTTGAATTTTCTCGATTATTTTTCTTAACTCATTACCAACATCAGAAATAGGATTATCCATTTTACCCTCTATTTTTTAGTGTTTAACGCTGTGTATCAGAACAGTTTATATCAACCCACAATAAATGTAACTAAATATAAACAAAAGATATTTGATATATTACACGCAAGCAGACATCCCCTACACGCGAACCATTAGCATGCTATTTAAATTAATTGTAATTAATTTAATGAAAATGAACTTCATTCACTATTACACCGGATTGCGCTAAAAGAACGTCAGGAGCCGAAATTTTGGCAACGTAAAATCATAGAATTGAGTAGTGTAAATCGCTATGTGCGTTACAGTCCTATGCAACTGTAACTTAGAGCGCGTTCTGCCAAAAATCCCCACTGGCGCTGCCGGTGGGTGACAACTTTTGACAACTCAACCTGAACGCCAGCGTCCGGGCAAACCAGAACAGCGATCTGAAAGAGGCTCAAGGATGGTTGCAAAGGGGGAATGCTTAACACCTCCCCTTCACGAGTTCGTGTACCTGAAGTTTTCTAAAGCGGTAGCGGCTGACACTTTACCCCTAGTTTTCCCTAGTAAGGCATAACAAACCATAACAGGCTGACACCTGCCCTGCTTCACATCAGGATTAACAAAAGCTAACAACCAAGGCTCAACAATTCTCAACGCCAGCCCTTTACACTTCTGCTGTAGCTTCTGTTCGTAGTCGTCAGGATCCGTTAGGTTGGGTTGACACTTTTCCCAGTTTCTCGCGAAAAAGTGTCAAGTTTGAGGGGCTGAGGGGTTTACAGTTTTTCGCCGTCCAGCAGGCAGAGTGACATTAAACCAGTTTTGTTCCAGTCATCCAGCGTATCGGGGTGCATTGTGGCAACGTAAGCCAGCTCAGAACGAAGAAACCGTAAAGCGCCTGCTGCACGGTCTTTGCCATAGAAGCTGTGGGTTTCTTCATCCGGCCGGAAGAGAATCAGTAGTTGCTCTGCGGGCTCGTGCTGAACATCAAAACCCAGCTCAGCGGCTGCTGCCTCTATACGCTGGCCAGCATCAATATCAGCCGGCAGCGCTTCCTCGCCGTCATGCTTCCATACCCATGCGGCGGCCTGCGCCCACGTCATTTCAGTCTGGTGTTCGCCAGCACCAGCAGAATTTTGTTTAGCCTGCGATGCTTCGACATCCACTTTATCGCCTGAAATTACAATTTCACCGCGGGCTATCCAGCCGTAAACAGTTTGCCGGCTGACGCCCATATGCCTGGCGTAGGCTGATTTACTTAACAGCATCCTGTGTTTCTCTCCGGGCAGAAAAAAGCCGCCCTCAGGCGGCCTGCTTCTCTTCTGAATGTGTCTGCCGCTGGCTGCCTTTGAGCATCGCGCTGACATGTTCGCTTAACTGATCAAGGCCGGTCATGCGGGGCAGAACTTCTGATGGATCGTCGTTCTTCCCGTAAACGAGATTGTTATACCAGGTTCGTACGGCTGTAATTTGTGCGACGTCTTTTCTCACCGCATCGACCAGATCGGCAACCGCGCTAATCACCTGCCCATTCTCTGATGCGATACGGGAGAAGCCGAGACGTTTTAGCTGTTCCGTATCGAGTCCCGAACACACAGCATGCGCCCTTAGTAAGGCGTCCGCCAGCTCCTGATGCTTTCCGCTGTGCATCGACAGCAGCATTTTTTCCTGGCTGCGGCGATCCAGCCTTGCGAATGCCAGGCGCATTTCACTGTCACGCATGAATCCCTGAACATCATCAGATGCCAGTGGACTAACCGGAGCGAGCCTGTTCTTCAGGTAATCGAGAATGTTTGCGGCCTGCTCGCTTACGGCTGCCACCCCGCGGGTAAAGTCTTTGAGCGTGTCCGGGTTCCGGGCTTCACCTGCCCTGCGGTTTTTTGCCTGTTCGTTCAGATCCGGATCGTTACGTATAACGTCAAGCAAATCCGCCTCAGCTTCGGCCTGCTGAGCCGTTGTCCTCAGGCTGGTGAGTTCGCCCGCCATACCACGGAATAAAGCGGCCATCTGAGTATTTGGCGCAACAACCTTACCGGCATAACCTGCCAGCTCGATGCTATGTTTCCCTATTTTGATTGAGTAGCTCACTGGCCAGCCTCCATTTTTGACAGCCCCGCATCAAATACCTTGCGCGCAACAGCATGGATTGACGGCGCGATCCCCATGCCCGACTTCTGGCGCTCCCTCTCCTGAATGGTTTTCAGAGCCTGAATCTGCTCCCCATTCAGCAAAACGGGCTTAACGTTAACCTTGCTCATGATGCCCCCTGTAATAGCGACCGTTGAAGTTCCATTAATCGCAACAATCAAATAATTAATTGCGATTTATGAAACGATGTTAATGAAATTGCAGGGGTGCACAACGCGAAAAGTGTGGATGCGTTTTAAAGAATTTGCCCTCAAGGTATACATGGTGTTCATAAAGGCAATAAATTGCTTATAAAACATAATATTAACCTATGAACACCAGCCTACATTTTGGGATTTCAGGTCTACACGGTATACATCATTCTGTTTAATAAACCATCAGATGATTAATGAGAGAATGAATACCATGTACACCCTGTGTATACCTGAAAACAAGGTATACATGGTTTATTTTACTGATTTATCTATAAATTATTCACTCGATGTACACCATGTATACCTTTCTCCATATTTATCTGAACTTCATTCTTTATGACCGGCTACAGGATGCGTCTGAGGTAACCAGTCTTCCGCACTTTCCGAAAGTTCAACGTTAGTCACCATGCCGCGGGCTTTCCGTTCCTTACGGTACTCGTGATTAAACTCCCTCATCGCACTTTCCATCCCCTCTGCGAATTTATTCAGCGTCAGCGGCTTGTCGAAACCGTTGGCCTCCAGGAATGCCAGATAAGCGTGATAGAGATAAATTCGCGGATAGTGCGGCGGATTGCGGTTTCCTACCATCATTCCCGCACAATCAGCCAGTCGCTCAAGGTGAGCGCAGAAGGCATAAAGCGGATCTGTTTTCTGCTTTACCTCCAGTGCTTCTTCGCTATTCCGTTGCTCCAGCAGCAGCGCCCGCGCTTTTTCCGGGTTCGCAAAGTTCGCCAGCAGCCGGCGAACAACCACCGGAATTTCAGCGGATATCTTTTCTGCAAGGTCGGGATCCTTATCCTCTTCGCTGACGCGCCGGTTAAACTGGAAAATTACGCGGCGCCGGGAAACGCCGCCGGCGCGTTCGGTGAAAATCATCGGCGTGTTGTTCGTGGCCACAACCACCGCCCGCAGAACGGCGGTGTACTGGTGCTCGTGTTTCGGGTCGATCTCCACCGCATCCCCGCCGGTGATTGCCTTTATCCCGGTGCCCTCACCTGAATATTTGGGCTGATCAGGAAGCGTTATCATGCTTTTCCCGACGAACTGCGCCCGCCCACGCGCGCTGTCGAGCGCCGCCATGTTCCCGCTGGCAGTGTTATGCGCGCCGGCTAGCATCGTGGCGATGTGGGTAAAGACGCTTTTCCCGCTGCCGCCCTCCCCGGTTATCTCGAGGAACAGCTGCCAGTCGTACCGGTTCGCCAGCACCATAAAGAGCGCTGCAGCGATACGCTGCATCTTAATTGCGTCTCTATCTGATGCGTAACTTAGCCACTTATGGAAGTTCGGCGCGTGGTCGCGGAGGTTTTCACCCGGCACCGCCGGCATGTAGGTCACGCCATTGTGGTTGGTCAGCCAGTTATCCTGGCTGTGTTCGGAGAAAACGCCGGTTTCCATATCGTAGACACCGTTTGCAAAGGGGATCAGGCTCCGCCGCGGCTCCCCCATCACCGGGATAACGATTTTCAGGGCGTCGATAACGTTGTTGATCGCGCGCTTGCTGAAGTTGGTTTTGTTCTCGTTGTAGATAGCCACCATTTCGCGGCTCAGCTCGAGCAGAGACGTTTTCTCCCAGATGCCGGCGCGGTAGACGTACACGCCCTCGCTGTTTTCGTTGATTGCAATGCCGGTGTAACGCGCGGCCAGTATGAGCGCCTTTTCGTTATCAGCCAGGTCGCGGAGGTTTACATCCGTCAGCGGTTTGCCGATCACCATGCTTTTGCCGGCTTCCGCATCGGCTTTGAGGCGCGGCAGCTGCGGCGTCCAGTCCTCCAGAAGCTGATAACCTTCAGAGTAGAATTGCGCGCGCTCCACGCCGGCCACCGCCAGCTTTGTCGCGAGAATGGTTATCTGCCGTTCGGTCAGGTGCCCGCCGCGGCAAACCCGGGCATAGAGCCGGCCATCATCCACAATGCGGATATTCTCCAGCTCTGCCAGCTGCTTTTTATCCAGCACAACCGGCGGCACCGTATCGCCAATCGGGTTCATTTCCTGCCATGCTTTGGCGAACGTCCAGGCATCGGCGCCGGCAAAGATGATTGACTCCTCCATGAGATCCGCCGGCTGCTTTTTAAGGTTTGGTGCATTCTTCATTTTCTGTTCCCTCGCTCCCTGATGATTTCCCGCATAACCCGAATTCGTTCGATGCCCTGCAACCGCATAATTCGATCGATATCTCTTCCACCGGTGCCCGGCGCGGAAGAAACAAATTCAAATTCCCGCACCAGTCTTTCTGGCGTGCAAAAACACGGTGAGCTGTACCCTTCGCGGCAATATGTCACTCTGTCGAATCGGTAACTTTCGATAATTACGATGTTGCCCCGACCGTCCTTCCATTTATCGCCCGGCCTGATTTCAGGGTGAGCGCGGCCACCAGCAGCTAAGCCGGAATTTTTAATCGTCATATTTTTTACCTCACGCCGCTGGCGGGATTACCTGATAACCAATTTTCCTCAGAAAGCGCGCGGCACTCTCTACCGTAAAAATGATCTCGTCGTCCATAAGGGGGCGCATCGACTGAAGACCATTTGACGTGTCCACCAGATAGCGGCCGCCGGCCGGGAAACTGAAAACGTTTTTGCCGTCGGCCCGGCGAACCAGATCGTAAACAGGAGTCATAATTTCCCCTCCCCCTCCCTTAATGACTGGCTGGCAAAACAATATCGCGCGCTATTTAATTGCTCAAATACGTGATCGGCAAAAGCGCCGAGACGGAAAAATTGGATAACCATTTTCATACAGATACCTCCATGGCCAGACGGGATTGAATGGCGGAGGCCTTACTGCCTAACTGGAGGTAAGTTCGGGTGATTGCCGGGTTACTGTGCCCGAGCATTTCAGAGGCGACCAGCAATCCCTGTTCGCCGCCGGCGGACATGAGATTAAAGGCGGCAATTTTGCGACTGGAGTAGGCGCTCAGGCGCAGACGCGTGTTTACGACGCGCGTAAACCACAGCATTACGTTGTGCAGTTTCTTCCAGATTGTCTGGCGACTCACGCTACCTTCCAGAGACTGGCAACGGTTACTTTCAATCTGGCTGCGGGAAAATACCAGGTCGTCACCGATAAGATTGCGCTCCATGCGTTCCCGCAGTCGTTTGATGATGCCCGGCGGCAGCTGTTTGGTGTCGTGCTTCACTTCAGCCTTTGCCACCAGCTCAAACACGATCGCCTGTTCTTCTTCCGTCATGCCGGCGGCCAGCTCGTCGCAGCTCACGCTATCCCAGTGCATGTACCCAATGTGATCGCCAGCAAGCCGGGCAGCGTCCTTGCGCTGCTGGCGAACAATCTCGATCCCCTTCCGGGTCGCTCTGGCTTCCGCTGCTTTGGTCTGCTTCGCTACGATAATTGTTGCAATGCCGGTTTCCCAGTTGATGCAGGAGTAACGGAAGTTGCACACGTCGCTGGTACGCCAGCCGGTTACGGTCGCAATATCCCACCAGAGTAAAACCCACTCCGGCTGGGTCTGCTGGATGCGCTCGCGCAGTTTGCGCTGCTCTTCCCGTTCGTAAACGGGCGTCATGGTGCGGGTGCCTTTCGTGGTAGTGGCTTTTACCACGTTGCCGCGCAGCTCGCGGGCTTTAGCTGTAAGGGTCTGGAGGTTAAACATGCTGCACCTCCTCAACACGAAATCGACACGCCAGAATACAGACACATCCTTCTGGCGTTTTTTCGCGGGCTTCGCGCTCGGTGGAAGCAGTAACATTGACGATCTGATTTGTGAATTCACCCAAGGTGAGAAAACGCCATGTAAATTCAGGGCGTGTTTGGGTAGACTTAGTGCAAGCCATAATGTTACCTCAACTAACGTTTTGGTTAGACGCCCTGAAAGTGTTCCCGCACTTCGGGGCGTTGTCTTTTTCATTTCCTGTGTGTAATGTGTCACTACACATAAACACATTACATCGGGTGTAATTGACGTGTCAACACACAAAAACGAGAGACGAGGCAATCCTCCATTCCAATTTCGGCTTGATCCAGAGCTTCGAGAGATGATGGAACGAGCGCAACAGCAAGATGGTGATGAGTCTCTAGCCGCATGGCTTAAGAGAATTATTCGCAAGGAACTCCAGCAGCGTGGTATCGAGCCAAAGGGCTGATTAAGCATGCTCTCTGCCGGGTAAAAATCCCGGCTTCTTCCTGCCTTTTTATTCATCGCTATCTTCCTTCAGTAACTCGGGTTGATACTTACGCCACAGCTGAATCTCCTCTTGTTCAAGAGCTTCTTTTGCCCCCTTACACTGCTGCAACTTATACCCGCGTTTGCTGGCCTCCTGCTGATAAGCCGCCATCCGCCGGCTAAAATCGTTCAGGAACGCGAACGGCACACCATAAGAGCCAGTTTTGCGGATAGAAGGGATAACCTCGCGAAATACCCAATTACTGAAACGATGGGCGAATGTGCCCGGCGTAATAGCTTTACGGCTGCGGGCGATCAGCTTGTAGAAACCAGATTCAGAGACAGCGCTATGATTTGGGTTCCCGCGAATACCGTAAGTTAAAGTTACGGTATTTCTCTCGTCATCATCCAGAGCCTGCAACGCCATGCGCGAATTTGATAGTTCCAGCGCCGCGCAAACATCTTTTGCAACGAACCACGGTTCACCGTTGATCTTAACAATACGCACTTTCGCGGCCTCAAATTTAATGACCGAAATATCATCGCTGCTGTTTTCAGGTTGAGCGAAACCCTGCCCGGCTAGGGCATTTTTGTTAGTCATAATAAATTTCCCGGGCTAAGTTACAGTTGAGGTTTTGTGGAAATTAATGCATCACGTTCTTCGATACGCTGGCTTATCCAATCATCAACTTCACTTTCAACAAATGCGATGGCTCGAGAACCAATCTTGACCGATTTAGGAAAGCGATTGTCTTTAAGAAGACGATAGATCCAAGCCTTGCTATATCCAGTGCGTTTTTGTACTTCAGCCAATCTGATTAAAGAGTGGGACATATTTACCTCATAACGTCTATTGTGGTGTACGAGATAAATTCAACCAGATATCAGATTAGCTGTGTGGAAGTCGGTATGATTTTAATTGGAAGTGACAACTGCGAGAGTGGATCCGTTTTACAGGTTTTTTTAGAACCTGTAAAACAAGGTTTGGAAGTGCGGCGTCAGTTTTGGAAGTCTTTACTTCGAAATTTTGGAAGCGTGAAGCTCAAGAGCTTCATCTATCAACATAATCAGTGCCTTACTGGTTACATCGATACCGTCTCCATGGTCATTAATCAGTTTAGTCGCAGTCCTTGCCACCTCAGATTTGTTTAATTTGCCACCACGTAGATATTTCCCCTGACTTTTCTCGAGAGCAATTGCCATTCCGGCTATCAATTTGAGTGCTGTGTCTTTGCCAGCGAAGTTGCCCCACTGGGTGGGTTCGTGTAAATATTCATTGCACTGCTCGGAATCTAAATCAGCGGAGTGGCTATCAATCATCCTTAAACCACTCTCAATTTCATTAGCAACCCAAGGCCAGATATCCTTTGCGAGGAAGGTTGCATTAACAATCGGAGTATCCAGAGTTATAGATTCAACATCTACTTTTAATCTGACGGCCTCAGGTAGACCATATTTATAATCAGCTAACTTGAAAGCTTGAAGTGGCTTTAATTCCTTTAGCTGAATGGCTTGTATGATGGTTTCCTTGTAAATAGATGCCTGTTCATGTCCTATATAATTCCCTTCTACTGCTTTTTGTACGCTATCAACCTTTTCAGATATTCCAGCCATAACTAAGGCTGCCTGATCTAAAGATACAATTCGCAAGCGTCCAATATGCACCGGTAAATCGAACATTACGTCACCTCACGCCCTCTATTAATTGAGCGGCTATGCCAGCCCGCAGAGGTGTACGGGTTTTCGGGGATCAGCCTAGACATAGCCTATTCTTTGTTCGTCTACCGAAGTCTACTACTGTCAATTAGCACTGTCTATACATACAGTTAAGCACTTTTCCCAAACGTTCCATGCACTACATTTTCGCCGTTTTCTAATGCCTCCATATAGTCGGCATACCATTGAAGCATTTCACGGCGGCCGTCTATGTATTGAGCATGGTTGTAAGTACCTCGAATAGAGTTTTTGTCGACGTGTGCCAGCTGCGTTTCTATCCACGAGGTGTTGTAGCCCTGTTCGTGCAGGATGGTACTCATGGTGTGCCGGAAACCGTGCCCGGTGACTTTTCCGTCATAGCCAATCCGCTTAAAGACTTGGTTTATGCTGGCTTCACTCATTGTTTTTCGCGGATCGTTACGGCCAGGGAACATAAGCGGGTAATTGCCTGTCAGCTCTTGGAGCTGGCCAATAAGCGTAAGAGCTTGCCTGGACAACGGCACCACGTGAGGGCGACGCATTTTCATACGTGAGGCTGGTATTTCCCAGACCGCCTTACTGATTTTGATTTCATCCCAAAATGCCCCGCGGAGTTCGCCGGTACGCAAGCCGGTGATAATCAGCAGACGAGCGGCCAAAACTACTAACGCGCTTCCGGTATATCCTGACAACGCCTTGAAGAAATCAGGCAATTCTTTCGGTGTGAGGAAAGGATAATGATTGGACTCATGCCCTTGCATGGCGCTGGTGAGATCCGGAGCGGGGTTATACTCAGCACGGCCGGTGACTATTGCGTAACGGAAAACTTCCCCGCAGCGCTGCCTAACTTTTTTGGCCTTTTCTGTAGCGCCGCGCCCCTCAATGCGCCGCAGCACATTCAACAGTTCAAGCGGTTTGATATCGGCTATTGGTTTTTTGCCAATGTAAGGGAACACATCTTTGTTGAAAGCTTCCAGGATGTCTGAAGCATACCCAGCAGACCATTTTTTTAATTTGCTGCTGTGCCACTCAAGGGCAAGATCTTTGAAGGTATTGTTTAACTGAGTTTCACGGGCAATCTTCTCTTCCCGTTTCGCTTCCATAGGATCGATACCCCCAGCGATACCCCTTTTCGCTTCTTCACGTTTTGACCGAGCATCGGCCAATGTGACTTCAGGATACACACCCAGCGCTAACAGCTTCTCTTTGCCGGCTACACGATACTTGAGCCGCCAGTATTTGCCGCCATTAGGTTTAATCAGGAGATACAAACCACCACCATCAGCCAGCTTGTAGGGCTTTTCTTTAGGTTTGGCGGCGTCCACCTGCCGGGCGTTTAGTTTCACTTGGGGGTACCTCCTCTAGACCGAACAGCATATACCCCCATAAGTACCCCCAAATGACCGTAGATTTCAGGGAACTTTAGTAGACGTAGAAATACTAAAAGGGGCTGTAAAGCGCAGAGTATAAGGGGTTTCAGTGAACTTTAGTAGACTTGGGGAGACGTTAGAATGGTGCCGATAATAGGAGTCGAACCTACGACCTTCGCATTACGAATGCGCTGCTCTACCAACTGAGCTATATCGGCCCTGAAAGGCCGGTTACGAGCGTAACCACGGGGCAAAAGGTTAGATCTAACCGGGTGATGCGTCAATGCCCTTTTGAATCAAACGGCTATTTTTGCATCACCCGTGATTATTTACGCACGAATCGTATCATCACCGAAGCCGATCCACTTGTAGGTGGTCAGTGCTTCCAGGCCCATCGGGCCTCTTGCATGCAGTTTTTGCGTGCTGACAGCAACTTCTGCGCCCAGGCCGAACTGACCGCCGTCGGTGAAGCGGGTTGAGGCATTCACGTACACGGCGGAGGAGTCCACCTCATTCACAAAGCGATCGGCATTGCGCAGGGTACGCGTCAGAATTGCATCCGAGTGCTGGGTACCATGTTCACGGATGTGAGCAATGGCATCGTCAAGACTCGCAACCACCTTCACATTCAAATCCAGCGACAAAAACTCGTCGTCGTACTGTTCCGCTTTGACCGGTACCACCGTCGCCGGGCCGTCTTTCAGCAGTGCCAACGCGTTGGCATCCGCGTGCAGCGTCACGCCGCTTTCGGCCATCTGTTTGCTCAGAGCAGGCAGGAAGGTGTTGGCGATGCCCTGATGCACCAGCAGCGTTTCAACCGTATTACAGGTGCTTGGACGCTGGGTTTTGGCATTGACGATAATCTTCAGCGCCGGTTCAATCTCGGCACTGTCATCGACCACGATATGGCACACGCCGATACCGCCCGTGATCACAGGAATGGTCGACTGCTCACGGCACAGCTTGTGCAGGCCCGCGCCACCGCGTGGGATCAGCATGTCGATGTATTTATCCATGCGCAGCATCTCGTTCACCAGCGCACGGTCCGGGCTCTCGATTGCCTGTACGGCACCTGCCGGCAGGCCGCACTCTTCCAGCGCCTGCTGGATAACGTTTACGGTCGCGGCGTTGGTACGCCAGGTCTCTTTCCCGCCACGCAGAATGGCGGCGTTGCCGGTCTTCAGGCACAGGGAAGCGACATCAACCGTAACGTTGGGACGGGCTTCATAGATCACGCCAATCACGCCCAGCGGCACGCGACGACGCTCAAGGCGCAGCCCGCTGTCGAGCAGCCCACCATCAATGACCTGACCTACCGGATCGGCAAGATTGCAGACCTGGCGGACATCGTCAGCGATGCCTTTCAGACGTGCCGGGGTCAGCGCCAGGCGGTCGAGCATTGCTTCGCTCAGGCCATTGCGACGCGCTTCCAGCAGATCCTGCTCGTTGGCGAGCAGAATCTCCTGCGACTGCGATTCCAGATAATCAGCGATTTTTTCCAGCACGCGGTTTTTCTCGCGGCTGGAAAGGAGCGCCAGTTTGTAAGAGGCGGCCTTCGCGGCTGCGCCCATTTGTTCCAGCATTTTCTGGCTCCTTAACGAATAATCATGTCATCACGATGCACGGCAACCGGGCCATATTCATAACCCAGAATGGCGTCGATCTGCTGTGAATGGTGACCCGCAATACGGCGCAGGGCATCGCTGTTGTAGCGGCTTACGCCGTGGGCGATGTCACGACCTTCGAGATTACGGATACGGATCACTTCACCACGTGAGAAGTTGCCTGTCACGCTTTTAATTCCTTTAGGAAGTAATGAGCTCCCTCTTTCCAGAATTGCGGCGGTCGCCCCTTCATCAACGGTGAGTTCGCCTGCCGGCGGTGCGCCAAAGATCCAGCGTTTGCGGTTCTCCAGCGGGGATGCCTGCGCGTGGAAGCGGGTTCCCACGGAGATGCCTTCCATCACGTCGCCAATCACGCCAGGACGGCTGCCCGCGGCAATGATGGTGTCGATACCGGCACGGCATGCCACGTCGGCAGCCTGCAGCTTGGTCCCCATCCCGCCGGTCCCGAGGCCTGAAACACTGTCACCTGCGATGGCGCGTAGCGCATCGTCGATACCGTGTACATCGGTAATCAGTTCAGCATCTGGGTTTGAACGCGGGTCGGCGGTGAAGAGCCCCTGCTGGTCGGTCAGGAGCAGTAATTTATCAGCGCCTGCCAGAATTGCGGCCAGTGCCGAGAGGTTATCGTTATCACCCACTTTGATTTCAGCGGTGGCCACGGCATCGTTTTCGTTAATGACGGGAACGATGTTGTTATCCAGCAGCGCGCGCAGCGTATCGCGCGCGTTCAGGAAACGCTCCCGGTCTTCCATATCCGCACGCGTCAGCAGCATCTGCCCGACGTGGATGCCATAGATAGAAAACAGCTGTTCCCAGAGTTGAATGAGTCGGCTTTGTCCCACGGCGGCCAGCAGCTGTTTCGAGGCGATCGTCGCGGGGAGTTCGGGGTAACCCAGGTGTTCACGCCCGGCGGCAATCGCCCCGGAGGTCACAATTACAATACGATGCCCTGCGGCATGCAACTGAGCGCACTGACGTACAAGCTCAACAATGTGGGCGCGATTAAGGCGGCGCGATCCGCCTGTTAAAACACTGGTACCGAGTTTTACCACCAGCGTCTGGCTGTCACTCATGATTCTCTGCCGTTCAACGATAAGGGAAAATGATGTCAAACGAACGTTTTAACAGGTGTCAGCCCCGTTGCCAACTGCCTTAGCACATCGCGAAACACTTTGTTGCGCGGGATCAGGAAGCGTAGCGGCAAAATTTGACAGTTTTATTACCGAAATAATAAATCACAGTTTTTTAAAATTATTCTTAATTTGTCATAAAAGTTTCATTGCGTAACGTTAAAACCCTTTCTGTTTTTTCACGGGACTTAAGCATGAGCTTATCGTCCAGCGAATTTTTTTAGCGCGTTTATAAGACAGGATCGAAAATGAAAAAGAGCACACTGGCATTAGTGGTAATGGGCGTTGTGGCTTCCGCATCTGTACACGCAGCCGAAGTTTATAATAAAAACGGTAATAAACTGGACGTATACGGCAAAGTTAAAGCAATGCACTACATCAGCGATGATGACACTAAAGATGGTGACCAGACTTACGTCCGTTTCGGTTTTAAAGGTGAAACACAGATTAACGATCAGCTGACGGGCTATGGCCGTTGGGAAGCTGAATTTGCCGGTAACAAAGCCGAAAGCGACTCTACACAGAAAACGCGTCTGGCGTTTGCTGGTCTGAAACTGAAAGACATTGGCTCTCTGGATTACGGTCGTAACCTGGGCGCACTGTACGATGTTGAAGCCTGGACCGATATGTTCCCTGAGTTCGGCGGTGACTCTTCAGCCCAGACTGATAACTTCATGACCAAACGTGCGAGCGGTCTTGCCACCTACCGTAACACCGACTTCTTCGGTGCGGTTGATGGCCTGGATATGACCCTGCAGTATCAGGGCAAAAACGAAAACCGCGACGTCAAAAAACAGAACGGTGACGGTTTCGGTACCTCTCTGACCTATGACTTCGGTGGCAGCGACTTCGCCGTCAGCGGTGCCTACACCAACTCTGACCGTACTAACGCACAAAACCTGCTGACGCGCGGCGAAGGTAAAAAAGCAGAAGCATGGGCAACCGGTCTGAAATATGACGCTAACGATATTTACCTGGCTGCGATGTACTCTGAAACCCGCAATATGACCCCAATTTCGGGTGGTTTTGCGAATAAAGCTCAGAACTTTGAAGTTGTTGCACAATACCAGTTCGATTTCGGTCTGCGTCCGTCCCTGGGTTATGTCCAGTCTAAAGGCAAGGATATCGAAGGTGTGGGTGACGAAGATCTGGTGAAATACATCGACGTGGGCGCGACCTATTATTTCAACAAGAATATGTCCGCGTTTGTTGATTATAAAATCAACCAGATTGATGACGACAATAAACTGGGCGTGAGCAGCGATGACATCGTTGCTCTGGGTATGACCTACCAGTTCTGATATTGTTGAAATAAAAAATCCCGGCGCAGATGCCGGGATTTTTTTTGCCTGGAGGGGGTCGGGTTTACTGCCCTCACCCCATCCCTCGCGAAGAGAGAGAGAAATATCGCGATTACGCCGTCAGCTTAACCGCTTCGCTGGAAAAGTTATCCGCGGGTTCAAGCTTCAGATCCAGGGTGGCCAGCAGTGCTCTTGCCTTTTCGAGGTACTCTTTCAAAGTATGCTCCAGGCGGTCGATCACTTCCTGGTCTTTGATGGGGGCTGTTTGCCAGTAGCCGTCTTTATTAAACAGGCCGAACTGGTAGCTATACGTAAAACGTTTTTCTTCCGCTTCCATTTCCATCCACCAGCCCCAGAATTCACGTTTTTCGGGTGCAGGCTTCACGTTGACGCATACAGCCAGGCAGTCGAAAAAAAAGCGATTTTCTTCACACTGCTCTTCTCGAATATACGGGCCGAGAGCCATAAACTTCTTGATCAGTCTACTTTTCGGGTGTCCACTCGGTAACGTCATTGCGATCTCCTTTTGTGAAGCCACTGTTTTACCAAACCAGCAAAATTTAGCAATCTATTAACACAATCTCTGCGCGATCCAGCGTGTGATCTCTCTCAATGCTTTGTCAAAATTCTGGTACACCGGGCTGAACGGTACCTCAAGCAATTTGCCATCCGCAGATGACGAAGTGATTAAGCGTGACTCCTCTTCGGGACTGAAGGGATCGTTTTTCCAGTACCCTGACATCATCGGCGTAGGGCAACGCCGTCCCAGCAACCCCTGTGTTTTTAGCGAGTAACGATTGAGTTCAACGCGCAGCGCTTCGTCTGATGCATCATGCATGCCAAGGCGACTGGCCAGCACATCAAGGTACATTTCCGGCACGCGGCCCTGCCGGGTCGGATCGCTGAGCAGAGCGTGCACCACCGGGCCGAGACAGGCGACGGCCTTCAGGCGTGAAGCTTCAAGGTAAGCCAGACGCACGGCGACGTTGGCGCCAAAGCGGAAGCCAAATGCAGCAACACGCGTGTGGTCAACCCATGGAATGTTTTCCAGCGCTTTTAGTGCATGCTGGTGCAGAAGACTCGAGTCCTGAGTCAGTTTCCATTTGGATGAAAAGCCAATTGAGGGCATATCCAGCGTCAGCATCGCGATCCCTTTTGGTGCGAAGTAACGCTCATACAGGCTGTAATAGTCGATTTGCAGTGAATCCAGCCCGCCGCACATCAGAACAGTCGGGAACGGGCCTTCGCCTTCTGGCATATGCAGGAACCCGGTGACGGGCGCGCCACCCGGGATGGTAAACTCCAGCTCGCGCATCCGGCCCGGTAAGCGTTGAGCGGCCTCTTCGTAGGCGCGATTCGCCAGCGCCTGAGCCTGCTCGGCCAGCTCATCACCTTTCAAATGCGGGTATGCGGCAATAGCATAGAGGTTGGCTGCATGCAGCCAGTGTTTGCCGCTGAGCGTGGCGTCCTCTTCCTGGCTGGCTTTTTGCTGCCAGAGCATCGCCTGTTTAGACCATTCGTAGATCCAGTTCCCCCCGCGATAACCCACGACCGTATCGTAGAGTTCACTGTCGGTGCGCTCGGCTTCGCTCATCACGATACGCGCCTGCACATCAAGGATTTCACGGGGATCAATACCGCGCCAGATCCACATCAGACGGTTAATCATGCGGTACCAGTGGGGCACGTTTTTACCGTCTAATGCAGACTGGACGGCAGGCATGGTCCCCGGATTAAACCGGCGCACCAGCGTCGACGTTTCAGGATGTTTGAAACGGGGTTTGAAGAGAGTCTCGGTGAGATTCGCCTGCGTCATTACGTTGCCTCCATGAATACGTCATATAGAGACCATTGTAACGCGCGTCAGACTAAAAAAAACAACGCCCGGTATCACCGGGCGTTAAATAAGTGCGTAAGAGAATTAACGACCAGAGATTGGCGGTACGAATACCACGCCCATATCCCATGGCTGTTCAATCCAGGTATCCTGAGGGATATCAATCACGTAATCGTCAACCAGCGGACGGCCTGCTGGCTTCGCGAAGATGGTGACGAAGTGGGCTTTTGGATACATTTCGCGGATAGCCACCGCGGTACCGCCGGTATCAACCAGGTCGTCGATAACGATGAAGCCTTCACCGTCGCCTTCCGCACGTTTCAGCACGGTCAGCTCACGCTGGTTGTCATGGTCATAGCTGGAGATGCATACGGTATCGACATGACGAATACCCAGCTCACGTGCCAGCAGCGCCCCCGGTACCAGACCGCCACGGCTGACGGCAATAATGCCTTTCCACTGTTCGGAAGGCATCAGACGCGCAGCCAGTTTGCGTGCGTGAATCTGCAACATGTCCCAGGTGACGACGTATTTTTCGCTCATGTGAAGTGTCCCAGCCTGTTTGTATACGGCTTAAAAAGTGTTCGAGGGGGAAATAGGTTGCGCGAGATTATAGAGATCTGACGCACTAAAAACCAGTGTTTAGCGCCCGGAGCCTGAGTTTTTACATGCTTTATGCTACCAGCCATCGGAGAAAGTGGTATTCTCAGTTGCATCTCGCAAGCCTGTCTTGTGGTAACTATTAACCTGCTAACCCTGTGACCTGCAACTCGCTTTGCAGGGCATCGACAAGGAGACTTATCGTGTCTGAACTGTCTCAATTATCTCCACAGCCACTGTGGGATATTTTTGCCAAAATCTGTTCCATTCCCCACCCTTCCTACCATGAAGAACAGCTTGCCGAACATATTATGGGCTGGGCGAAGGAAAAAGGTCTGCATGCTGAACGCGACCAGGTTGGCAACATTCTGATCCGCAAACCGGCGACCGCAGGCATGGAAAACCGTAAACCGGTTGTGCTACAGGCGCACCTGGACATGGTTCCACAGAAAAACAACGACACCGTTCACGACTTCACCAAAGACCCTATCCAGCCTTACATCGATGGCGACTGGGTGAAAGCGCGCGGCACGACCCTTGGTGCAGATAACGGCATTGGTATGGCGTCTGCTCTGGCGGTCCTGGCGGACGACAGCGTTGAGCACGGTCCGCTGGAAGTGCTGCTGACCATGACGGAAGAAGCAGGCATGGACGGCGCGTTCGGTCTGCAGGCGAACTGGCTGCAGGCGGACATTCTGATCAACACCGACTCTGAAGAAGAGGGTGAGATCTACATGGGCTGCGCCGGCGGGATTGATTTCATCACGACCCTGCCACTGTCCCGCGAAGCGATCCCTGCTGGTTTCCAGACCTTCAAGCTGACGCTGAAAGGGCTGAAAGGCGGCCACTCCGGTGGTGATATTCACCTGGGTCTGGGCAACGCCAACAAACTGCTGGCACGCTTCCTGGCTGGCCACGCGGCTGAGCTGGATCTGCGTCTGGTGGATTTCAACGGCGGCACACTGCGCAATGCCATTCCGCGTGAAGCCTTCACGACCGTGGCAGTACCCGCTGCAAAAGCTGACGAGCTGAAAAAGCTTTCCAGCGTGTATCTGGATATCCTGAAAAACGAACTGTCAGCGAAAGAGAAGAACCTGACCGTGGTGCTCGAGTCCGTGACTACCGACAAAGCGGCGCTGACCTCCCCGTCTCGCGACGCCTTCGTTCAGCTGCTGAACGCGACGCCAAACGGCGTGATTCGTAATTCAGACGTCGCGAAAGGTGTGGTTGAAACCTCCCTGAACGTGGGCGTGGTCACCATGAGTGATGACAGCGCGGAGATCATCTGCCTGATCCGCTCGCTTATCGACAGCGGTAAAGAGTATGTGGTGAGCATGCTGGAGTCTCTGGGTAAACTGGCGGGTGCGCACACCTCCGCAAAAGGTAGCTACCCAGGCTGGCAGCCGGATGCCAGTTCCCCGGTGATGGCGCTGGTGCGAGAAACTTACCAGCGTCTGTTCAACAGTACCCCGAACATTCAGGTGATCCACGCCGGTCTGGAGTGTGGTCTGTTCAAGAAACCGTATCCGAACATGGACATGGTGTCTATCGGGCCAACCATTACCGGTCCGCACTCGCCGGATGAGCAGGTTCATATTGAAAGCGTGGGTCATTACTGGACTCTGCTGACTGAACTGCTGAAAGCGATCCCTGCTAAGTAATTCGCCGTATGATGCCCGGTAGCACGTTGCCTGCCGGGCTGACGAATCCGTCAGCTATAACCCCAATACCAGCTGCCGCTCCAGTTGCGGATCCAGCAGCGTCACGTGTAACCCCACCAGCCTCACTCCCCGCCCTGCCCGCCGCTCTTCCCAGGCTTTTCTCGCGGTGGCGATAAGATCGTCTTTATTCAGTCGCGGCCAGACATGCTCCTGCGTCGTCTGCTGGAAATCATTAAACTTCAGCTTAACGCCCTGACGGGCAATCAGCAGATCGGGTTTTACTTTCGCTAACCGCCGCTCCAGTTCGGGATAAAGTTGGTCAGTGATAATGACTTCACACTCGGACCAGTCATGGATGTCTTCCATCAGCGTGCGTTCAACCCCGACCGATTTACGCAGCCGCTCACTGCTCACGCTGCGCTCATCAATTCCCTGACTGCGCTCCCACAGCACGCGACCAAACTTACCGAAACGCTTAAGCAGCATGGCCAGATCGCTTCGCTGTACATCTTCACAGGTCCGTAATCCCATACTTTCCAGCTTTGCAGCAGACACTTTCCCCACGCCGGGGATTTTGCCGAGCGGCAGCGTTTTTAAAAACGCCGGAACCTCTTCCGGAGTGATGACGTACTGACCATCGGGTTTATTCAAATCAGACGCTATTTTGGCGAGAAATTTCACCGGTGCGACGCCCGCGGAAGCGGTCAGATTTAGCTCGTTGAAGATAGTCCGGCGGATCTCCTGCGCCATTAACGTTGCGGAGCCGTGGCAGTGCAGGCTGTCAGTGACATCCAGGTAGGCTTCGTCCAGCGACAGAGGTTCAATCAGCGAGGTATAGCGAGAGAAGATCTCGCGGATATGCAGGGAGGCTTCTTTGTAGGCTTCAAATCGGCCGGGCAACAGCGTGAGATGAGGGCACAGCTTTAGCGCCATGGCAGTTGGCATAGCGCTGCGCACGCCAAATTTGCGCGCAGGGTAGTTGGCGGTGCTGATCACACCGCGCTGGACACGGCTACCACCAATCGCAATAGGTATATCCCGCAGCGCCGGATTATCACGCATCTCCACTGCGGCAAAAAAGCAGTCCATATCGACATGGATTATTTTGCGCATAGTAAGCCCTCACTCATCACTGGATAAGTATACAGTAAAGAAATGAGAGTTGAGAAGTGTGTTTCCCCTCTCCTCCAGGAAGAGGGGAAACACCGGACTCACTACAGGATCCGCCGGGCCTCGCGCGCCATGCGTTTTTTACGGGCGTCGCAGGGTTCGGGGCAGTCGCACACTTTTTCCATCCCGAGCGCGGAGATACCACCACAGCTGCCCTGAATGCTTTTACGCTTTATGATCCAGCCCAGAGACATGCCGAGTACAACAAGCAAAAAAACCGCGAAAGTTGCCAGAAACGTCAGCATCATCACCCCCCGAAGTCATCCAGCAGGATGTTCTCATCTTCCACACCCAGGTCTTTTAGCATCTTAATGACTGCAGCGTTCATCACTGGCGGCCCACACATGTAAAATTCGCAATCCTCTGGCGCAGGATGCTGCTTGAGGTAGTTTTCATAAAGCACGTTGTGGATGAACCCCGTGTGGCCGGTCCAGTTATCTTCCGGTTGCGGATCGGAGAGGGCCACATGGAAGGTGAAGTTTGGGTTTTCACGCGCCAGTTGCTCAAACTCATCATCATAGAACATCTCTCGCAGCGAACGTGCCCCGTACCAGAAGCTGATTTTGCGCTTGCTTCCGAGGCGCTTGAGCTGGTCAAAAATGTGCGAACGCATCGGTGCCATGCCCGCGCCACCACCGATAAAGACCATTTCAGCCTCGGTCTCTTTAGCAAAGAACTCGCCAAACGGACCGGAGATGGTCACCTTATCTCCCGGTTTCAGGGACCAGATATACGACGACATGACGCCCGGGGGTGCATCAGGCACATTCGGCGGCGGCGTGGCGATACGCACGTTGAGCATAATGATGCCCTTCTCGTCCGGGTAGTTGGCCATTGAGTAGGCGCGAAGCGTCGGTTCTTTAACGTCAGACACAAAACGGAAAAGATTGAATTTGTCCCAGTCGGCACGGTACTCATCCGGAACGTCGAAGTCCGTATACGCCACGGTGTGCTCCGGGCACTCAATCTGGATGTATCCCCCTGCCCGGAACGGAACATCTTCCCCTTCCGGCACGCGAAGCTTCAGCTCTTTAATGAAAGTCGCTTTGTTATCGTTAGAGATAACTTCGCACTCCCATTTTTTGACCCCGAAGATCTCTTCCGGCAGCTCAATTTTCATGTCCTGGCGCACCGCGACCTGGCAGGCCAGACGGCAGCCCTCTTTCGCCTCACGCTTCGTGATATGCGCCAGCTCAGTGGGCAGAATATCCCCGCCCCCCTCTTTCACCGTGACGCGGCACTGACCGCAGGAGCCACCGCCACCGCAGGCTGAGGAGACAAAGATCCCGTTGCCGGAGAGCGTATTGAGCAGTTTATCCCCCGCCGGCGTGCGGATCTGGTTTTGCGGCTCACCGTTGATATCAATCACCACGTCGCCGGAATTCACCAGCTTCGCGCGTGCCGCCAGAATCAGTCCTGACAACACCAGTACAATCAGCGTGAACATCACCACGCCAAGAATAATTTCCATCTGTTAGCCCTTATAGCTGCACACCGGAGAAGGACATAAAGCCCAGCGCCATCAGCCCGGTGGTGATAAAGGTGATCCCTAAGCCACGTAAACCCGCAGGCACATTGGCATATTTCATTTTTTCGCGGATCCCCGCCATGGTAACGATAGCCAGCATCCAGCCGATGCCGGAGCCGAAACCATACACAACGGATTCACTGAAGTTGTAATCACGCTGAACCATAAACGATACGCCACCAAAGATGGCGCAGTTCACCGCGATCAACGGCAGAAAAATCCCCAGCGCGTTGTATAGCGACGGGAAATACCTGTCGAGGATCATCTCCAGGATTTGTACCAGCGCCGCAATCACACCGATAAAGGTGATGAAGTTCAGGAAGCTGAGATCGACACCCTCTACCAGCGCACCGTCGCGCAGCACAAAGTTGTACACCAGGTTGTTAATCGGTACAGATAAGCCGAGCACCACCGTGACCGCAACACCCAGACCAAACGCCGTCGATACCTTTTTGGAAACGGCAAGAAACGTACACATGCCCAGGAAAAACGCGAGTGCCATGTTTTCAACAAACACCGCGCGCACAAATAAACTCAGGTAATGAGCCATCGTCGGTTACTCCTTTTCCTGCTGTTCTGGCTTCAGGGTACGAATCAGCCAGATCAGCAAACCGATAATGAAAAATGCGCTTGGGGCCAGCAGGAAGAGTCCGTTTGGCAGATACCAGCCGCCGTTTTGTACCGTGTCCAGCACCGTGACGCCAAACAGCTTACCGCTGCCAATCAGCTCGCGCAGGAACCCAACGGTCAGCAGGATAACGCCGTAACCGAGACCGTTACCGATCCCGTCCATAAAGCTCGCCAGCGGAGGCATTTTCATCGCATAAGCTTCGGCACGCCCCATCACGATGCAGTTGGTGATAATCAGGCCGACAAACACCGAGAGCTGTTTTGACGTTTCATACGCGAAAGCGCGCAGTAGCTGATCGACCACAATCACCAGCGACGCGATGATCGCCATCTGCACAATGATCCTCACGCTATTCGGGATGTGGTGGCGGATCATGGAGATAAACATGCTGGAAAATGCCGTCACCAGCGTGACCGCGACGGTCATGACCAGCGCGGTTTCCAGTTTTGTCGTGACCGCCAGCGCCGAACAGACTCCCAGCACCTGTAAGGTAATAGGGTTATTCGCCAGCAGCGGGCCAATGAGCACCTTTTTGACTTCTTTCAGTTCACCCGTATCAGCCATTGTTCAGCGCTCCTTCACGTACGTTTTTCAGGAAAGGACCAAAGCCCAGCTCGCCCATCCAGAAATCAAAACTGTGCTGCACCCCTTTTGACGTGAGCGTTGCCCCGGAAAGCCCGTCTACGACATATTCGTCACCCGGACGCGCAGCCCCTTTCATCACCTTCAGGGCAGGCAGGCCGTTATCGTCGAGCACTTTCTTGCCGACAAACTGCGCGCGCCAGTTAGGGTTTTCAACCTCACCGCCGAGCCCCGGCGTTTCGCCCTGGTCATAATAGGTAATCCCTTTCACCGTGCGACCATCCGTATCGAGTGCCACAAAGGCGTACATCATCGACCACAGCCCGTTGCCGTATATCGGCAGCACGACCTCCTGCACCCGCTTCTGCTCATCGCGCACAAGGTAAATTTCGGCGAGGTTACTGCGACGCTTGATGCCAGCGGGATCTTGCGATGCCTCCAGCGTCAGGCTCATCTGAGGGTCTTTCAGTGCCAGTGCCTGGTTAAATTTCGTCGGGTCTTTATCCAGCAACTGGCCGGTTTTTAAATCCACCAGACGCGCCGAAATGCGCTCCGCGAAGAGTTCAGCCACGTCGTCTGTACTCATCCCTTCCTGCATTAACCCGGCCACAGCCAGGATGTTGCGTTCTTTATCCAGCGCACGCTGCTCCTGTTGCCGTGGTTTTAACCCCACGGCAGAGCCAGCCACGACAATGGAACAGACCAGGCAAAGGACCAGCACCACCAGCAGCGTTTTGCCGATGCTGTCGTTATTTTTGCTTTCAGCCACGCGCTTTCCTCCGCTTAATGTTGGCGCGCACGACCAGATAGTCGAAGAGCGGCGCAAACAGATTGGCAAACAGAATGGCCAACATCATCCCTTCCGGATAAGCCGGGTTGACCACACGAATCAGGACACACATCGCACCAATGAGCACGCCATAGCTCCATTTACCTTTGTCGGTAAAGGACGCAGAGACAGGATCGGTGGCCATGAACATCATGCCGAAAGCGAACCCACCCAGCACCAGATGCCAGTACCAGGGCATGGAGAACATCGGGTTGGTGGCGGAACCGATGAAATTAAACATCGTGGCTGTTAACACCATGCCAATCATTACCCCTGCGACAATGCGCCACGACGCGACGCGTCCGAAGAGAATGATGGCGCCACCGAGTAAAATCATCAGCGTGGAAACTTCCCCAACAGAGCCGGGAATGTTGCCAATAAAGGCATCCAGCCAGGTCACGGGTTGGCCCGTGGCGTTGTTAACCAGCGTTTCGCCCCCGTGCGCGGCCCACTGCGAAAGCGGCGTCGCACCCGAGAACCCATCCGCGGCCGTCCACACCAGGTCGCCCGAGATTTGCGCCGGATACGCAAAGAACAGGAAAGCTCGCCCGGCCAGCGCCGGGTTGAGGAAGTTGCGCCCGGTGCCACCGAAGATCTCCTTGGCAATCACCACGCCAAAACTGATCCCCAGTGCCGCCTGCCAAAGCGGCAGCGTTGGTGGAACAATCAGGGCAAACAGAATCGACGTCACGAAGAAGCCTTCGTTGATCTCATGTTTGCGAATGATGGCGAACAGCACTTCCCAGAAGCCACCCACGATAAACACCGTGATGTAGATTGGCAGGAAGAATACGGCTCCCAGCGTCATCATGCTTATCCAGCCGGCATCGGCTGCAAAGCTGACGCCCAACGTCTGGGCCAGGCGGTAGTGCCAGTCCGACTGGATAACCTGAGCCAGCTGTGGGGCATCATATAAATGATGCAGCGCCGGAATGGTCTGCAGACCAACGTTGTACATACCCCAGAACATGGCCGGGAAGACCGCAAACCAGACCAGAATCATCATTCGTTTGAGGTCGATAGCATCGCGGACGTGTGCCGCCCCTTTTGTGACCAGCCCCGGCGTGTAGAAAATGGTCGCCGTTGCTTCATACAGCGGGTAGTACTTCCTGAGCTTCCCGTGCGTAAAGTGCGGCTCTATTTTTTCAAAGAGGTGTTTTAAGTCCATCTGTTATCCTTCCTGCTCAATGCGGGTTAACACCTCGCGCAATACCGGTCCATATTCGTATTTTCCCGGACAGACATAGGTACAGAGCGCCAGATCTTCTTCGTCAAGCTCGAGGCACCCCAGCGCCTGGGCACTGTCGGTGTCGCCGGCCAGCAGATCGCGCAGCAGCAGAGTTGGCAGAATATCCAGCGGCATAACGCGCTCGTAGTTGCCAATCGGAACCATGGCGCGCTCTCCGCCGTGGGTGCTGGTCGAGAAATTAAAGAGTTTGCGACGCAGGAAGTGCCCAAGGGTAGTGCGGGTCACGGAATACTTCTCAGCGCCCGGCAGAACCCAGCCGAACAGCTCTTTCTCGCGACCTTCCAGAACCACACTGACCTGCAGGTGGAAGCGCCCAAGATACGCCTGCGCGCCAGCCGCATGACGGCCACTGAGCACCGAGCCGGAAATCAGGCGGTTTTCGCCCTCTTTCGTTTCACCGGCAAGCAGTTCATTAATGTCCGCACCCAGCAGCGTTTTCACCAGGCGTGGATTTGCTGCCTGTGGCCCGCCGAGGGCGATCACCCGTTCAGCGCACAGTTCACCGGTGGTAAAGAGCTTACCAATGGCAATCACGTCCTGATAATTCAGATGCCAGACCTGTTTCGTCAGGCTCACCGGCTCCAGAAAGTGGATATGCGTTCCGACTAACCCCGCCGGGTGCGGGCCTGCAAACGCATTAAACGTAACTTGCCCCTGCGGATGGCCTCCGAGTTTGCCGCCGCCCGCCTGACAGACGTGGACCTTCCCTGAGGTCAGACGGGTTAACACGGTTAGCCCGGCATCAAACGCGTTACGCTGCGCCAGAATAATGGGCTCCGGGTCCGCGCTGAGCGGGTTGGTATCAATGGCAGTGACGAAAATAGCGGCCGGAAGCGTATCCGGAACAGGCGATTTGCTGAAAGGTCGCGTGCGAAACGCCGTCCACAAGCCGGACGCCAGCAGTTGTGCCTGAACGGCTTCCCGGCTCAGGGCGGCGAGGTCTGCTGCGTCGAAACGGGAAAACTCACGTTGTTCGTCGCCTTCAATACGGATAACCACCGACTGCAGGACGCGACGTTCACCGCGATTGATTGCCACCACGGTACCGCTCGCGGGGGCCGTAAACATAACGCCAGGATTTTTTTTGTCCTCGAAGAGCGCCTGTCCTTTAATGACGCGATCGCCTTCCTGCACCAGCATTGAGGGACGCATTCCCAGGTAGTCATCGCCCAAAATGGCGACATGGCGGACACTTGCGCCAGGCGAAACGTGCGGCTCGGGCACGCCTGCAATCGGCAGATCAAGTCCTTTTCTGATTTTAAACATGTGGTTAGCAAGCTTCCATGAACTTCAATCCAGAGGGGGCGAAGTGTACCATTTTCGCTGTTTTTCGGGCACCAAAACCTCGGTTGCAGGCGCTAAAGTGCGAGGTATTACGCAAAGTTCCTGGAGCCAACGCGATTTTGATGGTTTATAAAGTAAAACTAATTTGTAAACTCACCGTCCGGCTCTTGCGAAAATCTATGGCGGTGCTAATGTGAGCGCACCTAACAGAATAATCTGATTTCGGGTCTCTTTTGCCGTCCTGGCAATTTGGTCTTAGTTTTATCAAGGAACTAGTAGTATGCGTAAAATCGCATTGTTCATTGCGATGCTCCTGATTCCGTGCGTATCGTTTGCCGGGCTGCTCAGCAGCAATAGCTCAACCACGCCGGTCAGCAAAAAATATAAACAGCAGTTAATGGGATCACCGGTTTATATTCAAATCTTCAAGGAAGAACGCACACTCGATCTGTTTGTAAAAATGGGCGAGACATATCAGCTGCTTGATAGTTACAAGATTTGTAACTACTCCGGTGGTCTGGGGCCAAAACAGCGTCAGGGCGATTTCAAAAGTCCGGAAGGGTTTTACAACGTTCAGCGTAGCCAGCTAAAACCTGACAGCCGCTTCTATAAAGCCATTAACATTGGCTTCCCGAACGCCTATGACCGTGCCCACGGTTATGAAGGCAAATACCTGATGATCCACGGTGCATGCGTGTCTATCGGCTGTTATGCGATGACCGATACCGGCATTGATGAGATTTTCCAGTTTGTCACCGGCGCACTGGTCTTTGGTCAGCCGAACGTTCAGGTCAGCATCTACCCGTTCCGCATGACCGATGCCAACATGGCGCGTCACAAGTACTCCTACTACGCGGATTTCTGGAAACAGCTGAAACCGGGTTACGACTACTTTGAGCAGACGCACAAGCCGCCGGTTGTCTCGGTTGTCGATGGCCGCTATGTGGTCAGCAAGCCGCTGAGCCACGAAGTCGTCCAGCCGCAGCTGGCATCAAACTACTCGGTCCCCGAGACAAAATAAGACCCACTCGCCTGGCATAATCTTTTGCCAGGTTTCGTTGCCCGTCAGCGGCTGGGTCGCGATCACTGTGACCACATCATTCGGTGTGGTCTCTCGTTGAAAATCAATTTCCACATCCTGATCGAGCAGCTTGGCGACGCCAAACGGCGCGCGGCGCGTGATCCAGAACAGATTGGTCGAACAGAACGCCATCACATAACGCCCGTCAGACAGCAGCATGTTGAACACGCCCTTCTCACGCAGTTCTGATGCCAGCGACGCAATGTATTTGAAGACGGCGGTCATGTTGCCGGGCGTGCGTGGATAACGCTGCGTCAGCTTGTGCAGCAGCCAGCAAAACGCTTTTTCGCTGTCGGTCTCACCGACCGGACGGAAATTGCCCGTCTCCAGCGACTTATAGCCGGAGAGCTGGCCATTGTGCGCGTAGGTCCAGTGACGGCCCCACAGCTCGCGGGTGAACGGGTGGGTATTTTCCAGCGCCACTTCCCCACGGTTTGCCTGACGGATGTGGGCAATCACCGAGCGGGACTTAATGGGATAGTCCTGCACCAGTCTGGCAATCGGGGAATTAAAGCTGGGCTGGGGATCTTTGAATGTGCGACATCCTTTGCCTTCGTAGAAGGTAATGCCCCAGCCGTCTTTATGCGGCCCGGTACCCCCGCCGCGCTGAACGAGCCCGGTGAAGCTAAAGCAGATATCGGTTGGCACATTGGCGCTCATCCCGAGCAATTCGCACATACATCACCTCCACAACAGCGGGGGCAATCATGCCCCCAGCGAAGTCTTACTTAACCATCTCTTTTTCGATCAGCTGGATCAGGATGTGGATCACTTTGATGTGAATTTCCTGAATACGGTCAGCATAACCGAAGTGCGGAACACGGATTTCGATATCCGCCGTACCGTCCATCTTACCGCCATCTTTACCGGTCAGGGTGATGACTTTCATCCCTTTTTCACGCGCTGCGGCAATCGCTTTGATCACGTTAGCCGAGTTTCCGGACGTCGAAATACCCAGCAGCACGTCACCTTCACGGCCCACGGCTTCAACGTAGCGAGAGAAGATAAAGTCATAACCAAAATCGTTACTGACGCAGGAAATGTGGCTCACATCGGAAATCGCAATCGCCGGGTAGCCCGGACGGTTTTCACGATAACGCCCGGTCAGCTCTTCTGCAAAGTGCATCGCATCACAGTGGGAACCACCGTTACCACAGGAGAGCACTTTACCGCCGGCCTTGAAACTGTCGGCCAGCAGGACCGCTGCGCGCTGAATAGCGTGAATATTGGCATCATCTTTCAGAAAGTTAGCCAGCGTTTCCGCCGCTTCGTTCAGTTCGTTACGAATAAGATCCTGGTACATGAGGATAATCCTTCAGTATTGATGAAATAACACAGTGGAGTGTACCGGATAGCGGGAAAAGCGAGAAGCTAAAGCCATGCGAATCGTCTGGCGTTTTGCGTTTTCGTGCCGGCTTAAACCTGAACAATGTGAACCAGGTTGTAATTATTTTGTAAACACATTGCTAAAGGAAATAACATCAACTACAACCATATCATCACAAGTGGTCAGACCTCCTACAAGCAAGGGAGCTTTTCTTTATGATGATTTTGAGCATTCTCGCAACCGTTGTTCTGCTCGGTGTGCTGTTCTATCACCGGGTGAGTTTATTCCTGAGCAGTCTGATTCTGCTGGCCTGGACGGCTGCGCTTGGCGTCGCTGGCCTGTGGAATATCTGGCTTTTAGTCCCGCTGGCTATCATTCTTCTGCCGTTTAACTTTACGCCGATGCGTAAATCGATGATCTCCGCGCCGGTGTTCAAAGGCTTCCGCAAAGTGATGCCGCCCATGTCGCGTACGGAGAAAGAAGCGATTGATGCCGGTACCACCTGGTGGGAAGGCGACCTGTTCCAGGGCAACCCGGACTGGAAAAAGCTGCACAACTATCCGCAACCGCGTCTGACCGCTGAAGAACAGGCCTTTATTGATGGTCCGGTGGAAGAAGCGTGCCGCATGGCAAATGACTTCGCGATTACCCATGAAATGGCGGACCTGCCGCCAGAACTGTGGGCGTATCTGAAAGAACACCGCTTCTTCGCGATGATCATTAAGAAAGAGTACGGCGGTCTGGAGTTTTCCGCTTACGCTCAGGCCCGCGTCCTGCAAAAACTGGCAGGCGTTTCCGGGATCCTGGCGATCACCGTTGGCGTGCCGAACTCGTTAGGCCCGGGTGAACTGCTGCAACACTACGGTACCGAAGAGCAGAAAGATCACTACCTGCCGCGTCTGGCACGTGGCCAGGAAATTCCATGCTTCGCGCTGACCAGCCCGGAAGCGGGTTCCGATGCGGGTGCGATCCCGGATACCGGCGTCGTCTGCATGGGTGAATGGCAGGGTCAACAGGTGCTGGGTATGCGCCTGACCTGGAACAAACGTTATATTACGCTCGCCCCTATCGCGACCGTACTGGGCCTGGCCTTTAAGCTCTCCGATCCGGAAAAACTGCTGGGCGGTGAAGAAGATCTGGGCATTACCTGTGCGCTGATCCCAACCTCCACCCCAGGCGTTGAAATTGGTCGTCGCCACTTCCCGCTGAACGTACCGTTCCAGAACGGCCCAACCCGCGGCAAGGATATCTTTGTACCGATTGACTACATCATCGGTGGTCCGAAAATGGCCGGTCAGGGCTGGCGCATGCTGGTGGAATGTCTGTCGGTTGGCCGCGGTATTACCCTGCCGTCGAACTCGACCGGTGGTTTGAAATCTGTCGCGATGGGGATTGGTGCATACGCCCATATCCGCCGTCAGTTCAAAATCTCTATCGGCAAGATGGAAGGGATCGAAGAGCCGCTGGCACGTATCGCAGGCAACGCTTACGTGATGGATGCTGCCGCCTCCCTGATTACCTACGGCATTATGCTGGGCGAAAAACCGGCCGTGCTGTCAGCTATCGTGAAGTATCACTGTACCCACCGCGCACAGCAGTCAATCATTGATGCAATGGATATCGCGGGCGGTAAAGGCATTATGCTCGGCGAGGGCAACTTCCTGGCACGCGGCTACCAGGGCGCACCGATTGCCATTACCGTTGAAGGGGCAAACATCCTGACCCGCAGCATGATGATCTTCGGCCAGGGGGCAATCCGTTGCCATCCTTATGTGCTGGAAGAGATGGCCGCCGCGCAGAATAACGACGTGGATGCCTTCGACAAGCTGCTGTTCAAACATATCGGTCACGTGGGCAGTAATAAAGTACGCAGCTTCTGGCTGGGTCTGACGCGCGGTCTTACCAGCGCCACGCCAACCGGTGATGCGACCAAGCGTTATTACCAGCATCTTAACCGCCTGAGTGCTAACCTCGCTCTGCTGTCAGATGTTTCTATGGCGGTGCTGGGCGGTAGCCTGAAGCGTCGCGAGCGTATCTCTGCCCGTCTGGGTGATGTGCTGAGCCAAATCTTCCTCGCCTCTGCGGTCCTGAAACGCTACGACGATGAAGGCCGTCAGGAAGCCGATCTGCCGCTGGTTCACTGGGGTGTTCAGGATGCGATGTATCAGGCGGAACAGGCCATTGAAGATCTGCTGGCGAACTTCCCGAACCGCTTTGTTGCAGGCGCCCTTCGCGTGGTGATCTTCCCGACCGGTCGTCATCATCTGGCGCCGTCTGACAAACTGGATCACAAAGTGGCGAAGATCCTGCAGGTACCGAGCGCAACCCGTTCCCGTATCGGCCGCGGTCAGTATCTGGCTCCCACGCCGCATAACCCGGTTGGTCTGCTGGAAGAAGCGCTGCTGGACGTGATGGCTGCCGATCCCATCCACCAGAAGATCTGCAAACAGCTGGGCAAAAACCTGCCGTTCACCCGCCTGGATGAACTGGCGAAACAGGCCCTGACGGGCGGGATCATCAACAATGATGAAGCCGCTCTGCTGGTGAAAGCCGAAGAGAGCCGTCTGCGCAGCATTAACGTGGATGATTTCGACCCGGATGAGCTGGCGACACAGCCGGTAAAGCTGCCGGAGAAGGTCCGCAAACCTGAAGCTGCATAACGCGTTTCGCTTCTACAAACCCCGCCACGCGCGGGGTTTTTTATTGCCACATTTTCTCTTTATGTCGTGCTACAGTGTCAAAAAGTGGTCGTTTGAGGAGTCTGAATTGTGCCTGGTCTGAAGATTTCGATTTTGCAGCAACCTTTAGTGTGGATGGACGGCCCTGCCAACCTGCGCCACTTTGATCGTCAACTGGAAGGCATTACCGGGCGTGATGTGATTGTCCTGCCGGAGATGTTCACTACCGGCTTCGCCATGGAAGCGGCGCAACAGTCAATGCCACAGCAAGAGGTGGTCGTCTGGATGCACGCCAAAGCGCAGCAAACCAATGCGCTGATTGCCGGCAGCGCTGCGCTGCAAACCGAACGCGGGCCGGTCAACCGCTTCCTGCTGGTCGAGCCGGAAGGGAAAGTGCATTTCTATGATAAACGCCATCTGTTCCGCATGGCAGATGAACATCATCACTATGAAGCGGGTGATGCGCGCGTGGTGTTCGAATGGCGCGGCTGGCGTATTCTGCCGCTGGTTTGCTACGACCTGCGCTTCCCGGTGTGGTCACGCAACCGCAACGATTACGACCTGGCGCTGTATGTCGCCAACTGGCCTGCCCCGCGCTCCCTGCACTGGCAGTCGCTGCTGGTCGCACGCGCCATTGAAAACCAGGCGTATGTGGTCGGCTGTAACCGCGTGGGGACCGATGGCAACGGGCATCATTATCGGGGGGATAGCCGGGTGGTGAACCCGCAGGGTGAAATTATTGCCACCGCCGAGCCGCATCAGGCAACGCGCATTGATGCTGAGTTGTCACTGACGGCCCTGAAGGAATATCGCGAGAAGTTTCCGGCCTGGCAGGATGCGGATCCGTTTAGCATTGGATAACGGTTTCCCCTCCCTCTCACAGGAAGAGGGAGGGGACATCATTAACTCACCAGCGCCTGCCCGTCTTTACGGCTCTCTGTCGCCGCCACATAGTGCCCTTCCGGCATACGATAAATCACCTGCGCGCCGCCGAAGTTGTAATCCTGGAGCGGATCTTCCACCACGATCTGGTGCCCGCGCTCACGCAGTGCGGCGATAGTATTGCGATCGAACGTCGATTCGACGATCACTTCCCTGCCCTGCACCACGCGCCAGCGAGGCGCATCAATTGCCGCCTGCGGGTTTTGCCCGTGCAGCATGATGCGCAGCGCCATCTGCATATGCCCCTGCGCCTGCATTGGGCCGCCCATGACGCCAAAGGACATCAGCGGTTTACCGTTGCCGTCCATCGCAAAGCCCGGAATGATGGTGTGGAACGGACGCTTACTGCCCGCCAGCACATTCGGATGGTTTGGATCCAGCACAAAGCCACAACCGCGGTTTTGCAGACTGATCCCGGTCTCCGGCACCACAATCCCGGATCCAAAGCCCATATAGTTGGACTGAATAAAGGAGATCATCATACCGCTGGAATCTGCAGCGCTCAGGTAGACCGTGCCGCTCTGCGTCGGCGAACCGTAGACGAAATCGGAGGCGTTATCGGGGTCGATAAGCGCCGCGCGCGACGCCAGGTAACGATCGCTCAGCAACGCCTGGGCCGCGAACTCCATGTGTTCTTCATCAGCGACGTAGCGATCGAGATCCGCCAGCGCCAGTTTCATCGCTTCAATAGACAGATGAAGCGACTGCACGGAATCCGGATGATGTTTTTCAATTCCACACTGCTCCAGAATACCGAGCGCAATCAGCGTGGCGATGCCCTGCCCGTTTGGCGGCAGCTCCTGCACTGAACCACCGGCAAAATCACGCGACAGCAGTTCTACCCAGTCCACACGATGATTGGCCAAATCCTCTGCCGTCAGGTGCGCGCCATGCTCTTTCGCGAAAGCGGCAATTTTCTGCGCCAGCTCGCCGCGGTAAAACGCTTCACCGTTGGTTCTGGCAATCAGCTCCAGCGAATGAGCCTGCGCCGGGTTACGGAAGATCTCGCCAACCCGGGGAGCACGCCCCTCCGGTGCAAAGCAGGCGCTAAAGCCTGGCTGATCTTTCAGCTTGTTATAACCCCGCTGCCAGAGATGGCCAATCAACGGGGAGACCGGAAAACCGTTACGCGCATACTCGATGGCCGGTTGCGCCAGCGTAGTGAGCGGCAGCGTGCCAAAACGTTCTGCCAGCGCCACCCAGCCCGAAACCGCACCCGGCACGGTGACGGCGTCCCAGCCAATTTCTGGTACCGCGGTTTTACCGGCAAACAGATCCGCGTGCCAGCTGGCAGGCGAGCGGCCAGAGGCGTTCAGGCCGTGGAGTTTTTCACCATCCCAGACGATGGCAAAGGCATCGCTGCCAATACCGTTGCCGGTGGGTTCAACCACCGTCAACGCCATGGCGGTTGCAACCGCCGCATCAACCGCGTTCCCGCCGAGCTGCAGCATTTTCATTCCCGCCTGGGCCGCCAGCGGCTGAGATGTCGCCACAGCGTTGTGGCCCATCATCGGCGGGCGTCGTGAATCGTAACCGGAAGTGAAATCAAGCGCTTTGGTCATCATGACTCCTTAGTCATGGCGCGGATCGAGCGCATCGCGCAGCCCGTCGCCGAGTAAATTAAAGCCCTGCACGGCAAGAAAAATCGCCACACCGGGGAATACAGACATCCATGGAGCCTGCTCAAGGAAACCTTTCGCGGTATTAAGCATTGAGCCCCATGACGGGTTCGGCGGCTGCTGGCCTAACCCCAGAAACGACAGACTGGCTTCAGCAATGATTGCCGAGGCAATGGCCAGCGTGGCCTGCACCAGAATCGGAGACATCACATTGGGTAGCACATACTTAATGATGATCCAGCGATCCGGCAGGCCAATCGCCCTCGCGCCGTCGATATACTCTTCGTTGCGAATGGCGATCACCTGGCCGCGCGTCAGGCGGGCGAAGATCGGCATTGCGGAGAGGCCAATGGCGATCATGGCGTTGGTCAGGCTTGGGCCCAGAAACGCCCCGAGCGCGATCGCCATGATCAGGAACGGGCAGGCCAGCAGCGCTTCAATAAAACGCGAGATCACGCCGTCCCACATCTTCTGGAAGTAACCCGCCACCAGCCCCAGCGGAACGCCAATGACCACGGCGATCACCACCGACATACAGCCAGCCATCAACGACGTTCTCGCCCCCCAGATAATGCGGGACAAAATATCGCGGCCCAGTTCATCGGTCCCAAACCAGTACATCGCCGAAGGCGCTTTACGCACCGCCAGGAAATTGGCTTTCACCGGATCAAAGGGCGCGATCCACGGCGCCAGCAGTGCCACCAGCACAAAAAAGCCCACCACTACGGCACCCATCACCGCGCTTTTATTGGCGAGAAATTTCTTCAGTACCCGGTTCTGCGCTCGGGGCTGAACCGCGGCAATGGTTTGAGTTGTCAGTTCCGCCATGCTTAACCTCGCATTTTCGGGTTGATAAGAACGTAAAGCACGTCGGCCAGCAGGTTCAGCAGCAGGAAACCGATCGCCACGATAAGCACCACCCCCTGCACCACCGCATAGTCACGGTTAAAGACCGAATCGACGATCATCTTGCCGAACCCTGGAATGGTGAAGACCTGTTCGGTCAGTACCGCGCCCCCCAGCAGTTCGCCGAACAGCAGCGTGGTCAGGGTGATCACCGGAACCAGCGCATTGCGAAACGCATGCTTTAAAATCACCGCGTTTGGCAACAGCCCTTTAGCCCGTGCGGTGCGGATGTAATCGGCCTTCATTACCGCGATCATGGAGGCGCGGGTATGGCGCATCAGCGTGGCCGCCAGCCCCGTTCCCAGTACCGAGGCAGGCAACAACAGCGTACGCAGGTTCTGGATCGGATCTTCACTAAACGGCACGAAACCCGACGCTGGCAGCCATTGCAGATTGACCGAGAAGACCAGAATCAACAGGATCCCGAGCCAGAAATGCGGTATCGAGATCCCCGAGATCGCCACAAAGTTGGCACCGTGATCGACCCAGCTGTTTTTGTTGACCGCCGCGAGGATCCCCATGCTGATGCCAAACACCAGCGCGATGATCATCGCCAGCAGCGACAGCTCCAGCGTCACCGGCAGTTTGCTGGCAATGAGCTGGGTGACCGGCTCGTGAGTGCGTAAGGAGACACCAAGATCGCCCTGCAGCGCGCGCGTCAGCCAGTTGAAGTACTGCACAGGGATGGGCGCATCGAGATTGAGCTCAGCACGCAGCTGGGCGATCACCGCCGGATCGCGCTCCTCCCCGGCCATGGCGATCAGCGGATCGCCGGGCAGCAGTTTTTGCAGGCCGAACACCATCATGCTCACCAGCAGTAAGGTCGGGATGGCCAGCAGCAGACGTTTGCAAATCAGTTCCAGCATGGGTTCTCCTCAGGCCAGTTATTTCGCCAGCGTCAGACCAGCCAGACGCACAATGCCGTCCGGATACGGTTTAAAGCCCTGCACGCTCTTGTTCAGACCAAAAATACGCGGTTCAAAATAGAGGTAGGCAATGGGCATATCCGTCTGCAGCTGTTTCACCACCTTGTCGTACAGCGGCTGACGGACGGCTTTGTCGTTGCTCAGGCGCGCCTGCGTCAGCCATTCATCCACCTGCGCGTTACTGTAGCGACCGTCGTTAAGGGTGCCTTTGCTGTTAATGAAGCCGTAGATGCTGCCATCCGGATCCGGACGACCCGACCAGCCAGAGAAGCTCAGCTGATAATCACCGCTTTGCTGACGGTCGAGCAGCGTGGCGAACTCGGTCATTTGCAGGTTCAGGTTAAAGCCAGCCTCTGCGACCATCGCCTGCAGTACCTGACCGACCTGCTGTGAAGTTGGGTTGTTGGGCACCAGCAGATTGACATTCAGCGGCGTAGTGACGCCTGCCGCTTTCAACAGCGCTTTGGCTTTGTCGACATCGCGTGGTGGCACCGGCAGGTTAACGTGATACGGACTTACGGTAGAAAACGCCTGGTTTGCCGGGGTGTACAGTCCCTCGAAGACCACCTGATTTAACGCATCGCGATCGATTGCCTGAGAAAATGCCTCACGCACGCGGGCATCCTTAAACGGATCGTTCGCCGGGACCTTGCCGTTATTGATATTGAAGGTAATGCCCTGATAACCCAGACCGGTCACCTTCGCCAGCGCCAGTTTGCTGTCGGCTTCTACGGTTTTAACGTCGCTTGCGGCAATGCCTTCCGTCAGATCAAGATCCCCTGCACGCAGGTTAGCCAGACGCACGGAAGCATCCGGGATCGGCAGATAGATAATTTTGTCGAAATGGTAAGCGCCTTTGTTCCAGTAGTTGTCAAAACGCGTCAGAACGATACGGTCCTGTGAGACGCGGCTGTCGAACTTATAGGGGCCAGAGCAGACCGGATGGGCGGCAAAGTCAGGCTTTTTCGCGGCGTCGGGTGCCATCATCGCCCCGGCGCGATCGGTAAGCTGCATCAGCAGTGCGGCATCAGGTGTTTTCAGATGCAGGGCAATCTGCATCGGGCCTGTCACCTCAACGGACTCAACGGACGAGATTTCACTTTTACGCAGCGAACCTTTTAACGTCAGCGCGCGGTCGAGGTTGTATTTTGCCGCGGCGGCGTCAAATTTTTCACCGTCATGGAAGGTCACACCTTCACGCAGATCCATGGTCAGCGTTTTGCCGTCGTCACTCCAGGCCCACGATTTCGCCAGGCCGGGAACCACTTTCAGATGCTCATCCACGTCCACCAGCCGGTCGCACAGAGACGCAAAGACGAAACGGCCGTAATAGGTGCGCGCCAGATGCGGATCGAGCATATCCGGATCCGCCCCCAGACCAATTCGCAGTACGCTTTCAGAATGGGCGGGCAGCGCCGCGCCAAGCAACATAACACTTCCCAGTACGGTCAAAAGAGAATTACGCATTGTCATTATCATGAGTTCCTTGAAGGAAGGGAGGAGTGAGTGGCCGCGTGTTCAAACAGCGCGCGGCGGCGCAGAAAGGCTGCGGATGGCGGTGCTATCTGGATAACACTGCGATCGCGGTTAATCTCCTGCCAGCGATGGCAGGCAATCTGGCGTCCCCCGTCCAGCACCTGATTGATCGGCTCGACCTGGCGACATTCATCCGTGGCATACGGACAACGGGTATGGAAACGGCAGCCTGACGGTGGGCTGGCCGGGTTCGGTAAATCCCCCTGCAGCAGAGGTGCCACGCGCGGCGCGCCTGGCTGCATCTGGGGGGCGGAGGCGATTAACGCCTGCGTATAGGGGTGTAGCGGGGCATCAAAGATTTCGTCGACGGTCGCAAGCTCAACAATTTGCCCGAGATACATCACCGCCACGCGGTCACTCATATGGCGGATAACCGCCAGGCCATGGGCAACAATCACCATTGTCAGCCCCAGCTGATGCTTCAGACTTTCCAGCAGGTTGACCACCTGCGCCTGAACCGAGACATCCAGCGCGGAGACCGGCTCGTCCCCCAGCAACAGCTTTGGCCCGGAGGCCAGTGCACGCGCAATACCGATTCGCTGACGCTGCCCTCCGGAAAATTCGTGCGGATAACGTTGCGCCCAGGCCGCTGGCAGCCCTACGGTTTTAAGCAGCTCCGCCACCCGATATTGCCTGTCGGCTTTCTTCATCGACTGGTGTAGCCACAGCGGCTCACCGACGATCTGCTCGACCGTCATGCGCGGGTTTAACGATGCGAAAGGATCCTGAAAGATGATCTGCAGCTCCCGCCGCAGCTGGTTCAGACGCGCTCCCGAGGCATGAGTGATCTCTTCACCCTGATAAAATACGCGTCCTTCGCTGGCCGCCAGCAGCCGCAGAAGAAGACGGCCCAGCGTCGATTTTCCGGATCCGGACTCACCCACAATCGCCAGCGTTTCACCAGGCATGACGGAGAGGGAGACGCGATCGACCGCGGTGACAAAACGTGCTGGAGTAAACAGTTTTTTAGGGCCGGGAAAAAGTTTGCTCAGGTCCCGGGCTTCAAGAATGGGCGTCGTCATGCAATTTCTCCCAGCGCAATATGTTGTTCCAGCGGCACGCGGAAGCAGGCCACCTGATGGTCGGTCTCCATCGCCGTCAGCGACGGCTTTTCGTCATGACACCGCGCTTGCGCGAAGGGGCAGCGGGTAGCGAACCGGCACCCCTTGGGCATGGATTCCGGCAGCGGAACGGCACCGGGAATAGTGGAAAGCACGCCTTTACGCGCGCCGAGGGACGGAATAGAGCCCATCAGCCCAATGGTGTACGGGTGTTGCGGGTCGGCAAAAATGGCCTCCACGCTCCCCTGCTCTACCACCTGTCCGGCATACATTACCGCCACCTGCTGCGCGACTTCCGCCACCACGCCCAGATCGTGGGTGATCATTAACACCGCCGTACCGGTCTCTTCTTTGAGGGTATTAAGCAGCGCGAGGATCTGCGCCTGAATGGTCACATCCAGCGCGGTTGTCGGCTCGTCGGCAATCAGCAAACGTGGATGGTTAATCAGCGCCATCGCAATCATCACGCGCTGACGCATCCCCCCGGAAAGCTGGTGCGGATACGCTTTCAGGCGCATTTCTGCTGCCGGGATCTGCACCTTCTCCAGAATCTGCAGCGCAACCTTCATCGCCTCTGCACGAGAAAGTTTCTGATGGCGCATCACCGCTTCACTGAGCTGGTCTCCCAGCGTGAAGGCAGGGTTGAGCGAGGTCATTGGCTCCTGGAAAATCATTGCCAGTTCGCTGCCGCGAAGATCGGCATATTCCCGCGGTGAAAGCTTTCGTAAGTCGTGACGACGGAACTGCATCTCGCCGCTGACGATCTGTGCGCTGGCGGGCAGTAAGCCCATCAGCGCTAATGAGGTGATACTTTTCCCGCAGCCGGATTCCCCCACCAGCGCCAGCGTTTCTCCCGCGTTGACCGTCAGTGAAATACCATCAAGCACGCTCACCGGAGAGCCGGCGAACGTTACGTTAAGATTTTGCAGCCGCAGTACAGGCGTGGGGTCCTTAAACGGGATCGTCGTCATAGCGTGAAGTCGTCCTCAAGGTGAATAGCCTGAATCAGGGCTGACTGCAGGCTAAGCAGGTGTTCGCGCATGGCGGCCGCTGCTTCATTAGGCTGGCGATGGATAATCGCAGACATGATTTTTTGATGGTGGTCGTTGTAGTGATCAACCCGCTCGGGTGTACGGGCTAATTCGCGCAAATGCTGCCAGCCCGGTTCACGTCTGACGGCATCAATGGCATCAAACAGGCCAAGCATCAGGCGATTACCGGCAGCCTCGGCAATGGCGCGGTGAAATGCGCTATCCCAGAGTTCGTTGAGATCGCGGTCGTCCGGGCTGACCTTATCAATGCGTTCCAGCATGCGCTGCATAAGCGCGAGGTTTTCCCTGGTGGCACGCAGTGCCGCAAGCCGGGCTAAGCCGGGTTCGAGCTGAAGACGAGCTTCCATGACTTCCAGAAGGTTGGTTTGCTGAACCAATCCCTGAAGGGCCAGAGGTTCAACAGGTGCAGACGGGCCTATAAAGGTCCCTTTGCCCTGTTTACGCCAGATCCGCCCCTCCTCTTCCAGCACATCCAGCGCACGACGTACTTCACGTCGTCCTACGCCGAGAGTCTCCGACAGCTCACGTTCAGTGGGCAGCGGAGTGCCTGGTGTTGACTCATGCTGGTTGATCAGTCCGCGCAGCTGCTCAAGCGCGGTGCTGGAATTGGCCAGAAACCGTGACGGTTTTTCCATATTGGTTCGCTCGCTATCATCATTACTTTATTTTTATTAACGATAAGTTATTGATATGACGTGCTACTTACCGTGCTAATGATTAAGCAATAAACGAACCAATAAAGCATTGGTTCATGAACTTTCTGAAGGGATGGAGATAAGCGAATGATTTTCTGTGAATTATTTTTTACAAAATTACACATCTGCTCCGCTGCCAAAAAGACAATCGGTGGCAAAATGCACAAATACAGTGCAAATTGTGCACTATCATTGATCAAATGTTAATTAATTGCACCACGGATATTAACTTTTTGTTAATAAAGACAGGGGGGGCGGATAAAGAAGATTTGCAGACGCAGAAACGACGAAGGCCTGAATCATTTCTGATTCAGGCCTTCTGAATAGTGGCGGAACGGACGGGACTCGAACCCGCGACCCCCTGCGTGACAGGCAGGTATTCTAACCGACTGAACTACCGCTCCACTGTTCCCGCTGGGGGAACGAGGCGCATATTACGGTTTGCCTCCGGACTCGTCAACGCTTTTTCTCACGTTTTGAATCGTTTGCTGCAAAATTCACCCAAACGATGATTTTACAGGCATTCCGGCCCTTTTTCAGGCCCGCCACATGCAGCTTCCGCCTTTCTTCTGCACTAAATCAAGACGGGATTCATGGTTAAGTAACTCGTCATCATTGGCTAAAACCACTCGCAAACGACTGGCCTGGCGAACAACGCGTTGAATCCCCGCTTCCCCCTGCGTCTGCTGCGATTCATTTTCCATGCTGAACTTCATGGATGTCTGACCACCGGTCATCGCCAGGTAGACATCCGCCAGGATCTGGGCATCGAGCAATGCGCCGTGCAACGTTCGCTTGGTGTTATCTATTTCATAGCGAGAACAGAGCGCATCCAGGCTGTTACGCTTGCCTGGAAACATTTTCCTTGCCAGCGCCAGGCTATCGGTCACCTTACAGAACGTGTTCGTTTTCGGAATATCGCGATGGAGCTTACTGAACTCATAGTCCATAAAGCCGATATCGAACGACGCGTTGTGAATGATAAGCTCGGCGCCTTTGATATATTCCAGAAATTCGTCTGCCACTTCCGCGAAGGTCGGTTTATCCAGCAAGAACTCATCGGCGATACCGTGCACGCCGAACGCTTCTGGGTCCACCAGCCGGTCGGGTTTGAGGTAGACATGGAAGTTGTTCCCCGTAAGACGACGGTTCACCACTTCAACGGCACCGATCTCGATGATCTTGTGCCCTTCGTAGTGCGCGCCGATCTGGTTCATACCGGTGGTTTCGGTATCGAGGACAATCTGGCGAGTAATTGCAGTGCTCATAGCGGTCATTTATGTCAGACTTATCGTTTAACTGAACGTTTCAAATACAGGAAGTCTACCAGAGATGCGTAAACAGGTAGAAATTTTCACCGATGGATCTTGCCTCGGCAACCCAGGGCCTGGCGGTTATGGCGCGATTATGCGCTATCGTGAGCATGAAAAAACTTTTAGCGAAGGCTATTTTCTGACCACCAACAACCGCATGGAGTTGATGGCCGCCATTGTGGCGCTGGAAGCGCTAAAAGAACACTGCGATGTGGTGTTGAGCACTGACAGTCAGTACGTACGCCAGGGGATCACCCAGTGGATCCACAACTGGAAAAAACGCGGCTGGAAGACGGCAGACAAAAAGCCGGTCAAAAACGTCGATCTCTGGAAACGTCTTGATGCTGCGCTGGGCCAGCACGAGATTAAATGGGAATGGGTTAAAGGTCACGCAGGCCACCCCGAAAACGAACGTTGTGACGAACTGGCACGGGCAGCGGCATCCAACCCCGCTCATGAAGACACAGGCTATCAGCCCGAATCCTGATCAGGATTTTCTGTACTGCCGCGTGGCGCCCACGGTCTGGCGAATGGGCGATTTCGATTTACTCTGCTTCATCGGATTAAGCGTAAGGGGGATGGTCCGCTTACGCGCGACAATAAACTGCATGCAGCCTAATGCCGGCAGATGGGTGCTCAGAACAACGCCCCCCTGCCGCGCCCAGGGAAGTACCTGAAAACCGCCCGAGCAGAGCACCTCAAAATTCAGCAGTGAAAGCCAGTCAAGCTGGCGCATCATCGTGAACATCCTGCTGTTATACGGCGGTGTCCGGCGAAGCACCGGAACCAGCTTGCGCAGCCCCATCAGACTCAGCGGATTGAACCCGCTGAGTATCAGCCAGCCATCATCAATCAGGACGCGGTCGGCCTCGCGCAGCAGGCGATGAGGATCGCTGCACCAGGGCAACGTGTGTGCCAGCAGACAGGCATCAACGGACTTTTCCGCAAAAGGCAGATGCAAAGGATCCGCTTTCACCTGAACCGGCGATGCGCCAAGAGAGACATTAACCTGATGTGAGATAGCGCAGCTTTCGGTATTGATTTCCGCGCTGAGATTGCCAATCTTAAGCAAGTGAAAACCATACATTTTCGCGAGCCAGGGTTTAAGCTGCTGTTCCAGGTTCTCGCGATAGTATTCACCCCAGGGCAATTCGGCCCAACGTTCAGGTGCCGGGACAATCAGAGGTATCCTTGCCGGTTTCATCAACACACCCACCACGCTATAAGAGGTAATTTATGAATCTTATCAGTATTCCCGCCTTTCAGGACAATTACATCTGGGTTTTAGTCGATGACGAGCGTCGGTGCGTCATTGTCGATCCTGGAGAATCGGCTCCTGTATCAGACGCGATAAAAGAGAACGGCTGGCAACCAGAGGCCATCCTTCTGACCCATCATCATAACGACCACACCGGCGGCGTTGCTGACCTTCATGCCCAATTCCCGCATCTGGTGGTTTACGGACCGGCAGAGACACAAGATAAGGGAACAACGCAGGTAGTCGAAGAAGGTGAAAATATCCTCATACGCGAGTGGGAGTTTTCTGTATTTGCTACACCAGGTCACACTTTGGGACATCTTTGTTTCTACAGTAAACCTTATCTTTTTTGCGGCGACACGCTGTTCTCCGGAGGCTGTGGAAGACTTTTTGAGGGCACCCCATCCCAGATGTACCAGTCATTACAGAAGATTAGCGCATTACCTGACGATACCCTTATTTGTTGCGCACATGAGTATACATTAGGAAATATGAAGTTTGCGGCGAGCATCTTGCCAGAGGATCGGGCGATTCAAGATTATTATCACAAAGTGAAGGAGTTACGTGCAAAAAACCAAAAAACACTCCCCGTAATTCTGAAAAATGAGCGTAAAACTAATTTATTTTTACGAACAGATGATATTGATTTAATTGATGAAATTAACAAAGAAACAAATTTGTCACAACCAGAACAGCGATTTGCATGGTTAAGGTCAAAGAAAGATAACTTCAGATAATTGCGGGTTGCCTTTTCAAAATTTCGCCGTTATCATCGCTCGTCTTTTAAGCAACTATTGACACACACATGAAGGCAAAAGCGATATTACTCGCCTCTGTCCTGCTTGTAGGTTGCCAGTCGCAGAACGGCAGCAACGTACAACAGCACGCACAGAGCCTTTCTGCAGCTGGTCAAGGGGAAGCAGGGAAGTTTACAAGTTCAGCGCGATGGATGGACGATGGGACGTCTTTCGCACAGGATGAAGACTTGTGGACCTCTATTGGCGACGAGCTAAAGATGGGAATTCCGGAAAACAACCGGATTCGCGAACAGAAGCAAAAGTATTTAAGAAATAAGAGCTATCTCCACGATGTAACTTTACGGGCAGAGCCGTATATGTACTGGATAGCCGGGCAAGTTAAGAAACGTAACATGCCGATGGAGCTGGTACTCCTACCCATAGTGGAGAGCGCTTTTGACCCACACGCGACGTCTGGCGCCAATGCCGCAGGCATTTGGCAGATCATTCCGAGCACCGGGCGAAACTATGGTTTGAAACAGACCCGCAACTATGATGCGCGTCGTGATGTTGTCGCTTCAACGACAGCCGCTCTCGACATGATGGAACGTCTTAATAAGATGTTCGACGGCGACTGGCTGTTAACGGTCGCAGCGTATAACAGTGGCGAAGGTCGTGTACTGAAGGCAATGAAAGCGAATAAAGCACGGGGTAAATCCACCGATTTTTGGTCGCTCTCACTGCCACAGGAAACGAAGATTTACGTACCGAAAATGCTGGCATTGAGCGATATTCTCAAGAACAGCAAGCGTTACGGTGTACAACTGCCAACACCAGACGAAAGTCGTGCACTGGCGCGCGTTCGCCTCAGCAATCCGGTTGATATTCAACAGGTTGCTGATATGACGGGTATGTCGGTAAGTAAACTGAAAACCTTTAATGCAGGCGTTAAAGGCTCAACGCTGGGGGCCAGTGGTCCGCAGTATGTAATGGTTCCGCAGAAACATGCTGAGCAGTTACGTGAGTCTTTAGCATCGGGTGAAATTGCCGCTGTTCAGTCAACGCTGATCGCGGATGCATCATCCGTGAACAGCCGCAGCTATAAGGTTCGGTCAGGTGATACGCTTTCGGGCATTGCCTCACGTCTTGGCGTGACGGCAAACGATCTGCAGCAGTGGAATAATCTGCGCAGCTCAGGCCTGAAAGTGGGTCAGACTCTGACGGTGGGTGCAGGTAACAGTGCACAGCGTCTCGCCAGCAACAGCGATAGCATTACCTATCGTGTGCGTAAAGGTGATTCACTGTCCAGTATCGCAAAACGACACGGCGTAAATATCAAGGATGTGATGCGCTGGAACAATGATACTGACAATCTGAAACCCGGCGACCAGCTGACGTTGTTTGTGAAAAACAGCGCCACGCCAGACTCCTGATGACACGACCTAACGATAAAAAGGCACCGATTCCCCTCGGTGCCTTTTTTCTTTACGCCGCTTTTTGCGCTTCAGCCATGATGGTATCGCTGGTAAATGATCCATCATCCTGCAATTCAAAGTACGCCTTCACTTCCGCTGACGCACTATCCTGATACAATCGAATGGCCTGGCTTAACGCTTCCGGCGTGCGCATACGAGCAATCCACGAGCTGAACTCCAGCGGCAAGCGGTCCATTATCAATGCACGTGTGATCAGCCCCGCTTCAGTAATCAGCGCTAACCACTCCCCGCTGGAGTAGTTTTGCACATGCGAGGTGTCGCGCAGCGCTTCAACCGTTTGCAGCCAGATATTACGCACCGGATGTCCCGGCGACATCACATCCATAATGATAAAGACCCCGCCCGGCTTCAGAACGCGTTTAACTTCACGTAATGCCTGGCCGACGTCATGCCAGTGATGCGCAGAATAACGGCTGATAACAACTTCAAACGAGGCATCTTCAAAGGGTAAGGATTCGGCATAGCCCTGGCGCGTTGCGATGTTGTTCAGCCCTTTGGCTTTTGCGGCCTCTGCAACCACCTCCAGCATCTGACTGGATAAATCATAGGCCGTGACCTGCGCCACCTGCTGTGCTGCCGTGAAGCTGGCATGCCCGGCACCACAGCCTAAGTCCAGGACGTGCGCGTGCGGCACTGCCGCCAGGCGTTCACCGAGACGGACCAGATCACGGCCAGACGCGTGCACGGCACTGCTCAGATAAGCATTTGCCTGAGAGCCAAACTGTTTTTCTACGTTGTCATGATGGGAGTGTGTTGTTGTCATCGTACTGTCCTTTTGTTGTTTAAAATAAAGGGCAGCACCCGAATGGCCTGCCCCACGGCAGACCTGACATACCATTATTTATCAGGTTTGCCGGGACTGAATTCAACGAGTAGAGGATTGTGATCGGAGGCACGCGTCACCAGAACAGAGGCGTCGTGAACGTTCAGACCACGATAGAAGACAAAATCGAGAGGACGACCAAACGCTTTCTTACGCTGGTCATCGCTAAAACGAACTTCACGCAGCGACATTTCGCGTGCAAAGCGATACAGCGCATTCATGCGCGGACGGCTCCAGGCATTAAAATCCCCGGCCATAATGATGGGCCCGCTGTGATGGGCGATCTGGTCACCGATCGGAAGTAACTGCTTACTATACACATCCACGCCCAGGCTGAAGTTGACCGCGTGGATATTCACAACCATCAGCATGCGCGTGTCCGGCAGCGGGTAGACCGTTACCAGCGCGGATTTCGCCAGACGCAGAATCGGCTCGCGCTCGCGCAGCGGGCAGCAATAGACCGGATGAGCCGAAGAGAGGGTCATCACGCCAGAAGGATGTTGCGGCAAGACAAACGCGGGGACCTGGTCAGCAGCAAGGTAGTGAGTCGTAGCAAACCTTACCAGCTCGGGGGTGGTTTGCGCCTCCTGCAACAGCACCAGATGGGCGTCTTTCCCAAAATTCTTGAGTACCGATAACCACTCAGCGCGCTGTTGTTTAAAGATGTTCCACACCAGCACCCGGATTTTTTCATCGCTGCTTAAGGGTGTCCCGGCAGGTAATGCCTGACTTATGCTCGCAAACGACCCCGGAGGCAAGATCCTCTCCGCGGGCATTCCGGCAACATAACGCATGGCATAGGTATTTTTTCGCACTTTTGGAAACGGCCTCTGTAACATGAACCAGCCCGGAAAACGGACTGGTTATAATGTTATAGGGACTTTAGGTTACACTTTCAACGCAATTTCAGATAAACCGCTTTCCAGTTTTGTAAGCAAGCACTTACTGATGTTATCCCAGCACTACACGAGCGGGTTTATCAAGGCGCCCACTCAGGCTAATGAGCAGGAAAGCGACCAGAACAATCACCGCACCAATCCATGGCGTTTGGGTTAATCCGAAATGTTCAACGGTTTGCCCACCAATGATAGACCCCAGCGCAATCCCAATATTGAACGCGGCAATATTCAGGCCCGATGCGACATCTACCGCGTTGGGTGTATAAAGTTCGGCTTTTTGTACCACGTAAACCTGCAGGCCTGGCACATTACCAAAAGCGAAGATCCCCATCACCAGTACCGTTATCAGCGCGGCGTATTGCATCGATGCCGTGAACTGGAAAATCATCAGCAGAACAACCAGTGCTGCGAAGATAAACTTCAGGGCCGGCACTGCACCATGTTTGTCCGCAAGCTTCCCACCCCAGATATTACCGATGGCGACGGAGATACCATAACCCAGCAAAATCCAGCTCACTGCACTGGGTGAGAAGCCTGCCAGGTCCTGCATCATCGGAGCCAGGAAGGTGAAAGCCGTGAATACCCCCCCATAGCCGAGCGCTGTGACGGCGTAGATGATCAGCAAACGCGGATGCGTGAGTACCTTGAGCTGATCGCTCAGGCTGGCACTCGCACGTCCTGCAATTGTCGACGGTACCAATAGCAAGCTGGCAACCAGGGCAATCACCCCCAGTAAAGAGACGGCAAGGAAGGTTTCGCGCCAGCCAAAGTGCTGTCCGATAAACGTTCCTAACGGTACACCGGTGACAAGAGCTACAGTCAGACCACCGAACATAATCGCGATGGCGGATGCTGCTTTCTCTTTTGGTACCAGGCTGGTTGCAATAGTTGAACCAATGGAGAAGAACACACCGTGAGCGAGACCGGTCAGCAGCCGGGCAATCACCAGCGTGGTGTAGTCCGGCGCCTGCCAGGCCAGAATATTGCCAGCGGTGAATAACACCATCAGCGCAACCAACAGCTGCTTACGCGGGAAACGTCCCGTCAATGCGGTCAGGACGGGGGCGCCGATGGCAACCCCGAGCGCATAGATAGAAACCAACAGGCCGGCAGAGGGCAGCGAGATTGAAAGCTGGTTAGCTATCGTAGGCACCAGTCCTACGATAACAAATTCGGTCGTGCCAATTGCAAAGGCACTGATCGTCAGGGCAAGTAGCGCCAGTGGCATAAATAACTCCATATCATCAGGATTAAGATGACAGGCAGTATGCGCCAGTGCTTAAATAACAAAAATGGTCAAAATATCAATAGAATTTTGCAGGTGGTGCAACAATGAAAGCAACGTCGGAAGAGCTGACAATTTTTGTCGCCGTCGTCGAAAGCGGCAGTTTTAGCCGTGCGGCCGAGCAGCTGGGGCAGGCTAATTCAGCCATCAGCCGCTCGGTGAAAAAACTGGAGATGAAGCTCGGCGTCAGTCTTCTCAACCGAACGACGCGTCAGCTAAGCCTGACGGAGGAAGGCGAGCGTTATTTCCGCCGTGTGCAGTCTGTCCTGCAGGAGATGGCGGCGGCAGAAACAGAGATTATGGAAACCCGTAGTACGCCGCGCGGATTGCTGCGCATTGATGCGGCAACACCGGTTGTTCTTCATTTTCTGATGCCGCTGATCAAGCCTTTCCGCGAACGCTATCCGGAGATGACGCTCTCGTTAGTTTCCTCAGAGACGTTTATCAATCTCATCGAGCGGAAAGTGGATGTGGCGATCCGTGCCGGCACCCTGACCGACTCGAGCTTGCGGGCCCGCCCTCTTTTTGCCAGCTACCGCAAGATAGTCGCGTCACCGCAATACATCGCAGAGCATGGCAAACCAGAGACGGTTGAAGAACTGAAGCAGCACCTGTGCCTGGGCTTCACGGAGCCCGTATCGCTGAACACCTGGCCTGTGGCCTGTCATGATGGTCAACTGCATGAAATCACCAGTGGGTTATCGTCCAACAGTGGAGAAACGCTGAAGCAGCTTTGCCTCGAAGGAAATGGGATCGCCTGTTTGTCGGACTATATGATTGATAAAGAAATTGCACGCGGTGAGCTTGTAGAGCTGATGGCAGATAAACGTCTGCCTGTGGAGATGCCTTTTAGTGCAGTTTATTACAGTGACAGAGCGGTAAGTACGCGCATACGCGCCTTTATCGATTTCCTGAGCGAACATATAAAAACAGCTCCCGGGGGAGCTGTGTGAGGGTTTCAGGCTACAGAGGAAAGGGTCAATATTAATCCCAGTCAGGTGCCAGACCTTCAGGGCTGACCAGACGATCGTTGCATTCCAGGGCAGCGATCGCTTTTTTGTCTTCGTCGTCCAGCTGGAGATCCCTCGCTAACAGGTTGCTGGCCAGGTTTTCACGTCGGGTTGAAGAGGGGATCACGGCGTAACCTTCACCCATCGCCCATGCCAGAATCACCTGTGCAGCCGTTGCGCTATGTTTTTCTGCGATACGATTAATCACGTCATCTTTCAGTGCTTTACCGTAGGCCAGGGTCATATATGAGGTGATGTGGATGCCGTTCTGTTTTGCCCAGTCCACTACTTTGCGGTTTTGCAGGTAGGGAGAGAGTTCAATCTGATTGGTTGCAATGTTTTCTGCCCCCACGGCGGCTATGGCTTTTTCCATCAGCGGGATGGTGAAATTAGAAATACCTATTTCACGCGTTAAGCCCTGCTCTTTCGCTTCACGCAATGCCTGCATGAACTCCTCGACTGACACGGCATCGTTCGGTGATGGCCAGTGGATCAACGTCAGATCCACATAGTCGGTACGCAGTTTTTCCAGGCTCTCTTTCAGGCTGGGGATCAATTTGTCTTTGCTGAGGTTTTCAATCCAGATTTTGGTGGTGATGAAAAGCTCGCTGCGCGCTACGCCGCTCTCTTCGATAGCCTGACCAACGGCAGCTTCGTTATCATAAATCTGCGCCGTATCAATTGCGCGATAGCCAAGCTCAAGTGCAGTTTTAACAGATGCGATAACAACGTCGTCTTTCAGGCGGAAAGTGCCCAGACCCAGTGCAGGGATAGTCATGTAATCCTCGTTATTCATAATGATTGTTAACTGGGGAGGATTATCGCTGCTGCCGTTATGCAGAAAAAGAGCGTTTAACGCAGAGGATTTTTGCTGATTTGGCAATAATGATACGACAGATATGAAAAAAGCCCTGAGCGTTAACTCAGGGCTTTTAATAAGTGGCGGAACGGACGGGACTCGAACCCGCGACCCCCTGCGTGACAGGCAGGTATTCTAACCGACTGAACTACCGCTCCACCGAAGACTGCTGTAACCACCGGATTTATGCACCGGCTTACTACGTAATTTGATGCCTGGCAGTTCCCTACTCTCACATGGGGAGACCCCACACTACCATCGGCGCTACGGCGTTTCACTTCTGAGTTCGGCATGGGGTC
>NZ_JBXWCR010000003.1:0-489119 GCF_057320345.1 Enterobacter cloacae complex sp. 394I7 | reverse complement strand
CCCACCTGACCCCATGCCGAACTCAGAAGTGAAACGCCGTAGCGCCGATGGTAGTGTGGGGTCTCCCCATGTGAGAGTAGGGAACTGCCAGGCATCAATTAAAAGAACCCCGTACCGTATGGTGCGGGGTTTTTTGCTTTGGGGCGCGAAATACACATCTGAATTCCCCAAAGAGTGCCGCCAGACAAGGCGAAGCCACGATACGGTAACCCCAAACCCCATCATCTCCCTTCAGGATCCCCCAAACACTTCAATCAGTACGGAATTTAGCGTGCACAGGACCACTTTAAGCGCCATGAAATACTGCAGGAACAGGTTTACGAGGATGTGACCAGAGAGTGGTTACAGGAGAGTTTATCAGACGCAGAAAAGCAAAAACCCAGCCATAGGCTGGGTTCTTTAAATAGTGGTGCCCGGACTCGGAATCGAACCAAGGACACGGGGATTTTCAATCCCCTGCTCTACCGACTGAGCTATCCGGGCAACGGAGCGCATTAAACCGCAATCGCGCCTGATCGTCAACACTATTTCGGGAAAAGCCGTTCAACTGCTTAACTTTGCGGCAATCTGACGGTTTACGCGCCGAACAGGTCAAATTCTTCAGACAGATTACGTCAGCGCACCACCCATACGACACTGCGCAAAACGCAGGATATCTTCGGCCAAACGGTGTGCTGTATCCACATCGGCCTGGCTACGGTTTACCAGCATGCGGCTCAGGCAACCTTCCAGTACCAGCTCCATCTGCTTAGCGACCATCGCCGGGTCATCCACTTCGAGCGTGGTCAGCAGTTCGTGCGTGAAATCATGCGCCGCCCGCTTTTGCTGATCCGCCAGTTGATGGATAGGATGGCCGGGGTCAGGGTAGAAGGTGCAGGCGGCAATAAACAGGCAACCCGGATAACGGTTGTTGCTTACGCATTCGCTCAGGGCGGTATAACGCGCCAGCAGCTTTTGCTCCGCAGTCAGTTCTTCATTTAACATCAGCTGCCTGCGCCAGACATCAACCTGCTGGCTGAGATAACGCAGGGCATCGTAAAGCAGCGCCTCTTTATCCGGCCAGAAGCGCATGAGTTCATCCAGAGGATAATCAATACGGTCGGCTACCATCTCAAGCGTGGTGCTGGCGATCCCTTGAATCTCAAGTAATTGCAGGGCTTGTCCCAGTACGTCTTCGCGTTGCACGGTTATCTCCTCCGTTATTCCCAACGGTTTGTCCCGTTTCAAGTGTTGTTTACGGTTGGCGATTGCGCAAATGCGCGCTGAATGCCGTCGCGTCCATAAACCCGGTTACACGCTGTGCAGGCTGCTCCTGGCCCTGTTCGTTGAAGAACAGAATGGTTGGCAGACCCAGCACGTTAAGTTGCTTCAGCAGTGCCTTATCCGCTGTACTGTTGGCGGTGACGTTTGCCTGGAGCAGAACAGTCTCTTTCAGTGCACCTTGCACCTGCGGATCGCTAAACGTGTACTTTTCGAATTCTTTACAGGCGACACACCAGTCCGCATACAGATCCAGCATGACCGGTTTGCCTTTCGCCTGCGCCAGTGCGCTGTTGAGTTCATCCACGTTCTTTATCTGGATGAAGTTCAAATGCGCCTGCGTTTGTCCCGCGGGTGTGCCAAATGCCCAGTCCTGCAGTGGCCGTACGCTCACCAGCGCGGCGGCGAGCAGGAGGATTTGCACCAGACGCATCCACGGCTTTTTCGCTGCCAGGCTTGTGATAAACGCCCAACAGAAGAAGGCAACACCGAGCATTGCCCACAGGCGCATCCCCCAGACGTCGCCGATAATACGCTCGAGCAAGAACACCGGCAGCGCCAGAATGACAAAACCAAACGCGGTTTTCACCGTCTCCATCCACGGGCCGCTCTTGGGCAGCAGACGGTTGCCAAATACCGTTACCAGAATCAATGGCAGACCCATTCCCAGCGCATAGAGATACAACGTACCACCGCCGAGCCACAGGTTACCGCTCTGGGCAATATACAGCAGGATCGCGCTCAGTGGCGCGGTAGTGCACGGTGAGCAAATCAACCCGGCGATGGCACCCATCACGAACACGCCGCCCGGGGAACCACCCTGCTGACGGTTACTCATCAGCGTTAAGCGAGTCTGCAACGCGGACGGCAGCTGTAAGCTGAACAAACCAAACATCGACAGCGCCAGCACAATAAATACGATCGACAGGCCAGCCAGCACATAAGGGTGCTGAAGTGCAGCCTGGAACTGCAGTCCGGCAGCAGCAACCACGAGGCCCAGTGCGGTGTAGGTCAACGCCATACCCTGCACGTAGATAAAGGCCAGCAGCAGGGCGCGTGCGGTTGAAAGGCGTTGCTTACCGCCAAGGACAATCCCGGAGATAAGCGGATACATGGGCAGCACGCACGGCGTGAAGGCGATGCCGATACCAATCAGTAAAGCCCACAAGGCGGAGAAGGGCAGCGCTGTGTGACCGTCGCCCTTCACCCCGGTGCTCTCATCTGCGTGAGGCGCAGGCATACTGTCGGCCGCTTTAACTTCGCTCAGCGGAATGACTTTAGTTTCCGGCGGATAGCAGAAGCCCGCGTCGGCACAGCCCTGATACGTGACGGTCACGGTGGCGCCTTTATCGGCCTGATTGACCGCCACTGGCACGCTTAACCGCTGGCGATAGATTTCACTTTTGCCGAAAAACTCGTCTTCATGCCACTCGCCCGCAGGCATCTGAAGTGGGCCTACCTTTGCCTGAGCAGGCGTGATGCTGACCTGCTTGCGATAGAGGTAATACCCCTCTTTTATCTGCCAGGTAAGATTCAGGTCATGCTGATCTTGTTGAAAATCGAAAACAAAGGCCTGGTCGGCAGAAATAACGTTCGAACGGCCGGGAGCGTCAAATAACCCGGCAAAAACTGATGTGCTGCACAGCAGCAGGATCAGCGTAAGGAAGCGTTGAGCCATGAGAGATAATCGTTGTCGCCGTGGACCACTGGCAATACCAGCAGTTCGGGGGTTTGATAAGGATGATGAGATTTGAGGCAGTCCAGGAGTGCCTGCTGGTTCGCCAGATTGGTTTTGAGCAACATCTGGACTTCGTACTCCTGCTCCAGTTTACCTTCCCAGTAGTAAAGGGAGGTGGCGCCAGGAAGGAGCGTCACGCAGGCTGCCAGTTTTTCGGCCAGCACTTTGGCGGCGAGATCCTGGGCAGAGGCTTCATCAGGGGCGGTACAAAGGACAACAACAGCATCAGGCGTGTTCACAAGTCGACCTCCTCATCACGAAAGTCTTCACTATATCACGCAAGGCTATTGGTCATTAATGAAACGGGCCGCAGAGCGGCCCGTTTTTAACTATTTTTACAACCCATCATTGTTTACAGCACGATGCCGCCAATGATAAAACCGAGGATCACGCACAGCGAGATAGCCACCACGCCCGGGATCAGGAACGCATGGTTAAACACGTACTTACCGATGCGAGTCGAGCCAGTGTCATCCATCTCAACCGCCGCCAGCAGGGTTGGGTAGGTGGGTAAAACGAACAGTGCAGAAACGGCAGCAAACGAGGCAATAGCCGTCAGCGGGGTAACACCCAGCATCAGTGCCGCAGGCATCAGGGCTTTGGTGGTGGCCGCCTGAGAGTAAAGCAGGGTTGCGGCAAAGAACAACACCACAGCCAGGAGCCACGGATAGTTGTGCAGCAGGTCGCCCGCAACGGTCTGGATATCGCTAATGTGAGCTTTCACGAAGGTATCACCAAGCCAGGCCACACCCAGTACACACACGCAGGCGCTCATACCGGATTTAAAGGTGCTGGCGTTGAGCACTTCGCTGGTGTCGATTTTACAGGTGATGCTGATCAGCGTAGCGATAGTCAGCATGAATACCACAATCGCTTCGTTACGCGGCAGGACCGGGTTTTGGATCAGACCCACGGTGTCACTGATGGCGGTTGCGTAGAACATGACCGCAACGATACCGATCAGGAACAGCAAGACAGAGCGTTTTGCATGCGGCTTCAGTTCGAAGACCTGGCTACCACGCAGTTTCACTTCACCTTTTGCCAGACGCTCCTGATAAACCGGATCGTCTTTCAGTTCGGCGCCGAGGAAGTTACACAGCACGGCGGTGATCATCACTGCAATCAGCGTCACCGGAATACAGATGGCCAGCAGCGTCAGGTAACTCACGCCCATAGGCTCAAGGATACCGGCGAAGAAGACCACCGCAGCGGAGATAGGTGATGCGGTAATCGCAATCTGGGACGCGACCACGGCAATCGAGAGGGGACGAGACGGACGGATGCCCTGCTCTTTCGCCACTTCGGTAATGACCGGCAGCGTGGAGAAGGCGGTGTGGCCAGTACCGGCGAGAATGGTCATAAACCACGTCACCAGCGGGGCAAGGAAGGTAATGTATTTTGGATGGCGGCGTAACATACGCTCCGCCAGGCTTACCAGGTAGTCCATACCGCCTGCCACCTGCATGGCTGCGATAGCGGCAATAACCGCCATGATGATTTCGATAACGTCAAAAGGGATTGCGCCGGGTTTAATCTGAAAGATAAGGGTAAGTACGAGCACCCCGAGACCGCCGGCAAAACCAATGCCGATACCCCCGAGTCTTGCTCCCAAATAAATCGCCAACAGGACGATGACGAGTTCTGCTCCAAACATAAGGACCTGCCTTGCTTATTAACAAGTTGATATTGAATTGTTGTATTTTGGTAACGCCTATAAAGAAAAAAGGCACGTCACAAGTGACGTGCCTTAAGGAAGCCTAGCCTGAACTGCTACTGTTCGCTTTCATCGGTATATCGTTTCGCTTTGTATGCCGGGTGCATCAGGTTCTGGGCCGAGAAGATATCGTCCAACTCGGCTTCGGTCAACAGTCCACGTTCCAGAACGACTTCACGCACGCTCTTACCTGTTTCGGCGCAAATCTTACCGACGATGTCGCCGTTATGGTGGCCGATGAACGGGTTGAGGTAGGTGACGATGCCGATGGAGTTGTAGACATACCCTTCACAAACTTCTTTGTTCGCGGTGATGCCGTTAACGCATTTCTCCAGCAGGTTGTAGCAGGCGTTGGTCAGAATGTGGATGGATTCAAACATTGCCTGGCCGATGACCGGCTCCATGACGTTCAGCTGCAGCTGGCCGGCTTCAGAGGCCATGGTCACGGTTGTATCGTTACCGATGACTTTAAAGCAGACCTGGTTCACCACTTCTGGCACTACCGGGTTCACTTTCGCCGGCATGATGGACGAACCGGCCTGCAGCTCTGGCAGGTTGATTTCATTCAGACCAGCGCGTGGACCGGAAGAGAGCAGGCGCAGGTCATTACAGATTTTGGAGAGTTTCACCGCCAGACGTTTCAGGGCGCTGTGAACCATAACGTACGCGCCGCAGTCGGAGGTGGCTTCAATCAGATCTTCTGCAGGCACAACCGGCAGGTTAGAGACTTCAGCCAGCTTCTGTACCGCCAGCTGCTGGTAACCGTCCGGCGTATTCAGACGCGTGCCGATGGCGGTTGCGCCCAGGTTCACTTCCAGCAGCAGCTCGGAGGTGCGCAGCAGGTTTTTAGTTTCTTCGTTAAGCAGCACGTTAAACGCGTGGAATTCCTGACCGAGGGTCATCGGAACCGCGTCCTGCAGCTGGGTACGACCCATTTTCAGGATGTCCTGGAACTCAACGGCTTTGCGCTGGAAGCCATCACCCAGCTGATTAATGGCGTCCACCAGTTTCACCACGGAGGCATACACCGCGATACGGAAGCCGGTTGGGTAGGCGTCGTTAGTGGACTGACATTTATTAACGTGGTCGTTCGGATTCAGATACTGGTATTCACCTTTCTGATGACCCATCAGCTCCAGGCCGATGTTTGCCAGTACTTCGTTGGTGTTCATGTTAACGGAGGTGCCCGCGCCGCCCTGATAGACATCGACCGGGAACTGATCCATGCATTTGCCGTTGTTCAGCACTTCATCGCAGGCAGCGATAATCGCATTTGCCGCGCTTTTCGGAATGGTTTGCAGCTCTTTATTGGCCAGTGCTGCGGCTTTTTTCACCATCACCATGCCACGTACAAATTCAGGGATGTCGCTGATTTTGTTGTTGCTGATGTAGAAGTTTTCAATCGCTCTCAGAGTGTGAACACCATAGTAGGCATCCGCTGGAACTTCCCTGGTACCCAACAAGTCTTCTTCGATACGAATGTTGTTTAACATGTGAACCTTCTTTTCAAGCTGCCGATGGATTGTACTAAACACACAGTATTTATGTGGTTTTGAATATTTTCTGACCGACGATTATTCCCTCAATCAGCCAGATGTTCGAGATCATATGCTGATGATAGCGAATTGCCGTAATCTGGATCACTTATTATCGACCCGATTCCATGATAATTATTAATCTGTGAAATGAGTCACCGCTTTAAAATTTCCAGAAAAAATATCCGTGCAAACCGATTGAATTTTGGCTAACCGTCACCATTTCTTACAGACGCGTTTCGCGAACACATTCAGACAGGGGCCTGAGGGCACCTGCCACACAGGAGATGCCAGTGCGCTGGATACCATTTATTGCTTTCTTTCTCTATGTTTACATCGAGATTTCAATTTTTATCCAGGTCGCCCATGTACTGGGTGTCCTGCTAACGCTGATTCTGGTGATTTTCACTTCGGTGATCGGCATGTCGCTAGTGCGTAATCAGGGTTTCAAAAATTTCCTGATAATGCAGCAGAAGATGGCCGCAGGCGAAAGCCCGGCCGCAGAGATGATCAAAAGCGTCTCGCTGATTATTGCTGGCCTGCTGCTGATCCTGCCGGGGTTCTTCACTGACTTCCTCGGCCTGCTGCTGCTTCTGCCGCCGGTGCAAAAACACCTGACCATGAAGCTACTGCCGCATCTGCGTTTTAGCCGTATGCCGGGCGGTGGATTCAGTACAGGGCCGGGGGATACTTTCGAAGGGGAGTATCAGCGTAAAGATGAACAGCGCGACCGTTTAGACCATAAAGACGATCGGTAAAAGAGGCCAGGCCCGGTAAGCGAATCGCTACCGGGCTTTGTTTTACAGGGTGCCGCGTTTCGGTAAAAACAGCCACAGCCCCGCCAGCATGCTAATCGCATACAGGCTTTTCCACCCCACCATCGCCAGCAACAGCAGGCAAAGCACGCCACCAACCACTGCCAGCGCTTTATAGCGACCTTTCAGCAGACGACAACCCGCCAGCATGCACAGCAGGTAGATCATGATGAAAATCCCGTTGGCGTACACGATCAGGGCATCAAGATTGATATTCAGCCCGTAAATACATAGCGAACTCAAGACGCAGCAGCCCAGCACGGTATTAAGCGCATTCAACGGCAGCTGACGTTTAGACAGGCGCGCAAGGCGGCTCTCTGGTTTATCAAGCGCCTGCGACCACACCAGACGCGCAAAGCTCTGGATGTAGATATTGAGGCTGGCAAAACAGGCCAGATAGCCAATAACACAGGCGACCCACAGCGCTTTCAGACCAAACAGTTGCACCACCATGCCCGGCAGCGAGGCAGCGGCCGCTTTATCCGCGGCGAACGCGTTGAAATGCAGTACCAGCACGGTACAGGCCCAGTAAACGGTACCTGCTAACAGCAGGCCAATCATCAGGGCGCGCGGGAAATCCCGTTCCGGTTGTTTAAACTCAGAGGCCAGATGGGCGAACGCCTCCAGCCCGACAAAACACCAGAACATCACCGACAGCGCAGCGAACAGCTGCGAATGGTTGACGTCACTTACCGCGGGGAAGGGGATCTCCTTCAGCGTAATATCCCCTTTCCACCAGATGGCGACAATGAGGGCCACAATCAGTATTGCAACGACGGTTTGCAGGTTGGCACTCGAGCTGGCACCCCGTGAGCCGACCCACCAGACGATGGCCAGCGTACCCAGCTCGGCCAGCAGCAGTTGCTCGTTATGCCAGCCAAACAGCGCCTGGCCAAAACCGGTCGCGATATGCAACGCTGCCGGTAGACCGACCGGAATAACAGAAAGAAACAGCCAGCCGGTGACCCGCTCCAGTCGCGGACCAAACGCCATACCGACAAAGTGCGCTACGCCGCCCGCGCTGGGGAAATGCCGTCCGAGGATGGCAAACACGACCGCGACCGGAAACACCAGCACAATCAGCACTGGCCACGCCCACAGGCTATTATTGCCGGCCACCAGAGCTGCCAGCGCGGGTACCGCAAACACCCCCGTACCTAACAAGGAGGTCGACAGCAGACCCACGCCCTGCGCCAGTCCCAACTCCTGTTTTAGTCCACTCATTGACATCGCCCTGCCACGATCAAAAGAGAGGCGATGGTAACACTTTCGCAAATTTTTTTTCGTCTGCCCCTTGAAGGGGGAAAAAGCTATCCCCATCTCTCAGGGCACTAGTCGGAAAACCGCGTGCGGACCGGCGTCATCCATAACTGATAATGACTTTCTCAAAGGAGAGCTATCAATGAGTATTCGTCCGTTACATGATCGTGTGATCGTCAAACGTAAAGAAGTTGAAACCAAGTCTGCTGGCGGCATCGTTCTGACTGGTTCTGCAGCAGCAAAATCAACGCGTGGCGAAATCATCGCTGTCGGTAAGGGCCGCATTCTGGAAAACGGAACTGTGCAGCCACTGGACGTTAAAGTTGGTGACATCGTTATTTTCAACGATGGCTACGGCGTGAAATCCGAGAAGATCGACAATGAAGAAGTGTTGATCATGTCCGAAAGCGACATTCTGGCAATTGTTGAAGCGTAATTTTACGCACGAGAATTTGAGGAAATAAGAACATGGCAGCTAAAGACGTAAAATTCGGTAACGACGCTCGTGTAAAAATGCTCCGCGGCGTAAACGTACTGGCAGATGCAGTTAAAGTGACCCTGGGCCCGAAAGGCCGTAACGTAGTGCTGGATAAATCCTTCGGCGCGCCAACCATCACTAAAGACGGTGTTTCTGTAGCACGTGAAATCGAGCTAGAAGACAAGTTCGAAAACATGGGCGCGCAGATGGTGAAAGAAGTTGCCTCTAAAGCGAACGACGCTGCAGGCGACGGTACCACCACCGCAACCGTACTGGCGCAGGCTATCATCACCGAAGGTCTGAAAGCCGTTGCTGCGGGTATGAACCCAATGGATCTGAAGCGCGGTATCGACAAAGCGGTTACTGCGGCGGTTGAAGAGCTGAAAGCGCTGTCCGTTCCATGCTCCGACTCTAAAGCGATTGCTCAGGTTGGTACTATCTCCGCTAACTCCGACGAAACCGTAGGTAAACTGATTGCGGAAGCGATGGACAAAGTCGGTAAAGAAGGCGTGATCACCGTTGAAGACGGTACCGGTCTGGAAGACGAACTGGACGTGGTTGAAGGTATGCAGTTCGACCGCGGTTACCTGTCCCCATACTTCATCAACAAGCCAGAAACGGGCGCTGTTGAGCTGGAAAGCCCATTCATCCTGCTGGCTGACAAGAAAATCTCCAACATCCGTGAAATGCTGCCAGTGCTGGAAGCCGTTGCGAAAGCAGGCAAGCCGCTGGTTATCATTGCTGAAGACGTTGAAGGTGAAGCACTGGCGACCCTGGTGGTTAACACCATGCGTGGCATCGTGAAAGTGGCTGCGGTTAAAGCACCTGGCTTCGGCGACCGCCGTAAAGCGATGCTGCAGGATATCGCTACCCTGACTGGCGGTACCGTAATCTCTGAAGAGATCGGTATGGAGCTGGAAAAAGCGACCCTGGAAGACCTGGGCCAGGCTAAACGCGTTGTGATCAACAAAGACACCACCACCATCATTGATGGCGTGGGTGAAGAAGCGGCTATTCAGGGCCGTGTTGCTCAGATCCGTAAGCAGATTGAAGAAGCAACCTCTGATTACGACCGTGAAAAACTGCAGGAGCGCGTAGCGAAACTGGCAGGCGGCGTGGCAGTAATCAAAGTGGGCGCGGCAACTGAAGTTGAAATGAAAGAGAAGAAAGCACGCGTTGACGATGCTCTGCACGCGACCCGTGCAGCAGTAGAAGAAGGCGTGGTAGCTGGTGGTGGTGTCGCGCTGGTGCGTGTTGCCGCTAAACTGGCTGGCCTGACTGCTCAGAACGAAGATCAGAACGTGGGTATCAAAGTTGCGCTGCGCGCAATGGAAGCACCACTGCGTCAGATCGTTTCCAACGCCGGTGAAGAGCCATCCGTGGTTGCGAACATGGTGAAAGCGGGCGAAGGTAACTACGGTTACAACGCTGCAACTGAAGAATACGGCAACATGATCGACTTCGGTATCCTGGATCCAACCAAAGTGACCCGTTCTGCACTGCAGTACGCGGCCTCTGTAGCGGGTCTGATGATCACTACCGAGTGCATGGTGACCGACATGCCTAAAGGCGACGCACCTGACTTAGGTGCTGCGGGTATGGGCGGCATGGGTGGTATGGGCGGCATGATGTAATCGTGCGCTTTACCGCTTAGAATGAGAAAAACCCCCGGGCAGAAATGCTCGGGGGTTTTTCTTTTGGTCATCTTTTTAGTATAAGGTTTACACACGGACAACATCTGCTGTCCAGCTTATTGAAAACGAGGAATAACATGCGCGTAAAAGTCTGTGCAGGGATCGTAGGAGCAGCATTGCTGCTGGCGGGTTGTAGCTCCAGCAATGAGCTGTCTGCTGCAGGTCAGGGCGTTCGCTTTGTTGAAGATAAGCCGGGTAACGAGTGCCAGTTTTTAGGCACGGCAACCGGTGAGCAAAGCAACTGGATGTCGGGTCAGCACGGTGAAGAAGGTGGATCTATGCGCGGTGCCGCTAACGCGCTGCGTAACCAGGCTGCAGAGATGGGTGGCAACGTGATTTACGGTGTGAGCAGCCCGTCGCAAGGGATGTTGTCCAGCTTCGTGCCAACGGCCAGCCAGATGAATGGCCAGGTCTATAAGTGCCCTAACTGATCTACATTGCTGATGGCGCTGCGCCCAACCCCACCGGGCGGATAAGCGTAGCGCCACCTGCCGTTATTGTTGCCGCAGTTGCAAATCCAGCGGCGTCTTACTCGGCTCACCGCCAATCTCTCGCGCCAGCTTCGGCACCATATAGCCTGAAATCAGCGTTAACAGTTCGCGCATAATCTGCCGGGCCTCTTCATCCGTGACCATGAAATGCGCCGCGCCTTGCACACGATCCAGTACGTGCAGGTAGTAGGGCATCACGCCCGCATCGAATAACGCATTACTGAGCTCCGCCAGAACCCGGGCATTATCATTCACACCGCGCAGCAACACGCTCTGGTTCAACAGCGTCACCCCCGCTTTGCGCAGACGCGCCATCGCCGCACGGAATGCCTCATCGATTTCATTCGCATGGTTGATATGGTTCACCAGCAGAACCTGTAAACGAGACTGCTCAAGGCGAGATACCAGACCGTCCGTAATACGTGCCGGAATAACAATCGGTAAACGGCTGTGGATGCGCAAACGCTTGATGTGTGGAATGGCTTCAAGCTGGGTCAACAGCCAGTCCAGCTCATGATCTTTTGCCATCAGCGGATCGCCACCTGAAAAAATGATCTCATCCAGTTCCGGATGGGCGGCGATATAGTCCAGGGCGACCTGCCAGTTGCGTTTATTACCCTGATTTTCGGCATACGGGAAGTGGCGACGGAAACAATAACGGCAGTTTACCGCGCAACCGCCTTTCACCAGCAGCAGGGCACGGTTGAGATATTTGTGCAGTAAACCCGGTACCACACTGTTCTGCTCTTCCAGAGGATCGGTGCTGTATCCTGGCGCCGATATAAACTCTTCCTGCGCAGTAAGCGTTTGTTTTAATAATGGATCGTCAGGGTTTCCTTTCTCCATACGGGCAACAAACGCGCGGGGAACACGCAGGGCAAAAAGTCGCTTAGCCTCGCGGCCTGCAAGCAACTCTGGGTGCTGATCGAGGTCTAACAGACGCAGCAATTCATCAGGACTGGTGATTACATCGGCAAGTTGCGATAACCAATCTTCTCTGGACGGGGTGTTTAGGGTTACAATATGCGCCATTTTGTGGCTTAGCTACCAGTTAACAAATTTAGAGGGCCTTATGGCAACGTACTATAGCAACGATTTTCGTGCTGGTCTTAAAATCATGATGGACGGCGAACCGTACGCGGTTGAAGCCAGCGAATTCGTTAAACCAGGTAAAGGCCAGGCATTCGCGCGCGTTAAGCTGCGTCGCCTGCTGACCGGTACCCGTGTTGAGAAAACCTTCAAGTCTACTGACTCCGCTGAAGGCGCTGATGTTGTCGATATGAACCTGACTTACCTGTACAACGACGGTGAGTTCTGGCACTTCATGAACAACGAAACGTTCGAGCAGCTGTCTGCGGATGCTAAAGCGATTGGCGATAGCGAAAAATGGCTGCTGGACCAGGCTGAGTGCATCGTGACCCTGTGGAACGGCCAGCCTATCGCTGTTACCCCACCAAACTTCGTAGAGCTGGAAATCGTTGAAACCGACCCAGGTCTGAAAGGTGATACCGCAGGTACTGGCGGCAAGCCAGCTACCCTGTCCACTGGTGCAGTGGTTAAAGTTCCACTGTTTGTACAGACTGGTGAAGTGATCAAAGTAGATACCCGCTCCGGCGAATACGTATCTCGCGTGAAGTAATTTACGTCAAGACTGAAGGCGCAGCGCCCGCTGCGCCTGTTTTTTGCAGGCAGGGATGATGAACCGTACCGTTAAAATTCTGCTTCTGTTAGCGCTGTCCAGCGCGTTGCTTTCCGGCTGTAACACCACGCGTGGAATGGGGGAAGATATCCAGGATCTCGGCCATATCATTTCTCACGCGGCCAGCTAACCCCGTCTAATTTTCCTAAAAATGCGTCCTTTTCCGTCAAACGACGGGATATTGTCTATTCTTAAGTTGCTATACACAAAACAACTTTGGCTATAAAAGGAAGATATTATGGTTAAGAAGACAATTGCAGCGATCTTTTCAGTCCTGGTACTTTCTTCAGTATTAACAGCCTGTAATACCACGCGTGGCGTTGGTCAGGATATTTCTGAAGGTGGTAGTGCAATCTCTGGTGCGGCAAGTAAAGCACAGCAGTAATTGAATAAACGGTACGGAACCAGACGGGTTTCGTACCGTCAGCTTTCTGATTCCTGCAGGGATAAAAACGGTGAATAACGCGTATCCATATGCAATTTCATGCGGATATTCCGTTTATAGGTATAGACCGTTTTACCGTTAATACTCAGGTGAGCCGCAATTTTCTGATTGCTGGCACCCTCCATCCACAACGTCAGCACTTTCTCCTCCTGGCGCGTCAGCAAAGGCGCGGTTACCTTTGGCTTTTCACTGTTCGCGTGCGAAATGAGTGCGTCGTGGATAACTGTCCCCAGTTGTTCAAGACGGGCATTTTTCAACAGCGATGACCAGACCGGGAATTGCTTCAGCCAGGCGCTCATTTCACTATCCTCACCCGATTGCAGCAAAATAAAGGGCACTCTTTCGCTGGCGTTCAGTAAAGATGAGAGGGACTGAAAGGGATGGACATCCTGTCTGAACCCATGCAGGTCAGCAATGACCAGCGTCGGTTTCCATTGCAGAATGTGCTCTCTGGCGAGGAAAAGATTATTCAGGCCGGTCACAACGACGTTTTCCGGAAATAAACCGGAATGATTGAGCCATGCTTCAAACCCGGTGCGGGTGAAGTGACAACGGTCAATCAAAAGAATTTTGAACATATTATATTCGCAGTCGGCTAGTGGTTTGGCTTCCTGCCATCAGAAAGCACATCATCATAGAGAAGTCGGATGAGTGATAAATGCCTGAACTACGCGGCATACTGCGGCTATTTCTTGCCTTAACATGTTCAGCACAAAAGGATTGAAAAAAAATCGCACGCTAACCAAAATATGAGGCGTAATCTTTGCCTTGCGGGACGACCCGTAAGCGCTTCCTTCATCGGGGACGGCCCCAACTTGCATTTAAGTTAAGGAGCCTGAAATGTCCTGGATCATTCTTGTTATTGCTGGCCTGCTCGAAGTGGTATGGGCGATAGGTCTGAAGTACACCCACGGTTTTACCCGCCTGACACCCAGCGTCATTACCCTTACCGCGATGATTGTGAGTATCGTTTTGCTCTCGTGGGCGATGCGTTCTTTACCGGTGGGGACAGCGTATGCCGTCTGGACGGGAATTGGCGCCGTGGGGGCGGCCATCACGGGGATCCTGCTGTTGGGTGAGTCAGCGAGTCTGGCGCGTATCGCCAGCCTCGCCCTGATTGTGGCCGGTATTATTGGGTTGAAGCTCAGCACCCATTAATGGGGTTGTTCTACCCAGATGAGTTTCGACACATCAAACCCTTGCCGGGTCGCGACGTCCAGCATCTGCTGTTTCATCTCAGGTGAAAGGGTTGGGGTGCGAGAGAGGATCCACAGATAGTTGCGATCCGGCCCGCAGACCAGCGCGTGACGGTACTCTCTGTCGAGCGCTATCACGTTATATCCGCCATAGAACGGGCCGAAGAAGGAGACTTTGAGCGCGGCCCGTCGCGGGTCGCCGGTAAAGTACGCTTGTCCAATCGACTGCTGCCACATCTCCCGACCCGGATTATAGCCCCGGTTGATAACCTGAATACCGCCGTCATCCATCGGGCTGTAATTTGCCGTGACCTTCTCTAAACCCCGTTCAAAACGGTGGTCAAGGCGCGCGATTTCATACCATGTTCCAAGAAAACGTTGTGCGTCGAAATTGCTGACAACGGTGACGCCGGGAGGGGGAGTAGGGGAGCTGCAGGCAACCACTAAAAACGCGGCTGTCACTGCGGCGATAACAGGCAAAATGCGCATAGGAGTTTCCTTACTGTTTTTGTTAAGTGTAGATGACAGCAAGGAAAATGCGGGAATTTTGCAGGCCGGGTGGGCATCAGCATCACCCGGCAAGATTTTACTGCAGAGCGCTCAGAATACGGTATGCCGCTTCCACGCGTGCCGGGTTCGGGTAGCTCTTGTTCGCCAGCATAACGATGCCGAGTTCCTTCTCAGGAATAAATGCCACGTAGCTGCCAAATCCGCCCGTCGAGCCTGTTTTATGCACCCATGACGCTTTTACCGGTGGTGCAGGAGGGTTCACTTCTATCACGGGCAACGGTGCAAGTGCTACCTTGTTGTCGCTGCCCTCCACCACGGTTTTGGCTTCTACCGGCCAGTTGAGCATCTCCCAGCCCAGGCCCTGGTACATCGAGCCTGTGCGCCAGTAGCGAGACTGTGCAAGCACCATGCCCTGCTTCAGTGAGGCATCCTGTACCCCATCGGGGGCCATGTTAGCCACCACCCAGCTCGCCATATCCTTCACGTTGGTTTTCACGCCATATGCTTCGGCATCGAGTATGCCCGGCGAAACGTGAACCGCTTTACCGTCACGATAACCCCAGGCGTAATGCTGTTCTTCTGCCTTCGGAACGTTAATCCACGTATGGTTCAGGTTAAGCGGCTTCAGGACCCGCTCCGTCATCGCCTGCTCAAAGCGCATGCCAGAAGGTTTCACTGCCAGAGCCCCAAACAGACCGATGCTGGCATTCGCATAAAGACGCGTGGTGCCTGGCGCCCACTGTGGTTGCCAGGACTGGTAAAAACGCAGCAGCGAGGCATTATCGGTAACCTCATCGGGCACCTGTAACGGCAGGCCACCGGCAGTATAGGTTGCCAGGTCCAGCATGCGAACGCCCTGCCACTGTTTGCCGGTCAGTTCAGGCCAGTATTTGGTCACCGGATCGCCCAGCGAAATTTCACCGCGAGCAATAGCATCGCCACCCAGAACGCCGGTGAAGGTTTTGCTGATTGAGCCCAGCTCAAACAGCGTTTGTGCAGTGACGGGTGTGTTCGCGGCGACATCGGCCTTGCCGAAGGTGAAGTAGTGCGGCTGGCCCTGATAGATCACGGCGACCGCCATACCCGGAATAGACTGCGCTTTCATCAGGGGCGTAACGGTACGTTCCACGACCTTCGCCAGCTGTGTTTCTGACAGAGGTGCGGCTAATGCAGCGCAGGAGGTGCTGAGCAGCAGAGCGCAGCACAGGGATTTTTTCATCATCAGTTATCTTCCGTAATAGCGAGTCAAGGGAGTGTCCGGGCCCGTCAGACATACCCAGTCTGTTGGATTTGACTGTGGCTGACAAACGGTTAAATTTAGCATTAGCTGTTAATTTTTCTAACGGATGGGTCGATGACACGCAGCTATTTACCGCTTAATTCGCTTCGTGCCTTCGAAGCCGCCGCAAGGCACCTCAGTTTTACTAATGCTGCCATTGAGCTGAATGTCACCCATTCAGCCATCAGTCAGCACGTTAAGACGCTGGAACAACATCTGAACTGTCAGCTGTTTGTCCGGGTTTCGCGCGGATTGATGCTGACGACAGAGGGCGAGAATCTGCTGCCGGTGCTGAACGATTCGTTTGATCGTATCGCCGGCATGCTGGATCGCTTTGCCAGTCATCGCGCGCTGGAGAAGCTTAAAATTGGCGTGGTGGGGACTTTTGCGACCGGGGTGTTATTCGCGCAGCTGGATGATTTCCGTCGCCGCTATCCGCATATCGATCTGCATCTTTCGACCCATAATAACCGTGTCGATCCGGCCGCCGAAGGGCTTGATTACACGATCCGCTACGGTGGAGGGGCGTGGCATGGCACTGAAGCGACGTTTCTGTGTTCTGCGCCGCTGGCTCCGCTGTGCACGCCTGAAATTGCCGTCGGGCTACAAGCACCGGCGGATATGCTGAAGTTTACGCTGCTGCGCTCCTACCGACGCGACGAATGGTCGGCGTGGATGCAGGCCGCGGGCGAACTCCCGCCGTCACCAACGCATCGGGTGATGGTGTTTGATTCATCCGTTACCATGCTGGAAGCCGCGCAGGCCGGCGTGGGAATTGCTATCGCGCCTGTGGGTATGTTCACTCATCTGCTGAACAGTGAACGTATCATTCAGCCGTTTGCGACACAGATTGAGCTGGGCAGTTACTGGTTAACCCGATTGCAGTCACGGACAGAAACCCCTGCAATGCGTGAGTTTGCGCAGTGGCTGGTGGGGAAAATGCAGAAATGACAGGCCCGCCGGGGGGCGGGCCTGATGTATCAGATAGTAACCACGGCAATCAGCGTAACCACCGTCAGGATGGTTGCCAGGCCGTAGAACACCCATTTCCCGCTCGGGACATGGATTTTCAGGTCATGCATCGCATGGTGAATACGGTGCAGGCCACACCACAGCGGCAGGACGATCATCAGGAAGAGGAACACACGGCCAATAAAGCTGCTGGCAAAGGCCAGTACTCGCTCGTAACCCAGCGCATCGCCCGGAAACAGCCCCAGTGGCAGCATAATACCGACCAGCAGGATGATGACCGGCGCGATGATGGCGCTCCACATCCCCCCTGCGCCAAACAGTCCCCAGAAGACCGGCTCGTCAGAACGTTTTGGATTTGGATTAATCACAGTAGTCTCCTTACCAGAACAGTGCGACAAACAGAATGATCACAGTGACGAGGATCGTCACGCCCCATAGCCCTTTAATGACAGGCTCTGGCCCCATTTTCTCGTCTTTAATGATGATGTTCGCCGCTTTTGGCGCCAGTTCAAACCAGGTTTTGGTATGAAGCAGCGCTGCCGCGAGCACAATCAGGTTCAGGATCACGATGATGGGGTTTTGCAGGAAGCCGACAAAGCTGGCCCAGGTTTCAGGGCCATGTTTGAGGGCATAAACGCCATACATCAGCTCCAGGCTGAACCAGACCGCCGGCACCGCGGTGCCTTCACGCAGCATATAGAAGCGATAAAACGGCAGTTTCTTCCACCAGGTGGACGGCATTGGCCGCACGTAGGCTTTGCGTTTAGTCGTCATTATGCACTCCTTAGCGTGGTTTCAGGGTGGCGATAAGAAAGTCTTTCGAGCTTTCCACTTTACCCTGCTGAATAGCGGCGGCCGGGTCGACGTGCTTCGGACAGACTTCGGAGCAGTAGCCCACAAAAGTACAGCTCCAGACGCCGTTCTGGCTGTTAAGCTGCGCCATACGTTCTTTTTTACCGTGGTCGCGGCTGTCCTCGTTATAGCGGTGCGCCAGGGTAATGGCCGCCGGGCCAATAAACTCTGGATTCAGGCCAAACTGTGGACACGCGGCGTAGCACAGACCACAGTTGATGCAGCCGGAGAACTGATGGTATTTCGCCATCTGAGCTGGCGTCTGGGTGTTCGTCCCCTGATCCGGCGTACGTGGATTGCCGATGATGTACGGCTTAATCGCTTCCAGACTTTCGATAAAGTGAGTCATATCGACCACCAGATCGCGTTCAATCGGGAAGTTACCCAGCGCTTCTACTTTGATGCCTTTGGTGTATTCACGCAGGAAAGTTTTACAGGCCAGTTTTGGCACCTTGTTGACCATCATGCCGCAGGAGCCGCAGATTGCCATACGGCACGACCAGCGGTAGCTCAGGTCCGGCGCAAGGTTATCTTTGATATAGCCGAGCGCATCCAGCAGAGAGGTTTGCTCGTCATAAGGGACTTCATAGAATGCGCTGTGCGGTGCGGTGTCCACTTCCGGATTGTAGCGCACCACTTCGATTTTCAGTTTCTGCATCTCAGCCATTCGCCTTCTCCTTCTTCTCGGCGGCTTCTGCTTCTGCGCCATACACGCGTTTAGCCGGTGGCAACGTCGTGATTTTCACGTCGCTGTAGTCCAGACGGGTGGTGCCATCCGCATCGCGCCAGGCGAGAGTGTGTTTCAGGAAATTGACGTCATCACGTTCGGTGCAGCCTTCATCAAGACGCTGATGCGCGCCGCGTGACTCTTTACGTGCCAGCGCAGAGTGCGCCATACATTCCGCCACGTTCAGGCCGTGACCCAGCTCAATGGTATAGAGCAGGTCTGTGTTGAACACGCTGGAGGTATCGGTAATGCGTACGCGCTTGAAGCGCTCCTGCAGCTCTGCCAGCTTATCCACGGTTTTTTGCATCAGTTCAGGGGTACGGTAGATACCGCAGCCTTCTTCCATCGACAGGCCCATCTCGTCGCGGATTTTCGACCAGTTTTCATTTCCTTCCTGGTTCACCAGGTTCTTCAGCCGTTTTTCGACGTCAACGACCTGGGCATCCAGCGCCGCGCTGTTCGCCTCGCCGGCGGTGGCAGCACGCTCCATCGCGCGTTCGCCCGCCATGCGGCCAAAGACCACCAGCTCCGCCAGTGAGTTTGACCCCAGACGGTTAGCACCGTGCAGGCCGACAGAGGAGCACTCGCCCACGGCAAACAGCCCTTTAATGCGGGTTTCGCACTGCTGATCGGTTTCGATACCGCCCATGGTGTAGTGGGCCGTTGGACGTACCGGAATCGGCTCTTTCACCGGATCGACGCCAACGTAGGCTTTTGCCAGTTCGCAAATGAACGGCAGACGTTCCAGCAGTTTCTTCTCGCCAAGATGACGCAGGTCGAGGTAGACCACATCGCCGCGTGGCGTGGAGATGGTGTTGCCTTTGCGCCACTCGTGCCAGAAGGCCTGAGATACTTTGTCGCGCGGGCCCAGTTCCATGTATTTGTTTTTCGGCTCGCCGAGCGGGGTTTCCGGGCCCATGCCGTAATCCTGCAGATAGCGGTAGCCATTTTTATTGACCAGGATACCGCCTTCACCACGACAACCTTCCGTCATCAGAATGCCGGAGCCTGGCAGACCAGTAGGGTGATACTGCACGAACTCCATATCCCGCAGCGGCACGCCGTGGCTAAGCGCCATGCCCATGCCGTCACCGGTGACGATACCGCCGTTGGTGTTGTAGCGGTAAACACGCCCCGCACCGCCGGTAGCCATGACCACCGCGTTGGCGCGGATCTGGACGAGGGTGCCTTCCATCATGTTCATCGCCACCAGACCGCGCGCATGACCGTCATCAACCAGAATGTCGAGGACGAAATGTTCGTCAAAGCGCTGAATCTGTGGGAACTGAAGGGAGGTCTGGAACAGGGTGTGCAACATGTGGAAGCCGGTTTTATCGGCGGCGAACCAGGTGCGTTCGATCTTCATCCCGCCGAAGCGGCGAACGTTGACGCTGCCGTCCGGACGACGGCTCCACGGACATCCCCACTGTTCAAGCTGGGTCATCTCCGTAGGACAATGGTGTACAAAGTAGTCAACGACATCCTGCTCGCAAAGCCAGTCGCCCCCTGCAACCGTGTCGTGGAAATGGTATTCGAAGCTGTCATGATCCTGCGCAACGGCGGCGGATCCTCCTTCTGCGGCAACCGTATGGCTGCGCATCGGATAGACTTTTGAAATCAATGCGATTTTAGCGTTGGGATTAGCTTGTGCTGCAGCAATCGCAGCACGTAATCCAGCCCCGCCAGCGCCTATAACGGCAAGATCGGCTTGAAAAGTTTGCACGACATTCCTCCAGATTTTTGTTATTTCGCAACGCGATAAACTAAAGGTAGTTCACCCGTCCAAAAGGACGATTGCGAAAGCGTTTCCACTGCTCCTTTATGGGTAAAGCAGTATAACCGCGTGGATGTCAGGGAAATTTGACGTGTTCGATTTTTTTGCTGTTCTGTGCGGCGATTTATCGCGGTGAGTAATGAATTTCGTTGCGCAATTGTTCACCTAAATGAAATGCGCTTTTTTACTGCGCAAAATTTGTCTCCGTCCCTGGTAACGAGTAGACTTCGTGCCCTTGTCTGAAATCGGAGAAAAACTCATGAGCGAAACGGCCACCTGGCAGCCGAGCGCATCCATCCCCAACCTGCTAAAACGCGCTGCAATTATGGCGGAGATCCGCCGCTTCTTTGCCGACCGCGGCGTCCTTGAGGTGGAAACCCCGTGCATGAGTCAGGCAACGGTAACGGATATTCATCTGGTCCCGTTTGAAACCCGTTTTGTTGGTCCTGGCCACTCACAGGGCATGAATTTGTATCTGATGACCAGCCCGGAATACCACATGAAACGCCTACTGGCGGCAGGGTGTGGCCCGGTCTATCAGCTGTGCCGCAGTTTCCGTAATGAAGAGATGGGGCGTCACCACAATCCGGAATTCACCATGCTGGAGTGGTACCGTCCGCATTATGATATGTACCGCCTGATGAACGAGGTGGACGATCTGCTGCAGCAGGTGCTGGAGTGCTCAGAAGCGGAAACGCTCTCTTATCAGCAGGTTTTCCAGCGTTACCTGGAAATTGATCCGCTCTCTGCGGATAAAGCGCAGCTGCGCGAAGTGGCGGCAAAACTGGATCTGAGCAACGTGGCAGATACCGAAGAAGACCGCGACACGCTGCTGCAACTGCTCTTCACCTTTGGCGTTGAGCCGCAAATTGGCAAAGACCGGCCGACGTTTGTATATCACTTCCCGGCAAGCCAGGCTTCGCTGGCGCAGATCAGCACCGAAGATCACCGCGTGGCGGAGCGTTTTGAGGTCTATTACAAAGGTATCGAGCTGGCGAACGGCTTCCACGAACTGACCGACGCACGCGAACAGCAGCAGCGTTTTGAGCAGGATAACCGCAAGCGCGCGGCACGTGGTCTGCCGCAGCAGCCCATTGATACCCATCTGCTGGAAGCATTGAAAGCGGGTCTGCCGGACTGCTCCGGCGTGGCGCTGGGCGTTGATCGTCTGGTGATGCTGGCGCTGGGTGCAGAACAGCTGGGCGAAGTGATCGCGTTTACGGTCGATCGCGCATAACGCACCGTATTGCCGGGTAGCACTGTCGCTTACCCGGCTCACCTCTGATATCAATTAACCTTTCCATTTCCGCACGACAACATTAAAAACTGCCACATTCTCTGTACGCAGGTCTTTTTCTTAATTTGCCCCTAATAGCCACAATATTAGTCTGGTCATCTGCTACCATCCGCGCAGTTTAACTTCCTTTGGATGGCGCTATGTCCCAGTCACTTAAAAAGATGACCCTCACCGGGCTCATCCTGATGATTTTTACCTCCGTCTTTGGCTTTGCCAACAGCCCGTCGGCTTTCTATCTGATGGGCTACAGCGCAACGCCGTTCTACATCGTCTCGGCTCTGTTTTTCTTCATACCGTTTGCGCTGATGATGGCGGAAATGGGGGCGGCTTACCGCAAAGAAGAGGGCGGGATCTATTCCTGGATGAACAACAGCATCGGCCCGCGCTACGCGTTTATCGGCACGTTTATGTGGTTCTCCTCGTATGTGGTCTGGATGGTCAGTACGGCGGCCAAGGTCTGGGTACCGTTTTCGACGTTTGTTTTCGGCAGCGATTACACTCAGGTCTGGTCTTTGGCCGGTCTGAGTTCCACGCAGGTGGTCGGGATTCTGGCCGTCTGCTGGATGGTGGTTGTAACGCTGGTGGCGTCTAAGGGCATCAACAAAATTGCCCGCATTACCGCCGTGGGCGGGATCTCGGTGATGTGCCTGAATCTGGTGCTGCTGCTGGTCAGCATTGCCATTCTGTGCCTGAACGGCGGACATTTCGCTCAGGAGGTGAACTTCGTTTCCTCGCCCAACCCGAGCTATCAGTCCGGGCTCGCTATGCTCTCCTTTGTGGTGTTTGCCATTTTTGCGTACGGCGGTATTGAGGCGGTGGGCGGTCTGGTCGACAAGACCGAGAACCCGGAAAAGAACTTTGCGAAAGGCATTATTTTTGCCGCGATAGTTATCTCCATTGGCTATTCGCTGGCAATTTTCCTCTGGGGCGTCAGCACCAACTGGCAGCAGGTACTCAGCAACAACACCACTAACCTGGGCAACATTACCTATGTGCTGATGAAAAGCCTGGGGATGACGCTGGGACAAGCGATGAATCTGACACCGGAAGCGGCGGCAGCGATGGGCGTCTGGTTTGCACGCATCACCGGCTTGTCCATGTTCCTTGCCTATACCGGCGCGTTTTTCACGCTGATTTACTCTCCGTTGAAAGCGATAATTCAGGGCACGCCAAAAGCGCTGTGGCCTGCACGCATGACGCAACTGAATACCGCGGGTATGCCCGCCAACGCCATGTGGATGCAGTGCCTGCTGGTCAGCGTGTTCATTTTGCTGGTGTCGTTTGGTGGGGATACCGCGTCAGCGTTTTATAACAAGCTGACCCTGATGGCGAACGTGTCGATGACGTTGCCTTATCTCTTTCTGAGCCTGGCCTTCCCGTTCTTTAAGGCGAAGCAGGATCTTGAGCGTCCGTTTGTGATTTTCAAAACGCGCGCCGCCACGCTGCTGGCAACCACGGTGGTGGTGCTGGTAGTGGCATTCGCCAACATCTTTACCGTTATTCAGCCGGTGATTGAGGCGAATGACTGGAGTAGCGCACTGTGGATGGTGGGCGGTCCAGTCTTCTTCTCGCTTCTGGCGATGGGGATTTATGAGAATTACCGCCGACGTTCTGTGGCGTTGCTGACGGAAGTGGCGTAGCGGTCAAACATTCCCCTCCCGGAAGGGAGGGGAGAAGGGTTACAGACTTCCTGCCGGGCGTGTGCGCGCCGCTGACGTTAACGTTCTTCCCGTTTTACGCCCGTCCAGGCTTTCCAGACGCATCTGGAACGGTGGGAACGGCATATCAATGCCGTGCTCACGGAACCCTGCCAGAATCAGCTGGTGGATCTCATGACGCAGTGGCATACGGTGTCCCATTTCGGCGGCGTAAATACGCAGTTCGAAAATCTGGATCCCCTGTTGTAAATCCACCAGGAACACTTCCGGCGCCGGGTTGTCGATCACAAATGAACAGCGCTCCGCGGCGGTGTAGAGGATCTGAGTGACCTCTTCGCTGTTGGCATCCGACGGCGCAGGTACCGTCAGCACCACACGCGTGACGGAGTCTGACAGCGACCAGTTGATAAACTGCTCGGTAATAAACGCCTTGTTCGGCACGATGATCTCTTTACGGTCCCAGTCGCTGATCGTGGTGGCGCGCGTGTTGATCCTGGTGATGCTGCCGGTCAAGTCGCGGATCGTTACCGTATCGCCAATACGAATCGGTTTTTCGAACAGAATAATCAGGCCAGAGATAAAGTTGGCGAAGATCTCCTGTAAGCCAAACCCTAACCCCACACCAAGTGCCGCCACCAGCCACTGCAGTTTCGACCATTCAATGCCAATCATTGAGAAGCCGACCAGCCCGCCAAACAGCATGATCAGATATTTGGTGATGGTGGTAATTGCGTATCCCGTCCCCGGGGTTAAATCGAGATGCTGCAGCAGGGCCAGCTCCAGCAGCGCCGGGAAGTTACGCACCAGTTGGGTGGTGATGATCAACACCAGAATGGCAATCAACACCGCGCCTAAGGTAATCGGCTCCAGGCTCTCCACACCTTGTACCGTGGACGTTACGTCCCACAGAGAGATGTTTTCCAGGAAGCCAAACGCGGAGTGAATTTCCGACCACAGGAAGATCACCGACAGCAGGGCAATCAGCATCAGGATCGAGCGTACCAGTCGCAGGGATTGGGTACTGATGGCATCCAGATCCAGCTCGACTTCGTCAGCTTCCGTCGTGCCTTCTGTGCTGTTGACATGGTTTGGCTCTTCCTCGCCACGCGCACGCTGGGCGAGGATCTCTGCCCGTCGGTGCTTGGCACGGTCGAACGCCAGACGGCGGCGCTGGATCAGCATCCAGCGGCGTATCACGTGATACACCACCAGAAGCAGGAACCAGATCGCCACCGAGGTTTCAAGCCTCGCCAGCAGCGCCTTGGCGGTCGCCAGGTAACCCACCGTCGCTGCCAGCATGGCAATCAGCGGTGCGCTCAGCAGCAAGTTCCAGAGCAGCCGGTTGAACATGTTGTCGCCGTTACCGGATTTATCCAGATAGAGCGGGATACCGGCGCGTTTCAGGCTGAGCGTGACAATTGCCAGCGCCCCGCATATCAGCATAAAGCAGAGGCGGCCCAGCGACCCTGAGAATTCCCGGTCGTTGAGTTTATCGAACATGATCAGCGCCATAATCAGCGGCACAATCAGTCCGATGCTCATCAGGTAGTAACGCATGGCGCGTGCAACGCGATTACGCGGCCAGCCGAAGTGAGCGATGAACAAACCGTTGGGCCGCGCGAACGTGGCGCAAATCATTACCACCCACAGCAGTGGCACCGTGGCAGTGACGCCATCGCCAATGGCCACCGCGAGCGGGTAGGGCCAGGCTTCCCGCAGGCCATATCCAAGCGTCATCCACAGGACCGGTAGCGGTGAGGCGACGAGAATCGACCAGAAGACGGTGCGTAACGTCAGCCAGAAGTGATCCTGCGTAACTTTCCCCACCCGGGCGCTGGAGCGCTCCAGGAATCGGGTGAAATACCGGCGCGAGTAAATGCTGAAGCCCACCAGAATCAGCGCGGCCAGCAGCGGGAAAATGGTCTCTTTACTGGTGAGCATCATCACGCTGGCCTGGCCCAGCTGGCTGAAGGTATCCAGCGAAATAAGGCGGCGCAGATCCTGAACAATCTCAATCGGCCACGAGAAGGTCATCGGCCGCACGTCGGAGGTCCAGAAGAGATAACGGTGCGTTGCCTCATTCACCTCTTTCAGCGCATCTTCCAGTTGGCTATTAGAGACCTTGAGCTTGGTCAGTTCCAGAATCAGCGTATCCCCGCCCTGGAGCAGGGAGTTCAGCAGTTCACGCTGGGTACGCAACTGGGCTTCCAGAATGCGGTTCTGCTCGCTGGTCAGCGGCTGTCCGTCAGCCTGACGGATCTGGCGGATTTGCGGCTGTTTGTTGAGCAGATCCTCAAAGTGCAGTCGCTGCACGCGCAGCTGAGCCATTTCGGTATCCAGCTGTTGCGGTTTGGGCATTTCCGGCAGGCGTGAGACCTGCGCGCGTAACGCCTCACCCAGCAGGTTTGATGACCCTAGCCATTGGGACTGCTCACGCAGTGTGTTAAGCGCCTGGCGGACCTGCAGGGTTTGATTGGTAGCCTGACGCTGTTGCGAGGCCACCAGGTCCATACGCTGCGCCTGTTGATTCAGCGCCGCAGAGAGCTCGCGGTTGACCTTAAACTGCTCAACGATGCCGCTGGGCAGGTTCGCGCTGTTTTCCGCCAGCAGTTCGGTGCTTTCAAGCGCACGCTCGGCTTCGCGCTGTCGCTGGCTGTTAAGCTGATTACGCAGGGCCTGCAGATATGCATCCAGCTGTTCGCTCTGCTTCTGCGCCAGCTCAGAGCGCATCCGCGACAGCTCCTGGCGGTTATTGGCGGACAGCTGCGCCAGCTCCAGTTCATCGACAAGGGCTTTGAGGCGAGCAGATTCGGCCTGCAGCCCCAGATTCTGCGCCTGCGCTTGCGGCGTGTTGCCGCTTTGCGTGCCAACGCGACGCTCAACTTCATTAAGCTGGCGGCGGGCATCGGTTTGCTGCTGGGGAAGCTGGCTGAGCGAGTCGGCAATTTCACGCGCCCGCTCCTGCTCCTGCTGAGCCAGACGGCTCTTTTCCAGAAGCTGGCTGCTGACCTGGAGGATCTCCTGATTCAGCGCATCAGAAGACATGTCCGCCGGTATATCGCGCGGTTCATCACGCAGATTACTGAGCTGCGAGCGCAGCGTTTGCGAGAGTTTGGGGAAGTTGTCGATAACCTGCTGATATTGCTGCGCACGCTCAAGGGAGCCTTTTCGCTCCGCGAGCGCGTTCAGGGCGGACTGGAGCGACTCAACGGTCTCTGGCTGAGCGGGTTTTGCCGCTTTTGCCTGCTCCAGTTCCTGGGTTATCTGTTTTGCGTCGGGGGCTGTCGCTGCGTACGCCCCCATGCTGAGGCACCAGGCCATCAGTAGAACGATAATCGGGCGCACGTCAGCGATCCTTCTGTTATTAGCCTTCGTCTTTTTTGTCGTCAACCAGCGGGCTGGCGTCGTGCTCGGCGTCGATCTCTTCTTGGGACAACGGTGCAGGTTCTGCCACCGGCGTTACGAAGGTTTCGGTAGAGACGGCCAGCGGCTGACCCAGTTTGGTGACCGACAGGCTTTCAAGCTGTTCGGCCAGCTTAACTTTACCCGGTGCAAACAGGTTGATAACGGTTGAGCCCAGCTTGAAGCGACCCATCTCCTGACCTTTCAGCAGGGCGACAGAGCCTTCTTCTTCACCGGCAGGCCAGGTCCAGCGCTTGATCACGCCTTCACGTGGTGGGGTGATGGTGCCAGCCCAGACGGTTTCAATGCTGCCGACAATGGTCGCGCCCACCAGAATCTGCGCCATAGGGCCGAATTCAGTATCAAACAGGCAGATGACGCGTTCGTTACGGGCGAACAAGTTAGGTACGTTCTGCGCCGTGAGGTGGTTCACGGAGAACAGATCGCCCGGAACGTAGATCATTTCACGCAGGATGCCGTTGCACGGCATGTGCACGCGGTGATAGTCGCGCGGTGAGAGATAGGTGGTCGCGAAGGTCCCGTTACGGAACAGATCCGCCATCAGGTAGTTACCTGCCAGCAACGCTTCCAGGCTGTAGTTATGGCCTTTCGCCTGCAGGATTTTGTCGTCTTCGATGTGACCCAGTTGGCTAATCACGCCGTCTGCAGGCATCACCAGCACGTTAGGGTCCGTATTCAGCGGGCGCACGTCGTCGCGCAGTGGGCGGACGAAAAACTCGTTGAAGGTGCGGTAGCTGGCGGTATCCGGCTTCTGCGCCTCTTTCATGTCGACCTTGTAATATTTTACGAAAAGGTCGATGACCAGTTTGGTCAGCCAGCCCGCTCGTTTGCTCGCGCCCCAGCCCGCCAGGCGAGTGAGCCACAGTTTCGGCAGAATGTATTGAAGCGAAAGTTTAAATGAGTTTAACAAGGTAGCCTCCAGGCCATTGTTTTGTCGTTCCTGATCCGGCCGCAAAGCGCCGGAACCTGAAAAAAGGGGACGATTTTAGCGATGCTTAGCTTAGTTGTCAGTTATCAGAATCAGAAAAGTTTTTACGCGTTTTTACCTGATCCATGCTCTCGAGAATGCGGTGGTAGTTTTCAAAGCGGGTCTCCGCTATTTCGCCTTTCTCGACCGCTTCACGGATAGCGCAGCCCGGGTCATTGTCATGTTTACAGTCGCGGTATTTGCAAGCACCTAAATAATCATGGAATTCGACAAATCCGTTGAAGATTTGTTCCGGCTCAAGGTGCCACAAACCGAATTCACGCACGCCCGGGGAGTCAATGACATCGCCGCCGTGCGGGAAGTGATACAGGCGTGACGCGGTGGTAGTGTGCTGGCCCAGGCCAGAAACATCAGATACATCGTTGGTCACGATCTCTTGCTGGAGGCCGAGAAGGTTGTTCAGCAGGCTTGATTTGCCCACACCGGACTGTCCCGCAAAGATGCTGATGCGATCGGTAAGCGCCTCTTCAAGCGGTTTCAGACCATCTTTGGTATAGCTGGAAACCATCAGAACGCGATACCCGATGTTGCGGTAGATATCCATCTGCTCGTTGACGAAGTTCATACCGTCTTCATCGAGCAGATCGATTTTGTTGAGTACGATGATCGGTTCAACCTGCAGCGTTTCACAGGCGACAAGGTATCGGTCGATAATATTGAGCGAAAGTTCGGGCAAAATCGCCGAGACGATAACGATCTGGTTAATGTTGGCTGCGATAGGTTTAACCCCGTCGTAGAAATCGGGACGGGTCAGTACCGACGTACGCGCGTGGACCGCCTCAACGATGCCTTTTACCGTGACGCCTTCCGCCGCTTCTTTACCCGGGCGCCAGACCACGCGATCGCCGGTTACCAGAGAACGAATCGTCCGGCGGATGTTGCAGCGGTGAATCTCACCGTTGGCGGATTCCACGTCGGCGTGCATACCGAAACGGCTGATGACGATGCCTTCCATCGGTTCGCCAAACAGGTTGTCGTCGTAATCGACCTTCTCCGAAGTGGTTTTAAGACGGCGCTGGTGATTGGCATTCACACGGCGCTGCTGCCCTTTGGAGAGTTTATTTTTACTCAATCGCGCTGGCTCCTGGTCGCCCGTAAGGGGCAAAACCTCTATGATACACTCTAATTAATACTAGTTAACCTGCTACAGCCGGTTATGCGAGAAGGGTGGAAAATAACATGAGCGCGGATGAAAACAACCTGATTTGGATCGATCTTGAAATGACCGGGCTGGATCCCGAGCGCGATCGCATTATTGAGATTGCAACCCTGGTGACCGATGCCAACCTGAATATTCTGGCGGAAGGGCCGACTATCGCGGTTCATCAGTCCGACGACCAGCTTGCGTTAATGGATGAGTGGAACGTGCGCACCCATACGGGGAGCGGGCTGGTGGAGCGCGTTAAGGCTAGCACCATGGGCGATCGCGAGGCGGAGCTGGCAACGCTTGAGTTTCTGAAACAGTGGGTTCCGGCGGGCAAATCACCTATCTGCGGTAACAGCATCGGTCAGGATCGCCGTTTTCTGTTTAAGTACATGCCGGAGCTGGAGTCTTACTTCCATTACCGCTATCTGGATGTGAGCACCCTGAAAGAGCTGGCGCGTCGCTGGAAACCGGAAATCCTGGATGGCTTTAAAAAGCAGGGTACGCATCAGGCCATGGACGATATCCGTGAGTCTGTGGCCGAACTGGCGTATTATCGCGAGAACTTTATTAAGCTGTAATTCAGGCGGTTGCCGGGGGCGTTGCGCGTTACCCGGCCTACAGAACGCATGAATGGTGTAAAAACGTGCAAAGCGATGAATATTCCATCACTTGAACTGAATTTCACAAAAAACGCTTTTAGGGGGGTTGCAGCTAAACGGATTTCTCGTATAATGCGCCTCCCGTAACGACAGAGAAATACACGTTACGACAGCAACAAAAGCAGTGCAAATTTGCGGGAATAGCTCAGTTGGTAGAGCACGACCTTGCCAAGGTCGGGGTCGCGAGTTCGAGTCTCGTTTCCCGCTCCAAAATTTGAAGGTGCTTCTAAAGCACAGACCACCCAAGCGGGAATAGCTCAGTTGGTAGAGCACGACCTTGCCAAGGTCGGGGTCGCGAGTTCGAGTCTCGTTTCCCGCTCCAAAATTTGAAAGTGCTTCCACAGCACGGACCACCCAAGCGGGAATAGCTCAGTTGGTAGAGCACGACCTTGCCAAGGTCGGGGTCGCGAGTTCGAGTCTCGTTTCCCGCTCCAAATTCTTATCATCTCCAGATTATCCACAGCGGAATGCTTCGTTGGGGACATTTTCTATTGCATCTGAAATACTCTTGTGAACAGAGTTATCCACAGAAGCCCTACTCAGTTACAGACCAGAAGAAAATTAGCAGGGTGAATAATATCTTCTTAACATACTGAATTTAATGAAGTAAATTTCGTTTCAAAATGTTATTTAGATCACTTGACCTCATTGCCAGCCCCGATGGCGCTTGAGTTTTTATTTTTATTCACAGGCTGTGAATATATCAAGCATCCCGTACAAGCCCTTTTTCAATCACTCTCACCAGCCGTTGTTTCTTCGGCAGCTGCACCTCGACAACGCAGGCATTGCGCTTCTCGATTTGCTGCGCAATCGCCCATTCTATGTGTTCATCAAGAAGTGGGTGCTCACCTCTGCGACTTTCGAGCGCCTGAATATTGGCTTCATCCCAGGATGCATTACCCAGCGCAACGGCGACATTACGTAACCAGCGCAGATGCCCAATACGCCGAATGGCGGATCCTTCGGTGACTTTCAGGAACCAGGCCTCACTCCAGGCGAAGAGCTCGATAAGCTGAGGCGCATGAAGCGCTTTACGAGGACTGAAATCGTCTTCATCCGTAAGCTGCGAGTAACGATTCCAGGGGCAGATCAGCTGGCAGTCATCGCAGCCGTAGATACGGTTCCCGATGAGCGGACGGAATTCTTCCGGTATCGCCCCTTCGAGTTCAATGGTGAGATAGGAGATGCAGCGGCGCGCATCCACCGTATAAGGCTCAACGATGGCACCCGTCGGGCAGATGGTCATGCAGGCCACGCAGCGCCCGCAACCTTCCTCTACCGGACCATCTACCGGCAGCGGCAAATCTATGAGCAGTTCACCGAGGAAAAAGAACGATCCGGCATCGCGGCTAAGGATAAGTGAGTGCTTACCTGTCCAGCCAAGCCCGGCTTTTTCTGCTATCGGGCGCTCAAGAACAGGCGCAGAGTCTACAAACGGTCTAAAATTCAGCGACACACAGTGCTGCTGAATAGTTTCCCCAAGTTTTTTTAAACGGTTACGCAGAAGCTTATGGTAATCACGGCCCAGGGCGTACCGGCTGACGTAACCAAGTGCGGGATTTTTTAACGTGCGAGCAAACGCCGCGTTGGCGGGCAGGTAGTTCATGCGTACGCTGATGACGCGTAATGTACCGGGCAACAGCTCGTGTGGGCGGGCACGCATCATGCCATGACGCGCCATCCACTCCATTTCGCCATGGTATTGTTTATCCAGCCATGCCTGCAGTTTCGGCTCGCTGGCGGAGAGGTCGGTATCGGTGATACCCACCTTCTGGAAGCCAAGCTCAGCACCCCACTGTTTAATTTTTTGCGCTAATTCATTGAGATCGAGGGGCTGTGACATGACGGACCATACTGTGAAGAAAAACCCCGAAAGTATACCACATTCCATCTGGCATGCGGATGACCTCCGGCACGCCGAAAAAGAGGCCGCAGACAGCCTCGGCATTACCCTGTATGAACTGATGCAACGCGCGGGCGAAGCGGCGTTTAACGTTACCCGCACGGCTTACCCTGAATCGTCGCATTGGCTGATTTTATGCGGACACGGCAATAACGGCGGTGACGGTTATGTCGTCGCCCGACTGGCGGTTGCCGCCGGGATCCACGTGACGTTGCTGGCGCTGGAGAGCGATAAACCGCTGCCAGAAGAGGCCAGTGCGGCGCGGGAAGCCTGGCTGAACGCGGGCGGTGTTATTCATGCCACCGATATCGTCTGGCCGGAAGAGATTGATGTGATTATTGATGGCCTGCTGGGCACCGGACTACGCAGTGCGCCGCGCGACCCGGTTGCCACCCTGATTGCACGTGCCAATGCCCACAGCGCGCCGGTGGTGGCCCTGGATATACCTTCTGGACTGATGGCGCAAACCGGCACGACGCCGGGCGCGGTGATTCAGGCCGCGCACACCGTTGCCTTTATCGCCCTGAAACCGGGGCTGCTTACCGGTAAAGCACGGGATGTCACGGGAACGTTGCACCATAACGCACTGGGGCTGGAGAGCTGGCTTGCCGGGCAGGAAACTCACGTTTCGCGCGTTGATGCTTCGCTACTGGCACAGTGGCTACCGCCGCGCCGCCCGACGTCCCATAAGGGCGATCACGGCAGGCTGGTGATCATTGGAGGTGACCACGGCACGGCGGGGGCTATCCGCATGACGGGGGAAGCGGCATTGCGTTGTGGTGCCGGTTTAGTGCGGGTGCTGACGCGCATCGAAAATAGTGCGCCAATTATTACGGCCCGTCCGGAGCTGATGGTGCATGAATTGACGCCGCAGTCGCTTGAAGAGAGTCTCGAATGGGCGGATGTCGTGGTCATTGGCCCAGGGCTTGGGCAGCAGGCCTGGGGGAAACAGGCCCTGCAGAAGGTCGAGAATTTTCGTAAACCGATGCTGTGGGATGCCGACGCGCTGAACCTTCTGGCAATCAATCCTGATAAGCGTCACAATCGCATTCTGACGCCGCACCCCGGCGAAGCCGCGCGCCTGCTTAACTGCAGCGTGGCAGAAATTGAAAGCGATCGCTTACTTTCTGCCCGGCGTCTGGTAAAACGTTACGGAGGTGTTGCCGTTCTGAAAGGGGCAGGAACCGTTGTCGCCAGCGACGAGGCGATGGGCATTGTCGATGCCGGAAATGCGGGTATGGCGAGCGGCGGAATGGGCGATGTGCTTTCAGGCATCATTGGCGCATTGCTTGGACAGAAACTTCCCCTTTATGATGCAGCCTGCGCTGGCTGCGTGGCCCATGGTGTCGCGGCGGATAAGCTGGCGGCACGTTACGGCACACGCGGAATGCTGGCCACCGATCTTTTTTGCACGCTACGGCGTGTTGTTAACCCGGATGTGATTGACGTAGAAAATGACTAATCGAGCGATTTCTTTACCTGATGAACAAGCCACTTTAGATCTTGGCAAACGCGTGGCACAGGCCTGTCAGGGGGCAACCGTCATTTATCTGTATGGTGATTTAGGTGCGGGTAAAACCACCTTCAGCCGGGGTTTTCTGCAGGCGTTAGGCCATAAAGGCAATGTGAAAAGCCCAACCTACACGCTGGTAGAACCGTACACCCTTGAAAATCTCATGGTGTACCACTTTGATTTATACCGCCTTGCGGATCCCGAGGAGCTGGAATTTATGGGGATCCGTGATTATTTTGCCAATGATGCCATCTGCCTGGTGGAGTGGCCGCAACAAGGTGCGGGTGTGTTGCCTGACCCGGATGTCGAAATTCACTTAAATTACCAGGCACAAGGGCGTGAGGCACGCATCAGTGCTGTTTCCTCATCAGGTAGTTCCTTACTGGCGCGTCTGGCCGGTTAAGCGTAGGGATGACGGGATGATTAGTCGCGTTAAAGGTTGGTTATTGGCTGCCACGGTGCTGCTGTGCGCGCAGGCCGGGGCGGCAAGCCTGTCGGATATTCAGGTGTCGAACGGCGAAAGCCAGGCCAGGATCACGTTCAGCTTTATGGGCGATCCGGAATATGCTTTTTCACAGCCAGACAGCCACAGCGTGGCGCTGGATATCAAACAAACCGGGGTTATCCAGGGGTTACCGCTCCAGTTCAGCGGCAATAATCTGGTTAAAAGCATTCGTTCCGGCTCGCCAAAAGATAGCCAGTCATTGCGTCTGGTGGTCGACCTAACCGAAAAGGGTAAAACCAGAGCGGTTAAGCAGCAAAACGGTGCGAATTATACGGTGGTCTTTACCATCAACGCTGACGCCCCTCCGCCGCCTCCGCCTCCACCGGTGGTGGCGAAACGCGTGGAAGAGCCGGTTTATACCCCGCGCCCATCCGAACCGGCACGTAATCCGTTTAAAACGGACAGCGACCGCATTACCAGCGTTACCAGCAGCAATACCGTGACGCGGCCGGCGGCCAGCGCACGTCGCGCGGTCAGCGGTGATAAAGTGATTATCGCCATTGATGCGGGGCACGGCGGTCAGGATCCCGGCGCAATTGGCCCGGGCGGTACGCGGGAGAAAAATGTCACCATCGCGGTTGCCCGTAAGCTGCGGACGCTGCTAAATGACGACCCTATGTTTAAAGGCGTGCTGACGCGCGACGGCGATTACTTTATCTCGGTGATGGGCCGCTCGGATGTGGCACGTAAGCAAAATGCCAATTTCCTGGTGTCCATTCATGCGGATGCCGCGCCAAACCGTAACGCCACGGGAGCCTCAGTGTGGGTGCTGTCAAACCGTCGGGCGAACAGTGAAATGGCAAACTGGCTTGAAGAGCACGAGAAACAGTCCGAACTGTTAGGTGGGGCGGGTGATGTGCTGGCAAACAGCCAGGCCGATCCGTATCTCAGCCAGGCGGTGCTGGATTTACAATTCGGTCATTCCCAGCGCGTCGGGTATGATGTCGCCACAAATGTATTGAATCAGCTGCAGGGTATCGGGTCATTGCACAAGCGCCGTCCGGAGCATGCGAGCCTTGGCGTTCTGCGATCGCCGGATATTCCATCGATTCTGGTGGAAACAGGCTTTATCAGTAATAACGCTGAAGAACGCCTGCTGGGCAGCGACAGCTATCAGCAGCAAATTGCCGAAGCGATCTATAACGGTCTGCGTAAATACTTTGATGCGCATCCGCTGCAGTCCGCGCCACAGGGCGGTGCCGCCCAGACGGCCAGCGCAGCGCAGCCAGGTGAGATGACCGCGACCAACTAAGGAGAATTCATGCCGATTCAGGTTCTACCGCCGCAGCTCGCGAACCAAATCGCCGCCGGTGAGGTGGTGGAGCGCCCTGCATCGGTGGTGAAGGAGCTGGTAGAAAACAGCCTTGATGCGGGGGCCACCCGCATTGATATTGATATCGAACGCGGCGGCGCAAAGCTGATTCGCATTCGTGACAACGGCTGTGGAATTAAAAAAGACGAGCTGGCGTTAGCGCTGGCGCGTCATGCCACCAGTAAAATTGCCTCTCTTGATGACCTGGAAGCGATCATCAGCCTCGGTTTTCGCGGGGAAGCGCTGGCCAGTATCAGCTCCGTTTCCCGTCTCACGCTCACCTCCCGTACCGCTGAACAGCAGGAAGCCTGGCAGGCGTACGCCGAAGGGCGTGATATGGACGTGACGATTAAACCAGCGGCGCACCCGGTCGGTACGACGCTGGAAGTGCTGGATCTGTTTTATAACACCCCCGCCCGACGCAAGTTTATGCGTACCGAAAAAACCGAGTTTGGGCATATCGATGAGATCATTCGTCGCATTGCCCTGGCGCGGTTTGACGTGACCATTAACCTTAGCCATAACGGCAAAGTCATGCGCCAGTACCGCGCCGTGGTTGAAGGTGGGCAGAAAGAGCGCCGCTTGGGCGCTATCTGCGGCGTACCGTTCCTCGAGCACGCGCTGTCCATTGAGTGGCAGCATGGCGATCTGGCCATGCGCGGCTGGGTGGCTGACCCCAACGCGAGCAGCGCCGCCTTCGCTGAGATCCAGTATTGCTACGTGAACGGTCGTATGATGCGTGACCGCCTCATCAATCACGCCATTCGTCAGGCCTGTGAAGATAAACTGGGTGCAGATCAGCAACCGGCGTTTGTGCTCTATCTAGAAATCGATCCACACCAGGTGGACGTTAACGTCCATCCTGCCAAGCATGAAGTGCGGTTCCACCAGTCACGTCTGGTGCATGATTTTATCTATCAGGGCGTGCTGAGCGTATTGCAACAGCAGGCTGAACCGACGCTGCCGTTGGAAAAAGAAGAACCCGCCCCGCGCGCGTTTCCGGAAAACCGTGTTGCAGCGGGCCGGAACCATTTTGCTGAACCTGCCGTGGCGCGTGAGCCGGATGCCCCGCGTTTCTCTGCTGCGGGTAGCACACCGCGCCCAACGGGAGCGAACTATCCAAACGCCCAACCTGGCTATCAAAAACAGCAGGGAGCGTTGTACCGCAAATTGCTGGAAACCCCCGCGGTGGAGCGCAAAGCGCCTGTCGCGGTGCCAGCGCCTTCGCTGGACGGCCACAGCCAGAGTTTTGGCCGGGTTCTGACGATTATCGCACCGGATATGGCGTTGCTGGAGCGCGAAGGCCACGTGATGCTTCTGGCATTGCCGGTGGCGGAACGCTGGCTTAAACAAGTGCAACTTACGCCGGGTGAAAACGCGGCCTGTGCACAACCGCTGCTGATCCCCGTTCGGCTAAAAATATCCCCTGAAGAAACAGGGGTACTGCGTCGCGCAGAGGCCCTGTTGGCGCAGATGGGCATTGAAATGGTGCTCGAACCACAACATGTGACCATTCGCGCAGTGCCTTTACCCTTACGCCAACAAAATTTACAAAACTTGATTCCTGAACTGATAGGCTACCTGGCGCAGCAAACGTCGTTTGATGCCGCCAACACCGCGCAGTGGATCGCCCGCCATCTGGCAAGCGAACATACGCCGTGGAGTATGGCGCAGGCCATTAGCGTGCTGGCGGAGGTTGAACGCCTTTGTCCGCATCTGGTGAAGACACCGCCAGGTGGGTTATTACAACCTGTTGATTTACAAAAGGCGATGAATGCCCTGAAACATGATTGACGTAAGCAAGGCGAGCCTGCCAAAGGCGATTTTTTTAATGGGCCCCACGGCCTCCGGCAAAACGGCACTGGCCATTGAGTTGCGTAAAGTTTTGCCTGTAGAGTTGATTAGTGTCGATTCTGCCCTTATCTACCGAGGGATGGACATCGGCACGGCGAAGCCTGACGCAGACGAACTGCGTGCGGCACCGCATCGTTTGCTGGATATTCTCGACCCGGCTCAGGCATACTCCGCAGCGGATTTCCGCCGCGATGCGTTAGCCGAGATGGCCGAGATAACGGCGGCGGGACGTATACCGCTGTTGGTTGGCGGAACCATGCTTTATTTCAAGGCGTTGCTGGAGGGGCTTTCACCTCTGCCATCAGCGGATCCGGAAGTAAGAGCAAAAATTGAGCAGCAGGCGGCAGAGCAGGGATGGGACGTTTTGCATAAGCAACTGGCCGAGATTGACCCGGTTGCCGCAGCACGGATCCATCCAAATGATCCGCAAAGGCTTTCCCGGGCACTGGAAGTTTTTTTCATTTCGGGTAAAACTTTAACGGAACTGACGCAAACGTCAGGAGACGCTCTGCCGTATCAGGTGCATCAGTTCGCCATCGCCCCGGCGAGCCGTGAACTGCTCCATCAACGAATTGAGCAGCGTTTTCATCAGATGTTAGCTTCAGATTTTGAAGCAGAAGTGCGGGCGCTATTTGCCCGTGGAGATTTGCATACGGATATGCCTTCCGTTCGTTGTGTGGGATACCGCCAGATGTGGTCATATCTTGAAGGCGAGATTTCATATGATGAAATGGTTTATCGAGGTGTTTGCGCCACGAGACAGTTAGCGAAGCGCCAGATCACCTGGTTGCGCGGTTGGGACGGTGTTCACTGGTTAGACAGTGAAAAACCGCAACAGGCGTTAAACGAAGTGATTGAGGTTGTTGGTGATATCGCTCACTGAATGTGTACAATTGAGTCGTATCGTGCGCAATTTTTCAGAATCGCAAGGTTCTAAGTACAAAACAAGCATATAAGGAAAAGATAGAATGGCTAAGGGGCAATCTTTACAAGATCCGTTCCTGAACGCATTGCGTCGGGAACGTGTTCCAGTTTCTATTTATTTGGTGAATGGTATTAAGCTGCAAGGTCAGATTGAATCTTTCGATCAGTTCGTGATCCTGTTGAAAAACACGGTCAGTCAGATGGTCTATAAGCACGCTATTTCTACAGTTGTTCCGTCTCGTCCGGTATCCCATCACAGCAATAACACTGGCGGCGGCACGGGTAGTAACTACCATCATGGCAGCAGCGCGCAGGGTTCTTCTTCTCCTGCGCAGGACAGCGAAGATACCGAATAAGGTTTCGGGCTGTTATCCACACGGGGAGCCAGGGATCCTGCGTTCCCCGCTGATCTTTTTTGAGGAATTTACGCTTGTTTGACCGTTATGATGCCGGTGAGCAGGCGGTGCTGGTACACATCTATTTTACGCAAGACAAAGATATGGAAGACCTCCAGGAGTTTGAATCTCTGGTCTCTTCCGCCGGTGTCGAAGCAATGCAGGTGATTACCGGTAGCCGTAAAGCGCCGCACCCAAAGTATTTTGTTGGTGAAGGTAAAGCAGTTGAAATTGCGGATGCCGTAAAAGCAACCGGCGCGTCAGTCGTGTTGTTTGATCATGCGCTGTCTCCGGCTCAGGAACGTAACCTGGAACGTCTTTGCGAATGCCGTGTTATCGATCGCACGGGTTTGATTTTAGATATTTTCGCTCAACGTGCGCGTACTCACGAAGGTAAGCTGCAGGTTGAGCTGGCGCAGTTGCGCCATCTGGCAACGCGGCTTGTGCGTGGCTGGACCCACCTTGAAAGACAAAAGGGCGGGATTGGTTTGCGCGGTCCGGGTGAGACCCAGCTTGAAACCGACCGCCGTCTGTTGCGTGGCCGTATTACCCAGATCCTTTCACGTCTGGAACGCGTTGAAAAACAGCGTGAGCAAGGACGTCGGGCGCGATCAAAAGCTGACATCCCGACGGTGTCGCTGGTGGGGTATACCAACGCCGGTAAATCCACCCTGTTTAACCAGATTACTGAGGCCCAGGTTTATGCCGCAGACCAGCTGTTTGCGACCCTGGACCCCACATTGCGTCGTATTGACGTCGCTGACGTCGGTGAAACGGTGCTGGCGGATACCGTAGGGTTTATCCGTCACCTGCCGCATGACCTGGTGGCTGCGTTTAAAGCCACCCTGCAGGAGACGCGTCAGGCGACCCTGCTGCTGCACGTCATTGATGCTGCAGACGTTCGCTTGCAGGAGAACATCGACGCGGTAAACGTGGTGCTCGACGAGATCGACGCCGACGACATCCCAACGCTGTTGGTGATGAACAAGATCGATATGCTGGAGGATTTTGAGCCGCGTATCGACCGAGATGAAGAGAACAAACCGATTCGGGTCTGGCTTTCCGCTCAGACCGGTATTGGTGTGCCACTGCTTTTCCAGGCTTTGACAGAACGTCTTTCCGGTGAGGTAGCCCAGCACACGCTGCGATTGCCGCCACAGGAAGGCAGGCTGCGCAGCCGGTTTTATCAGCTTCAGGCGATAGAAAAAGAGTGGATGGAGGATGACGGCAGCGTGGGGATGCAGGTGCGTTTGCCGATCGTTGACTGGCGTCGCCTCTGTAAACAAGAACCTGCGCTGGTCGACTATATCGTCTGATCAGAAAGGGGATGCCTGAATAATTCGCCCTTGCATAACAAATATGGAGCATATACATGGCGTGGAATCAGCCCGGTAATAACGGACAAGACCGCGACCCGTGGGGAAGCAGCAATAATCAAGGCGGCAACTCTGGGGGAAATGGCAACAAAGGTGGTCGCGAGCAGGGGCCGCCGGATCTGGATGATATCTTCCGCAAACTAAGCAAGAAGCTTGGTGGCCTTGGCGGAGGTAAAGGTTCTGGCTCTGGTGGGGGTTCCACTCAGGGGCCGCGCCCGCAGTTAGGGGGCCGCGTGGTGGGCATTGTTGCCGCTGCCGTGGTGATCATCTGGGCTGCCAGCGGGTTCTACACCATTAAAGAAGCGGAACGCGGTGTGGTCACCCGTTTCGGGAAGTTCAGCCATCTGGTTGAGCCAGGTCTGAACTGGAAACCGACTTTCATTGACGACGTGACCGCGGTGAACGTGGAGTCTGTCCGTGAACTGGCGGCGTCCGGCGTGATGCTGACCTCCGACGAGAACGTTGTGCGCGTTGAGATGAACGTCCAGTACCGCGTCACCGATCCGCAGCACTACCTGTTTAGCGTGACCAGTGCAGATGACAGTCTGCGCCAGGCCACAGACAGTGCGCTGCGCGGTGTGATCGGTAAGTACACCATGGACCGCATTCTGACCGAAGGTCGTACCGTTATTCGTAGCGATACCCAGCGTGAGCTGGAAGAGACCATTCGCCCGTACAACATGGGTATCACCCTGCTGGACGTCAACTTCCAGGCTGCTCGTCCGCCGGAAGAGGTGAAGGCCGCGTTTGATGACGCGATTGCCGCCCGTGAAAACGAACAACAGTACATCCGTGAAGCGGAAGCGTACACCAACGAAGTTCAGCCACGTGCTAACGGTCAGGCGCAGCGTATTCTTGAAGAAGCGCGTGCGTATAAAACCCAGACCGTCCTGGAAGCTCAGGGTGAAGTGGCGCGTTTCGCGAAGATTTTGCCAGAATATAAAGCGGCTCCGGAGATTACCCGTGAACGTCTTTATATTGAGACCATGGAAAAAGTGCTGAGCCATACGCGTAAGGTACTGGTTAACGACAGCAAAGGTGGAAACCTGATGGTACTGCCGTTGGATCAGATGCTGAAAGGCGGTTCGGCGCCGGCGGCAAAGGCGGATACCAGCGGTGCCAACAACCTGCTGCGTCTGCCACCTGCGGCATCCGGTAGCTCAAGCGCCACAACCACGCCTTCTTCGAACGATGGTGACATTATGGACCAACGCCGTGCTAACGCGCAGCGTAACGACTACCAGCGTCAGGGGGAATAAGGATGCGTAAGTCAGTTATTGCGATCATCATCATCGTATTGGTCGTGCTTTATACCTCTATCTTTGTGGTGAAAGAGGGCGAGCGTGGAATTACCCTGCGTTTTGGTAAAGTTCTGCGCGACAGCGAGAACAAGCCGCTGGTGTTTGAGCCGGGTCTGCACTTTAAAATGCCACTGATTGAATCGGTGAAAACGCTCGACGCCCGTATCCAGACCATGGATAACCAGGCCGACCGTTTCGTGACCAAAGAGAAGAAAGACCTGATCGTCGATTCCTACATCAAATGGCGTATCAGTGATTTCAGCCGCTACTACCTGGCAACGGGCGGTGGCGACGTTTCTCAGGCGGAAGTGCTGTTGAAACGTAAGTTCTCTGACCGTCTGCGCTCTGAGATTGGTCGTCTGGATGTGAAAGACATCGTCACCGACTCCCGTGGTCGTCTGACGCTGGAAGTGCGTGATGCGCTGAACTCCGGTTCTGCAGGAACCGAAGACGAAGTCACCACCCCGGCAGCGGATGATGCCATTGCCAAAGCGGCAGAACGCGTTCAGGCTGAAACCAACGGCAAAGTGCCGGTGATCAACCCGAACAGTATGGCTGCTCTGGGTATCGAAGTGGTCGATGTCCGTATCAAGCAGATCAACCTGCCAGCGGAAGTGTCCGAGGCGATTTACAACCGTATGCGCGCCGAGCGTGAAGCGGTAGCCCGTCGTCATCGTTCACAAGGTCAGGAAGAGGCGGAGAAACTGCGTGCGGCAGCGGATTACGAAGTGACCAAGACGCTGGCAGAATCTGAGCGTCAGGGCCGTATTCTGCGCGGTGAAGGGGATGCCGAAGCGGCAAAACTGTTTGCCGATGCCTTCAGCCAGGATCCCGACTTCTACGCCTTTATCCGTAGCCTGCGAGCTTACGAGAACAGCTTCCAGAGCAACCAGGATGTGATGGTGCTCAGCCCGGACAGCGATTTCTTCCGTTACATGAAGACGCCGGCTAACGCAACGCGATAAACTCAGGCCAGTTTGAGTATTCAAACCACCGCTCTCAACGGAGCGGTGGTTTTCTTTTATAAGGATTAAAAATGAATTCAACGATTTGGCTTGCGCTGGCCCTGGTTCTGGTGCTGGAAGGCCTTGGACCGATGCTTTATCCGCGTGCATGGCGTCGGATGATAGCCTCTCTGAGCCAGTTGCCGGATAATATTTTGCGTCGATTTGGGGGCGGACTTGTGGTTGCCGGCATCGTTATCTACTACATGTTGAGGAAAACGATTGGCTGATCAAAAAGTAATCTGGTTTGGCGTATTTTGAGGTCAAAAAGTGCTGTATATCTGAAAAAGCGATGGTAGAATCCATTTTTAAGCAAACGGTGATTTTGAAAAAAATGGGTAACAACGTCGTCGTACTGGGCACCCAATGGGGTGACGAAGGTAAAGGGAAGATTGTTGATCTTCTGACTGAACGGGCTAAATATGTTGTACGCTACCAGGGCGGTCACAACGCAGGCCATACTCTCGTAATCAACGGTGAAAAAACCGTCCTCCATCTTATTCCATCAGGCATTCTTCGCGAAAACGTCACCAGTATCATCGGTAACGGCGTTGTGCTGTCTCCGGCTGCTCTGATGAAAGAGATGAAAGGTCTGGAAGACCGTGGTATCCCCGTTCGCGAGCGTCTGCTGCTCTCCGAAGCCTGCCCGCTGATCCTTGATTATCACGTGGCGCTGGACGTAGCGCGTGAAAAAGCGCGTGGTGCGAAAGCGATCGGTACGACCGGTCGTGGTATCGGCCCGGCTTATGAAGACAAAGTTGCTCGTCGCGGTCTGCGCGTGGGCGATCTGTTTGATAAAGAGACGTTCGCTGAAAAACTGAAAGAAGTGATGGAATATCACAACTTCCAGCTGGTGAACTTCTATAAAGCTGACGCTGTTGACTACCAGAAAGTGCTGGATGACGTCATGGCGATTGCTGACATTCTGACCGGTATGGTTGTTGATGTGTCCGATCTGCTGGACCAGGCGCGCAAGCGTGGCGATTTCGTCATGTTCGAAGGTGCGCAGGGTACGCTGCTGGACATCGACCACGGTACCTATCCGTACGTCACCTCCTCTAACACCACCGCGGGTGGCGTTGCGACCGGTTCTGGTCTGGGTCCACGTTATGTGGATTACGTTCTGGGCATCATCAAAGCTTACTCCACTCGCGTGGGTGCGGGTCCATTCCCGACTGAGCTGTTTGATGAAACCGGCGAGTTCCTGTGCAAGCAGGGTAACGAGTTTGGCGCGACCACCGGTCGTCGTCGTCGTACCGGCTGGCTGGACGTTGTAGCCGTGCGTCGCGCAGTACAGATTAACTCCCTGTCTGGCTTCTGCCTGACCAAACTGGACGTGCTGGACGGTCTGAAAGAGGTGAAACTCTGCGTAGGCTACCGTATGCCTGATGGTCGCGAAGTGACCACCACTCCGCTGGCTGCGGATGACTGGAAAGGCATCGAGCCAATCTACGAAACCATGCCAGGCTGGTCTGAAACGACGTTCGGTGTGAAAGAGCGTAGCGGTCTGCCGCAGGCAGCGCTGAATTACATCAAGCGTATTGAAGAACTGACCGAAGTGCCGATCGACATTATCTCTACCGGCCCTGATCGTACTGAAACGATGATCCTGCGCGACCCGTTCGACGCATAATCTTCGTGACTGCTGGCCTGCGGGACAACCCGCAGGCTGGATACGCGTCGCGCCATCCGGCGAACGCTCCTCGATCTCCGCTTTTTCGCCCCGTCTGTCAAATAAATTAGCCGCTTACTATCTGGCTGGTTTATCATCATTAATGAATATCTGTGCGGTTTATCCGCGTTTTCCCTTTTTCCTGAGGTTGATGTGCAGTTAACAAGTTTCACCGATTACGGCTTACGCGCGCTGATTTACATGGCGTCGTTACCCGATGGGAAAATGACCAGTATCTCTGAGGTTACAGAGGTATACGGTGTGTCCCGTAATCATATGGTCAAAATAATCAATCAACTTAGTCGTGCCGGATACGTTGCTGCCGTCCGCGGGAAGAATGGTGGGATCCGTCTCGGTAAACCGGCGCAGAGTATTCGTGTTGGGGATGTGGTACGTGAACTGGAGCCGTTGTCTCTGGTGAACTGCAGCAGCGCGTTCTGCCACATTACGCCCGCTTGTCGCCTTAAACAGGCACTTTCTCTGGCCGTGCAAAGTTTTCTCAAGGAACTGGATAACTACACGCTGGCCGATTTGGTTGAAGAGAATCAACCACTTTATAAATTATTGCTGGTGGAATGAAGAAAATTTCCACCGGAGCTGACAACGGAGGAACCGATATGTCACATGATCCTTTCCAGGAACGCGAAGCCGAAAAATACGCGAATCCTATCCCCAGCCGCGAGTTCATCATTGAACACTTAACAAAACGCGAAAAACCCGCCAATCGTGAAGAACTTGCCGTTGAATTAAACATTGAAGGTGAAGAGCAAATTGAAGCCCTTCGCCGCCGCCTGCGCGCGATGGAGCGCGACGGGCAACTGGTCTTTACCCGCCGTCAGTGCTATGCGCTTCCCGAACGTCTTGACCTGCTGAAAGGCACCGTTATCGGCCACCGTGATGGCTATGGCTTCCTGCGCGTAGAAGGCCGTAAAGACGATCTTTATCTTTCCTCTGAACAGATGAAGATGTGCATTCACGGTGACCAGATCCTGGCGCAACCGCTGGGCGCGGACCGTAAAGGCCGCCGCGAAGCGCGCGTGGTGCGTGTCCTGGTCCCTAAAACCAGCCAGATTGTTGGCCGCTACTTTACCGACGCTGGCGTGGGCTTTGTGGTGCCGGACGACAGCCGCCTGAGCTTCGATATCCTGATCCCGCCTGAAGAGGTGATGGGCGCCCGTATGGGCTTTGTGGTGGTGGTTGAACTCACCCAGCGTCCTACCCGACGCACCAAGGCGGTCGGGAAAATCGTCGAAGTGTTAGGCGATAATATGGGCACCGGCATGGCCGTTGATATGGCGCTGCGTACTCATGAAATTCCTTACGTCTGGCCGAAAGCGGTTGAAGAGCAGGTTGTCGGCCTGAAAGAAGACGTGCCGGAAGAGTCCAAGGTGGGCCGCGTGGATCTGCGCGATCTGCCGCTGGTGACTATTGATGGTGAAGATGCCCGCGACTTCGATGATGCCGTTTATTGCGAGAAAAAACGCGGCGGCGGCTGGCGTCTGTGGGTTGCCATTGCTGACGTAAGCTATTACGTGCGCCCGCATACTCCGCTGGATAACGAAGCGCGCAGCCGTGGAACGTCGGTCTACTTCCCGTCGCAGGTAATACCAATGCTGCCGGAAGTCTTGTCTAACGGCCTGTGCTCCCTGAACCCGCAGGTTGACCGCCTGTGCATGGTCTGCGAGATGACCATCTCCACCAAAGGGCGCTTAACGGGTTACAAATTCTACGAAGCGGTAATGAGCTCCCATGCGCGCCTGACCTACACCAAGGTCTGGCATATGCTGCAGGGCGATCAGGATCTGCGTGAGCAGTATGCGCCGCTGGTGAAACACATCGAAGAGCTGCATAACCTCTACAAAACGCTGGATCAGGCGCGTGAAGAGCGCGGCGGGATCTCGTTTGAGAGCGAAGAGGCGAAGTTCATCTTTAACGCTGAACGCCGCATAGAACGTATTGAGCAGACCCAGCGTAACGATGCCCATAAGCTGATTGAAGAGTGTATGATTCTGGCAAACATCTCGGCGGCACGTTTCGTTGAGAAAGCCAAAGAACCTGCGCTGTTCCGTATTCACGATAAACCGTCGACCGAAGCCATCACTGCGTTCCGCTCCGTGCTGGCTGAACTGGGTCTGGAACTGCCTGGCGGTAACAAGCCAGAGCCGCGTGATTACGCTGAATTGCTGGAGTCGATTGGCGATCGCCCGGATGCAGAAATGCTGCAGACCATGCTGCTGCGTTCCATGAAGCAGGCGATTTACGATCCGGAAAACCGCGGTCACTTCGGTCTGGCGCTGCAGTCTTACGCCCACTTTACCTCGCCGATCCGTCGTTATCCGGACCTTTCCCTGCACCGCGCGATCAAGTATCTGCTGGCGCAGGAGCAGGGTCATAAAGGTAATACGACCGAAACCGGTGGCTACCATTATTCAATGGAAGAGATGCTGCAACTCGGTCAGCACTGTTCCATGGCCGAACGTCGTGCAGATGAAGCGACGCGCGACGTGGCAGACTGGCTGAAGTGTGACTTTATGCTGGACCAGGTGGGTAACGTCTTTAAAGGCGTGATTGCCAGCGTCACCGGCTTTGGTTTCTTCGTCCGTCTGGATGAACTGTTTATCGACGGTCTGGTGCATGTCTCCAGCCTGGATAACGACTATTACCGTTTCGACCAGGTCGGGCAGCGCCTGATTGGCGAATCTGGCGGCCAGACCTATCGTCTTGGCGATCGCGTGGAAGTGAAGGTCGAAGCCGTTAATATGGACGACCGTAAAATTGACTTTAGCCTGATCTCCAGCGAGCGTGCCCCGCGTAATGTGGGTAAAACGGCGCGTGAAAAGACGAAAAAAGGGGGCAACGGCAACAGCGGTGGCAAACGTCGTCAGGCGGGTAAGAAGGTAAACTTCGAGCCAGACAGCGCGTTCCGCGGTGAGAAGAAACAGAAGCCGAAGGCCGCGAAGAAAGAGGCCCGGAAGGCGAAAAAGCCGTCCACCAAAACGCAGAAAATTGCGGCTGCCACCAGGGCAAAGCGCGCAGCGAAGAAACAGCAGGCGGAGTAATTCTCCCCCTCAACCTGACCCTCTCTCCTGCGGAGAGAGGGAAAAGAAAAGACAGAACGAGAACCATCAATGAGTGAAATGATTTACGGCATCCACGCGGTGCAGGCCCTGCTGGAGCGCGCACCGGAGCGTTTTCAGGAAGTGTTTATTCTGAAAGGGCGTGAAGACAAACGTCTGATGCCGCTGATCCACGCCCTGGAAGCACAAGGTGTTGTGATCCAGCTGGCGAACCGCCAGTTCCTGGATGAGAAAAGTGAAGGTGCCGTTCACCAGGGCATTATTGCCCGCGTTAAGCCAGGTCGTCAGTATCAGGAAAACGATCTGCCGGATCTTATCGCCGGGCTGGAAAATCCATTCTTCCTGATCCTTGACGGCGTGACCGACCCGCACAACCTTGGCGCATGTCTGCGAAGCGCAGATGCGGCAGGTGTTCATGCCGTTATCGTGCCGAGGGATCGCTCTGCACAGCTTAACGCGACGGCGAAGAAAGTGGCCTGTGGCGCAGCGGAAAACGTACCGCTGATCCGCGTCACCAACCTGGCGCGCACCATGCGTATGCTGCAGGAAGAGAATATCTGGATCGTCGGTACCGCGGGTGAAGCGGATCATACTCTGTATCAGAGCAAGATGACCGGCCGTCTGGCCCTGGTGATGGGTGCCGAGGGCGAAGGTATGCGCCGTCTGACCCGTGAGCATTGCGATGAGCTGATCAGCATTCCAATGGCGGGCAGCGTGTCGTCTCTGAACGTCTCCGTGGCAACAGGTATCTGCCTGTTTGAAGCGGTACGTCAGCGCGGGGAATAAACAGCAAGGCCGTCCTGAGGACGGCCTTTCGTATTTTCTGTGGGAGGGTCACCAGACGGTGAAAAACTCACTCCTCCAGTGACCGCAAATGGTCATCCTTCCTGAGCGTCATCAGCGCGAAGATACTCACTACCGCCGTCGCCATGACGTAATAAGCTGGAATATCCAGGTTGCCCGTCTCTTTAATCAGCCCGGTAATAATCAGCCCCGCGCAGCCCGAGAAAAGGGCGTTCGACAGGGAATAAGCCAGCCCAAGCCCGGTATACCGTACGCGCGTCGGGAACATCTCTGAGAGCATCGCCGGCCCGGGACCTGCCAGCATCCCCACCAGACCACCCGCAATCAGCAGCACCAGCGCTTTGATGGCCAGCGTGCTGGACTCCGCCTGTAAAACCTTCAGCAGCGGCAGGGCAAGGAGCAGCAGCAACGTGGTGGCGACGATCATCACCGTGCGGCGTCCGATTTTGTCGCTCAGGATCCCGGACGGAATAATCGTCAGCGCAAAACCGATATTCGAAATCACCGCAATCAACAGCGCCTGATTAAACCCGGTATGCAGCGCCGACTGCAGATAGGTGGGCATAATCACCAGATAGGTATAACCCGCCGCTGACCAGACCATCACCCGGCCAATGCCCATCGCAATGGCGTTGAGCGTGGCGACGGTATCAGCCTGAGCGGCAACCGGCTTTTCCTGCTGCTGCACAAAGCTTGGCGTCTCTTCCATACTCACCCGCAGCCACAGCGCCACCGCGCCCATCGGTAATGCCAGGAAGAACGGGATGCGCCAGCCCCAGTCATGCAGGGCTTCCGGTGTCAGAAGGGCGGAGAGCAGTGCGACAATGCCAGCGCCTGCTAACAGGCCCAGTGCGACGGTAAATGACTGCCATGCACCGTAGAGGCCCCGCTTGCCGCGTGGGGCAAACTCCGTCATCAGCGAGACGGCGCCGCCATACTCACCACCGGCGAACAATCCCTGCAGGATGCGCAGCAGCGTGATAATCAGCGGGGCGGCAATACCGATGCTGGCATAGACCGGCACAATACCGATTGCGGCGGTGGCCAGCGTCATCAGCACCAGTACAATAATCAGCGTCGGTTTTCGGCCTATCCGGTCACCTATTCTGCCAAACACCACCGCGCCCAGCGGGCGGAAGAAGAAGGCGATGGCAAAGGAAGCGTAGGTGAGGATCAGGCTGGTCAGCCCCGCGTCCCCCTCAAGCTGGAAGAAGTTCTTCGCAATTACGGTCGCCAGAAAACCATAGACCGCAAACTCATACCACTCGATAAAGTTACCAATGGAGCCTGCAATTAATGCACGCTTGTGCGCGTCCGGTTGCATAACGTTCCTCACTGAAAGGGGGTAAGAATAAATTATTCAACAAAAGCGAATGCGCGAAATAGTTTATTCTTATGTTCTGTGAGCTATTTCACGAATGATATCAGCGGGATCGTCATCGTGTGACCTCACTCCCATGCAGCGTGCACGTGGCCTGTCCATACTTATCTTCATTGCCACTGAAGGAGGGAGACAGCATGCACTGGCAGACCCATACCGTTTTTAATCAACCTGCACCGCTCTCAAACAGCAACCTTTTCCTCTCTGATTGCGCTCTGCGTGACGCGGTTGTTCGCGAAGGCGCCGAGTGGGATATCGAGCTTCTTGCCAGCATCGGCCAGCAGTTAGGAACCGCGGAATCGCTGGAGCTGGGCAGGCTGGCGAACGTTAATCCACCGGAGTTATTACGCTATGACGCCACCGGGGAGCGACTGGATGATGTTCGCTTTCATCCCGCATGGCACCTCTTAATGCAGGGACTTTGCGCCAACCGTGTCCATAACCTGGCGTGGGAAGAGGAGGCGCGCAAAGGCGCGTTTGTCGCCAGAGCTGCACGTTTTGTCCTGCACGCTCAGGTAGAAGCGGGCACGCTTTGCCCTGTCACCATGACCTTTGCTGCTACACCGCTGCTGCAACAGGCGCTGCCCGAGCCGTTCCGTGACTGGATCACGCCGTTAATGAGCGATCGTTACGATCCTCATCTTGCGCCGGGGGCGCAAAAGCGTGGCCTGCTGATTGGCATGGGGATGACAGAAAAACAGGGCGGCTCGGACGTACTCAGCAATACCACCAAAGCGGAAAAGTGCAGTGACGGCAGCTACCGGCTTATCGGGCATAAATGGTTTTTCTCTGTGCCGCAAAGCGATGCGCATCTGGTGCTGGCCCAGGCGAAAGGGGGGCTGTCCTGCTTTTTTGTTCCACGCTTTTTGCCTGACGGGCAACGCAATGCCGTACGTCTGGAGCGGCTGAAAGAGAAGCTCGGCAACCGCTCTAACGCCAGCAGCGAAGCGGAATTCCTGGATGCGTCCGGCTGGCTGCTGGGGGAAGAAGGAGAAGGGGTACGCCAGATCCTCCGAATGGGTGGGCTGACGCGGTTTGACTGCGCGCTGGGCAGCCATGGGCTGATGCGTCGGGCTTTATCCGTGGCGCTTTACCATGCGCATCAACGACAGACGTTTGGTAAAAACCTTATCGACCAGCCGCTCATGCGCGATGTGCTGAGCCGCATGGCGCTGATGCTGGAGGGCCAGACGGCACTGTTGTTTCGTCTGGCCCGGGCGTGGGACAGGCGTGCCGATCCTCAGGAGGCCGCCTGGGCGCGCCTTTTCACCCCCGCGGCGAAATACAGCGTCTGCAAAGCGGGTATCCCGTTTGTGGCGGAAGCCATGGAAGTGCTCGGCGGCACAGGCTACTGCGAGGAGAGTGAGCTTCCCCGTTTGTACCGTGAGATGCCCGTGAACAGCATCTGGGAAGGGTCCGGCAATATTATGTGCCTGGACGTTCTGCGTGTACTGACGAAGCAATCCGGCATCCTCGACCTGCTTGTGGATGATTTTGCCCAGGTAAAAGGGCAGGACAGGCACTTCGATCGCAGCTGGCGTCAGCTTCAGCAAAAACTGCGAAAACCGCAGGAGGCGCAGGGGCGGGAGATCACGCAACAGCTTTTCCTGCTGGGGGCCGGAAGTCAGATGCTGCGGCACGCATCGCCACCCGTGGCGCAGGCGTGGTGCCGCATGATGCTTGATACCCGTGGCGGTACGCTGATGAGCGAGCAGGTGCAAAATGACCTGCTGTTGCGTGCCACGGGCAGGGTTGGCTAACTCTTTAGCTGGAACAGGCTCACCAGTTGGGTGAGGTGTGAGCCTTTCTCACGCAGCGTGTGTGCGGTTTGTTCGCTGCGTAAGACGCGGTCGGCGTTGATGTGCGACGCTTCGCCAATGTGGGTCATGGCCAGATTAACCTGGCCTATTCCCGCGGATTGCTCGCGGGACGCATGGTTAATCTCCGTGACCAGCTTGTTGATGTTATCGATGTGCACGATGATGGAATCCATCGCCAGACGCGTTTGTTCAGACAGCGCATGGCCTTCGCTGACTTTTCTGAGCGTATCACCGATGAGCTGTTCAATCTCCTTCACCGCGTTGGCGCTGCGTCCTGCCAGCGCGCGTACCTCCTGCGCCACTACCGCAAAACCTTTTCCGTGCTCGCCTGCGCGGGCTGCTTCAACCGCTGCATTAAGCGCCAGAATGTTGGTCTGAAAAGCGATGGATTCAATCACGCGCGTGATGTCTTCGATTCGCTTTGATGCTTCGCGAATATCATCCATGGTAGCGACAGCGTGGGTGACCGTCTCACCGCCCTGGTGTACCGCGCGCGACGTTTCGCCTACCAGTTGCTGCGTTTGTTCCATGTTGGCGGCATTTTGCTGCACGGTCGCGGCCAGTTGCTCCATGCTGGCAGACGTCTCTTCTACACTGCTGGCCTGCTTGTTAATCTGCCCGGAGATTTCTTCGCTATCGGATGCCAGCGCGTTGGTGCCCATATGGATCTCCGCTGCGGCCTCGCGCACCTGTAGAACAATTTTCTGCAGTCCCCCTCCAATACCGTTAATGGCATCGATGAGCTGACCGACCTCATCCTGGCGGGTCACGGGCAGGCTGGAGCGCAGATCGCCTGCGGCATACTGTCGGGCCAGGTGGATCACATTGCGCAATGGGCGTGTCAGTATGCGTCGTATAATGACCACAAACAGACCTGCGAAGAGCACTGACAGCACCACCCCTGCCAGCAGGAAGCGGTCGCGCATGGCGGTCACGCTTGAGAGCAGTACCGATTTATCCACTTCGCCGACAATGGCCCAGTTCCAGCCTGGCAGTGGCGTATACGCCATGGTCAGCGTGCGACCATCGGCACTGACGCGCTCCAGCGTGCCGGATTTATCACTCAACAGCTGTTGCTGGATAGCGCTATCCCACTCCGGTACTTTTCCCTCCGCGCTGGTGTGGAACAGATACTGCCCGCGCGTTTTGCCATGGCTGCGGTCCAGAACAAAGAAGTGACCGCTCTCGCCCAGTCGACGGTTGAGGATTTTCTCGCGCATGACGTTCCAGGAGTGAGTGATGTCCACACCTACAAAGATGATTGCAATGACCTGGCCGTCTGCGTTTTTAACCGGCTGGTATTGGGTGATGTAGCGCTTGCCGAACAGCAGCGCCAGACCGCGATAAACCTCGCCCCGGGTAACGGCGGCAAAGGCCGGGCTGGTGGTATCCAGAACGGTGCCCATTGCCCGCTCGCCGTTCTCTTTGCGCAGCGATGTGGCGACGCGCACAAAGTCGTTACCGCTACGCACAAACAGGGTCGAGATTGCCCCTGTCCGGCTCAGAAAATCGTCTGAAAGGGTATTGTTTTCATGCAGTCCGGTTTCCCCTCCTTTCAGGAGCGGAACGTTAATCCCGTTAATCGTCTGGGTTTGAGTGTTATCAACACTCAGTGGCTGGGGCAAAAAGGTGGTAAAAAGCCGGGTATAACTCTCCACCTCTTCACTCAGGCTGGTGTTAAACATCTGCACCATATCGATCATGCCGGTGGACTGATTATGCAGGTCTTCTATCGCGAGGGCTTCAAGCTGCTGGCTGGCTTTTTGGCTGAGCAGAAAAGTGAAAAACAGAAACAGGATGGCGACACTGGCACCGGTAAGCAGCGACAGCTTTGCACCCAGACCTGCACGACGGAAAAAGTTGATCATAAATTGCTCATCATTGAAAAGGTATGGCTTTTCAACGGCAGAGCAGGGATAACGTTTACTGGTTTAGTGTAACAAAATGTTATTTAATTGTTTTTAATTGGTTTGCTAAAAGATAAAAAATTTGCAAAAACGAAAAGCCACTAAAAGTAAGTGGCTTTTATCGGAGGGGGATTACGCGTAGAGAATGGCCTGTACCCGCCAGTGATCGATGTACTGATCTTCCTGCATCTGGATAATGCGATACCATGAAGCACCCTGCTCATCGGCCTTTAATGCAACGACACGTTCAACGTCCTGCGGGCTCCCCGAAATATTATTCACGGAGATCTGGCCAATTTCATTCAGGCCAGTCACACAATCAGCACTGGCAAATTCAGCTGACTGCGCGGTTGTGCTCACAAGACCTGCTGAGAGCAACAGTGTGGTCAAAGCAAGAGTTCGTTTCATCGTCAGCTCCATTTCACATGTCTCCGGTATCCGCCGGGCAATCCTTCGCGAATAAACTCACTTCCATTGTTGCGGGCATGGAGTTTATTGTGGACAGGAAAGTGTCTATGGACGCAAAGCAGTGTAAATGTCGTTCAAATGAAGACGATCATTGACGATACAGAATGGCCTGTGAGTACCACTGTCCCGTAATGATGGTTTCGTCGATCATAATGATGACGTAATAATCTGCTTTGGCGGCGACGGCTTGTGCCTTTATTGCTTCTTCCGCGTCATCCGGGGAGCCGCGAACCAGCGCAGAGACGGTACCCATACGCTGTAATCCTTCCGTCTGATTTCGACGGATTTCCTGCGGGTGATCGGCGACCGGGGGAGCGGGTTGTGGCGTTCCCTGCAGCGCGCTACAGCCACTGAGCAGTAACATCAGCAATAAAGCAGCAAACCTGCGCATAACCATATCTCGTTTCCTGATAGCCATAGTGTAGTTGTCTGTGAATTTAGTTTTGGGGGAATGTTCCCGAAGTGTTAGCTGGGGCGTAATTTTCGAATGAAAATAGCGTGAAATCGTAACCCAGTTCTCAACATTATGAATCATTCATCATTACAGGGTCGACAATGATTGAAATTGAAATACGCCATCTGGGTGATCGTGAAATATTACACGCAACACCCGCCGGAAAACGTGAGGAACCACTGCCTGTTATAGTGTTTTATCATGGATTTACCTCATCGAAGCTGGTCTACAGCTATTTTGCGGTGGCACTCGCGCAGGCCGGTTTTCGTGTGGTCATGCCGGATGCACCTGACCACGGCGCACGTTTTACCGGCAACGAACAGGCGCGACTTGGGCAGTTCTGGCACATTTTGCACGGTAGCCTGACCGAGTTTGCCGGGCTGCGCGATGCGCTTTACCAGGCAGGGCTGGTGGCTGATAATCGGCTGGCCGTGGCTGGGGCATCGATGGGCGGGATGGCGGCGCTGGGGATCATGACGCACCATCCAGAAGTGAAGTCAGTGGCTTGTCTGATGGGCTCGGGCTACTTCACCTCACTGGCGAAGACGCTTTTTCCACCTCAGGCACTCACAGAGGTTGAGGCGGCGCTTGCAGAGTGGGAGGTTACCCGGGCGTTACCGCGTCTGGCCGATCGTCCTTTGCTGTTGTGGCATGGTGATGCGGACGATGTGGTCCCACCCGGAGAAACGTTCCGGCTTCAGCAGGCGCTACAGCACGAGGGGCTGGATAGCAACCTGACCTGCCTGTGGGAAGCGGGCGTTCGCCACCGCATTACGCCAACGGCGCTGGACGCCACGGTGGACTTCTTCCGCCAGCACCTTTAAACGCACAGGACGTTGACACCCTGATCTTTCAGTTTCTGGAGGATCTCAGGGTTAGCACCTTTGCCGGTGATCACCATGTCTATCTGTTCAGCACGGCTGAACAGCATTCCTGCGCGTTCGCCCACTTTACTGCTGTCGACCAGCACAACGAGCTTGCCCACCACGTTAAGCATGTTTTGTTCTGCCATGGCGGTCAACATATCGGTTTTGTAGAGGCCATCTGCGGTCAGGCCTTTGCCACTGGTAAACATCCAGTGTCCGGCATAAAGACTGTTTTCGCTGTCCTGCGGGCTGAGTGTGATGGACTGGCTCTTGTTATACTGGCCGCCCATGATCACCACGCTCTCATGCTCCTGATCGATAAGATAGTTGGCGAGCGGCAAATAGTTCGTGATGATTTGTACCGGCTTTCCGCACATCTCCCGACCTAACAGAAACGCCGTGGAGCCGCAGTTGATCACCACGCTCTCGCCGGGGTTCACCAGCTGCGATGCCGCTCTGGCAATACGGACTTTTTCATCATGATTTTGCGCCTGATGAATGTTCATCGGCGTCCAGCGTGGACGCTGCTGGCTAATCGCTTCCGCACCGTTGCGGACTTTTTTCAGCTTACCGCTTTCATCCAGCTTATTAATATCCCGCCGCGCTGTTGCCGGGGAAATCCCTAAACGTTCGATCACTTTCTCAACGGTGACAAACCCTGTTTGCGCCAGGAGTTCCAGTAATATTTGATGCCGTTGCGCTTCCGTCATGAGCTATTCCGATAAGAATTGATTTTAAAAGATGATATTTGAAATAGCGTGAAATTACTAAAAGAAATATGAAACCGCCAGACACTCGGGTCTGGCGATGGGCCTTAATAATCAGAGGAATGACTTGAACGGCAGGTCTGGCTCAAGAGTAAAGCAATCATCAAAGCCACGTGGGTAGTGATACTCGAGATTGTCTTTGTCCAGCGGCCAGGTGAACTTGCCTCCTACCTGCCAGATGAACGGCTTAAAGCCATACTTCAGGCGGTCTTTTTTCATTTCCCACAGTACGCGTATCTCCTGCGGGTCGGCCTGGAAGTTCGACCAGATATCGTGGTGGAAAGGGATCACTACTTTGGTGTTCAGCGCTTCCGCCATGCGCAGCATATCGGCGCTGGTCATTTTGTCTGTAATGCCGCGTGGGTTCTCCCCGTATGAGCCGAGCGCCACATCAATCTGATGCTCATTGCCGTGCTTTGCATAGTAGTTTGAGTAGTGAGAGTCACCGCTGTGGTACAGGGAACCGCCGGGCGTTTTAAACAGGTAGTTCACCGCACGTTCGTCCATACCGTCTGGCAGTACGCCTGCGGCTTTCTGATCGGCCGGAAGGGTAATCAGTGCAGTGCGGTCAAAGGCATCCAGCGCGTGGATCTCAACGTCTTTAATTTTGACCACATCGCCCGGTTTCATGACGATGCAGCGCTCTTTCGGTACGCCCCAGCCGATCCATAAATCCACGCAGGTTTGCGGCCCGATGAACGGTACGTCATCGGCACAGTTTTGCATGACCGCTGCCGCCACGTTGACATCAATATGATCGTTATGATCGTGCGTAGAGAGAACGGCATCGATCTGGCGAATGGCGAACGGATCAAGAACAAACGGTGTGGTACGCAGGTTTGGCTGAAGTTTTTCCACGCCCGCCATGCGTTGCATCTGATGGCCTTTTTTCATCAGCGGGTTACCGTGACTCTGTTTGCCGGTGCCGCACCAGAAATCGACACAAATATTCGCGCCACCTTCTGATTTCAGCCAGATCCCCGTACACCCCAGCCACCACATTGCAAAGGTACCAGGAGCAACCTGTTCCTGCTCAATCTCTTCATTCAGCCAGCTACCCCATTCCGGGAAAGTGCTCAGAATCCATGATTCACGGGTAATGGTGTTCACTTTACTCATCGTTTTGACTCCTGGTTTAATCAAAAGTAATCAACTGGTGATTTGTTGTGATTAATGCTGGCACCATTTCACGCGTATTGCAACGATCAAAATGTGTAATTTTATCTGCATGACGTCACGGACGCTCTTCTCGCTTCTTGTTATCTTTTACCGTATTAATCATTAATTGCATGAATTATATGGAAATAATTCTATGTGGCATGCCGAAGTGAAAATCATTACTAACACCAGGGAAATAATTTGCGTGATGCGTCACAAATAATCAGATTTAATCTTGTGATGATTATTTGTGATTAATAGAGTGTTGTCACCAACCGCACAGGGATTGCCCCTCGTGTTCTCATTTCTGGAGAGAGTTATGGAGATCCTCTACAACGTCTTTACCGTGTTCTTTAATCAGGTAATGACTAATGCCCCGCTGTTGTTGGGCATCGTGACGTGCCTTGGCTATATCCTGCTGCGTAAAAGCGTCAGCGTTATTATTAAAGGCACCATTAAAACCATCATCGGTTTCATGCTGTTGCAGGCGGGTTCAGGCATTTTGACCGGCACCTTCAAGCCGGTGGTGGCCAAAATGTCGGAAGTCTATGGCATCAACGGTGCCATCTCTGACACCTACGCCTCGATGATGGCCACCATCGATCGCATGGGCGATGCCTACAGCTGGGTAGGGTATGCGGTCCTGCTCGCGCTGGCGCTGAACATCATTTACGTTCTGTTGCGCCGCATTACCGGTATTCGCACCATCATGCTGACTGGCCATATCATGTTCCAGCAGGCGGGGCTGATTGCGGTTTCCTTCTTTATCTTCGGCTACCCAATGTGGACGACCATTATCTGCACCGCGGTGCTGGTCTCGCTCTACTGGGGTATCACCTCCAACATGATGTACAAGCCCACGCAGGACGTCACCGACGGTTGCGGCTTCTCCATCGGCCACCAGCAGCAGTTTGCCTCCTGGATTGCCTATAAAGTCGCGCCGTATCTGGGCAAAAAAGAAGAGAGTGTCGAAGATCTTAAACTGCCGGGCTGGCTGAATATTTTCCACGACAATATCGTTTCTACGGCGATTGTGATGACCCTCTTCTTCGGTGCCATTCTGCTCTCCTTTGGCATTGACGTCGTACAGGCGATGGCGGGTAAAACCCACTGGACGGTCTATATCCTGCAGACCGGTTTCTCCTTCGCGGTGGCGATTTTCATTATCACCCAGGGCGTGCGTATGTTCGTTGCCGAGCTGTCCGAAGCCTTCAACGGTATCTCTCAGCGTCTGATTCCAGGTGCGGTACTGGCGATTGACTGCGCGGCTATCTACAGCTTCGCGCCAAACGCGGTGGTCTGGGGCTTCATGTGGGGCACCATCGGCCAGCTGATTGCGGTGGGTATCCTGGTGGGCTGCGGCTCTTCCATTCTGATCATTCCTGGCTTTATCCCGATGTTCTTCTCCAACGCCACCATCGGCGTCTTTGCGAACCACTTTGGTGGCTGGCGCGCGGCGCTCAAGATCTGCCTAGTGATGGGGATGGTGGAAATCTTCGGGTGTGTGTGGGCGGTCAAGCTCACCGGTATGAGCGCCTGGATGGGCATGGCCGACTGGTCAATTCTGGCGCCACCGATGATGCAGGGCTTCGCCTCCGTTGGCCTGATCTTTATGGCCGTCATCATCCTCATTGCTCTGGCTTATATGTTCTTCGCTGGTCGCTCTCTGCGGGCTGAAGAAGATGCAGAAAAACAAACAGCAGAAGTTTCTGCTCATTAAGGAGTTTCGATTATGACCGTACGTATCCTGGCTGTGTGTGGCAATGGGCAAGGGAGTTCCATGATCATGAAGATGAAAGTGGACCAGTTTTTAACCCAGTCAAACATCGACCACACGGTGAACAGCTGCGCAGTGGGCGAATACAAAAGTGAACTGAACGGCGCGGACATCATCATCGCCTCTACCCACATCGCCGGTGAGATCACCGTGACAGGCAACAAATATGTGGTAGGCGTGCGCAACATGCTGTCGCCAGCCGACTTTGGGCCAAAGCTGCTGGAAGTGATCAACGCGCATTTCCCACAAGATGTGAAGTAAGGACGCACCATGAAACTACGTGATTCGCTGGCAGAGAACAGCTCCATCCTTTTACAGGCCGACGCCAGCACCTGGCAGGAGGCGGTGAAACTTAGCGTAGATCTGCTGGTAAAAGCTGATGTTGTCGAGCCGCGTTATTACCAGGCCATTCTGGATGGTGTTGCAGAGCACGGCCCTTACTTCGTGATTGCACCAGGGCTGGCGATGCCGCATGGCCGCCCGGAAGAGGGCGTTAAAAAAACCGGCTTTGCGCTGGTTACGCTGAAAACACCACTGGCTTTCAACCACGAAGATAACGACCCGGTCGACATCCTCATCACCATGGCGGCTGTTGATGCCAACACTCACCAGGAGGTGGGCATTATGCAGATCGTGAATCTGTTTGATGATGAGGCCAACTTCGACCGTTTACGCGCCTGCCGCACCGAGCAGGACGTGCTGGATTTAATTGATAACGCCACTGCGGCGGCAGTTTAAGAGGGAATTGAAAATGTCATTACCAATGTTGCAGGTCGCGCTGGATAACCAGACTCTGTCTCACGCTTACGAAACCACCCGCCTGATTGCGGAAGAAGTGGACATCATCGAAGTCGGTACCATTCTGTGCGTGGGCGAAGGCGTTCGCGCCGTCCGCGACCTGAAGGCGCTGTATCCGCATAAAATCGTGCTGGCGGATGCCAAGATTGCCGATGCGGGCAAAATTCTTTCCCGTATGTGTTTTGAAGCCAATGCCGACTGGGTCACCGTTATTTGCTGTGCGGATATCAACACGGCTAAAGGTGCGCTGGATGTGGCAAAAGAGTTCAACGGTGATGTGCAGATTGAGCTGACCGGGTTCTGGACCTGGGAGCAGGCGCAGGAGTGGCGTGACGCGGGCATTCAACAGGTGGTTTATCACCGCAGCCGTGATGCGCAGGCCGCTGGGGTAGCGTGGGGGGACGCGGATATCAGCGCGATTAAGCGTCTGGCCGATATGGGCTTCAAAGTGACCGTGACCGGAGGCCTGGCGCTGGAAGATCTGCCGCTCTTCAAAGATATCCCAATTCATGTCTTTATCGCAGGCCGTAGCATCCGTGATGCCGCCTCTCCGGTAGAAGCCGCGCGTCAGTTCAAACGCTCAATCGCTCAGCTTTGGGGCTAAGGAGCGGGTATGTTGTCTAAACAAGTCCCGCTCGGCATCTATGAAAAGGCACTCCCTGCGGGGGAGTGCTGGCTGGAGCGGCTGCAACTGGCGAAACAACTCGGTTTCGATTTTGTCGAAATGTCAGTGGATGAGACAGACGAACGCCTGTCTCGCCTGGACTGGAGCCGCGAACAGCGTCTGGCACTGGTAAGCGCCATCGCTGAAACGGGGGTACGTGTGCCTTCCCTGTGCCTCAGCGCCCACCGTCGTTTTCCGCTTGGCAGTGAAGATGATGCTGTGCGTGCTCAGGGGCTGGAGATCATGCGTAAAGCCATTCGCTTTGCCCAGGATGTCGGCATCCGTGTGATCCAGCTGGCGGGGTATGACGTTTACTATCAGGACGCCAACAATGAAACGCGCCGTCGTTTTCGTGACGGCCTGAAAGAGAGCGTCGACATGGCCAGCCGTGCTCAGGTGACGCTGGCGATGGAGATCATGGATTATCCGTTAATGAACTCCATCAGCAAGGCGCTGGGTTACGCGCACTACCTGAATAATCCGTGGTTCCAGCTCTACCCTGATATCGGCAATCTGTCAGCCTGGGATAACGACGTGCAGATGGAACTGCAGGCGGGTATTGGTCATATCGTGGCGGTTCATGTCAAAGATACCCGGCCTGGTGTATTCAAAAATGTTCCGTTCGGCACCGGGGTGGTGGATTTCGAACGGTGCTTCCAGACGCTCAAACAGACAGGGTATTGCGGGCCTTACCTGATTGAGATGTGGAGTGAAACGTCGGACGACCCGGCAGCCGAAGTGGCGAAGGCGCGGGACTGGGTCCGTGAACGTATGGCGCGGGCTGGGTTAGTGGAGGCTGAGCATGCATAAGCTTAAGCAGCAGGTCTTTGAGGCCAATATGGATCTACCTCGCTACGGTCTGGTGACGTTTACCTGGGGTAACGTCAGCGCTATTGACCGTGAGCAGGGGCGGGTCGTGATTAAGCCCAGCGGTGTGCCCTATGAATCCATGACCGCCGACGACATGGTGGTTGTGGATCTCCATGGCAACGTGGTTGACGGAAAGTGGCGTCCTTCTTCTGATACCGCCACCCATCTGGCACTGTATCAGCGTTATCCCTCCCTGGGCGGCGTTGTACATACACACTCGACCCATGCCACGGCCTGGGCGCAGGCAGGGCTGCCCATTCCGGCTCTTGGCACCACGCATGCAGACTACTTCTTTGGCGATATTCCCTGCACGCGGGCATTAACGCAGGCCGAAGTGGAAGGGGAGTATGAACTCAACACCGGTCGCGTCATTATCGACACGCTGGCTGAGCGTGAGCCGCTGCATACGCCGGGTATTGTGGTGTATCAGCACGGTCCATTCTCGTGGGGAAAAGACGCTCACGATGCCGTGCATAACGCGGTGGTGATGGAGGAAGTGGCGCGAATGGCGTGGATCGCCCGCGGCATCAATCCGCAGCTTCAGGGCATTGATGATTACCTTATGAATAAACATTTCATGCGTAAACATGGGCCCAACGCCTATTACGGGCAGAAGTGAATAAGTGCTCTGGAATACCGAAAAACAGTTGTAACCGGTGGTATTTCAGAGCCATTCGCAAAAAAAAGCCCCCGGGCAGGGGGCAAGTTAAACTATGGCTATGTTCTCTTTGTTGGCTTTCCTGGTGCTAGCGTTAAAGCGTTATCGGTAGATATCTGCACTGGCGTGCATATTGCCATTGCTGCCGGGCTCACGCATCAGTATGACGTGATAATATTGTGCACCCTGAGCATCGGTCTCTTGATTGAGTGCCTGATCTGCTTCACTTTCAGTGGCGAAATTATGATTGATGTAAATTACGCCTAAGCTCTGCACATCATCCATGTTTTGGGCCTGCCGGCCGTCTATCTTGATGGCTGCCATCGCGTTTGCACTGAGCAAAAGTGCAGCCATTACGGCAAATGCGATTTTTTTCATGATATGCGCTCCACGACTGCGTGCTGTGAAAGGGGGTGTTGCTCTCCTTTTATAAATAAGGTCTCTGATTAAAGTGTAATCACTTATCCGGCGGGGATGCGTGACCATTTCTGATGCTGTTGTTCAAAAAAACAACGCTTCCTGATGTGATTAATTTTAAATCACCCACTTAGACCAGCTTTACGCTTTGTGCGAATTATTTGTGCAATCAGCTTGAGTTTCCAGGGGCGCGCAAGTATTATGACGCGTCAATTTTTCAGCCGACCTTTAACACGTTCCTTGCCTCCCCGGGCCTCGGCTGACCCAGACAGGAGGCTGAATAATCCGTAAGGAGCAATTCGATGCGTCATTACGAAATCGTTTTTATGGTCCATCCTGACCAGAGCGAACAGGTTCCGGGCATGATCGAGCGCTACTCTGCTGCCATCACTGGTGCAGAAGGTACGATCCACCGTCTGGAAGACTGGGGCCGCCGTCAGCTGGCTTACCCGATCAACAAACTGCACAAAGCACACTACGTTCTGATGAACGTTGAAGCGCCGCAGGAAGTGATCGATGAGCTGGAAACTACCTTCCGCTTCAACGATGCCGTTATCCGCAGCATGGTTATGCGTACCAAAAACGCAGTGACCGAAGCATCTCCGATGGTTAAAGCGAAAGACGAGCGCCGTGAGCGTCGCGATGATTTCGCAAACGAAACCGCAGATGATTCTGATGCTGGGGATTCTGAAGAGTAATTTCTGATGACCAACCGTCTGGTGTTGTCCGGTACCGTGTGCAGGACCCCCCTTCGTAAGGTCAGTCCATCAGGAATTCCGCATTGCCAGTTCGTGCTTGAGCATCGTTCTGTGCAAGAGGAAGCCGGCTTTCACCGGCAGGCGTGGTGCCAAATGCCCGTTATTATTAGCGGACACGAAAACCAGGCCATTACTCACAGTTTAACGGTCGGTAGCGCAGTAATCGTTCAGGGGTTCATTTCTTGCCACAAGGCAAAGAACGGCCTGAGCAAAATGGTTCTGCATGCCGAGCAGATTGATTTGATAGATTCTGGAGACTAGCCATATGGCACGTTATTTCCGTCGTCGCAAGTTCTGCCGTTTCACCGCGGAAGGCGTTCAAGAGATCGACTATAAAGATATCGCAACGCTGAAAAACTACATCACCGAAAGCGGTAAGATTGTCCCAAGCCGTATCACCGGTACTCGTGCAAAATACCAGCGTCAGCTGGCTCGCGCTATCAAACGCGCTCGCTACCTGTCCCTGCTGCCGTACACTGATCGTCATCAGTAATCGGGCACGGTCCATTAATACGACTTTAAGAGGATAAGGTAATGCAAGTTATTCTGCTTGATAAAGTAGCAAACCTGGGCAGCCTGGGTGATCAGGTAAACGTTAAAGCGGGCTACGCTCGTAACTTCCTGGTTCCACAGGGTAAAGCTGTTCCAGCTACCAAGAAAAACGTAGAGTTTTTCGAAGCACGTCGCGCTGAACTGGAAGCCAAACTGGCTGACGTTCTGGCGGCTGCTAATGCTCGCGCTGAGTCAATCAACGCACTGGGCACTGTTACCATCGTTTCCAAAGCTGGCGACGAAGGTAAACTGTTCGGTTCCATCGGTACCCGCGATATCGCTGATGCAGTAACTGCAGCTGGCGTTAAAGTGGCTAAGAGCGAAGTTCGTCTGCCGAACGGTGTTCTGCGTACCACTGGTGAGCACGAAGTGGACTTCCAGGTTCACAGCGAAGTGTTCGCTAAACTGGTTGTTAACGTTGTAGCTGAGTAATTTTACTCTGCTCACGTCGAAGCGCCGGCCTTGTGCCGGCGTTTTGCTTTTTTAAGGGACCAGCCTCGCGCTTTAGTGCTTGTAGGGTCGCTATTCCTGGCGCATTCTCTGATAATAAAATGAAACGCAATTTTATTTATGAGATTCGACATGGAAACCGCTCTGCCCACGCCCGTATTTGCCCGTCGAAAGGTGGCCTATGCCTGCGCCACGCTCTGCTGTCTGCTTTGGGGTAGCTCTTACCCGGCCATAAAAAGCGGCTATGAACTCTTCCAGATTGCCACCGATGATATTCCCTCAAAGGTCGTGTTCGCCGGTTACCGTTTTCTGTTTGCGGGTGTGCTGCTGCTTCTTTTTGCATTAGCACAGCGCAAGCCCATCGGCAGGTTCACGCCCGGGCAGTTTGGGCAATTGACCGTCCTGGGGCTGACGCAGACGAGCATTCAGTACACCTTCTTTTATATCGGACTGGCCTACACGACAGGCGTGAACGGCTCGATCATGAACGCCACCGGCACTTTCTTCAGCGTGCTGCTGGCGCACTTCATCTACCACAACGACAAGCTCAGCTATAACAAAACGCTTGGCTGTATTTTGGGCTTTGCCGGAGTGATGCTGGTTAACTTCCACGGCGGGTTAAGCGAATTCAGCTTCGTCTGGAAGGGAGACGGGTTTGTGGTGCTGGCAGCCTTTATCCTTTCTGCCGCCACGCTTTACGGAAAACGCATCTCCCAGACCGTCGACCCGACGGTGATGACCGGCTGGCAGCTCGCTATCGGCGGTGCGGCGCTGGTGGCGGGTGGCTATCTCACGGGAGGGACGCTGGAAGTGCATAGCATGACGGCCGTCGCGGTGCTGGGGTACCTGACGTTACTCTCTTCGGTTGCGTTCGCCCTCTGGAGCGCGCTGCTGAAAGTGAACCGCGTAAGTATGATTGCCCCGTTCAACTTTGTGATCCCCGTTGCCGGGACGGTGCTGTCCGCCATTTTCCTCGGTGAAAACATTCTGGACATCAAATATGCGATTGCGCTGGTGCTGGTCTGCTCGGGGATTTGGTGGGTCAATAAGCGGAGTCACTAAGAAGGGCATTGCCGGGGGGCTGGCTCGCCTTACCCGGCCTGAACATTAACGTGCTCTGATAAAACTGCCGTCAGGCTGGCGGGTAAACAGCACCTGCTGGCCATTTCCCGTATCAATCGTGAGCCCGGTGACGACGCCGCTGGCATTCTGACGTATCTGCACCAGCTGGCCGTTCTGCAAATTACTGAGCGGCTTGCCCGCGCCTTCCACCTGCGCCATGGCATACACATCGGTTGGCGGCAGATTGTGGTCGCGGAACAGCTGCGCAAGGGTTTTACCCGGCTCTACGCGATAGGAACGCCACTGCTGCTCAATGCCGGTTGGCTGCTGAGCCTGTGGCTCTGCCGGGGCCGCGGCCTGTTCCTGTGGCTGTTCATCCTGAATGGGTTCCGGTTCAACAGGCGCAACCTGTCCCGGATCGTTCGTCGGGGTGACCAGTTGCGTCTGCACAGGCTGTGTGTCCGGCTGCGGTCGCGTTTGCGACTGAATATCCAGCTGGGCATTGCGGGTCACCGTCGCGGTGTCGGCGTCATCGCCACCGGAAGGAAGCAGGAAACCCACGATCACCATCAGCGCGCCAATGATGATCCCTCTGCGATGCAGAGGCGGCAGCGGGTCCATGATGCGAAAATTGTCCGGCGCCTGCCAGATTTTCGCCAGGGTAGGTTTCAGTTCAAATCGCCCGGGCATGGCTCTCCTCCTGCTCCGCGTCTTTTTTATCCTGTGCTCCGAAGTATAGTTTGCTAACTGCCTGAACGGCGTAGCAAACCCGACATCCGTGACATTCGTTCGGGATTAATCCTGGTTCTCTCTATTGTTTCTGTTTCGTCGCGGTTTGTCACCTTAACTTCAGACAAAGTTTTACCCATAAGGGCATGGCTGATATGCTGCCCGCTACTTTAAATGTGATGGAAGGAAAACCCATGACCACCCCGACTTTTGACACTATCGAAGCGCAGGCAAGTTACGGTATCGGCTTGCAGGTAGGACAGCAGCTGAGCGAATCCGGCCTGGAAGGTCTGTTACCCGAAGCGCTGGTGGCGGGTATCGCTGATGCGCTGGAAGGCAACAACCCGGCGGTTCCGGTTGATGTTGTGCACCGTGCGCTGCGTGAAATCCACGAACGTGCTGACGCCGTGCGTCGCGCGCGTTTCGAAGAGATGGCTGCAGAAGGCGTGAAATATCTGGAAGAGAACCGTGAGCGTGAAGGCGTGAACAGCACCGAGTCTGGCCTGCAGTTCCGCGTGATCAACCAGGGCGACGGTGCAATCCCGGCGCGTACTGACCACGTTCGCGTGCACTACACCGGTAAACTGATCGACGGTACGGTGTTCGACAGCTCTGTAGCACGTGGCGAACCGGCTGAATTCCCGGTTAACGGCGTTATCGCGGGCTGGATCGAAGCGCTGACCCTGATGCCAGTGGGTTCCAAATGGGAACTGACTATCCCGCACAACCTGGCGTACGGCGAGCGTGGCGCTGGTGCGTCCATCCCGCCATTCAGCACCCTGGTGTTTGAAGTCGAGCTGCTGGAAATTCTGTAATCAGCTTTTCTTATTTCCTCTCTCCTTCGGGGGAGAGGAATATAGTGATAAAACCTATAGTTACGACGGAATCAACATTTTATCTTGCAAACGAAACTGTTGCGTGTATTTTTGTGAGCTGTTTCGCGTTGTATGAGTGATATGACACTCACTTTAAACATATTATTAACATAATATCCAAATCATAGTATTCATCCCGCCGATTCTTACCTAATATCGATGAGTCCTTTCATGGGGACCGTTATTTTTTTGACGTATTTAAAGGCCAGAAGAGCCTTAACAACACAGACAGGCATAAACAGGAAAATATCACATGGTAGATCAGGTTAAAGTCGTCGCCGACGAAGAGGCGTCGTCTGAACAGTCGCTACGGCGCAATCTCACAAACCGTCATATTCAGCTCATTGCCATCGGGGGTGCCATCGGTACCGGGCTGTTTATGGGGTCAGGTAAAACCATCAGTCTTGCCGGGCCGTCGATCATTTTCGTTTATATGATCATCGGTTTTATGCTCTTCTTCGTGATGCGTGCAATGGGTGAATTGCTGCTCTCGAACCTCGAATACAAGTCCTTTAGCGATTTCGCTTCCGACCTGCTTGGCCCCTGGGCGGGCTACTTCACCGGCTGGACCTACTGGTTCTGCTGGGTGGTGACCGGCATGGCGGATGTGGTCGCCATCACGGCCTACGCGCAGTTCTGGTTCCCGGGGTTATCGGACTGGGTGGCCTCGCTGGCGGTGATTGTTCTGCTGCTGAGCCTTAACCTCGCCACCGTTAAAATGTTCGGTGAGATGGAGTTCTGGTTTGCGATGATCAAAATCGTGGCGATTATCGCCCTGATTGTTGTCGGCCTGGTGATGGTACTGACGCACTTCCAGTCTCCAACCGGCGTTCAGGCTTCGTTCGCGCATCTGTGGAATGACGGCGGCTGGTTCCCGAAAGGCATCAGCGGCTTCTTTGCCGGTTTCCAGATTGCGGTGTTTGCCTTTGTGGGGATTGAGCTGGTCGGTACCACGGCGGCGGAAACTAAAGATCCGGAGAAATCCCTGCCGCGCGCGATTAACTCCATCCCGATTCGTATCATTATGTTCTACGTGTTCGCGCTGATTATCATCATGTCCGTGACGCCGTGGAGCTCCGTTGTACCGACCAAGAGCCCGTTCGTTGAGCTGTTTGTGCTGGTTGGACTGCCTGCGGCGGCAAGCCTGATTAACTTCGTGGTGCTGACCTCCGCGGCCTCTTCTGCCAACAGTGGGGTGTTCTCTACCAGCCGTATGCTGTTTGGTCTGGCACAGGAAGGGGTTGCGCCACGCGCGTTTGCCAAACTGTCTAAGCGTGCGGTGCCGGCGAAAGGGCTGACCTTCTCCTGTATCTGCCTGCTGGGCGGTGTGGTGATGCTCTATGTGAACCCGAGTGTGATCGGTGCGTTTACCATGATCACCACGGTCTCTGCGATCCTGTTCATGTTCGTCTGGACCATCATCCTGTGTTCTTACCTGGTGTACCGCAAACAGCGTCCACACCTGCATGAAAAATCGATCTACAAAATGCCGCTGGGCAAGCTGATGTGCTGGGTGTGCATGGCGTTCTTCGTCTTCGTGCTGGTTCTGCTGACGCTGGAAGACGATACCCGTCAGGCGTTAATCGTCACGCCGCTGTGGTTCATCGCGCTGGGGCTGGGATGGCTATTTATCGGTAAGAAACGTATGGCAGGCATGCGTTAAAAAAAAGGCCACAGATGCTGTGGCCGAATGATAACCTCAGGAAGGCGCTCTCGGGCGCCTTTTTTATTCACCTGCGAGGGCACGCGGGAACAGGACGTTGTTCTCAAGACTGATGTGCTCCATCAGGTCGTCGATCATCTCGTTAATGCCGTTGTACATCGCTTTCCACGTGGTGCACGCCTCTGGTGGCGGTGTAACGTTATGGGTAGTGTGTTTAATCACTTCCAGCAGTTCGCCTGCATCATCATGTTCGCTTTCCATGACGCTGATGGGCCCCATCGCCTGGCTGCCCATACCCTGTTTGATCATCGGGAAGAGGATTTGCTCCTCTTTCATCATGTGGCTGGAAAGCTCTTCGTGAAGCAGGGTCAGGTATTTCGCCAGACCGCGCGGTACGGAAGGTTTGTCGGCGTGAACGCGCTCCACTTTTGTCGCCTGCAGGATCAGTTCAGGCAGCTGTTCACGGTGACGGTCGTGAAAACGCACGATGATATGGTCGATGATGTCGGCAAGGGCTGCAGTGCGCCAGTCTTTCTCAATAGGCTGCTCAGCCAGTTGCGCCAGCTCCGCTTCAATGAGCCCCACATCCAGCTCTTTACGCGAGGCGGCACGTGCCAGGGTTTGCTTACCGCCACAGCAGTAATCCATATCGTATTTACGAAACAGCGCGGACGCGCGCGGGATGGAGAGCGCCAGCTCGCCAAGGGGTTGGTCGCGGAAGGCCATAGCAGTTACCTCATCATCAATAATATAAAGTGCATTTTAAATGCATCTTTAAGGCGGCGCTATAACCCTTTAGAGGGAAGGGGAAAAGTGAGAACCAGATCACAAAAAAATAATGACTTTTAACTTGCTGAATGAATGCAGGAAATTACTTTAGAAAGTTTTTTAACGTGGGGAAACAGTAAACAACTCGCCGTGCCTGCCGATATATCCACGTCAGACAAACCTGCATATAAAAAAGGCAACGCATGTTTAAACGTATAAAAGTCATTACCCTTCTTATTTCGGTGCTGCTTGTGCTCGGCATCATGCAAGTCATTTCCGCCGGCATTTTTATCAACGCGCTGAATAACGACAAAGATAACTTCACCGTCTCGCAGCTCTCAAGCCAGAATGTCGCTGAGTTTACCGATGCATGGATCAGCCTCAACCAGGCCCGCGTAACCCTGAACCGCGGCATGCTGCGTCTGCAAAGCAGCATGGCGTCTCAGATTAACGGCGGCCAGTTGAATGAACTGGTGAACACGGCGAAGAACCTGCTGTCGGATGCACAGTCCCATTACGATAAATACTACGCTTTGCCTAATACTCCGGGTCTGGACGAGAATCTGGCTAACCGTCTGGAAGAGCAGTACCGTATTTACTCCGCCACGCTGACGCAAATGAACGTTCTGCTGGGCCAGGGCAATCTGGAAGATATGTTCAAGCAGAATGCGGAGCAGAAACAGACCGCGATGCAGAACGTGTACCGTGAATGGCGTGAAGCGCAGGCCGTCCTCACGGACAGAGGGATTAAAGACAACGAAAACGATTATAAACGTATCCTGTGGATCCTCTCTGCGGTCATGCTGCTGGTGATTGCCGTGATCGTTTCCAGCTGGATTGCAATGCGCCGCGTTCTGCTGCTGCCGCTCCAGGATGTGATCGGCCATATCCGCGCCATTGCCGCAGGGGATTTGACCCAGCCGATTCAGGCAGAGGGTAAGAATGAAATGGCAATCCTGGCGCGCAACGTTCAGGAGATGCAAACCTCGCTGGCAAACACGGTGGGCGTGGTGCGTGAAGGCGCAGACACCATTTACACCGGTGCAGGGGAAATCTCTGCGGGCAGCAACGACCTCTCTTCCCGCACCGAGCAGCAGGCTGCCTCTCTGGAAGAGACGGCTGCCAGCATGGAACAACTGACCGCCACGGTAAAACAAAACGCCGATAACGCACGTCAGGCTTCCCGTCTGGCACTCGATGCCTCCTCAACCGCGAAGAAGGGCGGTAACGTGGTGGAGGGTGTGGTGCGCACCATGGACGACATTGCGACCAGTTCCAGCAAAATTGCGCAAATTACCAACGTAATCGACGGCATTGCCTTCCAGACCAACATCCTGGCGCTGAACGCGGCGGTGGAAGCCGCGCGTGCAGGCGAGCAGGGCCGTGGCTTTGCGGTGGTCGCAGGTGAGGTGCGTACCCTTGCCCAGCGTAGCGCTCAGGCGGCAAAAGAGATTAAAGCGCTGATCGACGATTCCGGCGAGCGCGTGAATGCCGGCTCACAGCTGGTAAACGAAGCCGGGGCGACGATGGCAGAGATCGTGAATGCGGTCACCCGCGTGACCGACATCATGGGCGAGATTGCCTCTGCCTCTGACGAGCAGAGCCGCGGTATCGATCAGGTAGGTCAGGCGGTGGCCGAGATGGATCGCGTGACCCAGCAGAACGCCTCGCTGGTAGAGGAGTCTGCGGCAGCGGCGGCCGCGCTGGAAGATCAGGCGGCACGCCTGAACGAAGCGGTAGCGGTGTTTAAAATTACCCGCAACCCGGTGGTCAACGCCGCGCCGGTGAAAAGCTACACTCCAGCGGCTAAACCTGTCGCGGCGACGTCTGAAGCGAACTGGGAAACGTTTTAACTCTCTGAAGCCGGAATGACCATCGGTTTTTCCGGCTTTGCTCTCACCGCCATCACGACCCCAACGACCAGCAATATAATCCCGCAGGCGGTTAACAGCGGCGGTACGCTCTGGCGCATCAGGAAGGTGTAAAGCAGCCCGGCCAGCGTTTCGAAAACAATCAACGGCCCTAAAATTACCGTCGGCAGCTTCTGGCTGGCGATATTCCAGCACAGCGCGCCCACCCACGAGCAGAGCACCGCAATCGCCAGCATCAGCCCGACAAAGACCCACGGTCTCGGCCCGAACGGTTGAGCGAAATCCGGTTGCTGGTGGCCTAACCAGAGACAGGCCCCCACATAGCCCATAAGCGAAACCGGGAGCGTGACCAACGCCTGAGCCGTCGCCCACATCATCGGGTGTTTATCCGGATTTTCCCGCAGCCAGCGCGCATTGCGCAGGGCATACCACGCCCAGCACACCACGGAAACGAATGCCAGCAGGATGCCAGAACCGTAACGCAACAGCGAGAAGTCCTCCAGCCCATGCTGCAGCTCGGCAATGTTGACGCAGACCAGCCCCACGGCGGTACACACCAACGCTGGTACCATTTTTGACCACGCCAGTTTCCCGTCGCGGTGGCTGTAAAGCAGGTTAGCGAAGACCGGGATCACCACGGGCAGCGTGCCGATAATCATGGTAGATACCGGTGCCCCGGTTCGCTGAATGGCGCTCGCCAGGCAAACATAATAGATAAGGTTGCCCATCATGGTCAGCGCCAGCGCGGTGAACCAGTCCTGCCGGCCGAGCTGACGCAAACGTGCACGACCGAGCCACGCCAGCGGGAGAGCAATCAGCCCCAGTGCCAGATAACGTCCGGTCGACTGCAGTATTGCCGGGTACTCCGGCACGATCAGCGGGCCGACAAAAATCAGTCCCCACATCAGACCCGCAAGCAGGGCATACAACACACCACTAATCATTTTTCCATCCACATCGGTTTGTTCTGCGTTCAGTGTAGGAGGGGGAAGGGCGCGCGTATTGTATGAGGTTGCGCATCAGCGCTTAACGACCTGTTTCTGGTAGCGCACGGGGGTAATGCCATAGCGGTGGGTAAAGGCGCGAGTCAAATGGGACTGATCGGTCAGCCCGGTCGCGGCGGCGACTTCGGCGGCGGGCATGCCGCGCGTGAGAAACGCTTTGGCGCGCCACAGGCGGATAGCCATCAGCATCTGATGCGGAGTGACATGGAAATGCGCCTTGAACTGGCGCTGAAAATGGTAGGGGCTGAGTGAGACCACGTTGGCCAGCTCGTCCAGCGTCAGGGCGTGCATGTAGTTGTCGTGCATATACTCACGAACCCGTTCGAACCGGTGTGCACCTTCCCGGGTAACCGGCGCGTGGCGGGCTAACGGCTGGAAGGTCTCGATCAGATCCAGCAGCAGGCCTTTTTGCGCCAGCGGGTCGTCCGTATGCCACAGGCCATAGATAAGCCTGCCGATTTGCTGTGAGCGCAGCGGGTCATGGCGGGTTACGTCACTAAACCACCAGTGGCGAAGGCCGGTTACCTCTTCCAGCAGATCGGGTTCAATGTAAACCATCCGGTAGCGCCAGCCGCCATCCGTCGCCGACTCCCCGGTGTGGATCTCGTCCGGGTTCATGGTCACGACGGATTTTTCCGCCGCGAGATGCTGAGTACCGCGATAGCGAAAGCGTTCGGCACCGGTTTCAATGGTGCCGATGCCGAAGGCTTCATGCGTATGAGGCTCAAAGGCGTAGTCAGAAATATGCGCGTGATAAAGCTCCAGGCCCGGCAAATACGCCAGATGGCGAAAGCGCGCGCTGTCTCTCTCATCAATGAACTGTTCCGGTACGCCCTGCACGGTGAACCTCCTCATGAGTCATCTCTCCATTATCAGAGATGACCCGAGGGGATGCTACAAAAAATAACCATTTTGCAACATTTACAGGATGGCTTTAATGCTCTCTGAAAGCGGTGTGGTTGGACGCCCGATCAGTTTGCTCAGCGTATGGCTGTCATCAAACAGACCGCCTTTAGACGCGCCCACATCGGAATCCGCCAGCATATCCGCCAGCCCGGCAGGCAGGCCAACGCCCTTCAGCGCCGCGGCAAAATCCGCCTCGCTCATGTTCTGATATGTCACGTTTTTGCCGCTCTGTTTGCTGAGTTCGGCCGCCAGTTCACTCAGCGTCCAGGCGTGGTCGCCGGCCAGCTCGTATACGTTGCCTGCATGGCCGTCCCCGGAGATGACTTTTGCCGCGGCAGCCGCGTAATCCGCACGGGTGGCAGAGGCGATTTTGCCTTCACCGGCCGCGCCAATAAATACGCCGTGCTCCAGCGCGGGCGGTGCGCTCGCCAGATAGTTTTCGGTGTACCAGCCGTTACGCAGCAGGGCGTAAGGGATGCCGGACTCCGCCAGCGCCTTCTCCGTCGCGACGTGTTCAACGTGCAGACCCAGCGGCGATTTATCAGCATGCAGCAGGCTGGTATAGGCGATGAATTTCACGCCAGCGGCTTTGGCAGCATTAATGACGTTCTGATGTTGGGTGGCGCGCTGACCTACTTCGCTGGAGGAGATCAGCAGCAGTTTTTCTACGCCCTTAAGCGCGGAGGTCATTGTGCTTTCGTCAGCGTAATCCCCCTGACGAACGGTAATTCCCTGCTGGCTCAGGGCTTCAGCTTTTGCCGGATTGCGGACAATCGCCACAATCTGGTTTGCCGGTACGGTGTTTAACAGCTGTTTGATAACGAGCTGGCCAAGCTGGCCGGTTGCGCCGGTAATTGCGATCATGATGAATCCTCTTCGTGTTTGTCTGGTGTTGTGGCACACTAGCACCATAGCTAACTTTTAGTAAGTACGTACATAAAGGTAAGTATGAAAACAACGATACCGACACTCAGCGAACAAATGCGCGATGGCAACCTCTTCGCGGAACAGTGTCCTTCCAGAGAGGTTCTCAAACATGTCACCAGCCGCTGGGGCGTGCTGATTCTGGTGGCCCTGCGGCAGGGAACCCACCGTTTCAGCGACCTGCGCCGAAAAATGGGGGGCGTCAGCGAAAAGATGCTGGCCCAGTCGCTACAGGCGCTGGAACAGGACGGGTTTGTTAATCGCGTCTCGTATCCGGTTGTACCACCGCACGTTGAGTATAGCCTGACGCCGTTAGGGACAGAGGTGAGTGAGAAAGTGGCCGCGCTGGCGGACTGGATAGAAGTGCATACGCCGCAGGTGATGGCGAACCGGGAAGAACGCGCGGCGTAAAGGCAGGCCGGGTAAGGCGAAGCCGCTACCCGGCACACACCGCGTTACTTGCTTAAATCCACCTGATAAATGGCGAAGCCAATATCATCCGTTGCAACTTTCTTCATCGGATAGTGGGCTTTATCGTTAATAAACGCCGCCGCTTTATCGGACGGTGAAGTTTCAAAACGGATGTCCAGCGGCGTGTCGCTGTGAATGGGGGCCAGGCGCCAGTTGTTGTCCACTGCCGGATGAATGCCCCCCGCTTTTTTGGACTCCGCGCTGATCCACGCCGCCAGCACCGAGCGGTTCTCGTCCGGTGAGGCAAAGGCAATATGGCCATCTCCCGTGCCGGCAAACTTGCCACCGTAGGCGCGGTAGTTATTGGTTACCACCAGGAAGGTGGCATTCGGGTCGATGGCTTTGCCCTTAAAGGTCAGGTTTTTGATGCGCTCGGCCTGCGGGTTAATGACCTGGCATTCGCCGTCATATTTTGCAGGCTGGGTAACATCAATCTGATACTCCACGCCGTCAATCACGTCAAAGTTATAGGTCCGGAAGCCATCCCAGTTAATCAGCGACTGCGGCTTGCTGCTGTGCGGATCAATCTGGTTAAACTGCCCGGCGGAGCACTCCAGCCACGCTTTCACCTCTTTGCCCGTCGCTTTGACCACCACCAGGGTGTTCGGATAGAGATAGAGATCGGCGGCGTTACGGAAGGTCAGTTGGCCCTTTTCGACTTCAACGTAGCTTGCCGGGTCATTCTTACGCCCGCCCACTTTGAACGGTGCCGCGGCCGACAGCACCGGCAGTTTTGCCAGGTCCGGGTCGCCCTGAATAACGTGTTCGACATAGGCTTTTTGCGCCATGTTAACCACCTGGACAGTCGGGTCATCCTGCACCAGCGCCAGGTAGCTGTACATGTTATCCGCCGATTTACCGATCGGCTTGCTGACGAAGTCGCGGGTGGCGTCGTGGTCATGCTTCAGCACGTCGACCAGTTTTTTATCTTCGGCGGCCAGTGATTTTTTAGCCGCAGCGTCGTAAATCGGGCGCGCCTCTGCTTTTGACTGAGTGACCTTCCAGTCGCCGCCGTCGTTATTGAGGACCAGATCCACCACACCAAGGTGGTCGCCCCACATGCCCGGCATCACCGACGGCACGCCATTGAGCGTCCCTTTCTCGATGTCTGCACCCTTAATGTTGGCAAAGTCCTTACCCGGGAAGACCGCGTGGGCGTGGCCGAACAGGATCGCATCGACGCCCGGGACTTCACTCAGATAATAAACGGAGTTTTCCGCCATGGCCTGATACGGATCGGCGGAGAGTCCCGAGTGCGCAACCACCACAACCAGATCTGCGCCTTTTTCGCGCATTTCCGGCACGTATTTGCGCGCAGTTTCGGTAATATCGTTAACGGTCACTTTACCGTCGAGGTTGGCTTTATCCCAGGTCATGATTTGCGGCGGCACAAAGCCGATATAGCCGATTTTAAGCGTCTGTTTTTTACCGTCCTGATCGACAACCTCGGTCTCTTTAATCAGATAGGGGGTAAAGAGCGGCTTCTGCGTCTTAACGTCGATGATATTGGCGTTAACGTACGGGAATTTCGCGCCAGCCAGCGCATCGTGCAGGTACTTCAGGCCGTAGTTAAATTCGTGGTTGCCCAGGTTGCCGACGGTATAGTCCAGGGTGTTCATCGCTTTATACACCGGGTGGATCTCGCCTTTCTTCAGCCCCTTCGCCGCCATATAGTCCCCGAGCGGGCTACCCTGAATGAGATCGCCGTTGTCGACCAGCACGCTGTTTTTAACTTCATTGCGGGCGGCAGCGATCAAACTTGCCGTGCGTACCAGTCCGAATTTTTCCGTCGGGGTATCTTTGTAGTAATCGAAGTCCATCATGTTGCTGTGCAGGTCGGTAGTTTCCAGAATTCGCAGGTCTACCGTCGCCGCCTGTACGCTCACTGCAATCAGCATCGCCAGGAGCGTTGCGCTAAACTTAATCATCAGAGGAGTCCTTTTTTCGATCCAGGCCACAAAAGAGTATGTATCTATAGCGTGTTGCTTACAGAAATGTGAATCCTGACAGAAAAAAGCGCCATGAAACCAGAATTGCTTCACAGATAGCAGAATTGTTCCCATTACGATATAACTAAAACAAAGAGTTAACCCCACTGCGTTAACAAAGAGGTGGAGAATGTTAGATAAGATTTGTCAGCTCGCACGGGATGCGGGAGATGCCATCATGCAGGTGTATGACGGTGCAAAACCGATGGAGGTCGTCAGCAAGGCAGATGACTCTCCGGTCACCGCGGCAGATATCGCGGCTCACAAGGTGATCCTGCAAGGGCTGCAGGCCTTAACGCCGGATATCCCGGTCCTGTCAGAAGAAGCGCCGCAGAGCTGGGACGAGCGTCAGCACTGGCAGCGTTACTGGCTGGTGGACCCCCTCGACGGCACCAAAGAGTTTATCAAGCGTAACGGTGAGTTCACCGTCAACATCGCGCTGATTGAAAAAGGCAAAGCGGTGCTTGGGGTGGTATACGCGCCGGTGATGAAGGTCATGTACAGCGCTGCAGACGGTAAGGCGTGGAAGGAAGAGTGCGGCGTGCGTAAGCAGATTCAGGTGCGCGATGCGCGTCCACCGCTGGTGGTGATCAGCCGGTCGCACAGCGACAGTGAACTGCAGGAATATCTGCAACAGCTGGGTGAACACCAGACGACCTCGATTGGTTCATCACTGAAATTCTGTCTGGTGGCGGAAGGTCATGCTCAGCTCTACCCTCGCTTTGGGCCAACGAACGTCTGGGATACCGCGGCAGGGCATGCGGTCGCCACGGCCGCCGGGGCACATGTTCATGACTGGCAGGGTAAGCCGCTGGACTACACCCCGCGCGAATCCTTCCTTAACCCCGGCTTCCGCGTCTCTATTTATTGAGCCAGCAGTTTGTGCAGCAGGGCGACAACCTGCTGCACCTCTTCCTGGGTTAATGCCCCGTCTTTCACCCACTGCACGCGGCCGTCTTTATCCAGCACGATGATTGCGGAACTCTCTTCCTCCAGCTGCCACGCCTTACGCGTCACGCCGTTGCTGTCGACAATAAACTGCGACCACGGATAGAGTTTTTTATTGCTCTCAAGGCTTGAACGCACAAACATGCCGGAGCCAGGAATGGCATCGTCAGTATTAACAATCGTGGTGGTCTGGTAGCGGTCGTGTGGGAATTTTGCGGCCTTGATCGCTTCCACCAGGTTGGCATTTTTCTCTTTTGCGGATGTACGACCGGCAATATGTTGTACAACTCTCACTTTGCCTGCGAGCTGCGCGCTATTCCACGCTTTGTAGCTAAACTTATCATTGTCGAGAATCAATTCTCCCCGGTCAGCAATGCCGACTGGTGGTACTCGTTGTCCTTTTTCAATCGCGTGAGCGCTAGCCCACAGAGGCAGAAGCAGACAGGCTGCTGCAAGGATAGTACGTAGGGTCATGGTGTTTCCTTATTGTTTACAGGTGATCCGACCACTTGGTCATACGCTTTTAATCATAAGTGCGATCAATGTGGTTTTCCCGCAATCCCGATGCCAGTTTGCGGGTGAACGCACATATCCATGAAAAAACGACGGCTTATACTGCCCTGAGTGAAGCTTTGCAAAGATTATTCTGAATAATTGTAATCAAACGGTAAATAAACTTATGCATACTGGGTAACACCGTAGTTCTGGTCTATAGTCTTTGGGCAACAAAATTTGCGCTCAGGACAGTCGGGCCGATTGTGGCACCGCAAGAGCGTATGATTCGCAGGAGATACAAGAATGAAAATTTTCCAACGCTACAACCCGCTTCAGGTGGCGAAGTACGTGAAGATCCTGTTCCGTGGACGGTTGTATATCAAGGATGTTGGCGCTTTTGAGTTTGATAAGGGCAAGATCCTTATCCCAAAAGTGAAGGACAAGCAGCACCTGTCTGTGATGTCTGAAGTCAACCGTCAGGTTATGCGTCTGCAAACTGAGATGGCTTAACCAACGTGCTATGCAGTAGTTAAAAACGCAGTTGATAAAAAAACGGCTCCCGATGGGAGCCGTTGATGTTTATGGGCCTTACGCCGACACTTTCTCTTCTGCGTCAGGCATCCGCGGCACCAGCACGGTCGGTTTATTATCGATACGCGTCACCAGCAACTGGTCGATGCGGTAGTTATCAATATCCACCACTTCAAACTTGTAGCCAGAGAACTTCACCGAGTCGGTACGTTTCGGGATTTTTCGCAGCATAAACATCATAAAGCCGCCAATGGTCTCGTAATTACCTGACTGCGGGAACTCGTCGATATCCAGCACGCGCATGACATCGTCAATCGGCGTACCGCCGTCGATAAGCCATGAGTTCTCGTCACGCTGCACAATCTGCTCTTCCAGACCCTGGCCAACCAGGTCGCCCATCAGCGTGGTCATCACATCGTTGAGGGTGATGATGCCCACCACCAGCGCGTATTCGTTCATGATAACGGCAAAATCTTCACCGGCCGTTTTGAAACTTTCCAGCGCTTCAGAGAGGGTGAGGGTATCCGGAACAATCAGGGTATTGCGGATCTGAACGCCGCTGTTGAGCGCCAGGCTCTGGTTGGCCAGCACGCGGTTCAGCAGGTCTTTCGAGTCCACATAACCGATGATGTGGTCGATATCTTCATTACAAACGAGGAACTTGGAGTGCGGGTGCTCGGCCACCTTTTGCTTCAGGCTCTGCTCGTCTTCGTGCAGGTCGAACCAAATCACGTTTTCACGTCCGGTCATGGAAGACGGTACGGTACGGGATTCCAGCTCAAACACGTTCTCAATCAACTCGTGCTCCTGCTTGCGCAGCACGCCCGCCAGGGCACCCGCTTCGAAGACCGCATAGATATCATCAGAGGTGATATCGTCTTTTCGCACCATCGGAATTTTAAACAGGCGGAAAATGCTGTTGGCCAGGCCGTTGAAGAACCACACCAGCGGACGGAACAGGAACAGGCAGAAGCGCATCGGGTTGATGATGCGCAAAGCCACAGCTTCTGGCGCAATCATACCGATGCGTTTCGGGGTCAGATCAGCGAAGAGGATGAACAGGCCAGTCACCAGCGAGAAGGAGAGAATAAAACTCAGTTGCTCGGAGAGTTCAGGTGAAAAGTAGCGTGCGAAGAGGCCATGAAACACTGGTGAAAATGCCGCATCCCCCACGATACCGCCCAGGATGGCGACCGCGTTCAGGCCAATCTGCACCACGGTGAAAAACATTCCCGGGTTTTCCTGCATTTTGAGTATGCGTGATGCGTTAACGTTGCCTTCGTCAGCAAGCAGTTTCAGTTTGATTTTACGGGAGGCGGCCAGCGAGATCTCGGATATCGAGAAAAATGCACTGACGGCAATGAGACAAAGTATCACTAAAATACTGTTTAACATAGTTTATCCGGCTTCAGCCAGATCCTCGGAAGGGAAGTTAATTACATTTGTGTGAAGACACATAGAACGTCAGCTCGTAGCGTTGAGCTGATTATTTCAGCGGGTAGTATAGCGTAAAGGCGTGTAAATCTGCCAGAGGTCACATTTTGGCATAAAACCGGCCGGACAGCGAAGCGCTGTCCGGTACGTACGGCTATTTTACTGCGGATAAACTGGCGTTTCCTGCCGCCCGGCGCGTGGCATCCCCTCCCCACACCTGGTCATACTCATAGCCGGTGAGCTGTTTGATCACCACCCGGGTGTTGGCGTCGCAGTCGCGATAATCTCCGCCCAGCTTGCGGCGCGCAATCTCCTTCAGCAGCAGCTTGTGCGTCTCGCGGGTCAGTTTAAATTTATAGGTCGTGAAGAAGCTCACGGCCAGAAGGGCCGCCGTCGCGAAAATCAGCAGGCCGATAATGGCCCCCAGCGCGCTTTCAGGCTGTGCGCCGCTGCCCTTCACAAACCCTGACTCCTGCAGCACCAGACCGATGATCATAATGGCAATCGCCACGGTGCTTTTGCGGGTCAATACCATCACCCCGGCAAAAATCCCTTCGCGGCGCTGCTGCGTTACAATCTCATCGATATCAGGGATGAAACTGTAGATATTCCACGGGATGTAATAAAGACCAGAGCGGGCGGCACCGAGCAGGATAAAGACTCCCGAGAACAGCAGCGTTGGCACCTGCGTTTTGGTGAGGTAGACCGTAAACAGGAATACCAGCACGGCGAAGATACAGCCATAGGAGAGGCGTAGCGCGGCGGACGGCGTGATATTCAGCCGGTTCAAAAGTAGCATAAATCCGTACGTGCCTGGTACTGAGGCAAAGGCGGCAATGCTCAGCCAGCCCGACACGGCCGCCGCATCCTGGCTCAGACAATAAACGACATAATAGGTAAAGACCGAGCCGAAGACGTCCATCGCAGTAAACGAGAAGATATAAATAATGATATGCAGGCGGAATGCGCGGATGCGAAAGGACGAAAAGAGGTCCAGTACCAGATATTTCAGATGATTGGCTACCCCGCTGCTGCGCTGGTTATCTATCTTAAAATCGGACTCCTGATGCACATCTTTCGCTTCCCACGTGGTGTACCACGTAATAAACACCGCAAGGCAAAAAACGCAGGAAAATATCAGTCCGGTGAGCGTATAGGTAAACGGATTGTCTTTCCCGGTGAACTGCATAATGACGCCGGGGACGGAAACGGCAAGGAACCCCCCAAGCTGAGAGCAGATCATGCGCACCCCTGAAAGTCGGCTGCGCTCTTCGTAGCGGTTCGTCATTTCTGCGGCCAGCGTCTCCCACGGCACCAGCACCATCGCCGACAGCAGTTCAATAGAGAGATAGGTTCCCAGGTAATACCAGTACCCCATATCCGTCAGCCACAGCAGGGCATACAAAAACATTAACGGGGAACTCAGTAATAAAAAGAAACGGCGACGGCCAAATTTACGGCCGAGCCAGGTACCCGCAAAATTATCAGTGATATAACCCATGATCGGGCTTAACAGCGCATCAATGACGCGGGCGATAGCAAATATAGAGCCCGCTTCAATAACAGACAGCCCGCAATAGGTCGTGTAAAAAAATAACAGCCAGGTGCCGATAATGGCGAAAGCGCCTCCGCCAAACAGATCGGTTATGCCGTAGCCAAGCGCCACGCCATAACCAACTCTACGTTCAGTTGGTTTGACCATAATAATATCCAGTGTAGGGTAATGATTAACCCGTTTTACGGGGCGTATTTTTATTAACGTCTGGAATTCAAATTACGTTCTGGTTGTTGATATTTATCCATTGTCTTGTTTGAGATGACCGATAAATAGCCTCCACAAGGGTGAGTGATTTTCCGGCGGTACGGATATCGATATAGTCTCTGTTTTCCGGATGATGAACGGCAGTATAAAACCGGTGGATCGCCTGCTGATGACCCAGCCCCCAGTAGCTTTTTACCGTGCCGTCGGGGGAATCATCGCTTGCCAGTTTTAACCGCTCACCCGGTGTGACGCGCCAGAGAGTGTTGTCATTCAGCAGCAGCGAGCCGTGTTCACAGTGGATCTCCAGCAGGAGAGGGGCGTCCGTGGTGTGGCAATTGCTGGCATAAAACAGGCCGCGGGCGCCGTTGGCGAAGTGTAGCGTGGCCATTGCGCTGTCTTCGCCTTCGGTCACGTCTGCCAGCTCACCGCTATCCACCACGCCTTTCACTCGCGTCACGCCTTCACCGAACCACTGCATCAGGTCGAGCGTATGGATTGCCTGGTTGATCAGCAGACTCCCGCCTTCTGTTGCCAGCCGACCGCGCCAGGGGCTTTGCGTGTAGTAAGCGCCCGCGCGTGACCATGTGAGTACTGCCCTGATGCTGAGCATTTTCCCCAGCTGTCCATGGCCTAACTCCTGCCGAATACGCTGGCTGGTGGGGTTGAGCCGGTTCTGATAGCACACGCCGAGCAGGCTCTGAGCCCGATCGGCGGCACGGGTGATATCAATGAGTTCACGGGTGTTCATGCCCACCGGTTTTTCGCAAAAAACATGCTTCCCGGCGGCAAGTGCCGCCAGAATCATCTCTTTATGCTCGAAATGGGGCGTACAGATGTGTACCACGTCGATGGCATCATCCAGCAGCATTTCCCGGTAATCCTGATAAAAACGGCATTGATAGTCTTTCGCCAGCGCCAGTCCTTTAACGCTGTCGATGTCGACCAGCGCACGCAGCGCGACGTTGGGTATCTGGCGCAGGGCATTGACATGGCAGCCATGAATCGCCCCGCCGCCGATGATAGCGGTATTCAGGATAGTCATCTCCGGCTCCCCTTAACCCGCCGCGTTGGCGAGCATTTGAGCCTTCACGCAGAGCTCCGCAGCCTTGAAGGCGTGCGCCTGCGTCATGGCATTTTCAGTCCGATGGAGACAGTCGAGGATCAGTTCGCCAAAGAACGGGAATCCGACCTGGCCTGCCACCGGATAACGGAACTCCCCCTCTTTATTGACGAGATAAACCACATCCTGCTCGCCACGGGTTAAATCGACGTATTTGCGGATTTCGATGTAGCCCTCGGTGCCGAGCAGCGTCAGTCGCCCGTCACCCCATGTGGACAGCCCGTCCGGGGTAAACCAGTCGCAGCGGAAGTAGCCGCTGGCGCCGTTTTCGCCTTTGAGCATTGCGTCGCCAAAATCTTCAAAGGCGGGGTACTGCGGGTGTTTAACGTTCCGGACCTGGCTTGCTATCACGGTGGCATCGCGGTTGCCGGTGTAAAAAAGGAACTGCTCAATCTGATGGCTGCCGATGTCACACAGGATGCCGCCGAAGTATCGCCGATCGTAAAACCAGTCTGGCCTTCCTTCGCCTTCACGGTGTGGGCCTGTCCCCAGCGTTTGTACCACGTCGCCGATGGCACCTTGCTTTACCAGTTGACCGGCAAAGACAGCACTCTCAACATGCAGACGTTCGCTGTAGTAAACCGCGTATTTCTTACCGGTTTTTTCAACCATCGCTTTGGCATCTGCCAGCTGTTCAAGGGTGGTGAGCGGCGCTTTGTCGGTAAAGTAATCCTTCCCCGCTGCCATCGATTTCAGCCCCAGCGCACAGCGCTCAGAGGGGATGGCGGCGCCTGCCACCAGACGCACCTCGTTATCAGCGAGGATCGTCTCCAGCGAATCCGCCACTCTGGCCTGCGGATACTGCTGGATAAATTTATCCACTCTGGACGGATCGGGATCGTAAACCCATTTCAGCGTGGCGCCGGCCTCAATCAGCCCGTTACACATTCCATAAATATGCCCGTGGTCGAGCGCGGCAGCGGCAAAGACAAACTCACCTTCCCGGACAACGGGCTGAGGTTTGCCGACTGGCGCGTAGTTCATTCCGTCATGTTTATTCATCTTCAGATTCCTCGATCCAGATCTTTACCCAGGGGGATAGCGCCCACTTCGCTGAAGTTGGCCACGCTTGCGGATTTCTCATGAAAACGGGGGGCGAGGGTGTTAATCCCGCCGGTACGGTAAAACGGATCTTCACGTGGAATGGGGAGCGAGACCACGGTGCGGGTGATGGCAGATTTATAAATTGCGGTAATCAACTCCAGCGAGCGTTTTCCCTGTAATCCATCCACCAGCGGGGCCGTGCCGCGTTCAATACTCAGCAACAGGTCGTTAATCTGCTCGGTATGCAGCGTCCACGCGAGTGCCGGTGTCTGCGCAAAAACAGCGTTGAGCTGTGCTTCCCGCTGCTGGTCGTGAGTTTCCTGAGGAAAACCGTTATCAGCACTCACGCTGGCACAGGCTTGCCAGGGGGCAGAGATGCGCGCGCGATCGCCCTGGATGACGATCTTCTGATCTTCGCCGTGATGCACCACCGAGGCGGTAAGCTGCGTGAGTGCGCCGCTGGGATATTTGAATATTGCGGCGCTGAGGTCTTCCACTTCGGCATTGTCATGCGCCACGTTGGTCATCATCGCCACCACCTCGGATGGAAACCCGAGCATCCACAGAATAGCGTCGATATGGTGAACCGCGTGATTGAGCGTGCAGCCGCCCCCCTCTTTTTCCCAGGTGCCACGCCACCACAGATCGTAATAGCAGTGGCCGCGCCACCAGAACGAATCCACCTGCGCATGGCAGATTTTGCCCGCGAGGCCGGAATCCAGCGCTGCTTTTAAGCGCCAGAAGGCATCGGTAAAGCGATTTTGCGCAATGATGGAGAGCGTTTTGCCGCTGGCCTGCTGAGCCGCAATCATTGCGTCGCACTCCTCAAGCGAGGCGGCCATCGGCTTTTCACACAGCACATGGCACCCGGCCTCCAGTGCATCAATGCTTATTTGTGCGTGGACATACGGCGGGGTGCAGACATCGACGATATCGACGTCTGGCTCGGATGCCAGCATCTGCTGATGGCTCTCATACACGCGGGCCTGCGTCAGGCCGTAGCGCGTTTTTTTCTCGTGCGCTTTTTCCGGGTAGATATCCACCAGCGCGACAATCCGGCAGCGCTGACCAAACTGCAAATAACTCTGAATATGGTTATGTGAGATATTGCCTGTACCTACAATGGCGATATTTAGCATCGTGTCGTCTCCGGAGTTACCAGGTGCCTGAGGCATCAAGCGTCACGTTTATGGCCTCTTTAGCAACTGAGGTGCTGATGCGTTGCTGGAGCAGGCGCAAGTAGTGTTTCTCGTTGATCGGCAGTTCGACCCAATCGTCAGTCCAGGTGGAAAGATGCATGGCATTGGAGAGCGTCAGGCCGTGGATCCCGTCCAGGCCCGGCGCAATCAGCGGTTCACCGCGCAGGATGGCGGCGCAGAAGTTTGCGGTAATGACATGATGTTCGCTGCATTCGGCGGCGACAGGAATGTCGACCTCCCAGCATTCAGGCTCCCCAAAACCGTTTTGCCAGCGGGCGTTAAAGTCGGTTTCGGACTCACGTAGCCGCCAGTAGCGAAGCCGCCCCTCTTCGACGACCACTTTGCCGCGATCCCCGACGATCTCCAGGCGATTTGTCCCCGGCGTTTCTGCCACGGTAGTGATAAATACACCGGTAGCCCCATTGGCATACTCGGCATAGGCGGTGACCTCGTCTTCCACTTCAATGTCACGATGTTTGCCGAACTGGCAAAACGCGCGCAGGCGGACCGGCATGCCCACCAGCCACTGCCAGAGATCGAGCTGATGCGGATCCTGGTTGAGCAACACGCCGCCGCCTTCTCCTTTCCAGGTCGCGCGCCAGCCGCCGGAGTTGTAGTAGCTCTGCGAGCGGTACCAGTTGGTGATTATCCAGTTAGAGCGGCGGATCTCGCCCAGCTCGCCGCTGTCGATAAGATCCTTAACCTTCCGGTAGAGCGGGTTTGGTCGCTGGTTGTACATGATGCCAAACACCACGTCGCACTCGCGCGCGCAGGCGTTCATCTCCTGGACCTGCGCCGTATAAACGCCTGCCGGTTTTTCACACAGGGTATGAATGCCGTTACGCATCGCCAGCATCGACAGGCGCGGATGTTCGTAATGGGGCGTGGCGACAATCACCGCGTCGATAAGCCCGCTCTGGATCATCTCCTGGGCATCACTGAACAGGGGAATGGACCCCACCAGCTGGCGAATGGCCGGGTGTTTTTCCGGTGCATTGTCACAAACTGCCGTCAGGCAGGCGTCATTGACCGTACCCGCGAGTAAATAACGTGCGTGGACCGTACCGATATTACCTATACCAATAATGCCAAAACGTACCTTCTCCATGTCACACCTTAATTTCAGTTGAAAAGAAGTGATGACCGGAAAATAGGAAAGGCGAGGCGTAGCGACAATGTGTTTTTGTGAGAATACTCGCAAGGTGAATAAGTAATCTCCAGGCTTTCTGAAATTTGGTTTTAAAATCAAAAGGCTGTTTCTGCAAATATTTGCAAAAACTGATTGAGAGCGAGGTCACACTATGCCGGGCAGGTTAAAAATGGAGGAGATCGCGGCCCTCACGGGATATTCCGTTAGCACGGTGTCGAGGGTATTAAGCGGCAAGTCATATACCAGCGATAAAGCCCGGGATGCGATCGTTCGCACCGCACGAGAGCTGGGCGTGCTGGAGTCCATGGCCAGTGGACGGCTGTTGATTAACGGTATTGCCGTTTTTGCTCCGGAAAGAACCTTTCAGGGGCGCGGCGATATTTTTTATCTTGAGGTGACCAAAGGGATTGCTGAGGCCTGCTCGCCACACAATGTGTGGGTCAGCTGTTGCGGATTAGAAGAACAGCACGCCGATGTAAAATTATTTATGGAAAAGGCCAGCCAGAAGAACATCAACGCGATAATTATTATTGGTACTGATGATGCCACCATATTTAAACTGGCCAGCACGCTCAATAAACCCTGCGTCTTAATTAATTCCGTGGACCGGGAGCGGGTACTGGATTCGGTATCACCCGATCACCGGGCGATCGGCTTCACCGCCATGCAGTATCTCTTTGAACAGGGGCACCGGCGGGTCCTGACGCTGACCTGCCTTCGACGAGATACGCTTTATGCTCGTCTGGATGGCATTAAAGAGGCGTATCGCCATTTTCACGTCGCCTTTGAGCCGCAGCGTGATTTACTCGTGACGGAGTGGTTTACCGCAGACGAAGCCGAGCGGGCGCTGGATGAGTGGCTGCTGAGTCATGACAGAGCGCAGTGGCCTGAGGTGATTTTCCCGAACAGCACCAGCATGACCGAAGGTGTGGTGAGGGCATTAACCCGCCATGGGCTGCGCGTCCCGGAAGACATCTCTCTGATTACCACCGATTTTGCCTGGAATTTAGCGCACCGGCTGGAAAAACCGGTCACGGGGGTCACGGTGCCCTGCCGCGAACTGGGGATTGAGGCCGTGCACCTGCTGCAGACCCGCCTTAACAGGCCGCAGGCACCGGTTTTTAACCTGCTGTTGCAGGGAAAAGTCATGAATTATGGGTCGGTCAGTAATGCCACGCGCCACGCGGCTCGCGTGGCGCTAGACCAGTAATCAGGCCAGCTGTGGCGGCAGGCAGACGCCGATACCCCCGATACCGCAGTAGCCGTACGGGTTTTTATGCAGGTACTGCTGGTGGTCGTCTTCCGCATAGTAGAACGGTTTGGCAGAGGCGATTTCCGTGGTGACCTCGCGGTTGTCACCGGCATCGTGCATCGCTTTCTGGAAGCGCTCAAGGCTTGCGCGGGCGGCCGTCTCCTGCTCAGGAGTGAGAGGGTAGATAGCCGAGCGGTACTGGGTGCCGTGGTCGTTACCCTGACGCATGCCCTGGGCCGGGTCGTGGTTTTCCCAGAACACCTGCAGAAGCTGCTCATAGCTAATGACGGCAGGGTCATACACCACGCGTACGGCTTCGGCATGACCGGTCTCGCCAGAGCACACTTCGCGGTAGGTTGGGTTTGGCGTATACCCCCCCGTGTAGCCCGCCGCGGTGCTGTAAACGCCGGGGAGTTGCCAGAAGAGGCGTTCTACGCCCCAGAAGCAGCCCATGGCGAACAGGGCGATTTCCATTCCATCAGGAACGTTTGTCATTGAATGGCCATTCACGGCGTGTAAGGTCGCCACAGGCATAGGGGTGTTGCGTCCCGGTAATGCATCAGCTTGTGAAACAAGATGCTTTTTGTCGAATAAACTCACGATGGGGGCCTCCCGGGCTGCGATGTTTCGGTTAAGGTTGTCACGAAGCGTTTAATTGAACACAATAAATGCGCTGAATGAGTCTAGATTTAATCATAAGAAATATTTGGGTGTTACACCCGTTTTCAACCCGTGATGTGGGTTTTTGGCTAACAGGCCGTATTTTGCCGCGGAGCGGCACTTCATTTGCTTCCAGGGTGGAAAAAGGGATATTCAGGAGAAAACGTGACAAAAATCCGCCAGTTATGTTTGGTCAGTTTATTGCTGACAAGCGGGGTTGCCAGCGCGGCGAATGTCCGTTTGCAGGTTGAGGGGTTATCCGGGGCGCTGGAAAAAAACGTGCGTGCGCAGCTGTCGACCATCGAGAGCGACGAAGTGACGCCGGACCGGCGTTTTCGCGCGCGCGTGGATGATGCGATCCGCGAAGGGCTGAAAGCGCTGGGTTATTACGAACCCACCATTGATTTCGATCTCCGTCCGCCGCCAAAGAAGGGGCGGCAGGTGCTTATTGCCCGCGTTTCACCGGGTGAGCCGGTGTTGATCGGCGGCACTAACGTCATTCTGCGCGGCGGCGCGCGTACGGACCGGGATTACCTGGATCTGCTCAGCACGCGGCCGAAAAACGGTACCGTGCTGAACCACGGTGACTACGACCATTTCAAAAAAGAGCTGACGAGCGTTTCCCTGCGTAAGGGGTACTTTGACAGCCAGTTCGACAAAAGCCAGCTGGGCATTGCGCTCGACAGGCACCAGGCCTTCTGGGATATCGATTATGACAGCGGCGAACGTTATCGTTTCGGCGATGTGACCTTCGAAGGCTCACAAATTCGTGAAGAGTATCTGCAAAACCTCGTGCCTTTCAAAAAGGGCGATTACTACCAGTCGCGTGATCTGGCGGAGCTGAACCGCCGCCTCTCCGCCACCGGGTGGTTTAACTCGGTGGTTGTCGCGCCGGAGTTTGATAAATCGCGCAAAACCAAGGTGTTGCCGCTGCATGGCGTTGTTTCGCCGCGCACCGAGAACACCATTGAGACCGGTGTTGGTTATTCGACCGACGTCGGTCCGCGCGTGAAAGCCACGTGGAAAAAGCCGTGGATGAACTCATACGGCCACAGCCTGACCACCAGCGCCAGTATCTCGGCGCCGGAACAGCAGCTCGATTTCAGCTACAAAATGCCGCTGCTGAAAAACCCGCTTGAACAGTATTACCTTGTTCAGGGCGGTTTTAAGCGTACCGACCTGAACGATACCGAGGCAGATTCCACCACGCTTGCGGTATCGCGATACTGGGACCTCTCCAGCGGCTGGCAGCGCGCCATTAACCTGCGCTGGAGTCTGGACCACTTTACCCAGGCCAACGTCACCAACACCACTATGCTGCTCTATCCGGGGGTGATGATCAGCCGCACCCGCTCGCGCGGCGGCCTGATGCCAACCTGGGGCGATTCCCAGCGTTACTCCATCGATTACTCCAACACCATGTGGGGTTCCGATGTGGATTTCTCGGTGATTCAGGCGCAAAACGTCTGGATCCGCACGCTGTATGACAAACACCGTTTCGTGATGCGCGGCAACCTCGGCTGGATTGAAACCGGCGACTTCGACAAAGTTCCGCCGGATCTGCGCTTCTTCGCCGGTGGCGACCGCAGTATTCGCGGTTACAAATACAAATCCATCGCGCCGAAAGATGATGACGGCAAGCTGATTGGTGCCTCCAAGCTGGCTACCGGCTCGCTGGAGTACCAGTACAACGTCAGCGGAAAATGGTGGGGCGCGATGTTTGTCGACGGCGGCGAAGCGGTAAGCGATATCCGCCGCAGCGACTTTAAAACCGGCGCGGGCGTGGGCGTACGCTGGCAGTCTCCCGTCGGGCCAATCAAGCTCGATTTCGCCGTGCCGGTGGGTGATAAAGAAGAACACGGTTTACAGTTTTACATCGGTCTGGGGCCTGAATTATGAGTTTATGGAAGAAGATAAGCCTCGGGGTGCTGATTTTTATCGTACTGCTGCTCGGTACGGTGGCGTTTCTGGTCGGAACGACGTCTGGCCTGCATCTGTTGTTTAACGCGGCTAACCGCTGGGTTCCCGGGCTGGAAATTGGCCAGGTGACAGGCGGCTGGCGCGATCTGCGGCTGAAAAACATCCGCTACGAGCAGCCTGGTGTGGCGGTAAACGCGGGGGAATTTCACCTCGCGGTGAAGCTGGGCTGCCTGCGAGACAGCAAGCTGTGCGTTAACGATCTGTCGCTGAAAGACGTGAACGTGGCGATAGATTCGAAGAAAATGCCGAAATCGGCACCCGTTGAGGAAGAGGATAGCGGCCCGCTGAATCTCTCCACACCGTATCCGATTGCCCTCTATCGGGTAGCGCTGGATAACGTCAATGTCAAAATCGACGACACCACCGTCTCCGTCATGGATTTCACCTCCGGCCTGCGCTGGCAGGAGAAAAACCTCACCCTGACGCCAACCTCCCTTCAGGGGCTGCTGATTGCGCTGCCGAAAGTGGCGGACGTGGCGCAGGAAGAAATTGTCGAGCCGAAGATCCAGAACCCGCAGCCGGAAGAGAAACCGCTGGGCGAAACGCTGAAAGATCTCTTCTCTAAACCTGTGCTGCCGGATATGACGGACGTTCATCTGCCGCTGAACCTGAATATCGAAGCGTTTAAAGGCGAGCAGCTGCGTCTCACCGGCGATACCGATCTGACGGTCTTCAACATGCTGCTTAAAGTCAGCAGCATCGACGGCAACATGAAACTCGACGCGCTGGATATCGACACCAACCAGGGCTCGGTTAACGCGTCAGGGAATGCCCTGCTGCGCGACAACTGGCCGGTGGATATCACCCTGAACAGTTCGCTCAACATCGACCCGCTGAAAGGCGAAAAAGTGAAGGTCAAAGTGGGCGGGGCGCTGCGCGATAAACTGGATGTCGGCGTTAACCTCTCCGGCCCGGTGGATATGGATCTGCGCGCGCAAACGCAGCTGGCGGAAGCGGGGCTGCCGCTCAACCTTGAAGTTGTCAGTAAGCAGCTCTACTGGCCGTTCACCGGCGAAAAACAGTTCCAGGCCGATGACCTGAAGCTGAAGCTGAGCGGCAAAATGACGGATTACACCCTGTCGTTCCGCACGGCGGTGAAGGGGCAAGGTGTTCCGCCAGCGACGATTACGCTGGATGCTAAAGGCAACGAACAGCAGGTGAATCTCGACAAACTGACCGTCGCGGCGCTGGAAGGCAAAACGGAACTCACCGCGCTGCTTGACTGGCAGCAGGCGATCAGCTGGCGCGGCGAGCTGAAGCTGACGGGGATCAACACGGCCAAAGAGGTGCCGGACTGGCCATCAAAACTGGACGGCCTGATCAAAACCCGCGGCAGCCTGTATGGCGGTACGTGGCAGATGGACGTGCCGGAAATCAAGCTTACCGGTAACGTGAAGCAGAATAAGGTCAACGTTGAAGGCTCGCTGAAGGGCAACAGCTATCTGCAGTGGGTGATCCCGGGTCTGCACGTGGCGCTGGGCCGTAACACGGCGGATATCAAAGGCGAGCTGGGGGTGAAAGATCTTAATCTCGATGCCACCATTGATGCGCCAAATCTGGATAACGCCCTGCCAGGGTTGGGCGGTACGGCGAAAGGGTTAGTGAAGGTGCGCGGCACGGTAGAGGCTCCGCAGCTGCTGGCCGATATCACCGCCAGCAACCTGCGCTGGCAGGCGCTGACCGTTGCGCGGGTTCGCGTCGAAGGGGATGTGAAATCCACCGATCAGATTGGCGGTAACCTGAACCTGCGCGTGGAGCGCATTTCTCAGCCCGACGTGAACATTAATCTGGTCACTCTGGATGCCAAAGGTAACGAAAAACAGCACGATCTCCAGCTTAAGGTGCAGGGCGAGCCGGTATCCGGTCAGCTTCATCTGACCGGAAGCTTTGATCGCAAACAGGCGCGCTGGAAAGGGACGCTGGACAATACCCGCTTCAACACCCCGGTAGGGCCGCTGGCGCTGTCCCGCTCTATCGCGCTGGACTACCGCAACGCCGAACAAAAGATCAGTATCGGACCGCACTGCTGGACCAACCCGAATGCGGAACTGTGCGTGCCGCAGACCATTGATGCGGGGGCTGAAGGGCGTGCGCAGATCAACCTTAATCGCTTCGACCTGGCGATGCTAAAACCGTTTATGCCGGACACGACTCAGGCCAGCGGCGTCTTTAGCGGGAAAGCCGATGTCGCGTGGGACACGACCAAAGAGGGGCTGCCGCAGGGTAGCGTGACGCTCTCTGGTCGTAACGTGAAGGTGATACAGGAGGTGAACGACGCACCGCTGCCGGTGGCGTTTGATACCCTCAACCTGAGTGCCGATCTGCATAACAACCGCGCGGAGCTGGGGTGGCTTATCCGTCTGACCAACAACGGTCAGTTTGACGGGCAGGTGCAGATTACCGATCCGCAAGGACGCCGTAATCTCGCCGGTAACGTTAATATCCGCAATTTCAACCTGGCGATGGCCAACCCGATTTTCTCACGTGGAGAAAAAGCGGAGGGGATGCTCAGCGCGAACCTGCGCCTGGCGGGCAATGCGCAAAGCCCGCAGCTGTTTGGCCAGATGCAGCTTAACGGCGTGGATATCGACGGCAACTTTATGCCGTTTGATATGCAGCCAAGCCAGATTGCGATGAACTTCAACGGCATGAGCTCGACCCTCGCCGGGGTGGTGCGTACCCAGCAGGGGCAAATCAACCTCAGCGGCGACGCCGACTGGAGCCAGCTTGATAACTGGCGGGCCCGTGTTGCGGCCAAAGGCAGCAAGGTGCGGATCACCGTACCGCCGATGGTACGTCTGGACGTATCCCCGGATATTGTCTTTGAAGCCACCCCAAGCCTCTTCACGCTGGACGGCAACGTGGACGTACCGTGGGCACGCATCGTGGTGCACGAGGTGCCTGAGAGCGCGGTGGGCGTCTCCAGTGACGAAGTCATGCTCAATGAAAATCTCAAACCCGTTGAGCAGAAGAGCGCCGGTATTCCGATCAACAGTAACCTCACCGTTCACGTCGGCAATAACGTGCGTCTGGATGCGTTTGGGCTGAAGGCGAGACTGACAGGGGATCTGAAAGTCGCGCAGGACAAGCAGGGTCTGGGGCTGAACGGCCAAATCAATATTCCTGAAGGGCGCTTCCATGCCTATGGTCAGGATCTGATTGTGCGTAAAGGTGAACTGCTGTTCTCCGGCCCGCCGGATCAGCCACTGCTCAATATCGAAGCGATTCGTAACCCGGAAGCCACCGAAAACGACGTTATTGCGGGTGTTCGCGTTACCGGCTCTGCTGATGAGCCGAAGGCGGAGATCTTCTCCGACCCGGCAATGTCGCAACAGGAAGCCCTGTCTTACCTGCTGCGTGGGCAAGGACTGGAGAGCGGCCAGAGCGACAGTGCGGCGATGACCTCGATGTTAGTGGGTCTGGGGGTTGCACAAAGTGGGCAGGTTGTGGGTAAAATCGGCGAGACGTTCGGCGTAAGCAATCTGGCACTGGACACCCAGGGCGTGGGTGACTCCTCGCAAGTGGTGGTCAGTGGCTATGTACTGCCGGGTCTGCAGGTAAAATATGGCGTGGGGATCTTTGACTCACTGGCAACACTCACGTTACGCTATCGCCTTATGCCTAAGCTATATCTGGAAGCAGTGTCCGGCGTAGACCAGGCACTTGATCTGCTCTATCAGTTTGAGTTTTAGCAATGCGAATATTTGTCTACGGCAGTTTACGAACCAAGCAAGGCAACAGTCACTGGATGACCAATGCCCTGCTGCTGGGGAATTACAATATCGAGAACTACCAGTTGTATAGCCTGGGCCACTATCCAGGCGCGGTTCCTGGGGAAGGAACAGTACAGGGTGAAGTTTATCGTATTGATAATGCTACTCTTGCCGAACTTGATGCCTTGCGCACCAGGGGCGGTGAATACGCTCGCCAGTTGATCCAGACGCCGTATGGAAGTGCGTGGATGTACGTCTACCAGCGTCCGGTCGAGGGGTTAAAGCGGATTGTAAGCGGTAACTGGTTAGACAGAGACCAGTACTGAAAAAAACAACGCCACCGTCAGGTGGCGTTGTTTTTTATGGGCTTAGCTCTCTTCTGTGCTTCGGCGTCGGGTCAAAAACAGCGGAACAAAAAGCATGATGTACGGAGCAACCAGCCATATCAGACACAGGGCGCGTGAAAAGCCGTAGTAGTTGATGCACCGCGTATTGCTTGAAATGACGGGAATAAAAAACAGTAAAAACAGCAAAATGGCATAATCGCTGCGGTAGGGGATCCATAAATAAAACAAAAACCAGGCGAGCTGGAATGTCATGATGCAGAGATACTGCCATTTGCTGTCTTTGCCGTAACAGTCAAACGCCTTTATGTAGCCCATCTTTATGCTGTGAAGAAAGAAACGTAGCATGTAAAACGCCCACAATCGCGACGGTCAGGAGTGTGCTGGCCAGCAACTCGATTAAAAAATAGCTATGGGTGATGTTAGTAGCACCTGAGCTCAGGGTATGCCATTTACTCTACCCGCTGTACATTGCGACAAAAAGGGTAGACACACCTGTCTTCATAAAGCCCTGAAGCAGACACGAAACGGGCATATTCGTCGGTAATTGTTTTAACGCAGCGAGTAGGGCAAAAGCAGGCTATTAATAGCGTTAGATAATATCAAAGACCTCTATCGGTAAATATCAGGCCATCACTCTCATAATACCCTGCAAGCTCTTCAAACAGGTCGGCTCTGCCGGGGACAAAACCTGGGGTCACTAGCTCATATATTCTGCTGGTTCCTTGAGATGTTACCCGCTATACCGTATTTAGCGTGCCAGTGTCGCGTCAGACGCAAGGTACAAAAAAGCCCCGACTCGCGGGGCCTTATTATTCAGCGGTAAGAATTACTTCTTCGCAGCGCGTTCGAAAGAGGAGATGATTTCCGCTTTCGCTGCTTCTGCGTTTTCCCAGCCGTCAACTTTAACCCACTTGCCTTTTTCGAGGTCTTTGTAGTGCTCGAAGAAGTGAGTGATCTGCGCTTTCAGCAGTTCTGGCAGGTCGTTCACATCTTTGATGTGATCGTACTCTTTGCTCAGTTTGGTGTGCGGAACAGCAACCAGTTTCGCATCTTCACCAGATTCGTCGGTCATTTTCAGCACGCCAACAGGACGGCAGCGAATGACTGCGCCTGGCTGCAGCGGGTATGGCGTTGGAACCAGTACGTCAACCGGGTCACCGTCCAGAGACAGGGTGTGGTTGATGTAACCATAGTTGCATGGATAGAACATGGCGGTAGACATGAAACGGTCTACAAACAGCGCACCGCTCTCTTTGTCCACTTCGTATTTGATAGGATCTGCGTTAGCCGGGATTTCGATAACTACGTAGATGTCTTCTGGCAGTTCTTTACCCGCAGGGACGTTGAGTAAGCTCATGTCTGTGTCCTTTAAAATGGATGGTAAACAAGTGGCAGGTATTATAGCCAACTGGCGCTGAATGTCTCCGCCTGTTTTCGTCTTCTCTCCACGTTCTCCCCACTTTTCAGACCGATTCCATGACAGGAAAATCCATAAACTCAGCCGCTTTTTTAATGGTGAAATGAAAGCGATTACAAACTTGTGATTAACGTTTTATTCACTTTTCTGAAGTGTGATGTAACGCAATTCGTTACATATTTCATTGGCTATAGTCATTTCGCAGAACATCTTTTAACCAACAATAAACACCCCTACGAGGACGTTCATATGTGGAAGCGCTTACTTCTTGTCACAGCAGTTTCGGCAGCCATGTCGTCTATGGCGATGGCCGCCCCTTTAACCGTAGGTTTTTCCCAGGTCGGCTCTGAATCCGGCTGGCGAGCGGCAGAAACCAACGTTGCGAAAAGCGAGGCCCAGAAACGCGGTATCACCCTGAAAATCGCCGATGCGCAGCAAAAACAGGAAAACCAGATCAAAGCCGTGCGGTCATTTATCGCCCAGGGCGTTGATGCCATCTTTATTGCGCCGGTCGTGGCCACTGGCTGGGAGCCGGTCCTGAAGGAAGCGAAAGACGCTGAGATCCCGGTTGTTTTGCTCGATCGTTCCATTGATGTAAAAGACAAATCTCTCTATATGACCACCGTCACCGCCAATAACGTTCTCGAGGGCCAATTAATTGGTGACTGGCTGGTGAAACAGGTGGATGGCAAGCCGTGTAACGTCGTTGAGTTGCAGGGTACCGTTGGGGCGAGCGTGGCCATCGATCGTAAGAAAGGCTTCGCGGAAGCCATCGCCAAAGCGCCAAACATTAAGATTATCCGCTCTCAGTCCGGCGACTTTACCCGCAGTAAAGGTAAAGAGGTCATGGAGAGCTTTATCAAGGCTGAAAACAACGGCAAGAACATCTGCATGGTTTACGCCCACAACGATGACATGGTGATCGGGGCTATCCAGGCCATCAAAGAAGCGGGTCTGAAGCCGGGCAAAGATATCCTCACTGGCTCTATCGATGGCGTGCCGGATATCTATAAAGCGATGATGGACGGCGAAGCGAACGCCAGCGTGGAGCTGACGCCAAACATGGCTGGCCCGGCATTCGATGCGCTGGAGAAATTCAAGAAAGACGGCACCCTGCCTGAAAAAGTGACGATCACCAAATCGACGCTCTACCTGCCTGACACCGCGAAAGAAGAGTTAGAGAAGAAGAAAAATATGGGCTACTAAGGCCTTTTCCCTCGCCCCTTACCCCACTCCTCTCCCCTGAGGGGAGAGGGTATACAAGGGCGGGTAGACTGGCATGAACATTTCCCTCTCCCTAACCGGGAGAGGGCGAGGGTGAGGGGGAAACATGACCGACACACAACACCAGGAAATCCTCCGCACAGAGGGCTTAAGCAAGTTTTTCCCCGGTGTAAAAGCGCTGGATAACGTTGATTTTAGCCTGCGACGCGGTGAGATTATGGCGCTGCTGGGAGAGAACGGTGCGGGAAAATCGACGCTGATTAAGGCACTTACCGGCGTTTACCATGCCGATCGCGGCACAATCTGGCTAGAAGGCAATGCCATTTCGCCAAAAAACACCGCCCATGCGCAGCAGCTGGGGATTGGGACGGTTTACCAGGAAGTGAACCTGCTGCCGAATATGTCGGTGGCGGATAACCTGTTTATCGGCCGTGAGCCAAGACGCTTCGGCCTGCTGCGACGCAAAGAGATGGAAGCGCGGGCCACCAGGCTGATGGAATCCTATGGCTTCTCCCTGGACGTTCGCGAACCGCTGAACCGTTTTTCCGTCGCGATGCAGCAAATTGTCGCGATTTGCCGGGCGATCGATCTCTCCGCGAAAGTGCTGATCCTTGATGAGCCTACCGCGAGCCTTGATACCCAGGAAGTTGAAATGCTCTTTACCCTGATGCGCCAGCTGCGCGATCAGGGGGTAAGCCTGATCTTCGTCACCCACTTCCTCGATCAGGTGTATGAGGTCAGCGATCGCATCACGGTGCTGCGCAACGGCAGCTTTGTCGGCTGCCGCGAAACCCGCGAGCTGCCGCAGATAGAACTGGTCAAAATGATGCTGGGCCGCGAGCTGGAAACCAACGCGCTTCAGCGTGCAGGCCGCACGCTGCTCAGCGAGAAACCGGTCGCAGCCTTCAGCGATTTCGGCAAAAAAGGGGTGATCTCGCCCTTTAATCTGGACGTGCGGCCCGGTGAAATTGTCGGGCTGGCGGGCCTGCTGGGTTCCGGGCGCACCGAAACCGCCGAGGTGATCTTCGGGATCAAACCTGCGGACAGCGGCAGCGCGCTGATCAAAGGTAAACCGCAGACCCTGCGATCGCCGCATCAGGCCTCCTGCCTGGGCGTGGGCTTCTGCCCGGAAGACAGGAAAACCGATGGCATAATTGCCGCCGCCTCGGTGCGGGAAAATATCATTCTGGCTCTGCAGGCGCAGCGCGGATGGCTACGCCCCATCCCGCGGAAAGAGCAAAACGCCATTGCCGAGCGATTTATCCGTCAGCTCGGTATACGTACGCCGAGCGCTGAACAGCCCATTGAATTTCTCTCCGGTGGCAACCAGCAGAAGGTATTGCTGTCACGCTGGCTGCTGACTAAACCCCAGTTCCTGATCCTCGATGAACCGACGCGCGGTATCGACGTCGGGGCGCATGCCGAAATTATCCGGCTTATCGAAACGCTGTGTGCAGACGGTCTGGCGCTGCTGGTTATCTCATCCGAGCTGGAAGAGCTGGTGGGGTATGCCGATCGCGTCATCATCATGCGCGATCGTAAGCAGGTGGCAGAGATCCCGCTGGATAAACTGTCCGTTCCGGCAATCATGAATGCCATCGCGGCGTAAGGAGTTAATCGTGATGCCCCGTTCGCTTCCGCAAACCGGTGCAACCAGGCGCCGCTTCACCTGGCCTACCGGCACGCCGCAAATTATCGCGTTGCTGCTGGTGCTGCTGATCGATAGCCTGGTCGCCCCGCATTTCTTTCAGATTATCGTGCAGGATGGCCGGCTGTTTGGCAGTCCGATAGACATTTTAAACCGCGCCGCCCCGGTGGCGCTTCTGGCCATTGGTATGACGCTGGTGATCGCCACCGGCGGGATTGACCTCTCCGTCGGTGCGGTGATGGCCATCGCCGGCGCCACGGCAGCGTCCATGACCGTTGCCGGGCACAGCCTGCCGGTGGTGCTGCTGGCTGCATTAGGTACCGGGGTGCTGGCCGGATTATGGAACGGCATTCTCGTGGCGGTCCTGAAAATTCAGCCGTTTGTCGCCACTCTCATCCTGATGGTGGCCGGACGCGGTGTGGCACAGCTTATCACCTCGGGTCAGATTGTGACCTTCAACTCCCCCGGGCTGGCATGGCTTGGCAGCGGTAAACTGTTCTTCTTCCCGACGCCGATCGTTATTGCGCTGGTCACATTAGTCGTGTTCTGGCTCTTTACCCGTAAAACGGCGCTGGGCATGTTCATTGAAGCGGTCGGAATTAACATCCGTGCGGCGCGAAACGCCGGGGTTAATACACGGCTGATGGTCATGCTGACCTACGTGCTGAGCGGCATTTGCGCCGCCATTGCCGGGGTGATCGTCGCGGCGGACATCCGTGGTGCGGATGCCAACAACGCCGGGTTATGGCTGGAGCTGGATGCGATCCTGGCGGTGGTTATCGGTGGCGGATCGCTGATGGGCGGGCGGTTTAATCTGCTGCTCTCGGTGATTGGTGCGCTGATTATTCAGGGTATGAATACCGGGATCCTGCTCTCCGGTTTTCAGCCGGAACTCAACCAGGTGGTGAAAGCGGTGGTCGTGCTCTGCGTGCTGATCGTCCAGTCGCCGCGCTTTGTCAGCATCATTAAAGGGATCCGTGGCCATGATAAAACGTAATTTACCGTTAATGATCACCCTGGGCGTGTTTGTGCTGGGTTATCTCTACTGCCTGACGCAATTCCCGGGCTTTGCCTCTACCCGGGTGATTTGCAACATTCTGACAGATAACGCCTTTTTAGGCATTATCGCCGTTGGAATGACCTTTGTGATCCTCTCCGGTGGGATCGATCTCTCGGTTGGGTCGGTGATCGCTTTCACGGGCGTATTCCTCGCAAAAGCGATCGGTTTCTGGGGGATCTCACCGCTGCTGGCCTTCCCGCTGGTGCTGGTGATGGGCTGCGCGTTTGGCGCCTTTATGGGGCTTTTGATCGACGCGCTGAAAATTCCGGCTTTTATTATCACCCTTGCCGGCATGTTCTTCCTGCGCGGCGTGAGCTACCTGGTCTCGGAAGAATCGATTCCGATTAACCATCCTGTCTACGACACGCTCTCCAGCCTGGCGTGGAAAATCCCCGGCGGCGGTCGTCTGAGCGCGATGGGGTTGCTGATGCTGGGCGTGGTGGTGGTGGGGATCTTCCTTGCCCACCGTACCCGGTTTGGTAATCAGGTCTATGCCATTGGCGGCAGCGCCACCTCGGCAAACCTGATGGGGATCTCCACCCGCAGCACCACAATCCGCATCTATATGCTCTCGACCGGACTGGCGACGCTCGCGGGTATCGTCTTCTCGATTTATACCCAGGCGGGTTATGCCCTGGCAGGGGTCGGGGTGGAACTTGATGCCATCGCCTCGGTGGTGATTGGCGGCACGTTGCTCAGCGGCGGCGTTGGCACGGTGCTGGGGACGCTGTTCGGCGTGGCGATCCAGGGGCTGATCCAGACCTATATCAACTTTGACGGCACGCTCAGTTCATGGTGGACCAAGATCGCCATTGGCATTCTGTTGTTTATTTTTATCGCCCTGCAGCGCGGCCTGACGGTGCTCTGGGAGAACCGACAAAGCTCGCCTGTTACCCGTGTAAACACTTCAGTAACAGAGCCATAACACGCTGAATTTGCTTAAAGTCTAAACATTTTCCGGTAGCGGCCGATACTCTTTTTTTATGCCCAGAAATATCTCGCTACCGGAAATAATATCATGCTTAAAACGCTATCGATTCGTACCGGCTTGCTCTCTTTACTGGCCGTTATGACCCTTCTGCTGCTGATTGTCAGCGGCATTGGCATTTATGCCCTCACACAGAGTTCTTCATCACTCCAGCGCATCAACCACCTTCAGGGTGAGCAGATGGTGCAGCTTAATTCTGGCTATACCCTGATCCTGCGCGCGCGTAATGAAGCGGGTCAGGCGGTCCGGATGATGGAAATCGGCATGCTGGATGATGCGGCCAAATCGGTGAAAAACATCAATCAGGAGATTGCCCAGGCCCGTAAAACGCTGAAAGGCGTGATCGACGGCGGGGTGGCGGATGAGCAGGGACAAAAACTGCTGGATAAGGTGGCCGCGAGTCTGGCGACCTATAACCAGCAGGGGATCGACCCGATGCTGAAAGCCCTGAACGATCAGAGCGCAGACAGCTATTACGATCTGCTGGAGAACACGCTGATCCCGGTGGCGGCGCAGTTTGATAATGATATGCAGGTCTTTCAGAAATGGAGCGAAGCGCGCGGGAAAGCGGAAGTGAAGGCCGTGCAGTCGAGCAAAAACCGGGTACTGATCCTGATCGTGGTGGCCGCGCTGCTGACGGCTGGCATTATTGTGCTGGCGTGGCTGGTACTGCGTCACATGCTGCTCAAACCGCTTTCGGCCTCCATTGCTCAGCTGGAGAACGTGGCGGCGGGCGATTTAACCCACACGCTGAATGACCCGGCGAGCCAGGAGTTTAACCGCCTGAACGCGGCCATTGAGGGGATGCGGCAGTCTCTGATGAACTCGGTTTTACGGGTACGTGATGCCAGCTCGCAAATTGATACCGGCAGCCGCGAGCTGACGGCTGGGAACATGGATCTTGCCCAGCGCACGGAATCCACCGCGACATCGCTTGAGCAGACGGCCGCCAGCATGGAAGAGATCACCGCCACGGTGAAACTCAATGCAGACAACGCCGAGCAGGCGCACCAGCTGGCGAAATCCGTGTCTGACACCGCCGATCACGGCAGCGAAATGGTCTGCTACGTCATTGAAAAAATGCGTGATATCGCCGGCAGTTCGGCACGCATCGCCGATATTCTGAGCGTCATTGACGGCATTGCCTTCCAGACCAATATTCTGGCGCTGAACGCCTCGGTGGAAGCGGCGCGCGCGGGTGAGCAGGGGCGCGGGTTTGCCGTTGTCGCCGGTGAAGTGCGAAACCTCGCCAGCCGCAGCGCTGACGCAGCAAAAGAGATCCGTTCGCTTATCAGTGATTCTCAGACCCACGTAAACGAAGGCAGCGAGCTGGCGCAGCAGGCTGGCGAAACGATGGATGAGATCGCAACAGAAGTACTGCGCATGACCAAACTGATGCGCGAGATTGCGACCGCGTCCCAGGAGCAGAGTCGCGGCATTGAGCAGGTGAATATTGCCGTGAATCAGATGGACGAAACCGCGCAGCAGAATGCGGCGCTGGTCCAGCAATCTTCTGCCGCGACGCGCTCGCTGGAAGAGCAATCGCGTCAGCTGATGGACGCCATGGCATCATTTAAACTGACGGCTCAGACAGCGGCATAATATTTTCCCGCCCCGGCGCATTCTGTGTCGGGGTTTTATGTGTCGCGGAATTTAATGCGCCAATATTATCGTGAATGTCGCCCATTAATATTTCCAGAGACTGGGTTAATGCTAATGCATTTTCAGTCGGCTCAAGATATAACCCTTTGCGGAAAAATAGCGGCTCGTCAAACAGCTGATTAAAGCGTTTTAATGCCAGACTCACCGCGGGGCGCGACATCTCCAGACGTACGGAGGCTTTTGCCATACTGCCGCAACGGACCACTTCAATAAAAACAGGGATAAGATTTAAATCAATGCCGGTATTAGCACGGGAATAATTTTTCATGACGATTAGGCTCCAGGAAATATTTGTCAAACTGTTATGGAAATAATGCAGGAGCAAAACCGAATATTAAAGCGTGTTTTTTATAAACACTTATACGGTAAAATATATAAATGAAGCGGGGAGCCTGAAGGGCTCCCCGTGTTATGGGTTATGCGTCCGGATACTCACGGATAAAACGTTCAACGTCATCAACCATATGGGTGTTGCCGACAAAGAACGAACGACGCTGGTGCAGGCTTTCCGGCACGATGTCCAGAATACGCTCTTTACCGTCGCTCGCCTTGCCGCCAGCCTGTTCGGCCAGGAACGCCATTGGGTTGCATTCATACAGCAGACGCAGCTTGCCGTCAGGGTGGCTTGCCGTGCTTGGGTAGAGGTAGATACCGCCTTTCAGCAGGTTGCGGTGGAAGTCAGCAACCAGCGAGCCGATATAGCGGGACGTGTACGGGCGCTGAGTGGCTTTATCTTCTTCCTGGCAAAACTTGATGTATTTCTTCACGCCGTTCGGGAATCGGATGTAGTTGCCTTCGTTGATGGAGTAGGTATTGCCCTTCTCCGGGAAGCGCATACGTTCCTGGCTCAGGCAGAAAACGCCCAGCGAGGGATCGTAAGTAAAGGCGTGAACGCCGCAGCCCGTGGTGTACACCAGCATGGTGGAGGAGCCATAAACGACGTAACCGGCCGCCACCTGGTTACTGCCCGGCTGCAGGAAATCTTCCTCTGTCACCGGCGTGCCAACAGGCGTGACGCGGCGGTAGATGGAGAAAATGGTACCGACAGAAACGTTAACGTCGATGTTAGAGGAACCGTCCAGCGGATCCATCAGCACAACGTATTTAGCGTGTTCACACCCTTCGAAAACGACAATTTCATCTTCTTCTTCGGAGGCGATACCCGCCACGATGTCGCGCGCGCGCAGTGCAGCTTTCAGTTTTTCATTTGCGAACAGATCGAGTTTCTGTTGAACCTCGCCCTGAACGTTCTCGGCACCGCTGGCACCCAGGATATCGACCAGACCGGCCTTGTTGATATCACGGTGGATGATCTTAGCGCCCAGCTTTATTGCCGACAGCAAAGCAGTGAGTTCACCCGTAGCATGAGAAAACTCGTGCTGCTTTTCGACAATAAATTCACCTAACGTTTTCATAACACTTTCCCTGCATCTTTGTGAGTAGAGCGATTGTATGTTCACTAAAACGACTAAAGCCCAACAATCTTAACAAACATTCAAATATTAGCGCAGAGGTGAATCGCGCCAGCAATATACGGATTTACCTGAAATGCGTTTCGCTGTCGCTGACATGTGAGTAAAATGTGCGCCACATTGAAGAAGGATAGTGACGTATGCGCATTCATATATTGGGGATTTGTGGCACTTTCATGGGCGGACTGGCAATGCTGGCGCGCTCTCTGGGCCATGAAGTGACAGGTTCGGACGCCAATGTGTATCCGCCGATGAGCACGCTTCTGGAGAAACAGGGCATCTCTCTGATTCAGGGATACGATGCCAGCCAGCTGGATCCTGAGCCGGATCTGGTGATCATTGGCAACGCCATGACCCGCGGTAATCCGTGCGTTGAGGCGGTTCTGGAACGCAATATTCCGTTCATGTCTGGCCCGCAGTGGCTGCATGATTTCGTGCTGCGCGACCGTTGGGTCGTTGCCGTAGCCGGAACGCATGGCAAAACCACGACCGCCGGAATGGCGACCTGGATCCTCGAAGCCTGTGGTTATAAGCCAGGTTTTGTAATCGGGGGTGTACCGGGTAATTTCGATGTTTCTGCGCGTCTGGGTGACAGCCCGTTCTTCGTGATCGAAGCCGACGAGTATGACTGCGCGTTCTTCGACAAGCGCTCCAAGTTCGTGCACTACTGCCCGCGGACGCTGATCCTCAACAACCTTGAGTTCGATCACGCCGATATTTTTGACGACCTGAAAGCGATTCAGAAACAGTTCCACCATCTGGTGCGCATCGTTCCGGGTCAGGGCCGCATCATCCTGCCGGAAAACGACATCAACCTGAAGCAAACCCTGGCGATGGGATGCTGGAGCGAGCAGGAGCTGGTGGGCGAGCAGGGGCACTGGCAGGCGAAAAAACTTAACGCGGATGCCTCCGAGTGGGAAGTGCTGCTCGACGGTGAGAAAGTGGGTGAGGTGAAGTGGGGCCTGGTGGGCGAGCACAACATGCACAACGGCCTGATGGCGATTGCCGCGGCACGTCATGTGGGCGTTCAGCCTGCGGATGCGGCGGATGCGTTAGGCTCGTTCATTAACGCCCGCCGTCGTCTGGAGCTGCGCGGTGAAGCCCACGGCGTCACGGTGTATGACGATTTTGCGCATCACCCGACCGCCATTCTGGCGACGCTTGCAGCTTTACGCGGCAAAGTCGGCGGGACCGCCCGCATTCTGGCCGTGCTGGAACCGCGTTCGAACACCATGAAAATGGGCATCTGCAAAGACGATCTTGCGCCATCCTTAGGGCGTGCCGATGAAGTCTTCCTGCTGCAGCCGCAGCATATTCCGTGGCAGGTGGCCGAAGTGGCCGATGCCTGCATTCAGCCTGCGCACTGGAGTGCGGATGTGGACGCGCTGGCGGATATGGTGGTGAAAGCCGCACAGCCTGGCGATCACATTCTGGTGATGAGCAACGGCGGTTTTGGTGGGATTCATCAGAAGCTGCTGGACGGTCTGGCGAAGAAAGCGCAGGCGGTCGCCGAGTAAAAAAAAGCCCGGTAGCGCTCACGCTTACCGGGCTTTTTCTCCCTCGCCCACAGGGAGAGGGGCGGGGTTAAGGGCACTCAACGATGCTGTGCTTACTCTTCGTTTTCAGACAGCTCACGCAGATACTGGAAAATCAGGCGTGCAGACTTCGGCGGCTTGTTCGCTTCTTTCTCTTTCTGGGCATTGCGGATCAACGAACGCAGCTGCTGGCGATCGGCATCCGGCCACAGGTTCAGTACTTCCGGTACCGCATCATCACCTTGTTCAATCAGACGATCGCGGATCTGCTCAAGCTTATGGAACAGCGCAACCTGCTGGTTGTGGCGGTTTTTCAGTTTGTCCAGCGCCTGGCGGATCGGTTCAACGTCACGCTGACGCAGCATTTTACCGATAAGCTGAAGCTGACGGCGACGGCCTTCTTTCTTGATTTTCTGTGCCAGTTCAATGGCATCGCGCAGATCCTGATCGAGCGGGAGTTTATCCAGCGCGTTTTTACCCAGTTCTACCATTTCCGCGCCAAGCTGTTTTAACTCTTCGGCGTCACGTTTAATTTCACTTTTACTGACCCAGATGATCTCATCATCTTCGTCTTCGATGTCATCACCGGGAACGTCGTCGAGCCAGTCTTCGGGCTGCTTAGTCATGTCAGGCTCCTTAAAAAAAGAGGCTAATGTTACCAGTTAAGACGCGCACTGAAAAACGGTTCTCTGTTAGACTTCAATTAACTCTCTCTTACAGTATGGCATTTGCGATGAAAGTAACCTCACAAGTTGAAGCGCAGCGTAAGATTCTGGAAGAAGCCGTCTCCACCGCGCTGACGCTCGCTTCAGGTAAATCAGACGGCGCCGAAGTGGCGGTAAGCAAAACCACCGGCATCAGCGTCAGCACCCGCTACGGTGAAGTGGAAAATGTAGAATTCAACAGCGATGGCGCCCTGGGGATCACGGTTTATCACCAGAATCGCAAAGGCAGCGCGTCATCGACCGATCTCAGCCCGGATGCCATTGCCCGTACGGTGCAGGCTGCGCTGGATATTGCGCGTTACACCTCGCCCGATCCTTACGCCGGCGTTGCCGACAAAGAGCTGCTGGCATTCGATGCCCCGGATCTCGATCTTTTCCACCCGGCGGAAGTGACGCCGGACGAAGCGATCGAACTGGCTGCCCGTGCCGAGCAGGCGTCTCTGAAGGCCGATAAACGCATCACCAATACCGAAGGCGGAAGTTTTAACAGCCACTACGGTATCAAAGTGTTTGGTAACAGCCACGGGATGCTGCAGGGCTACTGCTCAACGCGCCATTCGCTCTCCAGCTGCGTTATCGCTGAAGAGAACGGTGATATGGAGCGTGATTACGCCTACACCATCGGTCGCGCGCTGGGCGATTTGCAGTCACCTGAGTGGGTTGGCGCAGAATGCGCGCAGCGCACGCTGTCCCGTCTGTCGCCACGTAAACTCTCCACCATGAAAGCCCCGGTCATTTTTGCCAATGAAGTGGCGACCGGCCTGTTTGGCCACCTGGTGGGGGCGATTGCCGGGGGCTCCGTTTACCGTAAATCAACGTTCCTGCTTGACTCGCTGGGCAAGCAGATCCTGCCGGAATGGCTGACCATTGAAGAGCATCCGCACCTGCTGAAAGGGCTGGCCTCGACGCCGTTCGACAGCGAAGGTGTGCGCACCGAGCGCCGCGATATCATCAAAGACGGCATTCTGACGCAGTGGCTGCTGACCAACTACTCCGCGCGCAAGCTGGGGCTGAAAAGCACCGGTCACGCGGGCGGCATTCACAACTGGCGAATCGCGGGTCAGGGCCTGAGCTTTGAGCAGATGCTTAAAGAGATGGGCACCGGTCTGGTCGTCACCGAGTTAATGGGCCAGGGCGTAAGCGGCATTACCGGCGATTACTCGCGCGGCGCGGCGGGCTTCTGGGTTGAGAACGGTGAAATTCAGTATCCGGTAAGCGAAATTACCATCGCCGGCAACCTGAAAGACATGTGGCGCAATATTGTTACTGTCGGTAACGATATTGAAACACGTAGCAATATACAGTGTGGTTCAGTCCTCTTACCGGAGATGAAAATCGCCGGGCAGTAATACCCGTAAAGGCGTTTTAATAATAAAAAAGGAAGTGAGCAATGCGTAAACACCTGTTAGCGATCGTCGCAGCGTCAACGCTGGTTCTTGGTTCTTCTGCGTTTGCTGCCGATCTTGAAGACGACATGGGCATCCTCAGTGAAAACCTGAAGGTGGTGCAGAAAACGGACAATGCGGCGGAAATGAAAGGCGCATTGACCAAAATGCGTGAAGCGGCACTGGACGCGCAGAAATCCACGCCGCCAAAGCTGGAAAATAAAGCGGCAGACAGCGCTGAGATGAAAGACTACCGCCACGGCTTTGACGTGCTGGTCGGTCAGATTGACGGTGCACTGAAGCTTGCCAACGAAGGCAAAGTGAAGGAAGCCCAGGCGGCAGCTGACCAGTTTGTGACCACGCGTAATACCTATCACAAAAAGTATCGTTAATTCTCGGTACGCGCTTTCCCCGTGCGGGGGCGGTTAATCGCCCCCGCATGTTTGCTCTCCGGGCATAAGAAAACCTTATCCACCTCACATATTTGCACGCCTGCCCATAATCTTTTTCGCTCCCACGCCCCCTTAATTGCCGTCAGATAGCGTGATATTCATCACGTAAATACAGTGATTTATCTATATTCAGCATATTTATGTGGCACAGATCACTGCCGGTGCTCGCCTTTCCACTTCGAAGTGGAAAACAACTCGCTACAAACAATTCCCCCCCAACGTTAGTTTTATTCCAGAGCCATTAACGGGGTAAGACGAGTGATTAACGGAGCGGTAATGAACGACGTTGGAGATCAGGCGGTGCAAACAGAGCAGCTCGCTAACACTATGCTGGCGCAGGTGTATGCCCTGCTGGCCCGGCACAACATCATCCCCAACGCAGTACAGGAACAGATGCTCACCTCTCATGTTCGCGCGATGGCGCACCGGTCCGTGACCGGCGAGCCGCTGCCGGAGGTTGAAGCCGAGCTGTTCGACGAAATTTCTCCCGATTCAATGCGGCTTGCCCGTGAAGTGGTCGCGCAGTTTGGCAACCTTCCTGATGAAGAGGCCTGGCTGCTCTCCGTTCACTTCGAAGTCGCGAAAGACAACCTTTAAGGAGCAACACATGGAACAGATTACAGTCGTGATTGGCGATCGCCTGGGTAAAGGTCAGAAAGTGGCGGCAGGCGTTGAAAAAGCCGGTGGACGCGCGGTTGTCGTGCCGGGTGTGGCGGCAGACATGAAGCTCGGTGACGTGATGAAAGCGGAAAATGCCACCTTCGGCATCTCCTTCTGCGGCAGCGGCGGCGCGGGTGCCATCACCGCACAAACCAAATATGGCTACAAAGCCAAATACGGCATGCGTTCAGTGGATGAAGGCGTCACCGCCATCAATGAAGGCTGCAATGTGCTGGGCTTTGGCTTTATGGATAAAGAAGAGCTGGGCGAGCGTCTGGTTCAGGCGTGGCAGAAGAAACACGGCGCATAAGCATGAAAGAACAGTTCACAACCACGGTGAGAGTGAAGGGCAAAGGCGACGCTAAAGCGCGCGCCTTTGCTGATGCGCTCAACCACGTTCAGGCCGCGGTGATGAAAGCCTCACCGCATATCTTACTGCGTATTGAGCCACAGGATGTGCAGGTCGTTCAGGCGCAAGAAGCGGTGCGTAAAGAAGCTTTTCTGTTCTTCTTTCTGCGCCGGGAAAGACGCACCTACAGCGTGGAGCTGGATGTGACCGTCAACGTGACTGCCATCAATCTCGACCAGGTGGATTTCGTCACGCAACGCTGATTATTCATAAAAGGGCAGACTGATGTTCTTAATTATATTAATAAAATCGCTCATCATTGGCGGCCTGGTTGGCGTCGGTGTGGGGGCCGGGGCTGCACGCATGTTTCATGCGCCTACCACTCAGGGTATGGGCGCGTTTCGTACGTTGGGGGAACTGAACTCCTGTGAAGGGGATCCGGCATCTCACTTCTCCTTTGGGTTAGGCTTCTTCTTTAACGCCTGGGCCTCTTCCGTGGCTGCAGGTGCATTCACACAGGACGTTGACCACCGCATCATCCCGAACTGGGGTGCTGCAGCACTGATGATTAAAAACCGTAACGTCGGCGAAACGCTGCACGATCCGCGCAAAATGGCGATTGCCTGCGGCGTGATCGGCATGATTGTCGTCACCTTCCTTAACCTCACCGCCTCTTCTGTTCCGGCTGCGCTTCAGGTGACCGCCGTGAAGGTGCTGGTGCCTGCGGCAAACCTGCTGGTCAACACCGTGATGCCGGTGATCTTCTGGCTGGCCGCCATCGATGCGGGTAAAAAATCGGGCTTCTGGGCCACCATTTTTGGCGGCGCGGCGCAGCTGATCATGGGTAACGTCGTACCGGGTCTGGTGCTGGGTATCCTGATTGGTAAGGGCGTTGAAGAGAGCGGATGGAACCACGTCACCAAAGTGATGATGGCGGCCATCGTGGCGCTGTTCGTGCTGAGCGGTTTCTTCCGTGGCTTCGACATGAAGATGATCGAATCCTTCCATCTGACCGTGCCGAACTGGCTCGACATGATCCACAACGCGCTCAGCGGTAAATAACAGGAGCCTCGACATGGAACAGAATAAAGGGTTTTGGTATGCCGACTGGTCGTTCCCGATCTTCGTTGGCCTGCTCTCTTCCGGTGTTTTCGCCGGGACGCATATGTACTACCTCTACGGCATCGGCGCGTTCAACGAAGTGGCCTTCGTGGCGATGCTGAAAGCGGGGATGGATACCGGCGTTTACGGCGCGGTGGCGGCGTTCGGTGCCAGCTTCTTGTTCGCCCGTATTATCGAAGGGTCGCTGGTCGGTATCCTTGATATCGGCGGGGCGATCCAGACCGGGGTGGGCCTCGGGGTTCCGGCGCTGCTGCTGGGCGCGGGCATCATGTTCCCGGTGACCAACTTTATCGCCGCGCTGATCACCGGCCTGGTGATTGGCCTGGCAATTGGCTACGTCATCATCCTGGCGCGTAAGTTCACCATCAATCAGAGCAACTCCACCTACGGGGCGGACGTGATGATGGGGGCCGGTAACGCCTCCGGTCGTTTCCTCGGGCCGTTGATTATCCTCAGCGCCATGACCGCCTCCATTCCTATTGGTGTCGGCTCTCTGGTGGGTGCGCTGCTGTTCTATATCTGGCAGAAGCCGATTACCGGTGGCGCCATTCTCGGTGCAATGATTCTGGGCTGGCTGTTCCCGGTCGCCCTTTAATGCCCGCGGGCGCTCCGGCGCCCGCCTTATCAGGAGATCCTCATGTTCGATTTACTCCTGCGCCGTGCGCGCCTCACCGACGATACCCTGACCGATATCGCCATTCAGGACGGAAAAATCGCGGCGCTGGGCGACATTACCGCGGCCGCCCGCAAAACGGTTGAGTTGAACGGTGAAGTGTTCGTCAGCGCAGGCTGGATTGACTCCCACGTTCACTGCTACCCGAACTCCCCTATTTATCACGACGAACCGGACAGCGTGGGCATCGCCACCGGCGTGACCTCGGTGGTGGATGCCGGCAGTACCGGCGCGGATGACGTGGACGATTTTTATGAAATCACCCGTAAAGCCTCAACCGACGTTTATGCCTTACTGAACATCTCCCGCGTGGGGCTGATTGCCCAGAACGAACTGGCCAATATGGCCAACATTGATGCGAAGGCCGTGAAGCAGGCCGTCACGCGCTACCCGGATTTTATCGTTGGCCTGAAAGCGCGCATGAGCAGCAGCGTGGTCGGCGAAAACGGCATTACGCCGCTTGAGCACGCGAAAGCCATCCAGGCAGAGAACGGCGACCTGCCGCTGATGGTGCACATTGGCAACAACCCGCCCAACCTCGATGAAATTGCCGACCTGCTCAGCTCAGGCGACATCATCACCCACTGCTACAACGGCAAGCCGAACCGCATTCTGACGCCATCCGGTGAACTGCGTGCGTCCATCACCTCCGCCCTGAAACGCGGTGTGCGCCTGGACGTCGGGCACGGTACGGCGAGCTTTAGCTTTGAGGTGGCGAGACGCGCCATTGCGATGGGCATTTTGCCACACACCATCAGCTCGGATATTTACTGCCGCAACCGTATTAACGGCCCGGTAGGGTCGCTGGCAAGCGTGATGTCGAAGTTTCTCGCCATCGGCATGTCGCTGCCGCAGGTGATTGAGTGCGTCACCGCGAACGCCGCCGACGGGCTGCGTCTGACGCACAAAGGCCGTATTCAGCCAGGTCTTGATGCCGACCTGACGCTGTTCACGATAAAACGCCAGCCAACGCTACTGGTGGATGCTGAAAATGACAGCCTGCAGGCTGAACACATTCTGGTGCCGCTTGCCGCCATCCGCGCAGGCAAGGGCTACATGACCGAACAAGGGAGCACGGAACATGCCTTCGATTTATGAGAAGTATCACTTAAAGCAAGTCATCAACACCTCAGGCCGTATGACGGCGCTGGGTGTCTCCACGCCGCGGCCGGACGTGGTGCAGGCGGCGATGGATGGCATGAATCACTATTTCGAGATGAAAGATCTGGTCAACAAAACCGGCGAATACATCGCGAAGCTGCTGGATGTGGAAGGGGCGACGGTGGTCTCCTGCGCGTCAGCGGGCATCGCCCAGTCCGTGGCGGCGGTGCTAGTCAAAGACAGCGACTGGCTGCTGGAGAACCTGCACGTCACCCCGATTGAGAACAACGAAATCGTGCTGCCGAAAGGCCATAACGTTAACTTTGGCGCACCGGTAGGCACCATGGTGGCGCTGGGCGGCGGCAAGCTGGTGGAAGCGGGCTACGCGAACGAATGCTCCGCCGATCAGCTGGCGGCGGCCATCACGCCGCGTACCGCGGCCATTCTTTACATCAAGTCTCACCACTGCGTGCAGAAAAGCATGCTCAGCGTAGAGCAGGCGGCGGTGGTGGCGCGTAAGCACGATCTGCCGCTGATCGTGGATGCGGCCGCGGAAGAAGATCTTCACGTTTACTACCGCTCCGGTGCCGATCTGGTTATCTACAGCGGTGCGAAAGCGATTGAAGGGCCAACCAGCGGGCTGGTGATCGGCAAAACGCAGTATGTTGAGTGGGTGAAACGCCAGACGGCGGGGATTGGCCGCGCAATGAAAGTGGGTAAAGAGGGGATCCTCGGCCTCACCTGTGCCATCGAACACTACCTGACGGCGACCAAAGAGAGCGGCGAAGAGATGGTGGCGAAGATGACGCCATTTATTGACGCGCTTAATACCCTTAACGGCGTGACGGCACGCGTGGTCTGGGACAGTGCCGGTCGCGATATCGCCCGTACCGAGATTAAGTTTGATGAAGCTACCACCGGTGTTGGCACCGGCGACCTGGTGACCGCGCTGAAGCAGGGCGAGTACGCCATTTACTTCCGTGGCTACAAGGCCAACGAAGGGATTATCGAAGCGGACGTGCGCAGCGTGAATGCCGATCAGCTGAACATTGTTTATCGCCGCATTAGTGAAGTGTTAGGACAGGAGAAAAAGGCATGAAACTGACCCCCAACTTTTACCGTGACCGCGTCTGCCTGAACGTGCTGGCAGGATCGAAAGCCAACGCCAGCGCCATTTACGAGGCGGCGGAAGGCCACGTGCTGGTGGGCGTGCTCTCCAAAAATTACCCGGATGTCGCCAGTGCGGTTGCCGATATGCGCGACTACGCTCAGCTTATCGATAATGCGCTCTCTGTGGGCCTCGGCGCGGGCGATCCGAACCAGTCCGGGATGGTCAGTGAGATCGCCCGTCAGGTGCAGCCGCAGCACGTTAACCAGGTGTTCACCGGCGTGGCAACCAGCCGTGCGCTGCTGGGGCAGAGTGAATCCGTGGTCAACGGCCTGGTCTCTCCGACCGGCACCGTTGGCAAGGTGAAAATCTCCACCGGTCCGCTGAGCAGCACGGCGCCGGACGGCATTGTGCCGGTTGAAACCGCGATTGCCCTGCTGAAAGATTTTGGCGGCAGCTCCATCAAATACTTCCCGATGGGCGGTCTGAAGTGCCGCGATGAGTACACCGCGGTGGCGGAAGCCTGCGCCCGTCACGACTTCTGGCTCGAGCCGACCGGTGGGATCGATCTGGAGAACTATGAAGCGATCCTGCAGATCGCCCTTGATGCGGGCGTGAGTAAAATCATTCCGCATATCTACAGCTCGATTATCGACAAAGCCAGCGGCGACACGCGTCCGGAAGATGTGCGTACGCTGCTGGAGATGACGAAGAAGCTGGCTAAGTAGTCTTTACCCCTCACCCCGGCCCTCTCCCCAAAGGGGAGAGGGTGTAATCGTCCCCTCTCCCCTTTGGGGAGAGGGTTAGGGTGAGGGGCACAAACCGCACAAAACCAAAGGAGCCACCATGCACACCCGTAACCTGCTTGTCGCTTCACTGTCTTTACTGGCAACCGCTGCGGTCGCCCAGACCCACTACGCCTGGGTCGGGACGTACAACCCCAACGGCGAGGGACTGTACCGCTTTACGGTCGATCCTCACACTGGCGCGCTGTCGAATAAAACGCTGGTCAGCACGCTGCCAAACGCCGCGCAGCTCACCATCTCGCAGGATGGTAAGACGCTCTATCTGGCGAGCGAAGTGGAGCAGGGCGTGGTGCAGGCGCTGCGCGTGGGCGATAAAGGCGAACTGAGCGAGCTTAATCAGGTGGCGTCCGGCGGGGCGGGGCCGGTCTATCTCTCCCTGACGCCAAAGGGTCACCACCTGCTGGTGGCGAACTACGTCAGCGGCTCGATTGCTGTTCTGCCCGTTAATGCAGACGGCAGTCTGGGGGAGGCCACGGACACGCATCAGGATTGGGGAGAGCCGGGCGCGGCGAAACCGGCGGCGGCGGTGGAAGGCAGTTTTGCCATTAGCGATCACAATGGCCCCCATGCGCACATGATCGCCGCCGATCCGCGCGGGAAATACGTTTTTTCTACCGATCTGGGTCTGGATCGTATCTACCAGTACCGTTTTGACGATCAAACAGGCAAGCTGACGCCGAACGATCCGCCGTTTATCAGTGCCTCCTCGAAAGGGGCCGGTCCGCGGCATTTCGTCTTTACGCCGAAAGGCGATGCGTTATGGCTGATTAACGAAGAGGCATCCACGCTCACGCACTATACGCTGGATGCCCGGGGCAGGCTGCAGGAGGGGAAAACCCTCTCCGCCCTGCCACACGGCTACAAAGGCACCAGCTTTGCCGCCGGGCTGGCGCTCAGTGCCGATGGCAAACAGCTGTATGTGGCTAACCGTTTGCATAACAGCATCGGGCACTTTACCGTAACAGCGGATGGCACGCTGACGCATCAGGATGATGTGTGGACGCGTGGTGATTACCCGCGCACCCTGACGCTCGACAAACAGGGGCGCTGGCTGTACGTCATGAATCAGCGCAGCGACAACATTACCCGTTTTCGCGTGGCGCAGGACGGCAAACTCAGCGCCGAGCCGGACTATACCCCGGTCGGCAGCCCATCCCAGATGGTCATTTCACCCTAAGCCGTAAGAGGACAACCCCGTGCGATTTCCGAACCAACGTTTAGCGCAACTTTTCGATCTGTTGCAAAACGAGACGCTGCCGCAGGACGAACTGGCGCAGCGGCTGTCGGTCTCCACGCGAACCGTCCGCGCTGATATCACCGCCCTGAACGCGCTGCTGGCGAGCCACGGCGCGCAGTTTATTCTCAGCCGCGGCAATGGCTATCAGCTCAAAATTGACGATGCAGAACGCTATCAGCAGCTTCAGTCCTCCCACCCGCGCGCGCTGCGCATTCCCCGCACCGGGCCGGAGCGCGTGCACTATCTGGTGGTCCGTTTTCTTACCTCCGCGTTTTCGCTCAAGCTGGAGGATCTGGCGGATGAGTGGTTTGTCAGCCGTGCGACGCTGCAAAGTGACATGGTGGAAGTGCGCGAGTGGTTCCACCGCTACAACCTGACGCTGGAAACCCGACCGCGCCACGGCATGAAGCTGTTTGGCAGCGAGATGGCGACCCGCGCCTGTCTCACCGATCTGCTCTGGGAGCTGGCGCAGCAGGATAGCCTGAACCCGCTGGTGACCGACGTTGCGCTCAATGCGGGGGTGGCGGAGCAGATGGTTCCCGTGCTGCACGATGCGCTGACGCGGCATCACATTCGTCTGACTGACGAGGGCGAGCTGTTCCTGCGCCTGTACTGTGCGGTGTCGGTGCGTCGCATCAGCGAGGGCTATCCGCTGCCGGAATTTCACGCAGAAGATGTGGCCGAGAATGTCCGTGAGGCGGCGAAAGACATCGCTGTGACCATTCAACAGCTGGCGGATAAAGCGCTTTCGCCTTCAGAAGAGAGCTGGCTCTGCGTTCACATCGCGGCACGTCAGATCCAGGAGATTGCCCCCAGTGCCATCAATGCCGATGACGACGAGGCGCTGGTCAATTACATCCTGCGCTACATCAATACCCACTATAACTACAACCTGCTCAGCGACGAGCAACTGCATGCGGATCTGCTCACCCACATCAAAACCATGATCACCCGCGTGCGCTATCAAATCATGATCCCGAATCCGCTTCTGGATAACATCAAGCAGCACTACCCGATGGCGTGGGATATGACCCTCGCGGCAGTGTCGAGCTGGGGGAAATACACGCCGTATGTGATCAGCGAAAACGAGATCGGTTTCCTGGTGCTGCATATCGGTGTCGGACTGGAGCGCCACTACAACATCGGCTACCAGCGTCAGCCGCGCGTGCTGTTAGTTTGCGATGCCGGGAATGCGATGGTCCGGATGATTGAAGCGGTGTTGCAGCGCAAATATCCGCAAATTGAGGTGACCCGCACGCTCACGCTGCGCGAGTATGAGCTGGCGGAACCGATCGGCGAAGACTTTGTTATCTCGACCGCCCGCGTGAGCGAAAAGTCTAAACCGGTGGTGATGATCGCCCCGTTCCCGACGGACTACCAGCTTGAGCAGATAGGTAAGCTGGTGCTGGTGGACCGAACCCGCCCGTGGATGCTGGATAAATACTTCGATGCCGCCCATTTCCGCATTATCGACAGGCCGATTGACCAGCAAACGCTGTTCCGGGAGCTGTGCGAGCAGCTCGAAGAAGAGGGGTTTGTTGGCGCGGAGTTTCTGGATTCGGTCGTGGAGCGAGAGGCCATCGTCAGCACCATGCTGGGCGACGGCATTGCGCTACCGCACTCCCTCGGGCTACTGGCACAAAAAACGGTGGTTTACACCGTGCTGGCACCGCAGGGTATTGCCTGGGGGGATGAAACTGCCCACGTGATTTTCCTGCTCGCCATTAGCAAGCGCGAGTACGAAGAGGCGATGGCGATTTACGATATTTTCGTGACTTTCCTGCGTGAGCGCGCCATGTCACGGCTGTGCAGTTGCAATGATTTCGCTGGGTTTAAAGCGGTGGCGATGGAGAGTGTGAGCCGGTTTTGAGAGACGTTATCCAGAATTCGATGTAATGCAAATGTAATGCTAAGATGCATTACACATTCGATTTCACTGGAGGCATAATGGCCACGCTGAACGTCCGTCTGGATGACAAACTCAAAAACGAGGCTTATGCCGTGCTTGAAAAACTCAATATCACGCCAACGGAAGCCGTTCGGTTACTGTTTCAGTACGTTGCGGAGACGGGGCGTATGCCGGTGAAAACGGTCACTGTTAGCGACAGTGAAGATGAACTCATACAGACAGTCCGGGAGCGGCTGGCTAATCCGCAAAAAGGAATTAAGGTTAGGCTGGATGACTTATGAACTCGTATTTGATCCGAGGGCGTTCAAGGAGTGGACCAGGCTGGGTGATACCATAAAAAATCAGTTTAAGAAGAAGCTTGCGAACGTGTTGGTGAACCCCAGGGTTGAATCGGCTCGCCTGCATGGCCTGCCTGATTGCTACAAGATAAAACTCAGATCCCAGGGTTATCGTTTGGTCTATCAGGTTCAGGACAACGTTGTGACGGTATGTGTTATTGCTATCGTTTAGAGAGAGAAATCAGCCGTTTATCATGACGTAAACAAACGGCTTTAGCGATCACCGCAAATGATGCACAACCTGGTTGCTGCTGCCGCGCCAGATCAGCGCAGGGTCTTTTAAATCCTGCACAAACTTGCCGTCAACCAGCACGTTAATCAAATCCACCACTTCCCTCTGCTCAGCATTCAGTTCTTCGAGCTTATAACCCGTCCAGACCCAGATATCCTTGCCTGCACATTCGCGGCGAATGCGTTTTATCAGCTTCAGAATGTCCGGCACGTTTTGCGGGTGAAGCGGGTCGCCACCGGAGAGTGAAATCCCCTGGCGGGGAATGCGCGTGTCGTTGAGATCGTTGATGATCCGCTGTTCCATTTCCGCGGTGAACGGCAGGCCTGAATTTACGCGCCAGGTGCTTTTGTTGTAACAGCCGGGGCATTCATGGACGCACCCTGAAACAAACAGGGTGCATCGTGTACCGGGACCATTGACGATGTCGACGGGGTAGTATTGATGGTAATTCACTTATAAATTAACTTCGTAATCGATCTGATCGACACAAGTTTGTGCCTTACTGTGATTATCTGCGGTATACCATTTTCCATCTCGAATTTGCACATTTTCAAGATCCACCAATCTTAAACAGCGCCAATTATAAGGAGATAAAGGATCGATTTTTCCTTTACTGCTTTCTCCACCAAATTGGAAAAACAAGGCCTGTTGTTTCCCATTTTTGGTTCCTAAAGCATGTGGACACATTTCGCGATAGTAACCATCATATACAGCTGTAATTTGCTTTTTATTCAGAATTGCATCTTTGATTAACTCGTAAGTGTTCATACTGCAATCTCCTGATTTTCTTACTGTGAAAAGAATTTACCCAATCTGCCCATTCCCCAAATGTTTCACGCGTCGCTTAACCTCTTCCTGCTTACCGGCGTTAAATGGACGCGCATCGGGACTTCCGAGATAGCCACACACGCGGCGGGTCACCGAGACGCGAGCCGCATCGTGGTTACCGCATTTCGGGCAGGTGAAGCCTTTGCTGGTGCACTCAAACTCACCGGTAAAGCCACACTCGTAGCACTCGTCAATCGGGGTGTTGGTCCCGTAATACGGTACGTGCTGATAGCTGTAATCCCAGACATCTTCCAGCGCCTTCAGGTTGTGCTGAATGTTCGGATACTCGCCGTAGCAGATGAAGCCACCGTTCGCGACGGGCGGATACGCGGCTTCAAAGTCGATCTTGTCGTAAGGGTTCACCTTCTTCTCCACGTCGAGGTGGAAGCTGTTGGTGTAGTACCCTTTGTCGGTTACCCCTTCGACAATGCCAAATTCAGCGGTATCCAGGCGGCAGAAACGGTCACACAGGTTTTCACTCGGGGTGCTGTACAGGCTGAAGCCGTAGCCGGTTTCGTCTTTCCACTGGTCAACCGCATCGCGCAGGCGCTGAACAATGGCGACACCTTTTTCACGCAGGGCGTCGCTGTCATACATGTGCTGGTTGCCGAACAGCGCGTTGATCGTTTCGTGAATACCGATGTAGCCCAGAGAAATCGACGCGCGACCATTTTTGAAGATCTCCGACACGTCATCGTCCGCCTTCAGGCGTACGCCGCAGGCCCCTTCCATATACAGGATGGGCGCAACGCGGGCTTTCACCCCTTCCAGACGCGCGATACGGGTCATGAGGGCCTTACGTGCGAGCTGCAGACGTTCGTCCAGCAGCGCCCAGAAGGCCGCTTCGTCGCCTTTGGCTTCGAGGGCGATACGCGGCAGGTTGAGGCTGATCACACCGAGGTTATTACGGCCGTCGTGAACCTGTTCGCCGTTTTCGTCTTCATACACGCCGAGGAAGCTGCGGCAGCCCATCGGCGTTTTAAACGAGCCGGTCACTTTGACCACCTGGTCGTAGTTCAGAATGTCCGGGTACATGCGCTTGCTCGCACACTCCAGCGCCAGCTGTTTGATGTCGTAGTTAGGATCACCAAACTTGTGGTTCAGGCCGTCGCGGATAGCGAACACCAGTTTCGGGAACACCGCTGTCTTACGGTTTTTACCAAGCCCGGAGATACGGTTGCGCAGGATAGATTGCTGAATCAGGCGTGATTCCCAGCTGGTACCCAGACCAAAACCGAAGGTCACAAACGGCGTCTGACCGTTGGCGGTATGCAGGGTGTTCACCTCGTATTCCAGCGACTGGAACGCGTCGTAGCACTCTTTTTCGGTACGGGAGTGCGCGTAGCCATCGGCGTCCGGGATTTGCCACTCTTCAGCGGTTTGACGGTGTTTATTGAAGCTTGCCGTGACGAACGGTGCCAGTACTTCATCAATGCGGTTAATGGTGGTGCCGCCGTAAATATGGCTGGCGACCTGAGCGATAATCTGCGCCGTGACCGCAGTGGCCGTGGAGATCGATTTTGGCGGCTCAATCTCGGCATTCCCCATTTTAAAACCGTGGGTCAGCATGCCTTTCAGGTCGATGAGCATGCAGTTGAACATCGGGAAGAAGGGCGAGTAATCGAGATCGTGGTAGTGGATCTCACCGCGCTCATGCGCCGAGACCACGTCGCGCGGCAGCAGGTGCTGACGGGCATAGTGTTTGGCAACAATGCCGGCCAGCAGGTCGCGCTGGGTGGGGATCACTTTGCTGTCTTTGTTGGCATTTTCATTCAGCAGGGCGGAGTTGGTCTGCTCCACCAGGCCACGAATCTCCTGATTAAGACGACCGCGTTTCTCACGCTGAACGTCCCGATCGTGGCGGTATTCGATATAGGCGCGGGCTAACTGCTTGTAGGGGCCCGCCATCAGCTGGTTTTCAACCGCGGTCTGGATCTCATTGATATCGACCTGGCTGCGTTCGTTCATCTGGCTGCTAACGACTTCTGCGACGGTGGCGCAGTAATCTGCGTCATCGACACCCGCTGCTTTAGCTGCACGCAGAATGGCTTCCTGGATGCGCTCTGATTTAAACGGCACTTTACAGCCATCACGTTTCATCACATGCGGTGTCATGATCACTCCATTTTTAAAAACAGGTTATCCACAGAGGTGGAGAAGTGTTCACCGGGCGTATTGTCAGCCAGGCCAGAGACTTCCCTCGTTCCCAACGCGTGTTATCCACAATTCCGGAGAGCTGAGTCGCCGTCTTGTTGTTGGAATAGTAGACGATAAATACAATATGTTGGGTCGGCGTGCATTTTAAGTGCTACATATAGTGATTTGCATCAAACATGTTTGCGATTTATTTGATTCAGAACAAAGTAAAAAGACGAGAGTACAAACGACGGGCACTCCAGCGTTTGTAAAGACGAGAGGGAAAATTCTGATTAATTATTCAACAAAAACAAGCGCTCAGCAGCATGTGCCGAGCGCCAGTCGGTTAACTCACACCGCATGCCCAGTTCAGTCCGGCCTGGAGAAAGGCTGCCGCCGCAATACTCCCCAGTATCAGCGGGATAACAAGTGAGCGCCCGGGTTCGGCGTCCGCGTTTTGTGGCGTTTCTCTGCGCAACGCGGACAACGCTTCTTCGCCGGTACGCGCCGCCAGAAGCGCGTTACGCACGCGCTCTTCCGCCAGCGAACTGGTCAGCGTCGTCAGCAGCTGCATATGCGTACTGCCGGCCTCGGCGTGCGGGATGGCGAGCAGAAAAACCATCCTGACCGCTTCATCGCCTTCCAGCCCCGGCCAGATAACCGGCTCATCAAAAAGCGCCAGGCAAAACGCCGCCTGCTGCACCGCGTCTGATTTACCGTGCGGAACGGCCAGCGCTTCGCCCAGCGCGGTGGGACCTTCACTTTCGCGGTGTAAGACGCTCTGGATAAAGGCGTCTTTATCGGTGATGACGTTTCGCCCGACAAGCGGTTCGGAGAGCCAGCGGATCAGCGCTTCAGGCGTGCGGCAGGGTGGGTTAATAAACACCAGTTCGGGGTGCGTGAGTTCAAGCAAGTTCATGTTAAGCCTCAATCAAAAAATCACAGGTCGCAGAAGGAGGGATCGTCGTCACCGATGGCACGTGTTCTTCCAGATAATTGAGCTGGGGACGCTCTGCCAGGCCAGCCGGAACAGGGACAGGCTGCGTCCCGGCGTTGAACACGCGGGCGATCGTGCCAGGCGATCGTTGCGCATGAGGCAGGGCTGAAAGAACGAGCGGTTCCGGTAAGGCGAATAACGAAAATTCTGCCGGCAGCGTGCGTTCGGGCAGGCGCAGCGAAAAACGCTCAAGCCGGTTATCGAGGGTATGCAGCGTTTGCCGTTGATAGGTGAAGGGGTGACCCGTCGCCTGATTCTCCAGCTGGCGCAGCGTCAGATGGTCTGCGTTATCGGCCAGCGCCACGGTGAAGGAAAAGTGCAGCGGTTTGAGCAGCTGCGCATCGGGCGTGTCGACCACCGTATTGTTAATGCCAGACGCCCGGCCAGGTCGCCAGTCAAGATCGCTGCGCCCCAGTACGCCGGTTGATTTGAATAAGGTCAGGGCAATGACTGCCGGATCGCGTCCAATAACCTGAAACTCTTTCATGCCGCGGCTATTCACGACCAGCGCTTTGCCCGCTTGCGCGATAGCGATAATGCCCTCGCTGGTTTCGATATCCACGGGCTTCTCACGATAGCGCTCCTGCCAGTGAGTATCGTCGTACCCCGTTTCGCGCTCGATTATCGAGAACGGCTGCGAGGCGAGGGAGTGACGGGTGCAAATATCGCTGTTGATCAGTAAACGCAGCCGGTGATCGCAGTGGCTGTTTACCAGCGAGCTATCAACATGCAGGTTCGGATCGTCGTGACGTAACTCGCACACTATGCGCATCGATAACGGCGTGCGGGTATTTTCCCGGCGTCCAGCGAGATCCGGCGGCAGCGACATGACCGCCTCAAGCACCATCGTTTGGCAAAGAGGGGTTTTGCTGCAGTCGATCAGCGTGAAATGCGCGCAGCGCGTCGGTTCATCGCCCGCGAGCGGCGAGAAATCATAGCTGTCTCCGGCATCCGCGCAGTCTTCAAGACTGAATAACGACGTGATGCGCCTGGCGTTGCGTTTGTCTTCAAGCACCAGCGTACCGGCCTCCAGCGTCAGTCGATAAACCGTATTCTCTATCGCCTCTCCTTTCGCGGCGCGGGTCCTGGCAAACGGAGCCGGTGTGTCTTTTACGTTGACGGTGATATAGCCCACCGGCGGCAGGAGAGGCGTCTGCAGAACAACATGCCAGCGGAAATAAGGCGGAAGGTGCGTTTCGCGTTCGCCCTCACAGGTGAGGGAGATAGCCGTTCCTCCGGGTAACGTCTCGCGTTCCAGAACGTCGAAGGGCAGCGGCTGGCCCTGATACGTCAGGGTGATATTGTCGGCCCGACTGTACAGGGTGGTGTGGATCACGCAGCGGGTCGGGGTGGCCAGCGGGTTGAAAATGAGCAGGTCACCCTCCTGACAGCATGCGGCGGCCAGTGACTTCACCACCAGATTCCACAGGCTGTGACAAAGCTGCTCTGTCTGCTCGAGTCGATGAAGAATGTCGCGGTTAGTGGCATCGCTGTTGCAGCCGCCCATGGAGTCGTGGGCATGGCTTCGCAGAAACTTCTTCCAGAGGGTGTCCACAATCGGGAGCATGACCGGAATGCCCTGATGACGCGCCATGGCGATGGTGGGCTCCAGCTGTCGCAGGATAAACTGCTCGATGTCGGCATTTTTCTTTTTGATATCGTAACGCACAGACCCGATCGTTTTGTGAATGCGGGTGTAGCGCGGCGATTTCAGCTCACCTTCCCATAACGCCAGCTGTTCCCGTTTTGTGCGCAGCAGTGCGACGTACTGCTCCAGCGAGCTGAGAACGTAACGGTCCTTCGTGGGAGAGTGCGTGCTGGCAGCCTGCAGGATATGCGGCAGCGCCGGGTCGATGCTGACCTGATCGCCGCCGCAAGGAAGGAGGAGGTCGTCAATCTGCGACCGTGAACGCAGCAGATCCACCATCGGGTAGATCTTGCCGTGCAGATGGCTGGCCTCCGCGCGCATGTTCTTGGCCGCACCATACCCCAGCGCCATTGCACAGGCGATGATGGTTGCACCTGACGGCGCGCGCCAGAGAAACTGGCTGTTTTTGGCCTGAGTGTCGTGGTCGACACCGCGCCAGAAAACGATATTATCGATATTGCAGCCCTGCAAAATCGTGGGCATCTGCGCGTTATGCCCAAAGGTATCCGGCAGATAACCGACCTGCATGGCATGCCCCAGCGCCCGAGCGGCGAAGATACCGTACTTGAGGTTGCGGATAATCGATTCGCCGTGAACGTTGTAGGTATCCGTCTGGGTGAACCACGGCCCGACAAACACGCTTTTCTCCCTGACCAGTTTTTCCAGCCGGGGCCGGTAATCGGGATTGATGGCGAGAAAGTCATCCACCACCGCCATCTGCCCGTCAAGGTGATAGCACTGCCAGGCCGGATCCTGCTCCAGCGTCTCGATGACCTCCGCAAAGTTGTATGACGCCAGCACCATGCTGTCCTGGCGGGTGAAATACCACTCCTGATCCCAGTGGGTATGGGCTATAACGTGGATCTGGCTCATTGCGCTCTCCTTATCTGGCGTTCTTTGGGCTGAGATAAAGCACGCCCAGGGCGCAAATCAGTGCGCCAATAAAGACGCTTGCCAGGTACCCGACCACATTGGTCGCCAGCGGCCAGCCCCAGATAGCCGGCAGGGGCAACGTCTGCTTCACGCCGAGGGCAATCGCCACCAGCGCACCCGCGACGGCTCCTGTCATAAACACGGGGATCAGGCGTGGGTTTTTCAGGATGAACGGGATAGCGCCTTCTGAAATACCGATAAAGCCCAGCAATAACGAAGTGCTGCCAACGGTTTTCTCTTCACGGCTGAACACATCCGGCAGGCCAAATCGCCCATTGAGGAACGCGGCGAGGCCTACCCCAATAGAAGGAATCACGATGGAGAGCTCGCGGGCGGTTAAATCAAATGTCTCGCTCATGCCGTTCAGGCCAAGCGCGACCGATCCTGCCGCCTTGTTGACCGGGCCGCCGAGATCGAACGCGGTACCCGCGGCGATCATGGCCGAATAGAAGCCGCGTCCGGTATCACCCGCCGAGGTAAAAAAGACCACCATCAGCTGGTTAAGCGAACCAAAAATCGGGTTGATCAGATATTCCATTACCATCACCAGCGTAATACCGGTGATCAGCGGAACGACCAGCATGGTTTTTAGAGTGGTAAGCTGCTGTCGGACGTGAATGGCATCATTCAGCCAGCGCACCAGATAGCCGACAAAAAAGCCGATGCCAATTGCGCCGAAAAAGCCGGAGGGCATAAAGCCTTCAATATCAAAGAAGCGTTTGTAGACCTCATCTGACATGATGCCGCCGATCAGTCCGGGGATCAGCGCCGGTTTACCGGCAATGGAAAAGGCCAGATACATCGCAAAGACCGGGTACATGAACTTGATGGTCATAAAGCCCATTTTATCCAGCACGCTGAATGGCGAATGCTCAATGTTAATAAACTGCCCGGTAATTTTGGCCGTCGCCATCATCAGGCCGCCCATTACCACGACCGGTAACATATAGCTGATGGCCGCCATGATATGGCCGATAAAAATCTGGTAAGCCGAACGCTGAATGGCGTCTTCGTCCGCCACAGTGGTGACGTTTTTCTGCATGGCCAGCGCCTGACGCAGGTAGCGGTCGGTATTTTTAATCAGCTCTTGCGTGCGGGTCTGAAGGTGAGGAACGTGTTCAAAACGTTCTGCATCCTGAATGGGAACGTCGGTTGCAAGAATAATGGCCGTGGCGGAGGCAATATCCTGTTTCGTTAATCTGTTTTTTACGCCGTCGCTGCCCTGCGTTTCGACCTTGACCTCAATATTATGCTCTTTTGCCCATGCAATAATTTTACTTGCCGCCATAAACGTGTGCGCGATCCCTGTAGGACAAGCCGTTACAGCGATAATTTTTTGATTCATCATTGTAATAATTCCCTGGGTGTGAAAATAGCGAAAGTATAAAGAGAACTTAAAACAGTGTTTAAGGTTTGCTAATACTAATTACGTATCGTCATACGCTATGTGGCAATATGTGAAGCGCCTTCCAGACACTATTTCGCTATTCTGCTAATATCCTGTTAGGTTTTAACAGGACGTAATAAATGAATTCATTTCAGGGAAGTGAACGGTTGATATTTGAATACATTCAGCACCACGCACGCAATATTTCTGATATATCGGCAAAAGAGATTGCGCGTGATACTTTTACGACAACCACCTCGGTGAATCGCGTCTGTAAGAAAATGGGCTATAAAAGTTATACCGAGCTTCGCTATCGGTTTTTACGCGACCATTTTACGTCTGTCCCTGCCGAGCCTGCGATGGGGCCACAGGCAGACGATATCGTGGTGGACGTGTCCCGGTTACTGACCCATTCCAGCCATATCTATTTATATGCACGCGGGGCATCTCTCACCAGCCTCAACTACCTGTCGCGCTTTTTGTCACTGGCGAGCCTGCCGCACCTGATTCTGAATGATATGCACCAGTTGACCCGGGTATCGAAGGGCACGCTGGTGTTGATCAGTAAATCCGGGGAGACGCAGTCGCTGATTGAAATGGCGCGTAACGCGCTGCGTAAGGGGCTAAAGATTATTGCGATTACCCGTCAGGGTTCGACGCTGGCCGGGCTTTCTACGCTGTGCTGGCCGTTGTCGATTGATATGAATGCCGTCTCGTTATATCAACGAGAGGGGCAGCTGGACCTGTTAAGCGCCGTCGATCGTATCGGCTGCAGGCTTCTGCAGCACGATACGGAGTAGGCAGGCTGTCAGAGCTGTTTCACGATACCCAGACGAATGGCGTAATCATTTTCATGATTGCCATCCTGAGTGAGGTAGGTTTTATCCAGCGACACCAGTTCGACGTAAGGCGTCCAGCCGTCGTCGAGCTTGTAGTTGAACGCTACGGTGTGCTCCCAGTAGGTATCATCCCCGGTTCCCTGATCGACATTATCCTGCCAGCGGAAGCGCGGGTTATAGGACATGCCGAATTTCCCGATGTTGTACGCGAACCACAGGTCGAACTGGTGTGACTCGCGGCGGGTGTAGCCGCTGCCGTCCAGGCGTTTGTCGCTGTGCGCATCGTTAACGGTGTTATAGCGGTAGCGGGCAGACAGGTTCAGGCCGTTATCGAACGTTTTCCAGCCCTGGATGAAGGGGCGGTAATGCGTATTGCTGGCGGTAAAGACGGTCACCATCCCTGGCGCGATGGCGAACCCATTTCCCAGATCAAAACGCCAGCGCGTTTCGATTTCCTGTGCTGCCTCCGTTAACCCTTTTTCGTCCGGATTATATCGGTCGGTATCACCAAAGAACGTATCGTTATGGTTTTGCGCCGCTTCGACGGAGAAGTAAAAACCGTTATCAGCCTGATGCATCACTTTAATACGTGAATCATTTACGTCTGAGCGCGTATTATGACCAAAGCGAAGATCGACGGAGGTATTTCCGCACCATCCCTGGGTACTTAATAATAATGCGCTAATACATGTTGCTTTAATAATTGTCTTTTTCATAATGTCCTGCCGAGGTTATTTAAATGGCAGGGCTATTCTTATTTTGGCACACCGTGAAGTAAAAGTTATCGTCGTACATTTAGCGTATCGCTAAACATAAAAAAAGAGATACAGCAGGCTGTATCTCTTGAGGGTTATTCCTGTATCCACCAGATGGCTTCAAACGGGCGCAACAGCAGGTTGTCGGGCTGAGGGGGAGCATCCGCATAGTTGCTCAGTGCGACCCGCCAGGCTCCCTGTAATGACGCGGGAACCCATTGCTGGCGCTCACGGCTCAGGTTTGCCACCACCATCAGCGTCTGGCCCTGCGACCGCCGGCGATAGCACCACAGGGAAGGGTGGTCAGGCAGCAGATCTTCATAATCTCCCCACGTCAGCACCGGCAGGGTTTTGCGCAGGCGAATCAGCGTCTGGTAGGTGTAAAACACCGAATCAGTATCGTCCAGCGCCGCACGGGCATTGACCGTCTCGTAATTGTCGCAAACGCCAATCCACGGCTCACCCTCGGTAAAGCCCGCACTGTGTGTGGCATCCCACTGCATTGGCGTGCGGCCATTATCGCGGGATTTACTCGCCAGAATAGCCAGCAATTCTTCAGGGGCGCGACCGTTGGCCCGCAGTTCAGCGAACATATTAAGGCTTTCAACGTCGCGGTAATCGGTTATACGGCTGAAGTGTGGGTTGGTCATACCCAGCTCTTCGCCCTGGTAAATATACGGGGTGCCCTGCATTCCGTGCAGCACCATGCCGAGCATTTTCGCGGCGTGGGGACGGTACTCTCCTTCATCGCCAAAGCGCGACACAATGCGCGGCTGATCGTGGTTACACCAGAACAGCGCGTTCCAGGCTTTGTTGTGCATGCCCTGCTGCCAGTGGCGGAAGAGGGTTTTCAGCGCCACGAAGTCCGGCCTGGCCAGGGTCCACTTTTCGCCGCCGGGGTAATCCACTTTCAGGTGGTGGAAGTTGAAGGTCATCGACAGCTCGCGCCCGTCGAGAGAGGCGTATTGCTGACAGTTTTCCAGCGAGGTCGACGACATCTCACCTACCGTCATCAGGTTTCGCGGGGTAAAGACATCGCGGCTCATCTCCTGAAGATACTCATGAATGCGCGGTCCGTCGGTATAGAAGCGACGGCCATCGCCCACGGCGTCATCCGGGAAATCCTGGTCTTTGGAAATCAGGTTAATCACATCGAGGCGTAAACCGTCCACGCCACGGTCGGCCCAGAACTCGCATACCTTTTTCAGCTCAGCGCGCACCTGCGGGTTTTCCCAGTTGAGGTCCGCCTGCTCGGGGGCGAACAGATGCAGATAGTACTGCTCGCTCTCGGCGTGCCAGCGCCAGGCGTTGCCGCCAAATTTGGAGCGCCAGTTATTGGGCAGTTGTTCCGGCGTACCGTCGCGCCAGATGTAGAACTGGCGATACGGGCTCTCTTTATTCAGCGATTCCCGGAACCAGGCGTGCTGCGTTGAGGTGTGATTGAACACCATATCCAGCACGATACGAATGCCGCGTTGATGGGCCTGCGCGACCAGCTCGTCAAAATCATCCAGCGTGCCGTAGGCCGGATCGATGGCGGTGTAATTCGCCACGTCGTACCCGTTATCTACCTGCGGGGAAATATAAAACGGCGTCAGCCAGATGGCGTCGATGCCGAGGGTTTGCAGGTAGTCCAGCCGCTGCGTGACGCCGCGTAAATCGCCGGTACCGCAGCCCGTCGTGTCCTGAAAACTCTTTGGATAGATCTGGTAGATAACGCCGTTCTGCCACCAGTGAGGAAGGGTATTCATAATGCGTTCCTGCAAATGCGAAGGGGCGCAACTGCGCCCCGAAAGATGAAGTTAAACAATCTGCAGCGCGCCCTGACGGTACTTACGCTGGTAAACCACGGTGGTGAGAGCCATTGGGACGACAATCGCGATGACCATCGCCAGGGAAAACACCTGCCAGAATGCGGGCTGGATGGAGAGAATACCAGGCAGACCGCCGACACCGATCCCGTTCGCCATCACACCGTACAGACCGCATACCAGGCCTGCCAGACCGGAGCCGATCATCGCGCACAGCATCGGGAAGCGGTATTTCAGGTTGATACCGTACATCGCCGGTTCGGTAACGCCGAGGTAGGCGGAGATGGCGGCCGGAACAGAAATCTCACGCTCGTTATGCTTGCGGCTGACCAGGATAATGCCCGTGACCGCCGAGGCCTGCGCAATGTTAGACAGCGCGATGATAGGCCAGACCGGCGTACCGCCCAGGCTCTGAATCATCTGCATATCAATCGCCAGCGTGGTCTGGTGCACGCCGGTGATCACCAGCGGGGCGTACAGGAAGCCAAACAGCATGGCACCAATCGGCGCGAAGCTGCCGGTCATCAGGTGACGTACCGCGAAGGCAACGCCGTCGCCAATCATGCGGCCAAACGGACCGATAAACGCATGGGCGAGGAAGACGGCCAGAATAAGGGAGCAGACCGGCACCACCACCAGATAGAGGTAATCCGGTACGATGCGTTTCAGGCGCGTTTCAATAAAGCCCAGCGTCAGACCGGCCAGCAAGGCTGGGATCACCTGCGCCTGATAGCCCACTTTCGCGATGGTGAACAGACCGAAGTTCCACACCTCAGGCACCTGCTGACCAAGTAAGTAAGCGTTCATTAACTGCGGAGAGACCAGCGTGACGCCCAGCACGATACCCAGAATCGGCGTACCGCCCATTTTGCGCACCGCTGACCAGCAAATCCCGACCGGCAGATAGAAGAAGATCGCTTCGCCAATCAGCCACAGGAAGTCGTAAACGGTTTTCAGCGCCGGGTACATCTGCGCCAGGGTTTTGCCGTCGCTCATCGGCACATCACCGATAACGTTGCGGAAGCCCAGAATCAGACCCCCGCTGATCAGCGCCGGGAGCAGCGGGAAGAAAATCTCCGCGAAGTGGGAAATTAACTGCTCGTGCCATTTCATATTCTGGCGTGCAGCTTTCTTGGCTTGCTCTTTGTCGGCTGAACTGTGCCCGGTTGTTGCCAGCAGAGCCTGATAGTAATCGCCCACTTCGGTACCGATGACGACCTGGAACTGACCGGCGTTGGTGAAGCAGCCTTTGACCATGGAAAGCGCTTCAATGGCTTTCGGATCGGCTTTGGCCGGATCGTTCAGCACGAAGCGCAGGCGGGTAATGCAATGGCTGACGGTCGCGATGTTTTCACGGCCGCCTACCAGGACAATCAACTGGTCGATATCTTCTTGTTTGACTTTACTCATCATGAAACCTCATGACCGATGGTGAGGGGGGTAATGACCTGAGCGCAAGCCTACTCCTTCAGCGTGACGGCGAAAATGGGAACGTTCCCGAAATTGGGCGAAGATCACAATAAACTGATAAACGAGGGTTATGAAAGGTGGGCGGGAATCACGATCTGACGCGGCTCAGCACGTCCGTTAATTTGCTCAATCAGCTGTGCCGCGGCCTGCCTGCCTGACTCGGCGTAGCCCGGATCGACGGTGATAATCTCCGGGTGCAGAAACTTCATCAGCGGCGTACTGCCTACGCTCGCGATCTGCAGCCCTTCTATGCGTTGCTCCTGAAGATATTTACTCGCGCCCAGCGCCAGGGTATCGGTGGCGCACACCAGCGCCGTGGTCTGCGGGGTCAGCACGCTGGCGACCTGCTCGTAGCCCTGTTTCATTCCCAGCCCCGGCAGAGACGCGACGGCGGAAAGGTTGTGCTGTTTACAGAAGGTCAGGTAGGCCTCGTGACGCCGCTTGCCGGTGGTAACGTCCGCATGCGGTACGCCGAGGTAGCTGATATGGCGATGGCCTTTATCGTACAGACGCTGCATCAGGGTAATAATCGCCCCCTCATCGTCGTAACAGACGGAGGCAAAACCGTGGGCATCGCGCGCCAGCATCACCATCGACGCCTGCCAGGGCTTCAGCATCTCCTCTTTGATGCCGGTAAATCCGAACAACACCACGCCGTCAATGTTGCGTCGCTGGAGCATACCCAGATGCTCTTCAACCAGCTGCGTGGAGAACTGGCTCTCCATCATGATTGGGTCGTAGCCCTGCTCATAAAAGGCGGGCAGCATGGTCTGAACGGCGAGGTTCTCGGACAGGGAATCCAGACGCGAGACGATAATGGCAACCACTTTGTCACTTTGCCCGCGCATGGCGCGCGCAGAGCGGGAAGGGGAAAAACCGTGCTGATTCATTACCGCCTCGACGCGCTCGCGGGTGCGTTCGCTGACACCGCTCTCATTGTTGAGCACGCGCGATACGGTGGATTTCCCCACGCCGCTTAAACGCGCAATGTCTTTTATCGTAAGGCGGTTCTGCATGCTGTATTCCCTGTAACAATGACAACGTGGTCAGTAGAGCCTAATGCTATAGCGTGTTTTCGCTATGGGCAAAGTCTGGTTTACGTTCGGTTTATTTGCGGGGGAGTATAATACCGCCCGAATCGCCGCAAACGGTACGGTTAAATCCTTATACTGCGCGGCGGCACCCTACTTTTTTACTTACCGGAGGTGACATGGATCCCGATCCCACGCTTCTCCTGAACGGGAGCGTTCTTTCTTTCCGGTAAGCCAGCCTTTGTGCTGTCTCACCGGTATGTGAGGCAGCAACGTCCTGCACGTTCCTGCTTAAAACATTAAGTGCCTGTCAGGTACGGCCTTGCCACGCCTGCAGGAAATACTGTGTCCGCGTTTGCGGGCGCGGGGGAATGACTATGTTTAAAAATATCACCCGGCAGCTGCAGGCGATGCTGAGCCGCCACCTGCCACATCGTCTTGTTCAGCGCGACCCGCTGCCAAATGCCAAAAATATGGCCTCTGCAGCGATCCCTGCTTCCCTGAGCCAACGCTGCCTGAACGTGGCGGCGATGGATGAAAACGAAGTCTGGCGTGCCTTTGGCGGGCATCCGGAGGGGCTGAACGCGGCGGAAGTGGAAAAAATCCGTGCCGTGCATGGCGATAACCAAATTCCGGCGCAAAAACCGGCGCCGTGGTGGATGCATCTGTGGACCTGCTACCGTAACCCGTTCAACCTGCTGCTGACCGTGCTTGGCATTATCTCCTATGCCACCGAAGATCTGTTTGCCGCCGGGGTTATCGCCCTGATGGTGGGGATCTCCACGCTGCTGAACTTTATTCAGGAGGCCCGCTCTACCCGCGCGGCAGACGCCCTGAAAGCGATGGTAAGCAACACCGCAACCGTCTCGCGCGTCATTAACGATCTCGGGGAGAACGCCTGGGTTGAGCTGCCCATCGACCAGCTGGTGCCGGGCGATCTGGTGAAGCTGGCGGCCGGCGACATGATCCCCGCGGATTTACGTATTCTTCAGGCGCGGGATCTGTTCGTGGCGCAGGCCTCGCTGACCGGTGAATCTCTGCCGGTGGAAAAAGTGGCGCGCACCCGCGACCCGCAGCAGATGAACCCGCTCGAGTGTGACACCCTCTGCTTTATGGGCACTACGGTGGTCAGCGGCACGGCGCAGGCAATGGTCATCGCTACCGGCGGCAACACCTGGTTTGGACAGCTGGCCGGGCGTGTGAGCGAGCAGGAGAGCGAACCGAATGCCTTCCAGAAGGGGATTGGCCGCGTCAGCATGCTGCTGATCCGCTTTATGATGGTGATGACGCCGATTGTGCTGCTGATCAACGGCTATACCAAGGGCGACTGGTGGGAAGCGGCGCTGTTTGCGCTCTCCGTCGCCGTGGGGTTAACGCCTGAAATGCTGCCGATGATTGTCACCTCCACGCTGGCGCGCGGAGCGGTCAAACTGTCAAAACAGAAAGTGATCGTCAAACACCTGGATGCCATTCAAAACTTTGGCGCGATGGACATTCTCTGCACCGATAAAACCGGCACGCTGACCCAGGACAAAATTGTGCTGGAGAACCACACCGATATCGCCGGCAAAACCAGCGATCGCGTGCTGCACAGTGCCTGGCTGAACAGCCACTACCAGACCGGGCTGAAAAACCTGCTCGACGTCGCCGTGCTCGAAGGCGTGGATGAAGAATCTGCCCGCACGCTCTCCGGGCGCTGGCAGAAAGTGGATGAGATCCCGTTCGACTTCGAGCGCCGCCGCATGTCGGTGGTGGTGAGCGAGCATCCGGACGTGCATCAGCTGATCTGCAAAGGCGCATTGCAGGAGATCCTCAATGTCTCAACCCAGGTGCGCTATAACGGCGACATTGTGCCGCTGGATGAAACCATGCTGCGCCGTATCAAGCGCGTCACCGATAACCTGAACCGTCAGGGGCTGCGCGTGGTGGCGGTGGCGAGTAAATTCCTGCCTGCACGCGAAGGGGACTATCAGCGTATCGACGAATCCGATCTGATCCTCGAGGGTTATATCGCATTCCTCGATCCGCCGAAAGAGACCACCGCGCCTGCGCTGAAAGCGTTAAAGGCCAGCGGGATCACCGTGAAAATCCTTACCGGTGACAGCGAGCTGGTGGCCGCCAAAGTGTGTCATGAAGTGGGGCTGGATGCGGGTGACGTCGTTGTGGGAAGTGATATTGAGCACCTCTCCGATGATGCGCTGGCGACGCTTGCGCAGCGCACCACGCTGTTCGCCCGGCTGACACCCATGCACAAGGAGCGCATTGTCACCCTGCTGCGTCGCGAAGGGCATGTGGTGGGCTTTATGGGCGACGGCATTAACGATGCGCCCGCCCTGCGTGCGGCGGATATTGGTATCTCTGTAGACGGTGCGGTGGACATTGCCCGTGAAGCGGCGGATATCATTCTGCTGGAAAAGAGCCTGATGGTGCTGGAGGAGGGCGTTATCGAGGGACGTCGTACCTTCGCCAACATGCTGAAGTACATCAAGATGACCGCCAGTTCCAACTTCGGTAACGTTTTCAGCGTGCTGGTGGCGAGTGCGTTTCTGCCGTTCCTGCCGATGCTGCCGCTGCACCTGCTGATCCAGAACCTGATGTACGATGTCTCTCAGGTCGCCATCCCGTTTGATAACGTGGACGACGAGCAGATCCAGAAGCCGCAGCGCTGGAACCCGTCCGATCTGGGGCGCTTTATGCTGTTCTTTGGCCCGATCAGCTCCATCTTCGACATTCTGACCTTCTGCCTGATGTGGTTTGTGTTCCATGCCAACACGCCGGAACACCAGACGCTGTTCCAGTCCGGCTGGTTCGTGGTAGGGCTGCTGTCGCAAACGCTGATTGTGCATATGATCCGTACGCGTCGCATCCCGTTCATTCAGAGCCGGGCCGCGTGGCCGCTGATTGTCATGACCGGCATCGTGATGGCGCTCGGCATTGCACTGCCGTTCTCGCCGCTGGCCAGTTACCTCCAGCTGCAGGCCCTGCCGCTGAGCTACTTCCCGTGGCTGGTGGCGATCCTCGCGGGCTACATGGTGCTGACGCAGATGGTCAAAGGCTTCTATAGCCGTCGGTATGGGTGGCAGTGATTTCCCCCCTCTCCCGGCACGGGAGAGGGGTACGTTTCCTCCCAAATTCAACAACCTGTGATCTCCGTCAGCGCATTCGCTTGACGACAAAATGAGCGCATGTTAACTGAATGTTTTGCCTTTATTTGGCCCGTCAGATAAGGAACATTCATGTTACGGTACAGTCTCTTAACCGCCGGGCTGATGCTCGGCGCGTCAGCGTTTGCCGCTCCGGCAGGCGACTTTCCCCTGATGCCCTGGCCTGCGAAGGTTGAACGTCCAACGACGCAGGGCGCACTGGTACTCAACAACACCCTTTCCGTCAGCGTTACCGGAGATGACCTCGGCGACGCGGTCAACCGTCTGCGCCAGCGCATCGCCCTGCAAACCGGCTGGACGCTACAGCCGCAGGTCGTTAAACCGGACAAGCCCACTATCCGCATTGTCATTACCAAAAAAGTGAAGCCGCAGCCGCTGCCGGACAGCGATGAGCGCTATACGCTCACGGTCGATGCCAGTGGCGTGGATATCACCGCCAACACCCGTTTTGGCGCGCTGCGCGCCATGGAAACCCTGCTGCAGCTGATACAAAACGGGGCGGAAAACACCTCTCTGCCGTGGGTCACTATTGAGGATTCCCCCCGCTTCCCGTGGCGTGGGCTGCTGCTTGACTCGGCACGACACTTTATCCCGCTGCCGGATATCAAACGGCAGATTGACGGTATGGCGGCGGCAAAACTCAACGTGCTGCACTGGCATTTGACCGACGATCAGGGCTGGCGCTTCAGCTCGACACGCTATCCAAAGCTCACGCAGCTCGCCAGCGACGGGCTGTTTTATACGCCGGAACAGATGCGCGACGTTGTGCGCTATGCCACCGAGCGCGGCATCCGCGTGGTGCCGGAGATCGACATGCCGGGCCACGCCTCGGCGATTGCCGTGGCCTACCCGGAACTGATGAGCGCCCCGGGACCGTATGAGATGGCGCGCCACTGGGGCGTGCTGAAACCGGTCCTGGATCCGACAAAAGCGGCGACCTATCAGTTTGCGGAGGCGATGGTCAGTGAACTGGCGGCGATCTTCCCCGATCCGTATCTGCATATCGGCGGCGATGAGGTGGATGACACCCAGTGGAAAGCGAACGCCGCCATTCAGCAGTTTATGCGCGACAACACACTGGCAGACAGCCATGCCCTGCAGGCCTATTTCAACCGCAAGCTGGAAAATATCCTCGAAAAACACCACCGGCAGATGGTGGGCTGGGATGAGATTGCTCATCCTGATCTGCCAAAAAACATCTTGATCCAGTCCTGGCAGGGCCAGGACGCGCTGGGGCAGGTGGCGCAAAATGGCTATAAAGGCATTCTCTCGACCGGCTTTTACCTCGATCAGCCCCAGTCCACCGCCTATCACTACCGCAATGAAATTGTGCCGCAGGGGTTAAACGGCGAGGATGTGATTGGCGACACCGACAGCGCCCAGAGCTGGACATTCACCATGCCGCGTCTGAAAGGCAAGCCGGTGGAGGGGAGCTTCACCCTCGTGAAAGGGGATTCCGGCTGGCGTGGATTTATTGATTTCGCCGGGAAATCCCGTCGTGCGGTACAGGATATTGCGTGGCGCGACGACAATCAGGTGACGTTTACCGTCGATACCTGGATGGGCGAAACGCGCCCGGTGGTGTCGGTGGACAACGATAAGCTGAGCGGCTATTTCCTGGTGGGCAATGCCCGCTATCCCATTAGCGGCAAGCGCCTGGACGATATCCCCAAAGGCATCCCGCCGGTGGTACCGGACGCCGCTCATCAGGTGAACCTGCTCGGCGGGGAAGCCGCGCTGTGGGCGGAAAACGTGGTCGCACCGGTGCTGGATATCCGCCTATGGCCGCGCACCTTTGCGGTGGCGGAGCGGTTATGGTCCGCGCAGGACGTTAACGATGTCGACAATATGTACACCCGCCTGCAGGCGATGGACAGCTGGTCGACGGTCTCGGTCGGGCTGCAGCAGCATACTCAGCAGCAGGTGCAGTTCACGCGTCTGGCGAATAACGCCGATACCCTTCCGCTGCAAATCCTCGCGCAGGCAATCGAGCCGGCGCAGTATTACACCCGTCAGCACCTTAAGTTCCAGGCCGGAAATTACCATCAGTTCGAACCGCTCAACCGGTTTGCTGATGCGCTCAACGCCGAAAGTGCCACGGTGCGCCAGATGAACAAATGGGCTGACCGCCTGGTCAGCGACGCGGAAGACACGGAAAGCGCCGACGCGCTGCGCCACGTCTTCAACCGCTGGCAAAGCAACACCAGCGATGCGCTGGCATTAAGTGAAAACAGCTACGCACTGAAGGCGATTAAACCGGTTATTCAGGAGGTGGATAAGCTGGCCTCGATTGGCCTGCGGCTGACGGATCTGGTGGCGCGTCAGGGGACGCTGGATGACAACGAGATTGCCTCTATTCAGGGCGAGCTGGATAACGCGGCGAAAATACAGGATGAAGTGGTGATTGCGGCGGTGTATCCGCTGGAGACGCTGCTACGGGCGACGCGGAATCAGTAGCAAAACGCCCGGTAGCGCGTTGCCTGCCGGGCACAAAGGCAGCGTCGGCTGCCCCTGACTGAAACTTAGCGACGTACGGCGATCGCTTCGATTTCAATTTTCACGTCTTTAGGCAGACGCGCAACTTCCACACAGGAGCGTGCAGGGAAAGTGGCGTTGTGCTCAGTGAAGAACGCTTCGTACGTGGCGTTAACGGTCGCGAAATCGTTCAGATCTTTCACGAACACAGTGGTTTTCACGATGTCGCCCACTTTCAGACCCGCAGACTCCACGATAGCCTGTACGTTTTCCAGCGACTGACGCGCCTGCGCCGCCACGTCTTCTGGCACTTCACCCGTTTTTGGGTTCACCGGGATCTGGCCAGAGGTAATAATCATGCTACCCAGATCAACGCCCTGAACGTATGGGCCGATAGCCGCTGGTGCATTTTCCGTCGCGAGTACTTTGGTCATGATTTCTCCAGAATAACAGCTGATTAAATGTTCCCGGCCATTATAGGGAGGCCGGGATCCTTTACCAACCTCAATTAGTTGGCCAGCACCACATAATGAGAAAACTCTTTTTCGCAGTATTTGCATTTGAGTGCGATGTCATCGGCGCGTTTTTTCACTGCAAAACTGGACGAAACCGGCTCAGCATGACTGATGCAGTTGCTGTTCGGGCAGACCAGCACATTTTCAATGCGATCCGGCAGATTGGGACGGGATTTACCGACCACTTCGTACTCGTCGATGCGGTTCACGGTGGCATCCGGCGCGTACAGAGAGAGCTGGTTAACCTGCTCGTCGGTCAGGAAGGTGTTTTCAATCTTGATCAGGTCTTTGCGGCCCATTTCACCCGACGGCAGGTTCAGGCCGATGGTGATGCGCTGGTCGGTTTCGGTCAGCTTGAACAGCGTCAGCAGCTTAAAGCCGATCTGGGCAGGGATGTGGTCAATCACGGTGCCACGTTTGATGGCTTCAACCTGGAGTTTGTTATCGTGTGTCATTGTCGTTTCCCCTTACAGAGCCAATTCGCGATTCAGAACCAGTGCCAGTAACGCCTGGCGGGCGAAGATGCCGTTTCCGGCCTGCTGGAAGTACCAGGCGTGCGGCGTTTTATCCACGTCGGTGGTGATCTCATCGATACGCGGCAGCGGGTGCAGCACCTTCATATTCTCGCGTGCGCCGTCGAGGTCGCTGGCGCGCAGCACAAACTGTGCCTTCACGTTGGCGTATTCAGACGGATCCAGACGCTCTTTTTGTACGCGGGTCATATACAGAATATCGACGTTGCCCATCACCTCTTCGATGCTGGCATGCAGACTCCACGGGATCCCTTTTTCGTCCAGCATGTCGAGGATGTACTGCGGCATCGCCAGCGCGTCCGGCGCGATGAAGAAGAAGTGGTTGCCGTTAAATTTCGCCAGCGCCTGGGTCAGCGAGTGAACGGTGCGGCCATATTTCAGGTCACCCACCATGGCGATGTTCAGGTTTTCCAGACGGCCCTGCGTTTCCTGAATGGTGAACAGATCCAGCAGGGTCTGTGTCGGATGCTGGTTGGCCCCGTCTCCGGCGTTCAGCACCGGAATACCGCCGGAAAATTCGGTCGCCAGACGCGCCGCGCCTTCCTGCGGGTGGCGCATCACAATCGCGTCAACGTAAGTACTGATAACTGAAATGGTATCCGCCAGCGTTTCGCCTTTTTTACCCAGCGAGGTGTTGCTGCTGTCTGAAAACCCTACCACGCTCGCGCCGAGACGGTGCATGGAGGTTTCGAAGGAGAGGCGGGTGCGGGTCGACGCTTCGAAGAAGCAGCTCGCAATCACCTTGTGCTTCAGCAGTTCCGGTTGCGGATTTGCCTTCAGTTTTGCCGCGGTTTCCAGAACCAGTTCCAGCTCTTCGCGGCTGAGGTCGTTTATGGAAATGATGTGTTTTTGATAAAGCGGATTCATGTTTATCTCCTGACGCCGGGCAAAAAAAAGCCCCTCAAATGAGGGGCTCTGGGAATAGATTGTGCAACGGGAAGAAAAACGGCAGGCCAGCGTCTGATTTCAGACGCGGTAAGACGTTATGTCGTACACGCTTGACCATGCTTCCTCCCGGCAAATTGTCGGGCATTATACGCAGCTCGATTTTCGGATCAAGGGGTTTAATGCACACTTTACTCAATGCAAACGGTTCTTTATGAATATTAATTCGTTCTGAGTAAATAATTAATTTGTTTATGCACCAGCGCAGTACGCTTCACCACCCGGGGAGCGACCCAGACGATACTGCTTCCGGCAACCACACCTAAAATTTCCGGTAACTGGTGATAATCCAGAATTCGCGCCACCGCACGGCCATATCCGGCAACGGTATGAACAAGGATAAATTCGCTATTATGCTCCACGCTCACCACCATTTCGGAAACGGTACGCGCGGCATCGGGGGCAGGGCGCAACTGAGGATTCAACGAATAAATCTTTAGCCCTTTGGCATTTCGAATTTTTATGACACCGAGCAATTTCAGCAGACGCGAAACGGTCGACTGGCTGATGCTGTCAAACCCTCTCTCCTGCAAATCGCGGCGGATTTCTTCCTGGGAGAGATAACTCTTTTCGGCGATCAGCTGCTGGCACACCGTTAGCTGCAGTTGTTCTCTGGGAGAGCAGTCTTCGTAATCCATCATATTTCCCATATCAGTTCCCGACATAACCGGTGGCACCGCACCGGTCCGTAGGCCGGACAGGCGCAGTGCCAGCCGGCAAATTACAACAAGGCACCCAGGCTTAACGCCACCATAATCACCACCGTCAGGATCGCCAGCAGCGGCGCAACCCATTTCAGGTAACGCACGTAAGGCACACGGGCAATCGCCAGACCGCCCATCACAACCGCTGAGGTTGGTGTGACCAGGTTAACGATGCCGGAGGCCGACTGGTAAGCCGTAACCACCAGGTCGCGGTTGACGTTAGCGAAATCAGCAAGGGGTGCCATGATCGGCATCGTCAGAACGGCCAGGCCGGACGAAGAAGGCACAAGAAACGACAGCACGACCTCAAGCCAGTACATCACGTTGATAAACGCCACCGTGGACAACCCGCTGACCAGCCCTTCCGCGCTGTGCAAAATGGTGTGGGTAATCATGCCCTTATCCATAATGACTACGATACCGCGCGCAATGCCGATAATCAGCGCGACGCCCAGCAAATCTCGCGCGCCGTTGATAAACGTCGAGGTCAGCTCCTCTTCGCTCATGCGGGCAATCAGCCCGACGATAATGGCGCTGGCCAAAAATACCGCCGAGATCTCCGCCATCCACCAGCCCAGCACCGCTACGCCGTAGATCATCACCGCGAAGGCGAGGGCGAAGATCAGCAGAATGATTTTGCGCACCGGGGTAAATTCCAGCGAATGCTCGCCTTTATTGCCGAGGAAGTGGGCGAGGTTCTCTTCCTGCTTGTCTGCAACGATGGAGCATGACGGATCCAGCCGCACTTTACGGGCATAGCGCATCACCCATGCCACGCAAATGATCCAGCCGATCACCAGCAGCGCCACGCGCAGGGCGATACCGTTGGTGAACGGGATCCCGGCGGCGTTAGCGGCGATCACCGTGGCAAACGGGTTGATGGTGGAGCCGAGCGTGCCGATCCCCGCCCCGAGCAGCACGGTGGATGCGGCGACAACCGGATCGAAACGGGCGGCCAGCATCACCGGGACCAGCAGGGTATAGAAGGGCAGGGACTCTTCGGCCATGCCGTAAATGGTGCCGCCAGCCGCGAACAGCGCCATCAGGATCGGGATCATCCACTCTTCACGTCCGCGAAGGCGGGTGGTTACGCGTTCGATCCCGGCGTCGATTGCCCCGGTTTTGGTGACGATCCCGAGAAATCCCCCGATGATCAGGATAAACAGCGCGACGTCGATCGCTCCGGCCTGGCCGGAAATGGGATCGTACAGCCCGGCAATGGGGGCCATCAGTACGGAAACCAGCCCCTGCGGATGCGCCGCCACGTGCGCGTACGTTCCGGCAATCGGCACTTCTTTACCGAGGGTTTCATTCATTGCCATCTGATACTGACCGGCAGGTACGACCCAGCTCAGTGCCGCTACAACGGCAATCAGAAAAAAGAGAATGGTGTAAGCGGAGGGAAACTTGAACTTGCCCATGATGTTCTCCTGTACCCGGCGCACCCCGTGGCGCGCCGGGCGGTGATTAGTCGCCGAGTGTCGCCACCATGACCGCTTTAATGGTGTGCATGCGGTTCTCTGCTTCGTCAAAGACGATTGAGTTCGGTGATTCGAAGACCTCTTCCGTCACCTCCAGCCCTTTCAGGCCGTAGGCCATCTCGATTTCACGGCCGACTTTGGTGTGTTCGTTGTGGAACGCCGGCAGGCAGTGCATGAACTTGACGTTTGGGTTACCGGTGGCTTTCATCACCTGGGCGTTAATCTGGTAAGGCTTCATCAGGCTGACGCGCTCGGCCCAGGCCTCTTTCGGCTCGCCCATCGAGACCCACACGTCGGTGTAGAGGAAATCGACACCCTGTACGCCTTCCTCCACGTCGTCGGTGAGCGTGATGCGTGCGCCGGTCTCTTTGGCGATGGCGCGGCACTGCTCAACCAGCCCGGCTTCCGGCCAGAACGATTTCGGTGCGACGAGGCGGATATCCATCCCCATTTTGGCGGCACCGACCATCAGGGAGTTGCCCATGTTGTTCCGCGCGTCGCCAAGGTAGGCAAAGCTCAGATCCGGCAGGGTTTTGCCCGGAGCATGCTCCAGCATGGTCATCAGGTCGGCGAGGATCTGCGTGGGGTGAAACTCGTCGGTCAGGCCGTTCCACACCGGCACGCCCGCATACTCGCCCAGCTCTTCCACGATGGCCTGGCCGTAGCCGCGATACTCGATGCCGTCGTACATCCGCCCCAGCACGCGGGCGGTGTCTTTCATCGACTCCTTGTGGCCAATCTGCGAGCCGCTTGGGCCGAGGTAGGTCACCTGTGCGCCCTGGTCAAAGGCACCGACTTCAAAAGCGCAGCGGGTGCGCGTGGACGTTTTTTCAAAAATCAGGGCGATGTTTTTCCCGACCAGGGTTTGTTTTTCACGTCCGGCTTTTTTGGCGGCTTTGAGTTCGATGGCCAGGTCGATCAGGTACTGGATTTCTGCCGGGGTGTAGTCCAGCAGTTTGAGGAAGTTACGGTTTTTCAGATTGATGGTCATTGGGTCGTCCCTTTTAAAATGGTGTTGTCTGGTGCCCTCACCCCGACCCTCGCCCACAGGGAGAGAGGGAAGGTGAGGGGAAAATACGGTTCAGTGGCGAATCAACGTGCCTTTCTCGCCCGCCAGAATGTCTGCCCCGTCGGCCAGCGCGCCGATCCCGGCGATGCCGTTGCAGGCCTCGACAAACTCGCGGCAGGCGGCCACTTTTGGCCCCATCGAACCGGCGTCAAACTGCATGCCCCTGAGCAGTTCCGGCGTGACCTGTGCCAGCGGACGCTGGGTTGGTTTGCCCCAGTCGAGGTACACCGCGTCGGCATCGGTCAGGATCAGCAGGGCATCGGCTTCAATCTGGCGCGCCAGCAGGGCGGCAGAGAGGTCTTTGTCGATCACCGCTTCAATGCCGTGATACCCATTGGCGTTTTCCACCACCGGCACGCCGCCGCCGCCGTTGCAGATCACCAGGTGATCGCGCTGTATCAGTGCCGTGATGGCGTCGCTCTCAACGATGCGTTTCGGCTGTGGAGAGGGAACCACCCGGCGGAAATAGCTGCCGTCGGCCTTGAACACCCAGCCTTTCTCCGCCTGCAGCGTTTTTGCCTGGGCTTCGCTGTAGACCGGGCCGATGTATTTGGTCGGGTTAGTAAATGCCGGATCGGCGGCGTCCACTTCCACCTGGGTGAGCAGGACGCTCACCTCACGCTGGGGCAGATTGTTTTTCAGCGCCTGCTGGAGCATGTAGCCAATCATTCCCTGACTTTCGGCGCCGAGGATGTCCAGCGGGTAGGGGGTGACTTTGTCGTACGCGCTGTTTTGCAGCGCCAGCAGCCCAACCTGCGGCCCGTTGCCGTGAACCAGTACCACGCGCCACTGTTCCGTCAGCCCGGCGATGGTGCGGGCCGCTAGTTCGATGTTCTGGCGCTGGATCTCCGCTTCCAGCGGCTCGCCGCGTTTCAGCAATGCGTTACCGCCAAGCGCCACAACCAGAGTGGGTTTTCGTTCCATGATGGCTCCTTTAAATTCCGTCGCGTTCCAGTGGGCAGCTCATGCAGCGCGCGCCGCCGCGGCCGCGTCCCAGTTCGTCACCCGGGATAGGCAGCACGGTGATACCCGCTTTGTCATATTTCTCGTTGGTCCAGACGTTACGCTCGTAGCCAATCACCACGCCCGGGCGGATGGTCAGCACGTTATTCGCGTCATTCCACTGTTCGCGTTCGGCTTCAAAGGCGTCGCCGCCGGTGGTGATCAGGCGTACCTGATTAATGCCGAGCGCTTTTTCAATGGCGTGCAGCAGATCCGTTTCCTGGGTGCGCAGCAGGCCACCGCGGCCGTCCGGGGTGAGCGTCCAGCACTGAGCGTCTTTGCGCACCACTTCCGGGTAGACGGAGAAGGTGTCCACGTCGATGTGGGTCATGACGGTATCGAGGTGCATGCAGGAGCGGTGTTTTGGCAGTTCCACAGCGATGACGCGCTCGGCCTGGCGGTGTTTGAACAGGCTATTGGCGAGGAACTCAACGCCCTGCGGCGTGGTGCGTTCAGACATGCCGATTAACACTGCGCCGCGGCCAATAACTAATACGTCACCGCCCTCTAACGTGGCGTGGTCGTAATTAATGTTTTCATCGCCGAAATACTTAATAAAATCGCCATCGGCAAATGCAGGGTGCCAGCGATATATGGCCCGGAGATTATTGGTTTCACGCTGGCGGGCCGCTTTGGCCATCGGGTTAATTGACACGCCGTTATAAATCCAGCACGAGGTATCGCGGGTAAATAAATGGTTAGGCAGTGGCTTCATAATAAAATCATTTGCCGTGTGGGTATCCACCACCATATTTTTAAAGGCCGCCGGAATTTCACCGTAGGTTAATCCGCCGCTTAATCTGCGTGCCAGTTCGCGGTGTGGCATATCTGCCAGCCAGCCGCGCACGTCGCCGGCAAAGGTTGGCCCGAGGCGATAGTCAGAGATTTGCGTCTCCAGCAGCCAGGTTTTGGCTTCCGCAATATCAAGCGTTTGCGTGAGAAGGTCGGTCAACAGCAGGACTTCCACACCCTGTTCACGCAGGGTGTTAGCGAAGATGTCATGCTCTTCACCCGCCCGCTCAACCGAGAGCACATCATCGAATAGCAGCTCCTGGCAGTTCGATGGCGTTAAACGTTTCAGACTTAAATTTGGGCGGTGCAGCATAACGCTACGCAATTGACCAATTTCAGAACCGACGTAATGCTTTTCCATAATTATTCCTTTAACTGTTTTTCAGAATAAAAAGGGCATGCGCCATGTGATGTCTTTATTTACATGGCGGCTAAGCTCAATTGATTTCGAGATTTATAGTAGGCGCTTAAATAATGAATGTTGTGACGTCGCTCACGTGAAAATGGCTATTAAGGAGTTTGTTTTCATTTGCATGATTCGTATCAGATAATGATTAATTTGATTATATTTGCGGGTGAATAGCTAAGCAGGATCCGTTGGCATTATTTGGAGTTGTTATTATTTTGTAGAATTTAATGTTTTGACATATTTAGTTATGGTATTGATTTTAATGATAATTAAACGGCGCGCAGAATGACTATGCACTATTACCCATTAACTATTTTTGACTTAAGAAAAATCAATAAATAATTATGGGATTTAATAGCAAATTACCAAAATGATAAAGTGTGAAGTCACAGAGAGTTTTGCTATGAAGCGTATACGATCAGTAAGTTAGCATCACGGCCTGAAAGCGGAGGGCTGAGGTTATGCATAAAGACTGCATAAATGCCTGTGAGCGATTAACAGTGGAGTAACACATTTCCCGATAAACATGCGCTCGCGCAAAACTCATCGAAAAAGCGGTGGTAGGACAGTCTGAATTCTCGTATAAAAGATTAAAATGAAACGCTGTTTTATATTGAGGGTTTATTTATGATCGCTGGCAACATCCATCATCTGCAGTCCTGGCTACCTGAAGAACTGCGTCAGGCTATCGAGTACGTCAAGGCGCACGTTACCGATGCTACCCCCTGCGGCAAACACGACATCGACGGCAACAGCCTGTTTTATCTGGTGTCTGAAGATATGACCCAGCCGTTTGCCGAGCGCCGCGCTGAGTATCACGCCCGCTATCTGGATATTCAGATAATCATGAAAGGCCAGGAGGGGATGACCTTCAGTACCCTGCCGCACGGTACGCCGGACACCGACTGGCTGGCGGATAAAGACATCGCGTTTTTGCCCGAGGGCGGGCAGGAGAAAACGGTGGTGTTAAGTGAAGGTGATTTTGTGGTGTTCTATCCGGGTGAAGTGCACAAGCCGCTGTGCGCGGTGGGCGCGCCTGCGAAGGTGCGTAAAGTGGTGGTGAAAATGCTGGTGGGGTAATCCCTGTTAGCGTTAAAGAAGGGTAAAACGTTCCCTCTCCCGGTGGGAGAGGGTGAAAGCATCAGGCCGCAGCCCGTCATTATGTGATCCAGCTTATATTTTCCGCACTCCCTCATCGCCTCCCATTTACCTGCGCTTTTTCTGCGTCATAGTATGATCGTTAAATTAATGAACGCTGTTCTATAATGTAGAACAAAATAATTCAGCAAGGAGATCTCATGCCGCAGACCGCGTTGTTCACGGGAATCATTCCCCCTGTCTCCACCCTCTTTACCGCCGATGGACAGCTTGATAAACACGGCACTGCCGCGTTGATCGACGACCTGATCGCCGCAGGCGTCGATGGCCTGTTCTTTTTGGGCAGCGGCGGCGAGTTCTCCCAGCTAAACGCCGAAGAGCGTAAAACCATTGCCCGGTTTGCTATCGATCATGTCGATCGCCGGGTGCCGGTGCTGATTGGCACCGGTGGCACCAATGCCCGGGAAACCCTTGAACTGAGCCAGCATGCGCAGCAGGCCGGTGCCGACGGGATCGTGGTGATCAACCCGTACTACTGGAAAGTGTCCGAAGCGAATCTGATCCGCTATTTCGAACAGGTGGCAGACAGCGTCACGCTGCCGGTAATGCTGTATAACTTCCCGGCGCTGACCGGGCAGGATCTGACTCCGGCGCTGGTCAAAACCCTGGCCGACTCGCGGAGTAATATTGTCGGCATCAAAGACACGATCGATTCCGTCGCCCATCTGCGCAGCATGATCCACACCGTCAAATCTGCCCATCCGCACTTCACGGTGCTGTGCGGCTATGACGATCATCTGTTTAATACGTTGCTGCTGGGGGGCGATGGCGCGATCTCGGCCAGCGGTAACTTTGCTCCGCAGGTGTCGGTGAATCTGCTGAAGGCCTGGCGTGACCAGGAGGTGGCGAAGGCGGCCGAATACCACCAGGTCCTGCTGCAAATACCGCAGATGTATCAGCTCGATACGCCGTTTGTGAACGTCATTAAAGAGGCGATTGTGCTGTGCGGCCGCCCGATCTCCACATACGTGCTGCCGCCCGCGTCGCCACTGGATGAACCGCGTAAGGCGCAGCTGAAAACCCTGTTGCAACAGCTCAAGCTCTGCTGAGCCGGAAGACGACGATGACCATTGAGAAAATTTTCACCCCACAGGACGATGCGTTTTATGCCGTCATCACCCATGCGGCCGGGCCGCAGGGGGCACTGCCGCTGACCCCGCAAATGCTGATGGAATCCCCCAGCGGTAACCTGTTTGGCATGACGCAAAACGCCGGTATGGGCTGGGACGCCAACAAGCTGACCGGCAAAGAGGTGCTGATTATCGGTACGCAGGGCGGCATTCGCGCCGGGGACGGGAGACCTGTGGCGCTGGGCTACCACACCGGGCACTGGGAGATTGGCATGCAGATGCAGGCGGCGGCGAAGGAGATCACCCGTAATGGTGGGATCCCGTTCGCGGCCTTCGTCAGCGATCCGTGCGACGGACGCTCTCAGGGCACCCACGGCATGTTCGACTCCCTGCCGTACCGTAATGACGCGGCGATCGTGTTTCGTCGTCTGATCCGCTCCCTGCCGACGCGGCGCGCGGTGATCGGCGTGGCAACCTGCGATAAAGGGCTGCCCGCGACCATGATTGCGCTGGCCTCCATGCATGATCTGCCGACCATTCTGGTGCCGGGTGGGGCGACGCTGCCGCCTACCGTGGGGGAAGATGCCGGAAAAGTGCAGACCATTGGTGCGCGTTTCGCTAACCATGAGCTGTCGCTGCAGGAGGCCGCCGAGCTGGGGTGCCGCGCCTGCGCATCACCCGGCGGCGGCTGTCAGTTTCTCGGCACCGCGGGAACGTCACAGGTGGTGGCCGAAGCGCTGGGTCTGGCGCTGCCGCACTCCGCGCTCGCCCCGTCCGGGCAGGCCGTGTGGCTGGAGATTGCCCGTCAGTCTGCGCGGGCGGCGAGCGAGCTGGATAACCGTGGGATCACGACCCGCGATATCCTGACCGACAAAGCCATTGAAAACGCCATGGTGCTTCACGCGGCGTTTGGCGGCTCCACCAACCTGCTGCTGCACATCCCGGCGATTGCCCATGCGGCGGGCTGCACCATTCCGGATGTGGCGCACTGGACGCGCATCAACCGTAAGGTTCCGCGTCTGGTGAGCGTGCTGCCAAACGGCCCGGACTACCACCCGACGGTGCGTGCTTTCCTGGCGGGCGGCGTGCCGGAGGTGATGCTCCATCTGCGCAAGCTGGGGCTGCTGCATGAAGATGCCATGACCGTTACCGGCCAGACGGTCGGGGAGAACCTTGACTGGTGGGAAAACTCAGCGCGTCGGGCGCGTTTTCGTCAGTGCCTGCGCGAGCAGGACGGCGTCGATCCGGATGACGTGATCCTGCCGCCTGAACGCGCCCACGCGAAAGGCCTGACCTCGACGGTCTGCTTCCCGACCGGCAATATCGCGCCCGAAGGGTCGGTGATCAAAGCCACGGCCATCGATCCGTCTGTTGTGGATGACGATGGCGTTTACCGCCATACCGGACGGGTGCGGGTGTTTGTCTCTGAAGCGCAGGCTATTAAGGCCATCAAGCAGGAAGCGATCCAGCAGGGCGATATTATGGTGGTGATTGGCGGAGGCCCGTCCGGCACCGGCATGGAAGAGACCTACCAGCTGACCTCCGCACTGAAACATATCTCGTGGGGCAAGACGGTATCGCTGATCACCGATGCGCGCTTCTCAGGGGTATCCACCGGGGCGTGCTTCGGCCATGTGTCGCCGGAAGCGCTGGCAGGTGGCCCCATCGGCAAGCTGCGCGACAACGATATCATTGAGATCAGCGTCGACCGCCTGTCCTTAACGGGCAGCGTTAACTTTATCGGCACGGCGGAACAGCCGCTGACGCCGGAAGAGGGGGCGCGCGTGCTGGCGTCGCGTCCGGTGCATCCTGACCTGCACGCCCACGCATTTTTGCCAGACGATACCCGCCTGTGGGCGGCTCTGCAGTCAGTGAGTGGCGGCACCTGGAAAGGGTGTATTTATGACACCGATAAAATCATTGAGGTAATTAACGCCGGTAAAAAAGCGCTCGGTCTTTAATTATATTTCTGGCTCTTGTCGTCTACGGAAAATATTCCGTGGACGGCTTTTGCATGTCTGTTTTTTATTATTGCGTAAACAATCTAATTACATGAAAAACAAAGTCTTTAAATGATATCAGGATGTCGAGTGGCGTCACAAAAGCAAAATATCATAATTCAGAAATAAGATATGACCATTGTCGGTTAATTGAACACTTAATTACACTCTATTAACACGATGTTGTGAATTCAGCACACGAAATAAGGGTGTATTCCTGATGATGCACCGGGCATTTATTTGCCTGAATCAGGACCCTGGCGTTTGCACTGTTCCACGTACTGCCGTTGGGGGTAATGATGCAATTAACCATGAAAGATAAAATTGGCTACGGGCTGGGTGACACCGCCTGCGGCTTTGTCTGGCAGGCCACCATGTTCCTGCTGGCCTATTTCTATACCGACGTGTTTGGCCTGTCGGCGGGCATTATGGGGACGCTGTTTTTAGTTTCCCGCGTGCTGGATGCCGTCACCGATCCGCTGATGGGGCTGCTGGTTGACCGCACACGCACGCGTCACGGCCAGTTCCGTCCGTTCCTGCTGTGGGGCGCGATCCCGTTTGGGATTGTCTGCGTGTTGACCTTCTACACGCCGGACTTCTCCGCGCAGGGTAAAATCATCTACGCCTGCATAACCTACATTCTGCTGACCCTGGTTTACACCTTCGTTAACGTCCCTTACTGCGCCATGCCGGGCGTCATCACCGCTGACCCGAAAGAGCGCCACGCGCTGCAGTCCTGGCGCTTTTTCCTCGCGGCGGCGGGATCGCTGGCCATCAGTGGCATTGCGCTGCCGCTGGTGAGCATCATTGGTAAAGGCGATGAGCAGGTCGGCTATTTCGGCGCCATGTGCGTGCTGGGGCTGAGCGGCGTGGTGCTGCTCTACGTCTGCTTCTTCACCACCAAAGAGCGCTACACCTTTGAGGTGCAGCCGGGGTCGTCGGTGTCGAAAGACCTCAAGCTTCTGTTCGGCAATACCCAGTGGCGCATTATGTGTGCGTTCAAAATGATGGCGACCTGCTCCAACGTGGTCCGCGGCGGGGCGACGCTCTACTTCGTGAAATACGTCATGGATCACCCGGAGATGGCGACGCAGTTTCTGCTTTACGGCAGCCTCGCCACCATGTTTGGTTCGCTCAGCTCATCCCGCCTGCTGGGGCGCTTTGACCGGGTGACCGCCTTCAAGTGGATTATCGTGGCCTACTCCCTGATCAGCCTGCTGATTTTCTTCATCCCGGCCGAACATATCGCCCTGATTTTCGCCCTTAACATTCTGTTCCTGTTCGTCTTTAACACCACCACGCCTTTGCAGTGGCTGATGGCTTCTGACGTGGTGGATTACGAGGAGAGCCGCAGCGGACGCCGTCTCGACGGGCTGGTGTTTTCCACCTACCTGTTCAGCCTGAAGATCGGTCTGGCGATTGGTGGCGCGGTGGTGGGCTGGATCCTGGCGTATGTGAACTACTCCGCCAGCAGCAGCGTGCAGCCGGTCGAAGTGCTGACCACCATTAAAATTTTGTTCTGCGTGGTGCCGGTGGTGCTCTACGTGGGCATGTTCATCATGCTGTCGTTCTACAAACTCACCGACGCCCGCGTGGCGGCCATCAGCCAGCAGCTGATTAAGCACCGTGCAACGCAGGGTGACGCCGTGCCCGACGCTGCGACAGCCGCATCCCATTAACAGGAGGCAACATGACAACGATAACAAACCCGATCCTCACCGGCTTTAACCCGGACCCGTCCCTGTGCCGTCAGGGGGAGGATTACTACATCGCCACCTCGACGTTTGAATGGTTTCCGGGCGTGCGCATCTACCACTCCCGCGACATGAAGAACTGGTCGCTGGTCAGCACGCCGCTGGACAGGGTGTCGATGCTGGACATGAAGGGCAACCCGGACTCCGGCGGCATCTGGGCGCCGTGCCTGAGCTACGCCGATGGCCAATTCTGGCTGCTGTACACCGACGTGAAAATTGTCGATTCGCCGTGGAAAAATGGCCGTAACTTCCTCGTCACTGCGCCCTCCATCGAGGGGCCGTGGAGCGAACCGATCCCGATGGGCAACGGAGGGTTTGACCCGTCGCTGTTCCACGACGACGATGGCCGCAAATACTACCTCTACCGGCCGTGGGGGCCGCGCCATCACAGCAACCCGCATAACACCATCGTGATGCAGGAGTTTGACCCGCAGACCGGCACCCTTTCGCCCGAGCGCAAAACCCTGTTTACCGGCACGCCGCTCTGCTACACCGAAGGGGCGCACCTTTATCGTAAAGAGGGCTGGTACTACCTGATGGTCGCCGAAGGTGGCACCAGCTATGAACACGCGGTGGTGGTGCTGCGCTCAAAAACGCTCGACGGGCCGTACGAGCTGCATCCGGACGTGACGATGATGACCAGCTGGCATCTGCCGGAGAACCCGCTGCAGAAGAGCGGCCACGGCTCGCTGCTGCAGACCCACACCGGGGAGTGGTATATGGCCTACCTCACCAGCCGACCGCTGCGCCTGCCGGGCATACCGCTGCTGGCCTCGGGCGGGCGCGGCTACTGCCCGCTGGGACGCGAGACCGGCATTGCGCGCATCGAATGGCGCGACGGCTGGCCGTACGTTGACGGCGGCAAACACGCGCAGCTGACCGTCCCCGGCCCGCAGATAGCGGAGCAGCCCGCCGCCTCCCGGGACAGCTGGCGGGAGGATTTCGACGGCAGCACGCTTGACCCGGAGCTGCAGACCCTGCGCATTCCGTTCGACGACACCCTCGGCTCGCTGAGCGTGCGACCGGGGTATTTGCGGCTTTACGGCAACGACTCGCTCAACTCGACCTTTACCCAGTCGACCGTGGCCCGCCGCTGGCAGCACTTCGCCTTCCGGGCAGAGACGCGCATGCAGTTCTCGCCGGTTCACTTCCAGCAGAGCGCCGGGCTGACTTGCTACTACAACAGTAAAAACTGGAGCTACTGCTTTGTGGACTACGAGGAGGGGCAGGGCAGAACGATCAAAGTGATCCAGCTTGACCACAACGTGCCGTCGTGGCCGCTGCATGAACAGCCGATCCCGGTACCGGACAGCGCAGAGAGCATCTGGTTACGGGTTGACGTCGACACGCTGGTTTACCGCTACAGCTACTCGTTTGACGGTGACACGTGGCACACCGTGCCGGTGACGTATGAAGCGTGGAAACTGTCGGATGACTACATCGGCGGGCGCGGCTTCTTTACCGGCGCGTTTGTCGGCCTGCACTGCGAAGACATCAGCGGTGACGGCTGCCACGCTGACTTTGATTACTTCACCTACGAACCGCTCGCGAAATAGCGGCTCAGGCCGGGTAACCCAGCGCGCGTGAGAGCTGGAGCCCGGCCTGCTGAAGTTGCTCGCGGAAGCTGGCCAGTTCGGCGTCATCCACCCGCGATGTCAGCGTCGACAAACTCAGGGCGGCAATCACGCGGGATTCATGGTTCCACACCGGTACCGCCACGCAGCGCACGCCCTGCTCGTTCTCTTCGCGGTCGAAGGCGTAACCCTGCTCGCGGGTCTTGGCGAGGGCCTCCAGCAACGCGTCGCGGGAGGCAAGGGTGGAAGGGGTATAGGTAGTGTACTGATAGCCCTCAAGCAGGGCGTTTAGCTCGGCCTCGCCAAGCCAGGCAATCAACACCTTGCCGATGGCGGTGGCGTGAACCGGCAGCCGACGACCAATGCGTGAATAGGCGATAGCCGCCAGCTTGCCTTCAATCTTCTCGATATAAACGCCTTCACGACCGTCCAGGATCCCCAGATGGGTGGTCTGCCCGGTACGCTGCGACAGCTCCGTCAGCCAGCCTTTCGCCTTCTGACGAATATCGATTGAGCCCACCACAAAATGGCCGCGCTCCACCAGCTTCATGCCGAGGCGATATTTACCGTTTTCCGGGTTCTGATCGATATAGCCGTGAAGCTGCAGGGTTTTCAGCAGCGAGTGGAGGGTACTTTTGCTCAGCCCCATCAGTTTGCTGATGTCGGTGATCTTAAGCTCGGTGGCCTGCTCGTTAAACAGGTCGAGGATCTGCAACGCACGTTCAACAGACTGAATAATCGGCATAATGCTGGTATGTCCACGCAGGAATTAAGGCGAAAACGTACCTTTTTCAGGCGGAAAAATCAATGAAGCGGCGCCGGTTTACGCCCTCTCCCGGTGGAAGAGGGCCGGGGTGAGGGCACCAGACCGCGGAGGATCACTCCCCAAGCGTCGCCACCATCACCGCCTTAATGGTATGCATCCGGTTTTCTGCCTGGTCAAACACAATGCTCGCCGCCGATTCAAACACCTCGTCTGTCACTTCCATTCCGCCGTGCAGATCGAACTCTTTCGCCATCTGCTTACCCAGCGTGGTCTGGTCGTCATGGAACGCCGGCAGACAGTGCAGGAACTTCACGTCCGGGTTACCGGTCAGCGCCATCATCTGCGCGTTCACCTGATACCCGCGCAGCAGGGCAATCCGCTCGGCCCACTTCTCTTTGGCCTCGCCCATCGACACCCACACATCGGTATAGATGAAGTCCGCCCCTTTCACGCCGGCCGCGACCTCTTCCGTCAGGGTGATCTTCCCGCCATTCTTCTCCGCCAGCGCGCTGCACTCCGCCACCAGGCGCTCTTCCGGCCAGCAGGCTTTCGGTGCCACCAGACGCAGATCCAGCCCGGTTAACGCTGCCGCTTCCAGCATCGAGTTACCCATGTTGTTACGCGCATCGCCCGCATAAACCAGCGTCATCTCGTTAAACGCTTTGCCCGGCAGGTGCTCCTGCATGGTCAGCAGGTCCGCCAGCAATTGCGTCGGGTGGAACTCATTGGTCAGCCCGTTCCACACCGGCACGCCCGCATACTGCGCCAGCGTTTCGACCACGTCCTGGCCGTGACCGCGATACTGAATGCCATCGTACATCCGCCCGAGTACTCGCGCGGTGTCCTTAATTGATTCTTTATGCCCAATCTGGCTGCCGCTCGGCCCTAAATACGTGACGCGCGCGCCCTGGTCAAATGCGGCAACTTCGAAAGAGCATCGTGTACGGGTTGAGTCTTTTTCGAAGATGAGCGCGATGTTTTTGCCAGTAAGCTTTTGTACTTCCTTACCCTTTTTTTTATCGGCTTTAAGCTGAGCGGCAAGGGTCAGCAGGGAATTGAGCTGTGCAGGGGTAAAATCGAGCAATTTCAGAAAGTGTTTCTTGTACAGATCAGACATTTTATCCTCACATGGCAAACGCCACTTATTGAATTAAAATTCACTTTATATGTCTAATTATTCATTTGCAACCCCGTTTCACAAATCTTTCCAACAAAGGTGGAGGCAAACCCGTCCGTGTGTGAAAATAGAAGTATCTGCCGCACTTTAAAGAGGAATGAGCCATGGCAAACCCGGAACACCTGGAAGAGCAACGCGAAGAGACGCGCCTGATTATCGAAGAACTGCTGGAAGACGGTAGCGATCCGGACGCGCTGTACACCATCGAGCACCATTTCTCTGCTGACGATTTCGACGCGCTGGAAAAACTGGCGGTAGAAGCTTTCAAACTGGGTTACGAAGTGACCGAGCCGGAAGAGCTGGAAGTGGAAGAGGGCGACACCGTCATCTGCTGCGATATTCTGAGCGAAGGCGCGCTGAAAGCAGAACTGATCGACGCTCAGGTCGAACAGCTGATGAACCTGGCCGAGAAGTTTGAAGTGGAATACGACGGCTGGGGAACCTACTTCGAAGATCCGAACGGTGAAGACGGCGAAGAAGGCGACGACGAAGATTTCATCGACGAAGACGACGACGGCGTGCGTCACTAAGCGTTTCAGGCGGTGGCGCGTGCCACCGCTTTTTCAAGGCAGAACCATGGATTACCCGCAGATACTCGCCCCCGTTCTTAACTTCCTCCAGTGCCCGACCCCGCCAGCATGGATTGATCACGCCCGCGACCCGGCGAACCTGCCGCTGCTGCTCACCGACCACATGGTGTGCGAGCTCAAGGCCGCCCAGACCGCGCTGCTGCTGGTGCGCAAATACGTCGCCGATGAAAGCGGTGCCGACGCGCTGCTCGACTGGCTCAAACCCTACGAAGCGTTCACCTTCCGCGAAGGCCCGGAACCGGATTTTGTGGCCCTGCACAAGCAGATTGGCAAAAGCGTCATGCCCAAAACCGACGACCCGTGGGGCCAGGCGCTTATCGACAGCATGGTGCTGCTGATCAAAGAAGAGCTGCATCACTTCTGGCAGGTGCGCGAGGCGATGCTGGCGCGCGACATTCCGTACGTCAAAATCACCGCCAGCCGCTACGCCAAAGGGATGCTGAAAGCGGTGCGCACGCACGAACCGCTGACGCTTATCGACAAGCTCATCTGCGGCGCCTACATCGAAGCCCGCTCCTGCGAGCGTTTCGCCGCGCTGGCCCCGTTCCTCGACGACGATCTGCAGAAGTTCTATCTCTCGCTGCTGCGCTCGGAAGCGCGCCACTATCAGGACTACCTGACGCTTGCCCAACAGGTGAGCGACGACGATATCTCACCGCGCATACAGCTTTTTGGCGAAATTGAAGCCACACTTATCTCGACACCGGACAATGAGTTTCGCTTTCACAGCGGCGTGCCGGTGTAAACCGGCATAGCGAAAAGAAAAGGATGCGAGATGAATAAAACGTGGATCCGTATAGTCGTGGTGACTCTCCTGGCCGCCGTCGTGGCGTTCTGGGTCTACTTCGACAAACAACGCCAGCACACCCCCGAACAGCAGCTTGATACCACCCTCAACGCAATGCCCGCCTGGCAGGTGATTAAAGAGCAGGAGCCTGTGCTTCATCAGCGCATTCTTGACCAGATGGCGGCCCTGCAAAAAGCCGGCGAGCCGGAACAGAAGATTATCGACACCATCCAGCCGCAGATCCTGCATCTGCAGATGTCGCGCCTGCAAAACGCGCCGGACGCTAACGTGGTGAACTATATGACGATCAACATGGAGCAGACCGCTGCCATTCAGAAGGTGAGCGACGACGCCTGTTTCCGCTTCCTCTACCCGGCGGTAAAAGGGGGCGTCAACCCGATGCGCATGCTGGATAAAGACCTGATGACGCGGCGCATGCAGGCCGACGCCGACATGATGCGCGCGGCCAACGGCAAAAACCGCCACACCGTGACCCCGGAAGAACGCGAAGCCGCGGTGACGGATGTCCGCCCGATTATGAAAACGCTGGCCGACAAGTACGGCGAGGACATCCAGCTGCTGCAGATGCCGGAGAAGGCGGTGGGCAAAGAGAAGCTCTCCTGCGACATGGTGCAGGAGATGTGGGCGAAGGTGCTGGCGCTGCCAGAGCAGAAGGCGGCAGGCGTGATTCGGCTGGCGGTTTCCGAGGTAGAATGACAGGGCGCTGGTTTTTTGGGCACTTAGCGTAGGTTTAGCGCGTCGCCGCTTGCATGGCGGCGCGCGACAGGTATAATCCACAACGTTTCCGCATCCCCTTCAGTGCCGAAGTGGCGAAATCGGTAGACGCAGTTGATTCAAAATCAACCGTAGAAATACGTGCCGGTTCGAGTCCGGCCTTCGGCACCAAAAGATGCAAATCAAAGTCGCTTAAGGGCGGCTTTTTTTTGCGTCTGAAATCCGGTATCCGCAAGGCTTTCCACGCATTTTCACTCAACCTAAGTCAACCTGATTCAATCTACATCAAATTATTGATGCGGGTACAACTGCGGGTATATATTTAGATTGATCCAATAAAACTTTACTATGTTAAATGGGCATTTAAAAGAGTAATAATCAATGTGTTAGGATAATATAATGAACAACTACTCAGATGTAACACGTTTATACACTATGGAAGGTGCAACGCATATTTATTCAAGTGAGCCTGCCTTACTGACCACGGCTGATCTTTACCAAGTCAATCGCAATCCTGCCTATCTGAAGGCATTAGAAGGCTGTAATATTTATCTTATTACTTGTCGTGAGCGGATATTTATTAAGCCAGAAAAATTTTTACTGAATGGTAGGACTGTTATTGGTTCATTTCTTGTTAAAAGAGTGGCTGGCTTTGTTGAGGTACCGTTTGAATATTACATCTCTAAAGAAATTGTGCCGGAAGAATACCAAATCATCGATATTGCTGTTGATTTAAACGGAACTAAACTTGTTATAATAACTGAAAATATAAAACAGATTGTATCTGTTAGTAATCTGATTGCAGAGGCCCGTTCAAAATTACTTCCCACTGATACTGATCTAAGAGTTATGTATGTTGGTCAAGGTATTGGGCGAAAAGGGACGCGTACTGCTGTTGACAGATTGCGAGCTCATTCAACTTTACAACGTATTCTTGCAGAAATGAGTACTCATTTTCCATCATTCGAAGTATTACTGCTACTTTATCGGTTTGAGCATGGACGAACCATTATAAGCAATGGTGGCAATATGAATGTAGAACCGCTTTCTTCAACAACAGAAGATTCGCTCCATTTCAACAGACTAAGTAATGTGAAATTGACTCGTGCTGATATAGTTTCTTTAACCGAAGCGGGATTAATAAACTATTTTAAACCCGAATATAACGTTTTAATTAAGCATTCTGATTTTGCATCAAGGTCACGCTTGAAAATTCTTAATCGCCTTCTAAATATTGGTATTACCGGTCTGATAATAGAGATTTGTAGTGCGAATATTCGATCTAGAATTGGAACTGAACATGCTATACCAAAAGATCTCGCGGATTTGTATACATCTGATATTTTAGAAGGAAAAAATATCAAGGATGCAGAAATACGTAAACAATGGCAATCCGAGTTATATGTCCAGAGCCATAGTCATTGTGCCTCATTTCCTTTAACAAACACATATGAAAGAAATACCTTTTTGCATGGAACTATATTCATCGATGATAGTGAGGTTCCATTCAATACTTAAATTGAGTTGAAATAACTCCAAAGGGGGGCTGCTCTATCAAAAAAGTTTTCTTACAAAGGATCTGATTAAAATATTACATTTATTAGGATAAGTATATGGAGAATGAGATATTCTAACCATATAACAACAATACTGATAGAGATCGGGTTGTATGTGAAACAACCCGATTGAATAGATCAAACTCTCGAAAATGGAACAGCATGCTTTATATACATATTAAAAAATTGTCCCTTAGAAGGGGCTGATTTGAATTGCTCGTAAAGATGCTCATTAACATTATAGTATTGGTAAACAGCCCCATCCTTAAATTCGATTTCCATGGTTTCACTGGCGGAATCATAACCAGCAGACATAATGTTTGACGATGATACGGCGTCGCGGTGCATATTTAGCTCTCCTCAGGTTCATCTTCGATTGGTGAACGGGTGATTTCAAGTTTTTGGACAACTGCATTAGTCTGCTGACTACGCCAAGAGGCAACCACACGGTCATAGCCTTCGGCTGAACGCCTACTCGCCCAGGCTTGGGTTACCTTGGGATCATTACTACGTGGTAAGTGCTTTTGGCAGGGCAAAGTAATGCGACAGCGGACAGGGAGTCGAGCAGCTTCCCCGGTAATTATTGCTTCACCAGTTCTCAACACGGGCAAAAGGTCCATCAGCCCGGCTAAGTTATCCGGCAAAGTTCCTTTCACACGCGCACGATCTACGGGATTTGATAACCGAAGCGCGATGATCGTGCCACATTGAGATAAAACGGTCTCATCTACTTCTGCTGGTCGCTGGGACACAATCATAGCACCTACACCATATTTACGACCTTCTTTTGCTATGCGTTTTACCACTTCAGAGGCGACTGTTCCAGCATCAGGTCCAAGATAACGATGAGCCTCCTCCATCACTACTAAAAGAGGACGCTCTACACCTCCCTCTGATTTTTCCCGACTCCAAAAAAGTGCTTCATAAACAATACGTAAAATAGAACCGATGAGTCGAGTCAAAACTCCGCTAGGGACTCCGGACAAATCCAATATAGTGATTTGTTTATCATGGCCGAGCCAACCTTCTAACAGTTTGTCGAGATCTGTTTTAACTGCTCCCGTTAGGTCAGGCTCCCAATCGCCAGGATGAAGAAGAAAATCATAGCGGCGATCTAGTAGGCGGGAACGAAGTAAATTTAATGGTCTTCGAATACCTCTAGCTGCTGTGTTGGTGAATGGCCCTTTGGCACCCATTGCATGAGGTTGATACTTTGGCGCGACCAAGGTTTCTGCATCCCCAGATTCTTCAAGCGCAGGTTCATCACGATTTGCACCGATATAGGTGGTTGTTTCAAAATCAACTAATTCATACCAAAGTCGTTTTAAGCTAAACGGTACCGGGCTATCTACAGTAAGAGTTCTAGAATCAATACCTGCTCTTGGATTTACTTTAATGCCCTTGTCTTTTAACTCCACAATTTTATCTGTGAAGGCAATTTCGTGAGCTTCAGAAAGCCCTCCTGTTATGAAATCTAAAAGTTCACCAGCCTCTAAAGCCCAATAGGGAACAAATAAAGGTTTTTGATCCTGGTTAGGGGTTGCACTGAAAACAGTCGATACGTCTTCCAAAGCTTTAGTGTACTCACCGTGGATGTCGAGCATAAGGATACGAGCGCCAGGTGATCCCTGAATTTCATCTTTCCGAATAATTGATCTCAGGAGGCTAGCGACAGTTGTGGATTTACCTGCCCCAGTTGACCCTAGTATTGCTGAATGGCGCGTTACAAGAGCATCTAAAGAAAGACGTACGTCAATGTTTTCCGCGCTCGCAAGATGTCCTATGCTCACTTGGTCGTCACCGATTGAACCGTAGATTCTTCTTAGATCAGCTTCAGTAACCAAGTGTACTGAGTCATTTATATTAGGATGCTGGCTTAAGCCTCTTTCGAATTGACCACCGACTGTTTCACCGGCAAGCTGGACTGTCATCCATCTACCTGAGTCAATTTCAGAAACATCAGATTGTGAGGGTGCGGCAGTGGCCCCGATCTCAGAAACGATACCAAATAGGTCCTGATAGCCCTGAGGAATTCTGACAAAACTGCCTACTTGGCCAACTCGATATGTATGTCCTTTAATGACGGCAAAGCCGGAGTCTAAGGACTCAGCAAGTTTTATAGTGAGGGTGGCGCCTGAGACAGCACTAACGGCACCTAAATATGTCGGATCATTACCACTCATCTTGGCCTTCCTCTAGCTCAACCGCATTTCTGCCGCTTCCATTGGTTTCATCCTCAGCTTTATCTGGTTCATCCCTTTTCAAAGATTGTGCTATCAAGTCATTTGCTTGAGCTAATGCACAGAAGCGAGCAAAAGCTGCAAAGTCCCCTAATAAAAATTTATTTGGCTCTTTCGGCCACCGTGCTGCCCAGAAACTTTCACGAATACTTCCCCAGTTTTTAGGTAACTCCCCTGGACGCCATTTTCCTGAAACTCCTCCAATGACGGCTCCATCTGCTGCGTAGACGCTCAGGTTAGGTCTGTCACTTGCTAATTTTACAGCTGGCTCTTCCTTTGCAAGATCTTGATATTGAAACGCCAAAACTGCCGTATTGGCGTTCATAGCCAAACTTTCATCAAGAACGGCACAAATATGTGCATCCCTAAATGAAAATCCAACCGTGAGCAACAAAGAGTCGGGGGTAAGTAAAAACCTTTTAAGTCTCTCAAAGAGAGCAGAATAAGGTTGTTTTTGAGTTAGGTCATATTTTAAATGGTCCGGGTAAACTAATTCGGCGGCCTCTCTACCATGTCCTCGGACAACCGCCCCGTCTTCCAAAGCCCAGCCTAGGGAACCATGCATCTTCCATAGCTTTGCCCATCGAGCAGGTAAGTCGTCGCCTGCTACTGATACAGGGTCAAAGAAAGGCTTGCTGCCGCCAGAAAACCCGTCAAAATAAGGAGACCTAACGCGTTCAAATGCCTCTTCGAAAAGAAAATCATAATTCGTAGTGAATATTTCTACAGAGTTCGACCGAACGGTACCAGTAATCCATGCAATTAAATCAGAATATGCGTTTCGTTCTTTGGGTAAATAAACTCCGACTATTTCAGAAATTTTTTTACAAATATCTTTGCCTAGTTGCCTATACTCTTTTGAGTCTAGCCCCTCGACTTTCGTTTTCCCCAGCGCTTGCTCTAATAAACGGATACGTGATAGAACTGACTCAATATTAGCGGTACTTCCCAAACTTGCTTTTATTGCTTCTACCGCCTTCGTTTGAATCTCTGTCAACCCGGAGGTTGCTTGGAATGTCAATGCCTCGACGCCCGGAATAAGCGATTTTCCATTTGGGTCGATTTCATTTTTTTCATTTACGCGGATTGCGAGTGGTGCTCCTGCGCCAACAAGAATTCCAATACGCTTCCTACCCTGTGATAGTACCTGGCGCAAATCAGACATAAACCGATCTGGATTGTGGAACGTTTCCATGCTTCTCCCCTTACTAGATGTGGCTACCTGCGCACTCCGCGAAGCTTTAAGAGTTGATAACATCTTCCTGCATAGCCGTTATCCCAACAACTTCTTTAACCTAAGTTACAAAATTTTAACATTGTTGGGAGAAGTCAAATTTGCTATGCCGTTGAGAGAGTATTAGTAGCAGATTAAGCGCTTAGTACAATATCTTCATCTTGGGTTTATTTTGCTTGCTTCATGGTTGCAAAATTTATGTGATGAAAGTCGCATATCGGCGTTACTTAGTCGCAATTAAATCTGATTTGTATGTAAAGAAAGATGCTGACCTGCTCACCGTAGATTAACACACCGCGATGTTAGTAATGTCTTCATATGACCCTAACCCGAATATACTCAAGTCATAATCAGGAATAGCCGGCTTCAGTCTGGCTGCATATTCTGGCAACCGGCAGGTTTCTCGGAAAATTCGGACGGGGTCATCCGTTCCAGTGCATAGTGGGGACGTTTCTGGTTATAGTGTATGCGCTAGGCCTCGATTTTGCACCGTGCATCCTCCTGGAGCATGAACCCGTTCTTGTTCAGACACTCCTGTCGTAGCCTGCCGTTAAACGACTCCACCTTCGCATTGTCCGTAGGTGTTCCCGGTCGTGAGAAGTCTATACGGATCCCTCGTTCATACACCCACTTGTCCAGCATTTTTCCTGCAAATTCAGAGCCGTTATCGGTTTTCAGCAATTGGGGTAAAGGACGTTTGAGCGCAATGGTGTTCAGCATCTCTATAACCTCCGTTGAGCACAGATTCTGACCCATGCAGATCCCCAGACATTCCCGTATCTAGAGATCAATGACTGTCAGCAGACGTAACCAACGCTCGTCAAATAAGGCGCCAGAGACAAAGTCCATGCCCCAGATATGATTCGGATACCGCCCATAAGGCTGGGGCTGTCGACGCTGTGCTGATTTATTCCGGCGTGGGCGTTTGAAACGCAGGGACAGGCCCTGCTCGCTGTAGAGTTGATAGATGCGTTTGTGATTATCCCGTCAGCCCTCCCGCCTGAGCATGACGTAAACCCGGCGATAGCCATAGTGGGTCCGGGTATCGGTGATCTCCCTGATACGAAAGCGTAGTGCACTATCGTCTGCCACCACAGAACGGTAGCGGAATGAGCTGCGGTTGACCTGTAGTGCAATTAGACCTGCCTCTCGCTGGCCCTGTAGCGTGCCTGCAGGTCCCGGACCCATTCGCGCAGACGCGCCAGCGTCAGTTCTTTTTTGCCAGCACGTCCTGCAGCATGGCTTAGTCGAGGCTGAGATCGGCAACCAGTTTTTTCAGCCTGAGATTCTCTTCCTCAAGCTGCCGCATGTGCTTCAGTTCTAAAGGAAAAATCCCGCCATATTTCTTGCGCCATGTATAGAACGTGGCATCAGAAATGCCCAGCTTACGGCAGACCTCCGGCACGGACGTCCCCAGTTCGGCCTGCTTCAGGGCTAAAACAATCTGCTCTTCGGTGAATCGTGATTTTTTCATCGGCACCACCTCCGCTCAGGGAGTGTAGATCATGCCGGCATTCTGTTTCTGAATGGCACAGGATTTTGGGTCAGGGTCACCTCTACAATATATAGAGGGAATAAAAAGCTTTTATGAGCTAAATTGTAGTCTTCCGTTATAGTTGGCAAAATATTAGAAGGGATTGATAAGATTATGTGGACGCTAGATGATCTACGTAGGTTGGATAAAAAATATGCTGAGGAAGGTATTCACGTTCATCAAAGACCGCTGAACGCCGCAATTGAACTTCTTGGAACAAGTTTCAGCCTTGGTATTTTTAGTAATCCCGAGGTTCAGCGCATCGTAGATGCTTACACTACCATGATACCTGAAGTCGAAACAAGTTGGCCTGGTGCAGGAATAGGTCTAATTGCATCTATGGATCAAGTGAGGAAAACAACTTTTCCTATTTTATACGGGGAGAACAATCTAGAAATCTGGAAAATAGCAGGATTTTCAAGTGACGAAGAATGGTGGGAATGGTGTAGAAAAGAACGAACTATTGCTGCAGAAGTTTCTTTTGCTATTGCTGATATTCATGATTTCACTATGGGGCTAAATGAAATTGAAAATTGTGCATCAGAGGCTTTGACACTCTGGCAAATGTGCAGATCCAATCTAGAAGATATGGCAAATACACTGCCTAATAGCTTTAGCCATGATTCAATTATCCAGCCGATCTGTATGGTAGCAGAGCTTTCCTTAAAAGCTGTTTTAGTTTGGCACGGAGTCGATCTAAAAACTTTGAAAGGAAAGAATGGCCATAATCTGGCGTATTTGGCACAAACAGTTATGGATAAAAAACCCCATCGTGACGATAGTCAAATTAAAACCGTGATTGATAACCTCCCCCCTTACGTAGCCAGTCGCTATAAACCGGCGGGACTTAAACGTCTACAAGTTGTTCGGTTAGCTCTTGGAGTTCAATTTATTGCAGCATCTAGTTTACGTCGAATCACTACGTCAGATTTAGCTATACAAATGGAATCAGGAGGGTTTCCGGGGCCACGTCAAGTATTCACTATTTGAAGGTGAACAACCAGTAAATCTTCCGTACCACATGTCCTTCGGTTCACCTGAAGCCAAATTAGCGAGCCAACCAATTAGATTGGTGGCTCGGGAAGAGTATCCGACCTGCATCCTAGAGATTAACACAGTGCGCTATTAGCAGCGTCCGCTCCTGGCACTAGAGCTGCCTGTCAGATTAGGTTTAGATCTATACCATAGCTGCGTCAGGTCAAATCTGAGCTAATACAACTCAGTCATGTTTGTCCGGGTTCGAAGCCGAAACAATGAATTTCGTCTTGGTATCTGTGTTGGTATAAAACGTAAATATTTTTTACTAATTATTTTAAATCATGAGATTAAGATTTATGTGCGAGTCCGGCCTTCGCACTCACCCCCTATACACCTCCCTCCGATGCCATTCCACAAACCCTTCCCCTGGATAATTCCCTTTCACCATCGGCAGTGCTATCTGCTTCCCGGCGAAATCCCAGAACAGTCTTCCCACAATCCCATTCCCGTTGCCATTTACCGCCTCAGACACCAGAACCCGCAAACTGTCATCCAGCCCAATCGATCCCTTATCAAACGCTTTATGATGAATTGCACACAGCGCCAGCCCGTTCGGGATTTCACACGGCCCGCCAAACTGTTTCCATTTGATATGCGCGGCTTCAAGCGCAACGGAGGTGTTATCATGTCGCATGTTGAATCCGCAGATTGCACATTCATAGTTATAGGCGCGAAGCACCTGCTGACGAAACAACGGATCGCGAACCTTACGGATCTGTTGAATATCAAAACCCATCTCATCTGCGATCTCTTCCTGGATACTTTCCGGGAAATGCGCCTCAAGGATCTTCTGTGCCAGCGAGCCGATCAACTTCTTGTTCTTTGTCAGTAGCGCATAGTGTTCTTCATCAAAACCGCCAGCGACCTTATGTTCAACCAGCTCTTTTACCGGTGGCTGTTTGCTGCCAGTGGTGGAACAGAGTTCACTGTTCTCAAGATCCCAGAATCCATCCCCTTTGAGTCGCCAGAAGGGCATGTTCGGGTAATGTTCTTTCCTGTCTGGACCAAAGCGTTCTAACAGGCTTAGCAGTTGAGCATGTACCTCGGTACCGTAGTCAAACAGACGTGCATGCCCCTGCTGATAGTTCGCCAGCACGTACAGAAGCAATAAGGGCTTATGCGGCGCACGTTGTTCGCCCTTGCGCCAGATGGTGATGTTGGCAATTGCCTGTTCGAGTGTTTTGCTGGAAGCCATCGCGTTACGGAAGAAGGTAAATAATTGCGATGATGCTCGCAAAACCCAGACCAATCAACCCACAACTAGCAAAAACATGACCTTAGCGAACACAACACTATTTCCTGAAGCCCCCTCGCAAATTCCAAATTTACCCCACGCCAAACCGCTGTATTTATATTCAGCCTGGTATAATACGCATCAGAAATAACGCCGAACGGCAGAGTGAGTTTCACAGGAATTATTTACAACGAGACGCGATATGAAGGTGCTGCAACACCCCCATACCGCTAACCACCAACAACTACGGAGAAGTTGAAAATGGCTGCGCCGAATTTTATGCCAGAGTTTACGGTTTGCAAAACAGAATCAGACGCTTTCACCGGCATGATTGAAAACCGCGAGCTGGTACGCAAAAACAGCACCCGCCGACTTCACGGTAACCAGACCAGTGCCGCGCCAGTTCACCCCCGCGCAGGAACGCCGGAAGCAAGTTCCGCCTGCTGCGAACTCTATGCCCGGATAGATAATAAATATCTTCCGCTGGGGGGAGACTGGCTAACACGAGCAGGGTTTATCAGCGGTATGCCGGTTAAAATCCGGGTGATGAAAGACTGTATTGTGATCACGCCGCAGCATACAAGAGAATTATGGGGATGCCTGGAGGGGATGAGTGTGGTGAATATCAATAAACAAAAAGTCGCTCAGTGGCTAAAAACATTTCCGGGGGCGTTAAATGATACGGGCGATATCCCGGTGATTAAACGCGGGTGAACGTGACGGAATCCGCGTTTATATTATCCTGAGCCGTCTTAATATCTGATGCGTGAAGGCGGTATAGTCGTTAAGGCTATACCGCCTGTTTCAGGCTATCGGGCAATCAACGCAAACACCCCCCAGCCAAAGTACTCTCGTGTGTAGGTGACGTGGCGTTTGGGCGCAATTGTCAGCTCCGCCCGAACTTCTTGTGCAAAGTCATCGTCAGGGTTTTCCTCCAGCCAGCGACGCAGGGTCATCCATTTCGCCGCTTCGTATCTGTCCCAGCCTTCCTGGTCTGCCAGAACCATTTCCACCAGGTCATAGCCCTGTGCGTCGAACGAGGCGACCAGGTCGGGCAGGGTGAGAAAGTCTGCGATGGACGAGACGCCGCAGGCCTGGGCTACCTCATCGCTCGCAGGAACCTGACGCCAGTAGGGTTCACCGATGAGTATCATCCCGCCAGGCCGGAGGCTTTTTGCCAGTAGCACCATTGTTCCGGCGACGCCGCCGGCAATCCAGGTGGCGCCTACGCAGGCCGCTACATCACATTTTTCATCTGCGACATATTCGGCCGCGTCGTCATGAATAAAACGCACGCGCTCGCTGACGCCGAGTTCGTCAGCACGGCGCGTTGCCTGTTCGGTGAAAAGTCGGCTCATGTCGATGCCGGTGCCGGTAATGCCGTGATCGCGCGCCCAGGTGCAGAGCATCTCCCCCGAGCCGCTGCCGAGATCCAGAATGCGCGTGCCTGGCTTCATGCGTAACACGCGGCCCAGCGTGGCGTACTTTTCCGGGGTGAACGGGTTATGAATGCGGTGTTTGCTTTCGCTGACGGTAAAAATACGTGGGATATCCATCATCCTCTCCTTAACGATTATCTGGCTGGGCACGAACGCTGTTCAGCCCGGTCGTGTTAATGCGGTAGGGCTGACCGTTGACGGACTTGATCAGCTTTTTGGTTTTGAGTTTTTTGAAGACGGCGAGCGTGCAGTCGGCGAGCAACAGCCCTTCGCGGCTGTAGCATTCAACGGCGGTGACGCGGCCTGAGCTATCGCGGACGTGCGCAATACGTCCACCTTTGGCGAGAACGTGTAAGGTACGTTGTTCCTGACGGGATAAATTCATACTGGAAAACCTGTTTAATCATCATGTGCAAAACGTGCAAACACACCGCGGTGTCCGCATTCGATTTCGGCGCATTGATAATCAGTCCGGCCTGAAAGGTCGGGGAGCTGATTATCGGATGATGACATTCTCCAGCATCAAAGCCTCGGGTTGAGTTGAGAGGTATTTACGGGGTGAATAATATCACCTGTTTATTTTAAGGGAATGGTCGGGTGGGAAAAGTGTGATCCAGGTGGAAGCTCAGGCAGCGCCATCAACGGATCGTAGAACCGGATGGCGCGATGTAAATCAGCTGAGATCGTGCAGCGCTTTATCCATGGCCGGCGCGAGACTGAAATCACTAAACTCGACGGCTAAGCCGCTGCGTTCAGGCGTGCAGCACATGACACCGACTTTCACTGGCCCCGACGGGAAATGGCATAAACGCAGCAAAGGCCACGACAGCCCGTCTGCTGAGTACTGTAACCGCAACGCGTCTCCCTTGCGGGTCAGGCGAAGCCAGAACTCCCGGGGGTTACCCGGGAAGATACCGGTTGCCCAGTCGGAGGCCTGTAACGTCAGTACGCTGCCAATGGCCGGCGCGCCATCATTGTATTCAATCCCGGCCTTGAGCCAGTGTTGCTCGTCCGACATCAGCATGATCCCCGCCTGGTCATAGAGCGTGCTGAAATCAGCGCGGATGTTTGTCTGAAACGTGAAATCACCTGCCGCGTCAGTCGCGTAGATGTGGCCCGAGAAACGCTCGAATCCGTACCATGTATGGCGCCAGAAATCGGTGTGGTCGTCGGTCACGACCGATAACGTGTTGTTCTCGCTATGCCATTTGGCCGGTTCGTTTATCCAGTAAAATTCGTTTTGCATAATGTCCCCAGGTGACTGTCAAAAGGTCGTCGGTATGCGGCCTCCCTTGTTCAACAGGATTCGCGCCTGAGCCAGGGGCTCTCGACCAGTACCTTATCCCGGTGGGTGTCGCCATTGATAATGTGCAATGTACTTAAGCGCCCAATCTCATAATGCGGCAGCTGGACCGTGGATAGCGGGGGTAAAAACAAATTTCCGATGCCGACAAGATTATCGTAGCCAAGAACGGCAATATCCTGTGGGATTCGGATACCCTGCGTTAACAGCGTCTGATACACCATGAAGGCAATACGGTCGTTACCACAGATGACCGAATCAAATTGCGGTTTCCCCTGAACGATATGCGCCAGCAGCATCTCCGGAATATCCCGGTAGTGCTCATCGCCAAATTGCATATAGCAGTGTTCAAGCGTATCAGGATCGATACCGGCTTCACGGCAGGCGCGATCCAGCCCCTGACGGCGGCGACGCGTCGCCAGATGGTTGACAGGTAAATGCAGGCAGAGAGGACGGCTGTATCCCGCCGCCAGCAAGGCCTGTACGGCCGTATACTGGCCTTGTTCATCGTCAGGTATATAGCTGGCAACCGGTTCTCCCGTGTTCTCGCAGTTGGCCAGAACGCAAGGGTGCTCCAGTAGCCGGGGCGGGATGCTCACTTCACGCAGCCCCATGGTGGTGAAAATGATCCCCCCGGGCCGGTGGGCGAGCAGCAGGTCGACAATATCGTCAGGGTTATCATCGGTAAACATATTCACCACGAAGCTGTTCCAGCCATACGCCCGTGCGGTTTCTTCGATAGACAGCGTGATTTCTACCGAAAAAGGGGTGGTGACGGTATCCAGCGCCAGCACGCCGATGGTTTTGTTCCGGGAGCCGACACGACGAACCTGCCGGGCTGAGAGGTCAGGCACGTAATTTAACTGCAGGATCGCCTCCTGCACCCGGGACAGAGTTTCAGGCTTTACGCGTTTCGGGTCATTGAGCACCCGTGAAACCGTCATGAGTGATACATTGGCCAGTTTGGCCACATCTTTTAAAGACGCCATAGCTTTCCATTATCTGAATGCATTCGACCCGGTAAGGTGTTGTGAGCCAATGCGAATGTCCTATTCTAGGCACCGACACCCAGGGTTACGCAAGTCACACTCAAAAGTTTGAGCGCGATCTCAACACATTAATGTTAACGTTAACTTTTGTGATTAACATCGAGTATCACATCAAAACCGAGTGTACGCCTGAAATGTTAACGTTACCATCTTACCATATCCTTCTTGCGAGATTACGTAGATGAAAAAACGGCCTACTCGAAGTTACATGCTGCTCAGCGCTCTGCTGTTCTTTTTCTTTGTGACCTGGTCCTCATCAAGTTCACTTCTCTCAATCTGGCTTCACCAGGAAGTGGGGCTAAAGGCATCGGAAACCGGCATTATTTTTTCCGTGTTATCCGTCTCCGCGCTCTTCGCGCAGGTCTGTTATGGCTTTATCCAGGACCGACTCGGTCTGCGCAAACATTTGTTATGGTTTATCACCGCGTTGTTGATCCTCTCCGGCCCGGCTTATCTGCTTTTTAGCTACCTGCTGAGCGTTAATATTCTGCTGGGCAGCGTATTCGGGGGCTTATTTATCGGCCTGACGTTTAATGGCGGTATCGGCGTTCTGGAGTCCTATACTGAGCGCGTTGCGCGTCAGAGTACGTTTGAGTTTGGGCGGGCACGCATGTGGGGGTCTCTGGGCTGGGCGGTCGCCACGTTTTTTGCCGGGTTACTGTTTAATATCAACCCTGACCTTAACTTCCTGGTGGCGTCATGCTCAGGGTTAATCTTCTTCTGTCTGCTGGCCCGCTTAAAGGTGGCCGCGCCGGCAAGCATGGAGAAACTCGAAATTGGCGCTAAAAAAGTTTCTCTGGAAGACGCCCTGCGTCTGCTGACTCTGCCGCGCTTCTGGGCGCTGATATTCTTCGTGGTCGGAACCTGCATTTACGGCGTATACGATCAGCAATTCCCGGTCTATTTCTCGTCACAGTTCCCGACATTACGAGAAGGGAACGAGATGTTTGGCTATTTAAACTCTTTCCAGGTCTTTCTCGAGGCCGCGGGTATGTTTTGTGCGCCGTGGCTGGTTAATCGCATTGGCGCTAAAAATGGCCTGATATTCGCAGGTATGGTGATGGCGCTGCGCATGATTGCTTCCGGGCTGGTGGAAGGCCCCTTGCTTATCTCCATTACCAAACTGCTTCACGCGGTCGAACTGCCAATATTGTTAGTCGCCATATTTAAATACAACAGCCTGAATTTCGACAAACGTCTCTCCTCCACCATTTATCTGGTGGGATTTGCCTGCACCAGCTCCGTCATTGGCACCGTCTTGTCCCCGCTGGCAGGCTTTAGCTATGAGAGATTTGGCTTCGCCCAATCCTATCTGATCATGGGCATCATGGTGTTCAGCACCACGTTTATTTCCATTTTCCTTTTGCGCTCAACTAAATCCTCATCTGAGCCATCTTTTCTGCAGCAAAACGCTGTGTAATGTACTGAGAGTAAAGACGATGACATCCTTATTAGAACAGGCTGAACAGGTGCTTGAAAAAGCACAATCCGGGATTAATCCGCGCTGGTATCCGCGCTATCACCTCGCCCCTCGCGCAGGCTGGATGAATGATCCTAATGGCCTGGTATGGTTTGACGGCTGGTATCACGCTTTTTATCAACATCATCCCTATTCCCCGAAATGGGGTCCGATGCACTGGGGGCACGCCCGAAGCAAAGATCTGGTGCATTGGGAACATCTGCCCGTCGCGCTAGCGCCGGAAGGCCCGGCGGACAAAGACGGCTGTTTCTCCGGCTCCGCCGTGGTGGACGGCGATACGCTGGCGCTCATCTACACCGGACATAAATTTCACGGCCCGTCGGACACAGACGACAACCTCTACCAGGTGCAGTGTCTGGCGACCAGTCGTGACGGCATCCATTTTGAACGGCACGGCAGGGTGATTGATACACCGCCCGGACTGCATCACTTTCGCGATCCGAAGGTGTGGCGCGAAGGTGAGTTCTGGTACATGGTTGTCGGCTCCCGCGTGGAAAATACCGGCCAGGTGCGCCTGTACCGTTCCACCGATCTCCGCGAATGGCATGACGAAGGTATTTTCGCCGAGGCTGATGAAGGCAAGGGCTTTATGTGGGAATGCCCGGATTTCTTCACCCTGGGAGAGAAGCGTGTCCTGATGTTCTCGCCGCAGGGCATGGCGGCGGAAGGGTATTACTATCGCAACCTGTTCCAGAGTGGCTATTTACTTGGGGACTGGCAGCCAGGTCAACCGTTCACCCACAGCGGACAATTTACTGAGCTGGACCACGGCCACGACTTTTATGCCCCGCAGAGTTTCGTGACCCCGGATGGCCGACGCATTGTCATCGGGTGGCTGGATATGTGGGAATCACCGATGCCCGAACAGCAGGATGGCTGGGCCGGAATGCTCTCGCTTCCGCGCGAATTAAGCCTTGTCGATGGCCGTGTGAGAATGAAACCGGCTGCCGAAGTGACCGCGCTGCGTGGCAGCTATTATCCCACGCCCGTCCGCTGTCTGAACAATCAGAGCGTCCTTGTCGCGGCAGATGCCGACGCGGTCGAAGTTCGGCTGGCATGGGATTTGAGCGCATCGACGGCTGAACAGTTTGGTATCGCGTTGGGTGACGGGCTGAGAATTTACGTCGACGATCAGGCCGGGCGTCTGGTGGTGGAGCGTCGCTATCCGCAATATTCGCTGGAAGGCACGCGCAGTATTCCGCTACCAGCAGACAGCGTTCTGTCACTGCGAATTTTTATTGACCGCTCATCGGTGGAAGTTTTTATTAACGATGGTGACGCTTGCTTAAGCAGTCGTATTTATCCGCAGCCGGGCAAGCGCGATATTTCATTGTTTGCAAATCAGGGGAAGGCCTCATTATACGATGCGGGATACTGGTCTTTAGATAAATAATCTCCGTTCCGACCTGTTTCTTGCAGGGTGAGTTTTTATTTCTGCCAGTCTCTGGCTGGCATATTATTGTCTGGAATAATGAGAGAGCAAAATGGATGAAAGCGTAATACCTCAAAATTGCATTACCTCGAAAGATAAAAACATATTTGTTCCAGGAAAACAGACGCTGGTATTAATGGTGACATTAGCGGCATTTCCTGCCATTGCTGAAGACGTTACAGGAAACTATCAAAGCTATTTTCAGGATGAATCAGACACCAACGGTACGAGTGTATCATCAGCTAATAAAGGCAATGAACAATCGTCCCTTCGTGCTTCGTCTTCTCCGGTTGCTGCAGGTCAAAAAACTGAACTCACGACCTCGTCAAAGCCCGTGACGTTATCGGCGCAAACGGAGAATAAAAAAGCTGAAGTGAAAAAGCGTCCTAAAGGGGATAACCCCGAAGACGTCAGTCTGTTGCGTTTAAGGCAGGAAGATCCGCCGGTTCACTGGAACAGTATCGGTCGTAATATGGAAGTGGGTGGCCTGCATGGAAACATCGGGTCTCAGATAGAAATTGACGATGTTCGCTGGAGCAATAATAAGAAAAACAGCGGCAAGTTTAAACTCGCCACCATTCAGGCTTTTTTAAGGCATGATGAATTGCCTAACTGGTATTTCGGTTTCTGGAATGCCAGAGAAGACAGTTATAAAGGACAGTTCAGTAATCAGGACTATCAAGGCACCAATACCATCAATGAATTTTTTGTGGGCCATATTTTCGAAACCTGGCGAGGGAATATCGGTACGGAAGTTATGGTCGGTTCCGAAACGGCAACGAAACGCTGGAAAAACCGGTTTAAGATCTGGCAGGACCTGCGACTGTCCAACAAATGGAGCTTGGCCGGATACGCGTATGGCGAATATCAGCCTCAGGGGAACGAACCGGGGAATGGCGATCTGGAGCAGTACATTTTCGAAATTGAGCCAGCCATTCAATACCGCGTGAATCCGGATCTCGGACTCTATTTGCGACCCTATTATTATCATAACCGCCAGGAGCGTCAGAGCTGGGGCGATATTGTCGAAGAAGAATGGAAAGTCACGGCCGGACTCTGGCGAAACTGGTATCCATTATTAACCTCCCTGTATGTTGGATTTGGCCAGGACAAAATAGATAACGCCAGCAATGCCAGCGAAGTTTTCTATGACGGTCGGTATAAGTTTATCGGTGGCACGCTAAGTTATCCGGTATTTGGTGAAGTGCGATTATACGGTGAATTCAAAGCACAATTTACGAAAGAAACCGGGCTTTGGACATCGACCGGTCACTCATGGAACCCGTTTACCGTGGTTGGCGTGAATTATAACTTCTGACATTCAGGTGTAGCATGAAAAAATTAATAGTTGCGGCATCTGTCGCGCTGCTTGCGCTTTCACTCGGCAATAATCCTGCCTGGTCGCAGCCTTCGAAAGAAACATTACAGAATAAAAGTATCACCCATATTAATGGCTTTTTCCCGCGGGTTGACGGTTCATTTGTGGGCGACCCTATGCCCGTTTTTAACGATGGCACATTTGATATTTATTATCTTAATGATGTCCGCGGCGGCAGCGATTTGGGGGTACATGCTTTTCATCTCTTGTCGAGTGCCAACTTGTATGATTATCAGAACCATTCCGAAGTGATCCCCTACGTTAACGACGTTGACGATCCTGAACTGTTATTGGGAACCGGTTCGATTATTAAGGTCGGCGATACCTGGCATGCCTGGTACACCGCACACAATGAAAATGTGTTCCCGGTTGAGTCTATTATGCACGCGACCAGTAAGGACCGCCTTCACTGGGTGAAACACCCGCAGGACACCATTTTACCCGGCGGTAACTATCGGGGTAATGATTTCCGTGACCCTCACGTCGTTTGGGTTGAGGAAAAGAAAGAATACTGGATGTTAATTACTACGCGCAGTAACGGTCGTGGGGTTATTGCCCGGTACAGTTCAACGGATTTAACGCACTGGGAAGATCGCGGCGTATTTTTTGATAACGACACCATCACCAGCAATGCCAACCTCGAATGCCCGACACTGGTTTACTTCAACGGACGCTGGTATCTCAGCTTTAGCGACCAATGGCCGTTACGCCTGACACAATATCGGGTTGCGGATAATCCGGAGGGGCCGTGGCGGAAACTGGGCAATTATGTGGTCGACGGCTCGGGTTTTTACGCGGGGAAACTGGTACTCAAAAACGATCGGCTGTTTGTTTTCGGCTGGATCCCGACGAAAGCCGGTAACCGTGACAGCGGCAATATTGACTGGGCAGGGAATCTGGTTGCTCATGAGCTCACCGCAGATGATCAGGGCCAGCTCAACAGCATCCTGCCCCAGGAGCTTCAGAAGGTCATCAGTGAGAATCCTGGTCCGGTGACCACCTTAACGAGCACTAAAACGCTTAAAACGGCCACGTCGTTCGGCCCCTTACAGTCGGCGCTGTACCCGGCCTTGCCTGAACGTGGTGAGTTGAGCGCAACCATTGATGTTCCTTCTGCCGGAATGGTGATGAGCTTTGGTCTGACCGACGACAGAGTCAGTGATGCGATGCTGAACGTTGTGTTCAATAAGAGCAAAGGAAAAGTCTATTTTTTCAACGCACCGCTCGCGTCGATTCATCAGGCTAACGCGGAATCCTGGGTGGATGTTCCGATCGGGGAAAAAATTGAGTTACGCGTTCTCATTCAAAACTCAATTGCTGTCTTTTATATAAATAATAAAGCGGCATTCAGTACCCGGATGTATTCCATGCAGGAGAAGCCGTGGAGTATTAGCCTGCCTCAAAACGACCATTTTCACGCAACGTTGAAAATAAAAGAAATGATTTAACGGGATATTATTATGAAAAACTATCATGCCCTGTCTGTTATTTTTGCTCTTCTGTTTCCCGCGCTGGCGAATGCGAGCATGAGTATCATGAAGGACCCCTCGGGAAAGGTTGTTGCCGTGGACCCGTGGTCCTATCTGGATGAAGAGGTTATGTGGACCTCAGCCCGCTCCTCCAATCCTGCCGGTGGCCGCGTTCATGGCCAACTGAAGATGAAATATGCCATTGAGGACAATAACTGGCGTAACAGCCATTTCCACAACGGGAATGATTCACTGACGTTTGTACAAGGCGTGATGCGACACGATGCGTTACCCGGTTGGTATCTGGCTTTCTCTGAGGGCAGAACCACCTACTATAACGGGACGTGGGAGGATCAGTCTTACCTCAGCCAAAACCAGTGGACTCAGTTGATCATCGGCCATGAATATTTTTACAAACGTCTGCGCTATGGCTGGGATGTCATGGGTGGAAGCGCTTCAATCGAGGACCGCTGGCAAGGCCGCGTTAAGTTCTTTACCGATCTTCGTGTTACGGACAATTTCTCATTCTTTAACTATTTGTATCAGCAGATCGATCACCGCCGCAGCGGTGGATCGCAAAATGACCGCGACGTGCGTTCATTTCAGATTGAGCCTGGCGTGCAATATATTATTAATAACACCACCGGCGTCTGGTTCCGCCAGCAATTTGCCTCTGCCATTTTAGACAGGGCGCAATGGGGCGATATTGACGAAAAAAGCTGGACCACGTCAGTCGGCGTCTGGCGCAACTGGGGGAAATTATCCACAACGCTCAGCGGCGGGTATGGCCATTATAAGAAATACAATGCACAGCCTGAAGATGGCGAAGTCTTCCAGAATACCCGCAACCGCTTCCTGAAGGTATCGGCGAATTATCCGTTGACCTCTCGTTTTACCGTGTCCGGAGAAGTTACTGGCTCGTTGATAAAACAGGACGGAAGCTGGGTGACCCACGGTGAGGCTGTTACCACCGAATATAAGCTGATGCTGGATTATAACTTTTAAACCGTATGCCTGGATAATCCATGGCACCTGTTCACGCTTAAGCACTATTAAAAAAGTGACCTTCCCGCAGGTCACATTTAAAAAGTTAATTATTATTGAGGAAATGTCATGAATATCTGGACTCTTGGCGATGCAGTGGTGGATCTTCTACCGCTTTCAGACATGCAATATCAGGCCTGCGCAGGAGGTGCCCCGTTCAATGTGGCAATTGGCGCTGCGCGTCTGGGCTGCCAGAGTGGTTTTATTGGCCGGGTCGGTGAGGATGACTTTGGTTATTTTCTGAAGAAAACGCTGTCTGACGCAGGCGTTTCAACCGAAAGTCTGCAGTTGGATAATCAGCACAGAACCAGCACGGTATTGGTCTCTCTGGGCCGCGCTGGCGAGCGTGGATTTACGTTTTTAACCAACCCTTCCGCGGATCAATTTTTAACGCCCGATGCGCTGCCCGACTTTAGCGAAGATATTCTGCACTTCTGCTCTCTGGCCCTGGTCGCCGAAACGTGTCGTCATACGCTCGTCACCGCCATCAACCAAGTAAAACAGCGTGGGGGATTACTGAGTTTCGACGTGAATTTACGGGAGCAAATGTGGCCCGATAAGCATGAAATGCTCGAGACGGTGCGTCATTTCGCCGCCCAGGCCGACATTCTTAAACTCTCGGAAGAAGAATGGCACTGGATGACAGGCTCTCACGATTTTTCCCATGCGCTTAATGCTCTCAATGCTCTGCCCGCGCAACTCAAAGTCGTGACTTACGGTGAGCAAGGTGCCATGGTGCTGTGGCGCGACAGCGTTATTCATTTCGACGGTTATACCGTCAACAGTGTTGATACAACCGGTGCTGGCGACGCGTTTGTCGCAGGGTTACTGGCCTGGATTGCACATCGCGGGATGCCGCAGAATGTTGAACAACTCCACCAGTCCATTGCTCAGGCCAGCGCCTGCGGTGCCCTCGCGACAACGCGCAAAGGGGCGCTGACCGCGCTACCTGATACTAACGCACTTAATACCTTTATCACTCGATTCTCGCTACCGGATTACGAGGTGAAAAAGGGCTAAACAGGGTGAGAACATGTTTGGCTGGCGCGCGCATTTTCGTGGAGACGTGTACTCAAGTCATTCCAGACTTAGCTGGTAAGATGACAATGGCCGAATACGGGGGGCAAACAGGTCTCTGGAAAACTTCAGCTCCCCGCTTGCTGGTTCAGCCATGCGGATAATTCCTGCTTCGTGTTTACACCAGGTTCGCTTCTGGCATACCTCTCCCTGAGAAAAAGAAAGCATTTCACAGGGAGCCACGGTGATGCCGCAGACGGTGCCGCTGTATGATCTTACTGAACTTTCACGGCTTTTCCGTCTACCCAGACACGGCTGATGTTATTTCGCCTGGCGTTAAAGATGATTTTTTGCAGTCTATCTTCAGGCTGGTCTTCAGCAGCATGAATATAAATATCGCTTCCTGCAGCCCGGGTATCGATAACGATGGCATCGAACTGGTATCCGACCTCCAGCTTTCCTACAGGCAGCTCAAGCACGCCACCCGCACCGGCTGTCGCCAACCAGAATGCTTCCTTGAAGCTGACTGCCGAGCCTGGTCTGCCGCGGTGTTCCGGTTTGATACGGGCATCGACGCCATCATTCAGGGCTTTACTGGCGGTGATGGCATGGCGGCAGGCATCAAATACCGAGGGGCTATGGCCACCGGCAATATCGGTGCCTAACCCGACGTTCAGTCCACGGTCCAGCATTGCTCGCAGAGGGAATACTGCATTGGCAAAATAGAAATTTGAAAGGGGGCAGTGCGCGACGCCAGCCCCGGTTTTCTTAATCAGGTCAGCATCGTCATCTTCAATGTGATTTGAATGCGCGAGGATGGTTTTTTGGGTCAACAGGCCAAAATCACGCAGCGCCACGGTGTCCGTTTTCCCCAGGCGTTCTTTGACGTAACCATGTTCCCAGTCACTTTCTGAGCAATGGGTTTGCACATGGCAGCCTGTTTCTTTCGCCACCGTGCCCAGTCTTTTCAGCAGGTCATCCGTGCAGGAGGGAATAAACCGCGGGGTGATAACCGGGAGCACACGTTTTGCCGTATTGCCGGGTAACTCTGCGACAGCGCGAATAAATGCACGCGTTTCCGCCTCGGCCGATGCCGCCGTTTCGTCCCGATAATAGTCAGGGCACTGGGAGGGATCGTCCATCGCGACGCGGCCCACCAGGGCGCGCTGCCCCTGGGCCAGGCATATGCGGGCCAACTCGACGCTGCTTTCAGTGTGCAGGGTGGCGAAGTAGACGGCGGTGGTTGTGCCGTTCGCCAACAACGCGCTGACCAGTTCCGTATAATTTCGGCGGGCAAAATCGACGTCGGCGTATCGGGCTTCCAGCGGGAACGTGTAGTCATTCAGCCACTTCTCAAGCGGTTTATCCAGCGCCTTGCCCATCTGAGGCCACTGCGGGGCGTGGACATGCAAATCGATCAGGCCGGGCAGAAGATACTGGTCAGAAGAGAGTTCAGTGAGCTTACCCGCTTTACGGGCGGCGTCACGTACGTGCCGGAACGCGCCATCGTTATGTTGAATAATATCCACAATGGTACCGCTACCGTCGATACAGAACAGCGTGTCGGTAAAGTGGGTCACATTTTCCTTTGATTCCGCCGTATAGCCCTGCGCGCTAACAACCCGTTGCCAGGGGAATGCGTGGTAGGTGTTCATCTGTTTGTCCTTTTTCACGATTATGCTGAAGGGAAAATGTCCCGGATGGCAGTAGGATTTTTTCAGGTCGCAGGATCCTGAACTATCCAGACCCCCGTGTTCTGCCTGATATTCGGTTTAATGGCGCCCTGACGCTGGTTGTAGACAAAGGTGCCGGTCCTGTCGCTCAGGCAGACGAGCGTGAGGGTAAACAGCGTCGTCTGGCCCTGAAAATCCTCCTCTGCTTCCAGAACGCCTACGCTGTGTGCCAGGCCTGTTTGGCTTTTAAAAACTTCATAACGGTATTTCCCTTGCACCTTATTGCCTGTGCGCAAGATATGGCTGGTATACGTATCGTCAGTGAACTCCAGTCGGAGCAGGCTATCGGCATTGGGGTTTTGCACAGACCATAGCGGACCCGTTTTATTGATAAAGATTTTGCCGGAGAGTGTCTCCGGTACGTTGCAGGTCGCCTGAGCAAATAGCGGAAGCGCCAGCAGTGCTGAAAGTAATGTTATCCTGAGTTTCATCTTATTTGTCCATATCTTTGCCGGAGGAGAGGTAGGGTATCTTCCGTGCATTCATTTTTATTCGTTAAAAATCCTGGCACAAAAATGAAATACATCAATAAATCGAAAGGTTAATAAGATGGCGAAAGTTGAGGCTATTAAAGAGATAGCAATGATTTATTCCGCTGGACATGCTTTATAAGCCGAAGGGTGAATGCGGTAGTGTGTCTGGCAGCGCATGATTAAGCAAAATGGCGAAATGACTGTTGTCTTATTGTCGGTTTGAATAGCTTTTTTATCGCGGGATTTTTCATATGCTTCGTGTTGTGGTGAATCCCCCTGTGCGGTGGGGCATAATTTATAGGTTAACGTCATTATGCGGGCTTTGCTCACCGGGAGGCACCCGGCACCACACTGTTCTATTAAATGTTTATAAAAGAAGGTAGATATAACATTGCCACGACCCATATTAATAAGCCAGGAATTTTCAAAGGCCACGGCTCAAGGATAGCTATGCAAGCAAATGCACCTACCACGAGCACAGGGCCTGATAACACGTTCAGGATCCCACCTAAAGTAAGTATCTTTCCTGGCAGTAATCTATTGAGTACTAATGAAATAATGTAAGCACTCATAGTAATGATGGAAAAGGCGATTGTTTTATCATGCCATGTGTCGAATTCAATCCAGCAAAGACTATAGGCAAAAATTAAATATGAGCAAAGAAGCAGGTTTATAATTGGGATGGTAAACTTACTCATATGACCCTGCCGTAGTGTTTGTTTTTGGTTTTTCTATTGTTATTTTCTCAGTCTTGTGTGTATATCGTGTGTCCGTGTCAACGATACCATAAACCCGATATCCATAATCTAACGGTACAGATAGCCCTCCATTTATAAGTCCAGTCACGGTATCAGGCGAGGAGATTATATTGCATAATCTCCTCGCTATATCTTCTACGTCAGCCATAGTATCTCTTTAAATCTGTTATAAAGAGTAATATCGATGTAATATTAATGCAATTAAAGCAATTTATATAATCTACACGAAAAATTAAGAATTATTAGGGGCATTAATATTATCTTAAATGAGACAATAAGCGGTTTCATGCCAATCCCACGCACTCCACCGCTCAAACTAACTTAACTAAACACCGGCACCCCCAGCCCAACCTTCACTTCCCTCAGCGTTCCCTGTGTCACCGCCTGCGCCCGTTCCGTGCCGCGCTTCAGCATCGCCATCAGCTCCCCTTTATCCTGCATGTACATCGCCCTCCGTTCCCGCATCGGTGCAATCAGCTCCTGCAGGCACGCCTCCAGCTCGTTCTTGCATGCCCGGTCACCCAGTCCGCCCGCCTGATAATGCGCCTTCATCGCTGCCACTTTCGCTTTGTCCGGATGAAACGCGTCGAGGTAGGTAAAAACCACGTTTCCCTCAATCTGCCCCGGGTCGCTCACCTTCAGGTGGTTCGGATCGGTGTACATGGCGCTGACCGCACGGTGAATCGCCTCTTCACTGGCAGAAAGGTGCAGGGTGTTGCCCAGTGATTTCGACATCTTGGCGCTGCCGTCGATGCCGGGAAGGCGGCCGGTGTCGCTGAGCATCGCTTTGCAGTGGCGCAGCACCGGGGCAGGCAACAGGCTGTTCATCTTGTGCACAATCTCATTGGTCTGCTCAATCATCGGCAGTTGGTCGTCGCCGACGGGGACGCACTCGGCCTTGAACGCAGTGATGTCCGCCGCCTGGCTGATGGGATAGGCCATAAAACCGACCGGCAGCGAGCGGGCAAAGCCTTTCTGCGCAATCTCGTTTTTCACCGTCGGGTTACGCTCGACGCGGGCGACGGTGACGATGTTCATATACAACATTGTCAGCTCGGCGAGAGCGGGCAGGGCGGACTGCAGGCAGAGTGTCGTCAGGTTCGGGTCGATGCCGGCGGCGAGGTAGTCGGCGAGCACTTCAGGGATGTTGTCGCGAATTTTTTGTGGGTTGCTGCCGTTGTCGGTCAGCCCCTGCAGGTCGGCAATCAAGACATACTGGTTATGCGTCTGCTGTAGCGCCACGCGCTGGCGCAGCGAACCGACGAAATGACCCAGGTGCAGCGGGCCGGTTGGGCGGTCGCCGGTGAGGATGGTTTGAACGTTCATAAAGACTCCTTAATGTGCAATTGCCGAAAGGGGTCTTAGAAATGTGAAAGCCGCCTTTCGGCGGCTATCTGAAAATGGGGAAAACTACTCCGTGCCGCCTTTAAGAAGGCAGCCACCAGCGGTTTACGGTGAGCACGGCGTGGTTTATGTTCATGAAGTTACCGTACCACGTCTGGCGCAAAAAACAAAAGGGCACGTCATGCTGCAATCACTCAACCATCTGACCCTCGCGGTCAGCGACCTGCAAAAAAGCGTTACCTTCTGGCACGAGCTGCTGGGGCTGACGCTGCACGCCCGCTGGAATACCGGGGCCTATCTTACCTGCGGCGATCTGTGGGTCTGCCTGTCCTATGACGAGGCGCGCGGTTACGTGCCGCCGCAGGAGAGCGATTATACCCATTACGCGTTTACCGTTGCGGCGGAAGATTTTGAACCGTTCTCGCACAAGCTGGAGCAGGCGGGCGTTACCGTCTGGAAGCAAAACAAAAGCGAGGGGGCATCGTTCTATTTTCTCGACCCGGACGGGCACAAGCTGGAACTGCACGTGGGCAGCCTCGCCGCGCGGCTGGCGGCGTGCCGGGAGAAACCCTATGCCGGAATGGTCTTCACCTCAGACGAGGCTTGATGTCCGTACCTTCAGCCTGCCCGCCAGCGTCACATGGGTGGCGGCATCTTCCTGATTGCACAGGTACTCCACCGCCAGCCGTCCCAGTTCGCTGTAGGGGAGCGGGATACTGGTCAGCGGTGGGGTGAGTTGCTCGGAGATCTTCTGGTCGTCGTAGCCCGCCAGCAGCATATCCTGCGGGATGCGCACGCCGTTTACCGCCAGCGCCTGATAGCAGCCGATCGCCAGCCAGTCGCTGGCGCAGAAGATGGCGTCCGGGCGTTCGTCCAGCGCCAGCAGAGAGGTGGTGGCGGTAAAGGATTCGCTGAACTGCCAGTTGGTCTGGCGCACCAGACTCTCGTCACAGGCTAAACCGGCCTGCTGTAAGGCGGCCTGATAGCCGGCCAGCCGCTGGCGGGAGGCCTCCATCCAGCTCTCGCCGGTGATGTGGGCGATACGCGTTGCACCGCAGGCGATCAGGTGTTTGGTCACCTGGAAGGCGTTGGCGTAGTCGTCCGGAATAAACGACGGCAGCAGCGGCGAGCCGGGGTCGCGCTGATTGAGCAGCACCAGTGGAATGCGGGTACAGTCCTGAAAAGCGGTCATGTCGACAAGCGTGGTAACGGGGGAGGCGAGGATAATCCCCACGCAGTTGCGCTTCTCCAGCTGGCGGATAATGTTCAGCGCCAGCTCTACGTCATCACCGTAGTCGTACACCGTCAGCAGCGCTTCGTTGCGCCATGCGGCTTCCCGCGCCTGGCTGATGGCATCGATAAAGGGATCAAAGCTTTGCAGGGAACTTACCAGCAGGGCGATTTCCTCCTGGTTGCGCGGGGCGTGAATGGCAGGCAGGCGGTCATAACCGAGCTCGGTCGCCACGCCGATCACCCGCTGGCGGGTCTCGTCACTGAGCTTGATGTTACGGGACTGGTTGAGCACCAGCGATACCGTCGCCTGCGACACCCCCGCCGCCCGCGCAATATCGTTCATCGTGACTTTTGTTTTTCGCTTCATCCGTCCTCTCCCTCTCGCGACACCGCATCATACCCTAACTGTTCGCTTACGCGCCGTCGATCACGTTTCTTATTCGCGCCTGCATGAACTTTGTGAAGGCTGTCGCTTTTCGGAGCGTCATGAATTGCGCATTTATCCCGCAACTAATATTTATTAGCTAAATATTATCAGTAAGAGGACGCGTAATGAAAGAGCAGTGGAGCAGGGAGCAGGCACAGGCGTGGTATCAGCAAAAAGGCTGGCTGTGTGGGTTTAACTATTTACCGTCGACGGCGGTGAACTGGACCGATATCTGGCAGGAAGAGACCTTCGATGCCGATACCATCGATCGCGAACTGGGCTGGGCGGCGGAGGCGGGCTACAACACCCTGCGCATCAACCTGCCGTTTATTGTCTGGGAACACGATCGCGACGGCCTGATGGCGCGCATCGACGCGTTTCTGGCGATGGCCGACAGCCGCGGGTTCAGCACCATGCTGACCCTGATGGACGATTGTGGTTTCTCCGGCGATGAACCGTATCTGGGGCCGCAAAAGCCGCCGGTGCCGGGCAAGCACAACAGCCAGGCGGCAGCGAGCCCGGGGCGCGATAAAGTCTGCGATCCCGACTGCTGGCCGCAGATTGAGCGCTATATCCGCGACGTTATCCGCCAGTTCCGCGACGATGAGCGCGTACTGCTGTGGGATCTGTATAACGAGCCGGGCAACCGCGGCATTTTTGCGACCGGTACGCAGGAGGTGCAGTACGACGCGAAGCTGGAGACCTGCGCGCATGAGCTGATGAAGCTGGCGTTCCGGTGGGTGCGTGAAGAGGATCCCACTCAGCCGCTCACCGTCTGCGCGTGGCGTCTGCCGGCGGAAGAGGAGGGCGAGACGTTTTATCAGCATCCGCTGGATCAAACCGCGCTGGCACTATCCGACGTGGTGAGCTTCCACGCTTACACCAACACCGGACGTATGACCGCGATTATCCAGCAGCTGCAGGCGCTTGGGCGGCCAATCTTCTGCACCGAATGGCTGGCCCGCCACGTGGGCAGCACCCTCGAGGAGCAGCTCCCGCTGATGTACACGGCGAAGGTCGCGCCGTATCAGTGGGGGCTGGTGCGCGGTAAAACCCAGACGTGGCTGCCGTGGCCGGTGGTGATGAAGGAGTCTACGGACTACTGCCGCCTCTGGTTCCACGACGTCTTTGAGGAGAACGGTATCCCGTTCTCGCGCAGTGAAATGGCCTTAATGAAGAAGCTCCGTAAGATCGCCCCGAAAGCGCAGGGCTAATAATATCGACCCGGCGGCCTGCCGCCGGGCAACCAGGTACGCACTATGGCAATGACAATGAAAATACCGTCTCGCGAGTTGTGGTCTTATTTTGGTTATGGATTAGGTCAGTGTTTTAGCTTTGGTTTAGTGGGTTCGTTTATTAACTATTTTTACACCGACGTGCTCGGGATTTCGGCGCTGGCGGCGAGTACCATCTTCCTGATTGCCCGCGCGTGGGATGCGGTTCACGACCCGCTCTTTGCCAGCATAATGGACACCATTAACACCCGGTTCGGCAAGTTTCGCCACTTTTTGCTGATCGCCCCGTTACTCATTACCGGCGTCACGCTGCTGTCGTTCTATAAAATCGAAGCGGACATGACCACCAAAATTCTCTACGCCGGGGTGACGTACATTCTGTGGGGAACGCTGTACGCCATCTCTGATATCCCGTTCTGGTCGATGTCGTCGGTGATGACTAACGACTCCGGGCAGCGCACCCGCGCGGTGACGGCGGCCATGCTGGGGGTCAACGCCGGGATCGCCTGCGCCAACATTTTCTTCCCGAAACTGGCGGCGTTCTTCGCCCAGTACAGCAACGACAAAGGCTATTTTATGGCGGCGCTGGTGATGATGCTGGTCGGCCTGCCGCTGATGCTCAACGGCTTTATGCAGATTAAGGAGCGTGTGCCGCCGAGTCCGGAAAAGGTGACGATACGTGACACTTTCCATAACCTGCGCCAGAACAAGCCGCTGTTTATCGTTCTGCTGTCGTTCTTCTTCTGCGTGTTCCATAACGTGGCCGGCGGCCTCTACATCTACTTCTTTATCAACAATATGGGTGACGGCAGCCTGCAGATGGCGATCGGCGTGATGGGGATTATGGCGGCGGTGGTGTGTCTCGTCGCCCCGATGCTGACGCGCAAGATGCAGAAGCGGAAGCTGTTTATGATCCTCTGCGGGCTGGATGTGGCGGTACGCGTGGTGATGTGGTTTGTGGGCTATCAGCAGACGGCGATGCTGTTTATCCTGCTTGGCCTGAGTACGCTGTTCGTGATGATGTCCAACATTCTCACCTCGTCGATGATTGCCGACACCATCGAGTATGCGGAGTACCACACCCACAAGCGCTGTGCGGCGATCACCTTCTCCGGACAGACCTTTACCGGCAAGATGTCGGTGGCGGTCGGCGGTGGGCTAATCGGCGTGTTTCTGACGATGATCGGCTATGTCCCGCAGGCACAAACCCAGAGTGACGGCGTGCTGTCGGGGCTGTTCTTTGGTATCTGTCTGCTGCCCGCCATCGGCTCGCTGATCCGGCTTGGGTTTATGTCGCGCTTTACCTTTACCGAGGAGAAGCATGCGGAGATTTGCCGCCTGCTGGCGGAACGTCAGCACGAGAAAGCGCAGCAACGTGAGGACGAGGAAAATCTGGTGCGCCCGGCCACGGTGAATTAAACATTAACGCCTGCATGGCAGGCGTTATGTCTTTTACTCTCCTGTGAGCTCAATCCGGTTGCCGTCCGGGTCCGCAATCACTGCTTCATAAAACCCATCCCCGGTCATGCGGGGGGCGCTGAGCAGGGTGCCGTTTGACTGCGCCTGCGCCGCCATACGGTCCACCTCAGCCTGACTGCCGACGTGAATGGCGATATGCGCCCAGCCAATAAACTCCGGATAAGCCGGGGCGTCGGGCAGGTCCGGCACCGTCATCAGTTCAAGGGTTGGACCGCCATCCAGGGTAATAAAATGTGACGCAAAGCCCGGGCGATTTTTACTGAGGTAGCGTTCATTACGGCGTCCGCCAAAAACCGTTTCCCAGAACTGTACCTGTGCATCAAGGTGTCGGGTCCAGAGTGCAACGTGGGCAATGTTCATTGTTATCCTCGCGGTGAGTGCTGATTGACAGAGCACGCGCAGTGCAACATTATGCGCTTTGATGCTCGGTTTTGTTATTTTAAAGGACTTATAATGCTCGATTATGCTGCTTTTCCGGAGCAACGACAAGCGCTGATCCGTCAGATCCTTCAGGAGAGCGGAAGGGTGGTGTGCACCGAACTGGCGACACAAATGAAGGTCTCCGAGCACACCATTCGCCGTGATTTACATGAGCTTAGCAAAGAGGGCTTCTGTAAAAAGGTCTACGGTGGCGCGGTACTTCAGCTGCCGGATGCGGGGACATTTAGCCGCCGCGAGCAGGAAAACAGTGCACAAAAAGCCACAATCGCGCAGAAAGCGGCAACGCTGATCAAAGCAGGTGGCTGTATCTTTATGGATACGGGCACCACCAACCTGGCGCTGGCGAAAGCCCTTCCTGCCGAACTCAGCGTGACGGTGGTGACCAACTCCCCGGCCATCGCGACCGCGCTGCTGCAACATCCGCTGTGCGAGGTGATCATCACCGGCGGGCAGATCCAGCGGGCGTCCGGCGCGACGGTGGGTGCCACGGCTGCAAGCCAGCTTGAGGGGATTATCTTTGATCAGGCCTTTATCGGTGGCTGTGCGATGGATCCTGAGATGGGGCTGACCGGTTTTGATTTTGCCGATTGTGCGTTCAAAAAAGCGGTGATCGCCCAGAGCAACCAGACCATCGTGGCGTTGACTGCTGACAAGCTTCCCGGCGTGGCGCGCTTTGTCGTGGCAAAGAGCCGGGACATTGATGTGCTGGTGGTGGACGCGAATATTAAACAGGACGTTATCGACGCGTTTGCGGCGCAGGATGTTCGCATTGTGTGCGCCTGAGGACTTTGACCGGTAAAACAGGCTACACTCTGGTTTTGAGCGCTAAATGCTGAGGACATAACAATGCACTACACACTGAAAGAAGGCGATAAGGATAAAGCGGAAGGGTCAAACGGCGCGGGCGCGCTGCAGCAAAAACTGCTCGAGTCCCGCTCGATTGTTATCTCCGGTGAGATCAACCAGGAACTGGCGCAAAAAGTCATTACCCAACTGATCCTGCTGCAAAGCGTGAGCAACGATCCGATCAAGCTGTACATCAACAGCCAGGGGGGCCACGTGGAAGCGGGTGATACCATCCATGACTTCATCAAGTTCATCCGTCCGGACGTACACATCATCGGCACCGGCTGGGTGGCGAGCGCCGGGATCACCATCTTCCTGGCGGCGAAAAAAGAGCACCGCTACTCTCTGCCCAACACCCGCTTTATGATCCACCAGCCGCTGGGTGGCGTGCGTGGTCAGGCGACGGATATTGAGATTGAAGCGCGTGAGATCATCCGCATGCTGGATCGCGTGAACAAGCTGATCGCTGACGCCACCGGCCAGCCGCTGGAAAAAGTGAAAAAAGACACCGACCGCAACTTCTGGATGTCTCCGGCAGAAGCGCTGGACTACGGCATTGTGGGTAAACTGATTACGCATTATGACGATCTGAAGCTGGATTGATCCCTCAGGGCCGGACGTTTGCGCCGGCCTTCTCCTCTCGTTTGACCCATGACAAGTTCCCCCTTGACCGTCTCCCCTATAATCGCGCCTGTTTACCCTCTCACTGGTGCTACCCATGGCGTATCAACTGAACCTGAACTGGCCGGAATTTCTTGAAAAATACTGGCAGAAACAACCCGTAGTGCTAAAAAATGCCTTCCCTGATTTTGTCGACCCGATTACCCCGGACGAACTGGCAGGGCTGGCGATGGAGCCTGAAGTCGATAGCCGTCTGGTCAGCCATTCCAACGGTAAATGGGAGGCCAGCAATGGTCCGTTTGAGCACTTCGATGGCCTGGGCGAAACCGGCTGGTCGCTGCTGGCGCAGGCGGTAAACCACTGGCACATGCCTGCAGCGGAGCTGGTGCGCCCGTTCCGCGTCTTGCCAGACTGGCGTCTGGATGACCTGATGATCTCCTTCTCTGTCCCTGGCGGCGGCGTGGGCCCGCATATCGATCAGTACGATGTGTTTATCATTCAGGGGATGGGAAGCCGCCGCTGGCGCGTGGGTGGCAAGCTGCCAATGCGCCAGTTCTGCCCGCATCCGGCACTGCTGCACGTTGATCCGTTTGAGCCGATCATCGACGAAGATCTGGCCCCGGGCGATATCCTCTACATTCCACCTGGCTTCCCGCACGACGGCTTTACCCACGAAACGGCGCTAAACTACTCCGTCGGTTTCCGTGGTCCGAACGGCCGCGATCTGATCAGCAGCTTTGCCGATTACGCGCTGGAAAACGATCTGGGCGGCGAGCACTACAGCGATCCGGATCTGACCTGCCGCGAACACCCTGGACGCGTGGAACAGTACGAGCTGGATCGTATTCGCCAGATGATGATCGACATGATCAGCAAGCCTGATGATTTCACGAAATGGTTCGGTAGCTTTGTCTCGACGCCGCGCCATGAGCTGGATATTGCCACCGCGGAACCGCCGTACACGGCAGAAGAAGTGCTTGATGCATTGCAGGGTGGCGAAACGCTGTCTCGCCTGAGCGGTCTGCGCGTGTTGAATATCAACGGCAGCGTCTTCATCAACAGCGAACTGCTGGAAACGGTAGATGCGAAGGCTGCGGACGTGCTGTGTCGCTACACGGAACTCGGCCAGGCGGAGCTGGGCGAGGCGCTGAACAATCCGGCATTTATTGACGAACTGACCGGACTGATTAACCAGGGCTACTGGTTCTTCGACGAGTAACGGCTGGCGGCGTTTAGCCAGGCTAAACGCCGCCTCGTTCAGACCAGCATATTACAGGCTTTCCAGTAATTCAGGAGCCGCTCATCGTCGCGCTCCTTCTCTGCTTTTGTTTTCATCGCCTGCGCCAGATTTTCACGCGACAGCTCGTGGCCTTTTTGCACAATGTCTAAAACCGCTTCACCAAGAGCCAGTGAAATTTCTGTACGATTATTACGAATATTACGAATCGTCATTAATGCCTCCTCGTTGGTTGCGATAATGTAATTATGGAATAAAAAATAAACGTCGAGAATAATTCATCTTATTCTTATTTTTTCATTATGCTTCGCTATGCCTCGCGGTAGCTATAATATTCTGTTGTGTCAATGATGTTTCAAAATGCTAATAAGCGCCCGTAAGCCAAATTTATGCGCTACAGTTAATTCCGTGCAACGGCCAAATAACCAAAACGGGAGAATTATTATGGTAGATAAAAACGCAATTATGGATCACGCTCAGGTTGTCGCCAGCTGCGGAACACACGTCGGTGTTGTGGACCATCTGGATGGTGAGCGCATCAAGCTTGCGAAAAGCGATCCGGAATCCGGTGGGAAGCACCACTTTATACCGCTCGGTTGGGTGGACAAAGTGGATGATAATAAAGTTGTCCTGACCAAAAACCATAAAGAGGTTTTTGCTGAGTGGCAGCAAGCATAAATATATCTCTTTAACTGAAATATATTTCTTCGCTCCGGCGCAGGCCGGAGCATAATACGTTTTATGTCCAGTGATTGCTGCCACCACCAATGAATGGTACTGTTTCGTTTGTCCTTTCCCCGATGCAGGCACCGTCATATGCTCCAGCGTGAAAATAGATCAGCGAAACGCCTGTTTTTTGTTGAGGATTTTCAGATATTCGGTGAGCGCTACGGCATCGACTACCGGTTCCCGCAGTTAAAAGATGCGCAGGTCAACAACCGCGCCGTGCTGCAGGGGAATGTGGAAGAGATGACGCTTTCATCCGGCATTTCACTGACCCACTCCAACGTTCGCGTTTTACAACCTTACGAAACCACCTCTCGCCATAGCAGCCCACTCTATATGCTGGTGGTGCTGGCAGGAGGCGTCACGATCGCGCTCAATGGCGTTGAATATGTCGTACGATCCGGCATGGTCTTCAGCTCCCGCCTGAGTGAAGAGCAGATAATGTGCGCGCGTCACGATGCCGACAGCACGCTGAAAACGCTCTCGTTTGGTCTATTCCCACACGATGCCAGGCGTGAGGCCCTGCTTGAGTCACTGCTCCAGGAATGGCAAAGCCTGAATGCGCCCACCCTGGTCTGGCACGTTCCTGAGTTTGTCCTTGCGGGGATCCAGCATGCTCAGCAGCAGGGTCTAAGCGCGTTATCCCGTCAGCTGTTGCTGGAAGGGCTGATGTATCAGCTTCTGGGCCAGGGTTTGGCGCAGCGCCAGCAATCCTTCCCGTGCCGGCCTGAGCATGCGCGTCTTGAACGCGTGCGCAGCAGGCTGGAACAGTCTCCGGAGCAGGATCATACTCTTGCGCAGCTGGCCGCCCTCGCCGCCATGAGCCCGAGCAGCCTGCGCAGCAAGTTTCGTCAACGCTACGGCTGCACCCTTTTCGATTACCTGCGCGAATGTCGGCTCGCGCTGGCGCGTCGCTATCTGCTTGAAGGCTATAGCGTGCAGCAGGCGGCGTGGATGTGTGGCTATCAGCACGCCACCAATTTCGCTACCGCGTTTCGTCGCCATTACGGTATTGCACCGGGCGACGTGCGCAAACGCCGCTAACCTACTTTCTCTCTTCGCGCGAACGCAACCCGTGCGGTTTAGCACCGCGCATACGTATCCTGGCGGCGCGCATAGCTGTTTGCTTTCTCAAAAAGGTAATAATTCTTATTAACAATAAGAAATACCTTTGGAGAGGGTTATGTTTGCTAAGTCACGTCTGGCACTGCTGGTGGGATGGGTTACCGGTAGCGTCGCTTTTCCTTTACTGGCGCAGGATGCCCAAAAAACGGACACCGTTGTGGTCACGTCGCAGATGCAATCTGCTGCCACCAAGCTTGAAACGCCGGATATAGAGACTCCGCAGTCGGTCTCTATCGTTACCCGCGAGCAGTTTGAAGAGCAGGGCGCGACCAGCGTGCGCCAGGCAGTGAGTTACACGCCGGGGGTTTACAGCAACCAGATTGGCGCGTCAAACCGCTTCGACTACATGGTGCTGCGCGGTTTCTCCGACGGCAGTCTGGATAACGTCTACCTCGACGGCCTGAAGATGATGGGAGACACCAACTCTCACAGCTCGCTGGTGGTGGATCCCTGGTTCCTCGACAATATCGAGGTGGTGCGTGGCCCGGCCTCCGTGCTGTACGGCCGTTCATCGCCGGGCGGTATCGTGGCGCTGACCTCCCGCAAGCCGTCGTTCGATCCGGGCGGGGAGATTAAGCTATTTGCCGGGAACAATAACCAGCGCGGGGCGATGTTCGACGTCACCGGCCCGGTTGATGATAACGACCGCGTGGCGGTGCGCCTCAGCGGGATGACCCGCTATGCCGATTCCCAGTTTGATCCGCTGAAGGAAGAGCGCTACGCGCTGATGCCGAGCCTGACCTGGCGCATCACTGATAACACGCGTCTGGATCTTATGGCCTATCTGCACCGCGATCCGGAAGGGGGGAGCCACTCCGGCCTGCCTTATGACGGCACCGTGGTGCCGCATAACGGTAAGAAAATCACCAACACCTTCTTTGAAGGTGAGGATGATTACGACAAGTACGATCGTCGGGAAAACATGGTGGGCTACAACATTGAGCACATGTTCGACAGCGGCTGGACGGTGCGCCAGAAGCTGCGCTATCTGCACACCAAAGTGGAGCTGAATCAGGTATATGCCGCGGGCTGGCTGAACGATACCGAGCTCAACCGCGGCTATTCCGGTTCTGACGAGAAGATGAATGCCATCACGCTGGATAACCAGGTCGACGGCAGTTTCGATACCGGGGCAGTTAACCACCGTGTGCTGATCGGCCTGGATTATCAGGACCGTACCAATAACGTGACCGGCTACTACGGCGGTTTCCCGCCCATCGACGCGTTCCACCCGGTTTACGGTGCGAAACCGGATTACATCACCCAGTACAGCAAGGAAAAACATAAGCTGCGCCAGACCGGGTACTACCTTCAGGATCAGATGTCCATCGACCGCTGGCGCCTGACGCTGGGCGGGCGTTATGACCAGGTAAGCGTGTCGAACGTTGATAACGTTAACCATACCCGCAGCGACCTGGATAAGAACAACGTCAGCAGCCGCGCGGCGTTGCTGTATCTGTTTGATAACGGTGTCGCGCCGTACGTCAGCTACTCCACGGCCTTTACGCCGACCAGCTTCGCCGATGAGCAGGGCAACATTCTGGACCCGATGAAAGGCAAGCAGTGGGAAGCGGGCGTGAAGTATGAACCCGAGGGGATGAATAGCCAGTTCAGCGCCTCGGTGTTCCGCATCAACCAGAAGAATATCGCCACCAAAGAGGAGCCGACCGATCCGTACCGTTCCATCGGTGAGATCGAGTCCGAGGGCGTTGAGCTGGAAGCGGTGGGTCAACTGACCGACAGCCTGCGCATGCAGGCGGCGTACACCTATACCGACATTCGCTACAAGAAGAGCAGCCCGGAAGAGGAGGGCAAGCGCGCCGTCTATGCGCCGCGTAATATGGCCAGTGCCTGGCTCAGCTACGACGTGAAAACGGGCCCGCTGGACGGCCTGACCGTCGGCTCCGGCGTTCGTTACGTCAACGGCATTACCAGCGATCGCCAGAACACCCATACGCTGCCGTCGTATACGCTGGTGGATATGGTGGTGGGGTATGACCTGTCGAAGGTGGGGCTCACGGGCATGAGCGCGCAGCTGAACGTCAATAATCTGACCGATAAACGCTATGTGGCGGCGTGTAACTCGCTCTCCTACTGCTATTTCGGCGCGGAACGCAGTATCGTTGGCAGCGTTTCATGGACGTTTTAAGTCAGTGACAGTGCCGGGCGGCGGTGACGCCTTGCCCGGCCTGGTGGAGGAGGGCATCAGGCCGCACTACGCCTCCATCGCAATCACAATTGCCTCACCCATCTTCTTCAGCGCCTCGCGATGCTTCTCCGTTGGCGGTAACGCAACGTTGATCCGCAGGCAGTTGCGGTACTTGCCGGACGCAGAGAACAGCGACCCGGCTGCCGCCTGGATCTTCAGCCGGCACAGCTGCTTGCTGACGCACACCATGTCGACGTTTTCCGGTAACTCCACCCACAGCAAAAAACTGCCCTGCGGGCGCGTCACGCAGATCTCCGCCGGGAAATACTGCCGCACCCAGCAGGTATAGGTTTCCATATTCTGCTGATAAATCTGGCGCATACGGCGAACGTGACGATGATAATGGCCGTCGCGAATAAACGCCGCCACCGCCATCTGCGTTCCCGGCACGTTAAAGCCGCCTGCGGCGTATTTCATGTGCATCACCCGGTCGTAATAGCGCCCCGGCACAATCCAGCCGACGCGCAGGCCCGGTGCCACGGTCTTGGTAAACGAGCTGCACAGGAGCACGCGGCCATCAATGTCCATGGAGTGAATGGTGCGCGGGCGCGGGTATTCCGCCGCCAGCTCGCCGTAAATATCATCCTCCACGATCACGATATCGTGCCGCTGGGCGAGAGCCAGCACCTGCCTCTTCCGCGCTTCCGGCATGATAAAACCCAGCGGGTTATTGCAGTTGGGCACCAGGATCACCGCTTTAATGGGCCACTGCTCCAGCGCCAGCTCTAACGCTTCAATGCTGATCCCGGTTTCGGGATCGGTGGGAATTTCGATGGCTTTGATGTTGAACCCGCGTAGCATCTGCATGGTGCCGTGAAACGACGGGGATTCCACGGCCACAATATCGCCCGGTTTGCATATCGAGAGCAGGGCAATCGACAGCGCGCCGTGGCAGCCATTGGTGATGACAATCTCATTCGCGGCCACGGTAGAGCCGCCGTCCAGCATCAGCCGTGCGATCTGCTCGCGCAGCTCGAGCCGACCGTCGAGCACGTCATAGCTCAGCATCTCGCCCGGATTGTGCTGCGCGATGCGGCTCATTTCGCGCCACAGCGGTTTCAGGCTCGGTTGATTGACGTCCGGCGAGCCGCCGCCAAAGGAGATCATCTCTTTGTCGGCACGGGCATCCAGCAGCATCATCACTTCATCCCACTGGGTGACGTCTACCGGACGCTGCACCGGACGCGTCATTGCCGGTACGGGCGGCATGGCCTTACGTTGCGAGACAAAATAGCCGGAGCGTGGCTGAGGCGTGATCAGCTGCAGATTTTCGAGGATCTGGTAAGCCTGCTGTATGGTGCTGATGCTAACGCCATGCTCCTGGCTCAGCGCGCGCACCGACGGCAGACGTTCACCGCTGCGATACAGCCCTTGTTGAATGCGTTCCGCCAGAAGGTTGGCGAGATGTTGGTAGCGCGTCATGCTGTATCCTTTGTTTTCACCATACAGATTGTAAAACCAGTACAGATTGCCGCAAAAAACGGCATGCAGATACAGTTTTAGCGGATCTGTATGTTAAACAAAAGATGTTTTTGAATCTGTATTGTACGACCTGAATTCCACGATGATAACGCTACTGGCACAGTGAGGAGAGCATCATGGAATTTTACGAGAACCGTTCAAAACGTCCGTTTATTGTTTTTGTCTGGATCGGCAAAACGCTACGCAACTGGTACCGTATTCACCGCACCCGTCGCATCCTGAGCAAGATGAGTGACGAGCAGCTTAAGGATGTCGGGTTGTCGCGCTATGATGTGTAAGCAGGCAGGGTCGGCGCTGGCCGGGTAAGGAGAAACCCCTACCCGGCGCAACGGAGAGATTATTCGACTGATTTCACCGCGGTGTTTTCAGCGATGCGGCGCAGATATTCGTTATTCTTAAACGCAACCATGATCAGTTCGAACGTCACGCGACAGCCGATCAGGCTGAAAATCATCCCGATAAATCCGGTGATCAGATGATCGGTAAACATGGAATACACGCCGGCAATCAAAATCACCAGCATGACGATCCAGTAGAAGAAGACCAGCACGCGTGGCGTTAATAAGTAGTCAAATCCCAGAATGGCTTTCATTTTCTTTTCCTTAGAAATATAAAAAAGGCTCAAGATTGTATCTTTATCACGTTCTTTTATGGCGTGGATAGCTATCTGATTTCAGAGTAGTAATTCCAGCGTTTCTTGTTTTGGCCTTTCAAGTAGTGCCACCGCCTCCTGATACGTGCGCACGTTGTTATAGCCCATCACCAGTCCGTACCGCTTGCCGGAGCCGCGATACCACTCCGAGAGCGCGTTAACCTGCAGCTGCTGCGCTTGCCAGCAGTGCGCGATTTCCCGGTCACAACTCCCCTTCGAAAGGAATGCCACGATGTGCATTCCACCGTCGTTTTGCTCGGTGAAAAACAGGTCGCCATACACCTCCTGCAAAGCCTTAATCATCCACTCCCGCCGGGTCTGATACAGGGCCCGCATCTTCTTAAGATGTCGGAAAAAATGGCCTTCGTTGAGAAAGGCGGTGAGGATCTTTTGCGTCAGCACCGGCTGGCCGCTGGTGACGATGTCCGCGCAGTCGGTAAAGGCCCCGAGGGTGCTGGCGGGCATCACCACGTAGCCCATGCGCAGCGACGGCATAATGGTTTTGCTGAAGGTGCCCATAAAAATGACCCGGTCGTGCCGGTCGAGGCTTTTTAGCGACGGCAGCACCTTGCGGGTGTAGTGAAATTCCCCGTCGTAGTCATCCTCAATAATCCAGGCCTTGTTCTGACTCGCCCAGTCGAGAAGCTGTTGTTTACGCGGCAGAGAGAGGGTGACCGCCAGTGGGCTCTGGTGCGACGGGGTGACGATGGCGAAGCGGGCATCGCGATGGTGGCGCAGCAGGTATTCCGTATCGATCCCGGCGCGATCGACCGGCACGGTGTGCAGGCGCGGCACGATCCGCTTGAGCAACTGCTGGCCCATAAAGTAGCCCGGATCTTCAAACACCACCTTGTCGCTGCGGCTGGCCAGCGTATCGAGGATCAGGCGCAGGCTACCGCTGTAGCCGCTGGTGATCAGCACCTGCTCGGCGGTGCAGGTGAGCCCGCGTGAAATATTAAGGTAGCTGGCAATCGCCTGGCGCAGCGGATACCAGCCCAGCACGGGCGGATTCAGCATCTCTTCCTGGCGCATGGCGCGCGTCGCCTGGCCTGAAAGCAGCAGCCATTTTTTATAGGGAAAGCTGTCGAGGGAGGGAATGCCGGGGCGCAGAAAACCTGCCCGTTCGCGCTGGCCGATCAGCGAGGCCGGAAGCGTGCCGGTGGTCTGCTCCGCAGGGGCGTGCTGCGCGGGCAGTAACAGGTCCGGATTGACCCGCGTGCCGCGTGCCCCCTGGCTTACCAGATACCCTTCGCCCGTCAGAATGGCGTAAGCGGTTTCAACGGTTTTGCGCGCCACCTTCAGCTCTTCCGCCAGCACGCGAATGGCGGGGACTTTGTCGCCAGGCTTTAGCACGCCACGCGTGATGTTGTCGCGATAGCGGGTATAAATAGCGTGATAGCCCGGTTTCATGTCCTACCTCGTTTGACGGCTTTTGTATCTTTTTACTATGTCATTATCCGCGTAGATTGTCCCCATCGCATGACATATGCCGCACAAAAAAGAGGAAAGACAATGAGCACTCGCGTCAACCACCATAAGATCACACCTGCCCTCGCCAACGCGCTGTCCAACCTGAGCATGGAAGTGGCGAAAACCTCTCTCGACCCGGCGCTGAAGCACCTGATCGACATTCGTGTCTCACAGCTGAACGGCTGTACCTTCTGCCTGGATATGCACTCGAAAGAGGCCAAAATCGCCGGAGAGCGCGAGCTGCGTCTGTACCATCTCGCGGCATGGCGCGAGTCCCCGCTGTTCAGCGCCCGTGAGAAAGCGGCGCTGGCCTTCGCCGAAGCGCTGACGCAAATTAGCGTGCATGGCGTGAGCGATGCGCTCTACCGCAGCGTGGCGGAGCACTTCTCGGACGTGGAGATTTCAGAGCTGAACTTTGCCATTGTGGCGATCAACGCCTGGAACCGTCTGGGGATCACGTCCCGCATGGAGCCGGGCTCGCTGGACGCGGCTTACGGGCTGAATAAAGCTAACCTCGAATAACCCCGCGCTCACGGATCATCGCCACCAGCGCCCGTAACCCTGGCGGGACGTGGCGATGCCCCGGATAGTACAAGCGCAGCCCGGCAAACGGCTGCGTCCAGTCGTTTAACACGCTCACCAGTTCCCCGCTTTCAAGCTCTTCCCGGATATACAGTTCCGGTAAAAACCCTATCCCTAATCCCGCCTTCACGGCCCGGATCGAGGCGAAGAGATCGGACGTGGCAAAGCGCGGCGGTACCGCCAGAGCGTAGTGTTCTCCGTGACGCGCCAGCTCCCAGCGGTAGATCCCACCGTGCGCCATGCGCATACTGATCCCCTGATGTAAGAGCAGATCCTCCGGCGTGTGCGGCGTGCCGTGGCGGGCAAAGTAATCCGGCGTGGCGGTGACAAGCTGGCGGATTTCACCGGTCAGCGGCACGGCGATCATGTCCTGCGGCACGGATTCTTCAAGACGGATCCCGGCGTCGTAACCTTCTGCGACGATGTCGATCATTCGTGCTTCGCTTAGCGTCTCGACGCGCATTTTCGGGTAGCGGATCATAAAGTCGATCAGCAATTGATCCAGAAAGAGCGCACCGATATGGTTCGGTACGTTTAAGCGCAGGGTGCCGGCAGGTTCGCCGGTATCACTGTGGATCTCTTCGCTGGCCTGGCGTATCGCCTGCAGTGCCGGGCCGATACGCGCCACATAGCGCTGCCCGGCGTCGGTAAGCGCCACGCTGCGGGTCGTGCGGTTAAACAGGCGCGTCTCCAGGCGGCTCTCCAGCCCGGCGATAGCGTTACTTACCGCCGTAGCGGACATGCCCAGCTCCTGTGCCGCCCCGCGAAAACTGCCGCGCCGCACAACCGCCATGACTACTTCCAGCTCTGTCAGACCCGAACGATGCATAGATTATCCTGAAAATCGAAACAACCCTTGCAGCATAGCGTGGATTATCGCAACGGAGAAGCCGTGCCAGACTGTGTCCATACAGCCTGAGGAGGTTTATATGCACAACATCGAACAGATCTTTATCAACGGCGAATTTGTTACCCCGCACGGCACCGAACGTTTTGATTTATACAATCCGGCGACGGCGCGGGTGATTGGCCAGGTTCGCCTGGCCGATGAGGTAGACGCTGAGCATGCCATCGCGGCCGCGAAAGCGGCATTTCCGGCATGGTCGCAAACCCCCCGACAGGAACGCATTGCCGCGCTGAAACGCATGCATGCCGCCGTTGCCGCCCGTCATGACGCGCTGCTGGACGCGGTGATTGAAGAGTACGGCGCGCCAGCCTCGCGCTCGGCGTGGATGGCCCGCTACCCGGCAGATGTCATTGCCCAGGCCATCGAGGCGCTGGAAGCCTTTGAGTTTGTGACCACGGCGGGGGCGGCAACGGTGCAGATGACGCCGCTTGGTGTCGCCGGGCTTATTACCCCGTGGAACAGCGACGCGGGGTTTATCTGCGGCAAACTGGCGGCTGCGCTCGCGGCGGGCTGCACGGCGGTGATTAAACCGAGCGAGATGAGCGCGCTGCAAACCCGCATTGTCACCGAGGCGCTGCGCGATGCCGGGTTACCGCCGGGCGTGTTTAACATTGTCACCGGACGGGGCGATACGGTCGGTGAGACCCTCAGCCGCCATCCGGACGTGGCGAAAATTTCGTTTACCGGTTCGACCGTTACCGGCAAAGCGATACTGCGCAACGCGGCGCAGAGTGTTAAGCGAGTGACGCTGGAGTTAGGCGGTAAATCGCCGACGATCCTGCTTGATGATGTCGATTTGGCGCAGGCTATCCCGCTGGTGGTGCAGGCCGGGTTTATGAACAGCGGGCAGGCGTGCGTGGCCGGAACGCGCATTCTGGTACCGCAGTCGCGTAAGGCGGAAATCGAAACTGCGCTGGCGCAGGCCGTCGCGGCCGTGAAATCCGGCGATCCGCGCGATAACACGACAGAAATTGGCCCGATGGTCAGCGAAAAACAGTGGCTGCGGGTGCAGGGCTATATCCGTAAAGGTCTCGATGAGGGGGCAAACCTGCTGGTGGGGGGCGAAGGGCGTCCGGAAGGCACGCAGGACGGCTGGTTTGTGCGCCCGACGCTGTTTACTGACGTCACAAATCAGATGGCGATTGCCCGGGAAGAGATCTTCGGCCCGGTACTGTGTGTGATCGCTTATCAGGACGAGGCCGAAGCCGTCGCCATTGCCAACGACACCGAGTATGGCCTGAGTGCGATGGTGCTGGGCAGGGGTGTCGAACGTGCGCGTCGCGTGGCGCAGCAGATTGTCGCGGGCCGCGTGCTGGTGAACACGCTGGCCCATGAGCCTAAAGCGCCGTTTGGCGGGTTCAGGCACTCCGGCGTGGGGCGTGAGATGGGCGAGTGGGGGATCCGCGCGTTTATGGAGCCGAAGTCGATTCTGGGATAACCGTTTGTCGCCCTCCCGGGAAGCGGGCGACAATACTTCGCCCTTCACCGAAGCATCCGCATTTTCTTTCCTGCATGCTCTTCGCACCCTCACAACGGAGAGACAACCATGATTGCAGTCCTTTTTGAAGCCCAGGCCGCGCCTGCCCACCAGGCGCGTTACCTGCAGCTCGCCGCCGAACTCAAGCCCCTGCTGGCGGATATCGACGGGTTTATTGATATCGAGCGTTTTCAGAGCCTGACCACCGACGGCAAAATTCTCTCCCTCTCCTGGTGGCGGGATGAAGACGCGGTCCGCCGCTGGAAGCAGAACGTCTTTCATCAGGCGGCGCAGAGGGAGGGGCGGGAGGCCATCTTTACCTACTACCGCATTCGGGTGGCGCAGGTGGTGCGGGAATACGCCTCAGAAACCGGAGGGCATGCGGATGTATGACGTTCATGTGATTTTCGACGCTACGCCAGGGGAACTGGCGCGATTTGGCCAGCTGCTGGGGTGTAATGGTGTGGGGCTGGAGGGCGGCGGCGTGTTTGGTACCGAGGCCCATTTCCTGGTGGAAGAGGGCGAAAAAGCCCGTCGCGTGCTGCTTGAGGGCGGGTTTAACGTCCGGTCAGTCCGTAAACCGCTGATCAGAAAACTGCAGCAGGCGCGTCCCGGTGAGCTGGGCGAGATTGCCGCGGCGTTAGCGGCTCACGGTGTGTCTGTACTGACCCAGTACAGTGACCATGCGAATCACCTCATTCTGCTGACGGATAATGATAAGCTGGCGGCAGAGATCACCAGACCATGGGCAGTCAATGCTTAAGACCCGTTTACCCCCTGACAACAGCGCGCTGCTGGAGCAGGCCATGGCGGCAGTGGCCGCCGCCATGGCGGATCCGTCGCGTGTGAAAATGCTCTGTGCGCTGATGGATGGCAGGGCATGGACCGCCACCGAGCTGAGCGCGGCGGCGGATGTCGCCCCCTCCACCGCCAGCGGGCACCTGACCCGTCTGCTGGACGGAAAGCTGATTACCTGTCTGTCACAGGGGCGGCATCGCTATTACCGCCTGGCAGGACACGACGTGGCGGAACTGGTCGAGCAGATGATGGGGCTGTCGTGGAGCCGCATCACCCCGCCGGAAACCTCCGCCCCGAAAGCCCTGCGTGAAGCCCGCACCTGTTACGACCATCTGGCAGGGACGGTGGCCGTTCAAATCTATGATTTTATGCAGGCGCAGGGCTGGCTGGAGACGGACGGGTCAGCCCTGACCGTGTATGGACGCGAACAGTTCCTGACGCTCGGTATTTCATTAAGCACCAATCCGCGCCGTAAGGCCTGCTGTGCCTGTCTTGACTGGAGCGAGCGGCGGTTTCATCTTGGGGGCGAGGCGGGCGCGGCGCTCCTCGCGTACCTGGACAGCAACGGCTGGATCCAGCGGGTGGCGGGATATCGGGACGTGGTGGTCACCGCGTCGGGAAACGTTGCGATTAAAAAACGTTTTAGCCGCTAAATTCTCGGCGGTCTGATGCCCTTTCCCCACCGGGAGAGGGCATTCGTCTTTCGCAATTCCTGCTCTTTTGTCTCTCGTTTCTTGATACTTATCCTGGTAACTATTATCTTGACCGCGTGTTACGAGAGGATATCCCATGCGTGAAGAAGAACTGTTTAGCCGCAGACCGATGGGGATGCGGATGGCCATGATCGTGCGTCAGTGGCGCGCCGTGATTGACGACGCCATTCTCGAGACCGGGTTAACCCAGTCGAGCTGGACGGTGATGATGCAGCTTCAACAGCTTGGGGATAACGTCTCGGTGAGTGAACTGGCGGAGGTGCAGGGTATTGAACTGCCGCCGCTGATGCGCACGCTGACACAGCTGGAAAAACAGGGTTACCTGTTACGCACCGTATCGCCTTATGACAAGCGTATCCGGCTACTCACGCTGACGCCGGAGGGGAACGCCGTACTCAGGACGCTCTCCCGGGTGATCGAGACATTTCAGGCGCGCGTATCGCAAAACATCGCGCCGGAGCATCTCGATATTTTCAGCGCCACATTGAATCAAATCGCCTGCAATTTGCGGAAAATCCGCGAAGAAGATAACAAGACCGAAAAATAATGACTCCTGAACAAAAGTTTGCCCGCTGGGTAAGGGTAAGTATTGCCTCTTTCCTGCTGATGTTTGTCTACTTTGTCGTCGCGGACATCTGGATCCCGCTGACGCCGGACTCCACCGTCATGCGCGTGGTGACACCGGTTTCTCCGCGCGTCTCCGGTTACGTGGCGGCTGTCCATGTACACAACAACAGCCAGGTGAAGCGAGGCGACCTGCTGTTTGAGCTGGATGACACGCCGTTTCGCAATAAAGTGGAAGCAGCGCAAATCGCGCTGGAGCAAGCGCGTCTTTCTAACGAACAGCTGGATGCGCAGATCGCGGCCGCACAGGCCAGCCTGAAAACCGCCGTGCTGACCGCGCGTAACGACAAGGTGACCTACGATCGTTATCAGAAACTCAGCACGCTGCAGAACGTGTCGCAGGCGGATCTGGATAAAGTCCGGACCACCTGGCAGAGCAGCGAGCAGTCCGTCAGTTCGCTGCAGGCGAACATCCGTAACCTGCGCATTCAGCGCGGTGAGCGGGAAGAACACCGCAACGTCACCCTGCAGAAATACCGCAACGCGCTGGATGAAGCGGAACTGAATCTTGGCTGGACGAAGGTTTACGCCCAGGCGGACGGCACGGTCAGTAACCTGCAGCTCAGCCCCGGCTATTACGCCTCCTCCGGCTCGGCCGCGCTGGCGCTGGTGAATAATCAGGCCGATATCGTGGCCGACTTCCGCGAGAAGAGCCTGCGCCATACCCATCAGGGAACCGATGCCGCCGTGGTGTTTGACGCCTTCCCGGGACACGTCTTCCGTGCGCATGTGACCAGCAGCGATGCGGGGATCCTTGCCGGACAGGAGGCGGTGAACGGCGAGCTGTCCGAGCCAGAAACCTCCAACCGGTGGGTTCGTGATGCCCAGCGTATGCGAATCCACGTGGCGCTGGACGAGGCGCTGCCGAAGCAACTTCCGACCGGTGCGCGTGCCACCGTGCAGCTCTATAACAGCGAAGGGCCGTTTGCGCGCTTCTTCTCCGGGATGCAGATCCACCTGGTGAGCCTGCTGCACTATGTCTATTAACACTCTGGCGCGGGTGTTTACCCCGCACGGCAACATCGTCTATACGGCAAACGACTTTCGCCAGACCCTGCGCATCGTCTTTGCCGGCATGATTGCGCTGAGCATTTCGAGTTTTTACAACACTCACTACGGCGTGTTTTTCGTGGTCTACCCCATCATGCTGCTGTCGCTGGTACCGGTCTTTAACCGCCACGTGGCGAAGCAATTTATCTTTAGCGCCTCGCTTAACTGCGTTGAAATGGTCATTATCATCGGCTATCTGTCGCAATGGCCGGTGATCATGACGTTAGTCGTGTTCGCCCTGTACGTCATGCGTTTTCGCTTTATGAGTAAGGGACCGCTGTTTCTGTTTGGTTCGATGGGCGTGGTCTGCCAGAGCGTGATGCTCAACTTTATGAGCTATCCCACCACCGACTGGCATACGCTGCTGTTTTCCAATATCGAAGCGAGCGTTATGGCGGTGTGCCTGAGCGCGCTGATGAATTACCTGCTGCCGGACGTGGAGCCGCGCAAGCCGCCGCCGCTGATTGAAAAAGATGACGCCCGTGTGCGCCACGAGTCGCTGCTTTCCGGGACCGTTGCCACCCTGATTTTCGTCATCTTCCAGATAAGCGACCTGAGCGACTCACTTTCCGCGCTGATGGCCGGGGTATTGATTCTGTTTCCCATGCACTATCGCGGCGCGGTGATGAGTTCCCTCTGGCGCGTGGTCGGCGTGGTGCTGGGCTGCCTCTACATTCTGGTCGTCCAGCTTATCCTTTACGATCACAGCAGCCATATGCTGCTGATGATGCCGCTTATCGGCCTTGGGCTGGCATTTGGCGCGCGGCTGCACGTGATGGAGAAGGTCGGCGCCGGGGTCGGGTTTTCCAGCATCACAACCATCGGCATTATGTTCGGGCAGAACATGCACCCGGACAGCGACCTGGTGTTCAGCGATCTCTATCGCATATCCTCGGTGACCTTTGCGCTGGTGGCGACCCTGACAATGGTCTTCCTGGTGCATTTGATCCTCAATCGCTTTGCCCCTACGCGCTATGTGATCGCGCCGCCTGAGGCGAATTAATGCGCGAGCACGGCAGGCAATTGCGAGAGTAAAAACAGGATCAGGCCAATCGTCCCGCCCACCAGCGTGCCGTTCACACGGATGAACTGCAGGTCTTTGCCGATGTTAAGCTCAATCTGGCGCGACATATCTTTGGCATCCCAGCTCTTGACCGTGTCGCTGATATGCCGCGTGAGGAACGCGGCAAAATCCGGCGCTACGCGGTGCGCCGCCTGCTCCAGATGCTCGTTCAGCGATGCCTGCAGGCTGGCATCGTTCGACAGCGTTTCACCAAACCACAGTCCGGCGTTGGCGATGCGCTGCCTGACGCGCGAGTCCTCGCTTTGCATATCCGCTTTCAGCCACTGACGCAGGTCGGCCCACATCTCGCCCAGATAACGGTTAAACGCCTCGTCGTTCTTCAGGTAGTGCTTGATGTTATCGGCTTTGGCGGCCATTTCCGGATCGTTTTTCAGGTTGTCGATAAACTTCAGCGTGGCGCGGTCAAACGCCTGGCGGATCTGGTGCGTGCGGTCGTGGCTGATATCATCCAGCAGCGTATTCACCGCATTCGACACCATCTCCGCACTCTGATCGCCGAGCCACTCGGTAGGCAGTACCATGGCCTTGCGTGGATGCTCGGTCTTCAGCCAGTGCACAATCTGGTCGGCGATAAAGTCCCGCGTGCTGTCACGCTGGATAAGCGCGATCAGGCGGTTGATGATGGCGTCCAGCAGCACCTGATGGCGATTGTTCCGGGTCATGCTCTCCAGCATCACCGCGCTGGTTTCGGTGAAGTCGACCTTGTCGATGGCCTTGTGCACCGCCCGTTTGAGCAGCCGCTGAATGCGTCCGTCGTCGGTCAGTTCAAGAAAACCGCTCATTACCTGAATCAGATGCAGCCCGACGCGCCGGGCGTTGTCGGGCTGGCTGAACCAGGTGCCAATCATCTGTGCCGGTTCATAGCGGCGGATCAATGCCACCAGCGACTGGGTATCGAGAAACTTTTCCTGCACGAACTGACCCAGATTGTCGCCAATGCGGTCTTTGTTGCGCGGAATGATCGCCGTATGGCGTGAGATAAACGGAATGGGCACCCGGCGAAACAGCGCGACGACGGCAAACCAGTCCGCCAGTGCGCCGACCATCGCCGCCTCGGCAATGGCCTTTACGCCGCGCACCCAGAAGGTTTGCGGCAGGAACAGGGTGGTGATAAACGCCGCGGCGGCAATCAGCAGCAGCGACAGCGCCAGCAGCTTGGCGCGTTTAAGTTCAGCTATTTTTTCCATGGCTTAAGAATAGAGGGAGGCGGGAAGAAAATGCAAAAAACGCCACACGACCCACCCACCAAACGCCATCAGCACCACGCCAGCGGTTCGCTCAATCAGCCAGAGTGAACGGCTGAGCGTCCGCTGAACCACGGGCAAGCCCATCAGCGACACCAGCGCTAAATCCCAGACCAGCACCACCATTACCATCCAGACACCGCAGGTTGACTGCTGAAGCAGCGTGACATCCGGCCCTAACAGCGCCGTCATGAGCGCCAGATAAAAAAGCGCATTCTTCGGGTTTAACAGTGCCGAACCAAGCCCCAGCAGGATTTGCTTACGCAATGAGGGGCACCGCTGATGAGTCTCATTGAGCGCAAGCGTCTGCGGGCGGCTGCGCGCCAGCCGCGATCCAATCCAGAGCAGGTAGAGCGCGCCGGATAATTCGATAAGGGTGAACAGCCACGAAAACGTGCGCAGGGCACTCCAGCCGATAATCACCAGCACAATATAGAGCGCGTTACCCGCGGCGATACCGAGGCACAACCCGGCACTGCCGCGCAGCCGGTAACGCGCGGCGTAACCGACCAGCAAAAAGAAATCCGGACCGGGGCTTAACAGGGCTACAAAATGCGCCAGCGCCAGGGCGAGAAAAGCGGAAGGGAAGAACAGTTCCATCGTGACCTCCAGAGCAAAAACGGAGATCACCTTACGGCGTTACGTATCCTGATTATTGTCTGATATTGATCGGCCCGTCGCGTACTGGCGAGGCGTGGCGGCCGTGTAGCTGACGAAGGTTTTATGGAAATGGCTCTGGTCGGCAAACCCGCTCTGGTAACCGACATCGGCGAGACCATCTCCCGCACGCAGTCGCGCTTTGGCGTATTCCACGCGAGAGATGCTAAGAAAGCGTCCTGGCGTCAGGCCTGTGTCCTGTTTAAAGGTGCGGATTAACGTCTCTTTGCGCAGTGAAAATCGCCGGGCAAGGTCGTCAAGGGAAGGCGGAGCGGTGAGGTTCGACAAAAACGCCTCTTGCACCTGCTGACTCAATGAATGGGGCTTATCTGTACGGCCTGTAGAGGGGGGAAGGGCGCAAAGCAGTGCGTTCAGGGAGGCCGCGGTCATGTTCTCAACCACGTCAAGATAATGATTAAACAGCGCTTGGTCGCGAATGACCTGCAGTGCCAGCGAAAGGTCAGTGTCGATATACAGCATATGGTAGCTGCGTGGCTGCCCTGCCACCGGGTTGCAGCTGTGGGGAGCATGCGCCGGGATGACGATGATGTCGCCAGGGGTCAGGATATACTCCCTGTCATGGACTGTGCAGCACGTCTGGCCTTCCATGATTGCGCCAATGGAGAGCTGTGGATGACAATGACGTTTATACGCCTGGGTGCTCTGCCACGTGCTGCGCAGCTCGTGGCCGCAGGCGCGATGAAAGGTCTGGCGGATGTGTCGGGTCTCGGTCATGGGGGACTCCTGTCAGGAACGTTTTTTATACCATGCCCGCGCGACATGTTGCAGTACCACGCTAAGAACCTTCCGGATATACCCAACTTTACGTCCATCGCCAGTCATATTGTCTACCCTTAATACCCTAAGCGGTAAAACAAGGAGATTCGACATGGCTTACCAGACAGTAAATCCTGCCACAAACCAGCTCATCAAAGAATATCCCTCCCATACCGACGCGGATGTTGAAGCGGCGCTGAAGGCGGCCGATGCGCTTTACCATTCGGACTGGGCAAAAGGCGACATTAACCAGCGCCTGCCGGTACTGCGTAAACTTGCGGACCTCATCGACGAACGTACGGAGGATCTGGCCAAAATTGCCAGCAAGGAGATGGGTAAGCTCATTGAGCAGAGCCGCGGTGAAGTGAAACTGTGCGCGCAAATCGCCCGCTACTACGCGGATAATGCCCAACGGTTCCTCGCCCCGGTGAAGTACGACTCCGAACTCGGGGAAGCGTGGGTCGAGCACCACCCTATTGGCGTGCTGATGGCCGTTGAGCCGTGGAACTTCCCTTATTACCAGCTGATGCGTGTCCTCGCCCCGAACCTGGCGGCCGGTAACCCGGTGATCGCCAAACACGCCAGCATCGTGCCGCACTGTGCAGAGACGTTTGCACATCTGGTGCGTGAGGCCGGTGCACCGGAAGGGGCGTGGACCAACCTGTTTATTTCGTCGGATCAGGTGGCGAACATCATCGCCGACGATCGTGTACAGGGTGCCGCGCTGACCGGTTCCGAAAAAGCGGGCAGCGTGGTCGCGGCGCAGGCGGCGAAGCACATCAAAAAATCGACCCTGGAGCTGGGCGGTAACGACGTCTTTGTGGTGCTGGATGATGCCGATCTGGAGAAGGCCGTGAAGACGGGCGTGAATGCCCGATTCAATAACGCCGGCCAGGTCTGTACGGCGGCGAAGCGTTTCATCCTGCATGAGAAGATTGCGGATGCCTTCCTCGCGAAATTCACCGAGGCGTTTAAGCAGGTGAAGATTGGCGATCCGCTGGACGAGAGCACCACCCTGGGGCCGCTGTCCTCTCAGGATGCGCTGGACACGTTGACCAGACAGGTCAACGAGGCGGTGAAAAACGGCGCGACGCTGCATTACGGTGGCAAACCGGTGCAGCGTGACGGGTGCTTCTTTGAGCCGACGATCCTGACGCATATCTCGCGCGACAACCCGGCCTACTTCGAGGAGTTCTTCGGCCCGGTGGCGCAGATCTATGTGGTGAAAAATGATGACGAAGCGGTCGCACTGGCGAACGATTCCCACTATGGTCTGGGCGGCGCCGTGTTCAGCAAGGATATCGAGCGGGCGAAGAAAATGGCGTCGCGTATTGAGACCGGCATGGTGTATATCAACTGGCTCACCGATACCGCGCCAGAGCTGCCGTTTGGCGGCGTGAAGCGATCCGGTTACGGACGCGAACTGTCGGACCTGGGGATCAAAGAGTTTGTGAACCAGAAGCTGGTGGTGGTGCGTAAGTAACTCCGCGAATAAAAAACCTGCCATCCGGCAGGTTTTTTTTGGGTTATTGCACTTCAATCTTGTCCCAGCCGCTTTTGAACATGCAGCTGTCGACTAAGGTATCCCGGCGATATTCATTCGCGTCTTCAACCGTGTAGCTCGTGGAAATATCCTTTTTCTTTTTCGATTTGTCCATTTTTTCCGAGCTCGAACCGGTCACAACATTGTCCGGGGGCAGAGCAATCAGGGCCTGTGCTTCGCATTCCGTGAGCCTTTTATTCATCTCAGCGTCACTGACTCCCGGTTTCACCCATTTATACTGGACGCAACCGGTGAGCAGAAGCGTGATGCTCAGAACGCAAAGCGCGGTAATGCGGTGTTTCATCAGAAGGTGACTCCACCGCCTACATATGCGCCGTCGATCAGCGTGTGGCCAGGACGACCGTCTTTGCCGTCAACGCTTACGTGACGATAACCCACTTTCAGCGTCACAGGCGTGACTGGCGTCCAGCTCACACCGCCGTTGGCTTCCACGTAGTTTTTCACGCTGTTGTTCAGACCTTCTGGTGCGGCATACCCTTCGCCAAACACGTGGATGCTGTCCGTCAGCGCAACGTTAATACCGCCACCGATGGGGAATGCCACGCCGTTATCGCCTTTTTTCGGGCCAAGGTAGATTGCTTTGGCACCGGCATTCAGCATCACCGGGCCCACTTCCAGGTTGTAACCGGCGCCAACGCCACCTGTTTGCGTGCCGTCGTCAGTGTTTTTGAGCCAGTTGCTTTCAAGGTACACGCCGGATGAGGATTTACCCATTTCCAGATTAAGGTTAGTAAAGTTTTTACCTTGCTCAATCGTGCCGCCCATAGCCAGTGCAGAACCCGACAGGACGGTCAGAGCAGAAAGAAGAAGAACATTCAGTTTTTTCATGTTTTATGCCTCGTCATTAATTTCATCTGAGGCCACCTTAACAAGCGATGTTTATGACTGCAAATGTGATTAAGGTCGTGTTTTTATGCTGTTTTTGTTAATGACTGGCTTTTGGAATGTTGCTTCCATGTTTAGTTATCGCCGGGTCAATATGTATTACCTGGACGTTTAGGACAGGTTTAGTTTTTTGACTAAATAGACACTGAACGAGACAGAGGATAACCGTTTGACATGAATTAATTGGCTTTCTAATAATTTCCAGAAACATTTCAAATTTTACACTTTGTGGTTTAGTTTTACATTTCTGGCGGTTCATGCGCCTGCAATTGCCTGCCCGCGTATCTCTGCGGTGTCATTTTCCTGACACGTTTGTTCTTTACGTTGTTGGCTTCACTTTCTGGATACTAACAATATGAAAAGAAAAATTATTCCTGTGCTTATCGGTTGTGCGCTCTCTTTCTCTGGCCTGGCGGCGCAGCCCACGGCCGAACACTATGTTGTCAGCTTCCCCGAAGGCACGCGCGTGAGCTACAGCGGCGCGTTTGCCGGTGCGTTCCCGAAGGGACTCCCGGTCGGGATTGGCTCTGGCCTGCTGTTTATCGGTAAACAGGGCGATACCCTGACGTTTGCGACCGTGACCGATCGCGGTCCGAATGCGGATTCGCCGAAAGTGGGGAAAGACGAAGCCAAAATCTTTGTCACGCCCGATTTCGCTCCGCTGCTGATGACGATTCGCGTACAAAATGGCAAAGCGGAGGCCGTCGATGCGCGCCCTCTGCATGACGATAAAGGCGAGATCAACGGTCTGCCGCTGCAAAGCGGCGTGATTGGCTCGACCAATGAAGTGGCGTTCAGTGACACGTTAAAGGTGCTGAAGGGCGACAATCGCGGGCTGGATACGGAAGGTATCACGCCGGACGGTAAAGGCGGTTACTGGCTGTGCGACGAGTACGGTCCGTTCCTGATTAACGTCGACAGCAAAGGCAAGATCCTGGCGATTCACGGTCCGCAGGCGGCGGAAGGCGAGAAATCCATCGCGGGCGGCTTGCCGAATATTATTAAATGGCGTCAACCAAACCGGGGCTTTGAAGGACTGACCCGTATGCCGGACGGGCGTATCATTGCCGCGGTGCAAAGCACGCTGGATATCGACGGCAAAAGCAAAAAACAGGCGCTGTTTACCCGCCTGGTGAGCTTCGACCCGGCGACCGGGAAAACCGCGATGTACGGTTATCCCATCGACAGCGCGGCCTACAGCAAAAACAGTGACGCCAAAATTGGCGATATTGTGGCGCTTGATAACCAGCACCTGCTGCTGATTGAGCAGGGCAGCGATAAAAACGATGGCATGCGCAACCTCATCTACAAGGTGGACCTCAGCAAGGCGAGCGATCTGACACGCTTCGATAAGCCGGGCGAATACCCGGAGTTTGATGACGAGAAGACGCTGGCCCAGCGCGGCATTACGCTGGCGGCTAAAACCCAGGTCGTGGATTTGCGCGCGCTTGGCTGGCAGCAGGAAAAGGCCGAAGGGCTAGCGCTGATTGACAACAACACGCTGGCGGTCGCGAACGATAACGACTTTGGCGTGAAGGTGGCGATGGAAAATCCGGTCGAGGGCAAGAAGCTCAAGGATTATCGGGTGAATTCGCAAGGTGCGCTCACGATTGATGATAAACCGGTTGCGACCACCCTCGCCGTGAAGCCGCTGGCGAAGCCGGCGTCAGAAAGCGAACTGTGGATTGTGACGCTGCCCGACGCGCTGAAATAATCTCACAGCCCTCTCCTCAACTGCGGAGAGGGCTGCGTTCGTACGGTTATTTGCGCAGTGCTGCAAACGCTGTCCGGATCTCGTCTTCCGGCAGCTGTAGCCCAATAAACACCATGACGCTTCGCGGCGTTTCATCTCCCCACGGTCTGTCCCAGTCCGCGCTGTACAGCCGCTGTACGCCCTGGAACAGCAGGCGGTTCGGTTCGCCATCAATCCACAGCATCCCTTTGTAGCGCAACAGCCTGTCGGCAAAAGAGAGCAACAGGTTTTCCATGACGCGGGAGACATCGCTGATATCCACCGGGTAATCCAGCTCGACCACAATCGACGAGACGTCGTTTTGCTTATCTGCCATAAAGTGGAAGCGCGGCGTTGAGGTGACATGCTCTTCCAGCATAAAGCCGTTGGTGTTGAACAGCTGCGAGAGGTCGATATCACCATGCGTCGCGATGTAAATCGGCGCCCGCGAGTTGATACGCGTCAGGCGCTCGCGCAGTTTTTCGCTGTCGCCCGCCACGTCGGTTTTGGTCAGCAGGATGCGATCGGCGTAGCCCACCTGCGACTGGGCGAGGGTGAACTGGTTCATCTGTTCGTCGGCATGAACCGCGTCGACCAGCGCAATGACGCCGTCCAGCAGGTAGCGCTGGCAGAGGATCTCATGGGCGAAAAAGGTCTGAATAATCGGGCCGGGGTCGGCCATACCGGTGCATTCAATCACCAGGCGGTCAAAATCGATTTCACCGCGATCGCGGCTGTCGAGCAGATCCAGCAGGGCGTCTTCTAATTCATTCGAGCGGGTGCAGCAGATGCAGCCGTTAGTCAGGGTTTTGATCTGCGTGGCGCGATCGCCAATCAGCTGATCGTCGACCGAGACTTCGCCGAATTCGTTTTCGATCACGGCGATTTTGAAGCCGTGCTGCGCGTTCAGAATGTGGCGCAGCAGGGTGGTTTTACCGGCGCCAAGGAAACCGGTCAGCAGGGTGACGGCAATCGGGGTCATGGTCTCTCCTTTAGCAGCAGCGTACGCCGCCTTCTCCACTCCCGCCGTAGCGCGCTTCCTGACGCTCGCGGAAGAATTCGGTATAGGTCATGTACGGTTTATCCGGATGGTTGGTCTTCATATGCTCAACGTAGTTGTCATAGTCCGGAATGCCAATCAGCATTTTCGCCGCCTGACCGAGGTATTTTTTCGCTTCGCCTAAGTTACCAAACATTATGCCTTCCAGATAGAAAAAGCCCGGCAGGGGCTGCCGGGCGTAGTTTCCCTTCACCCTAACCCTCTCCCGCAGGGAGAGGGATGCGAGGGCGGATTAGTGGTGTGAAGAGGTCTTCACGCCGCCTTCCGGTACCGGGACATACGGGGTTTCTTTATCCGTACGACCCTCGGCGTTACGCACGTTCAGCCAGGTTTTAATGCCGTAGAAGATGATGCTGTACACCACCACCAGGAACAGAATGCTCAGACCTGCGTTGGTGTAGTTGTTCACCACGATATGGTTCATGTTGGCAATCTGCTGGGCAGTGAGGTCCGCGCCGCCTGCGGCAATTTTCTCTTTGTACTGGTTAGCCATGAAGAAGAAGCCTTCCAGCTGCGGATTGGCGCTGAACAGTTTCAGACCAAGCGCCCAGGTGGTGCAGAGCAGCAGCCACAGCGCAGGGATCACGGTGACCCAGATGTATTTGGTGCGTTTCATCTTCACCAGTACAACGGTGCCAAGAACCAGGGCGACAGCGGCCAGCATCTGGTTAGAGATACCGAACAGCGGCCACAGGCTCTTCACGCCGCCCAGCGGGTCGACAACGCCCTGATACAGCAGGTAACCCCACAGACCCACGCAGCCCGCGGTTCCCAGAATACCCGCCACCAGAGAGTCGGTTTTCTTCAGGAACGGCACGAAGTTACCCAGCAGGTCCTGCAGCATAAAGCGTCCCGCACGGGTACCGGCGTCCAGCGCGGTGAGGATGAACAGCGCTTCAAAGAGAATACCGAAGTGGTACCAGAAGCCCATGTCCGCCCACGGCAGCACTTTGTGGAACACGTGTGCGATACCCACTGCCAGCGTCGGTGCGCCACCGGCGCGGTTCAGGACTGACGGTTCGCCAATGTCTTTCGCAGTCTGCATGATCTGCTCAGGCGAAATCACGAAGCCCCAGGAGCTGACGGTTGCGGCAGCATGTGCGCTCGCATCTTTCAGCTGCGCCATGATCAGCGCCGCGTTATCACCGCCCATCTCATGCAGGTTTGGCATGGTAATGCCCAGGCCTGCCGGAGGGGTGTTCATCGCGAAGTAGAGACCCGGTTCGATGATGGACGCGGCAACCAGCGCCATGATCGCCACGAAAGACTCCATCAGCATTGCGCCGTAGCCAATCAGACGCGCGTCTTTTTCGTTAGCCAGCAGCTTCGGTGTGGTACCGGAAGCAATCAGGGCGTGGAAGCCAGAGACCGCACCGCAGGCGATGGTGATAAACAGGAACGGGAACAGCGCACCTTTCCACAGAGGACCGGTACCGTCGATGTACTGGGTCACTGCCGGCATTTTCAGATCCGGGTTAATCACCAGGATGCCGATCGCCAGACCAACGATAACGCCGATTTTCAGGAAGGTCGCCAGGTAGTCACGCGGTGCCAGGATCAGCCAGACCGGCAGCAGAGCGGAGACAAACGCATACCCAATCAACGCGAAGGTGATGGTGGTGTCCTTGAAGGTCAGCGCCGGGCCCCAGTACGGGTCGTGCGCAATCACGCCACCGAAGTAGATGGATGCAACCAGCAGCACAATACCAATCACCGACACTTCACCCACGCGACCCGGGCGGATAAAGCGCATGTAGATACCCATGAACAGCGCAATCGGCACGGTAGAGCAGACGGTGAAGACCCCCCACGGACTTTCGGCCAGCGCTTTCACCACGATTAACGCCAGCACCGCGAGGATGATGATCATAATCAGGAAGCAGCCGAACAGTGCGATGGTCCCCGGCACGCGGCCCATCTCCTCTTTCACCATCTCACCCAGAGAGGCGCCGTTACGGCGAGAAGAGATAAACAGCACCATAAAGTCCTGCACCGCCCCGGCCAGCACTACGCCCGCGAGCAGCCACAGGGTGCCAGGCAGGTAGCCCATCTGCGCGGCCAGAACCGGGCCGACCAGCGGACCCGCACCGGCGATAGCGGCAAAGTGGTGACCAAACAACACGTAGCGGTTGGTGGGCACGTAGTTGAGGCCGTCATTATTAATGACCGCCGGAGTGGCACGCGTCGGGTCGAGTTTCATGACCTTCTGCGCGATGTATAAGCTGTAGTAGCGATAAGCAACAAGATAGACGGAGACAGACGCAACGACGATCCACAGGGCGCTTACGTGTTCGCCCCGGCGTAGTGCGACAACCGCCAGACAAAAAGCGCCGAGGATCCCGAGTAACGCCCAGGGCACGTGCTTCAGTAGTTTTTTCGTATCCATAGTAAGACCTGGTTTTTTATGTAATGAAAAAGGGTCAGGGTTCGTTATGAGGAGATATTGATTAATGCTGGAGCGATCGTGCCAGAACCACGCGCGTGTAAAGACAGGTAAATGAATGAGCGGTTGAAAGGGCCAGGTGAGCGGTCAAAGAGGGCGGCGAGTGGTTCCGTCTCGCCGCCGCCGGGAGAAATTATGTGATTGAGATCACGTGGTTATCTGCTGTGCGCTCTACCGCCAGATAATTTTCCAGCGTTTTAAGCAGCTTCTCTTTTAGCCAGTTGGGCTCCAGGATTTGAATGTTCGGCAGCCAGTAGAACAGCAGCGGCAGGATCTGGTTCTCGTGTGCCGCCTGACAGCGCAGCGTGACGCCGTTGTGCTGCTCACCGACAAGCTCTTGTTCCGGCAGCAGGTCGCGGCGCATAAAGTAATGTGAAATAGTATCTTTAATGAATATTTTCACTTCGAAAGTGTCTTCCGACACCCACGGATCAAGGCTTTTTTCCAGCAGCCCGAGCGCATTTTCTTCCGGCGTGAAGGTTTTTTGTTGAATATCAAACCAGCTAATCTGACTCAACGAGAAGGATTTTAGCCGGCTATTCTCGGTGGCTTGTAAATACCATATATTTTTATTGTTAATGAGTTTATAGGGATTAATCAGGCGGGTTTTACCCTTATAAACGATCTGGCATACATTACGATTCTTAATCGATTTCTCGATTTTCGATAAATAGCGACGAATATCACGTTCTACCGTGTGCTCTGCGTCGTTGCCAAGAATAAGAATATGATTTTCGTCAACGCGTGTTTCAAGTTTCTGCCAGAATTCCGTATTTCTTTCCGGGAAAAAGCTATCGGCATTCAGGAAGTTAGCAATCGTGTGATGTAATCCTTGTCCACCGGGAGATTGTGCGGAGTGGATCAGACGATACAGTCCGTTACCGGTATGTTCCACAATAGGTGAAAGCGCATTTAAATCCCGGTAGACAGTGCGCTCGGTAATTTTAAATTTTTCCATGAGCGCACTGCGGTTTACCACACCATTTAAATGTAACTCAACCAGAATATCGACCAGACGTTCAGCCGAGCGGCTCCGCGTCGATTTAGCCATAAGGTCTTCCTGTATATTAGGGTATGCGCTGAATGATGCGGGTAGCACTGACATGTATTGTCAGTATTCAGACACAGAAAATTTCTCTTATGGCTATATAACGGCGTGATTAAGCGGAAACCTTAGGAATTTTTGTGGAAATTGGCGCTGGCCGGGAAACGGCCAGCGCAGGAGGGGGTCATACTGCGGCTTCAGTCTCCATCATGACGGGGTGGAAACGGCGTTTAAAATAGATCAGGCCGTGTCCCGCTTCGCTCAGAATGATATTTTTAATTTCAACGAGATAAACCAGATGGGTGCCGATGGTTTGCACCTGGCTAATCTCGCCTTCAAGGCTTGCCAGCGCGCCCTTCAGCACCGGTTGCCCCTGCGGACCTTTCTGCCAGCAGGAGAGGGCAAAGCGATCGTCCATTGCCATGCCGGTCATCCCGGCGAAGTGGCGGGCCATGATCTCCTGCTCATGGTTCAGCACGTTGACGCACAGCTTACCGTTACCCTGGAAAACCGGGTTCATGGCGCTGTTGGCATTGATGCAGACCATCAGCGATGGCGGGGTGTCCGTGACTGAACAGACGGCGGTGGCGGTGATACCGCAGCGTCCTGCATCGCCCTCGGTGGTGACAACGTTAACCGCCGCCGACAGGCTGGCCATCGCATCGCGAAAACGCAGGCGTTGTTCTGTATGCATTGAAACCTCCCGCTGCGTTATTTCAGCAGCTTATCCAGCATGTTGATATCGGAATTATTGTGCAGGTGCGGCACCGTCCAGCCATGCTGGTCGTACTCGGACATGCAGCGGTCGACCATTGCCATCATTTTGTCCATGTTGCCAGAACTCTGTGCCTGACGCAGACACTGCAGACGGATTTCGTCCTGGCTGCCGGAATAGTTGATCTCATACAGCTCGTGACGACCACCAAACTCGCTGCCGATGGCATCCCACATCAGTTTCAAAATCTTAATGCGTTCCACGTGATCCATGCCGTTGGAGCCGCGCACGTATTTCGCCAGATACTGGTCGATCTGCGGATTGTTCAGGTCTCGTGCGCTGGACGGCAGATAGATCAGGCCGCTGGTGACGTTACGCTCGATGATGTTCTTGATCTTCGCATAGGCCATCGGGGCCATGACGCGGTAGGTCTGCAGCGCCGCGTGATCCGGCAGGTACGCACCATTCACCCACGGTGTGGCTTCAGAACACATGGAGTCGCTCAGCGCCCAGAACATGTTGCGCCAGGCCACCACTTCCCCGAGATCCGCCTGCACGCCGCGGAACTCCAGGGTGCCGGTACACTCCAGCGATTTCTTCAGCAGCGCGGTAATGAAATCGAGCTTCACCGCCAGACGTACGCAGGCCTGCAGCGGGTACATGCGGGCAAAACCGCCTTCCATGGTCCAGCGACGGCAGCGATCGAAATCGCGGTAGATCAGCACGTTTTCCCAGGGGATCAACACATGATCCATCACCAGGATCGCGTCGTTTTCGTCGAAACGGCTGGAGAGCGGGTAGTCGTATGGAGAGCCGGTCGCACCTGCCACCATTTCGTAAGAGGCGCGAGAGATCAGCTTCACGCCTTCGGCGTCCATTGGCGCAACGAACATCAGCGCGAAGTCCGGGTTTTCGCCCATCACCTGCGCGGAGCCAAAACCGATCATGTTGTAGTGAGTCAGCGCCGAGTTGGTTGCCACCACTTTTGCGCCGCTAACGATGATCCCGGCGTCGGTCTCTTTTTCCAGCTTGATGTAGACGTCTTTTACTTCGTCCGCCGGTTTGTGACGGTCGATGGGGGGATTAACGATGGCGTGGTTGAAGTAAAGCCCGGTTTCCTGAATACGGGTGTACCAGTTACGGGCGTTCTGTTCGAACTGGCCGTAGAACGCCGGATTGGCACCGAGCGCGCAGCCAAACGCCGCCTTGTAGTCCGGGGTGCGGCCCATCCAGCCGTAGCTCAGGCGCGACCACTCGGCGATGGCGTCACGCTGCTGACGCAGGTCGTCGGCGCTTTTCGCCACGCGGAAAAACTTATGGGTGTAGCCGCCGCTGCCGGTATCGGTGCCCCAGCACAGCGTGTCCTGCATGTCAGGCTTGTGCAGCGCATCGTACATCTGCGCGATGGAGGCTGCCGCATTGCGAAACGCCGGATGAGTGGTCACGTCTTTGACGCGCTCGCCGTAGATATAAATCTCACGGCCATCCTGCAGGCTTTTTAAATACTCTTCACCGGTTAACGGACGTTTGGCATCAGCGCGGAAATCTTCAGGCTTCATAGGGACCTCGTATCGGAATAGTGATGTTAAATTTATGTTTTGTTTTTGTTGTTTAATTGAAGCCTGAGCGGGGGTGAACGTGAAGGGACGATTGGGACAACGGCTGGTACTTTTCACATATGATCGCAGAGTGTGATTTCCCTCACCCTGAACCCGGGGGAGGGTCAGGGCTGGGGTGGGGTGACAGACGACACCGGTACTTTTTGTGCCCGATACGCGCTCGGCGAACACCCCACTAACCGATTAAAAAACCGGGCAAAATAGGCCGGGTCTTTAAACCCCAGCTGCCAGGCGATTTCGCTGACCGCGCTGTCGGAGAAGAGCAGCATCCGCCTCGCTTCACGCAGCTGACGGTCAAAAATCAGCCGCTTCGGCGGGCGGTTGGCGAAGCGCCGGCAGATATCGGTCAGACGCGATTCGGTCAGGTGCAGTTCGCTGGCATATTCCGGTACCGTCCAGTGCTCATGAAAATGGACGTCAATCAGCTGGGTAAAGCGCTGGAACAGTTTCAGCTCGCCGCGCATGCCGCTGGCGGCGTGATCGTCGAGCTTCGCGTTGCGCAGCAGCAGGGTGAACACCGCCTGGGCTAACAGAACCAGCGTGTGTTCGCGCCCGGGCAGTTGCGCCGTCGATTCCCGGGCAATCAGCGGCCAGTAGTGCTTCAGTGCCGCCAGTTCGTCCGGCTTATCGGCCAGCGAGAGGCAGATCCCCGGCAGGCCAAAGGCTTCCCGCGTGCCGGGGTAGAGCACTTCCAGCAGCGGCCAGATCAGATCCTCGCGCACCGTCAGAACGTGCCCGTCGCTGTCGGATTCGGTAATAAACGCGTGCGGCACCGACGGGGGGGTCAGCACAAACAGCGGAGCCTGCACCGAGTAGCGGTGATCGTCGAGCTGCAGTTCGATCTGTCCGGTATCCAGAAAGTGCATCTGAAAATACTGGTCGTGACGGTGAGCCTGCATGTCGCGGCCAAAAAAGGCCGCCATGCGGGCGAACGACTGATAGTGAACATCATCCGTTCCCAGACTTTCGTCGTACTCTTTGCTGATGTCGATATTCGCGATCGGGTTCTGGCACATAGCCGCTCCTTACGGGATTTTCTGCGCCGCCATACCTGGCTCGTGCTCAAGGCTCTCCCGCTGCGTCATCGGGATACGTGTCAGCACCAGCGCGCCGACCACCAGCAAGCCGGCAACAAACCACAACCCGGAGCTGAAGCTGCCGGTGCTGTCACGCAGAATGCCGATCAACAGCGGGCTGACGGCGGATCCGACGTTACCGATGGCATTGATCACCGCCAGTGCGACCGCCCGCGACTGCAGGCTAATAACCCGATCCGGCGTGGTCCAGAAGATCGCCATGGCGGTAAACGATCCGGTTGAGGCCATGATGATGCCAAGCAGCTGGATCAGGCTGTGGTGGGTCGCCGAGGCCAGTAACCATCCTGCCGCCGCAAAGAGGTACGGCAGAATGGTGTGCTTTTTTCGCTCTTTCAGCCTGTCGGAGCGGCGGCTCCACCAGATCATCCCGAGAATGGTGCAAAACTGCGGGATCGCCGCCAGCAGGCCAATCACAATGTTGCTGCTGCCGGTGTTGAAGCTTTGCAGGATCTGCGGCGTCCAGATATTAATCGCGCTCAGGGTGTTCGTGAGGCAGAAATAGGCCAGGGTATAGAGCAGCACGGCCGGGGTAAACACTTCGCGCAGCGTCGAACGCGGCGTGACGGGACGGGCGATGGCCGACACCTGCTCGCGGGCGATCATTGTTTTAAGCGCCTGCTTTTCGTCGTCATCCAGCCAGCTGGCCTGATCCGGCGTGTCGTTCAGGTAGAACCACGTCACTACGCCGAGCACCACGGACGGTAGCCCCTCCAGCAGGAACAGCCACTGCCAGCCTTTCAGGTTCCACAGCCCGTCCATGGCCAGAATATAACCGGAGAGGATCGAGCCGAGCATCATGGTCACCGGCATGGCGATCATAAACAACGCGTTGGCGCGGGCGCGGTGGTAGGCAGGGAACCACCAGGTGAGATAGACGAGGATCCCCGGCAGGAATCCGGCCTCGGCAATGCCCACCAGCATGCGCAGCACATAGAGCGTGTGCGGGCTGGTGGCGAACATGGTGCAGGTGGAGGCGATGCCCCACACCACCATGATCCCGGCGATCCAGCGCCGGGCGCCGACCTTCGCCAGCATGATGTTGCTGGGGATCCCACATATCACGTAGGTGACGTAAAACAGGGTGGCGGCCAGGCCAAACATGGTCGAGGTGAGGCCCAGATCTTTGCCCATCGTCAGCCCGGCAAAGCCGATGTTAATGCGGTCAAGAAACGAGAAGACAAACAGGATAAAGAGAAACACGATCAAACGACGAAACAGCTTCTGAATAACGCGGTGTTCTACAGCTTTATTATCATGGGCTTGCAGGGTAGAGGTCGTCATGTTGCGCTCCACATCGTACGTTTAGTAGACGGATTTATTGTTATTTACTGACGTAACCGGGATATCGATAAAACGTGCCGCCAGCGCCTCGGCGCTGCGTGCAAGCAGGGTGGTGTCGACCCCGACGGCGACAAACAGCGCGCCAAGCTCGAGGTAGCGTTTTGCCAGCGGCTCGTTAGCCATCAGGATGCCGGGCGCTTTGCCTGCCGCACGGATCTGCGCAATGGCCTTCTCGATGGCGGCCTGGACTTCCGGGTGCTGCGGATTTCCGGCAAAGCCCATGTCGGCGCTCAGATCCGCCGGGCCAATAAACACCCCGTCCACGCCTTCCACATCGAGGATGTGCGGCAGATTTTTCAGCGCCTCGCGCGTTTCAATCTGCACCAGCACGCACATGGCATCGTTAGCGCGCTGCAGGTAATCAGGCGTGCGGTTCCAGCGCGAGGCGCGAGCCAGCGCGCTGCCCACGCCGCGGATCCCCGCCGGTGGATAACGCGTGGCGCGCACCGCCAGCCGGGCTTCATCGGCGTTTTGTACCATCGGCACCAGCAGGGTTTGCGCCCCGACGTCCAGCAGCTGTTTGATCTGGACCGGATCGTTCCACGACGGGCGTACCACCGGCTGGCTGGCGTAAGGTGCGATCGCCTGCAGCTGGGTCAGGACGGTTTGCACGTTATTGGGCGCGTGCTCTGCGTCGATCAGCAGCCAGTCGAACCCCGCACCGGCCAGCAGCTCGGCGCTGTAACTGCTGGTCAGCCCCAGCCACAGGCCGATTTGCGGTTTTCCGGCGCTGAGCGCCGCTTTGAATCTGTTTTCCATGGTGGTCTCCTAGACAAAACGGCAGCTGATGGAGCCCATCTTGCCGTAGTCCACGTGGAAGGTATCGCCCTTGCTGGCCGGCACCGGGCGGGTAAACGAACCGCCGAGGATGATTTGGCCAGGCTCCAGCTGAACGTCGTACGGCGCGAGTTTATTGGCAAGCCATGCCACACCGTTGGCCGGGTGGTTGAGCACGCCCGCGGCGACCCCGGTCTCTTCAATGACGCCGTTGCGGTAGAGCAGCGCGGAGATCCAGCGCAGATCCAGCTCGTCGGGCTTAATCGGGCGACCGCCAAGGATCACACCTGCGTTGGCGGCGTTATCGGAGATGGTGTCGAACACCTTGCGTGGACGCTGGGTCTCGGGATCGATGTTGTGGCAGCGGGCGTCGATCAGCTCCAGCGCGGGGATGACGTAATCCGTGGCGTTGTAGACGTCGAACAGGGTGCAGTTTGGGCCGCGCAGGGGTTTTGCCAGCACGAAGGCCAGCTCCACTTCGATGCGCGGGACGATAAAGCGGTCGGCAGGGATATCGCCGCCGTCGTGGAAGAACATGTCGTCGAGCAGAGCGCCGTAGTCCGGCTCGCTAATCTGCGAGCTGGCCTGCATCGCTTTGGAGGTGAGGCCAATCTTATGGCCTTTCAGCACGCGACCTTCGGCGATTTTCAGGCTCACCCATTCGCGCTGTACGGCGTAGGCGTCGTCAAGGGTGATCGTCGGGTAGTCGAGCGAGATCTGGCGGATCTGCTCCCGGGACTGCTCCGCCTGATGCAGACGATGGGCGATCAGGGTATGGGTGTGTTTATCGAGCATGGCGATTTCCTGTTGTTGCCGGGTGGCGTGCTGCTCACCCGGCTTGCGTTCAAAGCCGTTGTCGGCCCGGTAAGGGCGCTACTTAAACAAAGCGTGCACGTTGTTCTGCTTGTAATTGAGCGTCGGGTGCAGCTCGTCTATTTCAAAAGAGAGCGCCAGATAGCGCGATGCCATCAGGTCGGCGAAGTGGGTTTTAATCAGCTCAAACAGTGCCTTTCCCACCGCCTCCCGGCTCTCCAGACTGCGCCCGGCGCCAATCTTCAGCGTCATATGCACAAAGGCGTAATCGTGCTTACCGTCGGCCATCTGCCAGGTGTCCAGCCAGTGCGCGCGGCTACGGATACCGCCGAGTGGGAAGATTCCCGTGGCGGCAAGCGCGTCGTTCACTTTGGCGAACAGTCCTGGCAGGTCCGCCTGCTCGCGGATGTTGTCAGTGCATTCAGCAATAAAGTGCGGCATGGTGGCTCCTTACGCGGACGCGGGCAGGGGGAAAACGGCGTTAACCTGGCCGGTGCCGGAGCTGGGGAACAGCTCGGTGAGGAACTCCACCTTGCCGTCGTATGTGTCCCAGCCGAGCATCCCCAGCAGCATCACCGTGTCGTGCATATTGCCCTCGCCGTAGCAGTAGTGGGCATACTCCGGCAGCATGCTGCAGAACTCCCTGAACTTGCCTTCACGCCACAGCTTCACCACGCGTTCGTCCATCTGACGGTCGAACTCGCGGGTGTAGCTGTTCATTCCCTCTTCGGCGCGCTGGTCGTCGATAAAACGGTGCGACAGCGAACCGCTGGCGAGCACCGCCACGGTGCCGTCGTATTTCTGAATCGCGCTGACGATGGCCTCGCCCAGCCTGCGGCTGTCGGCGAAGTCGTGGACGGTGCAGAACGCGGCGATAGAGATCACTTTGAAGTGCTTATCGCTGTTCATGTAGCGCATTGGTACCAGCGTGCCGTACTCCAGCTTGAGGCTCGGGATGTTGTGCGCTTTGGCACGTACGCCGAGTTTCACCGCTTCGTCGGCGATAAGCTGGCCGAGCGCGGGGTTACCGTCGTAGTCGTAGGTCATGTCGCGGATAAAATGCGGCAGCTCGTTGCTGGTGTAGATGCCGGAGAAATGATCCGCGCAGTTGATGTGGTAGGCGCTGTTCACCAGCCAGTGGGTATCGAACACAATAATGGTATCGACGCCCAGCTCCCGACAACGCTTGCTGATTTCTTTATGTCCGTCGATGGCGGACTGGCGGCAGCCGTGGTTTTTTCCCGGCAACTCAGAGAGGTACATTGACGGAACGTGGGTAATTTTTGCCGCTAACGCTAACTTGCCCATACTCAGATCCCCCATTTTGGAATCGGATGGTCGCCCATGGAGATGCAGACGTTTTTCATTTCAGCGAACACCTCGAAGCTGTATTCGCCCCCTTCGCGCCCGGTACCGGAAGCCTTCACGCCGCCAAACGGCTGACGCAGGTCGCGCACGTTCTGGGTGTTTACAAACACCATTCCGGCTTCGATATTGCGCGCCAGGCGCAGCACTTTGCTGACGTCCTGGGTCCAGATGTATGACGCCAGGCCGTACTCCACGTCGTTAGCCAGACGCAGCCCTTCGGCTTCGTCCTTAAACGGCAGCAGGCAGGCAACCGGACCGAAAATCTCTTCCTGGGCCACGCGCATCCGGTTGTCGACGTCTGCCAGCACGGTCGGGCGCAGGAAGTTGCCGTTTTTCAGGTGAGCAGGGAGATCGGTGGGTTTGTCAGGGCCGCCCGCCAGCAGGGTCGCGCCTTCTTCAATGCCAAGACGGATATAGCCGGAGACTTTTTCCCAGTGCTGCTGGCTGATCAGCGCGCCAACCTGAGTGTTCGGATCGGTCGGGTCACCCACGCGCAGACGGTTCGCGCGCTCGGCAAAGCGCCTGACGAATTCCGGGTAGATGCTCTGCTGAATGAAAATGCGTGAGCCAGCGGTGCAACGCTCGCCGTTGATGGAGAAGATGGTGAACAGGGCGGCGTCCAGCGCACGTTCGATATCCGCATCTTCAAAAATCAGCACCGGGGATTTCCCTCCCAGCTCCATGGAGTATTTCTTCAGTCCGGCGTTTTTCATGATGTTGCGCCCGGTGGCGGTGCCGCCGGTAAAGGAGACGGCGCGCACGTCGTGATGACGTACCAGCGCATCGCCCGCCGTTGCGCCATAGCCCTGCACCACGTTCAGCACGCCCGCCGGAATACCGGCCTCCAGCGCCAGCTCGCCCAGACGGTCGGCGGTCAGCGGGGAGAGTTCAGACATCTTCAGCACCGCGGTGTTGCCCAGCGCCAGGCACGGCGCAACCTTCCAGGTGGCGGTCATAAACGGCACGTTCCACGGCGACACCAGCGCGCAGACTCCCACCGGCTGCACCAGGGTGTAGTTGAGCATCTTGTCGTCGACCGGGTAGGTTTTACCGTTCATCTGCTGGCACACTTCGGCGAAGAACGCGAAGTTGTGCGACGCGCGTGGAATAAGCACGTTTTTGGTCTGGTGGATCGGCAGGCCGGTGTCGGCGGTCTCGAGGGCCGCAATCTCCGGAACGTGTTGATCGATAAGATCTCCGAGGCGACGCATCAGGCGTGCGCGCTCTTTCATCGGCAGGTTAGCCCACGTCGGGAATGCCTCTTTGGCCGCCGCCACGGCCTGATGAATTTCAGCTTCACCGCCGGACGCGACCTCCGCCAGCACCTCTCCGGTGGCCGGGTTAGTGGTGTGGAAGTAATCACTTCCTGCGACGTTCTTACCGTTAATCCAATGGTTTATTTTTTTCATTTTGCAGTCTCCTCACTGACAATGCGGTTCACCAGGCGGCCCACGCCCTCCACTTCCACGACCACTTCGTCGCCTGGCTGTACGTCAGACAGACCCTTTGGCGTGCCGGTGGCAATCATGTCGCCGGGCTGCAGGGTCATAAACTCGCTGAGATAGGCAATCAGAAACGGGATGCTGAAGATCAGATCGGCAGTGGTCCCTTGCTGGCGCAATTCACCGTTCACGAAGGTGCGCAGGGTTAAGTTATGCGGGTCGGGAATGGCCTCTTTCGGCACGATATGCGGGCTGAGGGGGGTCAACCCGTCGCGGCTTTTCACCCGCAGGTTCGGGCGGTAGTAGTTTTCCAGGTAGTCACGGATGGCGTAATCGTTGCAGACGGTATAGCCCGCGACATAGTCCATCGCCTCGCGCTCACTGACCTTGTGCGCCGTTTTGCCGATGACCACCACCAGCTCCGCCTCGTAGTGCATGTACTCAATGTTGTTCGGGCGGACCGAGGTCTGGTTATCGCTGGTCACGGTGTTGGGGGCTTTGATAAACACCAGCGGTTCCGTTGGCGGCGTAAACGCCAGCTCGCTGGCGTGATCGGCGTAGTTCAGACCAAGCGCGAACAGCGTGGCGTGCGGATGTGGGCCTTGCGCATGGGCGACCTCGCGTTCATCAACCACCGGGTTTTCCAGGGACGGGAAGCCTTTCGCCAGAATGCGTACGCGATCGCCTGGCTGCAGCGGGACGCGCGAGTGTGGGGTGCCGAGCAGAATGGCATCGCCCGGACTGAGGGTGGCGAACTCGCTCAGGGCGCTCAGCAGTTCGGCGGCATTGCGCTGCAGGTCAGCGGTGTTCCAGTGGTCCGCTTCCCGGCCGTTAATTTCGGTGACGATGGTCAGGTTATCAACGTGGTCGAGGGCGGCCAGCTCTCCCAGCGGACAAAAGCCGTCGCGGCATTTGGCCTTGATCGCCGGGCGATAAAAACTCTCTTCCGGCAGGCTCACCTCGTTGGCAAGCGCGTAACCGGCGATGTACTCCGCCGCCTCGTCCACGGGAACGTTACGCGCCGTTTTACCCACAACCAGCGCTACCGTGGCACCGCTTAACACGGTTTCTCCCTGCGGGAAGGGAATGGGGTCGCCCGTGCGGATCACGGTGTTATGCGGTTTGATAAACCACACGGCGGTTTTTGGCGGCGTGTTGTAGGGGGCTTTTTCAAACGCGTCGCGCCAGGCATCGCGCTGGCTCTGGTGGTTCAGCGCTACGGCAAAAACAGTACCTTTCATTCACTTACTCCTCAGGCCGGACGTCCGGCCTGTGATTTCATTAATATGTTAATGATCTGGTTGTATGCCTTTGCTGTTTATTTCGCAACCAGAAGTGAATAATTTGTGATATGAATAACAATAAATTTACATAAAGAGATTAAAGGCTATATTTATCATTGCGTTAATAAATCAGGCTTGTTTCTGTTAGACTTTTTGTCGTAAAACGCGTTGTGTGTAAAACCAGCAGAACTGAATTGTTCATGTGTTAATGATTACCGGGAGAGGCTATGCATGATTCATTAACTATCGCCCTGTTACAGGCGCGGGAAGCGGCGATGTCTTACTTCCGCCCGATTGTGAAACGGCATAACCTGACCGAGCAGCAGTGGCGCATCGTGCGCGTGCTGGCCGAACATCCGTCGATGGATTTTCACGATCTGGCGTTTCGCACCTGTATCTTGCGTCCCAGCCTGACGGGCATTCTGACGCGCATGGAGCGTGACGGTCTGGTGCTGCGCCTTAAGCCCGTAAACGATCAGCGAAAGCTGTACGTGTCGCTGACCAAAGAGGGGAACAGGCTATACGAGCGTGCCCAGGCGCAGGTGGAAGAGGCGTATCAGCAAATCGAGGCCGAATATACGCCGGCGAAGATGCAACAGCTGACAGCGCTGCTGGAAGAGTTTATTGAACTGGGGAACCGGCATATCACAGCGCGCGAAGAAGAGTAAAAACCACAAATTTAAGGATGATTTTCGTAAAGTTTTCCCTTTCCAGGCCGAAAATCCTGTTATCTGTCTGATGGAAAGCGAAAACATGTTAAACCGTATCAAGATTGTCACCAGCTTAATGCTGGTATTAGCGATATTTGGCCTTTTACAACTCACATCCGGTGGTCTTTTCTTCAATGCCCTCAAGCATGACAAAGAGAATTTTACCGTCCTGCAAACCATTCGCCAGCAACAGTCCACGCTGAACGCCAGCTGGGTTGCCCTGCTGCAAACCCGTAATACCCTGAACCGTGCGGGTATCCGCTACATGATGGATCAGAGCAATATCGGCAGCGGCGCGACCGTGAACGATCTGATGCAAATTGCGGCGGCTTCTCTGAAACAGGCAGAAAAAAACTGGGCTGAATACGAAGCCCTGCCACGCGATCCGCGTCAAAACGACGCCGACGCGACGGAGATCAAACGTAACTACGATATCTACCACGGTGCACTGGCGGAGCTGATCCAGCTGCTGGGCGCGGGCAAAATCAACGCCTTCTTCGATCAACCTACCCAGAGCTATCAGGATGGTTTTGAGAAGCAGTACGTGAACTATCTGCAGCAGAACGACAAGCTGTATCAGATGGCGGTGGAAAACAGCAATAGCTCCTACAGCCAGGCAATCTGGGTGCTGATTAGCGTACTGATTGCGGTGCTGGTGGTGATCGTGGCCGTGTGGCTGGGTATCAAGCAGGCGCTGATTTCGCCACTTACCCGTCTTATCGACAACATTCGTCATATCGCCAGCGGCGATCTGGTGAAGCGCATTGAGGTGCAGGGCGCTAACGAGATGGGTGAACTGGCCGACTCGCTGCGTCATATGCAGGGCGAGCTGGTCCGTACCGTTGGCGATGTGCGTAACGGTGCTAACGCCATCTACAGTGGCGCGAGCGAAATCGCGATGGGTAACAACGATCTCTCTTCCCGTACGGAACAGCAGGCCGCATCCCTCGAAGAGACCGCTGCCAGCATGGAGCAGCTGACGGCGACCGTTAAGCAGAACGCCGAGAACGCCCGTCAGGCGAGCAACCTGGCGCTGAGCGCGTCTGAAACCGCGCAGAAGGGCGGTAAAGTGGTGGATAACGTGGTGCAAACCATGCGTGACATCGCGGGCAGTTCACAGAAAATTGCCGACATTATCAGCGTGATCGACGGCATTGCGTTCCAGACTAACATCCTGGCACTGAACGCCGCGGTAGAAGCGGCACGTGCGGGCGAGCAGGGCCGCGGATTTGCCGTTGTTGCGGGTGAAGTCCGTAACCTGGCACAGCGCAGCGCCCAGGCAGCACGTGAGATCAAGAGCCTGATTGAAGACTCTGTTGGCCGCGTGGAAGTCGGGTCTACCCTGGTAGAAAGCGCCGGCGAAACCATGGGTGAAATCGTTAATGCGGTAACCCGCGTGACGGACATCATGGGCGAAATCGCCTCTGCGTCTGATGAGCAGAGCCGTGGTATCGATCAGGTGGGTCTGGCGGTGGCTGAGATGGATCGCGTGACCCAGCAGAACGCCTCGCTGGTGGAAGAGTCTGCCGCGGCGGCAGCGGCACTGGAAGAGCAGGCGAGCCGTCTGACTCAGGCCGTGGCCGTGTTCCGCATTCAGCAGGAGCAGATGAAAGCCCGCGAGCAGGCTTCAGCGAAAACCGCTGCGGCCCCTGTGATGGCGCGTAAAGCCGCGACCACCGATGCGGGCGAAAACTGGGAAACGTTTTAATCCTGCCACAGTGCCGGGGGGCGGCTACGCCTGACCCGGCCTGTAATGGGGCGTTTTGCAGGCCGATATCACAGAGGCAGGCGCATGGCACAGCGGGAGTCATACGCGAAACCGTGCGCCGCTTCTTCCTCTCTTTTCTGACGCAGTTCAGGCGTTAGCATCGTCACCGTTTCAAACCCGAGTCGCGCATAAAACGGCGCATTCCACGGCACCTCGCAAAAGGTGGTCAGCGTCAGCGATGTCAGCCCCAGCGTGCGGGCATGGTCTGCGGCGCAGGCGATAAGTCGCCGACCTATTCCTCTTCCCTGCCACTCCCGATGAACCGAGAGTTCGACAATAAACAGCGATGACGGATGGGCTTCTGCAAGGATAAACCCGACGGGCAGGTCGTTTGCCAGCGCCAGCCAGCTTAACCCGCGTTTCGCGTAATCAAGATGTTGTTCCGCGCAAATGACGTCGCCGTCTGCAAGCCAGGCCAGTTCGGGGACGTCCCGAAAACGCTCGCCTGCCGCGCGCTCGATGGCGGGCAGGGCTGCAACATCTTTGGGCGTCGTCGGTCGAAAGAGAATGTTCATGGCGGAAAGTATACCCCGACCAGCCGCGCCTATTCTGAACAAATCAGGACCGGCGCATAGAAATTGCTGATCACCAGCGCGTCTTCCGGCGTGCGTTCAATCTTCAGGAGTCTTTTGTTCCCCGGCGTCAGGCCGGCGACGTACTTTTCAAAGACCCCCGGTGGCAGGGTGTCATGGCTAAAGCGCGCCACGCTTTGTATGAATATTTCATAGAGTGAACCCTCAACGTGCCGCCACGTAAACATCTCCTGGCGGGAAACATCCCAGTGATGTGGCTCGTTAACCACGTCGCCGTTAAGCGTAAGGTACCCTGTGTTGTCGGGCTGAAAGCGCAGCGTAATCTCCCCTTCAAAGGAGAAATCATGATTGTCATGTCGGGCTGAAAATGTCAGGTTTCCTGCACAGGTTCCGGACAGCGGAGGCGTGTAGACGTACCACGCCAGCGTCACGCCAATCAGCAACAGATTGAGCGCCAGAATAAGCCACACTTTTTTTTGTTTCATATCACCACTCGTAAAAGTAAAGCGTTCGGCAGGCGCTGGCTTTACCGTCCGTGAGAGAACACTGGGAAAGGACCAGCCGCCCTTCGTGGCCATAGAAAAGTGTTCTCTGGATGTGCATATAGAAAATAGAGTTTTTCAGGCAGGGCAGATTACCTTCGCGCTGAAGCGTCTGCGCCAGCGCCATGGCCTTAGTGTGAAACACATCTGCCAGCGGGGCGAAGGTGTAGACCGGACAGGTGCCAATGTGGGTGAGCAGATGAGTGTCACTGTACTGGTGTGCCTGTTTCGTCAAACAGGCGCCGATGCACAGCGCCACGACCATCAGCGTGAGTACGCCGCAGAATAGCCATTCTGGCTGAATGCGTCGTGAGGCCGGGACCGCCTCCTCGACGGGAAAATCGTCCTCCAGGGGCGTTACCGGGATATCAGCACTGAGCATAAAGCCCGTTTTCGGCACGGTGACGATAAACAGGGTGTCGGGCAGCAGGCTCGACAGCATTTTGCGCACAATACTGATGTATTGATTTAACGAATTGTTGGACCCCTGGAGCCCACGTTGATCCCAGACATCACTCAGAAAGGTGTCACGTTCGACGACGTTGCCGTGATGCTGAACCAGCAGCTTCATGATGGCGTTGGCGGTACAGGTGAGGATTTGTCTGTCCAGATCGGGTGCATTGATAAGAGAAACAGAACCGTCTTCGTCGTTATAGACGATGGCGTCAGCAAGCAGGTATTTCATAAGTTATTGTAATACAGAAAAAATAACAAAAAAGAAGATAAGGCTGTGCCTTGTCGGACATAACACGCTGGCTATTTTAACGCCATTGTTACCGATAACATTGATCCAGACAAGATTTAAAGCAATTTACTCGTGCAGTCGGATTACCACGTCATCCCAACGTGGCGGGAAGGGCATAGCGAGACAGCAGCGCCAGCATCAACAGCCAGAGAATGAGACAGGGAAGATGACGCCGCATGATCTTATTTCCCGACGTGATTAGCCGTGCAGTTACAAACACGATGCCGGGTAGTCGAGCAGGAAGAGTTTGCGATGGAATTCCGCCAGGTTCTGGCAGTGAAATTTGTTCATCGCGTTACGCTTGTGGGTGTAGATCGTTTTCGGGGATTTATTCAGGATCTGCGCGATGCGAACCGGGCTGAACCCGTTGCGGAACAGCATGCAAACCCGAAGCTCCTGGCAGGTGAGCGTGGCGTTTTTTACGCTTGCGAACGGCGTGTTCTGAAAACAGCGGCTGAGCTGCGCGAGTGACAGGTTTCCTGCCACCACGTGGACACGCTCACCCCCCAGAATGATGTTGATATCGTTGACGCGGGACGCATCGGTGAACACCAGCCACCCTTTTTTGACGCGGATATTCAACATCAGTTGCCGCAGGGGCAGGATCCCCTCAGGGCTCACGTCGTTAATCCAGAAAATTTCAGGGCAGGGGTCCACACTCTGCGAGATGAACGTCTTCAGGCCCAGCCACAAGAAGGCATTGCCGCTTAAAACGATGACCTTATAGTCGGCATTCAGTGTCTGCGGCATCAGGGTTTTTTCCCCTGGTAGCGCTGGTCGTACTCCGCTGCGCTGTGCCAGGGTGGATTCGAACGTATTGCCGGTTAGCATGATAAAAAGTGGGTAACTCTCTCAGGGTGTAAGGAGTTACACATTCTGGGATATGATTTCTTTCTGGTGAATTTATAAATGGAAATGAGAGATATATGGTGTTTCTGTCTTATTTTTAATGGATTTATAGGATTATATATTTACATAAAGCGCCCGGCAGAACGCCGGGCGCAGAAGGGATCAGCTCTCTTTACTGACAATTTTAATCTCTACCATCCCGATGCCGAGCTCGCGCGGTGAATGGCCAAGAATATTTCCCTCATTCGTCGGCTGCGGGTCCGGCGGAACAATCACCAGCGTATTGCTGCGGGAAGGATTATCAAAATGCAGCGTGGTGGTGGTGACGTCATTTCCCAGCGTCAGCGTTTGCTCTTTATCGCCCACACGCACCGGGATGGGACGGTTCGCGTTTGGACCATAGGCCCGGGCGGTGATCACCAGGTCGAATTTTTCCGGCAGAGGATGCGCGTACTCAATCTTCACTTCACTGCCCAGCTGCGCATTAGACCAGCGCCCCCAGGATTCCGGACGCGAGATGCCGCTGAACTGTTTGACCTCTTCCGGTGCCCCGGCCACGTTGAAGATAAAGCTGTCTGCTTTATAGCGAATATCGTTATCCACGATCTTCAGCATGTCGACATTTCGCTGATAGCGCGCGGTATCGATGACCGTATCGTTGAATGCGGTTTTGCCTTTCCATTGCGCTTTATCGACATGCTGCACGGTTTGCTCCCCGCCAAGCTGTCCCTGAGAAACGCACCAGTCGGTTGAGAGAGCCAGTGGCTGGGACCAGAGCTGGCCCATTTTGTAGCACCTGTCGACCCAGACAAAATTATCGCGAGGGGCGAAGTCGGCCAGCTGGAAACGCAGCGGCGCAGAGTATTCGCTTTCCGGCAGCGGTTCGACGCGCGTATCCGACACGCGCAGCAGCAGCGGCAGACGGAAATGACTGCCGGAGAAGGCGATAGTGTTTTTATCCTGATCGATGGTGAAGTCTTTCATCTCTTTCGGGAAGTTCCACAGGCGGATGATGTCCGGCTTCCACGCAAGGATTTTCTCCTTCATGTTGAGGAACACTTCCGACAGCGACTGCCCCGAGAGCGTACTGCGGCCAAGGCCAATAAAGTTATCCCCGCCCAGAATGTCCAGCACGGTTGCGCCGTTATCCATGGAGTTGCGTTTGGTGGCGATCACATCCTGTTGCGGCTGGTCGCCGCGCAGAATGAAGAACAGATTGCTGCGATCCTGTTTGCTGAGCTGATCCCAGGCGCTGTTTTTCATCGCCAGATGGTCAGATGAGACGACGATGACCGTGTTTTTAAAATACGGCGAGGCTTTGATTTTCTCGACCAGAGCGGCGATATGCTCCTGGCTGCAGGTTACCGCGCTGAACGATGTGTTGTTTTTGCCGTCAATCTCATAGCGTTTGCGCTTACAGGTGCGCGAGACAAACCCGTCCGGATGGTGGGTATCTACCGTCAGGGCAAAGAGGGAGAAACGCTTGCCGGCGCGGGACAGTTCCTCGAACTTTTTCCAGGTTTCGTCCAGTACCGTGTCGTCGTAAAAGCCCCAGTCGTTGCGGTAATGCGGGTCGGCAACGGTCGTTTTTAACTCTTCTGAGCCATACAGATGGTCAAAACCGTGGGATTTCAGGAACACATCTTTTCCGGCAAAGCGCAGGTTAGCCCCCTGTACGAAGTAGTTTTCGTAGCCGGAGTTTTTCAGGATATCGCCGAGGCAAACGTTCTGCGGGAAGAAGCTCGACATTGAGGCCGAGGCATTACCCTCAAAGGGGGCGAAGAGCGGGATACCGCACTGCGAGGCAACCATCCCGGCGATGGTGTAATCCGTACCGGGCAGCTGCGCGGTATGGCTGAAATCAAGGCTTTCGTTTTTTAGCGCGCCCAGCTCCGGCGTCAGGTTCGGGAAGGCATTGTTATCAAACCAGGTGCGTTCCAGACTCTCGCCGTAGATATACACCAGGTTAAGCTTCGGGTTGGCTATTTTTTTGGACGGCTCTTTATACCAGGCCATGAAATCCGGGTCGCCGTCGCGCGACTGTGACTTTACCAGCTCGGTTATCTGATGAAACGCCGGGCTGGCATCCACGGACGCCAGCGCCAGACAGAGTGCCAGCAGGCTGTAGCCGCCATGATGCGGAAGATGTCGACGGCGGCGCAGCACCCAGGCCAGGGCACCAAAAATAATCACCAGCGCCGCAATCAGCCCAAGCCCGGGAAGAATGTATTTACCCACGCCCGCGCCCGTCAGGCTATTTGTCAGCGTGTAGAGCACCGCATCGTTAATGCCGTCACCGGTAAAGTAATCGCTGGCGTATAAGGTAATGTTTAAAATAATAAAAATGCCGAGCACCACCAGCGTGGCGATAAACCACCAGGTGTTACGGCCCGCTTTGCAGGCGTAAACGCCGACAGAGGCCAGAAAAAGGACAAGGGACATTAACTCTGACAACAGTCTATCCTCATGACGCCAGGCGCTTAGCTGGCTAACTGATTATTTTTTGGGTTATACAATGTAATTGCGTTGTCGTGTAGCTGCAATTTTAGTGTCACGAAAGTGTGCTGTTGTTAGGATTTGGTTTAGAAAATCGTTTTTTTGAAGGGGGGTCGCATCCTGACATACGGACGCTCAGACGGTGGCAGGCAGGAAAAAGACGGCTTTAACGCCGCGTTAAAAGAGTAACGTCTTAAACGCGGCGTGTAATGGCAATACAGGCGGGGATCAGGAGATGAAATTAACGCCTTGTTTCAGCACCAGATCGCAGGCTTTGGTTTTCACCTGTTTCGCCAGCGAGGAGTTGCCGATGGTGCTCAGGTTGAGCTGTTGACCGTTTTGCGCATTCAGCAGGCCCTGAATACCATCCATATAGTTGGTGTCCTGTTTCTGCTCCTGTGTATCCAGACCGAGTTTGCCCAGCACCTGATTTTTCACGTTTTGCGCGTCGGTCACGGAGGCCAGTTTTTGCTTCGCGCAATATTCCAGAATCCCCGCGGCATTGTTCATTGTGCCTGCGCTCAGGCTCTGAGTGCTGTTACCCAGCAGGCCGGTAAGGGAAGAGGCTGACAGCCCGCCCTGGGTGCTGCTGCTCTCTTTGGTCAGTTCGCTCGCTGCGCTGGACAGCGAATCCTGCCAGGATGCGGCCTGTGCCGCGCCGGTAACCAGCAGGGCGCCTAATACGGTGCTGAAAAGAAACTGTTTTTTCATAATGGCTTACTCAAAAAAGGTCCGTTTTGGGGCGAAAGTGGAGTCAGTATATACCTCCGGGCCACCGGTCTTTCCTGGAAATATCTTAATACTCTTTACCGGTGACACGGCTGCGGTAACTTTCCCAGTCGAAGATGACATACAGACTGTTCCCGAGCTTCATGCGATCCATGACGCGTTCGCCCAGCAAGCGGGTCATTTCGTCGATGTTGTGGTTAGTCAGCATGCCGGTGGGGCGTTTGGAGGAAGAGCGGCGATCGACAATCTGGTTAATGATCACTTTTTCATAGCGGGATTCGGTCTGGACGCCAATCTCATCAATAACCAGTAAATCGACATTACTCAGGTCGTTAAGCAGTTGCTCTTCGCTGGTTTCGCGGTTGCTGAAGGTGTCTTTCATGGCGGACATGATATCGGCCACGGTGATGATCAGCACCGATTTCCCGCGCAGCAGCAGCTCGTTACAGATAGCGGCCGCCAGGTGGTTTTTCCCCGTGCCAGGCTTGCCGCTAAAAATGAAGCTGGCGATATTGCCGTCGAATTCATCCACGTACTGACGCGCGGCAGCGAGTGCATTCATCTGCCCGTTGGTCTCAATTTTATAGTTATCAAATGAGCAGTTCTGGTGCAGGGGGCGAATACCGGAACGGTTAAAGGTGCGCTGCATTTTCATCGCCCGGTTTTCGCGGGCCAGCGCGGCGGCGCGGATCTTACCCTGCTCTTTTTGCCACGCCAGGAGTTCTTCACCCGTCGTGAAGGCGGGCTTCACGTTGGCTGGCATCATCTTTTGCAGACGTTTCATCAGGTCGCCGACGTTCTTCATTTCGCACCTCGGAATCCATTAGGGATCTGTTTATCCGGTTCGGAAAACGCGTTGATATCACGTTTTGGCTGGCCGTTATTGCTGGCGCGATTAATTTGCAGATGACGCGCGAGCTTCTGTTGCCACTGAATATGAGTGAATACTTTGCCTTCCGCCTGCCACCACGCGGTAAACGCGGCCAGCTCTTCGGGGGTAGCCGGTTGCGTTAACGCTATGCCCCACAATGCCGCCTGCCGTTGAAAATCAGCATCAGGTTGCCAGCCCGCATACAGGGCAAATTTACCCATGGGAACGGCCACGGGGACGCTAACCGGCTCGTCAAAGAACTGGTTATCGAGGGTTACGTCGCTCGCCGGGCGGGACAACTGCGCTTCAATCTCCAGAAGCTGTGCCAGACGTTCCGATGTGATGGCATAAAACGCCGGAGCGTTGTCAGCAAATACCGCAACCGTGCCGCCTTCGGCGTGGGTCAGCACACCGCGGGGATCGCGCATAAAGGCATCAATACCAGCAATGCTGGTGGTCAGAATTCTGGAGGACATAACGCTTACTCTACTGATAACTACGGGCGTGATATGGGCTTATGGTAGCACAGAGAGCGGGAAGGGAAGGAGGGGTTTTCCCCGGCGGCGCGATGCCTGCCGGGGCGACAACGGCTGGCCTGATAAGCGTAACGCCATCAGGCAGTTATCAGGCGATAATGTTCAGCGTTACGTCGATGTTACCGCGGGTCGCGTTAGAGTACGGACACACAATGTGTGCTGCATCGACCAGTTTTTTGGCTTCTGCAGGATCCATACCTTCAACGTGGATGTTCAGTTTTGCTTCGATACCAAAACCGGTTGGCAGCGGCCCAATCCCCACTTCGCCTTCAATAAAGGCCTCTTTCGGCAGGGTAAATTTGTCGCGCGCGGCTACAAACTTCATGGCACCCAGGAAGCAGGCAGAGTAGCCGGCAGCAAACAGCTGCTCAGGGTTGGTGACGTCACCGCCCATGCCGCCCATCTCTTTTGGCACGCCGAGTTTAACGTCCAGTACGCCGTCGGAAGAGGTCGCACGGCCATCACGGCCTCCGGTAGCTTTTGCTTTGGCAGTGTAGACAACTTTTTCTAAAGACATGGCAGATTCCTCATCTTACATTAATGTGCGCTATTAAATAGCGTGCGATATATATGGGTAAATAAATACGCGTAAAGTATAGCCTTACGCGCGTTGGATCTGTTGTCGCAAACGTTCCAGCTGCTGCTTAAGTGACAGCATGGTCTCAGTATCACACTGGGCGGCGCATCCCACTGCATGGGGGATCCCGGAAGCCTGCAGCTGGAGATGACGTCCCGCATCGCTCAGGGTGACGGCGACCTGACGCTCGTCTTTACGTGAGCGGTGGCGGTTTATCAGCCCCGCGCTTTCCAGACGCTTCAACAGCGGCGTCAGCGTGGCAGAGTCAAGGAACAACCGTTCACCGATGTCCGACACCGTAATGTCATCCTGCTCCCACAGCACCAGCATCACCAGGTATTGCGGGTAAGTCAGGTTCAGCGGTGCCAGCAGTTGCCGGTACAGCTTGTTCAGCGCCAGATTTGCTGAATAGAGAGCAAAGCAGAGCTGGTTATCCAGCAGGAGCGCAGCGGTTGTGTCGTTCGTTTTCGCGTTCATGAGATGAATATAGATAGTGTACGATTTAATTGCAAGCTATTTTACGGGCAAGTATAACGGAGCGCCACCTGAACGGCCATTTTACGGTAGTGCTGGCGCTGTGCCTGTTCGTCCGCACCCTCTTCAAACAGCAGGGTGAAGGTGTAGCTGTTGGCAACGTAGTGGAAGCTGAAACTGCTGATCAAACGATGCAGATCGCGGGCTTCAACCGTCTGATTGAACAACTGCTTTTCTTTCCCGCGACGGAGGATCGCTTCAAGCAGATCAAGCGCGCTGCGGTTGACCTGGCGTAGGTAGCTGGACTGCTGCATAAAACGGCCGCGCTGCATGTTTTCCATGCAGATAATGCGGATGTAATCCGGGTGGTCGGCATGGTAGTCAAAGGTGGCTTCAACCAGATGAACCAACGCTTCGACAGGGGGCATTCCCGCCAGGCTGAGCGCCTGTTCACTGGCGCGGATCTGGGTGTAAACATACTCCAGTACGAGAAGATACAGGTTCTCTTTGTTTTTGAAGTGGTAAACAACCATGCGTTTGGTGGTGCCAGCTTTCTCCGCAATTTGTTCCATGCGGGCACCGTTCAACCCGTATTCGGCAAACAGCGTGATAGCGCTCTGAAAGATTTTCTCTTTCAGGCTGGATTCTTCATTGTGCTCGGGGAGTTCGCTGCCTGGGTTAGCCACATCCTTTCCTTATCGTCACCAAACGGATTGGAGTGATTATCCTCACGGCAGCGTAATAACACAAATCTCAAACCCGTGGACGTTTGCGGTACAGCCACAGTCCGGGGATCGACAGTCCGATAGAGAGCGCACCGACAATGGACGAAGCCTTAAGAAAGTTGCTCAGAAGGAGGATCATTTGCGGTTCGGTGTAGCCGAAATGGCTGATTTTTACCGCGGAAATCATGGCCGTATAGGCAGATATGCCGGGGAACATCGGGATAACGGCAGCGACGGTGAACACCTTGGGATGCGCCAGATACCAGCGCGACCACTGAATTCCGATGCTACCGACCAGCATTGAGGCCATAAATGTTGACCATTCAATGTTGAATCCCGCCGTCATCATCACCATTCGCGAGCCATGACCAATAGCACCCAACAGCGCGCACCACGGTAGCGCGCGTTGCGGAACGTTAAAGACCATCGCAAAACCGACGGCAGGGATCGCGGCCAGCAGCATATCCTGCGCCAGCGCCAGCAGAAAATCGATCACGCCCATCCGCGTAACCCCCAGAGTGTCATGGCCATTACCACACCAATGCAGGTTGCAAGCGTCAGCAGGCTGGCAATCGCCCAGCGTGCCAGACCGGTATTGATATGACCCTTAAACATATCGGCTACGGCGTTAATCAACGGGAAGCCGGGCACCAGCAGAAGCACGCTGGCCGCCATGGCAATCGTCGGCGTGTTGGCAAACTGCGGCAGACGAAGCAGCAGGCCAGACACCGTGGTGGCGACAAAAGCGGTAATGCAGAAGTTAATTTGCGGGTGGAGTTGGCGGTGCGTCAAGAGCTGGCGCACGTACATGGCGATGCTGCTGGCGAAAAAGGTGATGATCGCGCCGTCCCAGCCGCCTTTGTTGAGCTTACAAAAACAGGCGCAGGACAGCCCGACCATTAACACCACCAGCCAGCGGGGATAACGTAAGGGCTTAATCTGGTTGAACCGTTTTTCAATGTCGTGCAGGTCGAGAAGCTTATGCTCAGCAAGAATGACGATATGCTGAACCTCGGTTACAACGTGCATATTGATACCGCGGTCGTGGTTTTTGCGGGTGGAGGTCAGGCACTGACCGTCTTTTATGGTGGTCAACACGATAGCATTGGATGAAATGGCGCTCTCAACGCTATCCATACCCAGCGCCAGCCCCAACCGGGTGGAGAGTTCCTCGACCAGCGCGCTTTCCGCCCCGTGCTGGAGCAGAAAAAGACCGCACTGAATACAGAGCCGCGTGATGGCACGCTGCGTTGATCGATCTGCCTGCATGTCATGTCCTGAAGAGAAGGTGAATAGCTTGCCTGTTGGCCCGTCATGCTTACTTTTAGCACAAACTGCAGTGCCTCTAGCTGTGGGTCAGATCAAGATTCATGCAAACAGTTGCGGGCTGTCTGGCGGCGGGATGCGGTTTTGGACCATAAACATGATGAATTATTAATTGGGAAATATAAGATATTTATATTTAGTTTTACTAAGTTTATATTTTAATTATTTTAAGGTCTTTATAATTAAATTTATCTGTGCTTTGTGAGATATTACCGCTGTTTTAGGCATTTCTTACATGAAGCACACATCTCATCTTCTGCTTGTATTAATCAGTTTTACACTCAGGGACGAATACACTTATACCTTGATGCGTTTTAACGTTACTCATCATATGAAAATGGACACGGAGGGTCTATGTCGTCATTGAATGGTAAACATGGCGTCGTCATTAGCAGAATACCCGTAATGCAAAACGGGTTGGGGGGCGTGATGACACGCCATTTTGCCGATTTTGATTTAACGTTTTGCCGTTCGCTGCAGGAATTAACCCTGCTGCAGTTACGGCGTGCAGACGTCATTATTGCTGATATTTCAGGTGAATACAGGAATCCCCGGGGCACGCTCGAAGAATATTACGGTTTATTAAATCAATATCGGGATATTCACTGGATTTTTTTAGTCTCCCGGCCGCTTTACCCTATTGCCGTTGAGCTGCTGATGCGTCCGGAAAGCACGTTGCTTTCTGATATGGAGCCGATAGAAGGCGTAATTAACGCCATCCGTGCAGGCAGTGAACGGGCAGAGCGAATAAGCCAGACGTTATTAACGCCCGAGCCTGCCTGTAACGATGATGAAGACGACCGCGTCATTGCGCTCACCCACTCTGAACGCAAGGTATTGCGTCTGTTAGGCAAGGGCTGGGGGATTAACCAAATTGCCACCTTGCTCAAGAAGAGCAATAAAACGATCAGTGCACAGAAAAACAGTGCGATGCGACGGTTGTCATTACGGAGTAATGCCGATCTGTACGCCTGGATCAACAGTACTCAGGGATTGAGAGAGCTGAGTTTAATGTCAGCCTATGGAGAGTTCGAGGAATGGATAAAACCGGTTCAACAAGACATATTGCCGTCATCGAAAATTGCGCGATGAGTGCCGTCGGGCTGGAGCACCTGTTTGCACTGCCCACGCTCAGCCATTATCAACTGCACATGTTCAGTGAATTTGACAGCTTTAAGAAGGCGCTTCCTCATGTCTCTTTTTTCTCGCTGATCTATTCACTTTCTGATGCGCGAGAAGAGCGTCGAAACTGCCTGGCATCCCTGCGGGATCTCGCGTTTACGCATAATCATATTCAGCGCATCATCCTGGCGGCAGATGAAATGGAAGCGCGGTTAATCAGCCATCTTTCCCCTTCACGCCTTCACGGTGTCGTCAGTAAATCGGTGTCGCTCGACCGCCTGCAGGAGGAACTGCTGGTGTTGCTGAGTGAAACGCTGCACATCAATGACAATATGCTCAACCACTGGTACAAGAGTCAAAACAGGATGTTAAGTCCAACGGAGCGGGCGATTTTGCGGTATATGTCCTGCGGGTTTTCTATTCCTGAAATCGCCGCGCAGCTTGAGCGCAATATTAAGACCATCCGGGCGCACAAGTTTAATGCGATGGTGAAGCTTGGGGTCAATTCTGACGTGGGGCTGCTTGATGCGGCAGATATTCTGACTCATCTCCCGGCCCGGGATCCGCGAACATCAGTATTAAGCCAGCCGACATTTTTATAAGCTGATATCTGTGCGCCAGACAGGCTCTGGCGCCTCATTCAGATGCAAACATCCACCCATTTTGCGGACGTCAGTTCTGCCATTCTGTCTGGTGAAATACGCACGGCACTGTGAATTGCACCCGCGGCCGGCAGCACTTCAGCATACTGCTTCAGTGAAATATCGCAATAAACCGCGAGCGGATTTTCCAGCCCAAACGGGCACACGCCGCCAACAGGATGACCCGTGATGGTGACCACTTCATCACAACTGAGCATGCGTGCTTTTGCGCCAAACGTGTCTTTCAGTTTTTTATTATCCAGACGCGCATCACCTTTCGCGACCACCAGAATGATGTCATTTTTAACCTTCAACGACAGCGTCTTGGCGATTTGTCCCGGCTCAACACGATGGGCGGCAGCAGCCAACGCAACGGTTGCGGTACTCTGGCTAAGTTCAATAACCTCTATATCCGGAGCGTTGTCGGCAAAAAACTGCTGTACAGACTGCAAACTCATTGTTTCCTCCTGACAAATATCCCGCGTAATCTGTCATAAGAATTTATGCTCTGTAAATATCTCTTCAGTAACAAATATCCCACACGGCCGATTTCTGGATCGCCTTCACATTCACAGAAACCGGTTACAGTAACCGGTTGCAGACCGTGAGTGAGAGATTAATACTGACTATGTAACGTCCCCTGTATCCAATAATAAGAGCTAAATATGAAACCATTCCGTCTGAGCAGTACCGCTGGTAAACGCGCCGGCAAGGTTGTGAAGGTGATGTATGGACCAACGTATGGCGTGTATGCGCCCGTCATAAACGTCTGAAAGGAGATCTGCTATGTCTGCCAACCATGCTGCGTTTAATCTGATATTTCGTTTTGTAGAAAATTACGTCAGCCCGATTGCCGGGCGGATCTCCTCCCAGCGTCATGTTATGGCTATTCGTGATGGCTTTATCTCCGCGATGCCGTTCATGATTGTGGGTTCATTTTTACTCGTCTTCGCGTATCCACCGTTTTCGCCTGATACCACCTGGGGTTTCGCGCGCGCCTGGCTGGACATGGCGAAGCAATTTGAAGGTCAGATCCTCACGCCGTTTGATATGACCATGGGCGTTATGTCCCTGTATATCTGCGCGGCCATTGCCTATAACCTTGGCAAACACTATGTCAAATCGCATCAGTTAGACCCGTTCATGTGCGCCATGCTATCGCTGATGGCGTTTCTGCTGGTCGCGGCACCGAAAACCAAAGGCACGCTTCCGGTCGACAGCCTCGGTGGGACTGGCATTTTTACCGCGATTCTGGTGGCTATCTACTGCGTTGAGATGATGCGTTTTCTGAAAGCGCATAACATCGGGATCCGTCTGCCGGACCAGGTTCCGCCGATGATCAAAAACTCTTTTGACCTGTTGATCCCGGTGCTGGTGGTGGTGTTGACGCTTTACCCGCTGAGTCTGGTGATTCAGTCTGAGTTTGGCATGCTGATCCCGCAGGCGATTATGTCTGTCTTCAAACCGCTGGTTTCCGCCGCAGACTCCCTGCCGGCAATCCTGCTGGCGGTGTTGATTGGGCATTTGCTGTGGTTCGCCGGGATTCACGGCGCCGCGATTGTCTCCGGGATGTTGCAGATGTTCTGGCTGACCAACCTGGGCGCTAACCAGACCGCGCTGGCCGCCAGCCAGCCGCTGCCGCATATTTTTATGGAAGCGTTCTGGACGTTCTTTATCGTCATTGGGGGGTCAGGTGCCACGATGGGGCTGGTGTTCTGCTACCTGCGCAGCCGCTCCGCTCATCTGCGTTCTATCGGCCGTCTGAGCGTGGTGCCAAGCCTCTTTAACATCAACGAACCCGTTATTTTCGGTACGCCGATTGTCATGAACCCGGTGTTCTTTATTCCGTTCCTGCTGGCACCCATGGTTAACGCCGTGCTGGCCTGGTCGGCGATGAAGTTCGATCTGATTGGCCGCGTGATCTCCGTTGTGCCGTGGACGGCACCTGCACCGGTAGGTGCCGCATGGGCGCTGGGCTGGGATTTCCGTGCAGCCATTCTGGTAGTGGTCCTGGCGTGCGTATCGGCCATCATCTACTTCCCGTTCTTTAAAGTGTACGAGAAGCAACTGCTGGAGCAGGAAGCAGAAGAAGCGCAACGTAATGCGGAAGAGGAAAATCAGCAGATAGCGTGAGAAACGGATGCCGGGTCAGCGTTAATGCGGCCCGGCAACACCTGACCTTACTTGAGCGTACAATCTCCACACTGCTGAACGTCCGGCAGGCGATAACGCTGGCAGCAGGTGCGACGAACCAGAAGCCCGTCACGAAGGACCACGGTGCGAAATAACGGGTTATCGCGACCATCGGAAAGCTGTTTTGCAAAGAAACAGGACTGGCGCAGGGCCTCGACCTTCTCATCACCGAGTAGAGGTTTCATTTCCGTCAAATACCAGTGGATTAAATACCCGGTATTGCTCCAGATAAGCTTCCCGTTGATTTCCCCCGTCTCTTCCAGCGCATCCACTACCGGGATCAGGGCGCGAGTTATGAGCTGCTCCATACGTTCCTGAGCAGAGAGGTGCTCTGCGTTCTGGTCTTCGTGGAGATCAATCCAGAAACAGGCCGCACGGCCGGTCTCGTGGAACTCGACATGAAAATATTCCGGGGAGAGTTCCAGCATGCCCTTTTGTGTGAGCAGCGCCAGCATGAGTGGGGGCACCATCAGCCCGATATACCACTGCGCCCAGAGGGAGAGCAGGGGTTTATTTTCCCGCGTAAGGGTCGGTTGATTGCGATAGATATGGTCGGAATAGGTTGCCAGCAACGACTGCAGTGTCGACGGCTGTCGCCACTCTTCCAGCGTCATGGCGTGGTGCGGGTGCGCTTCATCCAGCCTGATAAAGTCCAGCAGGTGGGCGCGGGTTTTAGCGATCTTATCCCTGATGGCATCCGCAAGCGAAACATTCCCGGTGGGGAGGCGGGCTCTCCAGAGAAGTGGTTCAACGATTTGTGCGGTATGAGTGGCCATAGTATAGATACAAATCTAAATGATAATGATTGCCAATCCTAACTATTGCTCATACCGATGGCAAGACTTTTGTCCTCGTTATATGACGCCGCGCTTACGCGGTCTGAAGCTCTTCGCTCAGCAGGATGTTATTGCGCCCCATATGCTTTGCTTCGTAGAGGGCTTTGTCCGCTTTCTCCAGTGCACCTTCGGCGTCTTCATCCTCAAAAATGGCAATCCCAATGCTGATGGTGACGTTTGTCGCCACGCTTTCATTGAACATATGCGGGATTTTTAAATCGTAGACTTTCTGGCGGATCCGCTCTGCCGTCTGGCGGGCATGCTCGAGAGAAATATTGGTCAGCAGAACCATAAATTCTTCCCCGCCGAAGCGCGCCACAATATCACGTGAACGCACGGCATCACGGATGGCAGCAGAGACCCGGATCAGCGCCTGGTCGCCCATCATATGGCCGTAGTGGTCGTTGTAGGCCTTAAAGTGGTCGATATCCATCAGCAGGACAAAGTGCTCGCCGTTCTCCACTGCCGGAAGATTCTCCAGCCGGCTTTGCAGTCCGCGACGGTTATAAAGACCGGTAAGCGGGTCCATCATGCTCAGATCGGTGAGGGTCTCACGCTCCTCCAGCAAACGGGAGAGCAGTTCCTGCGCGAAGCGATCGTTACGTCTTTGCAAAATGTTATGAATCGCAATTGCTACCACAGGAAGTGCGAAAGAATAGGTCATTCTCAGCCATATATCATGATTACTTAACCACAGGCAGACAATAAAGGTGGGGAAGGCGTGCAGCGTAAATGCTTTGATATTACTGGCGAAGGCCAGCGTACCAATAAACAGTACCGTTAATAATGCCATGATCAAATAGGTCGCCTGATCGTGGGTAATTAACGAAAATTTCGAGGCCACCTGCCACGCCCATAAAATACCGAAGATCGCTGAAACGGCAGGAATATTTACCTTGCGGGTTCTCTTTTTCCAGTGCCAGACGAGCAGCCCGGTGCTGATAACAAAAATAGAAATCAGAGGGACTGATAACAGGCGAATAGAATAGAGCGGGTTTGTTACCGAGAACACAGCTGAGGTCGCGTTCAGAAATAAAAATAAACGTAACGATAATTGATATTTACTGTGGACCAAAGACCGCCAGGATTGTGATGTCATAGTAGTGCGTTTTTATTAATATTTAATTAAAACAGGTAAATAGGTGTTGTTTCGCAATGAAAGATGCAAAAAACTCAAAGAGTAATTATCAGAAAAACTTTAGGTCTAGTTAACAGGTGAGCAATTTATCACCTTAGGCATTTCCTGTCATTACAGGAAAGGTAAAGGGGGAGAGTTTTTGATTAATCGTGCTGACAAATGATAATTGATATCATATGATATTGGTTATCATTATCAATGTGAAAGGTCGAACCATGTTGAACAGGGCGCTGGGAAGTGGTTGGGGAGTGTTACTGCCGGGGGCGATTCTTGGCGGTCTGATGTTTGCCGATCTCTCCATTGATGTCTGGAAAGCGCTCATTGTGTCAGGACTGTTAGTGACGTCAGGGATGATCTGGCATAAACAGCTGCGCCACTTTGTGTTACTGCCGTCATGCGTAGCACTGGTCAGTGGAATTCTGGTGATACTGATGAGTTTGAAATAAGCGGAAAGCGAGAAGAACGTCAGAAAGGATGTAAGATAATTGGTGCGAGGGGGGGGACTTGAACCCCCACGTCCGTAAGGACACTAACACCTGAAGCTAGCGCGTCTACCAATTCCGCCACCTTCGCACAGTCATCTTACTTTTTTGATATCGCCTCGTTGGTGCGAGGGGGGGGACTTGAACCCCCACGTCCGTAAGAACACTAACACCTGAAGCTAGCGCGTCTACCAATTCCGCCACCTTCGCCCAGTGCGAGCAATATCAACGTGATTTATGGTGCGAGGGGGGGGACTTGAACCCCCACGTCCGTAAGGACACTAACACCTGAAGCTAGCGCGTCTACCAATTCCGCCACCTTCGCATACCATCGACACTGTAAAAGTATCGTAACCACGGAGGCGCATTCTAGATGTTTTCAGCTTTACGTCAACAGAAAAATGCGCACGCTGTTTTGATTGCTGCAAAAATGGCCGATGGTAGCGCCAGGTTTTGCCGGATAGCGGTTACGCGTATCCGGCCTGCCAGATAAGTGGATTACTTCTTAGCCTGACGCGTCATCACGGTGCGGTAAACCTTAAAGCGACCCGTCTGGGCGATGACTTCATGGAAGCCAAAGGTTTCATCCAGCACTTTCGGGTACGGTAAGAAGGCGTTAGCCACGATACGCAGTTCACCCCCGCTGTTCAGATGACGTACTGCACCACGGATCAGCGTTTGCGCCGCTTCAAGGCTGGTTTCCATGCCATCGTGGAACGGCGGGTTGGAGATGATCATGTCGAAACGGCCATTCACGTCAGAGAAGACGTTGCTGGCAAACACGTCGCCTTCCAGGCCGTTTGCAGCAAGCGTTGCGCGGCTTGCTTCAACCGCCGGGGCGCTCACATCGCACAGGGTTAAGCGCACTTTTGGCGAATGGCTCGCCAGTACGGTCGCCAGTACACCCGCGCCACAGCCGACGTCCAGCACTTTGCCTTTCGTATGCGGCGTCAGGGTGGAGAGCAGCAGCTGGCTGCCCACGTCCAGACCGTCGCGGCTGAAGACGCCTGGCAGAGTTTTAATGGTCAGACCGTCAAGCTGATACTCATCCCAGAATTTCTCAGCATCAAAGGTCGCCTGTTTTTCCAGACGGCCGTGATACAGGCCACAGCGACGGGCGCTGTCGATTTTATTCAGCTGCGCATAGCCTTCCAGCATCTGTTCTGCGCTACGAACGCCGCTGCGGTTCTCACCGACCACAAAAATATCGCAGCCAACGGGCAGCAGAGAAAGCAGGTTCATCAGCTGGAACTGGGCTTCTGGCTTGTTCTTCGGCCAGTAGTAGATGAGCGTGTCGCAGTCGGCGATGTCGCTCTGTTCAGCGACCAGGCTAAAGCGCGCGCGGTCGTCCATCTGGCGGCTCAGTACCTGCCAGTGGTGGTAGTATTGGGTGTGGGCACGGCTTTCAGCACAGTCGAAACGTGCGGGCAGGTCATCCTGCATATCTCCGGCAAACAGAATACGGCTTTCTTCGAAATCATCACTGTGACGCAGCAAGACTTCACTTGCCGGGGTAAATGCAGACATGAATTGTTCCTCAATTAACTCAGGCGGGGATTATAGTAGGTAGATGGCGCAGTTTCGACACATTTGCTATATTTGCGCGCCTGAGAGACAGGAGTTTTCCCTATGACATCCCGACGAGACTGGCAGTTGCAGCAACTGGGCATCATCCAGTGGGCCTTGCGTCGCCCGACGGCGTTGCAGGGCGAAATCGCCATCTCCATCCCTGCGCACGTCCGGCTGGTGATGGTGGCGGAGGAACTGCCTGCCCTGAATGAACCCCTTATTGGTGATGTCCTTCGTAGCCTGAAGCTGACCACTGAACAGGTTTTACAGCTTACGCCAGACAGGGTCACCATGCTGCCATCCGACAGCCGCTGCAACAGCTGGCGTATGGGAGACATCGATGAGGTCTCCCTGGAAGGGAGCCAGATCTGCTCGCCAGCGCTGGACGAACTGAAAGCCAACCCAAAAGCGCGCAGCGCGCTATGGCAACAAATCTGCGAATATGAACACGATTTCTTCCCTCACGACGCCTGATCTGACCGCGGCGTACGCGATTGAAACGCGCGCCCATGCTTTTCCATGGAGCGAAAAAACCCTCGCCAGCAATCAGGGCGAGCGGTATCTGAATTACCGTCTGGACGTCGACGGCGCGATGGCCGCTTTTGCCATCACGCAGGTCGTTCTGGACGAAGCGACGCTGTTTAATATCGCGGTTGATCCCGCGTATCAGCGCCGGGGGCTGGGAAGAGAACTGCTTGAGCATCTCATTCGCGAGCTCGAAACCCGTGACGTTTTCACCCTGTGGCTGGAGGTGCGCGCGTCGAATGTCGCCGCCATCGCACTCTATGAAAGCTTAGGCTTTAACGAGGCGACTATCCGCCGTAACTACTACCCCACCGCAGAGGGACGTGAAGACGCCATCATAATGGCTCTGCCGCTTGGATAACTAAAATAAGGTTGTAACGATGAAATGGGACTGGATTTTCTTTGATGCCGACGAAACGCTGTTTACGTTTGACTCGTTTGGCGGCCTACAGCGGATGTTTCTCGATTATAGCGTTACCTTCACCGCTGAAGACTTTCAGGACTATCAGGCGGTAAACAAACCGCTGTGGGTGGATTACCAGAACGGTGCCATCACCGCGTTACAGCTGCAGCACCAGCGCTTTGATGTCTGGGCCGAGCGGTTAAACGTCAGCCCGGGTGCGCTTAACGATGCCTTCCTTAATGCCATGGCGGATATCTGCGCGCCGTTGCCGGGCGCGGTTTCCCTGCTGGACGCCTTGAAGGGCAAGGCGAAGCTGGGCATTATTACCAACGGTTTTACCGCCCTGCAGCAGATCCGCCTTGAGCGTACGGGCCTGCGCGATCATTTTGACGCGCTGGTGATCTCTGAAGAGGTGGGCGTACCTAAGCCGGATCCGCGTATTTTTGATTATGCGCTGGAACAAGCGGGCAATCCCGCTCGTGAACGAGTGCTGATGGTCGGGGACACCGCGGAGTCGGATATTCGTGGCGGGATGAACGCCGGCCTGTCGACCGTCTGGCTGAATGCACACGGTCGCACGTTGCCGGAAGGTATCCAGCCGACCTGGACCGTCACGTCATTGAACGAACTGGAGCAGCTCCTGTGTAAACAATGATTGCCTGCCCCCCATTGATGGGTAAAATAGCCGCATTTTTCGTATCCCATGATGCGCGGCCTGACGCCGCGCTTATATAGAAGATTTCATTATGACGTTGTCTCCTTATCTGCAAGAGGTGGCCAGGCGCCGTACTTTTGCCATTATCTCTCACCCGGATGCCGGTAAAACGACCATCACCGAGAAGGTGTTGCTGTTCGGACAGGCGATTCAGACTGCGGGTACCGTAAAAGGCCGTGGTTCCAACCAGCATGCAAAATCTGACTGGATGGAGATGGAAAAGCAGCGTGGTATTTCCATTACCACCTCCGTGATGCAGTTCCCGTATCATGATTGCCTGGTCAACCTGCTGGATACCCCAGGGCACGAAGACTTCTCGGAAGATACCTACCGTACGCTGACGGCGGTGGACTGCTGTCTGATGGTCATCGACGCCGCGAAAGGGGTAGAAGATCGTACCCGTAAGCTGATGGAAGTTACCCGTCTGCGCGATACGCCGATCCTCACCTTTATGAACAAACTCGACCGTGACATCCGCGACCCGATGGAACTGATGGATGAAGTGGAAAACGAGCTGAAAATTGCCTGTGCGCCTATCACCTGGCCCATTGGCTGCGGCAAGCTGTTTAAGGGTGTCTACCACCTTTATAAAGACGAAACCTATCTTTACCAGACCGGTAAAGGCCATACCATTCAGGAAGTCCGTATCGTAAAAGGTCTGGATAACCCGGAGCTGGATGCGGCTGTGGGTGAAGAGCTGGCCGCGCAGCTGCGTGACGAGCTGGAGCTGGTTCAAGGTGCATCTCACGAATTCGACAGAGAGCTGTTCCTGAGCGGTGAAATCACCCCGGTCTTCTTTGGTACCGCGCTGGGTAACTTCGGCGTTGACCATATGCTTGATGGCCTGGTGGAGTGGGCGCCACAACCGATGTCACGTAAAACTGACACCCGTGAAGTGGAAGCGAAAGAAGAGAAGTTCACCGGTTTCGTCTTTAAAATTCAGGCCAACATGGACCCGAAACACCGTGACCGCGTCGCCTTTATGCGCGTGGTGTCCGGTAAGTATGAAAAGGGCATGAAGCTGCGTCAGGTACGTATCGGTAAAGATGTGGTGATCTCCGACGCGCTGACCTTTATGGCGGGCGACCGTTCGCACGTTGAAGAAGCCTATCCGGGCGACATCATCGGTCTGCACAACCACGGTACGATTCAGATCGGCGATACCTTCACCCAGGGTGAAATGATGAAGTTCACCGGTATTCCGAACTTCGCACCGGAACTGTTCCGTCGTATTCGCCTGCGCGATCCGCTGAAGCAAAAACAGCTGCTGAAAGGGCTGGTTCAGCTTTCCGAAGAGGGCGCTGTCCAGGTGTTCCGCCCTATCGCTAACAACGATCTGATCGTAGGCGCTGTCGGTGTGCTGCAGTTCGACGTGGTCGTTGCGCGTCTGAAGAGCGAGTACAACGTGGAAGCGATCTATGAATCGGTTAACGTGGCGACCGCGCGCTGGGTAGAGTGTTCTGACGTGAAGAAATTCGAAGAATTTAAACGTAAGAACGAAGTGCAGCTGGCGCTGGATGGCGGTGATAACCTGACGTATATCGCTCCAACCATGGTCAACCTGAACCTGACTCAGGAACGTTATCCTGATGTCCAGTTCCGCAAAACGCGCGAACACTGATCCCCTCTCAGAGCACGGCAATCGCCGTGCTCTTCTTTATTTCCTGTCTTATTAATCTCTTGCGGAATGTTCTTAATTCAACATTATTTCGCGTCTTTTGCTCGTTTTTTACCCAAATCTGAAAGCGGCACTGTGAGAGTGATCTATATTTAACTCAGTGTTTAACACCGGGCGTGGATGAATTAACTGTTCAATGCATGACTTTGGGTTCTCCATTTTGCCCGTGTGTTCATTCGCAATATATAAAACTAGCAATTAGGGAAGTATGTCGCCCGAATGACGGGTATACACAGGAATACATCGATGAATATGACAAGACTGAAGATTTCTAAAACTCTGCTGGCTGTGACACTGGGTAGCATCCTGGTAAGTGGTTCTGCTCTGGCTGAAACCAGCACTATGGATAAAGCGCAGTCCACTGCCGATACCGCAGGGCAAAAAATCGATAGCTCTATGAATAAAGTCGGTAATTTCATGGATGACAGCTCAATCACAGCAAAAGTGAAAGCCGCACTGGTGGATGATGAAGCTATCAAGAGCACCGATATTTCCGTTAAAACTGACAAGAAAGTTGTCACCCTGAGTGGTTTTGTAGAAAGCCAGGCCCAGGCCGAACAGGCGGTAAAAGTGGCGAAGGGTGTTGAAGGTGTAGCGTCCGTGAGCGACAAACTGCACGTTCGGGACAGCAAAAACGCGTCGGTGAAAGGGTATGCCGGAGATGCAGCCACCACCAGCGAAATCAAAGCTAAACTTTTAGCAGATGACATCGTGCCATCTCGTAAAGTGAAAGTGGAAACCACCGATGGTGTGGTTCAGCTTTCCGGTACGGTCGATTCTCAGGCGCAAAGTGAGCGCGCCGAGTCCATCGCGAAAGCGATCGATGGTGTTAAAAGCGTTAAAAACGATCTGAAAACGAAGTAAATCTGCACCATTCGCCCGTCTGGCTAACGTCAGCGGGCGAAATAAAAATGACTCTGGAAAATCGCCGGTGAGTGACCTGAGCGCGCTCACATTTAGCGGCCGACATTAACTATGGTAAAGGAGAAGCTTATGTTTCGTTGGGGCATTATATTTCTGGTTATCGCGTTAATTGCCGCCGCATTGGGCTTTGGTGGTCTGGCAGGTACAGCGGCATGGGCAGCAAAAATTGTCTTCGTCGTGGGTATTATTCTGTTCCTGGTCAGCCTGTTTACGGGTCGTCGACGTCCGTAGCAAACGCAATATTCCTTCAACAAAAAAAAGCCAGTCCTCGTGACTGGCTTTTTCTTGTTTCAGTCGCTGGTCGGGTGCGCTACTGTGTCATAACAGAAAAATGAAAACAGGAAAGCAGAGGTGGGGCAACGAATTCCCGTTACGCTCGGCAATATTGCGCCGCTGGCGTTAAAGCCGTTTCGCGCAGGCCCGCTTGCGCTGGTGTGTGAAGGTGGCGGACAGCGCGGCATTTTTACGGCCGGTGTGCTGGACGAGTTTATGCGCGCGCAATTCAACCCGTTTGACCTGTACTTCGGGACCTCTGCCGGGGCGCAAAACCTCTCTGCTTATGTCTGTAACCAGCCCGGCTACGCGCGAAAAGTGATCATGCGCTACACCACGGCGAAAGAATTTTTCAACCCGGTGCGCTTTGTGCGCGGCGGGAACCTGATTGACCTCGACTGGCTGCTGGATTCGACCTCAAGCCAGATGCCGCTGGCAATGGATACGGCGGCGCGCCTGTTCGACAGCGGAAAAGAGTTCTGGATGTGCGCCAGCCGTGGTGATGACTACACGCCGGGCTATTTCTCTCCTCAAAAAGAGAACTGGCTGGATATCATTCGCGCCTCCAGCGCCATTCCCGGTTTCTATCGTTCCGGCGCACTGCTGGACGGCATCAGCTATCTGGATGGCGGCATCAGTGACGCTGTGCCGGTACAGGAAGCTGCGCGACGCGGGGCAAACACCATTGTGGTGATCCGCACCGTCCCGTCGCAAATGTACTATACCCCGCAATGGTTTAAACGCATGGAGCGCTGGTTAGGTGACAGCAGCCTGCAACATCTGGTCAATATCGCGAAGCAGCATGAAACGACCTACGGCGCCATGCAGCGCTTTATTGAAAAACCGCCGGGTAAGCTGCGTATATTTGAAATTTACCCGCCTAAACCGCTGGTCAGCATGGCGCTGGGCAGCCGCGTTCCTGCGCTGCGTACCGATTACAAAACGGGGCGCCTGTGCGGGCGTTACTTCCTGGCGACAATAGGCAAACTGCTGGCTGATCAACCGCCTATACATCGTCATAAAGCCATTATTACCCCACCGGCGGTGGTGGCGAATGATGCGCTGGCGATGCCGCTGGTGGATGCTCCGCAGGCGAATGACGCATTGTTAGATAATGAGGATCTGGCGTGACGTACCGGTTTATCGATACCCACTGTCATTTTGATTTTCCACCGTTTACGGGGGATGAAGAGCAAAGCATCACGCGAGCTGCACATGCCGGCGTAGAGGCGATAATTGTGCCGGCGGTTGAAGCGGCATACTTTGAGCGGGTAGTGGATCTTTCAAGGCGGCACCAGGCGCTGTACGCCGCGCTCGGCCTGCATCCCATTGTGATTGAACACCATCTTGATGAGCATATCGACGCGCTGGACGCCATTGTGCAGACGGCTGGCGACAAACTTGTCGCCATCGGTGAGATCGGCCTCGATCTCTATCGCGACGATCCGCAGTTTGCGCGCCAGCAGACGATCCTTGATGCGCAGCTGCGGCTGGCGAAGCGCCACGATCTGCCGGTGATCCTTCACTCCCGTCGAACCCATGACAAACTGGCAATGCATCTGAAGCGTATCGATCTTCCGCGAAGGGGCGTTGTGCACGGTTTTTCAGGGAGCCTGCAGCAGGCGCAGCGCTTTATTGCGCTGGGCTATAAAATTGGCGTCGGGGGTACCATAACCTATCCACGCGCCAGTAAAACCCGCGATGTGATGGCGCAGCTGCCGCTCGAAGCATTATTACTGGAAACCGACGCACCGGATATGCCGCTCAACGGTTTTCAGGGGCAGCCAAATCGCCCGGAGCAGGCCGCTCGGGTCTTTGACACGCTTTGTGAGCTGCGCGAGGAGCCGGAAGAGGTGATTGCGCATGCCCTGATGGAGAATACCCGCGCGGTATTTGGTATCACGCTATAGATAAAGCGCCGGTCGGATTACCACAATCTGCTGTTGTTCCAGCGCCCGCGCCAGCGGCTCAATATCTTCTGGCGTGGCGCTGCGCCAGGACGCCGCCTCACCGTAAACGCCGTGAGCATGAAAGGCGTTAATGCGTACCGGGACATTGCCCAACGCGTGGATAAACGCCGTCAGCGCTTTGAGATGCTCCAGATAATCACACTGCTCCGGGATCACCAGTAATCGCAGTTCCGCCAGCCGCTGGTGGTGTGCCAGCCAGCGGATACTGTGCTTAATCTGCGGATTTTCGCGTCCGGTCAGGAAGCGATGGTGTTCGTTCCCCCAGGCCTTTAAATCCACCATTGCCCCGTCGAATACCGGCAGCAGTTTTTGCCAGCCGGTTTCCCCTAACAGACCGTTGCTGTCCACCAGGCACGTCAGGTGTTGCAGGGCGGGATCGGCTTTGATCGCCGTGAAGAGCGCCACCAGGAACGGTAGCTGCGTTGTCGCTTCACCGCCGCTCACGGTAATGCCTTCAATAAAGGGTGCGGATTTAGAGAGCTGAGTGAGGATCTCGTCGACGCTAAAACGGTGCGCCATTGGCGTTGCCTGCTGCTGGCACAACTGCAGGCAGGTATCACACTGCTGACACTGACTCTCCTGCCACCAGACCCGCCCGGCCTGTATGTTCAGCGCATCGTGTGGGCAATGGGGTACGCAGTCGCCACAATCGTTGCAGCGTCCGATGGTCCACGGATTGTGGCAGGTTTTGCAGCGCAGGTTGCAGCCCTGGAGAAACAGAGCCAGGCGGCTGCCCGGCCCGTCCACGCAGGAGAAGGGGATCACCTGACTAACTAAAGCGCATCTGCTGTTCATGGCTTATCACGCGTGGCTGGCGCTCCAGGATGCGGGTATGTCGGGCGGCTTCTTCTCCAAGCCAGGTGGTGTTAGTGCGTGACCCTGCTTCACGGTATTTCTCCAGGTCGGACAACCGGACCATATATCCGGTCACGCGTACCAGATCGTTACCGGCCACGTTGGCGGTGAACTCCCGCATTCCGGCGTTGAACGCACCCAGACACAGTTGCACCACGGCCTGCGGGTTGAGTTTGACCGTCTCGTCCAGCGTCAGGATGTCGCTAATCCCGGCGTGATAGTGCTTGTGGTGTGGCGCCACGCTCAGCAGGTGGCTAATCGGGTCTGGCTCCTCCCCGTAAGGCAACCGCGCGCCCGGCGTCGTACCGATATCAGAGCTTATTCCGGACTGGGCATGCAGCATCGCACGCTGTTTCCAGCCGTATTTCACCGGTGTGCTTTCAACAAACGCCGCGAGCTGCTCGCTGATGCGATATCCCAGCGCGTTGGCCTGGTCGTCTTTACCGTAACGGCCCGGTGAACCCGCTTTCTCACACAGCACGTTCACCGCTTCGGCCAGGCCGTACATGCCGAACATCGGCACAAAGCGGTCGGGATCAATCAGTCCCTCTTTGACGAGGAAGCTATTCTCAAAGAAGCCGGATTTTTGATACAGGAACTCGCAGCGGGCATTGATGACGGCCAGTTGCTGCTGGCAGTAGTGGGGCAACGTACGGCTAAAAAAGTCTTCGGGCGAGTCGCTATGTTCGGCAATGGCCTTCAGGTTCAGGCGCACCAGCGTGCTACCGCCGCCTGCCAGCGGCAGGGAGTTGTAACAACTCACGATGCCATAACGGCCTTTTGTGAAAATTTTATCATTCACCGGGCCGTTAGAAATATGGGGTTTGCTGCATTCACAGAGGTTTTCGGCCACCCTGAGCAGCAGCGAATCTGGTGTGATATCGGGATCATAAATAAAGGTCAGATTCGGTGCGACCTGCTTCAGCTCTGCATCAGCGCGTAAAATCGCGCGGGTAACGGGCGTGTCCGCCGGACCAATATTGGCATGCATAAACGCATCCGGAAGCGTTCTGTCGAGATAGCGCCAGAAACGTTTTATTCGGCTATCGATTTCTTCTTGTGTTAGAATATTAACATACGGTTGCAGTAATGCATCAAGATGACCGAGGAAGACCGGCATCGATGTGACAGAAGGAACATGGTGGTACAGGATGGTCAGCAGTGAGAGCGCGTCATCCAGATCCTTTGCCCCTTCCAGTTCCAGCCATGCCGAGCCGTTGGCGAGGAATCTGGCGTAATCAGGCAGAACATAGCGCGGTTTATAAGGCGCATGGCCTTCGAACATGTCGCAGATAAATCCCTCTTCCAGCGCGGTGCGAGCGGCCTGAGGCAGCGCGGGGTAGGGAAGATTGTTCTCCGCCTCCAGCGCCAGAAAATGACGTTTTTGCTCGGGGGTCAATACCGGACTTGTCACAATTTGCTGGCAACGTTGTTGCAGTGCGTGAGGGCTGGCGTGGGACATATTCGCTTCCTTTATGGTTCTGCGGATGATGACCGAATTGTAGGAAGTCATCCCGGGGGGACTTTTGATCCCACACCGGGTATCGCTGCTTTAATCAGCAGCGACAGCAGTAAAATTTGAAGTTCATCTCATTACAGTAATGCAAATTTGTACGCAGTTTTCATTAACTGTGATGAATGTCGAAGTGTAAGTGCGGCTGGATGTTAGAATAGTCACAGACCGCAAGGTGAAATTTATACGGCGATGCCGTTGGAGAATGTTATGACCGATTTAACTGCAAGCAGCCTGCGCGCGTTGAAACTGATGGACCTGACCACCCTGAATGATGACGACACCAATGAGAAAGTCATCGCCCTGTGCCATCAGGCGAAAACGCCCGTCGGGAACACTGCAGCCGTCTGTATCTACCCGCGCTTTATCCCCATTGCCCGTAAGACGCTGAAAGAGCAGGGCACGCCGGATGTACGCATTGCAACCGTGACTAACTTCCCGCACGGCAATGACGACATCGAGATTGCGCTGGCTGAAACCCGCGCGGCCATCGCGTACGGTGCTGACGAAGTGGACGTGGTATTCCCGTACCGTGCGCTGATCGCCGGTAACGAGCAGGTTGGTTTTGACCTGGTGAAAGCGTGTAAAGACGCTTGTGCAGCGGCAAACGTGCTGCTGAAAGTGATCATCGAAACCGGTGAGCTGAAAGAAGAAGCGCTGATCCGTAAAGCGTCTGAAATCTCCATCAACGCGGGTGCAGATTTCATCAAAACCTCTACCGGTAAAGTGCCGGTGAACGCAACGCCGGAAAGCGCGCGCATCATGATGGAAGTGATCCGTGATATGGGCGTGGAAAAGACCGTGGGCTTCAAACCTGCAGGCGGCGTGCGCACGGCTGAAGATGCGCAGCAGTTCCTGGCGATTGCCGACGAATTGTTCGGCCCGGCGTGGGCGGATTCCCGTCACTATCGCTTTGGTGCATCCAGCCTGCTGGCGAGCCTGCTGAAAGCGCTGGGTCACGGCGACGGTAAGAGCGCAAGCAGCTACTGATTTTTATCCTGCGGCGGGCCATCCGCCGCATTTAACCTGTTTTCTCGGGGGTTACCGTGTTTCTCGCACAAGAAATTATTCGTAAAAAACGTGATGGTCATGCATTAAGCGACGAAGAGATCCGCTTCTTTATCAATGGCATTCGTGATAACACCATCTCTGAAGGGCAGATTGCTGCTCTGGCGATGACCATTTTCTTCCACGATATGTCGATGCCTGAGCGTGTATCGCTGACCATGGCGATGCGAGATTCAGGAACCGTTCTGGACTGGAAAAGCCTGAACCTCAACGGCCCGATTGTGGATAAACACTCAACCGGCGGTGTAGGTGACGTGACGTCACTGATGCTGGGCCCAATGGTGGCGGCCTGTGGTGGTTATATCCCCATGATCTCCGGGCGTGGCCTGGGACATACCGGCGGTACGCTCGACAAACTGGAAGCCATCCCGGGCTTCGATATCTTCCCGGATGACCATCGCTTCCGCGACATTATTAAAGACGTTGGTGTGGCGATTATCGGCCAGACCAGCTCTCTTGCTCCTGCAGACAAACGCTTCTACGCGACTCGCGATATCACCGCGACCGTTGACTCTATTCCCCTGATTACCGCCTCTATCCTCGCCAAGAAACTGGCGGAAGGCCTGGATGCGCTGGTCATGGATGTGAAAGTGGGCAGCGGCGCCTTTATGCCGACCTATGAGCTTTCCGCGGCGCTGGCAGAAGCCATTGTGGGCGTCTCCAACGGTGCGGGCGTGCGTACTACCGCCCTGCTGACAGACATGAACCAGGTGCTGGCGTCCAGCGCAGGCAACGCCGTGGAAGTGCGTGAAGCCGTGCAGTTCCTCACCGGTGAATACCGGAACCCGCGTCTGCTCGATGTCACCATGGCCCTGTGCGTGGAGATGCTGATCTCCGGCAAGCTCGCCAGCGATGATGCCGATGCACGCGCCAAACTTCAGGCTGTGCTGGATAACGGCAAAGCGGCAGAGATATTCGGCCGCATGGTAGCGGCGCAGAAAGGCCCGACCGACTTCGTGGAACACTACGCGAAATACCTGCCAACGGCGACGCTCAGCAAAGCGGTCTACGCCGATACCGAAGGCTTTGTCTCGGCGATGGATACGCGCGCACTCGGCATGGCGGTCGTGTCGATGGGCGGCGGTCGTCGTCAGGCCTCGGACACCATTGATTACAGCGTCGGCTTTACCGATATGGCGCGTCTGGGTGACAGCGTTGATGGTCAACGTCCGCTGGCCGTGATCCACGCGAAAGATGAAGCCAGCTGGCAGGAAGCGGCGAAGGCGGTGAAAGCGGCCATTACGCTTGATGATAAAGCACCGCAAAGCACACCGACTGTCTATCGCCGTATCACCGAATAGCGGTATACTGATCTGATCGATAATTTTTGAAGCACTACGTACGGAGAACAATTATGAAACGTGCATTTATTATGGTGCTGGACTCATTCGGCATCGGCGCAACCGAAGATGCAGAACGTTTTGGTGACGTGGGTTCCGATACCATGGGTCACATCGCTGAAGCCTGTGCGAAAGGCGAAGCGGACAACGGTCGTAAAGGCCCTCTGACTCTGCCAAACCTGACCCGTCTGGGTCTGGTGAAAGCCCATGAAGGTTCTACCGGTAAAATTGCAGCCGGTATGGACGGCAATGCGGAAGTGGTAGGCGCGTACGCCTGGGCGCACGAGCTCTCTTCCGGTAAAGATACCCCGTCTGGCCACTGGGAAATCGCTGGCGTGCCGGTTCTCTTCGACTGGGGCTACTTCTCCGATCACGAGAACAGCTTCCCGCAGGAGCTGCTGGACAAGCTGGTTAAGCGTGCCAATCTGCCGGGCTACCTCGGTAACTGCCACTCTTCCGGTACCGTGATTCTGGACGAACTCGGTGAAGAGCACATGAAAACCGGCAAGCCGATTTTCTACACCTCTGCCGACTCCGTGTTCCAGATTGCCTGCCACGAAGAGACCTTTGGTCTGGATAAGCTTTACGAGCTGTGCGAAATCGCACGTGAAGAGCTGACCGAAGGCGGCTATAACATCGGTCGCGTGATTGCACGTCCGTTTATCGGTGATAAAGCGGGTAACTTCCAGCGTACCGGTAACCGTCATGACCTGGCCGTTGAGCCACCGGCACCGACCGTACTGCAGAAGCTGGTTGACGAGAAAGACGGCCACGTGGTGTCCGTGGGGAAAATTGCAGACATCTATGCCAACTGCGGTATCACCAAAAAAGTGAAAGCCACCGGTCTGGATGCGCTGTTTGACGCCACCATCAAAGAGATGAAAGAAGCGGGTGACAAGACTATCGTCTTCACCAACTTCGTGGACTTCGACTCCTCCTGGGGCCACCGTCGTGACGTGGCCGGTTATGCCGCGGGACTGGAACTGTTTGACCGCCGTCTGCCGGAGCTGATGGAGCTGGTGGGTGAAGATGACATTCTGATCCTGACCGCCGACCACGGCTGCGACCCAACCTGGACCGGTACCGACCACACACGCGAGCACATTCCTGTGCTGGTGTACGGCCCGAAAGTGAAACCTGGCTCACTGGGCCACCGTGAAACCTTCGCCGATATCGGTCAGACTATTGCGAAATACTTTGGTACGTCCGACATGGAATATGGCAAGGCCATGTTCTAAACACATCCGGGCGTATCCCCTCTCCCTCCGGGAGAGGGAGAACACCATGCAGGCCGGGCAGGCGCCGCCGCCACCCGGCAAAAACACGATAAAAGGAACTGAAGATGGCAACTCCTCACATTAATGCCGAAATGGGTGATTTCGCTGACGTCGTATTGATGCCGGGCGACCCGCTGCGCGCGAAGCACATTGCAGAAACTTTCCTCGAAGACGTGCGTGAAGTGAACAACGTTCGCGGCATGCTGGGCTTCACCGGTACGTACAAAGGCCGCAAAATCTCCGTGATGGGTCACGGTATGGGTATCCCATCCTGCTCCATCTACACCAAAGAGCTGATCACCGATTTCGGCGTGAAGAAAATCATTCGCGTAGGCTCCTGCGGTGCAGTACGTATGGACGTTAAGCTGCGTGATGTGGTTATCGGCATGGGCGCGTGCACGGACTCTAAAGTTAACCGTATGCGTTTCAAAGACCATGACTTTGCCGCCATCGCTGACTTCGGCATGGTGCGTAACGCGGTTGACGCCGCAAAAGCGCTGGGCGTAGACGCACGCGTGGGTAACCTGTTCTCTGCTGACCTGTTCTATGCACCAGACGGCGGCGAGATGTTCGACGTGATGGAAAAGTACGGCATCCTGGGTGTGGAAATGGAAGCGGCTGGGATCTACGGTGTTGCGGCTGAGTTTGGCGCGAAAGCACTGACCATCTGCACCGTGTCTGACCATATCCGTACGCACGAGCAGACGACCGCTGCTGAGCGTCAGACCACCTTCAACGACATGATCAAAATCGCGCTGGAATCCGTTCTGCTGGGCGACAAAGAGTAATGTTGTACTGCCGGGCGGCGTTCGCTGCCCGGCATGCTCTTCCCGGTTACAAATACACCACGCTGATGGTCGCCTGACCGTCAAACTCCGTATCTTCCGTTAAAGACAGATTCTTCAGATTCTCGACCGCCAGCGACACGTTCAGCGGGAAAGAGACGCTGGTGACCGCCATCGGGTCGTTTTTGCCCGCCGGTGCAACGCTCATCAGACCCAAATCTTTATTGGCGATGGTACCACCGTTGGCTTTCTGCCAGCGGCTCACGCCCGCTCCCGCGGTCACGGCCGTACGGATAGGCTCAGCGTTATTGCCGTTCGCCGTCACATCGCCTGGCGTGGTGTAGATGGAGTACGCGCCGATGTTTTTACCATCGTGCGTTTTGCCCAGCCCAAAGGTGTTCATCGCACCGCGAAGCTCACCGCCGTTAGCATTGGCGTTTTTCACCTTCAGGTTACTGCTGCCCGTGCTGGCGTTGGAATCGGTACGGTTATCCGCAATGCTCCAGCCCACCTTTGTTGGCGTTGGGCAGTTGATCGTCAGCATCACCCCTTTTTCGCCCAGCTGCGTAGCCTGGGTTTGCGACAAATCGCCAATATGAATCCTGCCAAAATCGATCACGCCATTATTGCTCAGCTCCGGTACACACGAGGCACCGGCAAGCGAGGCTTTGACTTTCAGCACGGCGGTATCGCCCGCGTGTGCGGATGTGGCCGCCAGGGCCAGCGCGACAACGAGTAAACATTTTTTCATTGTTAATCCTTAACATAAATAAAAAGCATGACATTGCGGGGTATTAACCCGTCAGTATTTGTAACGGTAGTGCTTTTCTACGCTTCACGCAGGCAGGTACCTGACGCGTGAATGGGGTTATTCCTGTGTTAATAATTCCCAGGCCATATTGCTCTCAAGAAGGGTATTGTCAGCAACATGACGAAGCTGGCTGTTATTAATGACGGGAACAATCTTAAGGGTGAAGCTCATGTGTTTACCCCGCACCGGCACGGCATTTTGCCGGGCAACGAGACCTTCATTATTTTTGATAAACGCGCGTTGCGTCGGGCTGGAGGAGGGCGTAAAACCGATACGGTCCGTCGTTTTCGCCAGCGTGCAGGCATGCCCGTCAACCACCATATTGTCGGCAATAATGGCCAGTCGCCCGTCCTGACCAAAGAGAACTCCCCCGTTGACGCCGGCAGTGGACTGCAGAAACAAGGCCATCACTCTCGGCTCCGGGCAGAAAACGTTGGCCGTAATTTCTTTGGCCGGCATCCGGTTCCAGTTCTTCTGCGAGGCGGCGATATCCGACGGTTTGAGTTTTCCAAACGAGACAACAGGCTGCGAAAACGTAACCTGACACTCTTCACTGGACGCGCGTGCGGAGAAGAGCAAAATCATGCTGGCAAACGCCGCGAATAAAAGGGAATAACAGGTTTTCACTGGCACATTCCTTCTGCTTTTTCGTAATAGGACTCGGTATTTTTGTCTTCGCTGAGCGAATACGTGATGTGGCAAATTTTTGCCATGTTGTCGTCCACCACATACAGGGCGGGCGCATCCGTGGCGTCGGGAATAAACACGCTGCCGTTATCCATTACGCTCACGATATAACGGCTGTCTTTATCCACCACGCTAAGCCCTCTGGCGAGCCATGACCCGTCAGGGCGTTTCACGCTCAGCATTAGACGACGCGTGTTCAGCACGTGGAAATCCACCTGCGCGAATGAGCCGTAAGCTGCGGAAACGGTCTGTATCCCGTTCGATAAATCCATTCCCTGTGGCAGGGAGCTGGCATCAATGACAATCTGAGAGGTTTGCCACTCGCGCAGACCCGGCACCACGGCTTGTCCCCACGCATCGGTCCAGACGGTTCCATCGGGCGTGGCGATTTGAATACCGCTTTCCGGCTCGCTTAATCGCGCAATGCCAAAGGTGTCTTTAATCGGGTAGGGTGCAAACGTAATGCCATGACCATGCAGGGCGATGCCGCCGCTGAGGGAGGTGCTGTAATTATGCTGGTTCCCGTCGTTCAGCCCTGCGGCCATGCCCAGCTGTGTGTAGTGCAGGTTGGTGCTGACATTACCGTTAAACGACTGGGTCTTGTCCTGATTGTCGCGATCGACCGAGAGGTTGTAATTGGTGTTTTGACCCCACGATCCGCTGTCCTGAATACCGAGGTTTTGTTTTTCACCCTGGCTGCGCATATAGGTACTGATGCGCTCAGTACCAAACGGAATGACCAGATTAAGATAGAGCAGGTCGCCATCACTTGTGCCGCCCTTCTCCGTCTCACTGCTGCTGAGGGCGTGCTGCCAGTTCACTGAGAGCGACGTGTGCCCCAGACTCTTGCCCCAGGAGACCATCAGGTAGCGGGAGCTACTGCTCTCTTCATCCCCGGCATTCTCGCTGTACTGGAATGAAAGCGAGCCAACCCATGCGTTGTTCCAGTTGAGGCTGGTATTCCAGGCGCTTTGATTGCGCTGGGATTCAGCGTCCATCGCCTCGTTTAACTCCCGGTAGCCGGTGCTGTAGGTTGATGCGCTGACCCCAAGCGTGAGTTGCTCGGGCAGGGAAAGGTGACTTTGCAATTCTATCTTGCGGCCATTTTGTTGACCGTAGAACTGCGCGCGGCTCATCTGAATGCTGGGAGAAAGGAGCCAGTACTCGGCTGGCGACCATTCCAGCATCGCCCCGAGGGCCTGATACTGCTCTGCCAGCACGCCCGCCGTGACGCCGGTGAGCTGGGGCGTAAACCGGGTTCCGTCAGAAAAATTAAATACCCAGGGCGACCCCTGTTCATCCCCGGTATCGCGAACTTTACCCAACGAGACGCTGAGCCCTTCGGTGCGCGTCATCCCGCTCACGTTCAGTGAGGAGGAGGGAACCGTAAACGTCGTGGTGGAACCGTCGGTTTCGACCACGCTGATGTCCAGATCCACGTTGCCACGCACCACCGGGACATCGGTCAGAGTAAACGGACCGGCATTCACCAGCGAAGAGTAGATAACCTGCCCGGACTGACGAACGTCAACGCGCGCCTGGTTGGTGCGGGCGATGCCGGAAATAGTCGTCGCCGGAATATTCGGTTGCAGGCCCGTTTCCGGCAGGAACTGAACGCCATTAATTTGTGCGCCACTGAACAGCGCCGAGTTGACGTTAATCTGCCCCGCCTGAATGCGAAGTTTCCGTTCTTCGAAGACGTGTTCCGCGTAGGTATAGAGATTCTCTGTGCTGCGGGTTCCGTTATCGTCGGTCAGGATAAAGTTGCTGCGCAGCGTCCAGTTCGCCACGTTGAGACCGGCGCCAATATTGCCCTGGGAAAAGGTACTGTTTCCGCCGCTGCCGTACTCGTTGTAGTTGCTGAACGCACTGTAATTGATAAGACCCGCCGCACCGCCGTGCGCGTAGTATTTCGCGGCATAAAAACCATTGTCCATCGCCTCTGCGGGAACATAAATCTCAAGCGACTCCGCGTTGGGCAGCAGCGTGACGGTGGCCGTCGGGTAATCTTGCAGAAGATTATGGCAGGGCTCTTTTGCATCGATATTCAGCGGAAGAAGACCTGCCGCACGGGTAAAGTCATCATCCAGACACAGTTGCCCTTCCTCTCCCACGCGGATCGCAAGCGTGCCTTTATCGACGCCGTTAATTTTTACCTGCACGGCATGCGGCCCCGGCAGGTATCGCTGGGCCTGGGAGAAGTAGTGGGCGAGGTTGGTGCTGATACCGCGGGTCGCCAGAATATCGGTATTAAAATCCATACCGGCCGCCGATACCGACTGGGCGGGCAATGTCAAAGCCCCCAGTATGGCGGCGCGAAGCGTCTGATTACGCAAAGAGAACTCAATCACCAAAACATCCCTGTCTTACTGGCGCGTCAGGGAAGCGGTAAAGCTCTCAACTTCAATCCCGTAGCGGCTGGCCGGATTGAACTCAATGGCGTTATCGGTGCCGTTAACCGGGGTGTCGGTCTGCACCGTCATGGTCTCTCCCGGCAGGATAAACGTCTTGTTGACCAGACCTTCCGTATGCGAAGGCAGTAAGGTGACAGAGGTGGAGAAACGGACCACGTAGGCGGACGGATTCTGCACCTTGACCTCTTTCCCGGTGACTGACCAGGTCAGTAATTTCCAGGCGTCGGTGACCACCGGCAGATCTTTGGGATGGATCAGGACCGGTAAATCCTGACGCAGGTTGATCCCGACCTTCACGTTTTTATCCGTGCTTTTGGGCGGAATACCTTCGAACACCACGCGTTTGTACTGTTCAACGCTAAGCGGTTTGTCGGTTTCAAGAATAAAGCGAACCTGTTGCTCCTGGCCTGGCTCAAGGCGCACTACCGGTTGGGTGACGTTGAGTTTTACCCCCTGGTCGCCCCCGATATCCCGGGTGGAGGTGTAAAGCAGGGTGGGAATGCTGTCGGTGTTTTTCACGCTCATGACGCCGCCGTGGTTCGCTTCGTCAATCAGCAGCAGGGTGGTTTCAGGCACCATTCCGGCGGCAAAAAGCGAAGCCGGAAGGGCGAGGCACAGTGAGCAGATCAAACGTGTTGATGTGTGGATCGTAGACATAGTGGGTTTCATTCGCTGGTCAGGAAAAAAACTCCCCATGTAACTGGAGAGTTTTGCGTCAGGGGGCTGGATTAGAGGTAAACCAGGGTGATCGTTGACTGGCCTTCAAGCTCGGTTTTGTCGGTCAGGGTCAGCTTGTCGCTTGGGGCTACGGCCAGCGCAATCTTCAGCGGGAATGCCGCGCTCATGAAGGCTAAAGGTGCACGCTGGCCGCTTTTGGAAACGGTCATGACGTCGGTGCCATCGTTGGAGAGGATGCCGCTGGTCCACATGTTCATCCAGCTTCTGCTGCTGATCGTGCCGCCGGTATACAGGGTAGCCGCGATAGGCTGTACCGCCGCGCCGTCTGCGGTAACGGAGGTCAGGTAGGTAGAAATGGCATACGCACCGATGTTCTCGCCGGCGCTGGTTTTACCTACGCCGTTCAGTTGGCTGGAGCCAGAAGCCTGGCCACCGTTTGCGGTAGCGTTATCCACGTGGAATTGGTTGGCTGGCAGGCTGGCACCGGCGTTGGAATCCGCGCGATCGTCGTGAAGCGTCCAGCCCACGCGTGTGGCGGACTGGCACTTGATGGTCAGGGTGACATCTTTATGGCCTGCCTGATATGGCACGCTGGAGGAGAGGGAGTCCAGACCGATTTCACCGAAGTTGGCCAGACCCCCGTTGCTGATTTCCGGCACGCAGCCTGCGCTGGTCAGTGAGCCCTGTACTTTGAGCATGGCGGTCGGTTCTGCGCAAACGGCTGTTGCCGCCATGGATAGCACGGTGGCAAGAAGAAGCTTTTTCATTGTTATTCCTTAACCTGAAAGAGAGTGACTAAAAAAGATATTTTTAGTCCGCAAAGTGCTTGCATGAATACACGTGTTAAATAACAAGCGCCGCTGATTCTATTAATGATTCACAGAATGCAATAATTAGATTTTCTAACGAGCACATTGAGATTTTATTAAGTCATTACAATCAGATATGAATGGATTTATATTCTGCTTTAAAACGGCGGGATATCCCGCCGGAGAAAAGAAAACATGACCTTAACGTATCAGAGATAAACCAGCGTAATGGTGGTTTCGCCGCTCAGTTGAGCTTCATCGGTCGTGGTCAGGCGATCGGTATTCACAATGGCCATCGAGACTTTAAACGGGAAGACGACGTTGGTAATCGCCAGCGGAGAAGATTTGCCTGGGGTGGTCGCCGTCATAATTTCTGCGTTACCGTTGGCAATAATACCGGTACTCAGGTTACGCCACATGTATTCGCCATTGCTGTTGACGTACGCCGGGGCATAAATGGCCTGAGCCGGAAGACCATTGGCGGTAACTTCATTCACGCGCGTTGCGATGGCATACGCCCCAATCTTTTCGCCCACAGCCGTGGTGCCAACGCCATAGGTGGTGCCAGCGCCCCAGGCATCACCTCCGTTATCCGCCGCATCGCGGATGTAGAACTGGCTGGACGTCAGGTCATTTGCCGCATTGGTATCTTCTTTATTGTCCGCGATGCTCCAGGCCACTTTGGTCGCTGAAGGGCAGTTAATGGTTAACGACATGTCCTTTTGACCCATCTGATTCGTCTGGGTAGGAGAAAGTTGATCCAGGGCGATGGTGCCAAAATCGATAGAACCGCCATTGCTTAATTCAGGCGTACAGGACGCATTATTCATTTTGCCTTTCACCTTCATCACAACGGTAGAGTCGGCGAGCGCAGCGTGCGAAGCCACGGCAATCAGAGTGGCGAGAAGAAGTTTTTTCACTGTTATTCCTTAACCAAAAAGTGGACATTTTCTTATGTGCGTGTAATTAACGTATTGATTCACAAGCGCGGGAATTCTATTAATGGTCAGAGTTATTTGTGAAATGAGAAATTCTACACTCGGTTGTGAGTTTAATTAAGGGCTGTAAATACAATCATGTATGTATTTACGTCTTGCGAATAATATGATGGATGCAGTATGAATAAAGGAATAAAAAACGGCGAATTAAATTCGCCGTCAGAGATACGTTATCGCCTGAGCGATAATTTAATTAGAGGTATTTCAGCGTAATGGTCGCCTGACCATCCAGTTCGGTATCTTCGGTAATGCTCAGTCTGTTGGTATTCCTGATTGCCATGGAGACTTTCATTGGGAATACGGCTTCGGTAAAGGCCATCGGCACGAGTTCACCCGGTTTGGCGACGGACATGGTTTCGTAGTCATCCAGAACAAGACGACCCGTCGTATTTTTATTCCATTTAGTCAGATTAGTGCCTCCCGCGGTAATCGCATCAGCAGGTGCGCCGTCTACCGTGACATATGGCAGGTTGGTATACACTGCCCATCCGCCAATCTTCTGGCCCTCTTTGGTAAAACCTAAACCGCTTGTGTACTGAGGGCTGAATGTCGAGCTGCCATCAACGGCAGAATCATCGACTTCAATATAATGGCCATCAGCCAGACTGTCTTTGCGGTTGTCGTACATTGTCCAGCCGACTTTGGTCGCAGAATTACAGGTAATTGTCATGGTGATATCACGCTGGCCGAGCTGGTTATCCTCAGTCGCGCTCAGTGAGCCCATTGATATTTTGCCATAATCTACTGCACCGCCGTTGCTCATTGTAGGAGTACATGACGCGTTGGTCAGTTTGCCTTTCACTTTCATGACGGCGGTGTTAGCCGCATGGGCTGCGGTCATGGACGTTGCCGCAGCGATGGCCGCGACAAGAAGAATTTTTTTCATTGTTGTTCCTTAACGAAGAGAAATTATAGAGCTGTCGACTAGTAATGTAATCAATAGGTTTTATATATGGGTATAACCACGGGCGGTAGTATATTGTGGCTGCTCTAAATGGTGTATTTAGAATTTCTAAACGGGCAGTAATGAAAATATAAAAGCATAGATAGTGTGAATATTTTCACGCATTTTACGGGCATATTTCCGCTTTTATTGTTCAATTTATTATTGAAAGTTATTAGCGGTTTTCGTAAGGCCGGGAAGCATTCAATGCCCTTCCCGACGATAATATAATTTTTTAATAAGATGGGGCAGGCTGGATCCCTGAAGCCTGCTTAAAAAATAAGAATAAGAGGTTATCGCGTAAACAGGTTACATCACTCACCCGGCGAAGCACGCCGGGCAACATAGTTTAGCGTACGGCCTGCGAAAGCCAGGCAGAAAGCTCGCCCAGCTCGATTGCCTGATCGGGGAACTCGCCACGTAACGCCTCACATGTCAGCTGCACCGTGTCGGCACGATACAGGCAGCCCTGTAAGCGGCTGGCCAGCGCCTCCAGCGGCGCAGGGTTCAGGCTGTCCGTAAAGACCTGTGCCCGGGTAATGTGGCCTTTTTCCACGTCAAAATGAAGCTCCACGCCGCCCCAGGTGAAGCGCTCGTCCAGCAGGTGCGAGAAGGCCGGCGCCTGACCAAAGTTCCACTCCCAGCTGCTCTGACGGGCAAAGGTTTCCGCAAAGTTTGGCAGGTCAGGGGTGTTATCCGGGGAGATCACTTCGGCTTCGACCCGCTCGCCGTAGTGAGCGAAAAACGCTTCGCGGATGGCATCGCAGATCTGTTCATGGGTGATGCCCGGCAGTAATTCGGTCAGGTTGGCGACGCGGCCTCGCACGGAGGTGATACCTTTGGCCTGCAGCTTTTTCTTATCGGGATTAAGGTAATTCGCAAGACGGCTGAGGTCGGCGTTCAGCAACAATGTACCGTGATGGAACCCCCGGTCCAGGGTTTCACGGTAGGCGGAGCCGGAGACTTTGCGATCCCCGTCGGGGGTTTTGACGACCAGATCGTTGCGGCCTGACGCTTCGGCAGTCACGCCCAGCGATGTCAGGGCGTTAAGCACAATCGCGGTGGAAATGGTTTTATCGTATTCAGGTTTGCCCGCCATAAAGGTAAAGCAGGTATTGCCGAGGTCGTGAAATACCGCGCCGCCGCCGCTGCTGCGTCGCGCCAGGCGGACGTTATCCTCTTCCATACGCCGGGTATTACACTCTTTCCAGGGATTCTGCGCACGGCCAATCACCACCGTATCGGCGTTGCGCCATAAAAATAACACCCGTTGAGTGGCTGGCATCTGACGGAAGATGCACTCTTCTACCGCGAGATTGAACCAGGGATCGTGAGAGTCAGAGATAAGCAGGCGTAACGTCGTCATGGCAAAGTTCCTTTTCCGAATCGTAAGCCTACTTTATCACTATTCTTTCTTATCGCCCTCGTCCTCTTCGGGCACCGATTTACTGGCGGTCAGGAGGAAAGGCGATTGCTGCCAGCGGGTGCGTTTACCCTGCAGCAGCGTGCGTGCCAGCACCACACCGATGGCCAACGAGAGCAGCAGCATCAGGCGCAAAATATTGGTGGTGTTGTCCACCTGTTTTGCTTCGGTGGGCAGGGTGTGGGTGTCGAGCGTCAGCCGCAAATACCCGAGCGGACCATTTTTCCCCTGCACGGGTTCGACGATCTGCTGATTGAAATAGCCGCCGGCTTTTTTGCCGTCCAGCGCCAGCCTGTCACGGACGTCAACGTGCTCACCGGCACGGGCGATCAAGTCGCCCTGTTCGTCGTAGACACCAGCATCAAGAATGCGGCTGTTTTCGGTTAACTGGCGTAATATCTGACCTATGCGCTTCTCGTCCGGCGTTTCGGTGCGCATCGCCGGGGCGATGTTGAGCGTGACCTGACGCGCCAGAGTACGCGCCAGTTCCTCAAACTGCGGGTTACGTTGCCGCTGGTGATTCTGGCTGAACCACGATGCTCCTTGCATCAGCGCGACCAAGAGTGCGAGACATATCAGGACAATCACGGCACGATGAAGTCGGAATTTCAGTTTTGCGCGAGCCATATTCCACCTGCTGAAAATTTACGGCTTAATGTTGCCAGAAGTGATGGTTACAAGGTAGCCTCATGCGTTATTTTCCCTCTGGAACCTTCCGGCGCGAACGAATTCACAGGAGCTTCAATGCCGAACATTACCTGGTGCGACCTGCCTACGGATGTCTCTTTATGGCCAGGATTGCCGCTCTCTTTAAGTGGTGATGAGGTGATGCCTCTGGATTACCACGCTGGCCGTAGCGGCTGGCTGCTGTACGGACGCGGCCTGGACAAGCAACGCCTGACCCAATATCAAACCAAACTGGGTGCAGCGATGGTCATCGTGGCGGCCTGGTGCGTAGAGGATTATCAGGTCATCCGCCTGGCAGGTTCCCTGACGCAGCGCGCGACCCGCCTGGCGCATGATGCCGGCCTGGACGTGGCGCCTCTCGGCAAAATTCCACACCTGAAAACGCCGGGTCTGCTGGTGATGGACATGGATTCCACCGCCATCCAGATCGAGTGCATCGACGAGATCGCCAGGCTTGCCGGCAGCGGCGAGCTGGTGGCCGATGTGACCGAACGCGCGATGCGCGGCGAGTTGGATTTCACTGCCAGTCTGAGACAGCGTGTGGCAACCCTGAAAGGGGCGGACGCGAACATTCTGCGCCAGGTGCGTGATGAGCTGCCGTTAATGCCGGGGCTGACGCAGCTGGTGCTGAAGTTAGAAACGCTGGGCTGGAAAGTGGCTATCGCCTCGGGCGGGTTCACCTTCTTCGCCGACTACCTTCGCGACACGTTGCGCCTGACCACCGTGGTGGCGAATGAGCTGGAAATCATGGACGGCAAGCTGACCGGCCAGGTGATCGGCGATATCGTGGATGCCCAGTACAAAGCCAATACCCTGACCCGTCTGGCGGAAAAATATGAAATTCCTGTCGTCCAGACCGTTGCCATCGGTGATGGCGCGAACGACCTGCCGATGATCAAAGCGGCAGGCCTTGGCATTGCCTACCATGCCAAGCCTAAAGTGAATGAAAAGACGGAAGTCACCATCCGTCATGCTGACCTGATGGGGGTGTTCTGCATTCTCTCCGGCAGCGTGAATCAGAAATAACGAGGTAAACCGTGGCGAAAGCTCCAAAACGCGCATTTGTCTGTAATGAATGTGGTGCGGATTATCCGCGCTGGCAGGGGCAATGTAGCGCCTGTCATGCCTGGAACACCATCACCGAAGTGCGTGGTGTGGCGGCTTCGCCGAGCGTGGCCCGCAATGAACGCCTGAGCGGTTATGCCGGCAACGCCGGTGTCGCGAAAGTGCAAAAGCTCTCGGATATTAGCCTCGAAGAGCTGCCGCGTTTCTCGACCGGCTTCAAAGAGTTTGACCGTGTGCTCGGCGGGGGAGTGGTGCCGGGCAGTGCGATCCTGATTGGCGGTAACCCGGGAGCGGGTAAATCAACACTGCTGTTGCAAACGCTCTGCAAGCTCGCCGAACAGATGAAAACCCTGTACGTCACCGGTGAAGAGTCCCTGCAGCAGGTGGCGATGCGTGCGCACCGTCTTGGCCTGCCAACCGGTAACCTCAACATGCTTTCGGAAACCAGCATCGAGCAAATCTGCATGATTGCCGAAGAAGAGCAGCCGAAGCTGATGGTTATCGACTCCATTCAGGTGATGCACATGGCGGATATCCAGTCTTCACCGGGGAGCGTGGCGCAGGTGCGTGAAACCGCCGCCTATCTCACGCGCTTTGCCAAAACGCGCGGTGTGGCGATTGTGATGGTCGGCCACGTCACGAAAGATGGTTCCCTGGCGGGGCCGAAAGTGCTGGAGCACTGTATCGACTGCTCCGTTATGCTCGACGGCGATGCCGATTCCCGTTTCCGTACGTTGCGCAGCCACAAAAACCGTTTTGGTGCGGTGAACGAGTTGGGTGTGTTTGCCATGACCGAGCAGGGGCTGCGTGAAGTCAGCAACCCGTCTGCCATCTTCCTCAGCCGGGGCGATGAAGTGACCTCCGGTAGCTCGGTGATGGTGCTCTGGGAAGGGACGCGTCCGCTGCTCGTGGAAATTCAGGCGCTGGTGGATCACTCAATGATGGGTAACCCACGGCGTGTGGCCGTTGGCCTGGAACAAAACCGCCTGGCGATCCTGTTGGCCGTACTGCACCGCCACGGCGGCCTGCAGATGGCGGATCAGGACGTGTTCGTCAACGTGGTCGGCGGGGTCAAAGTCACTGAGACCAGTGCGGATCTGGCGCTGCTGCTGGCAATGGTCTCCAGCCTGCGTGACAGACCGCTGCCGCAGGACCTGGTGGTGTTTGGTGAAGTGGGTCTGGCCGGGGAGATACGCCCGGTGCCAAGCGGCCAGGAGCGCATCTCCGAGGCGGCGAAGCACGGCTTTCGCCGCGCCATTGTGCCCGCCGCCAACGTGCCGAAAAAAATCCCCGAAGGGATGCAGGTCTTTGGCGTGAAGAAACTCGCAGATGCGTTAAATGTCTTTGACGACTTATAATTACGTATTCGATTTTGCAGGAGGCACCGTAATTTATGTCATCATTTGACTACATCAAGACCGCAATCCGCCAGAAAGGCTGCACGCTGCAGCAGGTGGCGGATGCCAGCGGCATGACCAAAGGCTACCTGAGCCAACTGCTGAACGCCAAAATCAAAAGCCCCAGCGCACAAAAGCTGGAAGCGTTGCACCGCTTTCTGGGGCTTGAATTCCCGCGTATGCAAAAGAACGTCGGCGTGGTATTTGGCAAGTTTTACCCGCTACATACCGGGCACATCTATCTGATCCAGCGTGCCTGTAGCCAGGTGGACGAGCTGCATATCATCATGGGTTACGATGAAACCCGCGACCGTCAGCTGTTTGAGGACAGCGCCATGTCGCAGCAGCCGACCGTGCCGGACCGCCTGCGCTGGCTGCTGCAGACCTTTAAGTACCAGAAAAACATTCGTATTCATGCTTTTAATGAAGAGGGCATGGAGCCGTATCCGCACGGCTGGGATGTGTGGAGCAATGGCGTCAAAGCGTTCATGGACGAAAAGGGGATCACCCCGAACTGGATCTACACCTCTGAAGAGTCCGATGCGCCGCAGTTCCGCGAGCATCTGGGCATTGAAACCGTGCTGATCGATCCAAAGCGTACCTTTATGAACATCAGCGGGGCGCTGATCCGCGAAAACCCGTTCCGCTACTGGGATTACATCCCAACCGAGGTAAAACCGTTCTTTGTGCGCACCGTTGCGATTCTGGGCGGCGAGTCGAGCGGGAAATCGACGCTGGTCAACAAGCTGGCCAACATCTTTAACACCACCAGTGCGTGGGAGTACGGGCGTGATTACGTCTTCTCTCATCTGGGTGGTGACGAGATGGCGTTGCAGTACTCCGACTACGATAAAATCGCGCTGGGTCATGCGCAGTACATTGATTTCGCGGTGAAATACGCCAATAAAGTGGCCTTCATTGATACCGATTTCGTCACCACCCAGGCGTTTTGCAAAAAATACGAGGGACGCGAGCATCCGTTTGTGCAGGCGCTGATAGACGAATACCGCTTTGACCTGGTGATTTTGCTCGAAAACAACACCCCGTGGGTTGCCGACGGGATCCGCAGCCTCGGCAGTTCCGTCGACAGAAAAGAGTTCCAGAGCATGCTCATCGACATGCTGCACGAAAATAACGTGGAGTTTGTGCATGTGGAGGAGTCAGATTACGACAGCCGTTTCCTGCGCTGCGTAGAGCTGGTGAAAGAGATGATGGGGGAGCAGGGGTAATTCCCTCATCCTAACCCTCTCCTGAGGGAGAGGGCCGGTGTGAGGGGGACCCCCCCCCTCAATACTCAACCACCACTTTGCCACGCATATGCCCGTCCAGCACTTTTCGGTGCGCTTCGGTGATGCTTTCGACGCTCAGCCCGTGCAGCGTTTCGCTCAGTGAGCTTTCCACCACGCCGTTATCCACCAGCTTCGCAACCTCGTTTAAGATCTCGCCCTGACGCGCCATGTCGGCGGTCTGGTACATGCTGCGGGTGTACATAAACTCCCAGTGCAGCGCGGCAGATTTGGATTTCAGCTTATCCTGGTTCAGCGGATGTGCGTTCTCAACGATGGAGCAGATATGCCCCTGCGGTGCGATCAGTTCACTGACGGCATCCCAGTGGCCGTCGGTATCATTGAGAATGAAAATGTAATCCACAAACGTCAGGCCCTGTTTAGCCAGTTCACCTTTCAGGTCACGGTAATTCACCACGTGATCGGCACCGCGATCGCGACACCACTGAGCAGAATCTTCCCGCGAGGCGGTCGCGACGATCTTCACGTTGCTGCGATGTTTCGCAAACGGGATCGCCAGCGATCCTACGCCCCCCGCGCCGCCAATAATGAGCAGTGTTTTGTCCGGGCCGGCATCCTGGATATTCAGCCGTTCAAACAATCCTTCCCAGGCGGTGAGGGCGGTTAACGGCAAGGCGGCTGCGGCAGCCCAGCCGAGGCTTACCGGCTTATGCCCGACAATGCGCGCATCGATCAGCTGATGGGTGGTATTGCTGCCCGGGCGGGTAATATCGCCCGCGTACCACACTTCATCCCCCGGTTTAAAACCGCTAACGCCTGCACCCACGGCTTTCACAATGCCGCTGGCGTCCCAGCCGAGAACGCGTGGTTCCGTCAGGCCGCTTCTGACGATGCCCGCGTGAACTTTGGTATCGACCGGGTTGATGGAAACGGCTTTTACCTCAACCAGCAGATCGTGCTCGCCGGGCTGCGGCATCGGTTGGGTAATTTCAATGAAATCAGCAGGACTGTCTGGATTAACGGCAATGGCTTTAACTGACATGGTGAGCTCCTTTAGGGAAAGCGTGTTGTTGAGACTAGTCTATTAAGTGCTCAGCCGCGTGATAAGATGGACAATTAAGAACGAAGTGTTCGCACAGGATGAACAATCATGTTTAAACAACTTCAGGATATGGCGCTGTTTGCGCTGGTGGCAGAGCTGGGCAGCTTTACCGCGGCGGCACAGAAAGCTGAGCTGCCGAAATCCAGCGTCAGCCAGCGAATCAGTCAGCTTGAGCAGCAGGTGGGGATCCGCTTGCTCAATCGTACTACGCGCAGGCTGAACCTGACGTTCGCCGGCGAGCACTATCTGGTTCACTGCCGTGAGATGCTGGCGGCAAGTGAACGGGCGGAGTACGCCATTCAGCGGCTGCGTGAAAACCCCAGCGGTCGACTGCGCATCACCTGCCCGGCCGGGATCGGCGCGACACTGCTGGCGCATTTGAATGCGGAGTTCCAGCTCCGCTATCCGGACGTTTCGCTTGACGTGTCCATTTCTGACGACGTGCTCGACCTGGTCGAGTCAGGTTTTGACGTGGCGCTGCGTACCGGTAAGCCGCAGGACTCCTCCCTGATTGGCCGTATGATCGGTCATTGCCCGCGTTATATGCTGGCCTCACCGACTTACCTGGCGCGCCGGGAGCCGCTGACGCATCCCCGGCAGCTGGTGGAACACCGCTGTATTACCCACAAGGCGTGGTCTGAATGGCTGCTGCAAAGCGAAAGTGAGGATTACCGTTATCTGCCGGATAACGCCCATCTGACGGATAATCTGGTGTATGCGCGCGAATGTGCCATCGCCGGCGCCGGGATCACGCTGCTTCCCGCTTTTTTGCTTGAGGATAAGGTTGAAAAGGGCGCGCTGGTGAAGGTGCTGCCGGAGTGGAACGTCGAGGGGAACGATTTGTGGCTGGCTTACCCGAGCCGCAAGCTGAACTCGCCGGCGCTGATGCGTTATATCGACTTTGCGATGCAGTGTGATGAGGTGAAGCGGTTTTACGTGGGGGGGTGAACGGTGCGTCACTCACAGGGTGTAGGAACAAACAAAAAAAACGGCAACTGACGTTGCCGTTTTACATTTATTTCGCGATACGTTTGTACTTAATACGTTTCGGCTCCAGCGCATCCGCGCCCAGCGTACGTTTCTTGTACTCTTCGTATTCGGTGAAGTTACCTTCGAAGAACTCCACTTTCCCTTCGTCCTGGTAGTCCAGGATGTGGGTTGCGATACGGTCAAGGAACCAACGGTCGTGCGAGATAACCATTGCACAGCCCGGGAACTCCAGCAGGGCGTTTTCCAGTGCGCGCAGGGTTTCAATGTCCAGGTCGTTGGTCGGTTCATCGAGCAGCAGCACGTTACCGCCAACCTGCAGCAGTTTGGCCAGGTGCAGACGACCACGTTCACCACCGGAGAGCTCGCCCACGCGTTTACCCTGGTCGGTGCCTTTGAAGTTAAAGCGGCCAACGTAAGCGCGGCTTGGCATTTCGGTGTTACCGATACGCATGATATCCAGGCCGCCGGAGACTTCTTCCCACACGGTTTTGCTGTTATCCATTGCGTCACGGAACTGGTCAACGGAAGCCAGTTTCACGGTTTCACCCAGAGTGATTGAACCACTGTCTGGCTGTTCCTGACCGGACATCATGCGGAACAGGGTGGATTTACCCGCGCCGTTCGGACCGATGATCCCCACGATGGCACCTTTCGGTACGGAGAAGGTCAGGTCGTCAATCAGCAGGCGATCGCCATAAGACTTACGCAGATTGGTGACTTCAACCACTTTATCCCCCAGACGTGCGCCAGGCGGAATAAACAGTTCGTTGGTCTCGTTACGTTTCTGGTATTCGGTGTTGTTCAGCTCTTCAAAGCGTGCCAGACGGGCTTTGCCCTTAGACTGACGGCCTTTAGCGCCCTGACGAACCCACTCCAGCTCTTTCTCGATAGACTTACGACGCGCGGCTTCCTGAGAGGCTTCCTGCGCCAGACGCTGGTCTTTCTGCTCCAGCCAGGAGGAGTAGTTGCCTTCCCATGGAATGCCTTCACCACGGTCAAGCTCCAGGATCCAGCCTGCAACGTTGTCGAGGAAGTAACGGTCGTGGGTGATCGCCACAACGGTACCTTCGAAGTCGTGCAGGAAACGCTCCAGCCACGCCACGGATTCCGCATCCAGGTGGTTGGTCGGTTCGTCGAGCAGCAGCATGTCTGGTTTTTCCAGCAGCAGACGGCACAGCGCCACGCGGCGGCGTTCACCCCCGGAGAGGTTCGCGATTTTCGCATCCCAGTCTGGCAGACGCAGGGCGTCAGCGGCGCGCTCGAGCTGCACGTTCAGGTTGTGGCCGTCATGTGCCTGGATAATCTCTTCAAACTTGCCTTGCTGAGCGGCCAGTTTATCGAAGTCCGCATCCGGTTCAGCGTATTTGGCATACACTTCATCCAGACCTTTCAGTGCGTTAACGACGTCAGAAACCGCCTCTTCAACGGATTCACGAACGGTGTGTTCCGGGTTGAGCTGAGGCTCCTGCGGCAGGTAGCCAATTTTGATGCCAGGCTGCGGACGGGCTTCACCTTCGATGTCTGTATCGATGCCGGCCATGATGCGCAGCAGGGTGGACTTACCGGCACCGTTGAGACCCAGAACACCGATTTTTGCGCCCGGGAAGAAGCTCAGCGAGATATTTTTAAGAATATGACGTTTCGGCGGGACAACTTTGCCGACACGATGCATGGTATAAACGAATTGAGCCACGTTGGACTTCGCCTCTTTTATCGTGATGAGAAAGAATATCAGCCTCGAAGTGTAGCCTTTTTCCCGTCCTAATCCCAGCCAGGAACGTCGGGAGTGTTAAAACGCGCAAGAAAGGTAAAAAAGTGTCCGCGACGTGGCGCGTTGCAGGATGCCTGGTTAGCATAAGTTAATTAGACTTTGACGTGGCAAGACGCTGCAATTGACGAAAAAACAATGAGGAAGAGCTTGTGGGAAAAGCCAAACAGGTGGTCTGGCGTCTGCTGGCTGCCAGCGTATGCGTGATGGCGGCAAGCCAGGCGGTGCATGCCGATTCACTGGATGAACAACGTAATCGCTACGCCCAGATTAAACAGGCGTGGGACAATAAGCAGATGGATACCGTGCAGGCGCTGATGCCGACCTTAAAAGCGTATCCTCTCTATCCGTATCTGGAGTATCGGCAGATCACTGACGATCTCATGAATCAACCCACGGTCACCGTGAATAACTTTATTCAGGCGAACCCGACGCTGCCGCCCGCGCGGACGCTGCAGTCTCGTTTTGTGAACGAGCTGGCACGTCGTGAAGACTGGCGTGGGCTGCTGGCGTTTAGCCCGGAAAAACCGAACACCACCGAAGCCCAGTGTAACTATTACTATGCGAAGTGGGTTACCGGACAGCAGGAAGAGGCCTGGGCGGGCGCGAAAGATCTGTGGTTGACCGGAAAAAGCCAGCCAAATGCCTGTGATTCCCTCTTTGGCGCATGGCGTGCGTCAGGTAAGCAGGATCCGCTGGCGTACCTTGAACGTATTCGCCTGGCGATGAAAGCCGGAAACACGCGGCTGGTTACCACGCTTGCGGGACAAATGCCGTCTGATTATCAGACGATCTCAACCGCCGTCATCGCCCTGGCGAACGATCCGAACAGCGTACTGACCTTTGCCCGCAGCACCGGCGCGACCGACTTTACCCGCCAGATGGCCGCGGTGGCTTTTGCCAGCGTGGCGCGTGACGACGTGGAAAATGCGCGGCTGATGATCCCGCAGCTGGTGCAGGCGCAGCAGCTCAATGAAGATCAAACTCAGGAGCTGCGCGACATTGTGGCGTGGCGACTGATGAGCACCGATGTAACCGACGAGCAGGCGCGCTGGCGAGACGATGCGATTATGCGTTCGAACTCCACGTCGCTGGTGGAGCGCCGCGTGCGTATGGCGCTGGGGACGGGCGATCGCCGGGGGCTGAATACCTGGCTTGCGCGTCTGCCAATGGATGCCAAAGAGAAAGACGAATGGCGTTACTGGCAGGCGGATCTGCTGATGGAGCGCGGGCGTGACGATGAAGCCAAAGAGATCCTCCATGCGCTGATGCAGCAGCGTGGGTTCTACCCGATGGCGGCCGCACAGCGTCTGGGTGAGGAGTACACGTTCCGCATTGATAAAGCCCCTGCTAACGCCAACCCGACGTTGACTCAGGGACCAGAAATGGCGCGCGTTCGCGAGCTGATGTACTGGAACATGGACAATACCGCCCGTAGCGAATGGGCGAATCTGGTGACCAGCCGTACGACCGATGAGAAGGCACAGCTTGCCCGCTATGCCTTTGATAACCACTGGTGGGATCTGAGCGTGCAGGCAACGATCGCCGGCAAGCTGTGGGATCATCTCGAAGAGCGTTTCCCGCTGGCCTATAAAGATCTGTTTGAGCGCTACACCAGCGGTAAAGACATTCCGCAAAGCTACGCCATGGCCATTGCCCGTCAGGAGAGTGCGTGGAACCCGAAAGTCCGTTCCCCGGTCGGGGCCAGCGGCCTGATGCAGGTGATGCCGGGAACCGCGACGCACACGGTGAAGATGTTTAACATCCCGGGATACAGCAGCCCGTCACAGCTGCTGGATCCGGAGACCAACATCAATATCGGTACCAGCTACCTGCAGTATGTTTATCAGCAGTTCGGCAATAACCGCATCTTCTCCTCAGCGGCGTATAACGCAGGCCCGGGCCGCGTGCGCACCTGGCTTGGCAACAGCGCCGGGCGCATTGACGCCGTCGCGTTTGTGGAAAGTATTCCGTTCTCGGAAACCCGCGGCTACGTGAAGAACGTATTGGCTTATGACGCCTACTATCGCTATTTCATGGGACAAAAAGATACCCTGATGAGCGATGCTGAGTGGCAGAGACGTTACTGATGGGGCGGGTTGTGTTATGCTGTACTCGTTAATGAGTACAACAGGCGGCATAACATGACCCAGCATTCCCCGTATTCCTCGGCAATGGCCGAACAACGTCATCAGGAGTGGCTTCGTTTTGTGGAGTTGCTCCGCCAGTCTTACGACCAGGATCTGCATTTGCCTTTATTGCAGCTGATGCTGACGCCGGATGAGCGTGAAGCTCTGGGCACACGCGTGCGGATCATCGAAGAGCTGTTGCGCGGTGAGATGAGCCAGCGTGAGCTCAAAAATGAACTGGGCGCGGGTATCGCGACGATCACCCGCGGATCGAACAGCCTGAAATCCGCGCCGGTGGAGCTGCGTCAGTGGCTGGAGTCTGTGCTGCTGGGCGCTCAGCGATAAATCGCGTTATGGAACGGGCTCAGGGCCAGAATCACCGCCTGGTGGTAAACGCCTGAACGCGTCAGCGCGCCAGCGGTAAAGACGCCAATCGCGCCTTCTTTGCGGCCAATTTCATCGATGCCGGTGTACTGAGACATCACCGGCCCGAGCGCTTCACCCGCGGACACTTTTTCCAGAATGATTTTTGGCAGCGGCAGGGTTGCTGAACGCGCTTCTCCACGCTGTTCACGGTTCTCGATGACCACCCAGCTGAACGTCGCGCCTTCGTCGATACCCGCTTCAATTGCCACCCAGAAGTCAGCATCCGGTGCGGCAGCCCTGGCGTTTGCCACGCGATTTCGTGCGCCAGCGCGCGTTTCCTCGCTGCCAAACGGCTGTTCAGGCACGCCGCTCTCGACGCCGATGGCATCAATATGGCAGGATCCTTCGCCGAAAATCTCTTCGAATGCCCTTAGAATTGCCTGAATTTTGGCAGGATTGGTGGTAGCAGAGACAACATGGTGCATAATTAAGCTCGATTCAAAAAAAACTCATCGCAGTATAACGGAAAAAAAGCATGTTACAGGTATACCTTGTTCGCCACGGTGAGACGCAGTGGAACGCCGAGCGACGTATTCAAGGCCAGTCAGACAGTCCTCTTACTGAAAAGGGTGTGCAGCAGGCGTGGCAGGTGGCAGAACGCGCCAGAACGCTGGGCATTACGCATGTTATCACCAGCGACTTAGGTCGCACACAGCAGACGGCGCGCATCATTGCCGATGCCTGTGGTTGTGATGTCATGATCGAGCCGCGTCTGCGCGAGCTGGATATGGGCGTGCTGGAAAAACGGCATATTGATACGCTGACGGAAACGGAAGAGGGCTGGCGTCGCACGCTGGTCAACGGCACCGAAGATGGCCGTATTCCGGAAGGCGAATCCATGCAGGAGCTGAGCGTGCGTATGCATGCCGCGCTGGCGGAATGCCTGAAGCTTCCGGCCGGGAGCCGTCCGCTGCTGGTGAGTCACGGTATTGCGCTGGGCTGCCTGGTGAGCACGATTCTGGGGTTACCTGCGTATGCAGAGCGCCGTTTGCGTCTGCGCAACTGCTCTATTTCCCGTATCGACTATCAGGAAAGCGCGTGGCTGGCGTCAGGTTGGGTCGTAGAGATGGCAGGGGACATTTCGCATCTTGATGCCCCTGCACTTGACGAACTTCAGCGTTAACGACGTATCGGAATTAAGAATTCCATACGCAGATTGATTGGGCCTTCTTCCGGTTTAGCATCGCTTGCCGGATAGTAGCGCTCAATATCCTGACCTTTACGGCGATTCAGGTTCAGCATTGGCATGCAGGTTCCGTAAACGGTCAGGATAAATTCCTGTACACCCGTTCCCAGCCCTTCATAAGCGAACATCACGTATTCGCCGCCTTCCAGCACCACGGGCTTTGAACCCTGAATATAGCCATTCGCCAGCTCTGGCGTTAACGCGGTGGTGTAGAACACCTCCTGCTCGTCGTCTTTTTCCTGGCTTGGGTGCGTTTCGTTGAGACCATACAGGATGGGCGGGATCGCCGGTGCATGGCTCAGGAAGTCGCGCCAGAACTGAACGCGCATCTGATGACGGAATTCGGAAATCTGCTCCAGCGAACAGGAGTAGCTTTGCGTCGTACCAATCAGGTGCGTTTCTGGCAGGGTGATAAATTCATATTTCGGCATTGCAAACTCGCCCAGACGCAGCGGCGGACGCATGCCAAACGAGCTCCAGTCAGGCGAGCGGCGATAGAGCGCTGGCGTTAACGAGAACTGTTTTTTAAAGGCGCGGGTAAAGGTTTGCTGCGAGTCGAAACGATATTGCAGTGCAATATCCAGAATCGGCCGCGCGGTCAGGCGTAATGCCACCGCTGATTTTGACAGACGACGTGCGCGGATATAGGCCCCGATAGCATGACCGGTGACATCCTTGAACATCCTTTGCAGATGCCACTTGGAATAGCCTGCTTTAGCCGCCACATTATCCAGTGACAAAGGCTGGTCGAGGTGACCTTCCAGCCAGGTGAGCAGGTCGCGAATAATTCCAGCCTGATCCATATACTATCCTCATCCTTAAAACAGCAGGTGCCTGATAACAGGTTAGCGGATAATAGCATTTTTTGATGTTTTAGCATTCAGTGTTTTTTTTGCTCATTAATGCCTTTTGTTCCTCGTTTTGGGTGAATATATTCTAATCCTGTGATCTTGCTACATTTTTGTCTACAGTGTTGAATAATCGCTCAGCGTAATTCTTAAAAATGGTAACAATATGAAATACAAGACTTTGATCTTCACTGCCCTGATGTTGACGGTGGGGCACGCCGCGCAGGCGGAACAGATTGGTTCTGTCGATACCGTTTTCAAAGTGTTCGGCCCGGACCACAAGATTGTGGTGGAGGCGTTTGACGATCCGGACGTGAAAAACGTCACCTGCTACGTTAGTCGGGCGAAAACCGGGGGCATTAAAGGCGGGCTTGGGCTGGCGGAAGATACCTCCGATGCGGCAATCTCCTGCCAGCAGGTCGGTCCTGTGGAGCTGAGTGACAAAATCAAAAACGGCAAAGCGCAGGGCGACGTTGTGTTCCAGAAACGGACCTCGCTGGTGTTTAAAAAGCTGCAGGTGGTGCGTTTTTATGACGCCAAACGCAACACGCTCGCCTATCTGGCCTATTCCGACAAAGTGGTTGAAGGCTCACCGAAAAACGCCATCAGCGCCGTGCCGATCATGCCATGGCACTAATTCAGGGATGAATCATGCAGCAACCTCTGGTCTGGCTGGTTGAGGACGAAATCAGTATCGCCGACACGCTTCTCTACATGCTTCAGCAGGAGGGGTTTGCGGTGAAGGCTTTCGGGCGTGGGTTACCGGTACTGGAAGAGGCGCGGCGGCAGGTCCCCGCGCTGGCGATTCTGGATGTCGGGTTGCCTGACATCAGCGGCTTTGAACTCTGCCGTCAGCTTCTGGCGCAGCATCCATCACTGCCGATCCTGTTCCTGACGGCGCGAAGTGACGAAGTGGATAAGCTGCTCGGGCTGGAGATGGGCGCGGATGATTATGTCGCTAAACCCTTCTCCCCGCGTGAAGTCTGTGCCCGGGTGAGGACTATTCTACGGCGGTTACAAAAATCCACCGCCCCTGCCGAGATCGTTCGTATCGGGCAGTTTGAACTGAACGAACCCGCCGCCAGAATCAGCTGGTATGGGGAGCCTTTACCGCTCACGCGCTACGAATTCCTGCTGCTCAAAACATTGCTGCAGGCGCCGGGCAGGGTCTTTTCTCGCCAGCAGCTTATGGACAAAGTGTGGGGCGAAGACGGCGATAGCTTCGATCGTACCGTGGATACGCATATCAAAACCTTGCGCGCCAAGCTGCGCGCGGTCAATGACGGGCTTTCGCCCATCAGTACCCATCGCGGGATGGGTTACAGTCTGGGGCTTTATTAATGCGTATTGGTATGCGTCTGCTGCTGGGCTATTTCCTGATTGTCGCTATCGCCGCGTGGTTTGTACTGTCTATCTTCGTGCAGGAGGTTAAGCCCGGCGTGCGCAGAGCCACCGAAGGCACGCTGATTGACACCGCGACCCTGCTGGCGGAAGTGGGGCGAGACGACCTGCTCGCAGGCAATCCGCAGCAGGGCCAGCTGGCGCAGGCCTTTTCACGGCTCCATCAGCGGCCGTTTCGCGCCAACATTGGCGGCATTCATAAAGTCCGCAACGAGTACCACGTCTACATGACCGACGCCACGGGCAAGGTGGTGTTTGATTCGGCGGGCCTGGCGGTAGGAAAAGACTACTCCCGCTGGAATGACGTCTGGCTGACGCTTCGCGGGGAATATGGCGCGCGCAGCACCCAGAGCAATCCTGACGATCCGGAAAGTACGGTGATGTATGTTGCCGCACCGGTGATGGACAGGGGCAACATTATCGGCGTGCTGTCGGTCGGAAAACCTAACAGCGCCATGGCGCCGGTTATTCACCGTAGCGAGCGGCGGATCCTGTGGGCGGGTGGGGCGCTGCTCGGCATTGCCCTGCTGATTGGTCTGCTGGTGGCGGGATGGATCAATCGTTCCATTGGCAGATTGTCGCGCTACGCCGATGCGGTGACCACGGACACGCCTCTCCCGCTGCCTAACCCCGGCAGCAGTGAGTTACGAAAGCTGGCGCAGGCGCTGGAAAATATGCGCATTCGCCTCGAGGGTAAGAATTACATCGAGCATTATGTGCATGCGCTTACTCACGAACTCAAAAGCCCGCTGGCGGCAATCCGCGGCGCGGCAGAGATCCTTAATGAGCAGCCGCCGCCGGCGGTGGCCGCGCGGTTTATCGATAATATTCTGGTGCAAAACGCGCGTATGCAGTCGCTGGTGGAAAAACTGCTCTCTCAGGCGCGTCTTGAAAACCGGGTAGAGATAGAGCCGGTGAGCGTGAGTGTCAGCACGCTGTTTTCACGGCTTGCGGATTCACGCTCCGCCGTTATCACGGCGAAAAATATCATCCTGACCTGCCAGCCCACTTCGCTGCAGGTGCAGGGCGACCCCGAGCTGCTTGAACAGGCGCTGGGCAATTTGCTGGATAATGCCATCGATTTTACCCCGCAGGGCGGGACGCTTCAGCTGGCTGCCGAGGAGACGCCAACCGAGGTCCGGCTTACCGTGACCGACAGCGGAAGCGGGATACCGGACTATGCCATGGCGCGTATTTTTGAACGTTTTTACTCGCTCCCTCGCGAGAACGGCTTGAAAAGCAGCGGGCTGGGTCTGGCATTCGTGCAGGAGGTGGCGCGTCTGCATCAGGGGGACATTGCTCTGCATAACCAGCCAGAAGGCGGCGTGAAAGCCACGCTGACACTTCACCGTCACTTCACATAACTTCAAACTGGCCCCACATAGCCCCGGTACGCTCTCCACATCACAAAGGAGACGTAATGATGAAATCCCCCCTGTTCTGGAAAGTAAGCACCCTGCTGGGGTGCATTCTGCTGTTGTTAATCCCGCTCTTTATGGTCAGTAACCTGATTTCGGAGCGTGAGAGCTACCGTAACGATGTTGAACACTCGCTTCGCCAAAGCACCAGCGGGCCGCAAAAGCTGGTAGGACCGCTGATTGCCATTCCTGTCACCGAGGTTTTTTACAAACTTGAGGATGAGAAAAAGGTCGAATACAAAAAAAGCTACCTGCACTTTATCCTGCCGGAACCTCTGCTCGTTGAGGGAAATCAGCGCGTGGAGTCCAGAAGCATCGGTATTTATGACGGGCAAATCTGGAACACCGATCTCAAAATAAAAGCGCAGTTTTCGACGGAGAAAATGGCGCAGCTGAAGGGCGAAACCATGACGCTGGGGCAACCATTCCTGGTGATTGGCGTGGGTGATGCCCGGGGCATTGGTACGGTGAAGGTCGCAAAAATCAACGGTGAGGCGCTCAGCGTAGAACCGGGAACCGGCGTGTATGGCACACTTGCCGGTATTCATATTCCGCTGAGTGATAAAGCCCTTGAGCCGAAAACGCTCGCCCTTGATATGTCGTTTAATCTGGCGGGGACGGGCAGTTTTGCGGTGGTGCCGGTCGGGCGTAACAGCGAAATGACGCTGAGCAGTAACTGGCCGCACCCGGGATTTATGGGATACTATCTGCCTGTTAAGCATCAGATTAGCGAGTCTGGTTTCCAGGCAAACTGGCAGAGCAGCTGGTTTGCTAACAACATGCAAAGCTGGTTCGCCGAGGGCGAGTCACCGGAGTGGAGTTCAATCCCGGCCTTTAGCGTGACGGTTGCCACGCCAGCGGATCAGTACCAGCTGACAGACCGCGCGATCAAGTACGCTATTCTACTGATTGCCCTGACGTTTATGGCCTTCTTCGTGTTCGAAACCCTTACCGGATTGCGTCTGCACCCAATGCAGTATCTGCTGGTGGGGTTGTCGCTGGTCCTCTTCTATCTCGTCTTACTTGCCCTGTCTGAGCATGTCGGGTTTACGCCGGCCTGGATTATTGCAAGCCTTGTCGGCGCGATGATGAATGGTGTGTACCTGCAGGCGGTACTGAAAAGCTGGAGGCGAAGCGGGGTGTTTGTTCTGGCGCTGCTGGGGCTGGATGTCGTGATGTGGTTCCTGCTGCGTTCTGAGGACAGCGCGTTGCTGCTGGGAGCTGCCGTACTGGCGATGGCACTGTTTGCGGTCATGTACCTGACGCGTCACCTTGACTGGTATTCACTCTCTCAGCCGAAGCGTCCCGTCCCCCCCGTTGAACCTGATGCGGATACGATGCGAGTCTGGAAATAAAAAACGGCGCGAAAGCGCCGTTTTTTTTACTTCAGTTGCCGGATTACTCCTGCAGGTCGCCGCAGAAACGATAACCTTCACCGTGAATAGTGGCGATAATTTCCGGCGTATCAGGCGTAGATTCGAAATGTTTACGGATACGACGGATGGTCACGTCTACGGTACGGTCGTGCGGCTTCAGCTCACGGCCGGTCATTTTCTTCAGCAGTTCTGCACGGGACTGAATTTTGCCCGGATTTTCACAGAAGTGCAGCATCGCGCGGAATTCACTGCGCGGCAGTTTATACTGCTCACCGTTCGGGCTAATCAGTGAACGGCTATTGATATCAAGTTCCCAGCCGTTGAACTTGTAGCTGTCTACGCTACGACGCTCTTCGCTGACCGTGCCCAGGTTCATGGTGCGGGACAGCAGGTTGCGTGCACGAATGGTTAACTCGCGTGGATTAAACGGTTTAGTGATGTAGTCATCCGCACCGATTTCCAGGCCAAGGATTTTATCAACTTCGTTATCACGGCCTGTCAGGAACATTAACGCGACGTTCGCCTGTTCACGCAGTTCGCGCGCCAGAAGAAGGCCGTTTTTGCCCGGCAGGTTGATATCCATGATCACCAGGTTGATATCATTTTCAGAAAGGATCTGATGCATCTCTGCGCCATCGGTCGCTTCAAAGACATCGTAGCCTTCTGCTTCGAAAATGCTCTTTAACGTGTTGCGTGTTACCAACTCGTCTTCAACGATAAGAATGTGCGGGGTCTGCATGTTTGCTACCTAAATTGCCAACTAAATCGAAACAGGAAGTACAAAAGTCCCTGACCTGCCTGATGCATGTCGCAAATTAACATGACCGGCCTAACGTGACTAAAGTACGTAATTGCGTTCTTGATGCACTTTCCATCAACGTCAACAACATCATTAGCTTGGTCGTGGGTACTTTCCCTTTGGACCCGACAGTGTCAAAAACGGCTGTCATCCTAACCATTTTAACAGCAACATAACAGGCTAAGTGACACCAGACACCCAATAAAACTACGCTTCGTTGACATATATCAAGTTCAATTGTAGCACGTTAACAGTTTGATGAAATCATCGTAGCCGAATGCTAGCCTTTGTCACAATTTTTCAATAAACCAACTAGTTGCGTACCTTGATTTATAAACGATACGAATCCAATCAGAAATGAGTATTCATGAGGTCATTACCATTATAAAACATAAGGATAATAGCCTTCTGTTAACATTCTAACTGATTGTTCAGCCACAAAATAGTTTAGCGTTTTTAATTTGTTCTGAAACGCTATTTCGGTGATTTGTGTTGCATTTTTGTAAATTCGCGCCGCGTAATATGTTGAAGTGCATCACATTTTTACCCGCTAACTGATTAAAAAGAGAGCATAAATGCATCTGTCGATTGTACTGGTCGCCCCAGCCAGAGCCGAAAATATAGGCGCTGCGGCGCGTGCCATGAAGACCATGGGGTTTACCGATCTTCGCATCGTGGACAGCCAGGCGCACCTCGAGCCCGCGGCCCGTTGGGTGGCGCACGGTTCAGGAGATATTCTCGATAATATAACCACTTACGACACGCTCGCCGCTGCGCTGCACGACATTTCCTTTACCGTGGCGACCACGGCACGCAGCCGGGCAAAGTTCCACTATTACGCCACGCCGGCGGAACTGGTGCCGATGTTAACGGAGAAAAGCCAGTGGCTGACGAAGGCCGCGCTGGTCTTTGGGCGGGAAGATTCCGGTCTGACGAACGAGGAGCTGGCGTTGGCGGACGTCCTGACCGGTGCGCCGATGGTGGCGGATTATCCGTCGCTGAATTTAGGCCAGGCGGTAATGGTGTATTGCTATCAATTAGCCTCCCTAATACAAATTCCTCAACCCCAGGCTGAAGGGGCAGATGAAAACCAGCTGGCCGCGCTGCGCGCTCGCGTTGACCATCTGTTATTACAACTCGGTGTCGCGGAAGATCAAAAAATGGCGGACTGGCTGCATCAGCGACTTGGGCGTCTTGAGCAGCGAGACACGGCAATGTTGCACCGTTTGCTGCATGATATTGAAAAAAAATTGGCCGAGTAAAATGCTGTCATAAGTTTTTACTATGGCGTATCCGTCTGTCTGGGTGGGGTGCATCTGGGGGAATCGGATGAAAATAAATCTGCAAGCAGCGGGACGTAAGAGCGTCCCGAATTGTGATCAAATTAAAAATTCATTGACTTAAGGTGCCCAATCCTTTAACCCTAAAAGAATACAGCACAGACAGATAATAATGACAGAGTACACAACATCCATGAAACGCATCAGCATCACCACCATTACAACAACCATCATCATTACCACAGGAAATGATGCGGGCTGACGCGTACAGGAAAAACAGAAAAAAGCCCGCACCCAAACAGTGCGGGCTTTTTTTTCGGCTAAAGGAAACGAGGTAGAACCATGCGAGTGTTGAAGTTCGGCGGTACATCAGTGGCAAATGCAGAACGTTTTCTGCGTGTTGCCGATATCCTGGAGAGCAACGCCAGGCAGGGGCAGGTCGCGACCGTGCTCTCTGCCCCGGCAAAAATCACCAACCACCTGGTGGCGATGATTGAAAAGACCATCGGTGGCCAGGATGCACTCCCGAACTTGAGCGACGCCGAGCGTATCTTCGCTGAGCTGCTGCAGGGACTGGCGGAGGCGCAGCCGGGTTTCCCGCTCGCCCAGCTGAAATCCTTTGTTGAGCAAGAGTTCGCCCAAATCAAACACGTGCTGCACGGTATCAGCCTTTTAGGTCAGTGCCCGGACAGCATCAACGCGGCGTTAATCTGCCGTGGTGAAAAATTGTCGATTGCCATCATGGCGGGCCTGCTGGAAGCGCGTGGCCACAATGTGTCGGTTATCGATCCCGTTGAAAAACTGCTGGCAGTGGGTCACTACCTCGAGTCTACCGTTGATATAGCCGAATCAACCCGTCGCATTGCCGCGAGCAAAATTCCGTCTGACCATATGATCCTGATGGCGGGCTTCACCGCCGGAAACGAGAAGGGTGAACTTGTCGTACTGGGCCGTAACGGCTCCGACTACTCTGCTGCCGTGCTGGCAGCCTGTTTGCGCGCCGACTGTTGTGAGATCTGGACTGACGTCGACGGTGTATACACCTGCGATCCGCGCCAGGTGCCGGACGCCAGGCTGCTGAAGTCGATGTCATACCAGGAAGCGATGGAGCTTTCCTACTTCGGCGCTAAAGTTCTTCACCCTCGCACCATCTCTCCCATTGCCCAGTTCCAGATCCCTTGCCTGATTAAAAACACCGGTAACCCGCAAGCGCCGGGCACGCTGATTGGTGCCAGTACCGATGAAGACGGCCTGCCGGTGAAAGGCATTTCTAACCTGAACAATATGGCCATGTTCAGCGTTTCCGGCCCGGGAATGAAAGGCATGGTCGGTATGGCGGCTCGCGTTTTCGCGGCCATGTCCCGCAACGGTATCTCGGTTGTGCTGATCACTCAGTCCTCTTCTGAATACAGCATCAGCTTCTGCGTACCGCAGGGGGATTGCCTGCGCGCCCGTCGTGCGCTGGAAGAAGAGTTTTACCTTGAGCTGAAAGAAGAGCTGCTGGAGCCGCTTTCTATCCAGGAACGCCTGGCGGTTATCTCGGTGGTGGGCGACGGTATGCGTACGCTGCGCGGTATCTCGGCCAAATTCTTTGCCGCGCTGGCCAGGGCCAACATCAACATTGTGGCCATTGCCCAGGGGTCATCTGAGCGTTCAATCTCGGTGGTCGTTGACAACGACGATGCGACAACCGGCGTTCGCGTGGTTCATCAGATGCTGTTCAACACCGATCAGGTGATCGAGCTGTTCCTGATTGGCGTGGGCGGTGTGGGTGGCGCGCTGCTGGAGCAGGTGAAGCGTCAGCAGGAGTGGTTGAAGAAAAAGCACATTGATCTGCGCGTGTGCGGTATCGCGAACTCAAAAGCGCTGCTGACCAACGTTCATGGCCTGAACCTGGAAAACTGGCAGGCTGAGCTGAATGATGCCAAAGAGCCCTTTAATCTGGGCCGGTTAATCCGTCTGGTGAAAGAGTATCACCTGCTTAACCCGGTCATTGTCGACTGTACCTCGAACCAGGCGGTGGCCGATCAGTACGCCGATTTCCTGCGCGAAGGTTTCCACGTGGTGACGCCAAACAAAAAGGCCAACACCTCGTCGATGGATTACTATCACCAGCTGCGTCTGGCGGCGAGCAAGTCACGGCGTAAGTTCCTCTACGACACCAACGTGGGCGCGGGCCTGCCGGTGATCGAGAACCTGCAAAACCTGCTGAACGCGGGGGATGAACTGCAGCGTTTCTCCGGCATTCTTTCCGGCTCGCTGTCGTTTATCTTCGGCAAGCTGGATGAGGGCATGAGCCTGTCGGAAGCGACCCGTGCCGCGCGTGAACTGGGGTACACCGAGCCGGATCCGCGAGACGATCTCTCCGGTATGGATGTGGCGCGTAAGTTGCTCATACTGGTGCGTGAAACGGGCCGTGAGCTGGAGCTTTCCGATATCGTGATTGAGCCTGTTCTGCCTGCCGGGTTTGACGACAGCGGTGACGTGAACACCTTTATGGCCAATTTAGCGCAGCTAGACGACGCCTTTGCCGCACGCGTTGCGAAAGCCCGTGATGAAGGTAAGGTATTGCGCTATGTTGGCAATATTGAAGACGATGGTATGTGCCGCGTGAAGATTGCTGAAGTGGATGGCAACGACCCGCTGTTCAAAGTAAAAAACGGCGAAAACGCCCTCGCGTTTTACAGCCACTATTATCAGCCACTGCCGCTGGTGCTTCGCGGCTATGGCGCAGGGAATGATGTTACCGCGGCGGGTGTATTTGCCGATTTGCTGCGTACCCTGTCATGGAAGTTAGGAGTTTAACATGGTGAAAGTTTATGCCCCGGCTTCCAGCGCCAATATGAGCGTCGGATTTGATGTGCTGGGTGCGGCGGTGACGCCGGTGGATGGTTCGCTGCTGGGCGATACGGTAACGGTTGAAGCGGCAGAGAGCTTTAGCCTGAATAACGTGGGCCGCTTCGCCAGCAAACTGCCGACAGACCCGCGCGAGAATATCGTTTATCAGTGCTGGGAGCGGTTCTGTCAGGAGATTGGCAAAAATGTGCCGGTCGCCATGACGCTGGAAAAAAGTATGCCGATTGGCTCTGGTCTGGGTTCCAGCGCCTGCTCCGTGGTCGCCGGACTGGTGGCCATGAATGAGCACTGCGGCAAGCCACTGAATAATAACCGTCTGCTCGGGTTAATGGGCGAGCTGGAAGGGCGCATCTCCGGCAGCATTCATTATGACAACGTCGCCCCCTGCTTCCTCGGCGGTATGCAGCTGATGATTGAAGAAAATGGCATCATCAGCCAGCAGGTGCCAGGGTTTGATGAGTGGCTGTGGGTGCTGGCCTATCCCGGCATTAAGGTATCCACCGCTGAAGCGCGTGCGATCCTGCCTGCGCAGTATCGTCGTCAGGACTGTATCGCTCACGGACGTCATCTGGCCGGCTTTATTCACGCCTGCTACACCCGTCAGCCGCAGCTGGCAGCAAAATTAATGAAAGACGTTATCGCCGAGCCGTACCGCACTAAGCTGCTGCCTGGCTTTAACGAGGCGCGACAGGCGTCAATGGATACCGGCGCACTGGCGTGCGGTATCTCCGGCTCCGGCCCGACGCTGTTCGCCCTGTGCGATAAGCCAGACACGGCGCAGCGCGTGGCGGACTGGCTCTCTAAACACTACCTGCAAAATCAGGAAGGCTTTGTTCATATTTGCCGTCTGGACACGGCTGGCGCACGAGTACTGGGATAACGAATGAAACTCTACAACCTTAAAGATCATAACGAGCAGGTCAGCTTCGCGCAGGCGGTGACTCAGGGACTGGGCAAAAATCAGGGGCTGTTCTTCCCCCATGACCTGCCGGAATTTCAGCTGACCGACATTGATGAACTGCTGAAGCAGGATTTTGTCACCCGCAGCACTAAAATTCTCTCTGCCTTTATCGGCGATGAAATCCCGCAGGAGCTGCTGGAAGAGCGCGTGCGTGCAGCGTTCGCTTTCCCGGCACCGGTTAAGCAGGTTGAGCCGGATGTCGGCTGCCTTGAGCTGTTCCACGGTCCAACCCTGGCGTTTAAAGACTTCGGTGGCCGCTTTATGGCGCAGATGCTGACCCACATCAGCGGCGACAAACCGGTAACGATTCTGACAGCGACCTCCGGTGATACCGGTGCGGCCGTTGCCCATGCGTTCTACGGTCTGAAGAACGTTCGCGTGGTGATCCTCTACCCGAAAGGCAAAATCAGTCCGCTGCAGGAAAAACTGTTCTGTACGCTCGGGGGCAACATTGAAACCGTGGCGATTGACGGCGATTTCGATGCCTGTCAGGCGCTGGTCAAGCAGGCCTTCGATGACGAAGAGCTGAAAGTGGCGCTGGGTCTGAACTCGGCGAACTCCATTAACATCAGCCGTCTGCTGGCGCAGATCTGCTACTACTTCGAAGCGGTTGCACAGCTGCCACAGGAGGCGCGCAATCAGCTGGTCGTCTCCGTACCAAGCGGCAACTTTGGTGACCTGACGGCGGGCCTGCTGGCGAAATCGCTCGGTCTGCCGGTAAAACGCTTTATCGCCGCCACCAACGCCAACGACACCGTGCCGCGCTTCCTGAAAGACGGTAAATGGGCGCCGAACGCCACGCAGGCGACGCTTTCGAATGCGATGGACGTAAGCCAGCCGAACAACTGGCCGCGTGTGGAAGAGCTGTTCCGCCGTAAGGTCTGGCGTCTGGGCGATCTGGGTTACGCCGCGGTGACGGATGAGACCACCAAAGCCACCCTGCGTGAGCTAAAAGCGGTGGGGTACACCTCTGAACCGCATGCGGCGATCGCTTACCGTGCGCTGCGCGATCAGCTGAATCCGGGGGAGTATGGCCTGTTCCTGGGAACGGCTCATCCGGCGAAGTTCAAAGAGAGCGTGGAAGTGATTCTGGGTGAAACGCTGCCGCTGCCAAAAGAGCTGGCCGAGCGTGCGGACCTGCCGCTGCTTTCGCATGAACTGCCCGCGGATTTCGCCGCGCTGCGTAAGTTGATGATGACGCGCGGATAACGGTTCTGTCCTCCTATGCAGGCCGGGTAAGGTCAAACTTACCCGGCTTTTTTTATGGAGAAATTAAGGAGAAAAATAGCAGTAAAAAAGCAGAAATTCCCAATAAATGCGGTCACTTAGCGATTAGGATTGCAGAGAATAACATCCCCCGTCCTCCTCACGTATTCTCCTTACATCGGCCCACATCGGGTAAATGAATAAGGAGTCACCTATGTCTAAACTGAAACCTGCTCTGCTGGTGCTTTCAATGATGCTGGTCGCTCCGATGGCGGTTCAGGCCTCTGAAATCACCCTCGTCCCTGCGGTAAAACTGCAGATTGGCGATCAGGATAATCGTGGTCACTACTGGGATGGTGGCCGCTGGCGCGACCATGACTGGTGGAAGGCTCACTATGACTGGCGCGATAATCACTGGCGCCCACATGACGAGCATCACGATCGTCATCATGATGACCACCATCACGATCGTCACGACGACCCGCGTCCTGGCCCGGACTGGAAACACCATTAATGCAAAACCCCGCCATCTGGCGGGGTTTGTTTTACTGCTCGTGGCGCTTAAACACCAGTTCGCCTTTTCCCGACGCTTCTTCATCGAAGAAGTAGCCTTCGCTGTTGAAGCCGGTCAGTTGCTCCGGCTTCGTCAGGCGGTTCTGAATGATGTAGCGGCTCATCAGCCCACGCGCTTTTTTGGCGTAGAAGCTGATGACCTTGAACTTGCCGTTTTTCTCATCGAGGAAAACGGGCTTGATAATTTCCGCATCCAGCTTTTTCGGCTTCACCGATTTGTAGTATTCATCGGAGGCCAGATTGATCACCACATTATCGCCCTGAGCACGCAGCGCAGCGTTCAGTTTGTCGGTGATGATATCGCCCCAGAAATGGTACAGATCTTTGCCTTTAGGGTTTTCCAGGCGGATACCCATCTCCAGACGATATGGCTGCATCAGGTCCAACGGGCGCAGCACGCCGTAAAGACCTGATAACATGCGCAGATGCTGCTGGGCGAAGTCGAAATCGGCTTCGCTAAAATCTTCCGCCTGCAGGCCGGTATACACATCACCTTTAAACGCCAGAAGCGCCTGGCGGGCGTTGTTCGGCGTGAAGTCCGGGTGCCACTCGTGGAAACGGGTCGCGTTAAGATCCGCCAGTTTGTCGCTGATACTCATCAGCGAGGCAATTTGTGGCGCAGAGAGCTTACGCGCGACGTGAATCAGCTGTTGCGAATAGTCCAGCAGTTCAGGCTGGGTATAGCGCTCGGTGGCGAGCGGGCTCTGGTAATCGAGCGTTTTAGCAGGTGAAATCAGAATCAGCATATCCAGTCCTTGCAGGAAATTTAGAGCGACTTTAGCAAAAAATCGCCCTCAATTGATCGATAGCTGTTATTGCCGTGGCAAATCATCCCAGGTGCCGGGCGCAATTTGCGCCTGGATGTCGGGATAACGCGAGGCATCAAAGACCGGCGGTACGCCCAGTTTGCGCTGACGAAGATAGTCCCGTGCGATAAGCGTAACCACGGGTGAGAGCAGCAGGATCGCCGTCAGGTTAGTGATGGCCATGAGCGCCATAAAGACATCCGCCAGTTGCCAGACCAGCGGCATGCTAAGCAGCGAACCTGCTAACACCATCAGTATCACCCCGAGGCGCAGCAGCGTGATCATACGGCGGGAGTCCACTTTCAGGAAAATAAGGTTATTTTCGGCGTAGAGGTAATTCACAACAATCGAGCTGAAGGCGAATAACAGCAGGATGAGCGAGACAAACCCGGCTCCCCAGCCGCCCGTCAGATTCACCAGTGCCTGCTGAAGCAGTTGTATGCCGGCTGTTTCCGATGAGTGAGGTACCGGCCCGGCCAGCAGCAGGATCATGGCGCTGGCGGAACAGATAATAATGGTGTCCGTAAAAACGCCAATCATCTGAACAATGCCTTGTGCCGCCGGGTGAGGCGGCCAGGACGCGGCGGCGGCTGCGGCATTGGGCGTTGATCCCATACCGGCTTCATTGGAGAACATTCCGCGCTGAAAGCCCGACATCAGCGCCTGGCTGAACGTATAGCCCAGTGCGCCCGATGCCGCCTCACGCCAGCCAAATGCGCTTTTGAAGATGGTTGCAATCACTTCTGGCACCTGCTCGATATGCCGTGCGGCGACGAACAGGCTGGCGGCAACCCACAGCAGCGCCATGACCGGCACCAGCCACTGCATCAGGCGGGCGACACCTTTTAGGCCGGTCGAAATGGTCAGCAGGATACAGAGGGCTAAAACAAGCCCGGTGATCCACTCCGGACACGCAAAGGCATAGCGCAAGGCATGGGCGACAGAATTCGCCTGAACGGTATTGAAAATCAGACCGTACGCGAGCAGTAAAAACAGCGAAAACAGCACGCCCATCCAGCGCATTCCTAAGCCACGCGCCATGTACCAGGCCGGGCCGCCGCGAAACTGTCCGTTTTTATCTTTTTCTTTGTAGAGTTGGGCGAGGGCGCTCTCGGCAAAGGAGGTGGCCATCCCGATAAGCGCCGTGACCCACATCCAGAAAACGGCGCCCGGGCCACCGGCGCTGATGGCCAGTGCCACCCCCGCCATATTACCGCTGCCGAGGCGTGCGGCAATGCTGGTGCAGAGGGCCTGGAAAGAGGTTAATCCGCCTGGCTGGGGCGTGACGCTGTTTTTCAGACTTCTGCCAAATTTGCGAATATAACGAAACTGGATAAACCCGCTGCGTAGCGTAAACCAAATACCTGCACCCAGCAGCAGGTATATCATTATCGAACCCCAAAGGACTTCATTAATAAAGAAAAGGAAATCAGGCATTAACGTCCCTCTTGTTGATGCCAAAATGAATATGTAAGCGCTACCACTGATTGGACATGCTGTTACTTAGCAGCCTGTTAATATTCTGAGTTTATCATACTCTGTCTAAGCGCACTGTCTGCGGTTGCGCTACCCCTCCGTCGTGTTATCATCAGGGCAGACCGGTTACATCCCCCTAACAAGTAAACCTGTCATTTTTCCGCTGCAGGCATGCTGTCGGTAGCGTGAATTATCCAGGGCACGTTAAAAGAGAAACACTATCATGACGGATAAATTGACCTCCCTTCGTCAGTTCACCACTGTCGTAGCTGACACCGGAGATATCGCGGCAATGAAGCTGTACCAGCCGCAGGATGCCACCACCAACCCTTCTCTGATCCTTAACGCCGCACAGATCCCTGAGTATCGCAAACTGATTGACGACGCAGTGACCTGGGCGAAAGCACAGAGCAACGACCGCGCGCAGCAGGTTGTTGATGCCACTGATAAACTGGCCGTGAACATTGGTCTGGAAATTCTGAAACTGGTTCCTGGCCGCATCTCTACCGAAGTTGACGCACGTCTCTCCTACGACACCGAAGCGTCTATCGCCAAAGCAAAACGTCTGATCAAAATGTACAACGATGCCGGCATCAGCAATGACCGCATCCTGATCAAACTGGCGTCAACCTGGCAGGGTATTCGTGCAGCTGAACAGCTGGAAAAAGACGGTATCAACTGTAACCTGACGCTGCTGTTCTCCTTCGCACAGGCGCGTGCATGTGCGGAAGCCGGCGTATACCTGATTTCTCCATTCGTTGGCCGTATTCTGGACTGGTACAAAGCCAACACGGATAAGAAAGAGTACGCGGCATCTGAAGATCCAGGCGTCGTTTCCGTGACCGAAATCTACGAATACTACAAACAGCACGGTTATGAGACTGTGGTGATGGGCGCAAGCTTCCGTAACGTAGGTGAAATCATCGAACTGGCTGGCTGTGACCGCCTGACCATCGCCCCGGCACTGCTGAAAGAGCTGGCTGAAAGCGAAGGTGCTATCGAGCGTAAACTGTCCTACATCGGTGAAGTGAAAGCGCGTCCGGAGCGCATCACTGAATCTGAGTTCCTGTGGCAGCATAACCAGGATCCAATGGCTGTAGATAAACTGGCGGACGGTATCCGTAAGTTTGCTATCGACCAGGAAAAACTGGAAAAAATGATCGGCGACCTGCTGTAATCATTCTGCGTGACCGGGTTCCCGGTCACGCTACTTCTTTCGTACTCTGTCTGAATTTCCCCTCTGCGTGTATCATTCCCTTTAATCAGTACTTTTTTGAATGGAATGGATATGAATACCTTACGCATCGGCTTAGTGTCGATTTCTGACCGCGCCTCCAGCGGTGTTTATCAGGATAAAGGCATCCCCGCGCTGGAAGAATGGCTGGGCAGTGCGTTGACAACCCCCTTTGAGATCCAGACCCGCCTGATCCCTGACGAACAGCCAATTATCGAACAGACACTCTGTGAGCTGGTGGATGAGATGAGCTGCCACCTGGTATTGACCACGGGAGGCACCGGGCCTGCGCGCCGGGACGTCACTCCGGATGCCACGCTGGCGGTTGCCGATCGTGAGATGCCTGGCTTCGGTGAGCAGATGCGCCAGATCAGTCTACACTTTGTCCCGACGGCGATCCTCTCCCGTCAGGTCGGGGTGATCCGCAAGCAGGCATTGATTCTGAATTTGCCGGGCCAGCCGAAGTCCATCAAAGAGACGCTTGAAGGACTGAAAGCGGAAGATGGCAGCGTGATCGTGCACGGGATTTTTGCAAGTGTACCGTATTGTATACAGTTACTTGACGGTCCGTATGTAGAAACCGATGAGAAAGTGGTAGCAGCTTTTCGTCCGAAAAACGCTCGTCGCGAGACAATCTCCTGAAATTAATCAATATGTGACATTAGCTGAAGTGACGGTAGCGTGGTAAGGGTTTTACGGTATAGTAATTTTTTCTTTACGTTTGCTGTAAAAATAAATCCACAATACAAGCCAAATGGTTCGCTATGTCACATAACACTCGACCTCTGAATCGACAGGACTATAAAACCCTCACGCTCGCGGCCTTAGGCGGTGCGCTGGAGTTTTACGACTTTATCATCTTCGTCTTCTTCGCCGCCGTGGTGGGGGAGCTTTTCTTCCCGGCAGATATCCCGGAGTGGTTGCGCCAGGTGCAAACCTTCGGCATTTTTGCCGCCGGGTATCTGGCACGACCGCTGGGTGGCATTGTGATGGCCCACTTTGGTGACCTGGTCGGGCGTAAGAAGATGTTCACGCTCAGCATTTTACTGATGGCCGTGCCGACGCTGGCCATTGGTCTGCTGCCCACTTACGCCTCAATGGGCATTGTTGCTCCGCTGCTGCTGTTGCTGATGCGCATTCTTCAGGGCGCGGCGATTGGCGGCGAAGTGCCGGGGGCCTGGGTGTTTGTGGCGGAGCATGTGCCGGCGCGCCGCATCGGCATCGCCTGTGGGACCTTAACGGCGGGGCTGACTGTCGGTATCCTCCTCGGTTCAGTGGTGGCCACTATCGTGAATACCAGCATGACGCAACAGGCGGTTCACGACTGGGGATGGCGCGTACCGTTCCTGCTCGGCGGGGCGTTTGGCCTGGTGGCGATGTATCTTCGCCGCTGGCTGCAGGAGACACCTATTTTCCTTGAGATGCAGCAGCGCAAGGCGCTGGCACAGGAGTTGCCGGTAAAAGCCGTGGTGGTGCGCCACCGGAGCGCGGTTGTGGTGTCGATGCTGCTCACCTGGCTGCTGTCGGCGGGCATCGTGGTCGTTATCTTGATGTCTCCGGTATGGCTGCAAAAGCAGTACGGTTTTGCGCCGGCGGTAACGTTGCAGGCAAACAGTATCGCCACCATTATGCTCTGCTTTGGCTGTCTGGCCGCGGGGCTGGCCGTTGATCGTATCGGTGCCGGCCTGACTTTCATCATCGGCAGTCTGCTGCTGGCTGCGTCGAGCTGGGCGTTTTACCACCTGGCAGGCAGCCATCCTGAACAGCTGTTCCTGCTCTACGGTACGGTCGGGCTGTGCGTGGGGGTTGTCGGTGCAGTGCCGTATGTGATGGTGCGAGCTTTTCCGCCAGAGGTCCGCTTCACCGGGATCTCTTTCTCTTATAACGTCTCTTACGCCATCTTTGGCGGGCTGACGCCGATTGCGGTCACGGTGTTGATGGGAGTATCCCCGATGGCTCCCGCCTGGTATGTGCTCGCGCTGTCGGTGATGGGGCTGGTATTAGGCATTTGGCTTCGGCAGAAACAGGGATGTCGTGCCCGCGAGGCGGACACGACAGATGGATCAGTGTTTTTCACCAATCGGTAGGATGGTGCGGTCAAACTGCTCGTTCAGCACTTCACCCATTGCCAGGTAGATAGCGCTTGCGCCGCACACCAGACCAATCCAGCCGGCAATATGCACGATGCTTTCATTATCCACGAGGTGGCCGATCGCCAGCAGGGCGAACAGCACGGTCAGGCTCAGGAAAACAAACTGCAGTGCGCGGTTGCCTTTCAGGGTGCCGAAGAACATAAACAGCGTGAAGACGCCCCACAGACCAAGGTAAACGCCCAGGAAATGTGCGTTTGCCGCGTCTGCCAGGCCCATTTTAGGCATCAGCAGGATCGCGACTAGGGTCAGCCAGAAAGAACCATAAGAGGTGAATGCGGTTAAGCCGAAGGTGTTGCCTTTCTTATATTCCAGCAGGCCCGCGAAGATTTGCGCGATACCGCCGTAAAAAATGCCCATCGCCAGGATAATGCCATCCATCGGGAACATCCCGATGTTGTGCAGGTTCAGCAGGATAGTGGTCATGCCAAAACCCATCAGGCCCAGCGGAGCCGGATTAGCCAACTTAGTGTTGCCCATAAGTCCTCAAAAAAATCATCATTAATATGGTGAAATGGTTAAACCCGCGTCAGTTCTCCCTGACGGGGCGCGGCATCATAATGGGCGCAATCAATGCCGTCTATGATCTCATCAGGGTGAAATTAAAAATTTTTTTTACCGTTCCCCCTTGATGGACGCTGGCGCGACCCCATCTTGTAGTCAACCGCAGTGTGTGGACCTGAAAAAAATCAATTGTGGGCAGTTGAAAAAGCACGTTCTGCCCTTATTACAGGTACACAACCACATGTTGACTGAATTTTAAGTGGAGACGTTTAGATGGGTAAAATTATTGGTATCGACCTGGGTACTACCAACTCTTGTGTAGCGATTATGGATGGCACTACCGCACGCGTGCTGGAGAACGCCGAGGGCGATCGCACCACGCCTTCTATCATTGCTTATACCCAGGATGGTGAAACTCTGGTTGGTCAGCCGGCTAAACGTCAGGCAGTGACAAACCCGCAAAATACCCTGTTTGCGATTAAACGCCTGATTGGCCGCCGCTTCCAGGACGAAGAAGTTCAGCGTGACGTTTCTATCATGCCTTACAAAATCATCGCAGCAGATAACGGCGATGCATGGCTTGATGTGAAAGGCACCAAAACGGCACCACCGCAGATCTCTGCTGAAGTGCTGAAAAAAATGAAGAAAACCGCAGAAGATTACCTGGGTGAGCCGGTAACTGAAGCTGTTATCACCGTTCCTGCTTACTTCAACGATGCTCAGCGTCAGGCAACGAAAGATGCTGGCCGTATCGCAGGTCTGGAAGTAAAACGTATCATCAACGAACCAACCGCAGCGGCACTGGCTTACGGTCTGGATAAAGAAGTTGGCAACCGTACTATCGCGGTTTACGACCTGGGTGGTGGTACTTTCGATATCTCTATTATCGAAATCGACGAAGTTGATGGCGAAAAAACCTTCGAAGTTCTGGCAACCAACGGTGATACCCACCTGGGTGGTGAAGACTTCGATACCCGTCTGATCAACTACCTCGTTGACGAGTTCAAGAAAGATCAGGGCATTGACCTGCGTAACGACCCGCTGGCAATGCAGCGCCTGAAAGAAGCCGCTGAGAAAGCGAAGATCGAACTGTCTTCCGCTCAGCAGACCGACGTGAACCTGCCGTATATCACTGCAGACGCGACCGGTCCTAAACACATGAACATTAAAGTGACCCGTGCGAAACTGGAAAGCCTGGTAGAAGACCTGGTGAACCGTTCCATCGAGCCACTGAAAGTTGCTCTGCAGGATGCTGGCCTGTCCGTGTCTGATATCAACGACGTTATCCTCGTTGGTGGCCAGACCCGTATGCCAATGGTTCAGAAGAAAGTGGCTGAATTCTTTGGTAAAGAGCCACGTAAAGACGTTAACCCGGACGAAGCAGTGGCTATCGGTGCTGCTGTTCAGGGTGGTGTGTTGACGGGTGATGTGAAAGACGTTCTGCTGCTGGACGTTACCCCGCTGTCTCTGGGTATCGAAACCATGGGCGGTGTGATGACGGCGCTTATCACCAAAAACACCACTATCCCTACTAAGCACAGCCAGGTGTTCTCTACTGCTGAAGACAACCAGTCTGCAGTAACCATCCATGTGCTGCAGGGTGAGCGTAAGCGTGCGGCGGATAACAAGTCACTGGGTCAGTTCAACCTGGATGGCATCAACCCGGCGCCACGCGGTATGCCGCAGATCGAAGTAACCTTCGATATCGATGCTGACGGTATCCTGCACGTTTCCGCGAAAGACAAAAACAGCGGTAAAGAGCAGAAGATCACCATTAAGGCCTCTTCCGGTCTGAACGAAGAAGAGATCCAGAAAATGGTTCGTGAAGCAGAAGCGAACGCGGAATCTGACCGTAAGTTCGAAGAGCTGGTTCAGACCCGTAACCAGGGCGACCATCTGCTGCACAGCACCCGTAAGCAGGTTGAAGAAGCCGGCGATAAACTGCCAGCTGAAGACAAAACGGCTATCGAAGCTGCACTGAGCGCGCTGGAAACGTCTCTGAAAGGCGAAGACAAAGCGGATATCGAAGCGAAGATGCAGGAGCTGGCACAGGCTTCTCAGAAGCTGATGGAAATCGCTCAGCAGCAGCACGCCCAACAGCAGGCTGGCGCTGACGCTTCTCAGAACAACGCGAAAGACGACGACGTTGTCGACGCTGAGTTCGAAGAAGTGAAAGACAAAAAATAATCGCCCTGATGCAGGGTAATTAATCGGCACGGGCGTAGGAGAACTCTCCACGCCCGTGCTCGCATGTTAAGGGGCTTAAAAAAACCAATGGCAAAGCAAGACTATTACGAGATTTTAGGCGTTCCGAAAACTGCGGAAGAGCGTGAAATCAAAAAGGCGTATAAGCGCCTGGCCATGAAATTCCACCCGGACCGCAACCAGGGTGACAAAGAGGCTGAAGCCAAATTTAAAGAGATCAAAGAAGCCTACGAAGTCCTGACCGATGCACAGAAACGTGCGGCCTATGACCAGTACGGCCACGCAGCCTTCGAACAAGGCGGCATGGGCGGCGGTGGATTCGGTGGCGGCGGCTTTGGCGGCGGCGCTGACTTCAGCGATATCTTTGGCGATGTTTTCGGCGACATTTTTGGCGGCGGTCGTGGCCGTCAGCGCGCGGCGCGCGGCGCCGACCTGCGCTACAACATGGATCTGACGCTGGAAGAGGCCGTACGCGGCGTCACCAAAGAGATCCGTATTCCGACGCTGGAAGAGTGTGACGTTTGCCACGGCAGCGGCGCGAAAGCAGGCACCCAGCCGCAAACCTGTCCAACCTGTCACGGTTCCGGTCAGGTACAGATGCGTCAGGGCTTCTTCGCCGTGCAGCAGGCGTGTCCGCACTGTCATGGTCGCGGTACGCTGATTAAAGACCCCTGCACAAAATGCCACGGTCATGGTCGCGTTGAGAAAACCAAGACGCTGTCCGTTAAAATCCCAGCAGGCGTGGACACGGGCGACCGTATCCGTCTGGCAGGTGAAGGTGAGGCCGGCGAGCACGGTGCACCGGCAGGCGATCTGTACGTGCAGGTTCAGGTCAAGCAGCACGCCATCTTTGAGCGTGAAGGCAACAACCTGTACTGTGAAGTGCCCATCAACTTCGCCATGGCGGCACTCGGTGGCGAAATTGAAGTGCCAACGCTTGATGGTCGCGTCAATCTGAAGGTTCCAGGCGAAACCCAGACCGGCAAGCTGTTCCGCATGCGTGGTAAAGGTGTTAAATCCGTTCGCGGTGGTGCGCAGGGCGACCTGCTGTGCCGCGTGGTGGTTGAAACCCCGGTTGGCCTGAACGACAAGCAGAAACAGCTGCTGAAAGAGCTGCAGGAAAGTTTTGGCGGCCCGACGGGTGAGAAAAACAGCCCGCGCTCCAAAAGCTTCTTCGATGGCGTCAAAAAATTCTTCGACGATTTGACCCGCTGATCCGTTAGCTGGTGTTCATCTCAAAAAGCCCGGAAGCGATTTCGGGCTTTTTCTTTTTGTAGCTGTCCTCATGGCTATCATTCGGTAAAACTGAATATATACTCAACATTAACCTGCTTTTGCCGAGCTGTTTGGCCTGGTATTATGGTTTTACCGAAGTATTGCTGTAAGAGAGAGCCTACGTGAAATTAATACACCGTTTTTTTAGCAGTGAAGCATCAGGCGGCATCATCCTGATTATTGCCGCTGCGGCCGCGATGGCGCTGGCCAATATGGGTTTCACACGCGACTTTTACCACGCGTTTCTGGAAACTCCCGTCGAGCTGAAAGTCGGGGCGCTGGAAATTAACAAGAACATGCTGCTGTGGATCAACGATGCACTGATGGCCGTGTTTTTCCTGCTGGTAGGACTGGAGGTTAAGCGTGAGCTGGTCCTGGGTTCGCTTGCCAGCCGTCAGCGTGCCGCGTTCCCGGTGATTGCCGCATTCGGGGGGATGGTCATTCCGGCGTTGCTCTTCCTGGCGTTCACCTGGCAGGATCCGGTATCGCGTCACGGCTGGGCCATTCCGGCAGCAACGGATATCGCGTTTGCCCTGGGTGTGCTGGCCTTGCTGGGAAGCCGCGTGCCGGTGGCACTGAAAATCTTCCTGATGGCGCTGGCGATCATTGATGACCTGGGCGCGATTGTCATTATTGCGCTGTTCTACACCAGCGACCTGTCGATCCTGTCGTTGAGCGTTGCCGCAGGAGCGATTGCGGTACTGGCGCTGTTGAACATTTGCAACGTGCGCCGCATCGGGATCTACGTGCTGGTGGGGATGGTGCTGTGGACCGCGGTACTGAAATCAGGCGTGCACGCTACGCTCGCCGGGGTCATCGTCGGCTTCTTCGTTCCGCTCAAGCCGCAGGAGGGGAAATCGCCTGCCAAACAGCTGGAGCATGTACTGCACCCGTGGGTCGCCTTTATGATCCTGCCGCTGTTTGCTTTCGCTAATGCAGGCGTTTCGCTGGAAGGGGTAACCCTTGAGGGACTGACCTCAATGTTGCCGCTGGGCATTATTGCCGGACTGTTTATTGGTAAGCCGCTGGGTATTAGCCTGTTCTGCTGGCTGGCGCTGAAGCTGAAGCTGGCGTCACTGCCGCACGGTACCACGTTTAAGCAGATCATGGCGGTGGGCGTGCTGTGCGGCATTGGGTTTACCATGTCGATCTTTATCTCAACGCTGGCTTTTGGTGCCCATGCGCCTGAGCTTATCGTCTGGGCGAAGCTGGGTATCCTTATCGGATCGTTACTGGCCGCAGTTACTGGCTATACCTTATTGAAGGTCAAACTGTCAGGACCGGTCGTTCAGGCATAACAGGAAACCGGGAGAAGAACACCTTCTCCCGCTACACGATCAGGGAGCGAAGACACGATGTCTCATTTGAATTACAACCACCTTTACTACTTCTGGCACGTCTATAAGCAGGGCTCGGTCGTGGGGGCGGCAGAGGCGCTCTACCTGACGCCGCAGACCATCACCGGGCAAATCAAAGCGCTGGAAGAGCGGCTGCAGGGCAAGCTCTTTAAGCGCAAGGGCCGTGGGATTGAGCCAAGTGAGCTGGGCGAACTGGTTTTCCGCTACGCGGATAAGATGTTCACCTTAAGCCAGGAGATGCTGGATATTGTTAACTACCGCAAAGAGTCAAACCTGCTCTTTGACGTCGGCGTGGCGGATGCGTTGTCAAAACGGCTGGTCAGCGGCGTGCTGGATGCGGCGGTGGTCGAAGATGAGCAAATCCATCTGCGCTGTTTTGAATCCACGCACGAGATGCTGCTGGAGCAGCTGAGCCAGCATAAGCTGGATATGATTATCTCGGACTGCCCGATCGACTCTACGCAGCAGGAAGGGCTGTTCTCGGTGAAGATTGGCGAATGCGGGGTCAGCTTCTGGTGCATTAACCCGCCGCCGGAAAAACCGTTTCCTGCCTGTCTGGAGGAGCGTCGTTTGCTGGTGCCAGGCCGGCGCTCCATGCTTGGGCGCAAACTGCTGAACTGGTTTAACTCTCAGGGACTGAAGGTGGAGATCCTCGGCGAGTTTGACGATGCGGCGCTAATGAAAGCCTTTGGTGAGGCGCATAACGCCATCTTCGTTGCACCGACGCTGTACGTGCACGATCTCTATTCAGATAACAAGATTACGGAGATTGGCCGGGTCGATAACGTGATGGAGGAGTATCACGCGATATTTGCAGAAAGGATGATTCAACATCCGGCAGTACAGCGCATCTGTAACCGCGACTACTCGGCGCTGTTTACGCCACCGGCAATCTGAAGATATAAAAAAACCCGCGTTAAGCGGGTTCTTTTAAAACAAGCAACAACAAGTGGCGATTAAGCCAGTTTGTTGATCTGCGCGGTCAGGTTTGCTTTATGACGCGCTGCTTTGTTTTTGTGGATCAGACCTTTAGCAGCCTGACGATCCACGATTGGTTGCATTTCATTAAATGCGTTCTGCGCAGCAGCTTTGTCGCCAGCTTCGATAGCTGCGTATACTTTCTTGATGAAAGTACGCATCATAGAGCGACGGCTTGCATTGTGCTTACGAGCCTTTTCAGACTGGATAGCACGTTTCTTAGCTGATTTGATATTAGCCAAGGTCCAACTCCCAAATATGATCTATGTGGACAATTCAAAGGCCGAGGAATATGCCCTCTATACCTTCTTTTGTCAATGGATTTGTGCAAATAAGCGCCGTTGATTGGCGACGCTACGTTACGTAGTGATGGCGCAGGATTCTACCAGCTTGTCGCTCGTGAATACAGCTTTTCGGCACAAAAAACGCAGTTCACGGGCAGATTTTTTTGCTGTGAAAGGTCAGCCTGATGAAATCATTACGGCTTTCTGTTTTGCGCGAACAATCGCCGGTTAACCTTAACCGCTGTACAAGGTATACTTTGGCGATTTTCACTGTTTTGAGCCAGACATGAAGCTGATACGCGGCATACATAATCTCAGCAGAGCACCGCACGGGTGCGTGCTGACCATTGGTAATTTCGACGGCGTGCATCGTGGTCATCAGGCGCTGCTGCAGGGATTGCGTAAAGAAGGGGAGGCGCGTGGCCTGCCCGTTGTAGTGATGATTTTTGAGCCGCAGCCGCTGGAGCTGTTTGCCGGCGATAAATCACCGGCTCGCCTCACTCGCCTGCGCGAGAAGTTGCGCTACCTGGCAGAGTCCGGGGTGGACTACGTATTGTGCGTGCGTTTCGATCGCCGCTTTGCCGCGCTCACAGCACAAAATTTCGTCAGTGACCTGCTGGTCAGGCGCCTTGGCGTGCAGTTTCTGGCCGTGGGTGATGATTTCCGCTTTGGCGCTGGTCGTCAGGGCGATTTCTTGCTATTACAGAAGGCTGGCCTCGAGTACGGCTTTGATGTCACCAGCGCAATGACCTTTTGCGAAGGCGGCGTCCGGGTTAGCAGCACTGCGGTGCGTCAGGCGCTGGCCAACGATGAACTGGATACGGCGGAAACGCTGCTGGGACATCCGTTTAGCATTTCAGGCCGTGTGGTCCATGGCGATGCGCTGGGCCGCACCATAGGTTTCCCGACGGCGAATATACCGCTACGTCGTCAGGTCTCCCCGGTTAAAGGGGTATATGCGGTGGAAGTGGCTGGTCTGGGCGATAAACCGTATTTCGGTGTCGCCAATATTGGCACACGTCCTACAGTCGCCGGTGTCCGTCAACAATTAGAAGTGCACCTGCTGGACGTTGTAATGGACCTTTATGGTCGCCATATAGATGTGATACTGCGTAAAAAAATACGCAATGAGCAGCGATTTGCTTCGCTGGATGAACTAAAGGCGCAAATCGCGCGAGATGAATTAACGGCCCGCGAGTTTTTTGGGCGAGTAAACCCGGCTTAAATGCCTACGTGAAAAATACGGAACCGAGAATCTGATGAGTGACTATAAATCAACCCTGAATTTGCCGGAAACAGGGTTCCCGATGCGCGGCGATCTCGCCAAGCGCGAACCGGGAATGCTGGCGCGTTGGACCGATGATGACCTGTACGGCATCATCCGTGCAGCCAAAAAAGGCAAAAAAACCTTCATTCTGCATGATGGCCCTCCATATGCGAATGGCAGCATTCATATTGGTCACTCTGTAAACAAGATTCTGAAAGACATTATCGTGAAGTCCAAAGGCCTCGCGGGATATGACTCGCCTTACGTTCCGGGCTGGGACTGCCATGGTCTGCCAATCGAACTGAAAGTTGAGCAAGAGTTTGGTAAGCCGGGTGAGAAGTTTACCGCGGCAGAATTCCGCGCAAAATGTCGCGAATACGCGGCCACGCAGGTTGACGGTCAGCGTCAGGACTTTATCCGCCTGGGCGTGCTGGGTGACTGGTCACGTCCGTACCTGACCATGGACTTCAAAACCGAAGCCAACATCATCCGTGCGCTGGGTAAAATCATCGGTAACGGCCATCTGCACAAAGGCGCGAAGCCGGTGCACTGGTGCGTGGACTGCCGTTCTGCGCTGGCAGAAGCGGAAGTGGAGTATTACGACAAAACCTCTCCGTCAATCGACGTGGCCTTCCACGCGGTCGATCAGGAGGCGGTGAAAGCCAAATTTGGCGTGACCTCTGTCAATGGCCCCATCTCGCTGGTTATCTGGACCACCACCCCGTGGACACTGCCAGCAAACCGCGCGATCTCCCTGTCCGGTGAGTTCGAGTACGCGCTGGTGCAGGTAGACGGTCAGGCGCTGATCCTGGCGAAAGATCTGGTTGAAAGCGTGCTGAAACGCGCGAATATCGCCGACTACACCGTGCTGGGCACCGTGAAAGGTGACGCGCTGGAGCTGATGCGCTTCAAACACCCGTTCCTTGACTTCGATGTGCCGGCGATTCTGGGCGATCACGTGACGCTGGATGCGGGTACCGGTGCGGTACATACCGCCGGTGGCCACGGTCCTGACGACTACAGCATCAGCCTGAAATACGGTCTTGAAATCGCTAACCCGGTTGGTCCTGACGGTTCTTACCTGCCAGGCACCTACCCGGCGCTGGACGGTATCAACGTCTTCAAAGCGAACGACATCATCGTTGACATGCTGCGCACCAGCGGCGCGCTGCTGCACGTTGAGAAAATGCAGCACAGCTATCCGTGCTGCTGGCGTCACAAATCACCGATCATCTTCCGTGCGACCCCACAGTGGTTCATCAGCATGGATCAGAAAGGCCTGCGCGAGCAGTCCCTGAAAGAGATCAAAGGCGTGCAGTGGATCCCGGACTGGGGTCAGGCGCGTATCGAATCCATGGTTGCTAACCGTCCTGACTGGTGTATCTCCCGTCAGCGTACCTGGGGCGTGCCAATGTCTCTGTTCGTGCACAAAGAGACACAGGAACTGCACCCGAACACCCTGGCGCTGATGGAAGAAGTCGCGAAGCGTGTTGAAGTTGACGGCATTCAGGCATGGTGGGATCTCGATTCCCGCGACATCCTGGGCGCTGATGCAGACAACTACGAGAAAGTGCCTGATACCCTGGACGTGTGGTTTGACTCCGGTTCAACGCACGCGTCTGTTGTTGACGTGCGTCCGGAATTTGCCGGCCACGCGGCAGATATGTATCTGGAAGGTTCTGACCAACACCGTGGCTGGTTCATGTCATCGCTGATGATTTCCACCGCCATGAAAGGTAAAGCACCGTATCGCCAGGTGCTGACCCACGGTTTCACCGTGGATGGTCAGGGCCGTAAGATGTCTAAATCGATCGGTAACACCGTCTCTCCGCAGGACGTGATGAACAAACTGGGCGCGGACATTCTGCGTCTGTGGGTTGCTTCTACCGACTATACCGGCGAAATGGCGGTGTCGGACGAGATCCTGAAACGTGCTGCCGACAGCTATCGTCGTATCCGTAACACCGCGCGCTTCCTGCTGGCGAACCTGAACGGGTTCGATCCGGTAAAAGATATGGTGAAACCGGAAGAGATGGTGGTGCTGGATCGCTGGGCAGTAGGCTGCGCGAAAGCGGCACAGGAAGATATCCTGAAGGCTTACGAATCTTATGATTTCCACGAAGTGGTGCAGCGCCTGATGCGCTTCTGCTCCATCGAGATGGGCTCGTTCTACCTCGACATCATCAAAGACCGCCAGTACACCGCGAAAGCGGACAGCGTGGCGCGTCGTAGCTGCCAGACTGCGCTGTTCCACATCGCAGAAGCGCTGGTTCGCTGGATGGCACCGATCATGTCCTTCACCGCAGATGAAATCTGGGGTTACCTGCCAGGCGACCGTGAGAAGTATGTCTTCACCGGCGAGTGGTATGAAGGTCTGTTCGATCTCTCCAGCACCGAAGCGATGAACGATGCCTTCTGGGACGAGCTGCTGAAAGTGCGTGGCGAAGTGAACAAGGTTATCGAGCAGGCGCGTGCTGACAAGAAAGTCGGCGGCTCGCTGGAAGCGGCAGTTACCCTGTACGCCGAGCCAGAGCTGGCGGCGAAACTGACGGCGCTGGGCGATGAATTACGATTTGTCCTGTTGACCTCCGGTGCGAAAGTTGCGGATTATGCCCAGGCGTCTGCTGATGCACAGCAGAGCGAACTGCTCAAAGGACTGAAAGTCGCACTGAGCAAAGCCGAAGGTGATAAATGCCCGCGTTGCTGGCATTACACCACTGATGTCGGCCAGGTGGCGGAACACGCAGATATCTGCGGACGCTGTGTCAGCAACGTCGCCGGTGACGGCGAGAAACGTAAGTTTGCCTGATGAGTAAAACTCTCTGTTCAACAGGACTGCGCTGGCTGTGGCTGGTGGTGGTAGTGCTGATTATCGATCTGGGCAGCAAGTTCCTGATCCTCCAGAATTTTGCTCTGGGGGAGACGGTGTCGCTGTTCCCGTCGCTTAACCTGCATTACGCACGTAACTACGGTGCGGCGTTTAGTTTCCTTGCTGACAGCGGTGGCTGGCAGCGCTGGTTCTTTGCAGGTATCGCTATCGGTATCTGTGTGGTGCTATCGCTGCTGATGTACCGTTCGAAGGCAACACAAAAGCTAAATAACATCGCCTATGCGCTGATTATCGGTGGCGCGCTGGGCAACCTGTTTGATCGCCTGTGGCACGGCTTTGTGGTCGATATGATCGACTTCTATGTCGGCGACTGGCACTTCGCGACCTTTAACCTCGCCGACAGCGCAATTTGCATCGGCGCGGCGTTAATCGTGCTGGAAGGCTTCTTGCCGAACGCGGCCGCGAAGAAACAGGCTTAAATGTAAATGCCGGGTGGCGCATGCGCCCCCGGCCTACAGAATGTCTGGCCTCCCGTCTCTCACCGGGGGGTCAAAACAAGCGAGCAATTTGCATGTCTAAATCCGTACAGAGCAACAGCGCGGTTCTCGTTCATTTCACGCTGAAACTGGATGATGGCTCCACGGCTGAATCCACCCGCAATAACGGCAAACCCGCCCTGTTTCGTCTCGGCGACACCTCCCTGTCTGAAGGTCTTGAGCAACAGCTGCTTGGCCTGAAAGAAGGCGAGAAAAAGGCATTTTCGCTGGAGCCGGATGCCGCGTTTGGCGTGCCAAGCCCGGACCTTGTTCAGTACTTCTCGCGCCGCGAGTTTATGGATGCAGGTGAGCCGGAAATCGGGGCGATCATGCTCTTTACCGCTATGGATGGCAGCGAAATGCCTGGCGTGATCCGCGAAATCAATGGTGACTCCATCACCGTTGACTTCAACCATCCGCTTGCCGGGCGCACCGTCCATTTTGATATTGAAGTGCTGGAGATCGATCCGGTACTGGAGGCCTGAAATGCAGATCCTGTTGGCTAACCCGCGCGGCTTTTGCGCCGGTGTAGACCGCGCTATCAGCATTGTTGAAAACGCGCTCGAGATTTACGGCGCGCCGATTTATGTGCGTCACGAAGTGGTGCATAACCGTTATGTCGTCGACAGCCTGCGCGAGCGTGGCGCGATCTTCATTGAGCAGATCAGCGAAGTGCCTGACGGCGCGATCCTGATTTTCTCCGCGCACGGGGTTTCTCAGGCGGTGCGTAACGAAGCGAAAAGCCGCGATCTGACCGTGTTCGACGCCACCTGCCCATTAGTGACCAAAGTGCATATGGAAGTGGCGCGCGCCAGCCGTCGTGGTGAAGAGTCGATCCTGATTGGCCATGCCGGCCACCCGGAAGTCGAAGGTACCATGGGCCAGTACAGCAACCCGGAAGGGGGGATGTACCTGGTGGAGTCGCCGGAAGATGTGTTTACGCTGAACGTCAAAAATGAAACGCGTCTCTCGTTTATGACCCAGACGACGCTCTCCGTTGACGATACGTCGGACGTGATTGACGCCCTGCGCCAGCGCTTCCCGAAAATCGTCGGCCCGCGTAAGGACGACATTTGCTACGCCACCACCAATCGCCAGGAAGCGGTGCGTGCTCTGGCTGAACAGGCGGACGTGGTGCTGGTTGTCGGTTCGAAAAATTCCTCTAACTCCAACCGTCTGGCTGAACTTGCGCAGCGAATGGGGAAAGCGGCCTATCTGATTGATGATTCCAGCGATATCCAGGAAGCGTGGGTGAAAAACGTGGCCTGTGTCGGGGTAACCGCCGGCGCCTCGGCTCCGGATATCCTGGTGCAGAACGTGATTTCCCGTCTGCAGGAACTGGGCGGCGGCGAAGCGGTCCCGCTGGAAGGACGCGAAGAGAATATTGTTTTCGAGGTCCCGAAAGAGCTGCGTATCGACGCACGCGAAGTCGAGTAAGTTTCCTCGCGCATGACCCGAATGCCGGCCACGTCAGTGGCCGGCATTTTTATTGCTGATTAACTGTGATTCACCTGACACATTGCGCCTTTGATGCGCAGGTTAATCGTTTAAATTGTTATGCTGGGCGGGTTGTTCTCCTCGGGCCGGAGAAGACGATGACTTCAGATATTATCCTGCCGCCTCTGGTGGCCTGGGCCAGTGGTACACTTGCCCGCGGCGCACTTATTCTTAAATCCACACGCCTTGCCGATCTCAATGGTTTGTTTGCCGATCGAGACGCCTGGGCACAATGCGATCCGCATCAGACGGTGTATGACGTCGAAATGCTGGAATCGCCTGCACAGGAAGGGGCGTTGTTTGTCGGCGTTACCCATTTACATGCAGGTAAAATTGGCCGGGAATTCTTTATGACCCGCGGCCATTTTCATCAACGTCGTGAACAGGGCGAAGTCTATTTTGGACTGCGGGGAAGTGGCCTGCTTTTACTCCAGACGACATCCGGCGAAACCCATCTGGAGTGCGTGATGCCGGGATCCGTCCATATTATTGCGCCTTTTACCGCCCACCGTTTGATCAATACCGGTGAGACCACGCTCTCTTCACTCGCGGTCTGGCCCGCCGTCGCCGGACACGACTATGCCGCATTACCCCACGGTTTTGCCGTGCGGGTATTGGCCACTGACGGTGGCTGGGAGGTTCAGAATGGATAACTTTGGGCTCGACATGACCATCACCCGACACCCGCTGGGGTTCAGCTACGGTGAGGACGTCACTGGCCCGATGCCAGAGATCCGTAAGCTTGATGAGATCCGCGCGTCGTTACGGGATCCTGACTGCTCAGGCCCGGAAGACGTTTATGCTATTGCGATGGATGTCGCCCGTCTGGCAGACCGGCAGGAGCTGAAAAAACGCATGCTGCTGTTTGGGGTCGTGACCTACGCGACGGGAACGCTGGGTGAAGAGCCGATCCGCAGCCAGGGGCATGTACACCGTAAAAGCCGTCACAGCGGCTGGTCTCCGCCCGAGCTGTATGAAATCTGGCAGGGGCGCGCCATTATCTATATGCAGGAGTATGTTGCGGACGATCCCGGGCGCTGTTTCGCCGTACTGGCCGGGCCGGGCGAAAAGGTGCTGGTTCCGCCTGGCTGGGGGCATGCCACTATCTCTGCCTCGCCGGATGAACCGCTGACCTTCGGTGCGTGGTGCGACAGGGAATATGGTTTTGAATATGATGCCGTGCGGGCGCGTAAAGGACTGGCCTGGTATCCGCTGCTGCAGGGGAGCCATATCATCTGGCAGCACAACACGCATTATCTGCCGGGGCGGCTACAGATGATCACACCGCGTCGCTACAGCGAATTCGGCCTGACGGATGAGCCTGTCTATACGCAATTTATTGCCGATCCTGCTCGCTTTCAGTTTATCTCTCGCCCGGATAAAGTGGCCGAACTGTGGCATAACTTCCACCCATAAAAAACCGGGGCATTGCCCCGGCTGTCTTATCCAGCAAACAGACCTGACGCGACGCCCAGCGCCGCCAGCGCAAGCAACACAATCATGGCCCTGACCGGGGAGACGCCACGTTTCGCCATCAGATACCAGGTGCCCAGCACCACCAGAAGCGGTAATAGCTGCGGGAAGATACCGTCAAGCATCTGCTGAACATGGATGTTAACCCCGTCACGGGTGATAAATTCCAGTCCGGTGCCCAGCTTAACGTAGCTTGCCGCCACGCCGCCCATCACAAATACACCCAGCAGAGACAAAGCTTCGCGCAGTCGCGTTGACTTGCTGCTCACCAGCATCTCGACCGATCCTGAGCCCATCTGGTAGCCTTTCAGAAACAGAAACCAGGATCCCGGGATAATGATGGCCAGCCAGGCGACGGTGTAGAACAACGGGCCAAGAACATTTCCTCCGGCGGCAAGTGCCATACCGATGCTCAGCAAAATGGGGATCAGCATGCCGGGGATCATTGAGTCACCAATCCCCGCGATTGGTCCCATCAGCCCCACCTTCAGGGTATTGATCGTTTCGCCATCAATGGGCTCGCCGTTGGCTTTTTTCTCTTCCAGCCCAAGCGCCATACCGTTTACGATGGCACCGATCTGCGGCTCCGTGTTGTAAAACGAGGCGTGTCGGCGCAGCATCTCGGTGCGCTGGGCGGCATCCGGGTAGAGTTTTTTGGCGACCGGTAACATGCTCAGACAGAAGCCGAACGATTCCAGACGCTCGAAGCTCATCGAAGAGAGGTTATGCATCATCCACGCTCGCCAGCAGCGGCGCAGATCTTTTCGGGTCAGTTTACGGTCTTCCATCAGAATTCATCCTCATCGTCGGCGGGCCTACCCGGCGTGACAGCCTGCGGCGCTTCCGGCTTGTAGTTGTAATGAATTAACGCCAGCAGGGCGCCCACAATCACCAGCGCCACCATGTTGAGCTTCAGGAACACAATGCATATGAAGCCCACCAGGAAGTAGATCAGCATGCTGTAGCTTTTGATGATCTGCTTAAGCAGGATGGCGATCCCAATGGCCGGTAAGATGCCCCCCAGCACGTTCATGGTCGAAAGTACGATGCCGGGCAGGCTGTCCATAAACCCGCTGATGTACTGCGCGCCAAAATAGACGGCGATAAACGTTGGCACAAAGCGCAGAACAAAGTTCATCACCTGCGGCCAGACCGCGCTGTTAAGATAAATTCCGCGCTCATCCCCGCGCTCAAGCGCCACGTCGGCGCGGTGGTTCCAGAACGAGTTCAATACCATCATGGCGTTAAACAGTATCGTTCCGGCAATGCCAATGGTCGCCGCCAGCGCCACGGCCACCTCTGGCCCTTTGCCCGACAGAATCCCCAGCGCGATAGCAGGATAAGCGACAAAATTGAGGTCGGCAGGCATTGAACCGCCGGGGGTGACCATCGCGATATAAACGGCCTGCACCGCCACACCAATCATGATCCCGGTTTTAACGTCGCCCAGAATCAGGCCCACCAGCATCCCCGAAACCAGCGGGCGGGAGATGAGATACCAGCCGCCCGTCAGGCCAAACAGCCAGGGACTACTGAGTGCACCGAGATAGCAAAGCAGACCGATGAGAGAAGCTTCGAAAATCATCATGCGCTCCTTATTTCAGTTTTTGCCGGGCGTCCTGCCAGCTGTAAAAACTGGCATCGGGCACCAGACGAAACTCAATGGCATGCCCCTGTTCAGTCAGCCAGTCAAAGGCTGCTGCCTCCTCTGGCGTTACGGACTGATTAGGGCCAATGGTGATGGTGTTGGCGCGGGCACTCATTGGCCCGACGTTAATTTTGCCATTGCCGTTCTTCAGGCTTATGCCTGCCTGTTCAAGGCGTTGCAGGGTGGCAGGCGATTTGCCAATCACGAAGTAGCGCTTATCGCTGGCAATCACTTTCGGCAGCTTTTCGATGGCGGTCAGGGTATCGAACAGCCACACTCTGGTATCTGACACCGCGCCTTTCATTACCGACGAGAGCAGCGGATCGGCCGCGACGGCATCGTCAATTGCCACGATGCCATCACAGGGCAGCTCTTTGGCCCAGCGTGTGACGAGCTGCCCGTGGATCACCCGGTCGTCAATACGTACAAACGAAATGCTCATATAAGCTCCTTAGAAATCGTCGTTCTGGGCGGATTCCACCCGTTTTGCCTGAACCAGGGTGGGCTGCGTTAATTCGATGAGCTGCGCGGCGGCGGCATGGACATCCCGGGCCATCAGAATGTCGTCGGTGAGCAAGAGCATGGGGAAGTTGACTCCTGCCACCACGGCGACCGGCGGATGCGTCTGGGGATTAAACGCGTATTCGCAGGCCACATTCCACGGTGTACCACTCTGCATATCGCACAGGACGACGATGCCGTCTGCGCCCGCACCTGCGCGGTGGTATGCCGCAGCGAAATCACAGCGAAACCCCGCTATGCCAGCCTGTGCGTTCAGACATACCGCCTGTCGATGAGGAAGATCGCCATACACCATTTTTCCGCTTTCCAGCAGGGCGGTGGCCAGCGGGCCGTGTGTCGCCACAATAATGTGAATCATGGTTAACCTCTTACCCAGGCTTTAATGGTGGCAATGGATTTACCGCAGCTCGGCCCTGACGGAGAAATACGGTATTCGCCTGCGTCAGCGGGGACGATAAACGTTTCTGCGTAGTGCACGACGAACGGGGCGAATGCGCCGCCGGGGCTGTCTACCGTCGCCTCTTCACCTTCAACAAGATTAAGGACATTCACGCCTCCGTGGGGGGAGTGCGTCACCGGTTCACTGAACCAGTGGCGACGCGTTTCGATGAATTCACGCTCGTGAAGCCCGGTCCGCTCTTCGCGCCAGCCGGTGCCTTCGCCGAGGGGTTCACACTGATTCACAAGATGCTGTTCGACCCACTTCGTATCGCGTTGCCAGTCGATCACCTTTTCGCCATGCGCCAGATGAACCGGGCGGGGCTGCCCATCCATTCCCAGCCGTCCCCAGTCCCAGAGCTTGAAGGTGAAAATGTAAGGCGTGGCGCTGATCTCAAGTACCACGGTTCCTGCTCCAGAACAGTGAACCGTACCGGCGGGGATCAAAAAATGATCGTGCTTGTTCGCCGCAAGATGATTGACGAAGCGGGCGTCGTCGAACGGCTTTTCACCGCGACTGGCCCGTCTGAGGTCGTCCATCATCGCTTCGGGCCGGGTACCCGTTCGGGTCCCCAGATACACCTGAGCCCCTGGCTCTGCCTCAAGGATGTAATAGCTCTCATCCTGGGTGTAATGCATACCAAAATGCTGCTGTATGTACTCCGTGGTCGGATGTACCTGAAAACTCAGGTTCTGCCCGCCGAGGGTATCAAGCAGGTCAAAGCGGATGGGAAATTCCGCGCCAAAACGGGCATGCACTTTTTCACCCAGCAGCGCCCGGGGGTGCAGCAGCACCAAATCCTGAGAGGGGATCTCGATCCGCACCGCGCCGTAACGAAGCAACAGGCTGTTTTCCTCGGGCACGCAGTCAAAACACCATGCGTAGTTAGGCGCAGAGGGATCGAGATCGAATTTCTGTTTCATCCATTGTCCGCCCCAGATGCCGGGGTCGAAAAAGGGCACTACACGAAAAGGACGTTGGGTGGTGTGTTGCAACCCGGCGCGCAGTGCATCGCCGCCGACCATCGCCGGATCATCCGCCTGGGTGGTATCCAGGAGATAATCAGTACGCCGTAGCAGCGGGGTTTTGTGACGATCGAATACGCGCCATTCAATGAAAAAGGCGCGTTTGTAGCGACGCAGAATATCCTCGTGTTGGTTCGCTGCGCCCCAGTTAGCCAGTTCACCGCTGCGCATGCGCTGCTGGATCTCCCAGCGCGGTAAATCGGCGTAGACCAGAATATCGCCTGCATTAACCAGCGCGGCACCCGGCCCGTAAATAACGATTATCCCTTCGCGGCACAGTTCGACCTGCGCCTGCAACGCCTCGCGTTTCACCGGGTCGATGAATTCCTCGAGCTGGTGGCAGGAGAGCACGCCGAAGACGCGGTCGTCAGTGAGATGTCGAGCCAGCAACCCGCTTAAAGCATGTTCGTCGAGACGCATCTGTTCGGCATTGAGCGTCAGCGTGGCCCCCAATGCTGGCAGCAGTTTTGTCTCCAGTTCCTCCAGCCTGACGCCGGGGTAGCAGTCAATGACCAGCACGGTTCGTGTATATTGACCCGCTCTGTGGGTAAGCTCGCGCACAATCGCGTCCCAGCCCTGCCAGGCACAATCGTCATACCCCTCTACTGCGACTTCCGGGAATTTATCGTAAGTTGCCATCTTTTCTCTCCGTCTTCGTTGCTTAAGGTTATTCGATTAACCTTGTTTGGGAAGGGTGATTAACGCGATTAACCCGCCAGTTCTGGCGATAAGTGGCGAAAAGGCGGCCATTATGTGAAGAGGCTCACGCGCAAAAGTGCAAAATTGAGGTTATTCGATTAATCTGATGTGAACGACAAGGAGCGATCATGACGGGTATCACGCTGGCTGATGTGGCAAAACGCGCCGGGGTTTCAACCGCCACCGTATCAATGGTGCTGTGTAATAAAGGGCGGATCTCGCAACGGACCCGGGAGCGCGTACTTCAGGCGCTGGATGAATCGGGCTATGTTTACAATCAGACGGCAGCCAACCTGCGAAACCGCAGCAGTAATCAGGTGGGGCTCCTGTTGCATGACATCACGAACCCTTTTTATGGCGAAATGACGGCAGGTCTAAGCCATGAGATGGAACGCCACGACCTTCTGCTGTTTCTGGCAAACAGCGAAGAGTCGTCCGAGCGACAGCAAAAGTTTGTGGATTCGCTGATGCGTAACAACGTCTGTGGCATGGTGCTGTGTGCCGCGCGAGAAACCCCGCAGGCCTTTTTCGATGGTCTTAAGCGACGCAATATTCCGGCAATTATGGTCGTGCGACCGCTAAACGATCCGGACTTTGATTTTGTGGGAACCGATAACTTCCTTGGCACCCAAATGGCGACAGAGCATCTTCTGAGGATGGGGCATCGTCAGATTGCCTTTATCGGCGGTAGCCTGAATTCGGGGTCTCGCGCTCAGCGTATTGGCGGATTTACCAGTAAATTACTGGAGTATGGTGTAACGCCGAATCCCGAATGGATCGTCACCTCACAGGCAAGCCAGAGTGATGGCGCGCGCGTGGCGGAAGCGTTGTTGATGAACCATCCGCAGATTACCGCGGCAGTGTGTTATCAGGACATTGTTGCCCTTGGCGTTATGCAGTGTTTACGCAAAATGGGGCGCGAGCCGGGACGCCATTTTGCCCTGGTGGGCTTTGACGATATTACCGAGGCCGGGCTGGTACAGCCTGCACTGACTACCGTCTCCGTTGCCGCGAAGGAGATAGGGCGTAAGGCCGGCGAGTTGCTTTTCAGCCGGATACAGGGGAACCGGGAGCCGGCGAAACGCATTATTTTACCGCCCGCGCTGGTGGTCCGCGAATCATGCGGTTTTCGCTGAAGATTATGCCTTTTGCTGATATTTCTTCCTGTTTATCATTAAATTCTAATTATCGTCGTTTTCAGTTGGCAGCATCTGCAAAGGCTGGTTAATCTGAAAACGGTTTACATCATTTTAACGTAAGAGAATAACTATGCATGATGCACAGATCCGTGTCGCCATTGCGGGCGCGGGTGGACGTATGGGTCGCCAGCTGATTCAGGCGGCACTACAGATGGATGGCGTGGCACTGGGCGCGGCGCTGGAGCGTGACGGCTCATCGTTGCTTGGCGCTGACGCGGGTGAGCTGGCGGGCGCGGGTAAGACAGGCGTTACCGTGCAGAGCAGCCTGGAGGCGGTAAAAAATGACTTTGATGTGTTCATCGATTTTACCCGTCCGGAAGGCACGCTCACGCATCTGGCATTTTGCCGTCAGCACGGTAAAGGAATGGTGATCGGCACCACCGGTTTTGATGATGCCGGGAAGCAGGCCATTCAGGATGCCTCACACGAGATTGCGATTGTCTTCGCCGCAAACTTTAGCGTGGGGGTGAACGTCATGCTGAAGCTGCTGGAGAAGGCAGCGAAGGTCATGGGCAGTTATACCGACATTGAGATTGTTGAAGCGCACCATCGTTATAAAGTCGACGCGCCATCCGGTACGGCGCTGGCGATGGGGGAAGCGATTGCTCATGCACTGGATAAAGATTTGAAAGACTGCGCGGTCTACACCCGTGAAGGGCACACCGGTGAACGTGTTCCCGGCACGATTGGTTTTGCTACCGTCCGCGCGGGCGATATCGTCGGCGAACATACGGCGATGTTCGCCGATATTGGGGAACGCGTCGAGATTACGCATAAGGCATCCAGCCGGATGACGTTTGCAAATGGCGCTGTACGCTCCGCCTTGTGGTTAAAAGGCAAGAAAGAGGGTCTTTTTGATATGCGAGACGTGCTCGATCTCAACAATTTGTAACCGTTATTACCCATCGTGATGTGGTTATTGCAGTCGTAATGCTTTGATTGCATAGGGCAATATTTTATTGCCCTTTTATTTTATGTCTTTCATCATGATTTTCTGAATTTACAAGCTAAAGTTCATCTCTTCTTCGTGTTTTGTGTTATCTGGATGTAAATTTTGACCGTCTGGTCCACTTTTTGATGCCACGAAGCGGCCTTTCCCATTAAACTTGCTGCGCAAGCGTTTTCCGCAGTGATTTACCTGATCTTTTTGCCGCTTAAGCTCTCCTGGCTCTCTCAGGCTCGCAAAAGAATATGACAAATCTCCGTTTTAAGTTGACTTTTAGCCACCAAATCCCCAGAATGCCGCCGTTTGCCAAAAATCCGCTGGCAACACATTTGCATTGATTCATGACGCGGTTATGAATTAATATGCAGATAAAGTGAGTGAATATTCTCTGGAGGGTGTTTTGATTAAGTCAGCGCTATTGGTTCTGGAAGACGGAACCCAGTTTATCGGTCGGGCCATAGGGGCAACGGGTTCGGCGGTTGGGGAAGTCGTTTTCAATACTTCAATGACCGGTTATCAAGAAATCCTCACTGATCCTTCCTATTCTCGCCAAATCGTTACTCTTACTTATCCTCATATCGGCAATGTCGGCACCAATGCTGCTGACGAAGAATCCTCTCAGGTACATGCGCAAGGCCTGGTCATTCGCGACCTGCCGCTGATTGCCAGCAACTACCGCAATACCGAGGACCTCTCTTCCTACCTGAAGCGCCATAACATCGTGGCGATTGCTGATATCGATACCCGTAAGCTGACGCGTCTGCTGCGCGAGAAGGGTGCACAAAACGGTTGTATCATCGCAGGAGATAACCTCGATGCAGCCCTGGCGCTGGAAAAAGCGAAAGCTTTCCCGGGTCTGAACGGCATGGACCTGGCGAAAGAAGTGACCACAGCAGAAGCCTATAGCTGGACGCAGGGAAGCTGGACGCTGGCGGGAGACCTGCCGGAAGCGAAAAAAGAGAGCGACCTGCCATTCCACGTGGTGGCGTACGATTTTGGTGCCAAGCGCAACATCCTGCGTATGCTGGTCGACCGCGGCTGCCGCCTGACGGTTGTCCCGGCGAAAACCTCTGCTGAAGAGGTACTGAAGATGAATCCGGACGGTATCTTCCTGTCCAACGGTCCTGGCGACCCGGCACCGTGCGATTACGCTATCGACGCCATTAAATCCTTCCTGGAAACCGATATCCCGGTATTCGGCATCTGTCTGGGTCATCAGCTGCTGGCGCTGGCGAGCGGTGCCAACACCGTGAAGATGAAGTTCGGTCACCACGGTGGGAACCACCCGGTGAAAGATATCGATAACAACACGGTAATGATTACGGCACAGAACCACGGCTTCGCAGTGGATGAGGCGTCAATGCCGGCTAACCTGCGCGTGACCCACAAGTCTCTGTTCGATGGCACCCTGCAGGGGATTCATCGTACCGATAAGCCAGCGTTCAGCTTCCAGGGTCACCCTGAAGCCAGCCCGGGCCCGCACGATGCCGCGCCGCTGTTCGATCACTTCATCGAACTTATTGAGCAATACCGTAAGACCGCTAAATAATCAGGAGCCGAGAAGACCATGCCAAAACGTACAGACATAAAAAGCATCCTGATCCTTGGCGCTGGCCCGATTGTGATCGGCCAGGCCTGCGAATTCGACTACTCCGGTGCCCAGGCGTGTAAAGCCCTGCGCGAAGAGGGTTACCGCGTTATCCTGGTGAACTCTAACCCGGCCACCATCATGACCGACCCGGAAATGGCGGATGCAACCTACATCGAGCCGATTCACTGGGAAGTGGTACGCAAAATCATCGAAAAAGAGCGTCCGGACGCGGTTCTGCCTACCATGGGCGGCCAGACGGCGCTGAACTGCGCGCTGGAGCTGGAGCGTCAGGGCGTGCTGGAAGAGTTCGGCGTGACCATGATTGGTGCGACAGCCGATGCCATTGATAAAGCTGAAGACCGTCGTCGCTTCGACGTGGCGATGAAGAAAATCGGCCTCGACACCGCGCGTTCCGGTATCGCACATACCATGGAAGAAGCGCTGGCTGTGGCGGCTGACGTTGGTTATCCGTGCATCATCCGTCCATCCTTCACCATGGGTGGCACCGGCGGCGGTATCGCCTACAACCGCGAAGAGTTCGAAGAGATTTGTGAACGCGGTCTGGATCTCTCCCCCACCAAAGAGCTGCTGATTGATGAATCGCTGATTGGCTGGAAAGAGTACGAGATGGAAGTGGTGCGTGATAAAAACGACAACTGCATCATCGTCTGCTCCATCGAAAACTTCGATGCGATGGGTATCCACACCGGCGACTCCATCACCGTAGCGCCAGCCCAGACGCTGACCGACAAAGAGTATCAAATCATGCGTAACGCCTCGATGGCGGTACTGCGTGAAATCGGCGTAGAGACGGGTGGCTCTAACGTTCAGTTTGCCGTGAACCCGAAAAACGGTCGCCTGATTGTTATCGAAATGAACCCGCGTGTTTCTCGTTCCTCCGCGCTGGCCTCGAAAGCCACCGGCTTCCCGATTGCGAAAGTGGCCGCGAAACTGGCGGTGGGATATACCCTCGATGAGCTGATGAACGACATCACCGGTGGCCGCACTCCAGCGTCCTTCGAGCCGTCCATCGACTACGTCGTGACCAAGATCCCTCGCTTTAACTTCGAGAAGTTCGCTGGCGCAAACGACCGTCTGACCACGCAGATGAAATCTGTTGGCGAAGTGATGGCGATTGGGCGTACTCAGCAGGAATCCCTGCAGAAAGCGCTGCGCGGCCTGGAAGTGGGAGCCACGGGTTTTGACCCGAAAGTGAGCCTGGAAGACCCTGAAGCGCTGACCAAAATTCGCCGCGAGCTGAAAGACGCAGGCGCAGAGCGTATCTGGTACATCGCCGATGCGTTCCGTGCGGGCCTCTCTGTTGATGGCGTGTTCAACCTGACCAACATCGACCGCTGGTTCCTGGTGCAGATTGAAGAGCTGGTACGTCTGGAAGAAAGAGTCGCGGACCTGGGCATCAATGGCCTGGACGCTGACTTCCTGCGCGTACTGAAGCGTAAAGGCTTCGCCGATGCGCGTCTGGCCAAACTGGCGGGCGTACGTGAAGCGGAAATCCGCAAGCTGCGTGACCAGTATGACTTGCACCCGGTCTACAAACGCGTGGATACCTGTGCAGCGGAGTTCGCGACCGACACCGCTTACATGTACTCCACGTATGAAGATGAGTGTGAAGCGAATCCGTCCGTCGACCGCGACAAGATTATGGTGCTGGGCGGCGGTCCTAACCGTATCGGCCAGGGCATCGAGTTTGACTACTGCTGCGTTCACGCCTCCCTGGCACTGCGCGAAGACGGTTACGAGACCATCATGGTCAACTGTAACCCGGAAACCGTGTCGACCGACTACGATACCTCCGACCGCCTCTACTTTGAGCCGGTAACGCTGGAAGATGTGCTGGAAATCGTGCGTATCGAGAAGCCTAAAGGCGTTATCGTGCAATACGGTGGCCAGACCCCACTGAAACTGGCGCGCGCGCTGGAAGCCGCTGGTGTGCCGGTAATCGGTACCAGCCCGGATGCAATCGACCGTGCAGAAGACCGTGAACGTTTCCAGCAGGCGGTTGACCGTCTGAAGCTGAAACAGCCGGCCAATGCCACCGTCACCGCTATCGAGATGGCTGTTGAGAAGGCGAAAGAGATTGGCTACCCGCTGGTGGTACGTCCTTCGTACGTGCTGGGCGGCCGCGCGATGGAAATCGTCTACGACGAAGCTGACCTGCGTCGCTACTTCCAGACGGCAGTGAGCGTGTCCAACGATGCGCCGGTTCTGCTCGACCGCTTCCTCGACGATGCCGTTGAAGTGGATGTGGATGCCATCTGTGACGGCGAAATGGTGCTGATTGGCGGTATCATGGAGCACATCGAACAGGCAGGCGTTCACTCCGGTGACTCCGCATGTTCCCTGCCAGCGTACACCCTGAGCCAGGAAATTCAGGACGTGATGCGCCAGCAGGTGCAGAAGCTGGCCTTCGAACTGCAGGTTCGCGGTCTGATGAACGTCCAGTTCGCTGTCAAAGACAACGAAGTCTACCTGATTGAAGTGAACCCGCGTGCAGCACGTACCGTACCGTTCGTCTCTAAAGCTACCGGTGTTCCGCTGGCGAAAGTGGCGGCGCGCGTGATGGCGGGCCAGACGCTGGCACAGCAGGGCGTGACGAAAGAAATTATCCCACCGTACTACTCGGTGAAAGAAGTGGTACTGCCGTTCAACAAATTCCCGGGCGTCGACCCGCTGTTAGGGCCAGAAATGCGTTCTACCGGGGAAGTGATGGGCGTGGGCCGCACCTTCGCAGAAGCGTTCGCGAAGGCGCAGTTAGGCAGTAACTCCACCATGAAAAAATCTGGCCGTGCGCTGCTCTCTGTTCGCGAAGGCGATAAAGAGCGCGTGGTTGACCTGGCGGCTAAGCTGCTGAAACAGGGCTTCGAGCTGGATGCAACCCACGGCACGGCCATTGTGCTGGGTGAAGCGGGCATTAATCCGCGTCTGGTGAACAAGGTGCATGAAGGTCGTCCGCACATTCAGGATCGCATCAAGAATGGCGAATACACCTACATCATTAACACCACCGCAGGTCGTCAGGCGATTGAAGACTCCAAGCTGATTCGCCGCAGCGCGCTGCAGTACAAAGTGCATTACGACACTACCCTGAACGGTGGTTTCGCCACCGCGATGGCACTGAACGCTGATGCCACCGAGAAGGTGATTTCCGTTCAGGAAATGCACGCCCAGATTAACAAGTAAGCCAACATACCCGGCAGTATTCGCTGCCGGGTATTATTCCCACCTTCAGAACCTTCTGGTTTTCCAACCGCATTCAGTCAGTTAGCCTAAAATGGTTAGGTCGATAACGAAATTCAACTGAGAGCAGGGGAAAACACCATGCAAAATAAACTTCTGATCGCGTCCGTTCTGGCTGCCACCGCCATGTTTACCGTTGCGGGCTGTTCATCTAATCAGGCAGTAAAAACCACGGATGGCCGTACGATAGTGACTGACGGTAAGCCGCAGGTCGATGATGACACCGGTCTGGTTTCCTATAAAAACGCCGAAACGGGTCAAACTGAACAGATCAACCGTGACCAGGTGAAATCCATGGGCGAACTGGATAACTAGTTCAGATTTCTGACGTTAGCCCGTCAATAATATTCACTATTAGCCTGTTGAATTACTGACTACACTCTTTTGGTAAAAGAAGGCAGTAAAACAACAGGCTAATTAATGATTCTGATAATTTACGCACATCCGTATCCGCATCACTCGCATGCAAATAAACGGATGCTTGAGCAGGTAAGGACGCTTGATAACGTAGAGATACGTTCCCTCTATCAACTTTATCCCGATTTTAATATCGATATCGCCGCCGAACAGGAGGCGCTCTCTCGTGCCGATTTAATTATCTGGCAGCATCCGATGCAATGGTACAGCACCCCTCCGCTCCTCAAACTGTGGATCGATAAAGTCTTTTCCCACGGCTGGGCGTATGGCCACAACGGTCACGCGCTTAAAGGCAAAAGCCTGATGTGGGCCGTGACCACCGGCGGGGGAGAAAGCCACTTCGATATTGGTGCTTTCCCGGGCTTTGAGGTGCTGTCACAGCCGCTGCAGGCGACGGCGCTCTATTGTGGGCTGAACTGGCTCCCTCCTTTTGCGATGCACTGTACGTTCGTTTGCGATGATGAGACGTTGCAGGCGCAGGCACGCCATTATAAACAACGGTTACTTGAGTGGCAGGAGGCGAACAATGGATAGCCATACGCTGATACAGGCGCTGATTTACCTCGGCGCGGCTGCGCTGATTGTGCCCGTGGCGGTACGTCTGGGGCTGGGTTCGGTGCTGGGTTACCTGATTGCCGGCTGTGTCATTGGACCGTGGGGCTTCCGTCTGGTGACCGATGCCGAGGCGATTCTCCATTTTGCTGAGATCGGCGTCGTGCTGATGCTGTTTGTAATTGGCCTGGAGCTGGATCCCCGGCGGTTATGGAAACTGCGCGCTTCGGTATTTGGTGGGGGAGCGTTGCAGATGGTGGCCTGTGGTCTGCTGCTGGGTGGGTTCTGTATCCTGCTGGGCATGGACTGGAAAGTTGCGACACTCATCGGCCTGACGCTGGCACTCTCCTCAACGGCCATTGCCATGCAGGCAATGAACGAGCGTAACCTGACGGTCTCTCAGATGGGGCGCAGCGCGTTTTCGGTGCTGCTGTTCCAGGATATTGCCGCCATCCCGCTGGTGGCGATGATCCCGCTGCTGGCCGCAAGCGGTGCTTCAACGACCATGGGGGCTTTTGCGCTTTCTGCGCTGAAAGTGGTTGGTGCCCTGGCGCTGGTTATTCTGCTTGGCCGCTACGTGACCCGACCACTGCTGCGCTTTGTCGCTCGCTCCGGCCTGCGTGAAGTTTTCAGTGCCGTTGCGCTGTTCCTGGTGTTTGGCTTTGGTTTGCTGCTCGAGGAAGCCGGCCTATCGATGGCTATGGGGGCGTTCCTGGCAGGGGTGCTGCTGGCCAGCTCTGAATATCGCCATGCGCTGGAAAGTGATATCGAGCCGTTTAAGGGATTATTGCTGGGGCTGTTTTTCATCGGCGTTGGGATGTCTATCGACTTTGGCACGCTGGTAACGCATCCGCTGCGGATCCTCATCCTGCTGGTCGGTTTCCTGGTCATTAAGATGGGCATGCTGTGGCTGATAGCGCGTCCATTAACGGTGCCCAACAAGCAGCGTCGTTGGTTTGCCGTACTGCTGGGGCAGGGGAGTGAGTTTGCATTCGTGGTCTTTGGCGCGGCGCAGATGGCCAACGTACTGGATGCTGAGTGGGCGAAAGCGCTGACGCTTGCCGTCGCACTGTCGATGGCCGCAACGCCTGTTCTGCTGGTGGTGCTGGCGCGTCTGGAAAAAACGGGGAGCGAGCAAGAACGCGAAGCCGACGAGATCGACGAGGAGCAGCCACGGGTGATCATCGCCGGGTTTGGTCGCTTCGGGCAGATCGTGGGCCGTTTGCTGTTGTCGAGCGGGGTCAAAATGGTGATCCTCGACCACGATCCCGACCATGTTGAGACCCTGCGGAAATTCGACATGAAAGTGTTTTACGGGGATGCAACGCGTGTCGATCTTCTGGAGTCCGCCGGGGCGGCGAAAGCCGAAGTGTTGATTAACGCAATCGACGATCCGGAGACCAGCATGCAGATGGTGGAGCTGGTCAAGGAACACTTCCCCGAGCTGACCATTATCTCTCGCGCCCGCGATGTGGATCACTACATCCGGCTGCGTCAGGCAGGGGTGGAGGCGCCAGAGCGTGAAACGTTCGAAGGTGCGCTCAAGTCTGGCCGGATGGCGCTGGAAAATCTGGGGCTAGGGGCCTATGAAGCACGTGAACGTGCGGACCTGTTCCGCCGCTTTAACACCGAGATGGTGGAAGAGATGGTGGCGATGGCGGGCAGCACAGCCACCGAGCGTGCAGCGGTGTTTAAACGCACCAGCGCGATGCTGACGGAAATCATTAACGAGGACCGCAATCACCTGTCGCTTATCCAGCGTCACGGCTGGCAGGGCACGGAAGAGGGCAAGCATACCGGCGATCCGGCGGACGAACCGGAGAGTAAACCTTCCGCGTGAAGTGGAGTTGCCAGCAATATTAAAAAATTTCTCTATCTTTACTCAGCCGCCAGTCGACGAAAGATTAAGCTTTCCGTATAGTGGCGGCAATTTTTTGCATCCGGGAAATTTTCAATGATCAGTCTGATTGCAGCGCTGGCGGTGGACCGTGTTATCGGTATGGAAAATGCCATGCCGTGGAACCTGCCTGCCGATCTCGCATGGTTTAAACGTACTACGTTAAACAAGCCGGTAGTGATGGGCCGCCTGACCTGGGAGTCGATTGGTCGTCCATTACCGGGCCGTAAAAATATCGTTATCAGTAGCCAGCCTGGCACTGACGATCGCGTCGAATGGGTGAAGTCCGTAGACGAGGCCATTGCCGCATGCGGTAATGCCGAGGAGATCATGGTGATTGGCGGTGGGCGTGTGTACGAACAGTTCCTGCCTAAAGCACAGAAGCTGTATCTGACCCACATTGATGCTGAAGTGGAAGGGGATACGCATTTCCCGGACTACGATCCTGATGAGTGGGAATCTGTCTTCAGTGAATTCCACGACGCGGATGCGCAGAACTCCCACAGCTACTGCTTCGAAATTCTGGAACGTCGCTAAGTGAATGTCCCTCTCCCGTCTGGGGGAGGGAAATCCTCATCAGGAGGCAACGGCCTCGTCTTCCCCTAAGTCCAGCTGTCGGTTGGATGGCTGAACAAAGTACGTTTTATCTTCCCAGCGCAAGCAGGTTAACTCTCCACCCCAGCAGCAGCCGGTATCGAGACCGTAGATCCCCTCCGGTGTGCCTTTTCCTTCAAGCGACGCCCAGTGGCCAAACACCACGTTATAGGCGTTGGTCACCGGACCGGGAATGGCAAACCACGGTTTAAGAGGCGCAGGGGCGCTTTCCGGTGTCTCTTTGCAATACATATCTAGCTGCCCGTTCGGGAAGCAAAAACGCATGCGGGTGAAAGCGTTCGTAATAAAGCGCAGGCGGGCCAGACCGCTAAGGTCTTCGCTCCAGTGATTCGGCATATCGCCGTACATCGCGTCGAGGAAGAAAGGATACGAGTCGCTTGCCAGCACCGCTTCAACGTCACGCGCACAGGTTTTCGCCGTCTCAAGATCCCACTGAGGGGTGATCCCGGCATGCGCCATGACCAGTTTTTTCTCTTCATCGATCTGCAGCAGCGGCTGGCGGCGTAGCCAGTTGATGAGAACATCCGCGTCCGGGGCATCCAGCAAAGGCGAGAGACGATCTTTGGGTTTGTTGCGACTGATCCCGGCAAAGACGGCCAGCAAATGCAGATCGTGGTTGCCCAGTACCATGCGCACGCTGTCGCCCAGTGATTTGACGAAGCGTAGAACGTCCAGCGAGCCAGGGCCACGCGCCACTAAATCGCCCGTCAGCCAGAGCGTATCTTGTCCAGGCGTAAAGTCGACCTGTTTTAACAATGCGATCAGTTCATCGTAGCAACCGTGAACGTCGCCAATCAGATATGTAGACATTAGATTAATGAATGAGTGTTGTAACGGCGAGACGGAACACAGGAATAGCAACGCGGAACACATTGCCATCGACGTCGACCATTTCGTAATGGCCCTGCATGGTGCCCAGCGGCGTTTCGATCACGGCACCGCTGGTATATTGATACTCTTCGCCAGGGTCGATGTGGGGCTGTTCACCAACCACACCTTCACCCTGAACTTCGATTTCGCGACCGTTGCCATTGGTGATAAGCCAGTAGCGCCCAAGCAGTTGCACAGGCATCCGCCCCAGATTGCGAATGGTCACGGTGTAAGCGAAGACAAAACGTTCTTCATCCGGTGAGGACTGGGATTCAACATAAACGCTTTGTACATGGACACATACGCGGGGCGAATCAATCATGGCTTAACTCTCCTTCGGCGGCGCATTTTCGCTGATGTAATTAGCCAGCTTGCAGTACTGTTCTACGGAAATATTTTCTGCACGCATTGCCGGGTCAATACCCAACTCAGTCAGCACTTCAACGGTAAACAGATTGCCCAGGCTGTTACGGATCGTTTTACGGCGCTGGTTAAAGGCTTCCGTAGTAATGCGGCTTAGCACGCGCAGGTCTTTCACCGGGTACGGCATTATTTTATGCGGTACAAGACGCACTACCGCAGAGTCCACTTTTGGTGGCGGCGTAAAGGCGGTTGGCGGTACTTCGAGCACCGGGATCACGTTGCAGAAATATTGCGCCATCACGCTCAAACGACCATACGCTTTACTGTTCGGCCCTGCAACCAGACGGTTAACCACCTCTTTTTGCAACATGAAGTGCATGTCGGCAATGGCATCAGTATAGCTAAACAGGTGGAACATTAGCGGTGTGGAAATGTTGTACGGCAGGTTACCGAACACGCGCAGCGGTTGGCCCATTTTTTCCGACAGCTCACCAAAGTTCATGGTCATGGCATCCTGCTGATAAATCGTCAGCTTTGGCCCCAGGAACGGATGAGTTTGCAGGCGTGCGGCGAGATCGCGATCGAGTTCGATAACGGTCAGTTCGTCCAGGCGTTCGCCTACGGGTTCAGTCAGAGCGGCAAGACCCGGGCCGATTTCGACCATAGCCTGACCTTTCTGCGGATTAATGGCAGACACGATACTGTCGATCACGAACTGATCGTTGAGGAAGTTTTGCCCGAAGCGTTTTCGGGCTAAGTGGCCCTGATGGACTCGATTAGTCATTGAGTATTAACAATCATTTTGATGGCGAGATTAAGCGCCGTAATAAAACTGCCGACATCCGCTTTCCCCTGGCCTGCCAGATCCAGCGCAGTACCGTGGTCAACGGACGTTCGAATAAAAGGTAAACCGAGGGTGATATTCACCCCGCGGCCAAAGCCCTGGTATTTTAGCACGGGCAGGCCTTGATCGTGGTACATCGCGAGCACGGCGTCCGCATTATCCAGGTATTTTGGCTGGAAAAGGGTATCGGCAGGCAACGGCCCGCTTAAGTTCATCCCTTTTGCCCGCATTTCTTCAAGCACCGGAATAATGGTGTCAATCTCTTCGGTACCCATATGTCCGCCTTCACCGGCGTGCGGGTTCAGCCCGCAGACCAGCACATGCGGCTGTTTGATGCCGAATTTGGTTTGCAGGTCGTGATGCAGGATCCCGATGATCTCCCGTAAAAGAGACGGAGTAATGGCATCCGGAATGGCCCTGATGGGCAAATGGGTCGTCACGAGGGCAACGCGCATTGCTTCTGTCGCCAGCATCATAACCACTTTCGGGCTGTGCGAGCGCTCTTCAAAGAACTCCGTGTGCCCGGTAAACGGTATCCCCGCCTCGTTGATAACGCCTTTGTGCACGGGACCGGTGATCAGGGCGGCAAATTCGCCCTTCAGGCAACCGTCGCAGGCACGCGCCAGCGTCTCTACAACATAGTGGCCGTTTTCGGTACTGATCTGACCCGGGATGACGGGAGTACGAAGTGGAACAGGAAGAAGCGTAAGCGTGCCGGCTTGCTGTGGTGCAGGCTGCTGGCCTTCAACGTAGGGGATGAGCGTTAAAGGCAGACCGAGCAGCGTTGCCCGGTCTTGTAACAGTGTTGCATCAGCGCAGACAACCAGTTCCACCGGCCAGCTGCGCTGGGCGAGCTGGACAACGAGGTCAGGCCCAATCCCGGCAGGTTCGCCGGGAGTGATCACAACACGATGCTGTTTCATTAGTTGCTCAGTACTTTCACATAAGCGCTGGCGCGTTGTTCCTGCATCCAGGTTGCTGCTTCTTCAGAGAACTTACGGTTAAACAGCATGCGGTAGGCTCTGTCTTTCTGCGCCGCGTCCGTTTTATCAACATTGCGGGTATCCAACAGTTCGATCAGATGCCAGCCGAAGGAGGAGTGCACCGGGGCGCTCATCTGGCCTTTGTTCAGCTTCATCAGTGCGTCACGGAACGCAGGATCGTAGATATCTGCGGCCGCCCAGCCCAGATCGCCGCCCTGATTAGCAGAGCCGGGATCCTGAGAGAACTCTTTCGCGGCATTCGCAAACGAGGTTTTTCCGCTCTTGATGTCTGCAGCAATCTGTTGCAGTTTCACGCGCGCCTGATCGTCAGTCATGATAGGTGACGGCTTGAGGAGAATATGGCGAGCGTGAACTTCGGTAACCGAAATGTTCTGACTCTGACCGCGCAGATCGTTCACTTTCAGGATGTGGAAGCCCACGCCTGAACGGATGGGACCCACGATGTCACCTTTCTTCGCCGTGCTCAGCGCCTGGGCAAAGATGGAAGGCAGCTCCTGGATACGTCCCCAGCCCATCTGGCCGCCTTTCAGCGCCTGTTGGTCAGCGGAGTAGGTGATGGCCAGTTTGCCAAAGTCACCGCCGTTACGTGCCTGCTCGACAATCGAACGCGCCTGGCTTTCAGCTTCCGCAGCCTGGTCGGAGGTTGGGTTCTCTGGCAGCGGGATCAGAATGTGGCTCAGGTTCAGTTCGGTGCTGGCGTCGTTCTGGTTACCCACCTGTTTTGCCAGCGCGTCCACTTCCTGAGGCAGGATCGTGACGCGACGACGGACTTCATTGTTGCGCACTTCCGAAATCAGCATCTCTTTACGGATCTGATTACGGTACGTTGCATAGCTGATGCCATCATAGGCCAGACGGCTGCGCATCTGGTCCAGGCTCATGTTGTTCTGCTTCGCGATGTTAGCAATGGCCTGATCGAGCTGCTCGTCAGTGACCTTCACACCCATTTTCTGACCCATTTGCAGGACAATCTGATCCATGATCAGACGTTCCAGGATCTGATGGCGCAGGGTAGCGTCATCCGGGAGTTGCTGACCTGCTTCACCCGAATTGAGCTTCACAGATTTCATCAAACCGTCAACGTCGCTTTCGAGCACGACGCCGTTGTTAACCACAGCGGCGACCTTATCAACAACCTGGGGGGCCGCGAAGCTGGTATTCGCAACCATAGCGACACCGAGCAGCAGCGTTTTCCAGTTCTTCATACTTTTTCCATTTCAATTAACCGCAAAGCGGATTACGTTGCAAATTAAGCACATTACAAGGAACTGCGGTACGGCAGAATGTTCGAGCGCAGCATCTGCTGCGTGCCCAGGCCGTAGTTGGAGCTCAGGCCGCGCAGTTCGACATTAAAGCCAATCACGTTATCGTATTTGCCCTGTTCATTCTTGGTATCCCAGCCGTTAAGCTTACGTTCGTAACCGACACGCAGCGCGTAGCAGCAGGAGTTATATTGCAGACCAACCATCTGGTCAGCAGGTTTACTGGTGTTGGTGTCAAAGTAGTAAGCACCGACGATTGACCAGCGATCGGCGATTGGCCAACTCGCTGCGCCACCCACCTGCGAGATGCCGTCTTTGTACTGATCCGTATTCGCATAGTTTGGCAACGTGGCCTGAATATATTCCGGGCTGGCGTAACGATAGGTCAACTGCAGCATACGGTCTTCATCACGACGATATTCAATCGCCGCACTGCTTGTCGCAACGTTGTTGAGACGCGTATCGTACTGCACACCCCCGCGTAAACCCCAGCGATCGGTCATACGCCAGTAGGTATCACCCGCCCACACCAGAGAACCCGTTTTGTCGTCTTTCTCCCAGTTAATGTTGTCATCACCGGTCCGGGACTCGGTGAAATAGTAGATTTGACCAACAGAAACGTTAAAACGTTCAACGGCGGCATCATCATAAACGCGTGTTGTGACGCCGGTCGTTAACTGGTTTGCTGACGCAATACGGTCGAGGCCACCGTAGGTACGGTCGCGGAACAGACCGCTGTAGTCAGACTGCAGGAATGAGGAGTCATAGTTCTGAATGTTGCTCTGATCGCGATACGGGACGTACAGATACTGCATACGTGGCTCAAGCGTCTGGGTATAACCCTCCGCCAGAAGACCCATATCGCGTTCGAAGATCAGTTTTCCGTCCATTTTGAACTGCGGCAGGACGCGGTTCACGGATTCTTCGAGATCGGTGCCGTAACGGTTGTTATACCAGTCAAGATTCTTCTGCTGGTAATGGGTGGCCATCAGTTTGGCCTCGGTATTCAGGCTCGACCAGTCATTTGACACCGGCAAATTGATGGTTGGTTCGAGGTGAACACGCGTGGATTCCGGCATATCCGAGTTCGTGTTAACGAAGTGCACGGCCTGGGCGTACACGTGGGTGTCAAACGGACCAACATCGTTCTGGTACCAGTTAACGTCCAACTGCGGTTCTGCACCGTAAGTACTTGTGCTCTGGCTGCTAAAGACCTGGAACTGCTTGGTAGAGACCGTAGCGTCGAAGTTCTGAATAGCGTATCCCACGCTGAATTTCTGCGTGGCGTAGCCATCGGTACTGGACCCGTATTTGGAGTCAAAGTCGTTGAAATAGTAAGGGTCGCTGACTTTGGTGTAGTCGACGTTAAACCGCCAGACCTGGTCCATCACCCCGGCATGTTTCCAGTAGAACAACCAGCGGTGTTTATCACCTTCTGTTGGATGCTCATCCTGGAAGACTTTATCCGACGGCAGATAATCCAGTTCCATCAGGCCAGTACCCGCCTGCGTCAGGTAGCGGAACTCGTTTTCCCACATAACGTTGCCGCGCTTATGGATATAGTGCGGCGTGATCGTGGCGTCCATGTTGGGCGCGATGTTCCAGTAATACGGCAGATAGAACTCAAAGTAGTTCGTGGTGCTGTATTTGGCATTCGGGATCAGGAAACCTGAGCGGCGTTTGTCACCCACAGGAAGCTGCAGATAAGGGCTGTAGAAAACAGGTACCGGACCGAGCTTAAAGCGGGCGTTCCAGATCTCGGCAACCTGCTCTTCACGGTCATGGATGACTTCACTTCCGACCACGCTCCAGGTATTAGACCCGGGCAGACAGGACGTGAAGGAGCCGTTTTCGAGAATCGTATAGCGGTTTTCGCCGCGCTGTTTCATCAGGTCTGCATCACCGCGCCCCTGGCGACCTACCATCTGGTAATCACCTTCCCAGACGTTAGTGTCTTTGGTATTCAGGTTTGACCAGGCTTTCGGACCTTTCAGGATGACCTGATTGTCGTCATAGTGCACATTACCCAGCGCATCCACCGTTCGTACCGGCTCGGCCGCACCTTCCGGCTGCTTCTGGTGTAATTGCACTTCATCTGCCTGCAGACGGCTGTTGCCCTGGTTAATATCCACATTGCCAGTAAATGTCGCATTGTCAGGATATGTGCCTTTAGAGCTATCGGCAGTAATGGTTACCGGCAAGCTATTCGTATCGCCCTTTACCAGTGGACGATTATAACTTGGGACGCCAAGCATACACTGCGAGGCGAGATCGGCCGCCAGTCCCTGTTGGCTGTACAGGGCGGTGCCAATCATTGTGGCCAGGAGGGTGGGGATACGTTTTTTCATACGTTGTATTTTATTGTTCCGTCATCAGTGGCTACGGCTTACAAACGCTCAGAGACTATCTTACTCATCAGCGCAGTACCAGCGTTAATCCTGCCCGTTTGCGCGCCAGAGTGTTAGGCTCGCTATCGAATGACGAGTATGATAAAGCAAATTATAGGCGATGTCCTTCAATTGACCGTGGCTTGAACACTGTGATGATGACGTTGCGTCGGCCAGGAACATGACTAACCGGGGAGTATATGCAGTATTGGGGTAAAATAATCGGCGTTGCGTTCGCCATCATCATGGGTGCCGGGTTCTGGGGGATCGTACTGGGGCTTATTATCGGCCATATGTTTGATAAGGCTCGCAGCCGCAAAATGGCCTGGTTTGCCAATCAGCGTGAGCGTCAGTCCCTCTTTTTCTCCACCACGTTTGAGGTGATGGGGCACTTAACCAAATCAAAAGGGCGTGTGACGGAAGCCGATATTCAGATAGCCAGCGTCTTTATGGACCGCATGAATCTGCATGGTGACTCCCGTCTCGCGGCACAAAATGCGTTTCGCATCGGCAAAGCGGATAACTATCCGCTGCGCGATAAAATGCGTCAGTTCCGCAGCATCTGCTTCGGCCGTTTTGATTTAATTCGGATGTTTCTGGAGATCCAAATCCAGGCGGCGTTTGCCGATGGTTCACTTCATCCGAATGAACGCGATGTTTTATACGTTATTGCGGAAGAACTGGGCATCTCCCGTATGCAGTTCGACCAGTTCCTGCGTATGATGCAGGGCGGTGCGCAGTTTGGCGGCGGCTATCACCAGCAGTCCTCTGGCGGTGCCTGGCAGCAGGCGCAGCGGGGTCCGACGCTGGAGGATGCCTGTAACGTGCTGGGGGTGAAGCCATCGGACGATGTGACCACTATCAAGCGTGCCTATCGTAAGCTGATGAGTGAGCACCACCCGGACAAACTGGTCGCGAAAGGTTTACCGCCGGAGATGATGGAGATGGCGAAGCAAAAAGCGCAGGAAATTCAGAAAGCGTACGAGTTGATTAAAGAGAAGAAAAGTTTCAAATAAAAAAGGCCCGACACTGTCGGGCCTTTTTTTCAGAAGTCGACCGGGGCTTTAAACGTCATTGCATTGCCAAAAACCGGATGGGTGATGGTGAGCGTCTGCGCATGCAGCTGCAGGCGTGGCGCCAGTGCCAGTGCATCGGGCGGCGCGTAAAATCTGTCCCCCAGAATCGGGTGCCCCAGCGCAAGCATATGGACGCGCAGCTGGTGCGAGCGCCCGGTAATCGGTTTAAGCAGCACGCGCGCAGTGTTATCTGGCGCGTACTCCAGCACTTCATACTCGGTTTGCGCTGCTTTGCCGGTTTCGTAACAGACCTTTTGTTTTGGTCGGTTCGGCCAGTCGCAGATCAGCGGTAAATCCACCAGCCCTTCCGCCGGCTGAGGATGCCCCCAGACACGTGCGACATACTGCTTTTTCGGCTCGCGATCGCGGAACTGGCGTTTCAGCTCGCGTTCCGCCGCTTTATTCAGCGCCACTACAATCACACCGCTGGTGGCCATGTCCAGACGATGGACGGACTCCGCCTGAGGATAATCGCGCTGAATACGCGTCATCACACTGTCTTTGTGCTCATCCAGACGCCCTGGCACGGACAACAAGCCGCTGGGCTTGTTGACCACCATAATGTGCTCATCCTGATAAAGCACCACCAGCCAGGGATCCTGAGGTGGATTGTAAGGCTCCATCACCATCTTGCGCTCCGTTTACTGATGCGTCACAACGATAAGACGCAGGGCATCCAGACGCCAGCCTGCCTGATTAAGGCTTTCCAGCACCTGCTGACGGTTGCTCTCGATCGCTGCCAGCTCGTCATCGCGGATGTTTGGGTTTACCGCTTTCAACGCTTCCAGACGGGAGAGTTCCGCGGATAGTTTGTCGTCGGCTTCTTGACGTGCGGCATCAATCAGCGCCCGGGCCGCTTTTTCGATCTGCGTTTCACCCAGCTGCAGAATAGCGTGTACATCCTGCTGTACCGCGTTGACCAGCTTACTGCCGGTATGGCGGTTCACGGCGCTCAACTGGCGGTTAAAGCTCTCGAATTCAACCTGAGCGGCGAGGTTCGTGCCGTTTTTGTCCAGCAGTAGACGCACAGGCGTTGACGGCAGGAAGCGGTTGAGCTGCAGCTGTTTCGGCGCCTGCGCTTCGACAACGTAAATCAGTTCCAGCAACAGGGTACCCACTGGCAGCGCTTTGTTTTTCAACAACGAGATGGTGCTGCTGCCGGTATCGCCTGAGAGGATCAAATCCAGACCGTTGCGGATCAACGGATGCTCCCAGGTAATGAACTGCGCATCTTCGCGCGACAGCGCCACATCACGTTCAAAGGTGATGGTGCATCCATCTTCCGGCAGGCCAGGGAAATCCGGGACCAGCATATGGTCGGACGGGGTCAGGACAATCAAATTCTCGCCACGATCGTCCTGGTTTATGCCAACGATGTCGAACAGGTTCATGGAGAAGCTGATCAGGCTGGTGTCATCATCCTGCTCTTCAATGCTTTCAGCGAGCGCCTGGGCTTTTTCACCGCCGTTGGAGTGGATCTCCAGCAGGCGGTCACGGCCCTGTTCCAGCTGAGATTTCAGCGCTTCATGCTTATCACGGCAGGCTTTGATCAGTTCATCAAACCCGTCGGTGTTCTCTGGCGCGGCCAGATAGCCGATCAGATCGGCGTGCACCTGATCGTAAATCGGGCGGCCGGTCGGACAGGTATGCTCAAACGCATCCAGACCTTCGTGGAACCAACGCACCAGTACGGACTGGGCGGTTTTTTCCAGATAAGGAACGTGGATCTGAATATCATGCGCCTGGCCAATACGATCCAGACGGCCGATACGCTGTTCCAGCAGATCCGGGTTGAACGGCAAATCGAACATCACCAGGTTGCTGGCAAACTGGAAGTTACGGCCTTCAGACCCGATTTCAGAGCACAGCAGAACCTGGGCACCGCTGTCCTCTTCTGCAAACCATGCCGCGGCACGGTCACGCTCGACGATGGACATCCCTTCGTGGAACACGGCGGCGCGAATACCTTCGCGTTCGCGCAGGACCTGCTCCAGCTGCAGTGCGGTGGCTGCTTTGGCGCAGATCACCAGCACTTTCTGAGAACGGTGCGCGGTCAAATAGCCCATCAGCCACTCAACACGCGGGTCGAAGTTCCACCAGGTGCCGGTATCGCCTTCAAATTCCTGGTAAATCTGTTCCGGGTAGAGCATGTCGCGTGCACGCTCTTCTGCAGTTTTGCGCGCGCCCATAATGCCGGAAACTTTAATGGCCGTCTGGTACTGCGTCGGCAGTGGCAATTTGATGGTATGCAGTTCGCGTTTCGGGAAACCTTTCACCCCGTTACGGGTGTTACGGAACAGGACGCGGCTGGTGCCGTGGCGATCCATCAGCATATCGATCAGTTCTTTACGCGCGGAATCCGCGTTGTCACTGTCGCTGTTGGCCGCCTGCAGCAGAGGCTCAATATCCTGCTCGCCAATCAGATCGCTCAGGGTGTTGAGCTCGTCATTCGAGAGATGTTTACCCGCCAGCAGCAGGGCAACGGCATCGGCGACCGGACGGTAGTTATTTTGCTCTTCAACGAACTGCTCAAAGTCATGGAAGCGGTTTGGATCGAGCAGGCGCAAACGGGCGAAGTGGCTCTCAAGACCTAACTGCTCCGGCGTTGCGGTCAGCAGCAGGACGCCTGGCACGCGCTCGGCAAGCTGTTCGATAGCCATGTATTCCCGGCTTGGTGCATCTTCGCTCCAGACCAGATGGTGCGCTTCATCGACCACCATCACGTCCCATTCGGCGTCGCACAGATGCTCAAGACGCTGCTTGCTGCGGCGTACGAAATCCAGAGAGCAGATCACCAGCTGTTCCGTTTCAAACGGGTTGTCCGCATCGTGCTGGGCTTCTGCATAGCGCTCGTCATCAAACAGAGCGAAACGCAGGTTAAAGCGGCGCAGCATCTCGACCAGCCATTGGTGCTGCAGGGTTTCGGGTACCACAATCAGCACGCGCTCGGCTGCGCCGGAAAGCAGCTGTTGATGCAGGATCATGCCCGCTTCAATGGTTTTCCCCAGGCCCACTTCATCTGCCAGCAGAACGCGAGGTGCGTGACGGCGGCCCACGTCATGGGCGATGTTCAGCTGGTGGGGAATAAGGCTGGTACGCTGACCGCGCAGGCCGCTCCACGGCATACGGTACTGTTCACTCTGGAACTTGCGCGCACGATAGCGCAGGGAGAAGCGATCCATACGGTCGATTTGCCCGGCAAACAGGCGATCCTGCGGCTTACTGAATACCAGTTTACTGTCGAGCAGCACCTCACGCAGGATGACATTGGCCTCGTCGGTGTCCAGGCGAGTCCCGATGTAGGCGAGCAGTCCATTCTCTTCTTTTACGTCTTCGACCTTTAGCTGCCAGCCGTCGTGGCTGGTCACGGTGTCACCCGGGTTGAACATCACGCGGGTCACAGGGGAATCATTGCGGGCGTACAGGCGGTTTTCACCGGTAGCAGGGAAAAGGAGGGTAACCATTCGTGCATCCACGGCAACCACGGTTCCTAATCCAAGTTCGCTTTCTGTATCGCTGATCCAGCGTTGACCAAGTGTAAAAGGCATATTTGTTCGGCTCTAATCGTAAATTGCAGGCAATAGTTCAACCACCGTCAAAAAAGACAGTCATTGAAAAATGGGTCCGGGAATGGAAAGGGCGCTATGGTACTGGATGGCAGCCATTTCGTCACGTGTCAAAATAGGCCAAGTTGCCCTGTCACTAGTGTAGCAAAGTCGTCGTCGATGAAGGGCAAAATTCCGTCCGCGACCGGCTGAAGCTGACGCGTAAGATAGTGCTCGTAATCCAGAGGCGAGTGCTGGTAATCCACGGGTTCCGGGCCGTTGGTGGTCCAGAGGTATTTGATGGTTCCCCGGTTCTGATACTGCGGGGCACGCCCCCGGCGCACGTTCTCCTCATCAGCCAGACGCGCCGCGCGGACGTGCGGCGGAACGTTGCGCTGGTATTCCGCCAGCGGGCGGCGCAGGCGCTTGCGGTACACCAGCTGGGCGTCGAGTTCACCGGCCATCAGGCTGGCAATTGTTTCACGCACGTAGTCCTGATAAGGCTCGTTGCGAAAGATACGCAGATAAAGCGTTTGCTGAAACTGCTGTGCCAGCGGCGTCCAGTCGGTGCGTACGGTTTCCAGCCCTTTAAAGACCATTCGCTGCTTGTCACCTTCCTGAATAAGACCGGCGTAGCGCTTCTTACTGCCCTGGTCGGTACCGCGAATGGTGGGCATTAAAAAGCGGCTGAAATGGGTTTCAAACTCCAGTTCTAACGCGCTGCTTAACCGCTCTTTTTGCAAACTTTCCTGCCACCAGGCGTTCACAAAAGTCACCAGTGATTTGCCGATTCGCGCTGCATCCTCTTCTGAATGCGCGCCCTTAAGCCAGACAAAGGTGGAATCCGTATCGCCATAAATAACGTCATAACCCTGGGATTCAATCAACGCTTTGGTCTGGCGCATGATGTCGTGCCCGCGCATGGTGATAGATGACGCCAGTCGTGGGTCGAAGAAGCGGCAGGCGCTGGTCCCCAGAACCCCGTAAAACGCGTTCATGATAATTTTCAGCGCCTGAGAAAGGGGCTTGTTGCCATGACGCTTAGCCTCGTCGCGACCGTGCCAGATGTTTCCCACGATTTCCGGCAGACAGTGCTTTTCCCGTGAGAAGCGGGCCCCGAGAAAACCTTCTGTGCTGTGCAAATCGTCAGGCTGCGCCATCCCTTCCACCAGCCCGACGGGATCGATCAGGAAGGTGCGAATAATGGACGGATAGAGGCTTTTGTAGTCCAGCACCAGCACGGAGTCATACAACCCGGGCCGGGAATCCATCACGTAACCGCCCGGGCTTGCCTGCGGCGGCACGTCACCGAGGTTGGGGGCGACATAGCCCGCCCGGTGCATACGCGGGAAATAGAGGTGGCTAAAGGCGGCCACGGAGCCACCGTGCCGGTCAGCGGCGAGGCCGTTCACCGTCGCGCGCTCGAGCAGGAAGGGCATGATCTCCGTTTTGTGGAAAATCTGCGTCACCAGTTCACAATCTTTCAGGTTGTAGGTGGCGAGCGCCGGTTTGTCTTCGTTAAAGCGCCGGTCGATTTCATCCATTCTGTCCCACGGATTGTCGATGGATTTCCCTTCGCCGAGCAGCTCCTGCGCTACCGCTTCCAGAGAGAAAGAGGAAAAATTCCAGAAGGCAGATTTGAGCGCCTCAATGCCGTCGATAATCAGGCGGCCATTGGCCTGCGCGAAAAACACACCGTTTTTAAAACCGTGCTCGCGCCATTCCAGCTCGCTGTTTCCGCGCCCCAGCATCAGGGGGATGCGGTAACGTTCAGCATGTTTTTGCAGCACGCGCAGATCGAACTGCACCACGTTCCAGCCGATCAACACATCGGGATCGCGATCGGCAAACCACTGGTTAAGCTTTTCCAGAAGCTGTGGCCGGCTGTTGACATACTCCAGCCGGAAATCCAGCGCGGACGCCTTGCCATTCGGGGGGCCAAGCATATAAACAACCCGATCCCCGCAGCCTTCCAGGCCGATACAGTACAGCTCACCGTGGCGAGTGGTTTCGATATCCAGCGAGACCCATTTCAACGGCGGCCGGTAGGTAGGGTTGGGTTTGAGACGGGCGTTAATAAGGCTGCCGTTTTGCGCGGTGCCGTCGACCCAGACGGGGGCGGTAATAAACCGCTCCATCAAAAAACGTTCTGGCGGGCGGATATCGGCTTCATACAGCGTCACGCCAGCGTCGCGCAGCAGTTTTTCATAACGCATCAGCTGGCGATGGCCGCGGCAGTAAAGGCCATGTACGGGCTGACGGTGGAAATCTCTCAGTTCAAGCGGCGTCAGGCGCCAGCCATTTTCACCGCGCAGCAGTTGCTTTACTTTCTCAACATGATCGTTCGGGATAAAAGCCACGGACTCCTGCGGCGGCAGGGTCACGTGCAGCGGGCCGTTGTCCGTCGCCAGCCAGAATGCCACCTCGGTGCCCTGAGGAGTATCCCGCCAGTGTCGGGTAAGTAAAAAACCTTCTTGCGCCTGCGCCACGCCGCTATCCCATAAAACAAAACCAGGCTTGATTATAGCCTGGTTGAATATTTTATGCTGGGTATATATACAGTTTACTGCCCGTAATAGGCTTTTGCGCCATGTTTACGCAGGTAGTGTTTATCCAGCAGGGTTGGCTGCATATCCGGAAGCTGCGGTGCCAGCTGGCGGCAGAAGATGCCCATATACGCGACCTCTTCCAGCACAATCGCGTTATGTACCGCATCTTCGGCGTTTTTGCCCCAGGCAAAAGGTCCATGGGAGTGCACCAGCACGCCGGGCATTTGCGCAGCGTCGATACCCTGTTTTTCAAACGTTTCGACGATAACGTTGCCGGTTTCCCACTCATACTCGCCGTTGATCTCTTCATCAGTCATCAAACGGGTGCAGGGAATGGTGCCGTAAAAGTAGTCTGCGTGCGTGGTTCCGGTCGCCGGAATGGACTGGCCGGCCTGCGCCCAGATGGTCGCATGACGCGAATGGGTATGCACAATACCGCCAATGGTCGGGAAGGCCTGGTAGAGCAGGCGATGCGTTGGCGTGTCGGAGGAGGGTTTTTTCTTTCCTTCCACCACTTCGCCCGTGGCGATGCTGACGACAACCATATCATCCGCGGTCATTACCGTGTAATCCACCCCTGACGGCTTTATCACGAAGACGCCGTGCTCGCGGTCAACGGCGCTGACGTTGCCCCAGGTCAGCGTCACCAGATTGTGTTTGGGCAGCGCCAGGTTGGCTTCAAGTACCTGACGTTTGAGATCTTCTAACATGCAATCCTCCAGGAAAAGAGGCCCGCCCTGCGGCAGGCCAAAGGTTCCCCTGTTAACGTTTTGAACCGTAATAGACTTCGTTCCAGCGCAGCGCGTCTTTGAACGCGGGCAGGCGGGTATCGTTATCAATGACGGTCAGTTCGATGTCGTGCAGTTCGGCGAACTGACGCATGTCGTTCAGATCCAGCGCATGGCTGAAGACGGTGTGGTGCGCGCCACCGGCCAGGATCCAGGCTTCCGAGGCGGTTGGCAGGTCAGGCTGCGCTTTCCACAGGGCGTTGGCGACCGGCAGTTTTGGCAGAGAATGCGGGGTTTCAACCGCATCCACACAGTTCACCAGCAGGCGGAAACGGTCGCCCAGGTCAATCAGGCTGGCGTTGATGGCAGGACCGGTACGGGTGTTGAAGATCAGACGTGCCGGGTCGGCTTTTCCGCCAATGCCAAGGTACTGCACGTCGAGGATCGGTTTCTCTTCAACGGCAATGGAAGGACACACTTCCAGCATATGCGAGCCCAGTACCAGGTCGTTGCCGTTTTCGAAGTGGTAGGTGTAGTCCTCCATAAAGGAGGTGCCGCCCTGCAGACCGGTTGACATCACTTTCATAATGCGAAGCAGAGCGGCAGTTTTCCAGTCGCCTTCGCCGGCAAAGCCGTAGCCCTGCTGCATCAGACGTTGTACCGCCAGGCCGGGCAGTTGTTTCAGACCGTGGAGGTCTTCAAAGGTGGTGGTAAAAGCATGGAAGCCACCCTGTTCCAGGAAGCGTTTCATGCCCAGTTCGATACGTGCTGCATCCAGCACGTTCTGGCGTTTGTCACCGTGAATTTGTGCCGCAGGGGTCAGACGGTAGCTGCTTTCGTATTCGTCGACCAGCGCGCTTACGTCGCCATCGCTGATTTCATTCACCACCTGCACCAGGTCGCCCACGGCCCAGGTATTCACCGAGAAACCAAATTTAATTTGTGCGGCAACTTTATCGCCGTCGGTGACCGCCACTTCACGCATGTTGTCGCCGAAGCGCACCACTTTCAGGTGGCGAGTATCTTGTCGGGACACCGCCTGGCGCATCCAGGAGCCGATACGTTTTTGCGCATGCTGATCCTGCCAGTGGCCGGTGACGACCGCATGCTGCTGGCGCATACGTGCGCCGATAAAGCCGAACTCGCGGCCGCCGTGCGCGGTCTGGTTCAGGTTCATAAAGTCCATATCAATGCTGTCCCACGGCAGGGACGCGTTGAACTGGGTATGGAACTGCATCAGTGGTTTATTGAGGATGGCCAGACCGTTGATCCACATTTTGGCCGGCGAGAAGGTGTGCAGCCACACCACCATGCCAGCGCATTTATCGTCGTAGTTCGCGTCGCGGCAGATGTTCGTGATCTCATCCGGGGTCGTGCCGAGCGGTTTGAGCACCAGTTTGCACGGCAGTTTAGCCTCTGCATTGAGCGCGTTGACCACGTGCTCAGCATGTTTCGTCACCTGTTGCAGCGCTTCCGGCCCGTACAGATGTTGGCTGCCAATGACAAACCACACTTCATAATTATTAAAAATGGTCATTATTGTGTCCTTAATGTGTCAGGGTTGCCGTAGTGTCCGCGGTGTGTTTGGCCGGGGCGGCGACAGGGAGATAGTGAAGTTCGGCGCTTTTTGCCCATTGCTGATAGCGCTGATAAAGCTGTTCAAAACGCTGCGCCTGCTGAGCACGCGGCTGGAGGGTATTTTCGACAGCGCTCGCCATGTGCTGCTGCGCGGTCGGGATATCGGCATGAACGCCTGCCGCAACGGCCGCGAAGATCGCTGCACCGAGGGCGCAGCACTGATCGGAGGCGACAATCTGCAGCGGACGGTTCAGCACGTCACAGCAGGCCTGCATGATTACCGGGTTTTTACGGGCGATGCCGCCCAGTGCCATCACGTTGTTGACGTCAATGCCCTGCTCGGTGAAGCACTCCATAATGGCGCGCGCCCCAAAGGCAGTTGCGGCAATCAGGCCGCCAAACAGCGCTGGCGCGTCGGTGGCGAGGTTAAGATCGGTGATCACCCCTTTCAGGCGTTGGTTGGCAAATGGCGTACGGCGACCGTTGAACCAGTCGAGCACTACCGGCAGGTGATCGAGAGAAGGATTCTTTGCCCACGCGGTGGTGAGCTGCGGCAAAAGCTGCTTTTTACTTTCGGCAATCTGGGTCTTCAGCTCAGGATGCGCCGCGGCCAGCTGATCCAGCGGCCAGCCCAGCACACGGCCAAACCAGGCGTAGATATCGCCAAAGGCGGACTGACCCGCTTCCAGGCCGATAAACTCCGGTACGACGCTACCGTCAACCTGGCCGCAGATGCCTTTTACCGCCCGATCGCCTACGCTGGCTTTATCCGCGGTAAGAATGTCGCAGGTAGAGGTGCCGATAACCTTCACCAGCGTGTTTGGCTGGGCGCCAGCGCCCACCGCACCCATGTGGCAGTCAAACGCCCCGCCGGAGATGGCCACGTTTTGCGGCAGACCCAGGCGCGTCGCCCACTCTTCACAAAGCGTACCCACCGGAATATCGGCGGTGAAGGTGTCGGTAAACAGCGGGTATTGCAGACTCTTGTTGATGACGGGATCGAGTTCATCGAAGAACGCCGCCGGTGGCAGGCCACCCCAGCTTTCATGCCACAGGGATTTGTGTCCGGCGCTGCAGCGTCCGCGGCGGATATCCTGCGGACGCGTGGTACCGGAGAGCAGGGCTGGTACCCAGTCGCACAGTTCAATCCACGATACCGCGGCCTGCGCAACGGATGCGTCCGCGCGGGTTACGTGGAGGATCTTGGCCCAGAACCATTCACTGGAGTAAATACCGCCGATGTAGCGCGAGTAGTCCGTTTTACCGGGCTGGTGACACAAGCGGGTAATGGCTTCGGCCTCTTCAACGGCGGTGTGATCTTTCCACAGCACGAACATGGCGTTTGGGTTATCAGCAAACTCCGGGCGCAGCGCCAGGACATGGCCTTCGGCATCCACAGGGGCAGGCGTTGAGCCGGTACTGTCGACGCCAATCCCGACGATCTCTGCCCGCTGGGCGTCGGTCAGTTCAGTCAGTACGGTTTTGATTGCCGCTTCCATCGACTCAATGTAGTCACGTGGATGGTGACGGAACTGGTTATTTGGCGCATCGCAGTAGCGCCCCTCTTGCCAGCGCGGGTACCACTCAACGCTGGTTGCTATTTCCTGGCCGCTTGTACAGTCCACTGCCAGAGCGCGAACCGAGTCGCTGCCAAAATCGAGGCCAATCGCAATTGCCATGGTGTTGCTCCATCAAAAAACAGGTATGAGAGAACATTAGAGACTGGAGGCGAAAATCGTCAGGCAGGATCCGCTAATCTTATGGACTAAATTGCTGTTGCAATAGAAAGTGTGACGCCGTGCAAATAATCAATGTGGACATTTCTGCCGCACTTATAGACACTTTTGTTACTGCTGATCTGCCCCCGTGGGCGGACAAATCAGGGGGAAAGGCTGAAACATGGCGGACGTAAAAGAGGCGTGATGCTTTTTGGATCTTTTCGCGGGCCATTTTTATACTGCTTTTATCGATATGGACAATTGGTTTCCTTCAGGACCCTTGGGAGAACTGAATCTATGGCCGAAACGCAAAACGATCCCTTATTACCGGGCTACTCGTTTAATGCTCACCTGGTGGCGGGGCTGACCCCTATCGAGGCTGAGGGATATCTCGATTTTTACGTCGACCGACCGCTCGGGATGAAAGGGTATATTCTGAACCTGACGGTGCGTGGGGAAGGGATTATCAAAAATAACGATCAGCAGTTTGTCTGCCGTCCGGGCGATATGCTGCTGTTTCCGCCGGGGGAGATCCACCACTACGGGCGCCACCCGGAGGCCAAAGAGTGGTATCACCAGTGGGTCTACTTCCGCCCGCGCGCCTACTGGCAGGAGTGGCTCTCGTGGCCGGCTATTTTTGCGCACACCGGTTTTTATCGCCCGGACGAGGTTCATCTGGCTCAGTTCCGCGAACTCTTTGCCCAAATTATTGAAGCGGGGCAGGCGGGTGGCCGGTATGCCGAACTGCTGGCGATTAACCTGCTTGAACAGGTGCTGTTGCGCCGGATGGAGGCGATAAACGCGTCACTTAATCCTCCGCTGGACAACCGCGTGCGCGACGCCTGCCAGTACATCAGCGACCATCTGGCCGACAGCCAGTTCGATATCGCCAGCGTCGCCCAGCATGTGTGTCTCTCACCGTCGCGGCTGTCACATCTGTTCCGTCAGCAGCTGGGCGTTAGCGTCCTGAGCTGGCGTGAGGACCAGCGTATCAGCCAGGCGAAGCTCCTGCTCAGCACCACCCGCATGCCCATTGCCACCGTGGGGCGCAATGTGGGCTTTGAAGACCAGCTCTATTTCTCCCGGGTATTTAAAAAATGCACCGGTGCCAGCCCCAGTGAATTCCGGGCAGGATGTGAATAAACGGTAAAAAAAGATAAACAAGCAGGTGAACTGTGGAAGCAACCTGTAAACTATTCAGACAATTGTTGTCTTGACGCGGTGCAGGGCGCTAAGCAGAATCCCTGATTCGTTTTCTGACCGGAATAGTTATGCAGGCATTGCTGGAACATTTTATCACCCAGTCCGTTATGTATTCGCTTATCGCTGTTGCGCTGGTGGCGTTTCTGGAATCGCTTGCACTTGTTGGGTTGATCCTCCCCGGCACGGTGATGATGGCGGGGCTGGGCGCGTTGATTGGCAGCGGTGAAGTGAATTTCTGGCAGGCGTGGATGGCGGGGATTATCGGCTGTTTGCTCGGCGACTGGATCTCCTTCTGGCTGGGCTGGCGCTTTAAGAAACCGCTGCACCGCTGGTCGTTCATGAAAAAGAACAAAGCCTTGCTGGATAAAACCGAACACGCGCTGCATCAGCACAGCATGTTCACGATCCTCGTGGGTCGCTTTGTTGGACCAACGCGTCCGCTGGTGCCGATGGTCGCGGGGATGCTGGATCTGCCTGTTGCGAAATTCGTGGTGCCGAACATCATCGGCTGTGTTTTCTGGCCGCCGTTCTATTTTCTGCCGGGGATCCTGGCAGGGGCCACCGTTGATATTCCTGACGGAATGCAAAGCGGTGAATTTAAGTGGTTGTTGCTGGCTACGGCCCTGCTGTTGTGGATCGCTGCCTGGTTGTGCTGGCGACTGTGGCGCAGCGCGAAAGCGAATGTTGATCGCCTGACGCGTTATCTGCCACGCTCGCGCCTGCTGTGGCTCGCGCCGTTAATGCTGGGGGTTGCCGTGGTGGCGCTGGTCGCCCTGATTCGCCACCCGCTGATGCCGGTGTACGGTGAAATCCTCTTGAAGGTGGTGAGCCGTTAATCTGTTTCCCTCTCCCGTGGGAGAGGGTCAGCCCGCACTGATGCCTAACAATGAAGACGCCCCTGCGTGACCGCTGAGCAGTTCCTCTGTGCCGCCATCCCAGGCAATTCGCCCTTCTGCAATGACCACCGATCGTGGCGCAATCCGCGCGGCATCCTCAATGCTGTGCGAAACCATCAGCATTGTCAGTTGCTGACGCTGGCACACGTCCTGCACCAGGGTAAGCATCTCCTGGCGCAAGGCAGGATCGAGTGCAGAGAAGGGCTCATCCAGAAGCAGTATGGGCTGCTCGCGCACCAGGCAGCGCGCCAGCGCCACCCGCTGACGCTGCCCGCCGGAGAGGGCTTCGGGGAGGCGATCAATAAACGCGGTAATGCCCATCTGAGCGGCAATCAGCTCCAGCTTCTGGCGCTGACCGTCGTTGAGTTTCAGGCCAGGATCCATACCCAGGGCGATGTTTTGCCGCACCGTCAGGTGCATGAACAGATTATTTTCCTGGAACAGCATCGACACCGGACGTCGGGCGGGTGGCGTGCGCGTATGGTCGCGGTTTTCAATCACTATCGACCCGCTCGCCGGTTGCAGAAAACCGGCAATCAGATTGAGCAAAGTACTCTTTCCGGCCCCGCTCGGACCCAGAACCGCAATCATCTCTCCCTGACGAACCGAAAGGGAGAAGCGCATTGGCAGATGCTGGTAGAGCCAGGTTACATCAGTCAGTTTTAACATTACGCCCCGGAAGTTTTTCGATAACGGTAAATAAGGCAAAGCAGAGCACCAGTAACAGCAGCGCCGTGACGGCTCCCTCCTGGCTACGATAGGAGCCAATTTGCTGGTACAGCCAGTACGGCAGGGTGCGGAAATCTTCATTACCGAAGAGCGCCACGACACCAAAATCACCAATTGAGAGCACACAGGCGAAGGCCAGGGCCTGGGCCAGCGGGCGTTTCAGCGCACGCAGTTCGATAATCTTTAGCCGCTGCCAGCCCTGCAGACCGAGCGACTGGCACAGCAGCGCGTAGCGGCTGTTGATGTCTCGCATCGGATTTTCCAGCACCTTCAGCGCGTAGGGGATCGCCATCAGGGCATTGGTGAAAATCACGATGCCGTCGGCGTTTTCCGGCAGGCCAATAGTGCTGTTGAACAGTAAAAAGAACCCCGTCGCCAGTACAATGCCGGGCATCGCCAGGATCAGCATGCCTGTCAGCTCCAGGGCGTGCCCGGCTTTACGGGCCTGACGCGCGTAAAGCTCGCGGCTGCTCCATAAAAGCATCATGGTCAGCATGACACACAGCAGCCCGGCGGCCAGCGCGATCCGCAACGAGGTCCACGTTGCCTGCCAGAGAACGGGCTGCTGCAACACGGTAACGAGATTCAGGTTCAGGCCATCGACGATGACGGCCATCAGCGGCGGAAGCAGCAGCAGCAGCGCCAGCGTGATAAGCAGCAGGTCAGCGATCCGGCTATGCATGCTGTCCTGCGGGTCGCGCCAGCCGGTTATCTGATTACTGCCCGGCGGGATGGCTTTGCTCAGACGCTGGCTCAGCAGCACAAGGCACAGGCAGCAAACCATCTGCACCATCGCCAGCAGCGCGGCGCGGCCGGGGTCATAGTCGTAACTGAGCGCCTGGTAAATTGCCAGTTCGATGGTGGTGGCCTGCGGGCCGCCGCCGAGTGAAAGCACGGTGGCAAAACTGGCGAAACAGAGCATAAAGATCAGAGCCGCAACCGGCGGGATCTGACGACGCAGCCACGGCCATTCGACCAGGCGGAAGAAGGATACGCCGCGCATGCCCAACTGGGCGGCAAGCTGGCGCTGTTCACCGGGGATGTTTTCCAGTGCCTGTAAAAAGAGTCTGGTCGCCATCGGCATATTGAAAAAGACATGCGCCAGCAGAATGCCCTTCAGTCCGTAGGGCGAGAAGCGCCACTCCAGACCCAGCAGGCTGAAAAGTAAAGCCAGCCACCCCTGACGACCATAGACGCTCAGGATGCCAAACACGGCCACCAGGACCGGCAGGATCAGCGTCATGGCGCACAGGCGCAGCAGGGCCTGCCTGCCGGGGAAACGGCGGCGATAAAGCGCGCGTGCCAGGAAAATGGCGGGGATAACCGACAGCAGCGCAGAGAGAAAGGCCTGCCAGAAAGAGAAACGGATAACGTGCCAGAGATAACTGTCGTGCCAGAGCGCGAACAGGTCGCTCTCTGGCGCGTTAAACCACAAGGCAAGGAATGCGCCCAGACTGACCGCCACCATCAATACGGCGGCGAGCAGCCCAGGAATTAACCAGCCGGGAATTAACGGCTGACGGCGCGTTGCCATTCACTTACCCATGCTGCTCGCTGCGCGGCAACCTGCTGAGGCGTAAACTCCAGCGAGGTTTGCGGTTTGGTCAGTTTCTCAAAGCCCGCTGGCAACGCCACGCTGGTCACGGGGTACATCCAGTTACCCGCTGGAATCGCGTTCTGGAATGCCGGGGAGACCATAAATTTCAGGAACTTCTCGGCCAGTTCGGGCTGTTTGCTGGATGCCGTGCGGGCTGCCACTTCGACCTGCAGATAGTGCCCTTCAGCAAAACTGGCGGCGGCGTAATTGTCTTTTTTCTCGGCGATGATGTGATAAGCCGGGGAGGTGGTGTAGCTCAGAACCAGATCACTTTCCCCTTTCAGGAACAGACCGTAGGCTTCGCTCCAGCCTTTTGTCACGGTGACGGTTTTGGCGGCCAGCTTCTGCCACGCTTGCGGAGCGTCATCGCCGTAGACTTTCTGCATCCACAGCAGCAGCCCCAGGCCTGGCGTACTGGTGCGAGGATCTTCATAAATAACGCGCCATTTCTGCTCGCTTTCGACCAGTTCCTTCAGGCTTTTCGGCGGGTTTTTAAGCTTGTTTTTGTCGTAAACAAACGCGAAGTAACCGTAATCGAACGGCACAAAGGTGTCGTCCTGCCAGCCGCCCGGGACGCTGACGGCATCGGTGGCGACGCCGCTTTTGGCAAACAGTCTGGTTTTCGAGGCGGCCTCCAGCAGGTTGTTATCCAGCCCAAGCACCACATCGGCTTTACTGTTTTTGCCTTCCATGCGCAGGCGGTTAAGCAGCGAGACGCCATCTTCCAGCGCCACGAACTTCAGTTCGCACTGACAGTCAGCTTCAAAGGCTTTTTTCACCACCGGACCCGGACCCCAGTCGGCTGAGAAGGAGTCGTAGGTGTAGACCGTCAGGACGGGCTTCGCGACAGCAGGGAGCGCAAACAGCGCCAGAAGGGGGAGAACTTTTTTTAACACTTTGCACCTCAAGGTTGAGTGGCAAAGGATTTTGAGTGACAGCCTCAAATCCCTTCGCCGGCGTTATCCGGATCAGGTTCGACGGGTATTATCTCAGCGCACATCAGTGATGCAGCACCCCGTTGAGAACGGCGCTATTGTAATGATTTGGCAAATATTACGAAAGTGTTATGGCTCCGGCGGCGAAAACCAGGCGGATTTAAAATCAAACCAGCCCAGCGTATTCATTCTGACACCGCGCATACTACGTTGCCCCTGGATCATCAGCCAGTGGTGGATCAACGGCACGATCGCTTGTTCAGCCAGCAACTGCTGGCACCATGAGGCCAGATTCATGTCGCCGGCGCGCCAGCGTGCCGCGTCCTGCTGCCAGTCCCGGTCTATGCAGTGCTGGATAAGCGGGACCTCATACAGGTGAGAGAAGAGCGAGAAATCAAGCGGCAGGGTAAAGTTGGCGCTGTTGAGCCAGATGTCGCTGACGATCTCCCCCTGATGCCATTCATCGTAATCCACCTCTTTGACATCCAGCCTCACCCCAACGGCGGCCAGCAGTCGGGTCATGATTCTGGCGATAAAGCGGTGTTCAACGTGCTCGCGATAGTAGGTCAGGGTGATGGACTCCAGCCCGGCGGGCTTGTCGCAGTATGTCGGGCGGGCGTGATGCCAGCGAGGAAGCAGACCATACGCCGGGAACCAGTAGGTCTGGTACTGCTCCTCCGCATGATAAATCAGGCTGGAGGGCGACAACACGTGGCTTATCCATTTACGCACCTCATGGTTTGCCCCGCGATGGGTACGGCTGTCGAACAGCAGGTAGTAGCACCCTTCTTCGAGCCGGCTCTCCACGGCCTTTTCGCCCGTGGTGGGCCCTTCCAGCGTCAGCCCGGCGCTCAGCTCTTCATTGAGATCCGGTAATACCCACACGTTCACTTCGTCGATCAGCGCCCGGTAGCCAAAATAGTCATCAAAAGCGCGGATTTTCAGCTGGTTGTTGTTATTGCGCGATACAGAGTAGGGGCCGGTGCCAATCGGCAGGCTGGCAAAATTATTCATCGATTCCCATTCACCGGGCAAAATCATCGACGGTACATAGCCCAGCAGCCACGGAAGCCATTTGTCCGGCTGAGACAGTTCAACATCCAGTGTCCATGCCGTAGGGGAGTGAACGCGTGAAATATGGGAATAGAGCGGTAGCGTGCAGGCGCGCTCTAAAGAGGCAATCACATCGACCATCTCCAGCTCGCGGCCGTGGTGGAAATGAATACCAGGACGTAGAAAAAAGCGCCAGTGAAGAGGAGAAAGTTGCTGCCAGTGGTGCGCAATATCCGCTTCCAGTTCCCCATTTTCCTCATTTATGCGCGTCAGGCCGCTGAATATTTGTCGGGCCATATGGGTTTCAGAGCGGCGTAACGCCGTGCCGGGTAACAGGTTTTTCATCGGTCGATAGTAGAGCACCCGCAGAATGTGGCGACCCTGACGAAAGCTGCGCCCGAGATGCGACACCAGCATCTGGCGTACTGCCGCTTTGTCCCCCACCAGCTGCACCAGCTGGTCGATGCGGTCCTGTTCCAGCAGGTCTTCCGCCCGCTGCTGCTGCAACGCCAGCCCGGTATACAGAAAGGTCAGGCGCGAGCGTTTTCCGCGACCCGCCTCGGCCTCCCAGTTGAGCCAGCCCTGCTGCTGCATGGTATTAAGCAGCGTGCGCATGTGCCGGCGCGAACAGCTGAGCAGGTCCGCCAGCTCGTTCAGCGTGGTCTCCTGCGATCGCCCCTCGCAGCATTGCCAGAGGCGGATAAATTGTTGTTGCAGACGACCAGAGGGCATAAAAGGGGAACTCCTGAAAAAAAATCAGCAATTTATTAATCCCTATATTAGGCCAATAATTCTTCCCGATGAAGTGAGGAGGTAAATTATGAAGAGGTCTACCGCACGTCAGTTTTATCAGCGTTATTTTTCAGCGACGCAGGGAGCGTCCTGGCTGGCCCGCCAGTGTGCAGAGCAACGGTTGAAAATCCTGGAAGATCTGATGCAGTGGGACGTTACGAAACCGACCTCTTCTTGCTAACTCGCCTCGATCATGTGTGACTGAGTATTGGTGCTTATCACCCGCCAGCAAAATGTTTTTGCTGGCTTTTTTCGTTTACTATTCACCCACTTTCGATTCGCTTTCACAAGGACTTGCGCATGCTCTGGTTGATGACGATGGGGCGACGCCTGAACGGCGTGTATGCCGCTTTTATGCTGGTGGCCTTTATGATGGGCGTGGCGGGGGCATTGCAGGCTCCGACGCTGAGCCTGTTTCTCAGCCGTGAGGTGGGGGCGCAGCCGTTTTGGGTGGGGCTGTTTTATACCGTGAACGCCATCGCCGGGATCCTGGTCAGTCTGGCACTGGCAAAACGATCGGACAATCGGGGCGATCGTCGCAAACTGATCCTCTTTTGCTGCGCCATGGCCGTGGGTAACGCGCTGCTGTTTGCCTTCAATCGCCATTACCTGACGCTGATTACCTGCGGCGTGCTTCTGGCGTCACTCGCCAATACCGCCATGCCGCAGCTGTTCGCGCTGGCCCGTGAATACGCGGATAACTCGGCGCGGGAAGTGGTGATGTTCAGCTCGGTCATGCGTGCGCAGCTCTCTCTGGCCTGGGTGATCGGCCCGCCGCTGGCGTTTATGCTGGCGCTGAACTATGGCTTTACCACCATGTTTTCTATCGCTGCCGGCATTTTTGTCATCAGCCTGATACTGATTGCCTTTGCGCTACCCTCGGTGGCGCGAGTGGAGCAGACGACCGATAAACCCATCACCCAGGTGAGCGGCTGGCAGGATAAAAACGTCCGCATGCTGTTTATCGCGTCCATGCTGATGTGGACCTGCAACACCATGTACATCATTGATATGCCGCTGTGGATCAGCAGCGATCTGGGGTTGCCGGACAAGCTGGCAGGGATCCTGATGGGGACGGCTGCCGGCCTGGAAATTCCGGCGATGATCCTGGCGGGTTATTACGTTAAGCGTTTTGGAAAGCGTCGCATGATGATCGTCGCCGTGGCGGCGGGAGTGCTTTTTTATCTGGGGCTGATCGTTTTCCATTCGCGCGAAGCACTGCTTGCGCTACAGCTGTTTAACGCCGTGTTTATTGGCATCGTGGCCGGGATTGGGATGCTCTGGTTCCAGGACTTAATGCCGGGACGGGCAGGCTCTGCCACTACGCTCTTTACCAACAGCATTTCAACGGGCGTTATTCTGGCAGGGGTGATTCAGGGGGCGTTGTCGCAAACCTACGGCCACGCGTCAGTGTACTGGATGATTGCGGCCATTTCCGTGGTGACGCTGGTGCTAACCTGCCGGGTAAAAGATGTCTGATTCTGAAAGGCTGCTTCACGCAATAAAACGATTTTCTGACAGGGTCTGAGAAGGCGCATAAAGTGCGTGGCATCAGCCTGAGGCTGTTTGCCTCAGGCTGATGCAAGAGGCAAACAGTGGTGAGTCCCACATCAATTAACACTGAGGGTGTACTGCACCCATTATGTTGGACGGTTGATCTTCACCGGGATGGTACGCAGCCTACCCCATAAACGCAGGCTGTTTTTGCTCATAGGCGGAGATGGCATCTTCGTGCTGCAGCGTCAGGCCAATACTGTCCAGGCCATTCAGCATGCAGTGACGACGAAAGGCGTCAATGCTGAAGCTGTAGGATTTATCACCCGCTTTCACCACTTCCGCTTCCAGATCCACTTCAAACGAAATCCCAGGATTTGCCTTCACCAGGGCGAACAATTCGTCCACCTGCGCATCACTCAGCGTCACCGGCAGCAGCTGGTTATTGAAGCTGTTGCCGTAGAAGATATCGGCAAAGCTTGGGGCGATAACCACTTTAAACCCGTAGTCGGTGAGCGCCCAGGGTGCATGTTCACGGGAAGAGCCGCAGCCAAAGTTTTCACGCGCCAGCAGAATCGATGCGCCTTTAAATTCCGGGAAGTTCAGCACGAACTCGGGATTGGGCACTTCGCCTTTGTCGTCCAGGAAGCGCCAGTCGTTAAACAGATGCGCGCCAAACCCGGTACGGGTCACCTTCTGCAAAAACTGCTTTGGAATGATGGCGTCAGTGTCGACGTTAGCGGCGTCCAGTGGGACAACCCGGCCCGTATGTTGGGTAAATTTCTCTGCCATGATTGTCTCCTTATTTCAGGCTGCGAATATCGGCGAAATGACCGGTCACTGCCGCAGCGGCGGCCATTGCCGGGCTGACCAGGTGAGTACGCCCACCGCGGCCCTGACGGCCTTCAAAGTTACGGTTACTGGTGGAGGCACAACGCTCGCCAGGATTCAGGCGGTCATTGTTCATGGCCAGGCACATGGAGCAGCCAGGCAGGCGCCATTCGAAGCCCGCTTCGATAAAGATCTTATCCAGGCCTTCAGCTTCCGCCTGGGCTTTCACCGGGCCAGAGCCCGGCACAACCAGCGCCTGAACGCCCGGTGCCACTTTGCGGCCTTTGGCAATCTCGGCCGCCGCGCGTAAATCTTCGATACGGGAGTTGGTGCAGGAGCCGATAAACACTTTATCAATGGTCACGTCAGTCAACGGAATGCCTGGCTTCAGACCCATATAGGCCAGCGCTTTTTCCGCACTGGCGCGCTCGACCGGATCGCTGAAAGAGGCCGGGTCAGGAATATTATCGTTAACGGAAATCACCTGGCCCGGGTTGGTTCCCCAGGTGACCTGTGGCGCAATGTCTTCCGCCTGCAGCGTAACCACGGTGTCAAACGTCGCACCATCGTCGGTTTTCAGGGTTTTCCAGTACGCAACCGCCTCAATAAAATCCTGGTCTTTCGGCGCGTGCAGACGGCCCTTCACATAGCTGAAGGTTGTTTCGTCTGGCGCAACCAGACCCGCTTTTGCCCCCATCTCAATGGCCATGTTGCAGAGCGTCATACGGCCCTCCATGCTCAATGCCTGGATGGCTTCACCGCAGAATTCAACCACGTGACCGGTGCCGCCTGCGCTGCCGGTTTTACCGATGATGGCCAGCACGATGTCTTTGGCGGTAATGCCCGGGGCCGCTTTGCCTTTCACTTCAATCTTCATGGTTTTGGCGCGGCCCTGCTTCAGGGTCTGCGTCGCCAGAACATGTTCGACTTCAGAGGTACCAATACCGAACGCCAGGGCCCCAAACGCGCCGTGGGTGGCCGTGTGGGAGTCACCGCAGACAATGGTCATGCCTGGCAGGGTGATGCCCTGTTCTGGCCCCATTACGTGGACGATACCCTGATACGGGTGGTTCAGATCGTAGAGCTCGACGCCAAATTCATTGCAGTTTTTGATCAGCTCCTGCATCTGGATACGCGCCATTTCGCCCGACGCATTGATATCTTTGGTTTGCGTGGAGACGTTGTGATCCATTGTCGCGAAGGTTTTACCTGGCTGGCGCACCGGGCGCTTATGCGCACGCAGTCCGTCGAATGCCTGAGGGGAGGTAACCTCGTGCACCAGATGGCGATCGATATACAACAGTGGGGTTTCGTTTGGTGCCTCGTAAACTACGTGCGCATCAAACAATTTTTCATATAACGTTTTCGCCATGATTACACCCCTTCAGCGACATAGCGGGCAATAATGTCGCCCATTTCATCGGTACTGACTGCCGCCGTGCCGCGTGCTAAATCACCGGTACGGACACCTTCTTCTAACGCACGGTTAATGGCGTTTTCAATTGCAGTTGCTGCATCACCGGCATCAAGACTGTAGCGCAACAGCAAGGCCAGGGAGAGGATCTGCGCAATCGGGTTGGCAACGTTTTTGCCAGCGATATCGGGCGCGGAGCCGCCAGCAGGTTCGTACAGGCCAAATCCCTCTTCATTGAGGCTGGCTGATGGCAACATCCCCATAGAGCCTGTGATCATTGCGCACTCGTCCGAGAGAATATCGCCGAACAGGTTGGAACACAGCAGAACGTCAAACTGCGACGGATCTTTAATCAGCTGCATGGTCGCGTTGTCGATGTACATATGGGACAGTTCGACATCCGGATACTGTTTCGCGACTTCACTGACGATTTCACGCCACAAAATAGAAGACTGCAGAACGTTCGCTTTATCGATAGACGTCACTTTATGACGACGTTTGCGCGCCGACTCAAAGGCAATATGGGCGATACGTTCAATTTCAAAACGGTGATAGACCTCAGTATCAAAGGCTTTTTCATGCTGACCGCTGCCTTCGCGCCCTTTAGGCTGCCCGAAGTAGATCCCGCCGGTCAGTTCACGCACGCACAGGATGTCAAAGCCGTTAGCCGCGATATCTGCACGCAGCGGACAGAACGTTTCCAGCCCCTGGTACAGCTTCGCCGGACGCAGGTTGCTGAACAATTTAAAATGTTTACGCAGTGGCAGCAGCGCGCCGCGCTCAGGCTGCCCGGCGGGCGGCAGGTGTTCCCATTTAGGGCCACCCACGGAGCCAAACAGCACTGCATCCGCATTTTCACACCCTTCAACGGTCGCTTTTGGCAGCGGAGTACCGTGATTATCGATGGCGATACCGCCCACATCATAGTGGCTGGTGGAGATTTTCATCGCAAAACGCGAACGAACGGCTTCCAGTACTTTCAACGCCTGTGCCATCACTTCCGGGCCAATACCGTCACCCGGTAACACAGCAATATGGTAATTCTTCGACATTACACGGTTTCCTTGTTGTTCTCTTTATTCTGAGCTTTGCGTTGCAACTCTTTTTCAACTTCAGCGGCGCGCCAGATGTTGTTCAGCACGTGGACCATCGCCTTCGCGGAGGATTCAACAATATCCGTCGCCAGGCCCACACCGTGGAAACGACGGCCATTGTGGGTGACCACGATATCAACCTGACCCAGGGCATTCTCACCGTGGCCCTTGGCCGTCAGGTCATATTTCACCAGCTCTACGTCGTATTCGGTGACGCGGTTAATTGCGCGGTAAATGGCATCAACCGGGCCATTGCCGTTTGCCGCTTCGGCCTTAATGTCTTCGCCACAGGCCAGTTTGACCGAGGCAGTCGCAATGTCGCTGGAGCCTGACTGCACGCTGAAGTAATCGAGGCGGAAGTGCTCAGGCTCTTCCTGCTGTTTATTGATGAAGGCCAGCGCTTCCAGGTCATAGTCGAATACCTGACCTTTTTTATCGGCCAACTTCAGGAAGGCGTCGTACAGCTGATCCATGTTGTAATCGCTGTCCTTATAACCCATCTCTTCCATACGGTGTTTCACCGCCGCACGACCGGAACGGGAGGTCAGGTTCAACTGAACCTGGTTCAGGCCGATGGATTCCGGGGTCATGATTTCGTAGTTTTCACGGTTTTTCAGCACGCCATCCTGATGAATACCGGAGGAGTGCGCAAAGGCGCCGGTACCCACAATCGCCTTGTTAGCCGGGATGGGCATGTTGCAGATCTGGCTGACGGTCTGGCTGGTACGCCAGATTTCGTTGTGATTGATGCGGGTATGCACATTCATGATGTCTTTGCGCACTTTGATCGCCATGATCACTTCTTCCAGTGAACAGTTACCTGCACGTTCACCGATGCCGTTCATCGCGCCTTCTACCTGACGTGCACCGGCGTGCACCGCAGCGATGGCGTTGCCAACGGCCAGCCCCAGGTCATCGTGGGTATGTACGGAGATAATCGCTTGATCAATGTTTGGTACGCGTTCATACAGACCGGTAATGATGTTGGAGAACTCAAACGGCATGGTGTAGCCGACAGTGTCCGGGATATTGATGGTTTTAGCGCCCGCATTGATGGCAGCTTCCACCACGCGCGCCAAATCTTCAATCGGCGTACGGCCAGCATCTTCACAGGAGAATTCAACGTCATCCGTGTAGTTACGGGCACGTTTTACCATGTAGACCGCGCGCTCAATGACCTCATCCAGCGTGCTGCGCAGCTTGGTGGCAATGTGCATAGGAGAGGTAGCAATAAAGGTATGAATACGGAATGCTTCGGCAACCTTCAACGACTCGGCCGCAACATCGATATCTTTTTCCACACAGCGTGCCAGGCCACAGACGCGGCTGTTCTTGATGGTACGCGCTATGGTCTGCACGGATTCGAAGTCACCCGGAGAAGAGACAGGGAAACCGACCTCCATCACGTCGACACCCATACGTTCGAGAGCCAGCGCGATCTGCAGTTTCTCTTTCACACTCAGGCTTGCCTGTAATGCCTGTTCACCGTCACGTAAAGTTGTATCGAAAATAATGACTTGCTGGCTCATGGGTTAGGTCCTTGTCAGTCTTAGGGCGCCTTGCTACGAGCATAAAAAAACCCGCGCAGTGGCGCGGGTTTTTAGTCTTACTGGTGACGATTCAACGCTGAATTTCGCCCGCCAGTCTACCGCGCACAGTGGATGCGTTTAGTAGTAGTAGACCGGTGAAACGAATGGTGCGAATCATGAATCGTGCTCCGTTAAATTCAATATGCTTTTAGTGGTACTGGATACGACTGTGCATGTCAACCCCTGCAGGCAAAAACGCACCCGGCTGGCCAGGTTGACAGGATATGTGCTTTAGCTAATTGTGCTGGGTTTTGCTTTTCCGACCCTGCAAATTGTCTAATTTTGGACTGAGAAAAAGGTTGCAGAAATAATTGAATATCATTGTGATGAATAAATTAAAAGTTCGCTACCCAATTCTGTGGGACGCAAATGGGTTTGATTTCATTAAGTTATAAATGTGGTGAATGTTTTTTATCACTTCGGATGTCTTATGGTTATTACAGATTGTTAACTTATTTAATCGGGGTTGCAATAACAGTTTAATAATACTTAAGACATCATTAACTCGCTGGCGATTGTATATTGGTCTAGTTTATGGTTTCATTCAAATCCTAAAGTGAAGCATATCATTTGCAGTGGTGTTTATTTTATCGTTTGTCAGTGGCGAAAAGTCATTTTCGCTAAACTGTTCTTTATATTTTCCGAATTTAAAATAATTCTCTTTCGCTGATCGTATATGCATGGTAAATCATATTCTTCGGAATTATTACAGTACGTTGGCAAAGGGAGTGTAGCGTGACAGTGGAGTCAGAAGTGCCAGAAATTAATATTAAACAACCTCAAACTACTGATGGGATTAAACCGCAGTTACGTACGGTGGACCTTAATCTGCTCACGGTATTTGATGCTGTCATGCAGGAGCAGAATATCACCCGGGCGGCCCATACGTTGGGGATGTCTCAGCCCGCGGTCAGTAATGCTGTCGCCAGACTTAAGGTTATGTTTAACGACGAGTTATTCGTTCGTTACGGGAGAGGAATACAGCCTACCGCACGGGCATTCCAGTTATTCGGCTCTATCCGTCAGGCGTTGCAGCTGGTTCAGAACGAGCTGCCAGGGTCAGGCTTTGAACCTTTAAGCAGTGAGCGTGTATTCAATCTTTGTGTTTGCAGTCCGTTAGATAATTATTTGACGTCGATTATTTATAATAAAGTTGAAGAGATCGCTCCCAATATCCATCTGGTTTTTAAATCATCCTTAAATCAAAACACAGAGCATCAGTTACGCTACCAGGAGACCGAGTTCGTTCTGGGATATGAAGAATTTCGACGTCCTGAATTTTCTTGCGTTCCGCTGTTTAAAGATGAAATGGTGTTGGTCGCCAGTAAAAAACACCCCCGACTCAATTCTCCGCTTCGGGAAAGTGACGTTTATAGCGAGCAGCATGCTGTTGTTGCGCTCGACAGATATGCTTCCTTTAGCCTGCCGTGGTATGACACGGCGGATAAACAGGCAAGCGTTGCTTATCAGGGAATGGCAATGGTCAGCGTATTGAACGTGGTCTCGCAGACACATCTGGTGGCTATTGCACCACGCTGGCTGGCTGAAGAGTTTTCCGGTCAACTACAACTGCAAATGTTGCCGTTGCCGCTCAAGCTGAATAGCCGTACCTGCTATCTCTCCTGGCATGAAGCCGCCGGTCGGGATAAAGGGCATCAGTGGATGGAAGAGTTGCTGATCAGTATTTGCCGTCGATAAGCGTATCAGGATAAATTGCATCTTCGCGTGTGATTTATCCTGGTTTTTTCTCTGTTATTGTTATTTTATTCTGTTGTGAATTTTTTCTTACTGCTCTCTGGCTCGCAAAAATAGATGATTTCCTGAATCGACGCGCTTTTCAGCGATGATTAATCATCTCATCCTCTAATACCAGATGAATTGACCATATCCTTCCTTAATACCTGTTTTTTCTGCTTTGCGAACCGTTTAGCTCACCCGGTCTGCTAATTGCCTGCCTCATAACGAGCGGTTAAGGTAACGATCACTCTGCAAAATATAAGATTGGTTTAACCCAGTCGTAAGACGGTGCGGAAATGAATTCTGCAGCTCGTCTATAACAAAATGCCTGGAGGCAAAGCATGGAGATGTTGTCTGGCGCGGAAATGGTCGTCCGATCGTTAATCGATCAGGGCGTGAAGCAAGTGTTCGGTTATCCCGGAGGCGCAGTCCTGGATATTTATGATGCGCTTCATACGGTAGGCGGCATTGACCATGTTTTAGTACGCCACGAGCAGGCGGCGGTGCATATGGCTGACGGGCTGGCCCGCGCGACAGGTGAAGTAGGCGTGGTATTAGTGACGTCAGGTCCCGGCGCGACAAACGCCATCACCGGCATTGCCACGGCGTATATGGACTCTATCCCGCTGGTTATTCTTTCCGGCCAGGTGGCGACGTCACTGATCGGCTACGACGCGTTCCAGGAGTGCGACATGGTGGGGATTTCGCGTCCCGTTGTGAAGCACAGCTTCCTGGTTAAGCAAACTGAAGACATCCCGGGGATATTGAAAAAAGCCTTCTGGCTGGCAGCAAGCGGGCGTCCCGGCCCGGTGGTGGTCGATCTGCCGAAAGATATCTTGAACCCGGCGAACAAGCTTCCTTATGTCTGGCCGGAGTCGGTGAGCATGCGCTCATACAACCCAACGACGCAGGGCCACAAGGGGCAGATCAAACGTGCCTTGCAAACGCTGCTGGCCGCCAAAAAACCGGTAGTCTATGTCGGTGGTGGGGCAATTAATTCTGCCTGTGAAGGGCAGCTTCGGGAGCTTATCGAGAAACTCAATCTTCCCGTTGCGTCGTCGCTGATGGGGCTGGGCGCTTTCCCGGCAACTCACCGTCAGGCTCTGGGGATGCTGGGTATGCACGGTACCTATGAAGCCAACATGACGATGCACCATTCCGATGTGATCTTTGCCGTCGGCGTGCGCTTTGACGATCGCACCACCAACAATCTGGCGAAATACTGCCCGAACGCCACCGTGCTTCATATTGATATCGATCCCACTTCTATTTCGAAAACGGTGTCTGCGGATGTGCCGATCGTCGGTGATGCCCGCCAGGTGCTGGAGCAAATGCTGGATCTGCTGGCACAGGAGCCGCCTTCCCAGCCGCTGGATGAGATCCGTGACTGGTGGCAGCAGATCGAACAATGGCGTGCGCGTCAGTGCCTGAAGTATGACACGCAAAGCGACAGCATTAAGCCGCAGGCGGTGATCGAAACTATCTGGCGGCTGACGAAAGGCGAGGCATACGTGACGTCTGACGTGGGTCAGCATCAGATGTTTGCCGCCCTTTATTATCCGTTTGATAAACCGCGCCACTGGATTAACTCCGGAGGGTTAGGAACGATGGGCTTTGGCTTGCCTGCCGCACTGGGCGTCAAGCTGGCTCTGCCTGACGAAACCGTCGTCTGCGTGACGGGAGACGGCAGTATTCAGATGAACATCCAGGAGCTGTCGACGGCCCTTCAGTATGAGCTGCCGGTACTGGTGCTGAACCTGAATAACGGTTATCTCGGGATGGTGAAGCAGTGGCAGGACATGATCTACTCTGGTCGTCACTCTCAGTCCTACATGACGTCACTGCCGGACTTTGTTCGTCTGGCTGAAGCCTACGGCCATATTGGGATGCGAGTGACCGATCCGGCAGAGCTCGAAACGAAGCTCGGTGAAGCGCTTGAGCACGTTAAAAATAACCGCCTCGTTTTTATGGATGTCATTGTTGATGGCACCGAGCACGTATACCCGATGCATATTCGCGGTGGTGGTATGGATGAAATGTGGTTAAGCAAAACGGAGAGAACCTGATATGCGCCGGATATTATCTGTTTTACTGGAAAACGAGTCTGGCGCACTGTCGCGCGTCATTGGCCTTTTTGCACAGCGCGGCTATAACATTGAAAGCCTGACCGTTGCGCCGACTGACGATCCGACGCTGTCGCGCATGACCATCCAGACCGTCGGCGATGCCAAAGTGCTTGAGCAGATCGAGAAACAGCTGCATAAGCTGGTCGATGTTCTGCGCGTCAGCGAGCTGGGGCAGGGTGCCTACGTTGAGCGAGAGGTCATGCTGGTGAAAATCCAGGCCAGCGGTTACGGGCGCGAGGAAGTGAAACGTAACACGGATATCTTCCGTGGGCAGATTATAGACGTCACGCCTTCTATATATACGGTTCAGCTGGCCGGAACGAGTGACAAGCTGGATGCCTTCCTGGCATCTGTGCGGGATGTGGCAAAAATTGTTGAGGTTGCGAGATCGGGCGTTGTTGGCCTGTCACGCGGCGATAAGATCATGCGTTAGTTGTCTAAAAGGTTCGCCTCTTTCTGCCCGGTCACCAAAGCCGGGCTTTTTTTTGTGTAATCAGCCGACAACAGAGATAAAAGCGGTTGCCGCGAAGGCTATTCTGCGTTTAGATGTTAAAAGATTTAACCATAACCTTGCCAAGGCCATGGACTCTTTTCATTTTTTAAGGGGCAATTGTGAAACTGGATGAAATCGCCCGGCTAGCCGGCGTGTCACGAACAACGGCCAGCTATGTGATTAACGGTAAAGCAAAGCAGTACCGTGTCAGCGATAAGACCGTTGAAAAAGTTATGGCGGTGGTTCGTGAACATAACTACCATCCGAATGCTGTCGCAGCTGGCCTGCGTGCCGGACGCACCCGCTCTATTGGCCTGGTGATCCCGGATCTGGAAAACACCAGCTATACCCGTATCGCCAACTATCTTGAACGTCAGGCGCGCCAGCGTGGCTATCAGTTGCTGATTGCCTGCTCGGAAGACCAGCCCGACAACGAGATGCGCTGTATTGAGCATCTGCTCCAGCGTCAGGTCGATGCCATCATCGTCTCCACCTCTTTACCGCCTGAACACCCATTCTATCAACGCTGGGCGAACGACCCATTCCCGATTGTGGCGCTGGATCGTGCGCTCGACAGGGAGCATTTCACGAGCGTCGTCGGTGCCGATCAGGATGATGCCGAGATGCTGGCGGCAGAGCTGAGAACCTTCCCGGCTGAAACGGTGCTGTATCTGGGGGCGCTGCCTGAACTGTCAGTCAGCTTCCTGCGTGAACAGGGATTCAGATCCGCCTGGAAAGACGATCCCCGTGAGGTGCACTACCTCTATGCCAACAGCTATGAACGTGAAGCGGCCGCACAGCTTTTCGAGAAATGGCTGGAAACGCACCCGATGCCGCAGGCGTTATTCACCACCTCATTTGCTCTGCTGCAGGGGGTGATGGATGTGACCTTACGCCGTGAGGGTAAACTGCCTTCCGACCTGGCCATCGCGACCTTCGGTGATAACGAGCTGCTCGACTTCCTCCAGTGCCCGGTTCTGGCGGTGGCTCAACGCCATCGTGATGTGGCTGAACGCGTGCTGGAAATTGTGCTGGCAAGTCTGGACGAGCCGCGTAAACCGAAGCCGGGTCTGACGCGAATTAAACGTAATCTTTACCATCGCGGAATTCTGAGCCGCCATAAATGAAATGACGGGGCGGAGAAATCTGCCCCCTTTTGACGAAATAATTCGCCGGGATAATTCCCGTAGAGAAATTAGGATAATTCTTGCGAATTTACCTTCTGCTATTTTTCTTAATTCATTTTGGCGTTTAATGGTTCCTTTAAAGGACGTTTAAACGATTTTAAATGCTCGTCTTTGTATTATTTTGTTACAAACCCTCTTCCGGCGATGAATATTCAGACGTTTTTCCTTCTCCTGTGCCAGCTTGCACGGCAACCGCCGCGTTTCGCGAGCCCTGGGGTGAATCTGGCGCTGTTATCCCCTGAGAATCTGTCATAAAATGCTGCCCGCGTCGCAAACTGACACTTTATATTTATCTGCGATGATATTGAGTGAGCCTTAACGCTAGTGTGCATATTCGGTTTTTTTCTTACAAATATTCATAACGTTAATTTTGCCTCGCCAGTTGTGCAGTTATTAACCAGGGCTGTTTATCTCTGTAAATAGAGGCCTTTCGGGCCTGTATAGGGAGAGTCCTGGCTTGACAAGCTTTTCCCTCGCTCCGTAAACTCCTTTAGGTGGGAATTTGTGGGTTAAAGTGGTGAGGAGGGGTGAGACTGGCATGTTCCGTGGAGCTACGTTAGTCAATCTCGACAGCAAAGGGCGTTTATCGGTACCAACCCGATACCGCGACCAGCTGATTGAGAACGCTACGGGTCAAATGGTTTGCACCATTGACATCAACTCCCCCTGCCTGCTGCTTTACCCCTTACCTGAATGGGAAATTATTGAGCAAAAGCTGTCGCGACTGTCGAGCATGAACCCGCAGGAACGCCGCGTGCAGCGGTTGTTATTGGGACATGCCAGTGAATGTCAGATGGATAGCGCAGGCCGGTTACTGATTGCCCCTGTGTTACGGCAACATGCCGGTCTGACCAAAGAAGTGATGCTGGTCGGGCAGTTCAACAAGTTTGAACTGTGGGATGAAACGACCTGGTATCAACAGGTCAAGGAAGATATCGACGCTGAGCAGTCTGATTCCGCGACATTATCGGAACGGCTGCAGGACTTGTCTCTATAAATATGATGGAAAATTACAAACATAAAACGGTGCTGCTGGATGAGGCCGTTAACGGCCTGAATATTCGTCCGGACGGCATCTACATTGATGGCACTTTTGGTCGCGGTGGCCACTCGCGCTTAATCCTCTCCCAGCTTGGAGCGGAAGGGCGTCTGCTGGCAATCGATCGCGATCCGCAGGCGATTGCCGTTGCGCAAACCATCGATGACCCACGCTTTTCCATCGTGCATGGACCTTTCTCTGCGCTCGCTGATTATGTTGCCGAGCGCGGCCTGACGGGCAAGATCGACGGAATCCTTCTCGATCTTGGCGTCTCTTCACCCCAGCTTGATGATGCTGAACGCGGCTTCTCCTTTATGCGCGATGGTCCACTGGACATGCGCATGGATCCTACTCGCGGTCAGTCTGCCGCCGAGTGGTTACAGACCGCGGACGAAGCGGATATTGCCTGGGTGATCAAAACCTTCGGCGAGGAGCGTTTTGGCAAGCGTATCGCGCGCGCCATCGTTGAGCGTAACCGCATCGAGCCGATGACCCGCACGAAAGAGCTGGCCGAGGTGATCGCGGCGGCGACGCCGGTGAAGGATAAGCACAAACATCCCGCGACCCGTACCTTCCAGGCGGTTCGTATCTGGGTAAACAGTGAACTGGAGGAAATAGAGCTGGCGCTAAAAAGCTCGCTCGACGTGCTGGCCCCGGGTGGGCGGTTATCCATCATCAGCTTCCATTCGCTGGAAGACCGCATTGTGAAGCGCTTTATGCGTGAACAAAGCCGCGGTCCACAGGTTCCAGCGGGGCTGCCGATGACGGAAGAACAACTCAGGAAGCTGGGTGGCCGTCAGTTGCGAGCATTAGGCAAGTTGATGCCGGGCGAAGAAGAAGTGGCACAGAATCCACGCGCCCGTAGTTCAGTGCTGCGTGTTGCAGAGAGGACGAACGCATGATCGGCAGAGTGACAGAGACCCTAAGCAAAGTTAAGGATTCGTTAGGAAGCAACGAGCGCCATGCCTTGCCTGGCGTGATCGGCGACGATCTTTTGCGGTTTGGGAAACTGCCACTCTGTCTGTTCATTTGCATCATTGTCACGGCCGTCACGGTGGTCACGACTGCCCACCACACACGCTTATTAACTGCGCAACGCGAGCAGATGGTACTGGAACGCGATGCGCTGGATATTGAATGGCGAAACCTGATCCTTGAAGAAAATGCGCTCGGCGATCACAGCCGGGTTGAACGGATCGCAACGGAAAAGCTGCAATTGCAGCATGTTGATCCTTCTCAGGAAAATATTGTAGTACAAAAATAAGGGAAAACGCGACGCATGAGAGCAGCGGCAAAAACGCTTAAACCAAAACGTCAGGAAGAACAGGCCAACTTTATCAGTTGGCGTTTTGCGTTGCTTTGCGGCTGCATTTTACTGGCACTGGGTTTCCTGCTGGGACGCGTGGCATGGTTGCAAATCATCGCCCCTGACATGCTGGTTCGACAGGGCGACATGCGTTCCCTTCGCGTTCAGGAAGTGTCGACATCCCGCGGGATGATCACCGACCGCTCAGGCCGTCCACTGGCCGTGAGCGTACCGGTTAAAGCCATCTGGGCCGATCCGAAAGAGCTGCACGATGCGGGTGGCATTACGCTTGATAACCGCTGGAAGGCGCTCTCGGATGCCCTGAAAATGCCGCTGGATCAGCTCGCTTCCCGCGTCAACGCCAATCCAAAAGGGCGTTTTATCTATCTGGCGCGTCAGGTCAACCCTGACATGGCGGACTACATTCGTAAGCTGAAGCTGCCGGGTATTCACCTTCGTGAAGAATCCCGCCGCTACTATCCTTCCGGCGAAGTAACCGCTCACCTCATTGGCTTTACCAACGTTGATAGCCAGGGGATTGAGGGCGTTGAAAAAAGCTTCGATAAATGGCTCACCGGCCAGCCTGGCGAGCGAATTGTTCGTAAAGACCGCTACGGCCGCGTTATCGAAGATATCTCTTCCACGGACAGTCAGGCGGCACACAACCTGGCGCTGAGTATTGATGAGCGTCTGCAGGCATTGGTCTACCGCGAGCTGAACAACGCCGTCGCCTTCAACAAGGCGGAATCCGGCAGCGCTGTGCTGGTGGACGTCAGTACGGGCGAAGTGCTGGCGATGGCCAACAGCCCGTCCTATAACCCGAACAACTTTACCGGCACCGCAAAAGATGCGATGCGTAACCGGGCGATTACCGACGTGTTCGAACCGGGCTCCACGGTGAAACCGATGGTGGTCATGACGGCGCTCCAGCGTGGCATCGTCAATGAAAACACGGTTCTGAACACGATCCCTTACCGTATTAACGGCCACGAGATTAAAGACGTGGCGCGCTACAGCGAATTGACCCTGACCGGGGTTTTACAGAAGTCGAGTAACGTTGGCGTTTCAAAGCTGGCGTTAGCGATGCCGTCCTCAGCGTTAGTAGAGACTTACTCACGTTTTGGGCTTGGAAAGGCGACCAATTTGGGGTTGGTCGGAGAACGCAGTGGCTTATATCCTCAAAAACAACGGTGGTCTGACATAGAGAGGGCCACCTTCTCTTTCGGCTACGGGCTAATGGTAACGCCGTTACAGTTAGCGCGAGTCTACGCAACGATTGGCAGCTATGGCGTCTATCGTCCGCTGTCCATTACCAAAGTTGATCCACCGGTTCCAGGTGAGCGTATCTTCCCGGAATCCATCGTTCGTACCGTCGTTCATATGATGGAAAGCGTGGCGCTGCCTGGCGGCGGCGGCGTGAAGGCGGCGATCAAAGGCTATCGCATCGCCATCAAAACCGGTACCGCGAAAAAAGTGGGGCCAGACGGCCGTTACATCAACAAATACATTGCCTATACCGCAGGCGTTGCGCCTGCCAGTAATCCGCGTTTTGCGCTGGTGGTCGTCATTAACGATCCACAGGCGGGTAAATACTACGGCGGCGCCGTTTCCGCGCCTGTGTTCGGGGCCATCATGGGCGGCGTGTTGCGCACCATGAACATCGAACCGGATGCGCTGGCAACGGGCGAGAAAAGTGAATTTGTAATTAATCAAGGCGAGGGTACAGGTGGCAGATCGTAATTTGCGCGACCTTCTCGCTCCGTGGGTGCCTAATGCACCGGAGCGAGCACTGCGAGAGATGGTACTGGACAGCCGTGCGGCTGCTTCTGGCGATCTTTTTGTGGCGGTGGTCGGTCATCAGGCGGACGGGCGTCGTTATATCCCGCAGGCGATTGCGCAAGGTGTTGCTGCCATTATTGCTGAGGCCAAAGATGAGGCAACCGACGGTGAAATCCGTGAAATGCACGGGGTGCCGGTCATCTATCTCAGCCAGTTAAACGAGCGTCTTTCTGCGCTGGCCGGACGTTTCTATCACGAACCGTCCGATCGGCTGCGTCTGGTGGGCGTGACAGGTACAAACGGCAAAACCACGACCACGCAGCTCATGGCGCAGTGGGCGCAGTTGCTGGGTGAAACCGGTGCGGTCATGGGAACTGTCGGTAACGGTCTGTTGGGCAAAGTGAGCCCGACCGAAAACACCACCGGCTCCGCAGTCGACGTACAGCATGTGCTGGCCGGCCTGGCAGGGCAGGGGGCAACCTTTGCCGCGATGGAAGTCTCTTCCCACGGTCTGGTGCAGCACCGCGTGGCGGCGCTGAAGTTTGCCGCCTCGGTATTCACTAACCTGAGCCGCGATCACCTTGATTATCATGGTGATATGGAGCATTACGAAGCGGCGAAATGGCTGCTCTACTCCACCCACCATAGCGGACAGGCCATCATCAACGCTGACGACGAAGTCGGTCGCCGCTGGCTGGCGAAGCTGCCGGATGCGGTTGCGGTGTCGATGGAAGACCATATCAACCCGAACTGCCACGGCCGCTGGCTGAAGGCGGTTGCGGTGGATTATCACGACAGTGGCGCCACCATTCGTTTTACCTCCTCATGGGGTGACGGTGAAATTGAAAGCCGCCTGATGGGCGCGTTTAACGTCAGCAACCTGCTGCTGGCGCTGGCGACGCTGCTGGCGCTGGGTTATCCGATGAACGCGCTGCTGGAAACGGCCGAGCGTCTGCAGCCGGTATGTGGCCGTATGGAAGTGTTCAGCGCACCGGGCAAACCGACCGTGGTGGTCGATTATGCCCACACGCCGGACGCACTGGAAAAAGCGCTGGAAGCGGCGCGTCTGCACTGCACCGGTAAGCTCTGGTGTGTGTTTGGCTGCGGTGGCGACCGTGATAAGGGCAAACGTCCACTGATGGGTGCCATTGCTGAACAGTTCGCGGATATTCCAGTTGTGACCGATGACAACCCGCGTACTGAAGAGCCGCGCGCCATTATTAACGACATTCTGTCGGGCATGCTGGATGCAGGCCGCGCCCGCGTGGTGGAAGGCCGTGCGGAAGCCGTGACCAACGCCATCATGCAGGCTCAGGAAAACGACGTTGTGCTGCTGGCCGGGAAAGGCCATGAGGATTATCAGATTGTTGGCAACCGTCGTCTCGATTATTCGGACCGCGTCACGGCCGCGCGTCTGCTGGGAGTCGTGGCATGATTAGCATCACCTTAAGTCAGGCCGCTGCGGTACTGCAGGGCGAGCTGCTGGGTCACGATCTGACCATCGAGGCCGTGACGACCGATACCCGCAAAGTGACCCCGGGTTGTCTGTTTGTGGCGCTGAAGGGCGAACGTTTTGACGCGCATGATTTTGCACAACAGGCCAGGGAGAATGGTGCAGGGGCGCTGCTGGTCAGCCGTAAACTCGCTGTCGATCTGCCGCAGATCGTGGTGAAAGATACCCGTCTGGCATTCGGCGAGCTGGCGGCCTGGGTTCGTCAGCAGGTACCGACGCGCGTCGTCGCGCTGACCGGTTCATCAGGCAAAACCTCTGTGAAAGAGATGACTGCGGCCATCCTGAGCCAGTGCGGAAATACGCTTTATACGGCAGGCAACCTTAACAATGATATCGGCGTGCCGATGACATTACTTCGCCTGACCAAAGAGCATGAATTTGCCGTGATCGAGTTAGGGGCAAACCACCAGGGCGAAATCGCCTGGACCGTGAGCCTGACGCGCCCGGAAGCAGCGCTGGTGAATAACCTGGCCGCTGCACATCTGGAAGGTTTTGGTTCGCTGGAAGGCGTGGCGAAAGCTAAAGGCGAGATCTATACCGGCCTGCCGGAAGACGGTATCGCCATTATGAATGCCGACAACAATGACTGGCTGAACTGGCAACAGATCATTGGTTCCCGCAAGACCTGGCGCTTCTCGCCGAATGCGGCCAACAGTGATTTTACCGCGACCAATATTCATGTGACTTCGCATGGCACGGAATTCACCCTTAATACCCCAACCGGGGGCATTGAGGTGCTTCTGCCATTGCCGGGTCGTCATAATATCGCCAATGCGCTCGCGGCAGCGGCGCTGTCGATGGCGGTTGGTGCGTCGCATCAGGCGATTAAAACCGGTCTGGCAAATTTAAAAGCCGTGCCGGGGCGTCTGTTCCCGATCCAGCTTGCGGAAAACAAACTGCTTCTGGATGACTCCTATAACGCGAACGTCGGCTCAATGACCGCGGCGGTGCAGGTGTTGTCTGAGATGCCAGGTTATCGCGTGCTGGTGGTGGGCGATATGGCTGAGCTGGGTGATGAAAGCGAAGCGTGTCATGTCCAGGTGGGGGACGCGGCGAAAGCGGCAGGTATTGATTGCGTGCTGAGCGCCGGAAAACTGAGCCAGGCGATTAGCCATGCCAGCGGTGTTGGCGAGCACTTTGCCGATAAAGCCGCGCTGATTGAACGCCTTAAGGCATTGATGACAGAAAAACAAATTGTGACTGTGTTAGTGAAAGGTTCACGTAGTGCCGCCATGGAAGAGGTTGTGCACGCATTACAGGAGAACGGGACATGTTAGTTTGGCTGGCCGAACATTTGGTCAAATATTATTCAGGCTTTAACGTCTTTTCCTATCTGACGTTTCGCGCCATTGTCAGCCTGCTGACTGCGCTGTTCATCTCTTTGTGGATGGGCCCGCGCATGATTGCCCGTCTGCAAAAACTCTCCTTCGGTCAGGTTGTGCGTAACGACGGTCCGGAGTCGCACTTCAGCAAGCGGGGTACGCCGACCATGGGCGGGATCATGATCCTGACCGCGATCGTTGTTTCCGTACTGCTGTGGGCTTATCCCTCTAACCCGTACGTCTGGTGCGTACTTACCGTGCTGGTGGGCTACGGCATCATTGGGTTTGTTGATGATTACCGCAAGGTCGTGCGTAAAGACACCAAAGGTCTGATCGCCCGCTGGAAATACTTCTGGATGTCGGTGATTGCGCTGGGTGTGGCCTTCGCGCTGTATCTGGCAGGAAAAGACACACCCGCCACCGAGCTGGTGGTGCCGTTCTTTAAAGATGTGATGCCGCAACTGGGGCTGTTCTACATTCTGCTGGCCTACTTCGTCATCGTGGGCACCGGTAACGCCGTAAACCTGACCGACGGTCTGGATGGCCTGGCGATTATGCCAACCGTCTTCGTCGCCGCCGGTTTTGCGCTGGTGGCGTGGGCCACCGGTAACATGAACTTTGCTAACTATTTGCACATTCCATACCTGCGACACGCAGGCGAACTGGTTATCGTCTGTACGGCGATTGTCGGGGCGGGACTGGGCTTCCTGTGGTTCAACACCTACCCGGCGCAGGTCTTTATGGGTGACGTCGGTTCACTGGCTCTGGGCGGCGCGCTGGGCATTATTGCCGTACTGCTGCGCCAGGAGTTCCTGCTGGTGATTATGGGTGGGGTATTTGTGGTTGAAACCCTTTCAGTGATTTTGCAGGTCGGGTCCTTCAAGCTGCGCGGTCAGCGCATCTTCCGTATGGCACCGATTCACCATCACTATGAACTGAAAGGCTGGCCGGAACCGCGCGTGATTGTGCGCTTCTGGATTATTTCGCTGATGCTGGTGCTGATTGGCCTGGCAACGCTGAAGGTACGTTAATCATGGCAGATTACCAGGGCAAAAAAGTCGTTATCATCGGGTTGGGGCTGACAGGCCTCTCCTGCGTGGACTTTTTCCTCGCGCGCGGCGTGACGCCGCGCGTAATGGATACGCGTGTTTCTCCGCCGGGTCTGGATAAACTGCCGGAACAGGTTGAACGCCACCTTGGTGGTCTGAATGATGACTGGCTGCTGGCAGCCGATCTGATTGTCGCCAGCCCCGGTATGGCGCTGGCGCATCCTTCACTCAGCGCCGCGGCCGATGCGGGCGTTGAGATTGTCGGTGATATTGAGTTGTTCTGCCGTGAAGCGCAGGCACCCGTTATCGCGATTACCGGCTCTAACGGTAAAAGCACCGTCACCACCCTTGTGGGTGAGATGGCGAAAGCGGCGGGCATGAACGTGGGCGTGGGAGGCAATATTGGCCTGCCAGCGCTAATGCTGCTGGATAAGGGCTGTGAATTGTACGTCCTCGAGCTTTCCAGCTTCCAGCTGGAAACGACCTCCAGCCTTCGTGCGGCCGCGGCGACGATCCTTAACGTTACTGAAGATCATATGGATCGCTATCCGTTTGGTCTGCAGCAGTACCGCGCCGCCAAACTGCGCATTTATGAAAATGCGAAGGTCTGCGTCGTCAACGCGGATGACGCCCTGACCATGCCGGTGCGCGGGGCGGACGATCGCTGCATTAGCTTTGGCATCACCATGGGTGACTATCATCTTAACCGTCAGTTGGGCGAAACCTGGCTGCGCGTGAAGGGTGAGAAAGTGCTGAACGTGAAAGAGATGAAGCTTACCGGCCAGCATAACTACACCAATGCTCTGGCGGCGCTGGCGCTGGCGGATGCCGTAGGGCTGCCGCGTTCGTCCAGCCTGCAAGCATTGACCACCTTTACCGGCCTGGCGCACCGTTTCCAGCTGGCGCTGGAGCACAACGGTGTGCGCTGGATTAACGACTCAAAAGCCACCAACGTCGGCAGTACCGAGGCCGCCCTGAACGGCCTGCACGTTGAAGGTACCCTGCATTTACTGCTCGGCGGCGACGGTAAATCGGCGGATTTCTCCACGCTGAAACCGTATCTCGCCGGGAATAATATCCGCTTGTACTGCTTTGGTCGCGACGGCAGTGAGCTGGCTGAGCTGCGTCCTGACATTGCCGAGCAAACCGAGACCATGGAGCAGGCGATGCGGCTGATTGCCCCTCGCGTGAAGCCGGGTGATATGGTCCTGCTCTCCCCGGCCTGCGCCAGCCTCGATCAATTCAAGAATTTCGAACAGCGTGGCGATCTCTTTACCCGTCTGGCGAAGGAGTTAGGCTGATGCGTTTATCTCTCCCCCGCCTGAAAATGCCGCGCCTGCCAGGATTTGGCGTTCTGGCGTGGGTGTTTGCGGCACTCAAAGGCTGGGTGATGGGCTCTCGTCAAAAAGATAACGACAGCCTGGTTATGTACGACCGTACGCTCTTCTGGCTCACGCTGGGACTGGCGGCGGTTGGTTTTATCATGGTGACCTCGGCGTCAATGCCTGTCGGGCAGCGACTGGCGAACGATCCGTTCCTGTTTGCGAAACGTGATGGCCTGTACATCATCCTGGCGTTCTGTCTGGCGCTGGTGACATTACGTCTGCCGATGGAGTTCTGGCAGCGGCACAGTACCGCGATGCTGATCGCCTCCATCATTATGCTGCTGATCGTACTGGTGGTGGGGAGCTCCGTAAACGGGGCATCGCGCTGGATTGCCTTTGGCCCGCTGCGTATTCAGCCCGCGGAATTTACCAAGCTCTCCCTGTTCTGCTACCTGGCTAACTACCTGGTACGTAAAGTGGATGAAGTGCGTAATAACCTGCGCGGCTTCTTAAAACCCATGGGCGTTATTCTGGTGCTGGCGGTCTTACTGCTGGCGCAGCCTGACCTTGGTACCGTGGTCGTGCTGTTTGTCACCACGCTGGCAATGCTGTTCCTGGCCGGGGCGAAGCTGTGGCAGTTCATCGCCATCATCGGAATGGGTATCTCAGCGGTTGTGCTGCTGATCCTCGCCGAGCCTTACCGTATCCGCCGTGTGACCTCATTCTGGAACCCGTGGGAAGACCCGTTTGGCAGCGGTTATCAGCTGACGCAGTCGCTGATGGCTTTTGGTCGCGGTGAAGTCTGGGGTCAGGGGCTGGGCAACTCGGTACAGAAACTGGAGTATTTACCCGAAGCGCACACTGACTTCATCTTCTCCATTATTGGGGAAGAACTGGGTTATATCGGTGTGGTATTAGCGCTATTAATGGTATTCTTCGTCGCTTTCCGCGCCATGTCGATTGGGCGGAAAGCGCTGGAGATCGATCACCGCTTTTCAGGTTTCTTAGCCTGCTCAATAGGTATCTGGTTTAGTTTCCAGGCATTGGTTAACGTCGGGGCCGCAGCGGGTATGCTGCCGACCAAAGGCCTGACGTTGCCGTTGATCAGTTATGGTGGTTCCAGTCTGCTGATTATGTCGACGGCCATCATGATGTTGTTACGCATAGATTATGAAACGCGTCTGGAAAAAGCCCAGGCGTTTACACGAGGTTCACGATGAATCAACCGAAGCGGTTAATGGTGATGGCAGGCGGTACCGGTGGACATGTGTTCCCGGGGCTCGCAGTTGCGCACCATTTAATGGATCAGGGCTGGCAGGTACGCTGGCTGGGAACCGCGGACCGCATGGAAGCCGACCTGGTACCGAAGCACGGTATCGAGATCGACTTTATTCGCATTTCCGGCTTACGCGGAAAAGGCATTACGGCCCAGCTTCTGGCACCGGTGCGTATTTTCAACGCCTGGCGTCAGGCGCGCGCCATCATGAAGCGTTTTAAGCCTGATGTGGTGCTGGGGATGGGCGGCTATGTTTCTGGCCCGGGTGGGCTGGCGGCCTGGTCATTGGGCATCCCCGTGGTGCTGCATGAGCAGAACGGCATTGCCGGTCTGACCAATAAATGGCTGGCGAAAATTGCCACCAAAGTGATGCAGGCTTTCCCGGGAGCCTTCCCGAAGGCGGACGTGGTGGGTAACCCGGTGCGCGTAGACGTGCTGGCGCTGCCATTACCGGATGCGCGCCTGGCGGGTCGTGAAGGGCCGGTCCGTGTGCTGGTCGTTGGCGGTTCTCAGGGCGCACGCATTTTAAACCAGACGATGCCGCAGGTTGCAGCAAAGCTGGGGGATGCGGTGACAATCTGGCACCAAAGCGGAAAAGGTGCTCAGCAGATGGTTGAGCAGGCTTACGCCGATGAAGGCCAGCCGCAGCATAAAGTGACGGAATTTATCGACGACATGGCCGCAGCGTATGCCTGGGCCGATGTCGTGGTCTGCCGCTCTGGCGCATTGACGGTGAGCGAAATTGCCGCCGCCGGGTTGCCGGCTCTGTTTGTGCCGTTCCAGCACAAAGACAGACAGCAGTACTGGAATGCGCTGCCGCTTGAGAAAGCCGGCGCTGCGAAAATATTTGAACAGCCACAATTTACCGCCGATGCGGTCGCCACCACCCTGGCGGGCTGGAACAGAGAGGCATTACTGAAGATGGCGCAACGCGCACGCGCGACCGCTATTCCTGATGCAACGGAACGGGTGGCAAAAGAAGTGAGCCTGGCAGCCCAGGCTTAACCCTCGCAGCGCGTGTTGCGCTGCACGAATTTTTTAAGTAGTCGATGGCGTTTAGAGAATGAATACACAACAACTGGCAAAACTGCGTTCTATCGTGCCCGAGATGCGTCGCGTCCGGCACATTCACTTTGTTGGCATCGGTGGTGCTGGCATGGGCGGTATTGCCGAAGTGTTAGCTAACGAAGGCTATCAGATCAGCGGGTCTGACCTGGCGCCAAACCCTGTTACGCAGCAGCTGGCGTCGCTTGGGGCGACTATCTATTTCAATCATCGCCCGGAAAACGTGCGCGATGCGAGCGTGGTGGTCGTGTCGAGCGCCATCTCCTCTGATAACCCGGAAATCGTGGCCGCGCACGAAGCGCGTATTCCGGTGATCCGCCGTGCGGAAATGCTGGCGGAGTTGATGCGTTTTCGTCATGGCATTGCGATTGCCGGAACCCACGGCAAAACCACCACCACGGCGATGGTCTCCAGCATTTATGCAGAAGCGGGCCTCGACCCGACGTTCGTCAATGGTGGTCTGGTAAAAGCGGCAGGCGTGCATGCGCGTCTCGGACACAGCCGTTATTTAATTGCCGAAGCGGATGAGAGCGATGCGTCGTTCCTGCATCTGCAGCCGATGGTCGCCATCGTCACCAATATCGAAGCCGACCATATGGATACTTACCAGGGCGACTTCGAGAACTTAAAGCAGACCTTTATTAATTTCCTGCACAACCTGCCGTTCTATGGACGCGCGGTAATGTGTGTAGACGATCCGGTGATTCGCGAGCTGTTGCCGCGCGTCGGACGTCAAATCACGACTTACGGCTTCAGCGAAGACGCTGATGTCCGCGTGGAAGATTACAAACAGCTGGGTGCGCAGGGGCATTTCACCCTGGCGCGTCAGGACAAAGAACTGCTGCATGTCACCCTCAATGCACCAGGGCGTCACAACGCCCTGAATGCCGCCGCGGCAGTGGCCGTGGCGACAGAAGAAGGCATTGATGACGAAGCCATTCTTCGTGCACTGGAAAGCTTCCAGGGAACCGGGCGTCGCTTCGACTTCCTCGGTGAATACCCGCTGGAGGCGGTGAACGGTAAACCCGGTACTGCCATGCTGGTTGATGACTACGGTCACCACCCGACGGAAGTGGACGCGACGATCAAAGCTGCGCGTGCGGGCTGGCCAGAAAAAAATCTGGTCATGATCTTCCAGCCGCACCGTTTCACGCGTACCCGTGACCTGTATGACGATTTCGCCAGCGTCCTGTCACAGGTGGATACGCTCCTGATGCTGGATGTTTATGCAGCGGGCGAAACTCCTATTCCTGGTGCAGACAGCCGTTCTTTATGTCGTACCATCCGCGGACGCGGTAAAGTAGACCCTATTTTGGTTTCCGATCCTGCCCAGGTGGCTGAAATTCTGGCCCCGGTGCTGACCGGCAACGATCTAATTCTGATTCAGGGCGCGGGAAATATCGGCAAAATCGCCCGTACCTTAGCTGAAATCAAACTGAAGCCGCAAACTCAGGAGGATGAGCATCATGGCTGATAAGATTGCTGTCCTGTCTGGCGGCACATCCGCCGAGCGCGAGGTTTCCCTGAATTCAGGTGCCGCGGTACTGGCGGGCCTGCGTGAAGGGGGTGTGGATGCGCACCTGGTCGATCCGAAAGAGACTGACGTAACCCAGTTAAAGGCGATGGGCTTCGATAAAGTCTTTATCGCGTTACATGGCCGTGGTGGCGAAGACGGCACCCTTCAGGGGCTGCTGGAACTCACCGGCATGCCGTACACCGGCAGCGGTGTGATGGCCTCCGCCATTTCTATGGATAAACTGCGCAGCAAACTGCTGTGGCAGGGCGCGGGTTTACCCGTTGCCCCCTGGGTTGCCCTGACGCGTCGCGAATTTGAAATGGGCCTCTCCGATAGCGTTAATGCACGCATTGCTGAGCTGGGCTTACCGGTTATTGTAAAGCCCAGCCGCGAAGGGTCGAGCGTTGGCATGTCCAAAGTTGAGAAAGCTGAGGATTTATCTTCCGCTTTAGCCCTGGCATTTCAACATGATGAAGAAGTTCTGATTGAAAAATGGCTCAGCGGGCCGGAATTTACCGTCGCGATGCTTGGCGAAGAAATTTTACCGTCAATTCGTATCCAACCGGCCGGAACCTTCTATGATTATGAGGCGAAGTATCTCTCTGATGAGACGCAATATTTCTGCCCAAGTGGTCTTGAAGCTGAGCGTGAAACCGATTTACAGTCCCTGGTGGTTAAAGCCTGGCATGTTCTGGGTTGCCGTGGATGGGGCCGCATCGACGTGATGCTCGACAGTGATGGACAATTTTATCTGCTGGAAGCAAATACTTCTCCGGGAATGACCAGCCACAGCCTTGTGCCGATGGCAGCGCGTCAGGCGGGGATGAGCTTCTCGCAATTAGTCGTACGTATTCTGGACCAGGCGGGCTGATATGTCTCAGGCTGCATTGAACACGCGCAACCGCGATGACGAAGAAGAATACTCTTCTTCACGCCGGAGTAATGGAACGCGTCTTGCAGGTATTATTTTCCTGCTCGGGGTGCTGTGCACCGTGTTTATCAGCGGCTGGATGGTTCTGGGCTGGATGGAAGATGCGCAACGGTTGCCGCTTTCGAAGCTGGTGGTCACCGGTGAGCGTCATTACACCCGTAACGATGACATTCGCCAGACAATTCTGGCGCTGGGATCGCCTGGCACCTTTATGACGCAGGACGTCAATATTATCCAGAGTCAGATTGAACGTCTGCCATGGATAAAACAGGCGAGTGTCAGAAAGCAATGGCCTGATGAATTGAAGATTCATCTGGTTGAATATGTGCCCATTGCACGTTGGAATGATCAGCACATGGTTGACGTAGACGGAAATTCCTTCAGCGTCCCGGCCGATCGTGTCAACAAGCAAAATTTACCGATGTTGTATGGCCCGGAAGGTAGCGAAAATGAAGTGTTACAAGGTTTTCGTGAAATGGGGCAGGTGCTGGCGAAGGACAGGTTTACGCTAAAAGATGCTGCAATGACGGCGCGCCGCTCCTGGCAACTGACGTTAACGAATGGCATTAAGCTCAACCTGGGTCGCGGGGACACAATGAAACGTCTGGCGCGATTTGTAGAACTTTACCCGGTTTTACAGCAGCAGGCACAGACTGACGGCAAACGGATAAGCTACGTTGATTTGCGCTATGACTCAGGCGCAGCAGTCGGTTGGGAACCGGCTCCGGTCGAGGAACCTAATCAGCAACAGAATCAGGCACAGGTACAGGCAGAACAACAATGATCAAGGCGACGGACAGAAAACTGGTAGTTGGACTGGAGATTGGCACCGCGAAGGTTGCCGCTTTAGTAGGGGAAGTTCTGCCCGACGGTATGGTCAATATCATTGGCGTGGGCAGTTGCCCGTCCCGTGGTATGGATAAAGGTGGGGTTAACGATCTTGAGTCGGTGGTGAAGTGCGTACAGCGCGCCATCGATCAGGCTGAATTGATGGCAGATTGCCAGATTTCCTCTGTTTATCTGGCGCTTTCGGGTAAGCACATTAGCTGCCAGAACGAAATCGGCATGGTGCCGATTTCCGAAGAAGAAGTGACGCAGGAAGACGTTGAAAACGTTGTGCATACGGCGAAATCCGTGCGCGTTCGCGATGAGCATCGCGTGCTGCACGTGATCCCGCAGGAGTATGCGATTGACTACCAGGAAGGGATCAAAAACCCGGTCGGTCTTTCCGGCGTACGTATGCAGGCAAAAGTGCACTTGATCACATGTCACAACGATATGGCGAAGAACATTGTAAAAGCCGTTGAACGTTGTGGCCTGAAAGTTGACCAACTCATTTTCGCCGGTCTTGCAGCGAGCTATTCCGTGCTGACCGAAGATGAACGTGAACTGGGTGTCTGTGTGGTCGATATTGGTGGTGGTACAATGGACATGGCCGTGTATACCGGCGGTGCGCTGCGCCACACCAAAGTGATCCCCTATGCCGGGAACGTTGTGACCAGCGATATTGCTTACGCTTTTGGTACGCCACCGAGTGATGCAGAAGCGATTAAAGTACGCCACGGCTGTGCGCTGGGGTCTATCGTTGGCAAAGATGAGAGCGTTGAAGTGCCGAGCGTGGGCGGACGTCCACCGCGCAGCCTGCAGCGCCAGACGTTGGCAGAGGTCATTGAGCCGCGTTATACCGAGCTGCTTAACCTGGTCAACGAAGAGATTTTGCAGTTACAGGAACAGCTTCGCCAGCAGGGCGTGAAACATCATCTTGCAGCGGGGATTGTATTAACCGGCGGGGCAGCGCAAATTGAAGGTCTTGCGGCCTGCGCTCAGCGCGTGTTCCATACGCAAGTGCGTATCGGTGCTCCGCTGAATATCACCGGTTTAACGGATTATGCTCAGGAGCCGTACTATTCAACGGCCGTGGGCCTGCTCCACTACGGGAAAGAATCTCATCTCAGTGGTGAAGCAGAAGTGGAAAAACGCGTCTCAGTTGGGTCGTGGGTCAAACGACTGAACAACTGGTTGCGAAAAGAGTTTTAATTTTTTTAAGAGACCGGAGAGAATTAGCGGTCTCGGGCGACAGGCACAACGGAGAGAGAAATTATGTTTGAACCTATGGAACTGACCAACGACGCGGTGATTAAAGTCATCGGCGTCGGTGGCGGCGGCGGTAACGCCGTAGAGCATATGGTGCGTGAACGCATTGAAGGTGTTGAGTTCTTTGCAGTTAACACCGATGCACAGGCACTGCGTAAGACGGCTGTAGGCCAGACTATCCAGATCGGCGGTGGCATCACCAAAGGGCTGGGCGCTGGGGCTAACCCGGAAGTCGGTCGTAATGCGGCTGAAGAAGATCGTGAGGCCCTGCGCGCTGCACTGGAAGGTGCGGACATGGTCTTTATCGCAGCGGGTATGGGTGGCGGTACGGGTACCGGCGCAGCACCTGTTGTGGCTGAAGTAGCGAAAGATTTAGGTATCCTGACCGTTGCTGTTGTGACCAAGCCTTTCAACTTTGAAGGCAAGAAGCGTATGGCTTTCGCGGAGCAGGGTATCACTGAACTGTCCAAGCACGTGGACTCGTTGATTACCATCCCGAACGACAAACTGTTGAAAGTTCTGGGTCGCGGTATCTCTCTGCTGGACGCTTTTGGCGCAGCCAACGACGTGCTGAAAGGCGCGGTGCAGGGTATCGCTGAACTGATTACCCGTCCGGGTCTGATGAACGTTGACTTTGCAGACGTTCGTACCGTGATGTCCGAAATGGGCTACGCGATGATGGGCTCTGGCGTGGCAAGCGGTGAAGACCGTGCAGAAGAAGCGGCTGAAATGGCTATCTCTTCTCCACTGCTGGAAGATATCGACCTGTCTGGTGCGCGCGGCGTGCTGGTCAACATTACCGCTGGCTTCGACCTGCGTCTGGATGAGTTTGAAACCGTGGGTAACACTATCCGTGCGTTCGCCTCTGACAACGCTACCGTGGTAATCGGTACTTCCCTTGACCCGGAAATGAACGACGAGCTGCGTGTTACTGTTGTTGCTACCGGTATCGGTATGGACAAGCGTCCTGAGATCACCCTGGTGACCAACAAACAGACTCAGCAGCCGGTTATGGATCGTTACCAGCAGCACGGTATGTCTCCTCTGACTCAGGAGCAGAAACCGGCCGCGAAAGTGGTTAACGACCCCACTCCGCAAACGGCGAAAGAGCCAGATTATCTGGATATCCCGGCGTTCCTGCGCAAGCAAGCTGACTAAGAATTGGCTGGAATTTGGGGATTTTCGCTCTTTGTGCTAAACTGGCCCACCGTCAGTGATATACACTTTCGGTTGGATAGTTAATTTGGCGAGATTATACGATGATCAAACAAAGGACACTTAAACGTATCGTTCAGGCGACTGGTGTCGGTTTACATACCGGCAAGAAAGTCACACTGACGTTACGCCCTGCGCCGGCCAATACCGGGGTCATCTATCGTCGCACCGACTTGAATCCACCGGTAGACTTTCCGGCCGATGCCAAATCTGTGCGTGATACTATGCTCTGTACTTGTCTGGTGAACGAGCATGACGTGCGGATTTCTACCGTAGAGCACCTGAACGCCGCCCTGGCGGGTCTGGGTATCGACAACATTATGGTTGAAGTCGATGCGCCAGAAATCCCGATCATGGATGGTAGTGCTGCTCCGTTCGTCTATCTGTTGCTGGATGCCGGCATCGAAGAACTGAACTGCGCGAAAAAATTTGTTCGTATCAAAGAGACCGTTCGCGTCGAAGATGGCGACAAATGGGCTGAATTCAAACCGTACAATGGTTTCTCGTTGGACTTTACCATCGATTTTAACCATCCGGCGATTGATGCCAGCACCCAACGCTATGCGATGAACTTCTCTGCTGATGCGTTTATGCGCCAGATCAGCCGTGCCCGTACGTTTGGCTTCATGCGTGATATCGAATATCTGCAGTCCCGCGGCCTGTGCCTGGGCGGCAGCTTCGATTGTGCCATCGTTGTTGACGATTATCGCGTACTGAACGAAGACGGTCTGCGTTTTGAAGATGAATTCGTTCGTCACAAAATGCTGGATGCTATCGGCGACCTGTTTATGTGTGGTCACAACATCATTGGTGCATTTACCGCGTTTAAATCCGGTCATGCACTGAACAACAAACTGTTGCAGGCAGTCCTGGCAAAACAGGAAGCCTGGGAATATGTGACCTTTGAAGACGAAGCTGAGCTGCCGCTGGCCTTCAAAGCACCAAACACGGTACTGGCGTAACGGTTAAAGCCGTTTCGTAAAAAATCGACTGGTTAACCTGGTACTCTCTCCGACCAGGGAGACCAGTCGTTTTTATTTTTACCCCTCTTCATTTATTTGCCCCAGCGTCACTTCTCGTTTGCCCGGTGCAGAAAATCTGTGCGTTAGCTGCATTCTTGACCGTTTTTCCCCGCAGCAATACGTCATTCCTGCTGCTGTGTATTGGCTTTAGTGGTAATATCTGGGCGCTTAAAAGAATAATTGAATTCAGCCTGTTGAAGGCTGGCTTAATGTGGTGGAGCAAGTGAGCGGAATACTGACGCGCTGGCGACAATTTGGCAGACGTTACTTCTGGCCGCATCTCTTATTAGGGATGGTCGCGGCGAGTTTCGGCTTGCCTGCGCTCAGCAACAGTGCGGAAGCGGCGACGCCGACGAAGACCTCCACAACCAAACACGATCTCAACACGCGGGTTAATTTTACTAACCTGGCGTGGCTTGAAGCCAATCGCCGCCCGAATTTCTCGGTGGATTACTGGCACCAGCATGCGATCCGTACCGTTATTCGCCATCTGTCATTTGCGATGGCTCCGCAGGCACTGCCTGTTGCTGAAGAGACGCTGCCGGTACAGGCGCAGCATCTTGCTCTGCTGGACACGCTTAACGCGCTGCTTACGCAGGACAGTCAGCCACCCGTCATGGTGCGTCAGACCACGCAAATCGCGCACGTTCCTCCTGCGACCTTCTCCGTTTCGACATGGATTAGCCAGGCCCACGGCATCCGCGCCGGGCCTCAACGCCTCAGCTAAATTAACCTTTTTTCAATACCTTAATTTATCTGCCCAACCTGGGGCGTTTGAGAATTTATTATGCTAATCAAATTGTTAACAAAAGTTTTTGGTAGTCGTAACGATCGTACCCTGCGCCGTATGCGCAAAGCTGTTACCGTCATCAATGGCATGGAGCCGGCGATGGAGAAGCTCTCTGATGACGAGCTGAAAGCGAAAACCGTAGAATTCCGCGCGCGTCTTGAAAAAGGCGAAACGCTGGAAAGCCTGATCCCGGAAGCCTTCGCCGTTGTGCGTGAGGCCAGTAAACGTGTGTTTGGCATGCGTCACTTCGACGTTCAGCTGCTGGGTGGTATGGTGCTTAACGAGCGCTGCATCGCGGAAATGCGTACCGGTGAAGGTAAAACCCTGACCGCAACGCTGCCCGCCTACCTGAACGCACTGACCGGTAAAGGCGTTCACGTCGTTACCGTCAACGACTATCTGGCACAGCGTGATGCCGAAAACAACCGTCCCCTGTTCGAATTCCTGGGCATGACCGTTGGCATCAACATGTCCGGTCTGCCGGCACCCGCCAAACGTGAAGCCTATAACGCGGATATCACCTACGGTACCAACAACGAATACGGCTTCGACTACCTGCGTGACAACATGGCGTTTAGCCCTGAAGAGCGCGTCCAGCGTAAACTGCACTATGCGCTGGTGGATGAGGTGGACTCCATCCTGATCGATGAAGCGCGTACCCCGCTGATCATCTCCGGCCCGGCCGAAGACAGCTCCGAGATGTACCGTAAAGTCGATAAAATCATTCCGCACCTGCTGCGTCAGGAGAAAGAAGATTCCGACACCTTCCAGGGTGAAGGCCACTTCTCTGTCGATGAAAAAGCGCGCCAGGTGAACCTGACCGAACGCGGTCTGGTGAAAATTGAAGAGCTGCTGGTGGCTGAAGGCATCATGGAAGAGGGCGAGTCTCTGTACTCTCCGACGAACATTATGCTGATGCACCACGTCACTGCCGCGCTGCGTGCCCACGCGCTGTTCACCCGCGATGTCGACTACATCGTGAAAGACGGTGAAGTTATCATCGTTGATGAGCACACCGGCCGTACCATGCAGGGTCGTCGCTGGTCTGACGGTCTGCACCAGGCCGTTGAGGCCAAAGAAGGCGTTGATATTCAAAATGAAAACCAGACGCTGGCCTCTATTACCTTCCAGAACTACTTCCGTTTGTACGAGAAGCTGGCGGGGATGACCGGTACTGCAGATACCGAAGCATTTGAATTCAGCTCCATCTACAAACTGGATACCGTGGTCGTTCCAACCAACCGTCCAATGATCCGTAAGGATATGCCGGACCTGGTGTACATGACCGAAGCGGAAAAAATTCAGGCAATCATTGAAGATATTCGCGATCGTACCGCTAATGGCCAGCCGGTGCTGGTGGGGACAATCTCCATCGAGAAATCCGAAGTGGTTTCCAATGAGTTGACCAAAGCGGGCATCAAACACAACGTTCTGAACGCCAAATTCCACGCCAAAGAGGCGGATATCGTTGCGCAGGCGGGTTACCCGGCAGCGGTAACAATCGCCACCAACATGGCGGGTCGTGGTACCGACATTATGCTGGGTGGTAGCTGGCAGGCAGAGATTGCCGAGCTGGAAAACCCAACGCCGGAGCAGATTGCTCAGATTAAAGCGGACTGGCAGGTACGCCATGACGCGGTGCTGGCATCCGGTGGTTTGCATATCATTGGTACCGAACGTCACGAATCTCGTCGTATCGATAACCAGCTGCGCGGCCGTGCGGGTCGTCAGGGCGATGCCGGTTCTTCCCGCTTCTACCTGTCTATGGAAGATGCGCTGATGCGTATTTTCGCCTCCGACCGTGTTTCTGGCATGATGCGTAAACTGGGTATGAAACCTGGCGAAGCCATTGAACACCCGTGGGTCACCAAAGCGATTGCTAACGCCCAGCGTAAAGTGGAAAGCCGCAACTTCGATATTCGTAAGCAGCTGCTGGAATATGATGATGTGGCCAACGACCAGCGTCGTGCCATCTATACCCAGCGTAACGAACTGCTGGACGTGTCCGACGTGAGCGACACCATCAACAGCATTCGCGAAGACGTATTCAAAGCGACTATCGACGCGCATATTCCACCGCAGTCTCTGGAAGAAATGTGGGATATCGAAGGTCTGCAGGAACGCCTGAAAAACGACTTCGACCTCGAACTGCCAATCAAAGAGTGGCTGGACAAAGAGCCTGAGCTGCACGAAGAGACCCTGCGTGAACGTATTTTCGAAACCGCGCTGGACGTATACAAGCGTAAGGAAGAAGTCGTTGGCGCTGAGATGATGCGTCACTTCGAAAAAGGCGTGATGCTGCAAACGCTGGACTCCCTGTGGAAAGAGCATCTGGCGGCGATGGACTACCTGCGTCAGGGTATCCACCTGCGTGGTTACGCGCAGAAAGATCCGAAGCAGGAGTACAAGCGTGAATCCTTCGCCATGTTTGCGTCCATGCTGGAGTCACTGAAGTATGAAGTGATCAGCACCCTGAGCAAAGTTCAGGTACGCATGCCGGAAGAAGTGGAAGCAATGGAGCAACAGCGCCGTGAAGAAGCTGAGCGTCTGGCACAGATGCAACAGCTGAGCCACCAGACTGACGAGAGCGAAGCTGCGGCAGCGATCGCGGCCCAGACTGGCGATCGTAAAGTTGGCCGCAACGATCCGTGCCCGTGTGGTTCCGGTAAAAAATACAAGGCGTGCCACGGTCGTCTGAGCTAAATTCATAACAAAACAAAAAGGCGCAGAAATCTGCGCCTTTTTTATGGAAGTGACAATATGAAAATACTGCAAATTGCCGTCGGGATTATTCGCAACCCGCAAAACCAGTTCTTTATCACCCAGCGCGCCGCCGACGCCCATATGGCGAACAAATGGGAGTTTCCGGGCGGGAAAATCGAGTCAGGCGAAACGCCGGAACAGGCGCTGATCCGTGAGCTTCAGGAAGAAGTGGGGATCACCCCGCTTGGCGCAACGCTGTTTGACAAGCTCGAATACCAGTTTCCCGATCGTCACATTACGCTTTGGTTCTGGCTGGTGGAAAACTGGGAGGGGGATCCCTGGGGCAAAGAGGGGCAACCGGGTAACTGGGTTGAACTGCAGGCAAGCGATGCCGACAAATTCCCGCCGGCAAATGAGCCTGTGATTACCCGGTTAGTGCAGGGCGTTTAATTTACTGCTGTTCTTCACTCCAGTCATCGCTGTCCGAAAGAGTGCCTTCACTCGGAATGCGTTTCTCTTCCGCCGCCCATTCGCCCAGGTCAATTAACTGACAGCGTTTACAGCAGAATGGGCGGTATGGGCTCACTTCGCCCCAGACAACACTTTTGCCACAGGTTGGGCAGTTTACGATGGTTACGTCAGACATTGGCACTCCTTAACAACAGGCCAGTTCAAAATCGAGGCGTTCCGGCACGGTGCCATTTTCGCTGTCCAGCGGCATAAAGCGAATCGCAAAACGGCTCTTATGCCCGGAAATTTGCGGGTAAAGCTGCACGTCGAGCGAAAGGTTCAGTCGCAGCAGATCGGCATCGTCCCCGTTATCCTGGTAAAAACCGTTCAGGCTGGTCTGCTTGCGGAACGGCGCAGAGTTACGGATAAGATCGAGGATCAGCGATAACGTCCGGTGCATCGGCTCCAGGCTTTCCAGCCAGATATTCACCTGCGCATCACGCTGCGTTTGCGGCATGTGCAGCCACATATGAAGCGTCGGCAGGTCAAAGCTGCAGCATCCACCGGGAATACTCAGGCGCTGGCGTACCAGGGCAATCAAGCGATCTTCACGCAAAAACTGGCCAACGCGAGGGGCAGCCATTAACGTGCTGCTACTGATTTTTAACTGCTGACGCAGGGAATCTATACGGCTTTGATCAACACCCGGGACTTCCGCCCATGCCTGCAGTTTACGCTGCTGACGCTCAAGTTCTTTCAGTAATTCGGTGCGAACATCTCCACGCTCAATCACATCCAGCAGGTCGCCCACATTGCGGAAGAAGTGCAACGCAGTGGCGTGATCGTTGACAGGCAGATGTTGCGAGAGTTGTTGAATAAGAAATTCGATACGCAGCCAGGTACGCATTTTTTCGTTAAGCGGATGCTCAAAAAGGATGTGAGTCGACATTATGGTTTTTCCTGTGCAACGGCCTGCGCGGCGAAGGTCAAATACTGCGCGTGCAGACGGGCAACATCCGATGCAATGGCATCTGGTGCGCCGTTATTATCAATAACATCATCCGCAACGGCCAGGCGCTGATCGCGCGTGGCCTGAGCGGCAAGAATTTGTTCGGCATGTTCGCGCGAGACGCGATCGCGCGTCATGGTTCGCTGGATTTGCGTTTCGGGAAGGACATCAATGACCAGAACCCGATCGGCTTTCTTCTGCAGCTGATTTTCTACCAGCAACGGAACTACCCACAGCACATACGGTGAGCGGGCGGCGGCAATCTGACGCTGGGTTTCCTGGTGGATAATGGGGTGGAGCAGGGCATTAAGCCAGACCTTTTCTGCAGAATCGGAAAAAATGCATTCGCGAAGCTGTCGGCGATTTAACGTGCCGTCCGCATTGATGATGGCCGGGCCAAAATGTTCTTCAATGGCCTTTAACGCGGGTGTATTCGGTTCTACCACCTGACGGGCAATGATATCGGCATCGATAATCGCGATACCCAGGCGAGCGAAAGCGTCCGCAACGGTACTTTTGCCACTACCGATGCCGCCGGTTAATGCGACGGTATACCCCATTAAATCAAATCCTGGGAATTATTCATTATTAAAATCAGTTGGTTGAAATTCAAACGTGTGCCAGCCAATGTTTAGCTCTCTTTACCGGCTTTTTACCAGGTAAATTTATAGGATTGTAGCGTAAAAAAAGAGAATTTCGCAGTCTTGCGGAGCAGGTATTAGTGCGTATGATAACGTCACTGGAGTTGTGCTTTTAACATATTTGCCTCTAACCCCAGGAATCCGCACATGCGTATCGAAGAAGATCTGAAGTTAGGTTTCAAAGACGTTCTTATCCGCCCTAAACGCTCTACACTGAAAAGTCGCTCAGACGTTGAACTCGAACGTCAATTCACCTTTAAACATTCCGGTCAGACCTGGTCTGGCGTGCCGATCATCGCTGCCAATATGGACACCGTGGGAACCTTCGAGATGGCAACCGCGCTGGCACAGTTCGACATCCTCACGGCAGTTCACAAACACTACAGCCCTGAAGAGTGGAACGCCTTTGTGGCATCCGCTTCTGCTGAGGTCGTGAAGCATGTGATGGTCTCTACCGGAACCTCAGATGCCGATTTCGAAAAGACCAAACAAATCCTCAAGAGTAACCCCGCGCTGAACTTCGTCTGTATTGATGTAGCGAATGGTTATTCCGAACACTTCGTGCAGTTCGTGAGCAAGGCGCGTGAAGCCTGGCCGAACAAAACCATCATTGCGGGTAACGTAGTGACCGGCGAGATGTGTGAGGAGCTGATCCTCTCTGGCGCAGATATCGTCAAAGTGGGCATTGGCCCGGGTTCCGTGTGCACCACGCGTGTGAAAACCGGTGTCGGTTATCCGCAGCTTTCTGCGGTTATTGAATGTGCCGATGCCGCGCACGGCCTGGGCGGCCAGATCATCAGTGACGGTGGTTGTACTACCCCGGGTGATGTCGCGAAAGCTTTCGGCGGCGGCGCAGACTTCGTGATGCTTGGCGGTATGCTGGCAGGTCACGAAGAGAGTGGCGGTACCGTGGTGGAAGAGAACGGTGAGAAATTTATGCTGTTCTACGGTATGAGCTCTGAATCGGCGATGACCCGTCACGTGGGTGGCGTTGCAAAATACCGTGCGGCAGAAGGCAAAACCGTGAAGCTGCCGCTGCGCGGCCCGGTTGAGAATACCGCGCGTGATATTCTTGGTGGCCTGCGTTCGGCCTGCACCTATGTGGGGGCATCCCGCCTGAAAGAGTTGACGAAACGCACGACCTTTATTCGCGTTCAGGAACAGGAAAACCGCGTTTTCAACAGCCTGTAATCGCGTAAGCTGGCGCACATCCGTGTGCCAGCGTTATCCCGCACTCATCGCATCTCCGAGATGGAAGATAGGCAGATACATTGCCACCACCAGCGTGCCGATAATCACACCCGTCACGATCAGCAGCACAGGCTCCAGCACGGCAGCCAGGTTATCTGCTGACTGAAAGGTTTGCTCCGTGTGGTGACGCGCCAGGTTTACCAGCATGATATCGAGCGCACCTGACGTTTCGCCGGTTCGCAATAGCTGAATACACAGCGGAGTAAAAACCGCCGCCTTTTGAAAGGATGCCCAAAGGGGATAACCCTTTTCAATGTCTTCCCGGATGGCGCGGAGTATCCCCTGCCAGTACCTGCTCTCAACCGTCTCTTCTGCACTCTCCAGACCCTTTAAAAAAGCGATGCCCGCCTGCTGCGTGAGCGACAGCACGGTAAAAATTTGCCCCAGCTTTTGTCCTTTAGCCAGCGCGCCCATGACGGGGATATGCAGCAGTACGTGTTGCCAGCGTGGATCCTGCCGCAAACCCCAGGCGATGCTCAGGGGAAGGAGTAGCCCCGCGAACAGCGCGAGGGCATAGGACTGTATAAACGTTGCCATTCCCATGACTATTTGTGTCAGCATCGGGAGCGGGGTATTAAACGTTTTGTAGATGGCGGCGAATTCGGGCAAGACCAGAGTGACCATGGCCAGCACCACGAGTACTGCCAGAGCCAGAATTACCATCGGGTAACGCAGTGCCTTTTTCACCTTCGCACTGAGTTGCTGCTGTGATTTTTGTTGCTGGGCAAGCTCACGGCAGCACGTTTCCAGTTTTCCGGTTAGTTCGCCGGTCTTCACCATCGACACATACAGTGGGCTAAATACCGCGGGCCAGCGCTTCAGCGCCTCAGAAAAAGGGCATCCTTCACTCAGCTCATCGGCAAGGCTTTGCAGGAGTGCCTGCCAGGGTGTTATCGGATGCTGGTCCGCCAGCATCTGCAGGCTGTCAGACAATGTCAGGCCCGCCTGCAAAAGCGTGGCGAGCTGGCGAAATACCTCGTAGCGGTGATGTGGTCGCCAGCGATACCTCTGCGTGCAGCGGGTGATTGTCAAAGGATGTAGCGCTTTGCGCATCAGCCTGTCGAAAGCCGCATTGCGGTCAGTTGCCCACAGAGCCCCGCTTCGGGGCTCTCCTTCAACGGATAGCGCACGCCAGCGCCAGAGGTGATTAGCAGCCATCGGGCATTCCCAGGATACGCAGCAACTCTTCGAGCGTGGTCAGTCCCTGTTCAACAGCCATACAGCCATGTTCGAAAAGGGATGTCATTCCTGCCTGACGGGCGCTGGCCTCAATCACCTCTGTCCCCGCTCCGCTGGCAATGGCCTGCCGGAGTGTCTGGTCAATGACGAGCACTTCAAAAATGGCGACGCGACCGTAAAAACCATGATAACAGCGCTCACAGCCGGTGGGTTGCCAGCGCGGTAGCGGCCGGGGCCAAACGGAGCGAGGCAGTTCTGCCCGCTTGTCGGTTTCCTGGCGGCAATGGGGGCATAAACGGCGCACCAGTCGCTGGGCGATGACCAGCGAGAGGGCGGAAGAGATCATCCATCGCGCCACCCCCATCTGCTGCAGGCGGATCAGGGTTTCCGCCGTCGAGTTGGTGTGTAGCGTCGACAACACCAGATGCCCGGTTTGTGCGGCATTAATGGCAATCTCTGCCGTTTCGCCATCACGAATTTCGCCGACCATAATGATGTCAGGATCCTGACGTAGCAGCGCTCTCAGCACCGTCTGGAAGGTGAGGCCCGCACGCGGGTTTATCTGCGTCTGGTTTAATCCTGCAAGCGGGATCTCTATCGGGTCTTCCACGCTGCAGATGTTCACATCCGGCGTGTTTCGAGCCTGCAGCGCGCTGTACAGCGTCACGGTTTTACCGCTGCCGGTGGGGCCGGTAACCAGAATCAGCCCCTGCGGCTGGTGGAGCACTTCGCTAAAGCCGGCCAGCTGTTTAGCATTCATCCCCAACGTTTCCGGCTCAAGAGATTGCTGAACCTGATGCAGCAGGCGTAGTACAATTTTTTCACCCCCACTGCAGGGAAGTGTGGCGATGCGAAATGAGACCGGCTCGTTTGCCAGCTCAATCGTAAACTGACCGTCCTGCGGTAAGCGGCGCTCCGCAATATCGAGGTTACCCAGCACTTTTAACCGGGCGCTGAGCATGGTGGCCAGCGCGGCTGAAAGTGGGGGCTGCGGGCAAAGCACGCCGTCGATGCGCAGGCGAATCTGGCAAGTCTGCTCCATCGGTTCAATATGAATATCAGAAGCGCGTTGGTTTATCGCCTGCTGCAGCGTGTGGTTAAGAATATCCACCGCTGAGTGTGTCGGCGTAACGACGGGCAGATGCGTTTGTGTGGTTAACTGCCGGTGCTTTTCCATGCGCTCGGTGCTCCAGCACTCGATATCAATCCGTTTCTGGGTAGCGAAACGCAGGGCTTCCATCAGTTCAGGGCCGGGGTTTCCCACGACGGCAATGCTAATCATGTCGCTATCGCTGCTCAGCAGAAGGGCATGATGACGCAGACAAAGTGCGACAAGCTGATCGGTATTCATCATCCGCTCCTCAGTGGGTGTCGAAGCGGAAAACGTCTTCACAGGCCTGCTTGAGCGCGCTGTCGGTACCGATGTTGCAGTCACGCGTCCACCCCGTCATGCCGTTGCCATCATTCCATTGTGGCGTCATGACCACCTCCAGCCCGTTAAGGCTCTCCTGGCCGGTTAAGGTCACGACGCCTTTCGCCACGTTCATGCCTGAAACGTAGCGGGTAGTGGTGGGGGACGGGATGCCATTACTGCCTCCGTCACAGCTCTCCACGCCGCCGTGATCCAGGGCGCAAAGCTCAATGGCGGTGCGGTAGGGAATGAAGGTTTGCAGCATATCGGTCAACGCTGCTTTTCGCAGGTAGTTCTGGTACGCGGGAACGCCGATGGCGCTCAGAATGGCAATAATGCCGATCACCACCATCAGCTCAATGAGTGTGAATCCTTGTTGTCTGTCCATGTCTGCTCCTTACGTTAAGTAGGGCTACTCTGGCAGTGAGACAGCGCAGAAACGAGGGGCAAAAAAAGGAACGTGAAGGGGCTTTCAGGGAATTCGTGGCGTGTTGCAGGGTAGGGCAATGCTTTTGCGAGCGGGAGTGAATTTCCCCTCTCCGCAACGAGAGGGGAGAGTCATTATTTGAAGCGCATCGAGAGGTCGAGGGCGCGAACGTGCTTGGTCAGCGCCCCAACGGAGATGAAATCAACGCCGGTCTCGGCGAATTCACGGATCGTATCAAACGTCACGTTGCCGGATACTTCAAGCTGGGCTTTGCCGTTGGTCAGTTTTACCGCCTCGCGCATCTGCCCGGTTTCGAAGTTATCAAGCATGATGATATCGGCGCCGGCCTTGATAGCCTGCTCCAGCTCCTCCAGGTTTTCGACTTCCACTTCGACGGGCACATCCGGATGCAGCCAGAAGGCTTTTTCGACCGCCTGACGCACGGATCCTGAGGCAATGATATGGTTCTCTTTAATCAGGAACGCGTCAGACAACCCCAGACGATGGTTTGCACCGCCGCCACAGAGCACCGCGTATTTCAACGCAGTGCGCAGACCCGGTAGCGTTTTGCGGGTATCCAGCAACTGCGTGCGGGTACCCGCCAGCAGGTCAACGTAGCGACGCACTTCGCTTGCCACACCGGACAACGTCTGCACGAAGTTCAGCGCGGTTCGTTCGCCGGTCAGCAGTACGCGGGAAGGTCCATCAAGTTCGAACAGCGGCTGATTTGCCGTAATCGCATCACCGTCGTCGACATGCCAGGTGATCTGCACCTCATCGCCTGCCAGTTGGGTAAAGACCTCTTCAACCCAACGCTTACCGCAAAAAATACCTTCTTCGCGCGTAATAATGACCGCATGTGAGCGAGTCTCTTTTGGCAATAATTGTGCGGTAATATCCCTGTCGGCGCTGACGTCACCGCCCAGATCTTCTTTCAGGGCATGGGCAACGCTTGCCGGAATATCCATATTAATACGTTCCAGAAGCGCTTCACGTCGGTTGTCGGGGTTGTAACGGCGAGGCGGCATGATAAAACTCCAAATTGGTAACGAATCATAATATTGAAACATGCTACTCTGAACCGAGTAACAGCACCATACATAAGGAGTTCCAGCATGTTGTTAGAAAACGGATGGCTGGTGGATGCGCGGCATGTGCCCTCGCCGCACCACGACTGCCGCCCGGAGGATGAAAAGCCCACACTGCTGGTTGTTCATAATATCAGTCTCCCGCCGGGTGAGTTTGGCGGCCCGTGGATCGACGCATTATTCACGGGGACCCTGGATCCTGATGCCCATCCTTTCTTTGCTGAGATTGCGCATCTGCGCGTGTCGGCTCACTGTCTGATCCGTCGCGACGGCGAAGTGGTTCAGTACGTCCCTTTTGATAAGCGCGCCTGGCATGCCGGCGTGTCGATGTACCAGGGGCGCGAACGCTGCAATGATTTTTCCATCGGGATTGAGCTGGAAGGCACTGACACCACCCCCTACACCGATTCACAGTATCAACAGTTGGTGGCTGTAACCCAAACGCTGATCGGGCTCTATCCCGCGATAGCCGGGAATATTACGGGACACAGCGATATTGCTCCGGCGAGAAAAACCGATCCTGGCCCGGCTTTTGACTGGCCCCGGTTTCGCGCCTTGCTTACCGCGTCGTCAGAATAAGGAGATAACATGACGTTGTTTACCATGCTGCTGGTTATCATCGCTGAACGCCTGTTCAAACTCGGTGAGCACTGGCATCTGGATCACCGGCTGGAGGTGCTTTTCCGCCGGATTAAACATTTTTCCATGCTGCGCACGCTGCTGATGACCGCTGGCGTGATGGTTATAACGTTTTTACTGCTGCGTTCGCTTTACGGCCTCTTTTTCAACGTGCCGCTGCTGGTGGTGTGGATCCTGCTCGGCGTGCTCTGTATTGGCGCGGGCAAGGTGCGTATGCACTACCACGCCTATCTGAAAGCCGCATCCCGTGACGATGCCCATGCGCGGGGCGCCATGGCGAGCGAGCTGACGATGATCCACGGCGTGCCGCCGGATTGCGATGAGCGTGAATTTTTGCGCGAACTGCAAAATGCGCTGCTGTGGATCAACTTCCGTTACTACCTGGCACCGCTGTTCTGGTTTGTGGTGGGCGGTCCGTGGGGACCGGTACTGCTGATGGGCTATGCGTTTCTGCGCGCCTGGCAGACCTGGCTTGCCCGTTACCTTACCCCGCATGAACGTTTATTGTCGGGAATCGATGCCATTCTGCATGTGCTGGACTGGCTCCCGGTACGTCTGGTGGGCGTCGTTTATGCGTTAATTGGCCACGGTGAAAAAGCGCTGCCGGCATGGTTTGCTTCGCTTGCCGACCGCCACACGTCTCAGTATCAGGTATTAACACGTCTGGCGCAGTTCTCGCTGGCGCGTGAGCCGCATACCGACAAGATTGAAACGCCGAAAGCGGCTGTCTCCATGGCGAAGAAAACGTCGTTTGTGGTGGTCGTGGTCGTGGCGTTGCTGACCATTTACGGCACGCTGGTCTAAGCCAGCGCGCCGTACCGGTCAGAGCGTATCAGCAGGCGGGATGCCAAAGTCAGGCATCCCGTTTTCGTCCCAGCGTACGCATTTCAGACGCGTGTGACGATTCGGGTCATAGAGCGGGTCGCCTTCAATCTCGGTGTAGTTTCGCGCGTGGTAGACCAGCACGTCCTCTCCCTCCGGCGTTTGCGTAAAGCTGTTATGCCCGGGCCCAAACTGACGATTCTCGACGCTGGTTCGGAAAACCGGACGCGACGCTTTATGCCAGTTCGCCGGATTTTGCGGATCGGCGTTCATGTCTATCCACAGTAACCCCATGCAATAGTTCTCATCCGTGGCGCTGGCGGAGTAGCTGATAAACAGCTTATCTTCGTGAAACAGCACTGCCGGACCTTCGTTGACCCAAAATCCGCGGCATTCCCAGTCATACTCCGGTTTACTGAGCATCACCGGCTCGCCTTTGAGCGTCCACGGATTCGCCATTTCGCACAGATAGAGGTTGGAGTTTCCGGAGATATCCGGGGCTTTTTGTGCCCACAAATACCAGCGTTTTCCCTGATGGACGAACGTGGTGGCGTCCAGTGCGAAGGTGTCGAACGGGGTGGTAATCTGGCCTTTCTCGATCCACGTCCCGGTGAGGGGATCGTGGTCCGCACACTCCAGCGCAAACATGCGGTGCTGGAACATCCCGAGGCTGTCCAGCGCCTGGGTATGGGTGGCGGCAAAATAGATATACCACTTACCGTCAATGTGGTGCAGTTCCGGTGCCCAGATCAACTGGCTCATCGGCCCGGTCTCCGGTTTACGCCAGACCACGACCTCTTCGGCATCGCGTAGTCCTTCCAGCGAGTCGGCGCGACGGATCTCGAGCCTGTCGTACTGCGGCACGGAGGCGATAAAGTAGTACAGCCCCTCGTGGTGCAGAATGTAGGGGTCGGCACGTTGTTCAATAAACGGGTTTGGCCAGGTGTGCATTCGGCTTTCCTTATTTCGTCTCAGCGGCTTTGAGTTCCTGATAATTATTCAGCTCGCGATAATTGTTGCGGCGCTTCTCGAGGTCTTCCTGGATCTGCTTCATCGTTTCGCGGTCAACCTTCAGCAGACGTACCACGCCTGCGGTAATGAGATACCCGACGCCCGGAATCACGGTAAACAGCAATACAATGCCGTTGATGGCATCCGGACTTTGCGCTTTCGCCCCCGCGTCATAACCGTACCAGGAGAGCAGGAAACCAACCATCGCACCGGCAATCGCCAGCCCCAGTTTGAGGAAGAAGATGTTACCGGAGAAGCTGATCCCGGTGATGCGCTTACCGGTTTTCCACTCACCGTAGTCATCGACGTCGGCCATCAGCGACCAGTGCAGCGGAGACGGGATCTGGTGCAGGATGTTCAGCAGGAAGTAGAGCACCACAATGGTGACAGTGGCTTTCGGATCGAAGAAATAGAAGGCGCAGGAGAAAATCGCCAGCACGATGTTGGTCCAGAAGAACACTTTCAGCTTACACCAGCGGTCGGTGAGGACTTTCGCCAGCATACTGCCGAGCATCATGCCAACCACGCCCAGGCTGATAAACAGCGTGGCGAAATGGGTACTCTGGCCCATAACCCAGGTCACGTAGTACATCGTGGCCGCCATGCGGATAAAGCCAGGGCACACGTTGCACAGGGTCAGCAGCAGAATGCGCACCCACTGGTCGTTCTTCCACACGTCTTTCAGGTCGTTTTTCAGCTCGTCATGAGTCTGTACCGCCGGGCGTACACGCTCGCGAACGGTATAGAAGCAGAACAGAAACATACCGGTACCAATCAGCGCCAGCACGGTCATTGCCATCTGGTAGCCTTTGGCTTTGTTGTCGCCACCAAACCAGTCGGCCATCGGTAACAGCGTCAGCGACAGCAGCAGCGTGGCGATACCTACCAGCACAAAGCGATAGGACTGGCAGGCAACACGTTCCTGCGGATCGTTGGTAATCACGCCGCCTAACGAGCAGTAAGGAATGTTGATTGCCGTATAGGTTAAAGAGAGCAGGAAATAGGTGACGAAGGCATAGATAACTTTGCTGTTGTAGCTCCACTCTGGTGTGGTGAACATCAGGATGCTGAACAGCGCATAGGGAAAGGCAATCCACAGCAGCCATGGACGAAACCGGCCATATTTACTGCGTGTACGGTCGGCGATGGCCCCCATAATCGGATCCGTTACGGCATCAATTACGCGGACAGACAGCAGCAGTACGCCGACCAGTGCAGGTGCCAGGCCAAAAATATCGGTATAAAAATAATTAACAAACAACATGATGGCGCCAAAGATGATGTTGCAACCTGCATCGCCCATCCCATAGCCGATCTTTTCTTTTACTGACAGTTTAGCGTTATCCATAGACTGCTCTCCGGGTTACGGTATGGAGAGAATTATTTGCTGGCAAACGAATATATGCGTTGCAGTATCAGGGCGGTGATATGGATAAATGCGCTGTTGGCGTGAAACTGTGAGGGAGGTAACAACACGCGGTACCTGCAAAACGCAGATACCGCGGGGGAGACTTAGTGAGCTTTCAGGGCGTTGCGGCTTTTCTGGCTAAACAGATAGCCGATGCCAAGAACGGCAACCCAGACTGGGATCAGGTACACCGAGATTGCCATACCCGGGGTCAGCAGCATGATGACCAGCACTCCCGCCATAAACAGCAGACAGATCCAGTTGCCCAGCGGATAGAGCAGGGCAGGGAAGCGAGTCTTCACACCCTGCTGATGCTTGGCACGGCGGAACTTGATGTGTGCCAGGCTGATCATCGCCCAGTTGATAACCAGGGCAGAGACCACCAGCGCCATCAGCAGGCCAAACGCCGATTCCGGGGCCAGATAGTTAATCAGGACACACAGCGCCGTTACGATCGCCGAAACGATGATGGTGTTCACCGGAACGCCACGCTTATCGACGTTGAGCAGCATCTTCGGCGCGTTACCCTGCTGGGCCAGGCCGAACAGCATACGGCTGTTGCAGTATACGCAGCTGTTATAGACCGACAGCGCCGCCGTCAGCACCACGATGTTGAGCGCATTTGCCACGACGGTATCGCCCAGTTCGTGGAAAATCAGGACAAACGGGCTGGTGTCTGCAGTAACGCGCGTCCACGGCAGCAGAGAGAGCAGAACGGCCAGTGAGCCCACATAGAAAATCAGAATACGGTAGATAACCTGGTTGGTCGCTTTCGGGATGCTCTGTTCCGGGTTGTCAGCTTCAGCTGCGGTGATGCCGACCAGCTCCAGACCACCAAAGGAGAACATAATGATTGCCATCATCATCACGAGGCCTGTCATGCCGTGAGGCAGGAAGCCGCCCTGTTCCCAGAGGTTGCGTACCGTGGCCTGCGGGCCACCGTTGCCGCTAAACAGCAGCCAGCCGCCAAAGATGATCATCGCCACGACGGCAACTACTTTGATGATGGCAAACCAGAACTCCATCTCACCGAAGACTTTAACGTTGGTGAGGTTGATGGCGTTAATAATGACGAAGAAGGCCGCAGCAGAAGCCCAGGTGGGGATCTCCGGGTACCAGAATTGAATGTATTTCCCGACGGCGGTCAGTTCAGCCATGGCAACCAGAACGTACAACACCCAGTAGTTCCAGCCTGACGCGAAGCCGGCGAAACTGCCCCAGTACTTATAGGCAAAGTGGCTGAAAGAGCCCGCAACCGGCTCTTCAACGACCATTTCACCTAACTGGCGCATAATCAGAAAAGCGATAAAACCGGCAATGGCGTAACCCAAAATAATGCCGGGACCGGCAGACTGGATAACGGATGCACTTCCCAGAAACAGTCCAGTGCCAATAGCACCGCCCAGTGCGATTAGCTGTATATGGCGGTTCTTCAGACCGCGCTTTAGCTGATCGCCGTGCTGTTGAGCTTCCATTTGAAACCTCGTGTGTGGTTGTTATGTTCACGCGACGCGTGTGTAATTATGAATATCCGTTTTCTGTATTTATTTCTTTACAGTCAATGAGACCGAAAAAAGCGGAGATGTCTTCCGTAAGCGCCAGAATAGTGGTAAGCGCCAGCGAATGCACCTGCTTTATGACGGGGCGATGACGAGTTGAATAAAAAGAAAGCATTTGTAAATCACCCCGCTAACCCTTCTTACCCCAACCTATAGAATAGAAATGCTCCGTAAGTGGGCAAAATTTCATATTTTGCGTTGTTGAATCGCTTCAGATTGCAAAAGCCCTCGTTTCATTAAGGTTAAAACTCCCACTAAGGGAGTAACTAACTCATTTGTGCGAAGTTACATTTCTGAAACGTTATTTCTGTAAGGTTGTTAAAATGTGCAGGGTTTACTGATTTCAATCAAAACCAATATGGACAGAAGGTGAATACTTTGTTACTTTAGCGATACGAACTTGAAATTGGTAAGACCAATTGACTCCGGGCAAAAAGGCGTAAGACAGGGAATATGGCCTACAGCAAAATTCGCCAACCAAAACTATCTGATGTGATTGAGCAGCAGCTGGAGTTTTTAATCCTCGAAGGGACACTGCGCCCGGGTGAGAAACTTCCGCCAGAACGCGAGCTGGCAAAACAGTTCGACGTTTCACGTCCCTCTCTGCGTGAGGCGATTCAACGTCTCGAAGCAAAGGGCTTGCTGCTTCGTCGCCAGGGCGGCGGAACCTTTGTGCAAAACAGCCTGTGGCAGAGCTTCAGCGATCCGCTGGTAGAACTTCTCTCTGACCACCCAGAATCCCAGTTTGATCTGCTTGAGACCCGTCACGCGCTAGAAGGTATCGCGGCCTATTACGCCGCACTTCGTAGCACTGATGAAGATCGCGTGCGTATCCGCGAACTTCATCAGGCCATTGAACGGGCACAGCAATCCGGCGATTTAGACGCCGAGTCCAATGCCGTTGTCCAGTATCAAATCGCCGTCACCGAAGCTGCACACAATGTTGTGCTCCTCCATCTGCTACGCTGCATGGAGCCGATGCTGGCCCAGAACGTTCGTCAGAATTTTGAATTGTTGTATGCCCGTCGGGACATGCTCCCATTGGTAAGCAACCATCGCACCCGAGTATTCGAGGCGATAATGGCCGGGGAACCGGAGCAGGCGCGCGAAGCGTCGCACCGACATCTGGCTTTCATTGAGGAAATCTTGCTGGACCGCAGCCGTGAACAATCGCGTCGCGAACGTTCATTACGCCGCATACAGCAACGAAAGGATTAAGCGCCAGGGTTTTTTAGAGCGCGGCAACTAAACGCAGAACCTGTCTTATTGTGTTCTTGCCCAAGAGCACAATGGGACAGGTTCCAGACAAATCAACGTATTAGATAGATAAGGAATACCCCCATGTCAGAACGTCTCCAAAATGACGTGGATCCGATCGAAACTCGCGACTGGCTACAGGCGATCGAATCGGTCATCCGTGAAGAAGGTGTTGAGCGTGCTCAGTATCTGATTGATCAGCTGCTTTCTGAAGCCCGCAAAGGCGGTGTGAAGGTTGCTTCAGGTGCAGGGGCTAGCAACTACGTAAACACGATTGCCGTTGAAGACGAACCGGAATACCCGGGCAATCTGGATCTGGAACGCCGTATCCGTTCTGCAATCCGCTGGAACGCCATCATGACCGTTCTGCGCGCGTCCAAGAAAGACCTGGAGCTGGGTGGCCACATGGCGTCCTTCCAGTCTTCTGCGACCGTTTACGAAGTGTGTTTCAACCACTTCTTCCGTGCAGCTAACGAGAAAGACGGCGGCGATCTGGTGTACTTCCAGGGCCACATCTCTCCGGGCATCTATGCACGTGCATTCCTGGAAGGTCGTCTGACTGAAGAGCAGATGAACAACTTCCGTCAGGAAGTTCACGGTAAAGGTCTGTCTTCTTACCCCCACCCTAAACTGATGCCAGAATTCTGGCAGTTCCCGACAGTATCCATGGGTCTGGGCCCAATCGGTGCTATCTATCAGGCTAAATTCCTGAAATATCTGGAACACCGTGGTCTGAAAGACACCTCTGAACAGACCGTCTACGCCTTCCTGGGCGATGGCGAGATGGATGAGCCAGAATCGAAAGGCGCAATCACCATTGCGACCCGTGAGAAACTGGACAACCTGTGCTTCATCATCAACTGTAACCTGCAGCGTCTGGATGGTCCGGTAACCGGTAACGGCAAGATCATCAACGAACTGGAAGGCATCTTCGCCGGTGCTGGCTGGAACGTGATCAAAGTGATGTGGGGTTCCCGTTGGGACGAACTGCTGCGTAAAGACACCAGCGGTAAACTGATCCAGCTGATGAACGAAACCGTTGACGGTGACTACCAGACCTTCAAATCCAAAGACGGTGCCTACGTTCGTGAGCACTTCTTCGGTAAATATCCTGAAACCGCAGCACTGGTTGCAGACTGGACTGACGAACAGATCTGGGCTCTGAACCGTGGCGGCCACGATCCGAAGAAAATTTACGCTGCACTGAAAAAAGCGCGTGAAACCAAAGGTAAAGCGACTGTAATCCTGGCCCATACCATCAAAGGTTACGGCATGGGTGATACCGCAGAAGGTAAAAACATCGCTCACCAGGTTAAGAAAATGAACATGGACGGCGTGCGTTATATCCGCGACCGTTTCAACGTTCCAGTGACCGATGAGCAGGTAGAAAACCTGTCTTACATCACCTTCCCTGAAGGTTCTGAAGAGCATAAGTACCTGCACGAACGTCGTCAGGCGCTGAAAGGCTACCTGCCAGCTCGTCAGCCTAACTTCACCGAGAAGCTGGAACTGCCAGCGCTGGAAGATTTCTCTCAGCTGCTGGAAGAGCAGAACAAAGAGATCTCTACCACTATCGCTTTCGTTCGTGCCCTGAACGTGATGCTGAAGAACAAGTCGATCAAAGATCGTCTGGTTCCAATCATTGCCGACGAAGCGCGTACTTTCGGTATGGAAGGTCTGTTCCGTCAGATCGGTATTTACAGCCCGAACGGCCAGCAGTACACCCCGCAGGACCGTGAACAGGTTGCTTACTACAAAGAAGACGAGAAAGGTCAGATCCTGCAGGAAGGTATCAACGAGCTGGGCGCCGGCGCATCCTGGCTGGCTGCTGCGACCTCTTACAGCACCAACAACCTGCCGATGATCCCGTTCTACATTTACTACTCCATGTTCGGGTTCCAGCGTATCGGTGACCTGTGCTGGCAGGCAGGCGACCAGCAGGCTCGCGGCTTCCTGATCGGTGGTACTTCTGGTCGTACGACCCTGAACGGTGAAGGTCTGCAGCACGAAGATGGTCACAGCCATATTCAGTCTCTGACTATCCCTAACTGTATCTCTTACGACCCGTCTTACGCGTACGAAGTGGCAGTCATCATGCATGACGGTCTGCAGCGCATGTACGGTGAAGCGCAAGAGAACATTTACTACTACATCACCACGCTGAACGAAAACTACCACATGCCGGCCATGCCAGCAGGTGCCGAGGAAGGTATCCGTAAAGGTATCTACAAACTCGAAACCGTTGCAGGTAGCAAAGGTAAAGTTCAGCTGCTGGGCTCCGGTTCTATCCTGCGTCACGTACGTGAAGCGGCACAGATCCTGGCGAACGACTACGGCGTTGGCTCTGACGTGTACAGCGTAACGTCCTTCACTGAACTGGCGCGTGATGGCCAGGATTGTGAGCGCTGGAACATGCTGCACCCAATGGAAACGCCACGCGTTCCATACATCGCTCAGGTGATGAACGACGCGCCTGCGGTTGCGTCTACTGACTATATGAAACTGTTCGCTGAGCAGGTTCGTACTTACGTACCGGCTGATGATTACCGCGTACTGGGTACTGACGGCTTCGGTCGTTCTGACAGCCGCGAAAACCTGCGTCACCACTTCGAAGTGGATGCATCTTACGTGGTTGTAGCAGCACTGGGCGAACTGGCTAAACGTGGCGAAATCGATAAGAAAGTGGTTGCGGACGCAATCACCAAATTCAACATCGATGCAGATAAAGTTAACCCGCGTCTGGCGTAAGAGGTAAAAGAAGAATGGCTATCGAAATCAAAGTACCGGACATCGGGGCTGATGAAGTTGAAATCACCGAGATCCTGGTCAAAGTGGGCGACAAAGTTGAAGCTGAACAGTCGCTGATCACTGTAGAAGGCGATAAAGCCTCTATGGAAGTTCCGTCTCCTCAGGCTGGCATCGTTAAAGAGATCAAAGTCTCTGTTGGCGATAAAACCGAGACTGGCAAACTGATCATGATTTTCGATTCCGCCGACGGTGCAGCAGCTGCTGCACCTGTGCAGGAAGAGAAGAAAGATGCTGCTCCTGCGGCTGCTGCACCAGCAGCTGCTGCGGCAAAAGAAGTCAACGTGCCTGACATCGGCGGTGACGAAGTAGAAGTCACTGAAATCCTGGTGAAAGTGGGCGATACCGTTACGGCTGAGCAGTCCCTGATCACCGTAGAAGGCGACAAAGCCTCTATGGAAGTGCCGGCGCCATTCGCGGGTACGGTTAAAGAGATCAAGATCAACACCGGTGACAAAGTTTCTACCGGCTCTCTGATCATGATCTTCGAAGTGGCAGGTGCTGCGCCTGCTGCCGCGCCTGCTCAGGCTGCTGCGCCAGCGCCGGCCGCTGCACCTGCTGCTGGCGGTGCGAAAGATGTCAACGTACCTGACATCGGTGGTGACGAAGTTGAAGTCACCGAAGTGATGGTGAAAGTGGGCGACAAAGTTGCTGCTGAACAGTCACTGATCACCGTTGAAGGCGACAAAGCGTCTATGGAAGTACCCGCGCCATTCGCGGGTACCGTTAAAGAGATCAAAATCAGCACCGGCGACAAAGTGTCTACGGGCTCTCTGATCATGGTCTTCGAAGTGGAAGGCGCTGCGCCAGCTGCTGCTCCGGCTGCCGCTGCTGCACCAGCACCTGCCGCTGCACCGGCTCAGGCGGCTAAACCTGCTGCTGCCCCTGCTGCAAAAGCAGAAGGTAAATCTGAGTTCGCTGAGAACGACGCTTACGTTCACGCTACGCCACTGATTCGTCGCCTGGCGCGCGAATTCGGTGTAAACCTGGCGAAAGTGAAAGGGACTGGCCGTAAAGGTCGTATCCTGCGCGAAGACGTTCAGGCCTATGTGAAAGACGCGGTGAAACGCGCTGAAGCTGCCCCTGCTGCTGCCGCTGGCGGCGGTATCCCGGGCATGCTGCCATGGCCGAAAGTGGACTTCAGCAAGTTCGGTGAAATCGAAGAAGTGGAACTGGGTCGTATCCAGAAAATCTCGGGTGCCAACCTGAGCCGTAACTGGGTGATGATCCCGCACGTTACGCACTTCGACAAAACGGATATCACCGATCTGGAAGCGTTCCGTAAACAGCAGAATGCCGAAGCTGAGAAGCGTAAACTGGACGTGAAATTCACCCCAGTCGTCTTCATCATGAAAGCCGTTGCTGCGGCGCTTGAGCAGATGCCACGCTTCAACAGCTCCCTGTCCGAAGATGGCCAGAAGCTGACGCTGAAAAAATACATCAACATCGGTGTTGCGGTTGATACGCCAAATGGTCTGGTTGTTCCGGTCTTCAAAGACGTGAACAAGAAGAGCATCACTGAACTGTCCCGTGAACTGACCACCATCTCCAAAAAAGCGCGTGATGGTAAGCTGACTGCCGGCGAAATGCAGGGCGGCTGCTTCACTATCTCCAGCATCGGCGGCCTGGGTACTACCCACTTCGCACCGATTGTTAACGCGCCGGAAGTGGCTATCCTCGGTGTGTCCAAGTCCGCGATGGAACCGGTATGGAATGGCAAAGAGTTCGTGCCGCGTCTGATGATGCCAATCTCTCTGTCCTTCGACCACCGCGTGATCGACGGTGCTGATGGTGCGCGTTTCATCACCATCATCAACAACACCCTGAGCGACATTCGCCGCCTGGTGATGTAATCGAAAAGCCGGCCAGTCGGCCGGCTTTTTTCTGTTAATCTCATGTGGTCTGTGAGGTTATTGGCGAAAAGCGACAATTCGTGAGCCGTTTGTTGTTTCAAAATTGTTAACAATTTTGTAAACTGCGGGCGGATAGAACGTCCCGGTGGATGAAGGGCGACAAGTACCTGGACCGCCGGAAATCAATAAGAGGTCATGATGAGTACTGAAATCAAAACTCAGGTCGTGGTACTTGGGGCAGGCCCGGCGGGTTACTCTGCTGCCTTCCGTTGCGCTGATTTAGGTCTGGAAACCGTAATCGTAGAACGCTACAACACCCTCGGTGGTGTTTGCCTGAACGTAGGCTGTATCCCTTCTAAAGCTCTGCTGCACGTTGCGAAAGTTATCGAAGAAGCCAAAGCACTGGCTGAACACGGTATCGTCTTCGGCGAGCCGAAAACCGATATCGACAAAATTCGTACCTGGAAAGAGAAAGTTATCACTCAGCTGACCGGTGGTCTGGCAGGTATGGCCAAAGGCCGTAAAGTGAAAGTGGTAAACGGTCTGGGTAAATTCACCGGCGCGAACACCCTGGAAGTGGAAGGCGAAAACGGCAAAACCGTTATCAACTTCGACAACGCGATCATCGCTGCGGGCTCCCGTCCAATTCAGCTGCCATTCATTCCACATGAAGATCCACGCGTGTGGGATTCCACCGATGCGCTGGAGCTGAAATCCGTACCTAAGCGTATGCTGGTTATGGGTGGCGGTATCATCGGTCTGGAAATGGGTACCGTGTACCATGCGCTGGGTTCAGAGATCGACGTGGTTGAAATGTTCGACCAGGTTATCCCGGCTGCCGATAAAGACATCGTTAAAGTCTTCACCAAACGTATCAGCAAGAAATTCAACCTGATGCTGGAAACCAAAGTGACTGCCGTTGAAGCAAAAGAAGACGGTATTTACGTTTCCATGGAAGGCAAAAAAGCCCCTGCCGAACCACAGCGTTACGACGCCGTGCTGGTGGCTATCGGCCGTGTGCCGAACGGTAAAAACCTCGACGCGGGCAAAGCTGGCGTGGAAGTGGACGACCGTGGCTTCATCCGCGTTGACAAACAGCTGCGCACCAACGTGCCGCACATCTTTGCTATCGGCGATATCGTCGGTCAGCCAATGCTGGCGCACAAAGGTGTTCACGAAGGTCACGTTGCCGCTGAAGTTATCGCCGGCATGAAACACTACTTCGATCCGAAAGTGATCCCATCTATCGCTTACACCGAGCCAGAAGTGGCATGGGTGGGGCTGACTGAGAAAGAAGCGAAAGAGAAAGGCATCAGCTACGAAACCGCCACCTTCCCGTGGGCTGCTTCTGGCCGTGCTATCGCTTCCGACTGCGCAGACGGTATGACCAAACTGATCTTCGACAAAGAGACTCACCGTGTGATCGGTGGTGCGATTGTCGGTACCAACGGCGGCGAGCTGCTGGGTGAAATCGGTCTGGCTATCGAAATGGGTTGTGACGCTGAAGACATCGCGCTGACTATCCACGCTCACCCGACTCTGCACGAGTCTGTTGGCCTGGCGGCAGAAGTGTTCGAAGGTAGCATCACCGACCTACCTAACGCGAAAGCGAAGAAGAAATAAGTTTCTTCATGATTGCGAAACGCCTCCTCCGGAGGCGTTTTTTTTTGCCTGCGTTATGGGGCGACCGGTTGCCAGGTGTGATCCAGGTGGTAAGCAGGTAACGCCTGCGCTTTCTTCTCTGACTCGCTACCGAGGTCCGACTGATACACTTTGTCGGTCTGGTTTATTACAAAGCTCATCACGCCCGTCTGGCCGTAGCTGACTGGCCAGGCCACCATGGCAAAACCGTTTTTATCCGGCAGGATGCGAAAACGGTAGCCGTGATAGCCAGTGCCAGGTTCTTTTGGGCTGAAGGCCGGACCGAGTGGGCTGGGGGCTTCGCCGGGCGAAGCCGGCCAGTATAAGCCGTCTTTTTTGCCGGCTGAGCTGACAATCTTCTGCGCATATTTCTGGTTCAGCGCAAAATAGCTTTGCTGTGCATCCACATACGCGTGTAGCGCCTCGATGGCGGCGAGCTCGTTGCGGCCAATCTCGCGGGTCAGGATCTCTTCAGCCCCTTCTTTGATATCAAATTGCCAGCCAGAGGCGGTTTTGATCACCGGAATCGGTAGCTGCCAGTCGCTGTCACCGACCACAAGATGTGCCTTATTCCCGTCAACGACCGTATTGTGCCGCACTTTCCAGTCGCGCAGGAAGCGATCCACGGCATCAGGATCCACCCCTTCCGGCGGCAGGAAATCACGCCAGTTCTCACCGAGCAGGCTGTTCATCGCGCTTTCATTTTGCTCACTGATGGCGCTGGCCAGCGCATCGGTTGCCTGGTCTGGCGTGCTGAAAGATTGCTGCGCCATTGCGGCGGCCGACAGCATGAATAACGCGATCCCACTGAGTAATTTGCTTTTCATGTCGGCTTCCTTAACGGTGACGGAATTCACGGTGTTCAGCACGCCCGGTAGACGTCTGGCGCGGTTGCTGATGGCGGGCAGCCTGTTGCCTGCTCTGGGCGCCTCGCTGCTGCTGGGCTTGCCAGTTGGCGGAACGACTGTCGTTACCGCTGAGCGCATTGGCGCGCGGCTGGCTACTCCGCGCAGGCTGCGAAACCCGTTTCTCTTGCCTTTGGGTGGTGGTCGGGCGGCTGTCTCGCGTCTTAGCGGCTGTCCGCTGTGCCGTTTGCGGTTTGGTGTCGTAGCCCCGGTAGTTGTTGCGCTGGGAAATTTGCTTCAGCTGGGCGGTTGACGCCTGACGCTGTGCATCTTTGGTGCCCGGACGTGCGGTCTGCGGGAAGGTTTTTCCCGTCGATTTCTCCATCTGGCTCAGCGCAGCCTGCCGTTGGCTGTCCCGGTTGACCGGTTTTTGCTGTGTCGCGCTTAGCCCCGTTGCCGTATTCGTTGAGTGGAAGCGATTGTTGAGAGTGTTAGTGGGATAGGGCACTCCTTCACGATAGGCCGGGTTATGCTGCCAGGTGCGGTTGGCGTCCGTCAGGCGCTGGCCGCTGATTTTATTAAAGTTCTCAACGTTGATATTGATGTTGTTATCACCGTTGCGGTTATAGCCGCCGTGATGATCCCAGTCGTCATCATGGTGGTGATCCCAGTCATCGTCATCATCCCAGTCGATGTTGCTGAAAATAGCGTAGGTTGTCGCCACACCCAGGCTGAACCCTAAGCCTTTGACCAGGCTGTCCGTAAACTGCTCTCCCGGGGAGGGCGGTAAATAGACGGGCGGATAAGCGGTGTTCGGCCAGGTGCCATACACGGTATTCGGGTTGTAGGTAGGCACGTAAACCACCTGCGGGTCGGCGGACTCAATTTTAATGACCGTCGGGGCTGACGTCGTGGCGGTGCTTGTTGTCTGGCCGGTGGCCGTTTTCGCCGGGGCCGGTTTTGTCTCGGTGGTGACCGTCTGCTGCGGTGTTGATTGCAATGCACCGGTTTGCTGCGCCAGCAAACGCAGACGTTGCACGGAATCCATCACATCTTTTGGCTGCGCGAGAAACGCGTCGCCCAGGCTCTGCACCCAGGGTGGATTTTCGCCCATCAGGGACATCAACTGAGGAAACGCCACCAGTGATTTCACGCTCGGATCCCAGGGTTGATTCGCCACGGCCTGAATGGCGGCATCGCCCTGCAGTTTAGGGTTGTCTTTTGACCACTGTGCTGCCTGGATGACGTTGGCCGGGTAAGTCGAAGCCATCAAAATTTGCGATAGCAGGGCATCCGGGTAGAGCGCGATGGGGGCGACCCACTGATCAATTTGCGCGGCCGTGTAGGCTGGCGCGACGACCGGTGCTGGCTGAGCGGCAGGGGCGGCAGGCGGCGCAGCCGGTTGTTGTGCGACGGGGGCAGGAGCCACAGGCTCCGTTGCGCGGCTTTTAACGAACATGACGCCTGAGGCGGCAAACAGCCCGGCACTGCACAGAAGGACAAGCAGTTGTGGCTTAAAGGGCAACTTCATAAAATGACTCCAACGAGACAAGCGCTGTGCCGTGAGGCGTTACGGTTGGCGTGAGTATCAATCACCCGTCTTTTACTGTTTTGACTTTTGTGGGGAATCATCCGGTACGTCCGGATAAAGAGTGTGAGTATTTATTACACAATTATATCGGATGGCTGAAATGCCGCCGGAATATTCAGAAGGTGGCACTCACGGTTTTTGCAGTCAGAATTCGTTGCACCTGCCCGCTACACCATGCTTAACGATTCAGCAAATTTTTTAATGTTGCTTTTTTGTAAACGGATTAACACTGTGCAGAAATCCTGCTATGCTGCCCGACGCGGTATCGGGCATTTACCCTACAAACTGCTGTCTCACAGGAGCGTGAAGAGAACGCCCGCCGCATATGACAATGAGAGCGAGGAGAACCGTCGTGCTAGAAGAATACCGTAAGCACGTAGCAGAACGTGCCGCCGAGGGAATTGTACCCAAACCTTTAGATGCAACCCAAATGGCCGCGCTCGTCGAGCTGCTGAAGAACCCGCCTAAGGGCGAAGAAGAATTCCTGTTAGATCTGTTGATCAACCGTGTACCGCCTGGCGTAGATGAAGCTGCCTACGTAAAAGCCGGATTCCTTGCCGCCGTCGCCAAAGGCGAAGCAACCTCCCCACTGGTTACTCCTGAAAAAGCTATTGAACTGCTCGGTACCATGCAGGGTGGCTACAACATTCATCCGCTGATTGACGCACTGGATAACGACACGCTGGCACCGATTGCCGCCAAAGCGCTCTCCTCAACGCTGCTGATGTTCGATAACTTCTACGATGTGGAAGAAAAAGCCAAAGCCGGCAACGCCTACGCGAAACAGGTTATGCAATCCTGGGCCGATGCCGAATGGTTCCTGAACCGTCCTGCACTGGCTGAAAAAATCACCGTTACCGTCTTCAAAGTGACCGGTGAAACTAACACCGATGACCTCTCTCCGGCACCGGATGCGTGGTCTCGTCCTGATATTCCTCTGCACGCACTGGCGATGCTGAAAAACGCCCGTGAAGGTATTGAGCCGGATCAGCCGGGCAGCGTTGGCCCGATCAAACAGATCGAAGCCCTGCAGGAAAAAGGTTTCCCGCTGGCATACGTCGGTGACGTAGTGGGTACCGGTTCGTCCCGTAAGTCCGCGACCAACTCCGTACTGTGGTTCATGGGCGATGACATTCCTCATGTGCCTAACAAACGTGGCGGCGGCCTGGTGCTGGGCGGCAAAATTGCGCCAATCTTTTTCAACACCATGGAAGATGCGGGCGCACTGCCGATCGAAGTGGATGTCTCTAACCTGAATATGGGCGACGTGATTGACGTTTACCCGTTCAAAGGTGAAGTGCGCAACCACGAAACCAACGAACTGCTGGCGAGTTTTGAGCTGAAAACCGACGTGCTGATTGACGAAGTGCGTGCCGGTGGCCGTATTCCGCTGATTATCGGTCGTGGCCTGACGACCAAAGCGCGTGAAGCGCTGGGTCTGCCGCACAGCGACGTGTTCCGTCATGCGAAGGATGTGGCGGAAAGCAATCGTGGTTACTCCCTGGCGCAGAAAATGGTGGGTCGCGCCTGCGGCGTCGCCGGTGTCCGTCCTGGCGCGTACTGCGAACCGAAGATGACCTCCGTGGGGTCTCAGGACACCACTGGCCCAATGACCCGTGATGAACTGAAAGACCTGGCGTGCCTGGGCTTCTCTTCTGACCTGGTGATGCAGAGCTTCTGTCACACTGCCGCGTATCCGAAGCCGGTTGACGTGACCACGCACCACACGCTGCCTGACTTCATCATGAACCGTGGCGGTGTGTCGCTGCGTCCGGGTGACGGTGTTATTCACTCCTGGCTGAACCGTATGCTGCTGCCTGATACCGTCGGTACCGGTGGTGATTCCCATACCCGTTTCCCAATCGGTATCTCCTTCCCGGCGGGCTCGGGGCTGGTGGCGTTTGCTGCTGCGACCGGCGTGATGCCGCTGGATATGCCAGAATCGGTTCTGGTGCGCTTCAAGGGCAAAATGCAGCCGGGTATCACCCTGCGTGACCTCGTGCATGCTATCCCTCTGTATGCCATCAAACAGGGTCTGCTGACCGTTGAGAAGAAAGGGAAGAAAAACATCTTCTCTGGCCGTATTCTGGAAATTGAAGGTCTGCCGGATCTGAAAGTCGAGCAGGCATTCGAACTGACCGATGCGTCCGCGGAGCGTTCTGCTGCTGGCTGTACCATCAAGCTGAACAAAGAGCCGATTATTGAGTATCTGACCTCTAACATCGTGCTGCTGAAGTGGATGATTGCAGAAGGCTACGGCGACCGTCGTACGCTGGAGCGCCGTATCCAGGGCATGGAAAAATGGCTGGCGGATCCACAGCTGCTGGAAGCCGATGCTGACGCAGAATACGCGGCAGTGATCGACATCGATCTGGCGGATATCAAAGAGCCAATCCTGTGTGCACCAAACGATCCGGACGACGCGCGTCTGCTTTCAGACGTTCAGGGCGACAAGATCGACGAAGTGTTCATCGGATCCTGTATGACCAACATCGGCCACTTCCGTGCTGCCGGTAAGCTGCTGGATACCCATAAAGGCCAGCTGCCAACGCGTCTGTGGGTGGCTCCGCCAACCCGTATGGATGCGGCTCAGCTGACCGAAGAGGGCTACTACAGCGTGTTCGGTAAGAGCGGTGCGCGTATCGAAATTCCTGGCTGTTCCCTGTGTATGGGTAACCAGGCACGCGTGGCTGACGGTGCGACGGTGGTTTCCACCTCTACCCGTAACTTCCCGAACCGTTTAGGTACCGGTGCTAACGTCTACCTGGCCTCTGCGGAGCTGGCGGCGGTTGCGGCACTGATTGGTAAACTGCCAACGCCGGAAGAGTACCAGACCTTTGTGGCTCAGGTGGATAAGACGGCGGTAGATACCTATCGCTATCTGAACTTCGACCAGCTCTCTCAGTACACCGAGAAGGCTGACGGGGTTATCTTCCAGACGGCAGTATAAACAGCTAAACCGTCTCCGCGGAGGCGGTTTTGTGTTTGCACCCTCTCCCCTGGAGAGGGACAGGGTGAGGGCATCAGACCGCAAGGTCTTGCTCTCACCTTTTTATTTTCATTCCTCCTGCCTCCCACGCTTTTTTTCTTCTTCTCTGCTGCGATAATTAGCGTAATGGCTTTGCAGAGGAAAATACTATGGATTACGAATTTCTGCGCGACATCACCGGAGTGGTGAAAGTGCGTATGTCGATGGGCCACGAAGCTGTTGGACACTGGTTCAACGAAGAGGTGAAAGAGAATCTCGCCCTTCTGGACGAAGTTGAACAGGCGGCAAATACGGTGAAAGGCAGTGAACGCTCCTGGCAACGTGCCGGGCACGAATACACGCTGTGGATGGATGGCGAAGAGGTGATGGTGCGTGCCAACCAGCTTGAATTCTCCGGTGATGAGATGGAAGAGGGGATGAGCTACTACGATGAAGAGAGTCTGTCGCTGTGCGGCGTAGAAGACTTTTTGCAAGTCGTGACGGCGTACCGGGCGTTCATGAAACAGAAATAGCACACCGGAGCGTCCTTGCTCCCAGCGCGGCTTACACGGTCGGAATATTGCGGCCGTAGTAGATTTCGCGCATCTCTTTCCAGAGCAGGTCAGTAATGGCCTTGCGCTCTTCTTCGCTTAAATCTTCTGGTCGGGTATGGAACATGTAGTGCTTAAGGTCGAACTCCTTAAGTAACATCTTGGTATGGAAGATATTTTCCTGATACACGTTCACATCCATCATGTCATACAGCGACTTCATGTCGTCGGACATAAAGTTCTGAATGGAATTGATCTCGTGATCGATAAAGTGCTTCATGCCGTTAATGTCACGGGTAAAGCCTCGCACGCGATAATCAATCGTCACGATATCGGATTCCAGCTGGTGGATTAAATAGTTCAGCGCGTTCAGCGGGGAGATCACGCCGCAGGTCGACACTTCGATATCGGCACGGAAGGTACACAGCCCGCCTTCAGGATGGCTTTCCGGGTAGGTGTGCACGCAGATGTGGCTTTTATCGAGATGGGCGACGACCACTTCCGGCAGCGGGCCCGGATGTTCTGTTTTATCGATAAGTTGAGGGTCGACCGGCTCTTCGCTGACCAGAATCGTGACGCTGGCACCCTGAGGTTCATAATCCTGACGGGCGATATTCAGGATATTCGCGCCGATAATCGAACAGGTTTCTGACAGGATCTCGGTCAGACGGTTGGCATTGTAGAGTTCATCGATATAGGCGATGTAACCATCGCGTTCTTCCGCTGTTTTGGCATAGCAGATATCGTAAATACAAAAACTCAGGCTTTTGGTCAGGTTGTTAAAGCCATGCAGTTTAAGCTTTTTCAATTAGCTCACCCCCTTAGTGGATAATGCGTCTTGCAGGTACTGCGGTAAGGCAAACGCTGCGGTATGAACTGCCGGATTGTAGTAACGGCACGTAAGTCCGGCCTGGTGGAAGCGGGCCTGAATAATTTCGGTGGAAAGATGGCGCAGTACGTCGTTATCTGTCGCCCAGGCAAAGGTCATGATCCCGCCGTAGTACGTCGGAATAGCGGCCTGATAGAAGCTGACATCGCCAAAATAGGTGCTCAGCTTGCGGTGGCTGTCGAGGGCTTCATCCTGCTGCAGGAAGCAGACGCCGTTTTGTGCCACGAAAATCCCGCCCGGCTTCAGGCAGCGCTTGCAGCCTTCGTAGAAATCGGAGGTAAACAGCGATGCGCCGGGACCGATCGGGTCGGTACAGTCGGAGATAATAACGTCGAAGGCCTGGGTCGTCTGATTAACGAAGTTAACCCCATCATCAATGACCAGACTGAAGCGCGGATCGTCATAGCTACCGGCATTATGGTTCGGCAGGTACTGACGACAGAAAGAGACCACGCCGGCATCAATTTCCACCATCGTAATGGTTTCGATGGATTGATGGCGGGAGACTTCACGCAGCATTGCGCCATCACCACCACCGATAATCAAAACATGCTTCGCATGCCCGTGTGCCAGCAGCGGAACGTGGGTCATCATCTCATGATAGATAAACTCGTCGCGCTCGGTCGTTTGCACGACACCATCCAGCGCCATCACGCGGCCAAAGGCGGCATTCTCGAAGATGATCAGATCCTGGTGATCGGTTTTCTCATGATAGAGCACGTTATCAACGGCAAAGTACTGACCAAACTGGTCATGCAGTGTTTCATGCCACAACGTGTGGTCGGCCATACGCGGACTCCTCCTTTGTTAACATCCGTTACGCTCACAAAAAATGAGCGAAACATGATAGCTAACTATAACCGTGGTTGCACGGCTATAGGCTCAACAAGGGGGCGTCGGGAAGGTTATTTCACGTAGGCGAGCAGGCTGAGTGAATCGCGAGCCAGCGCTTTGCATTTTTTGGCGGTAGGGATACCAATACCGCTTAAATCGCGGTAGCTGTCTTCGCCGAGCGCCTTCATGTCGAAGCTATCGTAGTTGCTGAGATCCCATTGGTTTTGCTGGGCAAAAAAGACCAGTGCGCGACGAATCTGCCCGTTGGGCAAATTCTGGTAACCACAATCGTTTTTCAGAAAGACAAAAACTGCCGTCAAATCGGCCATATCTTCCGCTTCATTTTCACTCAGCGCGTAACTGTTCGCACACATCGCCATCAGGCTACCGAACAAAATTGTTCTGAAAAACGTCTTCATTGCTTCTACCACTGCATCACGGAAAATTAACGTTAGCATACTTGATGCCAGGCCGACGATCTTTATTATTGCCGCTTTACTTGACCTTCCGGTAAGGGGAGGGTTTATGCTCAAAAGATCGCCTGCTGGAAATAAGGAAATGAACATGCAACGCCGTGATTTTTTAAAATATTCCGTTGCGCTTGGCGTAGCCAGCGCTTTACCGCTGTGGAGCCGCGCGGCTTTTGCGGCCGACAGACCTGCCTTACCGATCCCTGATTTACTCACCGCAGATGCCCGAAGCCGCATCCAGCTTGTTGTCCAGTCCGGTAAAACGACCTTTGGCGCACACAGTGCGACAACGTGGGGTTATAACGGCAATCTTCTCGGCCCGGCACTTCAGTTACGTAAAGGGAAAGCGGTGACGGTGGATATCCATAACACGCTGGCTGAGGAGACCACGTTGCACTGGCACGGACTGGAAGTGCCGGGCGAGGTGGACGGGGGGCCGCAGGGCATCATAAAACCGGGCGGTAAGCGAAGCGTGACCTTTACCCCGGACCAGCGCGCCGCGACCTGCTGGTTCCACCCCCATCAGCATGGCAAAACGGGCCATCAGGTGGCGATGGGGCTGGCGGGACTGGTGCTGATTGAAGATGACGAAAGCCGTTTGCTGCGCCTGCCCAAACAGTGGGGCATCGACGATGTGCCGGTCATTGTGCAGGACAAAAAATTCACCGCTGACGGGCAAATTGATTACCAGCTGGACGTCATGAGCGCGGCGGTAGGCTGGTTTGGCGACACCCTGCTGACCAACGGTGCCATTTACCCGCAGCATGCGGCACCGAAAGGCTGGCTGCGCTTACGCCTGCTCAACGGCTGTAACGCCCGCTCACTGAATTTCGCCACCAGCGATAAACGCCCTCTGTACGTGGTCGCAAGCGACGGGGGGCTGCTGCCTGAACCGGTGAAGGTGGATACGCTACCGATGCTGATGGGGGAGCGTTTTGAGGTGCTGGTGGATATCAGCGACGGCAAACCGTTTGACCTGGTCACGCTACCGGTCAGTCAGATGGGAATGGCGGTTGCACCCTTTGACAAGCCGCACCCGGTGCTGCAGATCCAGCCGCTGCAGGTCACGGCTTCGGGCATGTTGCCGGATACCCTGACCACGCTCCCGGCGCTACCTTCTCTCGAGGGCCTGACCCAACGCAAGCTGCAACTGTCCATGAACCCGATGCTCGACATGATGGGCATGCAGGCACTGATGGCGAAATATGGCAATCAGGCGATGGCGGGTATGCACCACGGAGAGATGATGGGCCATATGAATATGGACCACGGTAAAATGGGCGGCATGGGGCACGGTGGCCATGATTTCGATTTCCACAATGCCAACATGATCAACGGTAAAGCGTTCGACATGAACACGCCAATGTTTGCTGCCACAAAAGGGCAGTTTGAACGCTGGGTGATTTCAGGCGAAGGCGACATGATGCTGCATCCGTTCCATATTCACGGCACCCAGTTCCGCATCCTTTCTGAAAACGGTAACGCGCCACAGGCGCACCGCGCGGGATGGAAAGACACCGTCAGGGTTGAAGGTGGCGTCAGTGAGGTGCTGGTGAAATTTGACCACGAGGCACCGAAGGCGTTTGCCTATATGGCGCACTGCCATCTGCTGGAGCATGAAGATACGGGCATGATGCTGGGGTTCACGGTTTAATATCGTGTGCCCTGATGCCCAGACCCCGGTCCAGAGGGGATAAGCAATAAAAACGGCAACCGAAGTTGCCGTTTTTTTTACCGTTGGCGGTGTTAGTTATTTAGCGTCGTCGGGTAAAGCATAAGCCACAATGTAGTCGCCCATCTTCGTACCAAACGAACCGTGACCACCCGCAGAGATGACAACGTACTGCTTGCCATTCACTTCATAGGTCATCGGCGTTGCCTGTCCACCTGCTGGCAGACGGCCTTGCCACAGTTTTTCACCGTTGGTCATGTTGTACGCGCGCAGGTAGTTATCGGCGGTTGCCGCGATGAACAGCACGTTACCGGCGGTAGAAATTGGACCACCCAGCATTGGCATACCCATATTGAACGGGACAGGAACCGGCATCGGGAACGGCATGCTGTCCTGAGGCGTACCAATACGTTTTTTCCAGACGATCTGGTTAGTTTTCAGATCCAGGCCGGAGATATAACCCCAGGCAGGCTGTTTACACGGCAGACCAAACGGCGACAGGAACGGGTTCAGCGTGACGCCATAGGGCACGCCATACTGCGGCTGAATACCCGCTTCTGTACCGCTGCCTTTAGCATCTTTAGGCTGCTCCATTGGGTTGCCTGGACCGCGTGGAATAAGCTTAGAAACAAACGGCAGGGCCATCGGGTTGGCAATCGCCACCTGACGGTTAGGGTCAACGGAGATCCCACCCCATTCGAACATGCCCAGGTTACCCGGGAAGACCAGCGTGCCCTGCTCAGAAGGTGGCGTGAAGATACCTTCATAGCGCAGCTGATGGAACATCACGCGGCACACCAGCTGGTCAAACATTGTGGCACCCCACATGTCTGCACCGCTGAGATCTTTCTTCGGACGGAAGCTCAGGTCAGAGAACGGCTGTGTTTTGGTGACATAGTCGCCTTTGGCAGCGCCCTGCGGAACGGGTTTTTCGGGTGCCGGGACAACCAGCTTACCGTTGCTGCGATCCAGCACAAAGATGTTGCCCGTTTTCGCGGGTGCATAAATCACCGGAACGGTTTTGCCGTTAACGGTAATGTCAGCCAGCGTTGGCTGGGACGGCATGTCCATATCCCACAGGTCGTGGTGAACAGTCTGGTAGCTCCAGGCCAGTTTACCGGTGGTCGCGTTCAGCGCCACGATAGAGCTGGCATAACGCTCTTGCTCAGGCGTACGGTTACCCCCCCAGATATCTGGCGTGGTGACGCCCATCGGCAGGTAGACCAGGTCCAGCTTCGCGTCATACGCCGCCGGTGCCCAGGAGTTAGGTGAGTTAAAGGTAAAGGTGTGTTCGTCCGATGGGATCGCATTTGGATCTTTCGCGCCCGGGTCGAAGGCCCACAGCAGTTTACCGGTGTTCACGTCAAAACCACGGATAACGCCAGAGGTTTCGCGGGTGGAGAAGTTATCGGTTACCGAGCCGGCAATCACGATAGTTTTATCGGTGATGATCGGCGGTGAGGTTGGCTCATACAGACCCGGCGTGGTGTCCGGCATGTTGGTCTGCAGATTCAGGATACCTTTGTTGGCAAAGGTCTCACACAGCTTACCGGTTTCGGCATTGATCGCGAACAGGCGGCCATCGTTTACCGGCAGCATGATGCGGCGAGGACAGTCGGCAATGACTTCAGGGCTCGCATTATCAGCACGCGCTTCGTGGTAAGAGACGCCACGGCAGGTGATGTGCTGGAACGACGGGTTGGAGTTCAGCTGTGGATCGAAGTGCCATTTCTCTTTACCGGTGGCCGCATCAAGCGCGAACAGACGCTGGTGCGCGGTGCACAGATAAAGCATGTTACCGACTTTAATCGGCGTCACTTCGTTGGTCAGTTCACCTGGATCGTTTGGCATCTTCAGGTCGCCGGTACGGAATACCCAGGCTTCCTTCAGGTTCTTAACGTTGTCCGCGTTGATCTGCTTGAGCGGGGAGTAGCGCTGACCTTCCTGATTACGGCCATAAGCTGGCCAGTCGCCATCCGCGACCTGCGAGATAGCCGCAGCTGGGGTGGATTCGGCATTCAGCGTACCGTTAATCTCCTGCGGGTCGTTAAAACCGGCCCAGGTGAGAATGCCGCCGCTGATCAGCAGGGCAACCACCAGCGCCGCAACGGCACCGCTTGAAGGAACAATCAGGCGACGCCACACGAACGGCAGGATCAGCCAGATACCAAAGAAGACCAGGATGTCACTGCGCGGCGTCAGTGCCCAGAAGTCGAAACCGACTTCCCAGACACCCCAGATCATGGTTGCGAGGAGTAAAGCAGCATAAAGCCATAGCGCGGATTGTTTTCTACGCCACAACAGGACGGTTACGCCAAGCATAACCAGACCCGCAATAGGGTAGTACCAGGAGCCGCCAATTGCGGCCAGCCAGACGCCACCGATTAACAGATACAGGCCGCAGAAGGCGGCGAATAGCGCTGTTAATGTCACCAGTAGACGTGGCTGTTGAGTTTTTATTTCAGCCATAGAAAGTGTACTCGTCAGTTTTGTTAATTATTTGCTAGCAACTAATTATAGGTATTAACAAGTGTGATCGGAATCACAATATTTGCTTTTTATAACTCATGCGCCAGGTGTATCCATTTACTGATATAATGGCTGGCTTGCGTATCGATGCCGGAGTAACATTCATCCGCATTGAGAGATTTTCATTAAAATCATATGGTTAGTAATATGAAACATACTGTTGAAGTGATGATCCCGGAAGCCGAGATCAAAGCGCGTATCGCCGAACTGGGTCGTCAAATCACCGAACATTACAAGGACAGCGGCAGCGAAATGGTGCTGGTCGGTCTTTTACGTGGCTCTTTCATGTTCATGGCAGACCTGTGCCGTGAAGTGCAGGTGTCCCATGAGGTCGATTTTATGACCGCCTCCAGCTACGGCAGCGGCATGTCCACAACCCGTGATGTGAAAATCCTGAAAGATCTGGATGAAGATATTCGTGGCAAAGATGTGTTGATCGTTGAGGACATCATCGACTCCGGCAACACGCTCTCTAAAGTGCGCGAGATCCTGAGCCTGCGTGAGCCAAAATCCCTGGCGATCTGCACCCTGCTGGATAAACCCAGCCGCCGTGAAGTGCAGGTGCCGGTAGAGTTTGTCGGCTTCTCTATCCCTGACGAGTTCGTCGTGGGCTATGGCATTGACTACGCGCAGCGTTACCGCCATCTGCCGTATGTGGGTAAAGTGATCCTGCTCGACGAGTAAGGTTTGTGACGTGCGGTCTGTTGCCCTCTGACGAGGGGACACACAGTAAAAACGGCAACCCGGGTTGCCGTTTTGTTTTTATCTAACAGCTTACAGGCAGCTATTTATGGTTGACGTGCTTAAGCTTCAGGTTAGCTATCCCGGAACGATAGCGCTGCTCCAGCGTTTCACGGTTGGTGGCGGTCACTTCCAGGTTACGAAGCAGACCATCGTGAATACCGTAGGCCCAGCCGTGGATCGAGACTTTTTGCCCGCGTTTCCACGCCGATTGCATGATGGTGGAATGACCAAGGTTATAAACCTGCTCCATCACGTTCAGCTCGCAAAGGGTATCGAGACGACGCTCCTGCGGCATTTCACCCAACAGTGAGCTATGTTTGAACCAGATATCGCGGATATGCAGCAGCCAGTTATCGATTAACCCGAGTTCGGTATTTTCAATCGCGGCCTGCACACCGCCGCAGCCATAGTGGCCACAAATAATGATGTGCTCGACCTCCAGAACGTCAACGGCGTACTGAACAACCGAAAGGCAGTTGAGGTCGGTATGGATCACCAGGTTGGCAACATTACGGTGCACAAACAGTTCGCCAGGCTCGAGACCTGTCAGGCGCTCTGCCGGAACGCGGCTGTCGGAACATCCAATCCAGAGAAAGCGTGGGTTTTGCGCCTGCGCGAGCTTTCCAAAAAATCCGGGGTCTTCCTCCACCAGCATTTTTGACCATAGTGCATTGTTGCTGATGAGTGTATCTATGTCGTTCATGGAGGTTAGCGACCTGTAACCGAGTGATTGCGTTGCGCTAATATAGGGTAACTCGACTTTTAATGAAACCACACAACGTGTGTCAGAACCTAAGGTAAGTTTAATTCATGGCGATTGCACTGGAGCTTGAGCAGCTCAAAAAAACCTATCCAGGCGGCGTTCAGGCGCTGCGTGGGATAGATCTCAAAGTGGAAGCGGGGGATTTCTACGCGCTTCTGGGGCCGAATGGGGCGGGGAAATCCACCACCATTGGCATTATCAGTTCGCTGGTCAATAAAACGTCCGGCCGGGTGAGCGTGTTTGGTTACGACCTGCAAAAAGATGTGGTGAATGCCAAGCGCCAGCTCGGACTGGTACCGCAGGAGTTCAACTTCAACCCGTTCGAGACAGTGCAGCAAATCGTGGTTAATCAGGCGGGTTACTACGGTGTTGAGCGCAAAGAAGCGGTGGAGCGCAGCGAAAAGTACCTCAAACAGCTCGATCTGTGGGAAAAACGCAATGAACGTGCGCGCATGTTGTCTGGCGGGATGAAGCGCCGTCTGATGATTGCCCGTGCGCTGATGCATGAGCCAAAGCTGCTGATCCTTGATGAGCCCACCGCGGGCGTGGATATCGAACTGCGTCGTTCAATGTGGGGCTTCCTGAAGGACCTCAACGACAAAGGCACGACCATTATTTTGACCACGCACTACCTCGAAGAGGCGGAGATGCTGTGTCGCAATATCGGCATCATTCAGAACGGTGAGCTGGTGGAAAACACCTCGATGAAGAGCCTGCTCGCCAAGCTGAAATCCGAAACCTTCATTCTCGACCTGGCGGCGAAAAGCCCGCTGCCGACGCTGGAAGGCTATAACTATCGTCTGGTGGATACCTCAACGCTGGAAGTGGAAGTGCTGCGCGAGCAGGGCATCAACAGTGTGTTCTCACAGCTGAGCGCGCAGGGTGTTCAGGTATTAAGTATGCGTAACAAAGCGAACCGACTGGAAGAGCTGTTTGTCTCTCTGGTGCAGGATAAACAAGGAGACAAGGCATGACGCATCTTTACTGGGTCGCGCTGAAAAGCATCTGGGCGAAAGAGATTAACCGCTTTATGCGTATCTGGGTGCAAACCCTGGTACCGCCGGTGATCACCATGACGCTCTACTTCATCATCTTCGGTAACCTCATCGGTTCCCGCATTGGTGAAATGCACGGCTTTACCTATATGCAGTTTATTGTGCCGGGCCTGATCATGATGGCGGTGATCACCAACGCCTATGCTAACGTGGCATCATCATTCTTTAGCGCCAAGTTCCAGCGTAACATTGAAGAGCTGCTGGTCGCGCCGGTACCAACGCATGTGATCATTGCGGGTTATGTGGGCGGCGGCGTGGCGCGCGGTCTCTGCGTGGGGATTCTGGTGACGGCGATCTCCCTGTTCTTTGTGCCGTTCCAGGTGCATTCATGGCTGTTCGTGGCGCTCACGTTACTGTTGACGGCAATCTTGTTCTCGCTGGCCGGTCTGCTGAACGCGGTGTTTGCTAAAACGTTTGATGATATCAGCCTGATCCCGACCTTTGTGCTGACGCCACTGACCTATCTTGGCGGGGTGTTCTACTCCCTGACGCTGCTGCCGCCGTTCTGGCAGGCGCTGTCACACCTGAACCCGATTGTTTATATGATCAGCGGCTTCCGCTTTGGTTTCCTCGGCATTACGGATGTGCCACTGATTACCACGGTTGCGGTGCTGGTGGTGTTTATTATCGCCTTCTACCTGCTGTGCTGGTCTCTGATTCAGCGTGGACGCGGTCTGCGCAGCTAATCTCCCGCCCGGCGACATTCTGTTTGCCGGGCGCTTTTCTTTGATTGTTATCACCGTACGCTAACCTTCACTCCGCTAAACTACTTACCTGCTAAGGAGAGAGTGATGCTGGGATGGGTGATCGCCTGCCATGATGAACAGGCGCAGGATATGCTGGATAAACTGGAGGCCAGATTTGGTCCGCTGGCGCAATGCCGTGCGGTTAACTACTGGCGCGGATTGAGCACCAACATGCTCAGCCGAATGATGTGCGATGCCCTGCATGAAACCGACACCGGTGACGGCGTCATCTTCCTGACCGATAAATCCGGCGCGGCACCTTATCGCTCTGCGGCATTGTTGAGCCACAAGCACGACAACTGTGAAGTGATATCAGGCATTAACTCTTTGCTGCTGGAATCCATGTATCCCTTCCGGGAAACCTTAAGCAGCGCTGAATTCCGTCATGCAATCGTCGACAAAAAAGTGGCCGGCGTCAGCAGCCTGTGGCATCAGCAGCAAAAAAATCCTCCCTTTGTCTTGCTCCATGATTTGTATAAGAATTAAACATTGGTATTGATGCTGCTTTTGTTACAATGGTGGCTGATTTTCCGTGTCGATTAATATTCCATGTTCATGCGCGTTGTGTTCCTTCTGTTGCTGCTGGTTTCCGGCGGCGCATCTGCCAGCCTGATCGCTCAGCAAGGGCTTCCCGCCCGATATATGCAAACCACCGAAGATGCGGCTATCTGGGCGCAAGTAGGTAACAATGTGGTCAATGTCGGCAATATCCGTGCCGGGCAAATCCTGGCCGTTGTCCCCACATCCGCTGATTACTACGAGTTTCGTTTTGGCTTCGGCACGGGCTTTATTGATAAAGAGCACCTGGAAGACGTGCAGGGCAAACAGCGCGTGGAAGACAGCCTTGGCGATTTGAATAAACCGCTGAGTAACCAGAACCTGATAACCTGGAAAGACACGCCTGTCTTTAACGCTCCCAGCAGCGGAAGCGCCCCATTCGGCACGATGAGTGCTAACCTTCGCTACCCCATTCTGAATAAACTTAAAGACCGTCTGAACCAGACCTGGTATCAGATCCGCATCGGCAATCGTCTGGCGTGGATCAGCAGCCTGGATGCGCAGGAAGATAACGGCATCCCGGTCCTGACCTATCACCATATCCTGCGTGATGAGGAGAACACCCGTTTCCGGCATACCTCCACGACCACCAGCGTGCGTGCGTTCAGCAACCAGATGACCTGGCTTCGCGATCAGGGCTATACCACGCTGACGATGGCTCAGCTTGAAGGGTATGTGCGTAACAAAATGAACCTGCCGGCGAAGTCTGTGGTGATCACCTTTGATGACGGGCTGAAGTCGGTGAGCCGCTATGCGTATCCCGTCCTCAAAGCGTATGGATTCAAGGCGACGGCGTTTATCATCTCGTCGCGTATAAAACGTCATCCGCAGAAGTGGGCGCCGAAATACCTGCAGTTTATGAGTGTCTCTGAGCTTGAGCAGATCCAGGATGTGTTTGATATCCAGTCCCATACCCACTTCTTGCATCGGGTGGACGGCAATAAACACCCGATCTTACTGAGCCGTAGCCATCACGTGATTTTGTTCGATTTCGCGCGTTCACGCCGGGCGCTGGCGCAATTTAACCCGCACGTGCTCTATCTCTCTTATCCGTTTGGCGCCTATGATGACAAAGCGGTAAAAGCAGCGAATGACGCAGGGTTCCACCTGGCGGTGACAACGGTAAAAGGCAAAGTGAAGCCCGGGGACAATCCGTTCCTGCTTAAGCGACTGTATATTTTAAGGACGGATTCGCTGGAGACGATGTCGCGGCTTATCAGTAATCAGCCGCAGGGATGAGGTGAGAGAAGGCTGTGAACGGTTCACAGCCTTCAGGATATCAGGCAACCTGGACCGGAATGGCTTTCGCGGTGCGTTTCATTTCGTTGTCGCCTTCGAAGTACGCCACTTTTGGCTGCCAGCGACGGGCTTCTTCGTCAGACATCATCACGAAGCTGGCGATGATAACGATATCACCGACGTCAGCACAGTGAGCGGCAGCGCCATTCACGGAGATAATTCTGGAGCCGCGTTCCGCCGCGATCGCATAGGTAGAGAAGCGCTTACCGTTATTCACGTTCCAGATATCAATGGCTTCGTTTTCAAGGATGCCCGCTGCATCAAGAAAATCCTGATCAATGGCGCAGGAGCCTTCATAGTGCAGGTCGGCCTGAGTGACTTTCACACGGTGAAGCTTACCTTGCAGCATTTTGCGAATCATTACGTTTACCTTTAATCATCATGCGTTAACCCCCGCGAACGAGGGGAGGTAGAGAGTTATGCCAGCTCAACCACTTTATTGTCGATAAGGCGTGCCTGACCGAGCCATGCAGCCACCAGAAGCACCGCGCGCTTGCTGGTATCGGTCAGCTCAAGCAGCGTATCGGCATCACGGATTTGGATATCGTCAGCGCGGAAGCCTTTGTCGTTCAGCGCCTGTTCGGCGAGGGCAACGATCTCTTCTGCACTCAGCTCTTTAGCCACAAGCTGTTCCGCCATGGTATTCATGACCTTGCTCAATCCCGGCGCGATTTTACGCTCATCCGCGGTAAGGTACCCGTTACGGGAACTGAGCGCCAGACCGTCTTTGGCACGCACAATCGGCACGCCCACGATCTCAATATCATAACCCATGTCGGCGACCATCTTACGGATCAACGCCAGCTGCTGGAAGTCCTTCTCACCGAAGCAGGCAACGTCGGGCTGCACCAGGTTAAACAGCTTGCTGACGATGGTTGAAACGCCGCGGAAATGGCCCGGACGGCTGGCGCCTTCCAGCATGGTTGAAATGCCCGGCACGTCCACGTAGGTCGCGTCCTCGGTCCCCTGCGGGTAGACGTCTGCAGGTGCCGGAGAGAAGACAATGTCCGCGTGGCGTTTTTTGAGTTTTTCGCAATCTTCCTGCAGGGTGCGCGGATAGCGCGCCAGGTCGTCGGCACGGTCAAACTGCATGGGGTTCACGAAGATACTGACCACCACGATATCTGCACGCGCTCTGGCTTCATCAACAAGCTTCATATGGCCGTCATGCAGGTTACCCATCGTGGGAACCAGTGCGATACGTTTACCTTCCTGACGTGCACGACGGATATGCTGGCGAAGCAGCGGCAGGGTTTCAATGATTAGCACAACAAGACTCCTTAATGGAAACTGTGTTCTTCACCCGGGTAAACACCGGATTCAACGTCGGCAATATACTGCCGCACAGCAGCACGCATGTCGCCTGCTTCTGCCAGGAAATTTTTGGCGAATTTAGGGATATGGCCGCCGGTAATACCAAAAGCGTCGTGCATCACTAAAATCTGACCGTCGGTAACGTTGCCTGCGCCAATGCCAATCACCGGAATCGACAGCGCCTCGGTGATGCGTTTTGCCAGTTCAACCGGCACACACTCCAGCACCAGCAGCTGTGCGCCAGCGGCTTCCAGCGCCAGGGCATCCTCAAACAGTGTCTGTGCTGCATCACCGCGGCCCTGCACCTTATAGCCGCCAAAAATATTGACGGATTGCGGCGTCAGACCCAGATGACCGCAGACCGGCACGGCACGTTCGGTGAGCATTTTCACGGTCTCTGCCAGCCAGGCTCCGCCTTCGATTTTGACCATATTGGCCCCGGCACGCATGACGGTTGCCGCATTCTCGAACGCTTGCTCTGGCGTCGCGTAGGCCATAAAAGGCAGATCGGAAAGCAGCAGACAGGCAGGTGCTCCGCGGCGCACGGCACGGGTATGGTAGGCAATATCTTCGACCGTCACCGGCAGGGTGGAATCATGGCCTTGTACCGTCATCCCTAACGAATCTCCGACCAGCATGACAGTGATACCCTCTTCGGCAAAAAGCTTAGCGAAGCTGTAGTCATACGCAGTAATGGTGGCGAAGCGTCTCTTTTCCTGTTTGCATTTCTGCAGTAAGGAGATGGTGGTTGGTTTCATACTGTTTCCTGATAGCCCAAAAGCGAATCTTTGCGCATTCTAACAGTAACATTTGAGGGAACAATGATTTTAGGCAACCGATTAACCACAATTCAGTGAGGGTTAACCGGTAAAAACGCGGATCACCAGCGGGCAGGTTTTTCTGCGTCGAGGCTATCCAGCACTGCCTTCAGCGAGAGGCCGTCAGGGAAGGTGAGGTCAGGGGCGACGTCGAACAGCGGCCAGAGCATAAAGCCGCGATTTTTCATGTCGTAGTGCGGAACGGTGAGACGGGGGGTGTTAATCACCTCATGGCCAAACAGCATAATGTCGAGATCGAGGGTGCGCGGCCCCCAGCGTTCGGCTTTGCGTACGCGGCCCTGCTGCAGTTCGATTCGCTGAGTATTATCCAGCAGCGTGTCGGCATCCAGCGCAGTGTCCAGCACCACGGCGGCATTCAGGTAATCAGGCTGATCCTGTGGCCCCAGCGGCGGTGTCCGGTAGAAAGAAGAGACCGCCACAATACGGCTTTGTGGGATTTCACCCAACGCCTGAACGGCAGCATTAACCTGCTCCAGCGGAGAGGCCAGATTGCTGCCGATGGCAATGTACGCCAGGGTCATGCCGTACCTTCACGGCGCGGCGCACGTTTGCGCGGACGACGGTGGCGACGACGCGGCGTCGGTTCGTCATCGAGGTCGACGAGCATATCTTTCTGCTCTGGCGGTGCTGAAACCTGGAATTCGCCCCACCACTGCGCCAGACGCTGCAGTTCCTGGTTCCGTTCAATTTCAGCACGCAGCGACAGTAAATCGAACGCAGCGCGGAATTTAGGATGCTCCATCAGCTTCCAGGCGCGTTTACCCTGACGACGAGACATGCGCAGCTGAAGCTGCCAGATATCACGCACCAGCGTGGTAATACGTTTTGGAATGGCGAGCGTGCGGCAGGCTTCATCCAGCACGTCATTTGCGGCCAGCGCAAACGCATCGTAGTAGGCCAGACCGCTTTCCTGCGCAATTCTCTGCGCTGCTTCCAGCAGCGGATACCAGAACATCGCGGCAAACAGGAACGCCGGGTTCACACGCATATCGTTGTGAATGCGGGTATCGGTATTCTTCAGCACCTGCGCAATCATGCGTTCCATTGGGCTGTCACCGTTTTCGGTAAAGCAGCGCGTAATGGTCGGGAACAGGGGCTGGAAAAGGCTGTATTCGCGTAGCAGCTTGTAGGTTTCGTAGCCGTAACCGGCCTGCAGCAGCTTCAGCGCCTCTTCAAACAGACGGGCTGGCGGCACGTCGTTAATCAGCGTCGCCAGACGCGGTATCGGCTCTGCGGTTTCCGGGCTGATGCGCATTGAGAGTTTGGCGGCGAAACGTACGGCGCGCAGCATACGCACCGGGTCTTCACGATAACGCGTTTCCGGCGTGCCGATCAGGCGAATCAGACCGTCTTTCAGGTCCTGCATGCCGCCGACGTAATCACGGACGGTGAAATCTGCCACGCTGTAGTAAAGGCTGTTGATCGTGAAATCGCGACGCTGGGCATCTTCTTCGATAGAACCGAAGATATTGTCCCGCAGCAGCATGCCGTTCTGGCCGCGCTGGGAGGTGGTGCGATCGGATTCGCCCGCTTCGTGGTGACCGCGGAAGGTCGCCACTTCAATAATTTCCGGCCCAAACATGACGTGAGCAAGACGAAAACGACGGCCAACAAGGCGGCAGTTACGGAATAATTTGCGCACCTGCTCTGGCGTGGCGCTGGTCGTCACGTCGAAATCTTTTGGTTTTTTGCCCAGCAGTAAATCACGCACCCCACCGCCAACGAGATAGGCCTCGTAGCCTGCTTTATTCAGACGATAGAGCACCTTGAGGGCATTTTCACTGATATCTTTGCGGGAAATATTGTGCTGCTCACGTGGAATAACCGACATGCGGTTTTGCGCAATAGCGTCGTTCGCCATGCTCTCTTCGCGGCTTAGCACTTTACGGCAAAAATTAGCGACTCGGGTAAAAATAGTACACCTCGTAGTGTGTTTTGTTATGAAAAAAGCGGCTAATCATAGCTCAGCGCAACGCATTTGAGAATGCTGGATTTTTGGCACGGTCGTCAGCGTCCAGTTGGCGATCGCCATTTTCAGCAGTTCGTCAATTCGCAAATCCTGCCATTCGTTGGTTACATTCTGGTTGAGAAATCGCAGCGCGTCGATCAAAACAGGGCGCGGATCGCCGTCTGGCAGGGCGGGCGCATGATTTTGTTTTGACAGCTTAAAGCCCTGTTCATTGACCGCCAGCGGCAGATGAATGTAATCCGGCGCGTTCCAGCCAAACTGGTGATAGAGCGATATTTGTCGCACGGTAGGTTTCACCAGGTCAGCCCCGCGCACAATTTCCGTCACGCCCTGGAAATGGTCATCAACCACAACCGCCAGGTTATAGGCGAACAGGCCGTCACGGCGGTGGATAATAAAATCTTCGCGTGCAAGACGTTCATCCGCATGGATCTCGCCGGAGAGTAAATCAGTAAAGTGCGTCACCGGGGCATGCTGCTTTATGCGCACGGCGGCCAGTTCTGGGCCGTTATTGCGCGTGCGGCAGTGGCCGTCATAGACGCCACCCGCGCTCTGAATACGCGCGCGGGTGCAGGTGCAGTAGTAGGAGAGCCCTTGTGCGTGGAGCCACGCCAGGCGTTCCCGGTAGGCATCATGTCGCCTTGACTGCCAGAGGACGTCGCCGTCCCAGTGAAGACCGTAATGTTCCAGCTGACGCAGAATGGTATCTGCTGCACCGGGAACTTCACGCGGAGGATCAATATCTTCAATGCGGACCAGCCATTTACCGTGACGGGCGCGAGCCTGCAGGTAGCTGCCGAGGGCGGCAATTAATGAGCCGAAGTGTAATTCACCAGAAGGGGATGGCGCGAAGCGCCCAATATAGTGTGATTCAGACATATCAACAGTAACAAGGCGGGAGAAACTCCCGCCTTTGGAGTGTGTAAACAGCGCTGGTATTAACCGGCCATCTGTTTTTCGCGGATTTCTGCCAGCGTTTTACAGTCGATGCACAGATCGGCGGTTGGACGCGCTTCCAGGCGACGAATTCCGATTTCAACACCGCAGGATTCGCAGTAGCCAAAATCTTCGTCTTCGACTTTTTTCAGCGTTTTTTCGATCTTTTTGATCAGTTTGCGTTCGCGGTCACGGTTACGCAGTTCGAGGCTGAACTCTTCTTCCTGAGCGGCACGGTCTACCGGGTCCGGGAAGTTAGCAGCTTCATCCTGCATATGAGTAACGGTGCGATCGACTTCATCCCTGAGTTGATTACGCCATGCTTCAAGAATACGCTTGAAGTGCGACAGCTGGGCTTCGTTCATATACTCTTCGCCCGGCTTCTCTTGATACGGCTCCACCCCAGCGATGGCGAGAATACTCAGGGACGATGTTTTACGGTTTTGCCCTTCTTGCATGTTGCTTCTCCTTAACACGCACTATCGATCCCCGTGTTGGGGGAAAAATCAGGTCGCTATAAATAGCAGATGCTTTTCCGTATGGCAATTATCTAAACGTAACACTTGACAAGCCTGTGAGGAAAAGCGTATTTGCGCACGCGGCCAGAACACTTAATAGTCAATCGTCTAATCCCTTATAAGACAATGGGAAGAGAGGATCTCAGAGTCATATTATCGGCAGAAAGTTCCGCTTTATAAGCCAAAACCTCCACCCCCTGCTTTTGTGCCTCATTCAACAATTGCGCGTATTTGAGATCAATATGGCGGGCTGGAGAAAATCGTTCAATGGCTGAATGTAAAACCGCAAACAGCAATACGGCGCGTTTGCCCGCCGCCGCAACACTCATCAGCTCCCGCAGATGCTTCTGCCCCCGTAGCGTGACCGCATCCGGGAAGTAGCCGTTTTCCTGTTCCGCTAACGTCACTGATTTTACTTCAATATAGCACTCGGGCCGGTCTTCCGCCTGTAACATGAAGTCAATTCTGCTGCTTTCATCGCCATATTTAACTTCACTTTTATGCGTGCCATACCCCACCAGTTCGGGCAGGGTGCCAAGGGTCAATGCTTCCTTAACTAATTGATTGGCGCGCAGGGTATTCACGCAAATAAATGCCCCGTTTTGCGTCTCGGTCATTTCCCAGGTATGGGCATATTTGCGTTTAGTATTTTCTGAAGTGGAATACCAGACCGTGTCACCCGGCGTCGCACAGCCGGTCATGGCACCGGTGTTCGGGCAGTGCAGCGTGAGCTGTTCACCTTCGGGGGTGATCACGTCAGCGAGAAAGCGTTTGTAGCGTTGAACCAGCGTGGCGTGCTGCAGGGCAGGACTAAACTTCATCAGAATTCCTTAGGGTATCGCCCAGCGACCAGCGCTGTAGCGGCGTATAACGGGTGCGTCCTTGGGTAAAGACCGATTCGTAAAGCGCGAAGGTATTGACCTCAACGTCCCAGTGAAAGCCGGGTGGCGGAATGGCAACGGCCTGACCGGCATCGCGCAGCAGGGTGATATGCGGATGAAACGGCTGCGGACTCTGGTAACACCCGCTGCGAGCCGCCTGGGCGCGCAACATGCTGGCAAGCTGTAAAAGCTCGCGGGGCGGCTGGCGCGTGCCCAGCCAGACCACGCGTGAGCGCAGCCACTGGCCCGCGTCGTCGAGGTGCAGCGTAAACGCCGGCTGAGAAATGCGGCCAGCCATTGCTGCCAGCGCGCGCTGTTTTTCGGCGCTGACATCGCCCAGAAAGGCCAGCGTCAGGTGCAGGTTTGCCGCCGCGATCGGACGGCCTGCGTCCTGGGGAAAATGGCTGGCTCGCCAGCGAACGATTTTTCGCTGCAGCGTGGAGGGCAATTCTATGGCAAAAAACAGCCGTTTCGACTCAGACATACAGGGGACTCGGTAATGGTATGCGCCGATGCTACAATGTACGCCGACTAATGTTAACCCTCTGGAGTTGTTAGTGTCCTCATTGCCGGTCGCAGTCGTCCTTCCTGAGCTTCTTGCTGCCTTACATCATGCCCCGCAGGTTTTACTTAACGCCCCGACGGGCGCAGGTAAATCTACCTGGCTGCCGCTGCAGATCCTTAAAGAGGGTACTGTCCGCGGGAAAATTATCCTGCTGGAGCCGCGCAGGCTGGCCGCACGGAACGTGGCGCAGCGCCTGGCGGAACTGCTTGGTGAAAAGCCGGGCGAGACGGTGGGCTACCGTATGCGCGCCGAAACCTGCGTTGGCCCGTCCACGCGCCTTGAGGTGGTGACCGAAGGGATCCTGACCCGCATGCTGCAAAACGATCCGGAGTTAAACGGCGTCGGGCTGGTGATTCTGGATGAATTCCACGAGCGTAGCCTGCAGGCAGATCTGGCACTGGCGCTGTTACTTGATGTTCAGCAAGGGCTACGCGACGACCTCCGGTTGCTTATCATGTCCGCTACGCTGGATAACGAGCGACTGCAGCAGACGTTGCCCGACGCGCCGGTTATCGCCTCCGAAGGCAGAGCATTTCCCGTTGAGCGTCGCTATCAACCATTGCCTGCCCATCAGCGTTTTGACGACGCGGTAGCCATCGCAACCGCCGAATTGCTCCGCCAGGAATCGGGATCGCTATTGCTGTTTTTGCCAGGCGTAGGCGAGATCCAGCGCGTGCAGGACCAACTGGCTTCCCGGGTGGGAAGTGACGTGCTGCTTTGCCCGCTCTACGGCGCGCTTTCGCTGGCGGATCAGCGTAAAGCAATCCTGCCCGCGCCCGCGGGGCAGCGTAAGGTGGTGCTGGCAACCAATATTGCCGAAACCAGTTTAACCATAGAAGGCATTCGCCTGGTGGTGGACAGTGCGCAGGAGAGGGTGGCGAGCTTTGACGCGCGCACCGGGCTGACTAAACTGCTGACGCAGCGCATAAGCCAGGCGTCGATGGTTCAGCGAGCAGGCCGTGCGGGACGTCTTGAGCCCGGTATCTGCCTGCATTTGACCAGCGCGGAGCAGGCTGAGCGCGCTGCACAGCAAAGCACGCCGGAAATTTTACACAGCGATCTGGCGGGGCTGGTGATGGATCTTCTGCAGTGGGGATGCCCGGATCCGGCACAGCTAACCTGGCTTAATCCTCCACCCGCCGCGAACCTTGCTGCTGCCCGGACCTTACTGAACCGCCTGGGGGCGCTTGATGGTGAGCGATTGTCATCCCGCGGGCAAAAAATGGCCGCGCTGGGCAATGACCCTCGCCTGGCGGCGATGCTGGTGGCCGCGCAGGGGGAAGATGAAATTGCTACGGCGGCGAAACTGGCGGCTATTCTTGAGGAGCCACCACGCGGTGGCAGCAGCGATCTGGCGCAGGCCTTTTCCCGCAATCAGGGGAACTGGCAGCAGCGGGCGCAGCAGCTTTGCCGGCGACTTAACGGCAAAGCCGGGTCGCCAGACAGCGCGGCTATCGCGCCTCTGTTAGCGCAGGCGTTTCCCGACAGGATCGCACGTCGTCGCGGTCTGGACGGGCGATATCAACTGGCCAATGGCATGGGTGCGATGCTGGACAGCGATGACGCCATGACGCGTCACGAATGGCTGATTGCGCCGTTACTGTTACAGGGTAGCCACTCCCCGGACGCGCGTATTTTACAGGCTATCGCGGTGGATATTGACGCCCTGACGCGTGCCTGTCCGCAGTTGGTCCAGCAATCCGATACCGTGGAATGGGATGAGGCTCAGGGCACGCTGAAGGCGTTTCGTCGCAGCCAGACAGGTAAACTGATCCTCGGCACCACGCCGCTGGCAAAACCGTCGGAAGAGGTGCTGCATCTGGCCATGCTGAACGGCATCCGGGACAAAGGGTTAGGGGTGTTGAACTGGACGCCAGAGGCGGAACAGTACCGTATTCGTCTTCACTGTGCCGCACGCTGGCTACCGGAGTATGACTGGCCCGCGGTCGATGATGAGACATTGCTGGCCTCGCTTGAACGCTGGCTGCTGCCGCAAATGCACGGTGTACACTCGCTGCGTGCGCTAAAAGCGCTTGATGTTAAGGTCGCGTTACAGAATTTACTGGACTGGTCATTACGTCAACGTCTGGATAGTGAACTGCCAGGGCATTACACTGTGCCGACCGGAAGCCGGATTGCCATTCGTTATCACGAGGATAATCCTCCGGCGCTGGCGGTACGTATGCAGGAAATGTTTGGAGAGGCCACCACGCCTTCTGTGGCGCAAGGGCGCGTCTCTCTGGTGCTGGAGCTGTTGTCGCCAGCCCATCGCCCGTTACAGATTACCCGCGACCTGGGGGCATTCTGGGCGGGGAGCTACCGTGACGTGCAAAAAGAGATGAAGGGGCGGTATCCCAAACATGTCTGGCCGGACGATCCGGCAAATACGGCACCGACACGACGGACGAAGAAGTATTCGTGACGGGCGTGGCTGGGAACGTGCGGCTTGATGCCCTCACCCGCAGGGTGCGGGAGAAAATACTAAAGACGTTCCTGTCTGGAAGGTCTTGCTGTTTACTTTGAGAGATTTCTTCTTTCACAGGCCAGTGGAAGAAAAGAGAATCGGGCCCTTGCGCCTGAAAGTTGCGGAGAAAAAGCATGGCGGGGAATGACCGCGAGCCAATAGGACGTAAGGGAAAACCAACGCGTCCGGCGAAAGAAAAGGTAAGCCGTCGTCGCCTCAGAGATGAGGACTATGACGATGACTATGAAGACGATTATGAGGATGAAGAACCGATGCCGCGTAAAGGGAAAGGCAAAGGGCGTAAGCCTCGGGGCAAGCGCGGCTGGTTCTGGCTGTTGCTGAAGCTGTTCATTGTATTTGTTGTGCTGATGGCGATTTACGGCGTCTATCTGGATCAGAAGATCCGTAGCCGTATCGACGGAAAAGTCTGGCAACTGCCTGCGGCGGTGTATGGCCGCATGGTGAACCTTGAGCCAGATATGTCCATCAGCAAGAACGAGATGGTGAAACTGCTGGAAGCCACCCAGTATCGTCAGGTGTCGAAAATGACGCGTCCTGGCGAATTTACCGTGCAGGCGAAAAGCATTGAGATGATCCGCCGTCCGTTTGATTTCCCGGACAGCAAAGAGGGCCAGGTGCGTGCGCGTCTGACCTTTGACGGCGATCGTCTGGACACCATCGAGAACATGGATAACAACCGTCAGTTCGGTTTCTTCCGTCTCGATCCGCGTCTGATCACCATGCTCTCGTCGGCGAACGGCGAACAACGTCTGTTCGTTGCCCGTAACGGCTTCCCGGACCTGCTGGTTGATACCCTGCTGGCAACCGAAGACCGTCACTTCTATGAGCATGATGGCATCAGCCTTTACTCGATTGGCCGTGCGGTGCTGGCTAACCTGACCGCCGGACGGACGGTGCAGGGGGCGAGTACGCTGACCCAGCAGCTGGTGAAGAACTTGTTCCTCTCCAGTGAACGCTCTTACTGGCGTAAAGCCAACGAAGCGTACATGGCCGTACTGATGGATGCGCGTTACAGCAAGGATCGTATCCTTGAGCTGTACATGAACGAGGTGTACCTCGGTCAGAGCGGGGATAACGAAATCCGCGGCTTCCCGCTGGCAAGTCTGTACTACTTTGGTCGTCCGGTGGAAGAGCTGAGCCTTGACCAGCAGGCGCTGCTGGTGGGCATGGTGAAAGGGGCGTCCATTTATAACCCGTGGCGTAACCCGAAACTGGCGCTGGAACGTCGTAACCTGGTGCTGCGTCTGCTGCAACAACAGCAGGTGATTGACCAGGAGCTGTACGACATGCTGAGCGCACGACCACTCGGCGTTCAGCCGCGCGGTGGCGTGATCTCGCCTCAGCCTGCGTTTATGCAGCTGGTGCGTCAGGAGCTGCAAAGCAAGCTCGGTGATAAGGTGAAAGATCTCTCCGGCGTGAAGATCTTTACCACCTTCGATTCCGTGGCGCAGGAAGCCGCTGAAAAAGCTGCGGTGGAAGGCATCCCGGCGCTGAAGAAACAGCGTAAGCTGAGCGATCTTGAAACCGCGATGGTGGTGGTTGACCGTAACACCGGCGAAGTTCGCGCCATGGTGGGCGGTGCTGAGCCGCAGTTCGCAGGCTACAACCGTGCAATGCAGGCGCGACGTTCGATTGGTTCACTGGCAAAACCGGCAACCTATCTTACCGCCCTGAGTCAGCCTAACCAGTATCGCCTGAATACCTGGATTGCCGATGCGCCGATTTCCCTACGCCAGCCTAACGGCCAGGTATGGTCTCCGCAGAACGACGATAAACAGTTCAGCGGCCAGGTCATGCTGGTGGATGCGTTGACCCGCTCGATGAACGTGCCAACGGTGAACCTGGGTATGGCGCTCGGTCTGCCGGCGATTGTCGACACCTGGCAGAAACTGGGTGTGCCGAAAGATCAGCTCCATCCTGTTCCGGCGATGATCCTGGGGGCGCTTAACCTGACGCCGATCGAAGTGGCTCAGGCGTTCCAGACCATTGCCAGCGGGGGTAACCGTGCACCGCTTTCTGCTCTGCGTTCGGTGATTGCCGAGGATGGCTCCGTGCTGTATCAGAGCTTCCCGCAAGCGGAACGTGCCGTGCCAGCGCAGGCGGCCTATATGACGTTGTGGACGATGCAGCAGGTTGTGCAGCGGGGGACCGGACGTCAACTGGGCGCGAAGTATCCGGGCCTGCATCTGGCAGGTAAAACCGGGACCACCAACAACAACGTGGATACCTGGTTCGCCGGTATCGATGGCCGTGAAGTGGTGATCACTTGGGTAGGTCGCGATAACAACCAGCCAACCAAACTGTATGGTGCAAGCGGGGCGATGTCGATTTACCAGCGCTATCTGGCGAATCAGTCTCCGGTACCGCTGAATCTGGTGGCGCCGGAAGATATCGTCGATATGGGCGTGGACGGTTCCGGTAACTTTGTCTGTGGCGGTGGTATGCGTACCTTGCCTGTCTGGACCACCAACCCGGATTCGCTGTGCCAGCAAAGCCAGCCAGAGCAACCGACGGGTAACCCGTTCGAGCAGTCTTCTCAGCCTCAGCAGCAGCCGCAACAACAGCCGCAGCAGCAGAATGAGAAAAAAGACAGCGACGGTGTCGCGGGCTGGATTAAAGATATGTTCGGCGGTAACTAACGCCTCACATCCCCCCGAAAGGGGGGATTTTTTTACCTGTACTTTCCATTTCCTTAACCCTCGTTTTCATTCTGATTAACCCTTCGTTTTCTCTTGTTTATTTCTTAAACCCTTAATTCTCGTAGGGCCGCTTACTGCTTGCTATGCAGCCAGCGTTTCGCATATTATTCTGCGGTCATAATAATAATTCTCGTTTACGTTATCATTCACTTTTCCATCAGAGATAAACATGGCGCTTTCCAATACTGCTCAGCCAATTCACACGTCGCTGCGAAAAATCGCGGTCGTCGTAGCCACAGCGGTTGCCGGCATGTCTACGTATGCACATGCGGCTGAAACCCAGAAAAAAGAAGAAACCATCACCGTCACTGCCGCGCCTGCCGCCCAGGAAAGTCCGTGGGGGCCTGCGCCAACGATCGCAGCAAAACGCACGGCAACGGCGACCAAAACCGATACCGCGATTGAAAAGACCCCGCAGTCTATTTCCGTGGTAACGCGTGATGAAATGGAACGCCGCCAGCCAGCGACCGTAAAAGAGGCGCTGGGCTATACGCCGAGCGTGTTTGCGACCCGCGGCAGCTCCACCACCTATGATGTGGTCTCAATTCGTGGTTTTACCGCGCCTTCGACGGTAAACACCAACCAGTATCTCGATGGCATGAAGCTGATGGGGAATAACTACTCCGAAGCTTCCATGGATCCGTACTTCCTTGAGCGCGTAGAAGTGATGCGCGGACCTACGTCTGTGCTCTACGGCAACAGCAATCCCGGCGGTATCGTCAGTATGGTGAGCAAACGCCCACTGACCGAGCCGCTGAAAGAAGTCCAGTTTAAAATGGGGACCAATAACCTGTGGCAAACGGGCTTCGATTTCAGTGATGCAATCGATGAAGATGGCGTGTGGTCGTACCGCCTGACCGGTCTTGGCAGTAGTCAGAACGCACAGCAGGAGATGTCAAAATCAACCCGCTATGCGATTGCGCCCTCCTTTAGCTGGCGTCCGGATGACAAAACCGATTTCACCTTCCTGAGCAATTTCCAGAACGATCCGGAAGCGGGCTACTACGGCTGGTTGCCACGGGAAGGGACCGTGGTGCCATACCGTGACGCAAACGGCAATGAACATAAGATCCCAACCGATTTCAACGAAGGTGAAGCGGATAATAAGATGGCTCGTCGCCAGCAGTTGATTGGTTACAGCTTCTCGCATCAGTTTGATGACACGTTCACCGTGCGTCAGAATCTGCGTTACGCAAAAGTGCATACGCTCTACCGCTCTGTTTACGGCAATGGCTACGCTGAGCCTGGCAAAATTAACCGCGCTTACGTGCGTTCAGATGAAGATCTGAATATGTTCACCGTGGATACTCAGCTGCAGTCGACATTCGCGACGGGCGCCGTAGACCACACGTTGCTGACGGGCGTTGATTACTCGCGTATGCGTAATGATATCAATGCGCTGTACGGTTCCGCCGACCCTATTGATATCCAGAACCCGGATTACGGCAACGCGAACATCAACACCAACCTGCCATGGTCTAACTATTCCGTCGTTAATCGTAATGAACAGACCGGGCTCTATGCTCAGGATCAGGCGGAGTGGGATAAGTGGGTGCTGACGCTGGGCGGACGCTACGACTACGTGATGGCCTCAACGCTGACGCGCGGTACGGCCGATTCGCTGGCTGAAAACCACGACCAGGCTTTCACCTGGCGCGGGGGAATTAACTATCTCTTTGATAACGGTATTTCACCTTACTTCAGCTACAGCGAGTCGTTTGAGCCGGTATCGGGCGCCGATCGTAACGGCACACCGTTCGACCCTTCCCGCGGTAAGCAGTATGAAACGGGTGTGAAATACGCGCCGAAAGACCTGCCGGTTGTGGTCACCGCGTCACTGTTCCAGCTGACTAAGGATAAGAACCTGACGGCGGATCCGAACGATCCAACGAATACTCACAGTATCCAGACCGGTGAGATCCGTTCTCGTGGTTTCGAACTGGAAGCGAAGGCAGCGGTTAACGCCAATATTAACGTGACCGCGGCGTATAGCTTTATTGATGCTGAGTACACCCATGACAGCACCTTTGAAGGTAAACGTCCGGCGGAAGTGCCGCGTAATCAGGCGTCATTGTGGGCAGATTACACCTTCACCGACAAGGCCTTAAGCGGCCTGACGATTGGTGCCGGTACCCGTTACATCGGTAACACGGTGAGCTACTACTCAAGCGGCGACAAAAAAGATCAGCCGTTTAACGTCGCGAGCTACACCCTTGCCGATGCGATGGTGAAATACGATCTGGCCCGTCTGGGTCTGCCGGGGTCATCTGTGGCGGTGAACGTGAATAACCTGTTCGATCGGGAATATGTCTCCAGCTGCTACAAGGATTATGCATGCTACTGGGGTGCTGAACGTCAGGTTGTCGCCACCGCGACCTTCCGCTTCTAATCTCTCTTCGGGCACGGTTCGCCGTGCCCTTTTTATTTAAGTTGGCCGATATGCAGGATAATCAAACGCAATCCGACACCACCTTCACGCTCAATAATCTCTCCTTTCGCGTGCCCGGACGCACCCTGCTGCATCCGCTCTCTTTGACCTTCCCGGCAGGTAAAGTGACAGGCCTGATTGGTCACAACGGCTCTGGTAAATCCACGCTGCTCAAAATGCTTGGCCGCCATCAGCTGCCGTCAGAAGGCGATATCCTGCTGGACGGTCAGCCGCTGGAGAGCTGGAGCAGTAAAGCCTTTGCCCGCAAAGTGGCGTATCTGCCGCAGCAGTTGCCGCAGGCGGAGGGGATGACCGTGCGTGAACTGGTGGCGATTGGGCGTTATCCGTGGCACGGCGCGCTTGGCCGTTTCGGCGTGGCCGACAGAGAGAAAGTGGAAGAGGCAATTGCGCTGGTGGGGCTAAAACCGCTGGCCCACCGTCTGGTAGACAGCCTGTCAGGAGGGGAGCGTCAGCGCGCGTGGATAGCAATGCTGGTGGCCCAGGACAGCCGCTGCCTGCTGCTCGACGAACCGACCTCTGCGCTGGACATTGCCCATCAGGTCGACGTGCTTGCGCTGGTGCATCGTTTAAGCCAGCAGCGCGGTCTGACGGTTATCGCGGTCCTGCATGATATCAACATGGCCGCGCGTTACTGCGATTACCTCGTTGCCCTGCGCGGCGGTGAAATGATCGCCCAGGGGACGCCGTCTGAACTGATGCGCAGTGAAACGCTGGAACACATTTACGGTATTCCAATGGGGATTTTGCCTCACCCTGCCGGGGCAGCACCGGTGAGCTTTGTGTACTGATGCTGGATTCTATGTTGATGAGTCGCCGTCGTCTGCTGATGGCAATGGCGCTTTCACCGCTGCTGTTAAAAATGAATACCGCGCGTGCGGCTGCGGTCGATCCACACCGCATTGTGGCGCTGGAATGGTTGCCGGTAGAGCTGATGATGGCGCTGGGCGTTACGCCCTATGGTGTGGCGGATATTCCCAACTACAGGCTATGGGTGAATGAGCCGAGGCTACCGGACTCGGTAATCGACATCGGCCTGCGCACCGAGCCAAACCTCGAACTGCTCACCCAGATGAAGCCGTCATTCCTGTTCTGGTCTGCAGGTTACGGCCCGTCAGAAGAGACAATGGCACGGATTGCGCCCGGCCGTGGTTTCTCCTTCAGCGACGGTAAAAATCCGCTGGCGATGGCGAAAAACTCCCTCCACGAGATGGCACAGTTCCTTAACCGTGAGGTTGAGGCCAAAAAACATCTCGACGATTTTGATGCCCTGATTAACGCCCTGAAGCCGCGTTTTGCTCAACGGGGCGATCGCCCGCTGCTGATGGTGACGCTGCTGGATGCCCGCCATATGCTGGTCTTTGGGAAAAACTGCCTGTTCCAGGACGTGCTCGACAGTTTTGGTATTCGTAATGCCTGGGAAGGGGAGATGACCTTCTGGGGCAGCACCGCCGTGGGGATTGACCGTCTTGCGGCATTTCGCGATGTGGATGTGTTGTGCTTTGACCACGGCAACGAGCGGGAGATGCAAACCCTGATGGCGACGCCGCTCTGGCAGGCAATGCCGTTTGTGCGTGAAAAACGGTTCCTGCGCGCACCTGCGGTATGGTTCTACGGTGCGACCCTTTCTGCCATGCACTTTGCCCGCGTGCTGGACAACGCGCTGGGAGGCCAGGCATGAGTACGCGTATTGCCCGTTTCCCGGCACTGTTACTTTGCCTCATTTTCCTGTGCGCGCTGGCATTGACCTGGTTTAATCTGTCGACGGCCTTACCGCGCGACCAGTGGCGTGGGGCGCTGGTGGCGCCAGATATCGATAATATTCAGCAAATGCTGTTCCACTACAGTCTGTTGCCGCGCCTTGCGATTGCGCTGCTGGTCGGTGCGGGATTAGGGCTGGTGGGCGTTTTATTCCAGCAGGTACTGCGTAACCCTCTGGCCGAGCCGACGACGCTTGGCGTGGCGACCGGGGCACAGCTTGGGATCACGATTACCACACTCTGGGCGTTGCCTGGGGCATTGACCTCGCAGTTTGCTGCCCTCGCCGGTGCGTGTGTGGTGGGCGCGCTGGTATTCGGCGTCGCCTGGGGCAAACGTCTCTCCCCCGTTACGCTTATTCTTGCGGGGCTGGTGGTGAGCCTGTACTGCGGCGCGATTAATCAGCTGCTGGTGCTGTTCCATCACGATCAGCTGCAAAGCATGTTCCTCTGGAGCACCGGTACGCTCACCCAGACCGACTGGAGCGTCGTGCAGCGTCTGTGGCCGCAGCTCGTCGGTGGCGTCGTGTTGACGCTGCTGCTCTTGCGCCCGCTGACGTTGATGGGTCTTGACGATGGCGTGGCGCGTAATCTGGGGCTGGCGCTGTCGCTGGCCCGTCTGGGGGCGCTGACGCTGGCGATTGTGCTCAGTGCCCTGCTGGTTAATGCGGTAGGCATCATCGGGTTTATCGGGCTATTTGCGCCGCTGCTGGCAAAAATGCTCGGTGCGCGCCGCCTGCTGGCGCGCCTGATGTTAGCCCCGCTGATTGGCGCGTTGATCCTCTGGCTTTCCGATCAAATCATTCTCTGGCTGGCACGCGTCTGGATGGAAGTGTCTACCGGTTCGATGACGGCGCTTATCGGTGCACCGCTGCTGCTGTGGCTGCTGCCGCGTCTGCGCAGTATCAGCGCGCCAGCGATGGATGCTGGCGATAAGGTCTATGCTGAGCGCCAGTCAGTGCTGGGGTTCAGCCTTGCCGGGCTGGCAGTGCTGATTGTTATCTCATTTGCCGCGCTCGCTTTCGGACGCGATGCGGTGGGCTGGCACTGGGCGTCTGGGGATCTGCTTAACGAACTCATGCAGTGGCGCTGGCCGCGCATTCTCTCGGCGTTAATCGCCGGGGTCATGCTGGCGGTGGCGGGCTGTATTATCCAGCGTCTGACCGGTAATCCGATGGCCAGCCCGGAGGTTCTGGGTATCAGTTCTGGTGCCGCCTTTGGCGTGGTCCTGATGCTGTTCCTGGTGCCGGGAAATGCCTTCGGCTGGTTGATGCCTGCCGGGAGCGTTGGCGCGGCGGTGACGCTGCTGATCATCCTCATTGCCTCCGGGCGTGGCGGGTTTTCCCCTCACCGGATGCTGCTTGCCGGGATGGCGCTCAGCACGGCATTTACCATGCTGCTGATGATGCTGCAGGCGAGTGGCGATCCGCGTATGGCCAAGATCCTGACCTGGATCTCCGGTTCAACGTACAGCGCCACCGGCAGTCAGGTCGTGCATTCCGGGATTGCAATGATCGTATTGCTGGCGATGGTGCCGCTGTGCCGTCGCTGGATGACCATTCTGCCGCTGGGCGGCGAGACCGCGCGTGCGGTGGGGATGGCCCTGGCGCCGTCCCGTATCGGGTTACTGCTGCTGGCCGCATGCCTCACGGCAACGGCCACCATGACCATCGGCCCGCTGAGTTTTGTCGGCTTAATGGCGCCGCACATTGCCAGAATGATGGGCTTTCGTCGCACGATGCCGCACATTGTGATGTCGGCGCTGACGGGGGGCGTAATACTGGTGGTGGCTGACTGGCTGGGGCGGATGGCGCTGTTCCCGTACCAGATACCTGCCGGGTTGCTGTCGACGTTTATCGGTGCGCCGTACTTTATCTATTTGTTGAGAAAGCAAAGCAGGTAGAAGGGCGGTGGGGTATTGCCCTCTCCCGGTGGAGAGGGCAGCAGTTCGTTTCTGTCTTACAACTTCGCAAAGACCCGGCGCGCAGCATCGATAGTCTTATTGATATCGTCTTCGCTGTGCGCGACGGACATAAAGCCTGCTTCAAACGCGGATGGTGCCAGGTAGACGCCTTCTTCCAGCATCAGATGGAAGAAGCGCTTGAAGCGTTCAACGTCACACTTCACCACATCCTGATAGCAGGTCACGGTTTTCGCATCGGTGAAGAAAATCCCGAACATCCCACCAACGTGGTTTACCACCAGAGGAATACCGGTTTCTTGCGCGGCCTCCAGCAGGCCGTTGGCAAGTTGAGTTGTCAGGTCGGTCAGGGTTTCGTGAATACCCGGCTGCGCGACTTCGGTCAGACAGGCGAAACCTGCGGCCATCGCAATGGGGTTGCCGGAAAGGGTACCCGCCTGGTAGACCGGGCCAGTCGGCGCCAGCGCTTCCATCACCTCTTTACGTCCCCCGAATGCACCGACAGGCATGCCGCCGCCGATGATTTTGCCAAGGCACGTCAGGTCCGGCTCTACGTCGTAGTAAGACTGTGCCCCCGCCAGCGCGACGCGGAAGCCGGTCATCACTTCGTCGATGATCAGCAGAGCGCCAAACTCATCGCACAGGGCGCGCAGACCCGGCAGGAACTCCGGCTGCGGTGGAATGCAGTTCATGTTGCCTGCGACAGGTTCAACGATGATGCAGGCAATCTCCTGCGGATACTGCTCGAAGGCTGCCCGAACAGTGTTCAGATCGTTATAGGTGCAGGTCAGGGTATGCTTCGCAAAGTCAGCCGGTACGCCCGGTGAGTTCGGCTGACCGAGGGTCAGCGCGCCGGAGCCGGCTTTTACCAGCAGGCAGTCCGCATGACCGTGGTAGCAGCCTTCAAATTTGATGATCTTGTCACGGCCGGTAAAACCACGTGCCAGGCGGATCGCGCTCATGGTGGCCTCGGTACCGGAGTTCACCATACGCACCATGTCCATTGTCGGGACCAGTTCGGTGACCAGTTCCGCCATTTTCACTTCCATCTCGGTTGGCGCGCCGAAGCTCAGGCCGCGCTGGGCGGCTTCGATCACCGCATTGCGGATAGCAGGATGGTTGTGACCCAGCACCATCGGACCCCAGGAGCCGACATAATCGATATAGGCTTTGCCATCGACATCATACAGATACGCGCCGTCAGCACGTTCGATAAACAGCGGCGTACCGCCTACGCCGGTAAAGGCGCGAACAGGCGAATTCACGCCACCTGGGATAAGCTCGCGGGCTGCACTGTAGAGGTTTTCAGACTTGCTCATGGCGTCGTTCCTGGTTCGTATAAAATGATTAAGCACACTATTCTAAGTGATCCTCGGAAGGTAATGAAATTTTTGCCCCCTTTCATGCCCAAACAATTGTTAAGTATTTTTCACGGGATGATATTACGCACTCTGGTAAAATCCCTGCGGTTATTTGTATGACGAAAAGAAACGGTAATGAAAGCAGACACTCATTCTTATACTGAACAGCAGTTCAGACGTGCGCAGCACCGTATCAGCATCCGGCGCTTGCTTAATCGTGATAAAACGCCGCTGGCTATCCTGCTGGCTGCTGCCGTGGTCGGCGCAGTTGCCGGGCTGGTGGGTATCGCCTTCGAAAAAGCGGTTAACGCGATAATGAACTGGCGAATTGGAACCGTGGCGGGTTTTGCCTATAGCGGTGGATGGGTATGGGTGTGGGCCTTTGGCTTATCTGCGCTGTTTGCCATGGTGGGCTATTTCCTGGTCCGTAAATTTGCGCCGGAAGCGGGCGGTTCCGGGATCCCTGAAATAGAAGGCGCACTGGAAGAGCTGAGGCCGGTTCGCTGGTGGCGCGTCATCCCGGTAAAATTTATCGGTGGCATGGGAACGCTCGGGGCAGGCATGGTGCTCGGGCGCGAAGGACCAACGGTGCAGCTGGGTGGAAACGTTGGGCGCATGGTCGGCGATCTGTTTCGCATGCGCAGCGCGGAGGCGCGACATACGCTGCTGGCAACGGGGGCGGCGGCCGGCCTTTCGGCGGCGTTCAACGCACCGCTGGCGGGGATCCTGTTCATTATTGAAGAGATGCGGGCACAGTTTCGCTACAACCTTATCTCGATAAAAGCGGTATTCACCGGCGTCATTATGTCGAGCATTGTCTTTCGCATTTTTAATGGCGAAGGTGCGGTGATTGAGGTGGGGAAACTGACCAATGCGCCAGTGAATACGCTGTGGCTGTACCTGATCCTCGGCATGATTTTTGGCGTGGTCGGCCCGCTGTTTAACACGCTTATCTTACGCGCTCAGGATATGTTCCAGCGCATTCACGGTGGGAATACCACCCGCTGGGTATTGATCGGCGGACTGCTGGGCGGTGCCTGTGGCGTGCTCGGCTTCATTGAGCCCAATGCCGCAGGCGGTGGCTTCGGCCTGATACCGATTGCCGCGGCGGGTAATTTCAGCATTGGTCTGTTGCTGTTCATGTTTATTTCGCGGGTGATTACCACCGTATTGTGCTTCTCCTCCGGTGCGCCTGGCGGTATTTTTGCCCCGATGCTGGCGCTGGGTACGCTTCTGGGAACCGCGTTTGGCATGGTCGCTGCTGCCGGATTTCCGGCCTATCATCTGGACGCCGGGACCTTTGCTATTGCCGGAATGGGCGCGCTGCTGGCGGCGTCTCTGCGCGCGCCGTTGACCGGCATCGTGCTGGTTCTGGAGATGACGGATAATTACCAGCTCATTTTGCCAATGATCATTACCTGTCTCGGCGCGACACTATTAGCCCAATTCCTGGGTGGAAAACCGCTATACTCCACCATTCTTGCTCGTACCCTGGCAAAACAAGAGGCCGAGCGGGCCCCGACGCAGAATACTTGAATGAATTACCAGGGTATTAGATAATGACATAAAGAATTGGGTGAATTTTACCCAATAGCAGTAGCAGTATTCATGGGAGCATAAGATGAGTGATGACGTAGCGTTGCCGCTGGAATTTACCGAAGCAGCAGCCAACAAAGTGAAAACCCTGATTGCCGACGAGGACAATCCGGATCTGAAACTGCGTGTCTATATTACCGGTGGCGGCTGCAGCGGCTTCCAGTATGGTTTTACCTTTGACGATCAGGTCAACGACGGCGATATGACTATCGAGAAGCAGGGCGTTGCGCTGGTGGTTGACCCGATGAGCCTGCAGTACCTGGTGGGTGGTTCGGTGGATTACACTGAAGGCCTGGAAGGTTCGCGCTTCGTTGTGACTAACCCGAACGCGACAAGTACCTGTGGATGTGGCTCTTCGTTCAGCATCTGACAGGGATGCAGTCGTAAGCCCGGTAAGCGTAGCGCCACCGGGCTTATAAACAACGCTTATCGTGCATTATCATCCAGCGCAAACGTCGGCAGCTTCAGATGCCAGCGTATCGCCGCTAACCGTATCCCCAGCGTGACCACCATACCCAGCATGGCTGCATTTTCTAGCGGCATCGCAAAGGTGTAATACGCCGTCGCGTGAACAATCCCACCAATAATACACGCCGTGGCATAGATTTCGGTACGCAGGATCATGGGAACTTCACGCGCCAGAATGTCGCGAATAATCCCGCCGCCGACCCCGGTTAACACGCCCATGCAGATGGCCACCATCGGGCCCGTTCCCGCATTGAAGGCTTTGTTGACCCCGATGCCCACAAAGACGGCCAGACCGACGGCATCCAGTACCGGGAGTATCCATTTCGGTAACCGGCGGGGTTGGCGAACCAACACAATGGTCAACAGACAGGTGACCATCGCCACCACCAGATCGGTTGGATCTTTTACCCAAAATACCGGGCCATTCGCCAGGGCCATATCACGTATCGTCCCGCCACCCACGGCGGTGACCACGCCCAGCACCAGCACGCCAAACGGATCCATGCGCAGTTTTCCGGCGAGTAAAACGCCGGAGATAGCAAAAACGGCTGTGCCAAGAATATCCAGCCAATAAACGAGCATCGTTAAATCCTCGAGCGGGGTATGTTGTTAGTGACTCTCTGCCAGCGCGGCACAGAGCTGTTTTGCGGCGAGGATAATACGCGGGCTGGCGCGTTCAAACCAGTCACTGGTGAGGGGGATCACCGGTATTTTTAGCTGACGTTGCCAGAATTGTTCAATTTTAGGAATCTCGCTCGCATTTCCGACCACCACGATGGCCTGTGGCTGGCGTGCGAGCACCTGTTCCCGGCTGACCTGAGGCCACGGCACCCGGCTGGCTGCAAAGATGTTTTCACCGCCGCAGATTTCCAGCACCTGATTCTGAATGGATCCTTTCCCGGTGGTGAACAGCGGCTGGCTGCCAAACTGCAGGAAGATGCGTTTTTTGACGGGGGTATCGTAGCGGGATTTCAGCGCGGCATAGTCGCTGAGCATCTGTTTCGCGGCATTCTCGGCTTTTGCTGGGGTAGGGCTGTAGGGGGCCAGAGAACGCAGTGCCTGAGCGACCTGCTCAATGCTCACCGCATCAATCCACATCACCTTGATCCCAAGCGAGGAGAGCTGGTTGACCTGCCGCTCGGCGTTACCGCCGCGCCAGGCGAGCACGAGATCGGGTTTAAGCGCCACGATGCGCTCAATGTTCATCCCTTGCCAGGTTGCCACCTGTTCAATATGGGCCGCTTGCGGAGGGTAATCCGAAAAGCTGCTCACGCCGACAGGCGTGATCCCGGCGGCAAAGGCCAGTTCGGTGTTTGCCGGAGAGAGCGTAATCACACGCGGCGCGGCAAATAGCCATGCCGGTGCGAGAAAAAGCAGGGCGACCAGCGCCCTGATGTATGGGTTACCCACGAGCCAGTTTCTGCACCAGGCGCTCCACCATCACGGTGGACTGTTTTGCCGCAACGGTCAGGAACTCGTCGAAGCTGATATGAGACTGCTGGTCAGCCACGTCGGAGATGGCGCGGACCACCACGAACGGAACGTTGAAGTTATGGCAAACGTGAGCAATGGCGGTCGCTTCCATCTCAACGGCAACGGCCTGAGGGAAGTTATGACGAATTTTCGCCAGGCCGACGGAGCCATTGATGAACGCATCACCGCTGACGATCAGGCCGCGTACCGCGTTGAGGTTCAGCTCAGCGATGCAGCTTTCAGCCGCCGCAATCAGTTTGTCATCGGCTTTAAACCCGGCCGGGCAACCCGGAAGCTGACCGTATTCGTAGCCGAATGCGGTAACGTCTGCATCGTGGTAACGCGCTTCATCGGAAACAACGATATCACCCACTTTCAGCGTCGACGCCAGGCCGCCTGCAGAACCGGTGTTAATGATAACGTCCGGCTTGCAGCGTTCGAGCAGCAGGGTCGCGCCCAGCGCAGCAGCAACCTTACCGATGCCTGATTTCAGCAGAGCGACGTCAACGCCATTCAACTGGCCGGTGTAGATCTCACAGCCACCGAGGGAGAGAGTCTGACGGTTCTCAATTTTGTCACGCAGCAGCGTAACTTCTTCTTCCATTGCACCAATAATGCCGATTTTCATAGATTTACTCGCGATGTGCCTTGTTAAGATGCATAGTCTATCATGCGGTTAAGAGGAAACGCATTCTCACGCGGGGGAGCACATGTCACCAATCGATTTTCGCACCAAAATTAACTGGCACCGACGTTTCCGTTCGCCGCAGGGCGACAAGAGCGAGCATGAGATCCTGCGTATCTTCGAAAGCGATCGTGGGCGGATCATAAACTCGCCGGCAATCCGTCGTTTACAGCAAAAAACCCAGGTGTTTCCGCTTGAACGTAACGCTGCGGTGCGCACGCGCTTAACGCATTCTATGGAAGTTCAGCAGGTTGGCCGCTACATTGCCAAAGAGATCTTAAGCCGTCTCAAAGAGCAGCAGCTCCTCGAAACCTATGGGCTGAATGAGCTGACCGGGCCGTTTGAGAGCATCGTTGAGATGGCCTGCCTGATGCATGACATCGGTAATCCGCCCTTTGGTCATTTTGGTGAAGCCGCCATAAATGACTGGTTTAAACAGCGGCTTTATCCTGCTGATGCGGTAAGCCAGCCTCTGAGCGATGACCGCTGCCTGGTGCGGGATTTACGCCTGCGCGAAGGTGAAGACGCGCTGAACGACCTGCGGCGTAAAGTCCGTCACGACCTCTGTCACTTCGAAGGCAATGCGCAGGGGATCCGGCTGGTACACTCCCTGATGCGTATGAACCTGACCTGGGCACAGGTGGGGTGCATCCTGAAATATACGCGACCGGCCTGGTGGATGGGCGAGACGCCCGCGTCGCACAGTTATTTGATGAAAAAGCCGGGCTATTATCTTTCCGAAGAAGCCTATATTGAGCGCCTGCGTAAAGAACTTTCTCTGACACCAAACGGCCGCTTCCCCTTAACCTGGATTATGGAAGCTGCCGACGACATTTCATATTGTGTTGCCGACCTGGAAGACGCCGTTGAGAAAAGAATATTCAGCGTCGAAGAACTTTATCAGCATCTTTATGAGGCCTGGGGAACGCATGAAAAAGGCTCGCTGTTTGCTCAGGTTGTCGAAAATGCCTGGGAGAAATCGCGTTCAAATACATTAAGCCGCAGCACGGAAGATCAGTTCTTTATGTATTTACGGGTCAATACATTAAATAAACTGGTGCCGTATGCCGCCTCGCGCTTTATTGACAACCTGCCGTTAATTTATAGCGGCGAATTCAACCATGCGTTGCTGGAAGATGACAGCAGCTTTAGCCAGCTTCTTGAGCTCTATAAAAATGTGGCCGTGCGTCATGTTTTCAGCCATCCGGATGTCGAACAACTTGAGCTGCAGGGATACAGGGTTATCAGTGGGTTACTCGAAATCTATCGGCCTCTGCTGCAATTATCCGTCGACGAGTTCAGCGAGCTGGTGGAAAAAGAGCGCGTGCGGCGAATACCGATCGCATCCCGGCTTTATCAGAAACTCTCAACCCGCCACCGTCTGGCTTATGTCGAAGCCATTGGCAAGCTGGATCGTCAGTCGCCCCAGTGGCCGGTGCTGGAATATTATTATCGCTGCCGTCTTATCCAGGACTATATCAGCGGGATGACAGATTTGTATGCCTGGGATGAATACCGCAAGCTCATGGCGGTGGAATAAGCACGGAGTTTTGTAAAGACGGCCAATAAATTTTTACCTTTTCCATAAACTTATGGCCGGAACTAAGCGGTATAAAATGAATCTGAGTTACACAGCAATTTTGCGTTATCTGTAAATCGAGATTAAGACACATGAAAAAAACCACATTAGCAATGAGTGCACTGGCTCTGAGTTTAGGTTTAGCGCTGTCTCCTCTGACTGCTACTGCAGCTGAGACCGCATCGTCGGCAGCGACCGCGCAGCAGATGCCAAGCCTGGCACCGATGCTCGAAAAAGTGATGCCATCGGTGGTGAGTATTAACGTTGAGGGCAGCACAACCGTCAATACGCCGCGTATGCCGCGTAACTTCCAGCAGTTCTTTGGTGATAACTCACCTTTCTGCCAGGACGGTTCGCCATTCCAGAGCTCCCCGTTCTGTCAGGGCGGTGGTGCAGGGGATGACACCCAGGGGGGTGGCCAGCAGCAGAAATTCATGGCGCTTGGCTCGGGTGTGATTATTGATGCGGCGAAAGGCTACGTCGTGACCAACAACCACGTTGTTGATAACGCCAACAGCATTAAGGTTCAGCTGAGCGACGGGCGTAAATTTGATGCCAAAGTGGTCGGGAAAGACCCGCGCTCCGATATCGCGCTGATCCAGATTCAGGATCCGAAAAACCTGACGGCGATTAAAATTGCCGACTCCGATGCGCTGCGTGTCGGTGATTATACCGTCGCTATCGGTAACCCGTTCGGTCTGGGTGAAACCGTAACCTCGGGGATTGTTTCCGCGCTGGGTCGTAGCGGCCTCAACGCCGAAAACTATGAAAACTTCATCCAGACGGATGCCGCCATCAACCGGGGTAACTCCGGCGGCGCGCTGGTGAACCTGAACGGTGAGCTGATTGGTATCAACACCGCGATCCTTGCACCGGACGGCGGCAATATCGGGATCGGCTTTGCTATCCCAAGTAACATGGTGAAAAACCTGACCGCGCAGATGGTGCAGTATGGCCAGGTGAAACGCGGTGAACTGGGGATTCTGGGTACCGAACTGAATTCCGAACTGGCTAAGGCGATGAAAGTTGACGCCCAGCGCGGTGCATTTGTCAGCCAGGTGATGCCGAACTCCTCCGCGGCGAAAGCGGGCATTAAAGCGGGTGATGTCATCACCTCCCTGAACGGGAAACCGATCAGCAGCTTTGCCGCGCTGCGTGCTGAAGTGGGCTCCATGCCGATTGGCAGCAAAGTGACCCTCGGCCTGCTGCGTGACGGTAAATCGGTTAACGTGAGCCTGGAACTGCAGCAGAGCAGCCAGAATCAGGTTGATTCCAGCACCATCTTCAGCGGCATTGAAGGCGCCGAGATGAGCAATAAAGGTCAGGACAAAGGCGTTGTGGTGAACAACGTTAAAGCGAACAGCCCGGCTGCGCGCATTGGCCTGAAAAAAGGCGATGTGATCATGGGTGCGAACCAGCAGCCAGTGAAAAACATTGCTGAACTGCGCAAAATTCTGGACAGCAAACCTTCCGTGCTGGCGTTGAATATTCAGCGTGGTGATACCTCAATTTACCTGCTGATGCAGTAATCCTCTCAGGCCCCTGTTTCAGATGAGCAGGGGCTTTTCACCTTTCTGTGACCTTTTCCACAACTCCATACTTCTCCCTTTCACTTTGTGCATTCGCACAATGCAGCGGTAGCTGAACTTCCCTATGCTTGAGCTCTGCTCACAGGAGGGTTACATGGCTGGCTGGCATCTCGATACCAAAATGGCGCAGGATATTGTGGCACGCACCATGCGCATCATTGATACCAATATCAACGTAATGGATGCCCGTGGGCGCATTATTGGCAGTGGCGATCGTGAGCGTATTGGGGAATTGCACGAAGGGGCGCTGCTGGTGCTCTCCCAGGGGCGGGTGGTGGATATCGACGATGCGGTGGCGAAACACCTGCACGGTGTCCGTCAGGGCATCAATTTACCGCTGCGTCTTGAGGGGGAAATTGTTGGCGTTATCGGCCTGACCGGCGAGCCGGAGTCGCTGCGAAAATATGGCGAACTGGTCTGTATGACGGCGGAGATGATGCTTGAGCAGTCGCGCCTGATGCATCTGCTCGCCCAGGACAGCCGTCTGCGTGAAGAGCTGGTGATGAATCTGATTCAGGCGGATGAGCATACCCCTGCACTCAATGAATGGGCGCAGCGCCTGGGAATCGATCTGAATCAGCCGCGCGTCGTGGCGGTAATTGAGGTGGACAGCGGCCAGCTTGGCGTCGACAGTGCGATGGCTGAGCTGCAGCAGCTGCAAAATGCGCTGGCGACACCGGAACGCGATAACCTGGTGGCGATTGTCTCTCTGACGGAAATGGTGGTGCTCAAGCCCGCGCTGAACGCGTTCGGGCGCTGGGATGCAGAAGATCATCGTCGTCGCGTGGAGCAGTTGATAGCCCGCATGAAGGAGAATGGTCAGCTTCGTTTTCGCGTCGCGCTGGGCAATTACTTCACCGGTCCGGGCAGTATTGCCCGTTCCTGGCGTACTGCCCGCACCACCATGATGGTGGGTAAGCAGCGGATGCCGGAAAGCCGCAGTTATTTCTACCAGGATCTGATGCTCCCGGTACTGCTCGACAGCCTGCGCGGTGGCTGGCAGGCCAATGAGCTGGCACGTCCGTTAGCGCGCCTCAAGGCGATGGACAATAACGGTCTGCTGCGTCGGACGCTGCAGGCGTGGTTCCGTCATAACGTACAGCCGCTGGCAACGTCGAAAGCGTTGTTTATACATCGCAATACGCTGGAATATCGACTGAACCGGATTTCGGAGCTGACAGGGCTGGATCTGGGGAGCTTTGACGACAGGCTGCTGCTTTATGTGGCGTTACAGCTCGATGAGCAGAGATGAGTGGAATACGGCCTGATGCCCTTACGCCATCCCTTTCCACGGGAGAGGGCGCAAACACTAAAACGGCAATCAAAGATTGCCGTTTTGCGTTTATTTCCGGGTAAGCTTTTCAAGATCCGCTTCGATTTCGCTAATCTTGTTGGTGACAACGCTTTCAAGGTGACGCAGATCGTCGAGGATCTTACGTTTGAGATCGACTTCAGTGCGGTCGCGCTGACAGATCTGATCGAGTTCATCGATCACATAGCGCAGATTAGGGCTGATTTCCTGAACTTCTTTGTATCCCTGTCCTACACCGTCAGCGACGACGGTCTTACGCTGGCGTGGATATTTAAACTTCACGCTCTTGGCGAAAAACTCTCCTTTGTCCTTGTGAAAATAGATTTTCAGAATGTCGTTATTAGCTTCCTGGCGAAGGCTGTAACGATCAATTTCATCAGGATTGGTAATGCCCAGACTTTTCAGATTATCGTACATAGCGGTACCCTTGATCTCAACATAACCTTTGAATAATTAACGAAAAAATCTATTTTCGCCACCCTCAGATATGAAAAAAGCGGGGTGGCCCCCGCTTTTTGTTATATCCGATTAATCGATGGTGCGCAGCAACTCATTGATGCCCACCTTACCGCGGGTTTTCGCATCAACTTTCTTCACGATAACCGCACAGTACAGGCTGTACTTGCCATCTTTTGACGGCAGGTTGCCGGAGACCACAACGGAACCGGCCGGCACGCGACCGTAGTGAATTTCACCGGTCTCACGATCGTAAATACGGGTGCTCTGACCGATGTAAACGCCCATCGAGATAACGGAGCCTTCCTCAACGATCACGCCTTCCACCACTTCAGAGCGCGCGCCGATGAAGCAGTTATCTTCGATGATGGTTGGGTTAGCCTGCAGTGGCTCCAGTACACCACCGATACCCACGCCGCCGGACAGGTGAACGTTTTTACCGATCTGCGCGCAGGAGCCGACGGTTGCCCAGGTATCCACCATGGAGCCTTCGTCTACGTAAGCACCGATGTTAACGTAGGAGGGCATCAGCACGGTGTTACGTGCGATGAACGCACCCTGACGTACGGCCGCTGGCGGTACTACGCGGAAGCCTTCTTTCTGGAAGCGAGCTTCGTCGTAGTCAGCGAATTTCATAGGGACTTTATCGAAGTAGCGGCTTTCTGCTCCGTCGATAACCTGGTTATCATTGATACGGAAAGAGAGCAGCACGGCTTTCTTTAGCCATTGATGAGTTACCCACTGACCGTCGATTTTTTCTGCTACACGTAGCGCGCCGGAATCCAGCAGAGAAATAACCTGATTAACCGCTTCACGGGTAACGGTATCCACATTTGCCGGAGTAATCTCGGCGCGACGCTCAAAAGCGGACTCAATAACGTTCTGTAACTGCTGCATTGTTTACTCTTTCCATTTCACTAAAAAACACGTCACCCTTTATCGTTTGGATTGAGGGCTGCTGTCAACCGTTGTTGCACTTCAAGTTGCAGGTCATTATTAAGGGCACGCCGGTCGGCGGTGGCGATTATAAATAAATCTTCTACTCGTTCGCCAATGGTTGTAATTCTGGCCCCGTGAAGCGAAATTCCCAGATCGGCAAAAACCTGGCCGACGCGGGCGAGCAGCCCTGGCTGGTCGAGCGCGATCAGCTCCAGGAACGATTTACGATCGGTGTGGGTCGGCAGGAAATTGACCTCGGTATCGACGGTAAAGTGGCGTAATTTCGACGGCTGACGACGCGGCTGCGGTGGCTGCCAGCTGCGCTGGGTGATCGCCTGTTCCAGGCCAAAACGTATCCCTTCATGGCGGTCCGACGACAGCGGGCTTCCGTCTGGCTCCAGTACAATAAAGGTGTCCATCGCCATGCCGTCCCGGGTGGTGAAAATCTGCGCGTCGTGAACGCTCAGATTACGCCTGTCCAGTTCGGCACAAACCGCAGCAAACAGATAAGGCCGATCCGGGCTCCAGATAAAGATCTCGGTACCGCCGCGCGTGGCCTGCGGACTGAGGAGGATCATCGGCTGCGATAAATCATGCTGAAGCAGATGTCGCGCATGCCAGGCAAGCTGGTTTGGGCTGTGGCGGACAAAATAGTTGGCACGACAGCGCGCCCAAATCTGATGCAGCGCCTCTTCATCAATGTTATCCATCCGCAACAGCGCCAGCGCCTGCAGCTGATGATGGCGTACACGCTCGCGCATGTCCGGGGTGTTTTGCATCCCGCGGCGCAGCTGTTTTTCGGTGGCAAAGTACAACTCGCGCAACAGGCTTTGCTTCCAGCTGTTCCACAGCGTTTCGTTGGTGGCACAAATATCGGCTACCGTAAGGCAGACCAGATAGCGCAGGCGGTTTTCCGTCTGAACCTCTTCTGCAAACTGCTTGATGACCTCCGGATCCTGAATGTCACGACGCTGCGCGGTGACGGACATCAGCAGGTGATGGCGTACCAGCCAGGCAACCAGCTGCGTCTCGCGAGAGTTCAGTCCATGCAGTTCGGCAAATTTCAGCACGTCCTGTGCGCCGAGCACCGAGTGGTCACCGCCACGACCTTTGGCGATGTCGTGGAACAGGGCGGCAATCAGGATCAGTTCCGGGTGGGTAAGACGTGGCCACAGTTCGACGCACAGTGGGTGACGTGAGCGTGTCTCTTCTCTGGCAAAGCTCTCCAGCTTGAGCATGACGCGGATCGTGTGTTCATCCACCGTGTAGGCGTGGAACAGATCGAACTGCATCTGCCCGACGATATGTGACCACTGCGGCATATAGGCCCACAGCACGCTGTGGCGATGCATCGGCAGAAGCCCACGGCTGACGGCCCCCGGATGGCGCAACATACTGAGAAAAAGGGATCGGGCTTCCGGGATATAGCACAGTGGCTGCGTCAGATGACGGCGCGCATGGCGCAGATGACGCAGCGTTGTGGAGTAGATCCCGGTGATCGTGCTGTTGCGAACCATGGTGTAGAACATCCGCAGGATCGCTTCCGGCTCACGGATAAACAGCGTTTCGTCGCGCAGATCGATAAGCGTGCCGCGCAGCTGGAATTCATCATCGATCGGCCGCGGTTTTTCGTCCGCCGTCAGGGCCAGGATCGCTTCGTCGAACAGCTGCAGCAGCATCTGGTTCAGTTCAGTGACGCGACGGGTAACGCGGAAGAAATCCTTCATCATGTGCTCAACCGGCTCGTTACCTTCACCGCGGTAGTTGAGGCGCTGCGCTACGCTGAGCTGGCGGTCAAACAGCAGACGGTTATCGTAGCGGCTAAGCTCGAGATGCAGGGCAAAACGGATCCGCCAGAGCAGGTGCAGACACTCATTCAGCTCGTTTCGCTCAGCCTCGGTTAAAAAGCCGAAGCCAACCATCTCGTCCATTGAGGTGGCGCCAAAGTGGCGGCGGGCCACCCACTGCAGCGTGTGAATGTCGCGCAGTCCGCCCGGACTGCTTTTAATATCCGGCTCCAGGTTATAGCTGGTGCCATGGTAGCGCTGGTGACGCTGATTCTGCTCCTCGACCTTCGCGGCGAAGAATTTTTCTGAAGGCCAGAAGCCGTCGCTGAAAATGTGTTTTTGCAGCTCCAGGAACAACGCGACGTCGCCAATCAACAGGCGGGTTTCAATCAGGTTGGTGGCGACGGTCAGGTCAGATAATCCTTCGAGCAGGCACTCTTCCAGCGTGCGCACGCTGTGGCCCACTTCAAGCTTCACATCCCACAGCAGCGTCAGCAGTTCGCCAATTTTCTGCGCCTGTTCATCCGGCAGCTTTTTGCGGCTTAAAATCAGTAAGTCGATATCGGAAAGCGGATGAAGCTCACCGCGGCCATAGCCCCCGACGGCGACCAGTGCCACGTCACTGATCTGCCCAAACCCGTAATCAATCCACAGACGCTGCAGGAGCTGGTCGATAAACTCGGTGCGAGCTTCAATGAGCTGCTCCGCGGAGATACCGGCATCAAATGCGCTTCCGAGCCAGCGCTGGAAGACATCCATATGCGCCTTGATACCGGCGCAGGTCAGATCCTGCTGGGGCCAGACGCCCGGGTTATCGGGCTGGTCGGGTAGGGTGGGAAGTGCTGTGTTAGCATACTGTTCGGGTAAAAGATTACTCATCGTGCGCCACCCATAAGAAAAAGCTATAGCCATTAAAAAAGCCGGCATCTGCCGGCTTTTTTATCATTCATCGTGCGTGAGTATCGCCGGGATGGTGTCATCCTTGCGCAACGTCATAATTTCGCAGCCGTTGTCTGTTACCACAATAGTATGCTCGTACTGCGCAGACAAGCTTCTGTCTTTGGTTTTCACCGTCCAGCCATCTTTCATGGTGCGGATGCGGTAATCACCGGCATTAACCATCGGCTCGATGGTGAAGGTCATGCCTTTTTGCAGTACCACGCCGCCGTCATCCGCATCATAGTGCAGAACCTGTGGCTCTTCGTGGAAGACACGGCCAATGCCGTGGCCGCAGTATTCACGCACAACGGAGAAACCTTCCGCTTCAACGAATTTCTGGATAGCGGCCCCGATGGTGCGCAGGCGAATGCCGGGTTTAACCATTTTCAGCGCCAGGTAGAGGCTTTCTTGCGTCACTTTGCACAGACGCTCGCCCAGAATCGTCGGCTTGCCCACGATGAACATCTTAGAGGTGTCACCGTGGTAGTCATCTTTAATGACCGTCACGTCGATGTTGACGATGTCGCCATCTTTGAGCAGTTTTTCGTTGTCCGGAATACCGTGACAAACCACTTCGTTAATCGAAATGCAGACGGATTTCGGGAAACCATGGTAGCCAAGGCAGGCGGAGACCGCGTGCTGCTCATTGACGATATAGTCGTTACAAATGCGGTCCAGTTCACCCGTGCTCACGCCCGGCTTCACGTACGGCTCGATCATTTCCAGCACGTCTGCGGCCAGACGACCGGCGACGCGCATCTTTGCAATTTCTTCAGGTGTCTTAATAGAGATAGCCATGTAATCTGTCCATCAGTGTCGATTTTTTCGACAATACTAGTCTAAGTGTCGTTAATGGTATCAGTCAGGCGCACCCCGTGCCAAATTGAGAATCATTAACAGCACACTCGGCCAACAACTGTTGGTTTCTGGTCGTGTTTTGTGGTATAAAGCGCGCCGGACTTCCGATCCATTTCAGATACACAGGCTGGACGGAAGCGACAAATCTCACTTTGTGTAACAACACACACGTATCGGCACATATTCCGGGGTGCCCTTCGGGGTCGGTAATATGGGATACGTGGAGGCATAACCCCAACTTTTAATATAGAGGTTTTAAACATGGCAACTGTTTCCATGCGCGACATGCTCAAGGCTGGTGTTCACTTCGGTCACCAGACCCGTTACTGGAACCCGAAAATGAAGCCTTTCATCTTCGGCGCACGTAACAAAGTTCACATCATCAACCTTGAGAAAACTGTACCAATGTTCAACGAAGCCCTGGCTGAGCTGAACAAGATCTCTTCCCGTAAAGGTAAGATTCTGTTCGTTGGTACTAAGCGCGCTGCAAGCGAAGCTGTGAAAGATGCTGCTAACAGCTGCGATCAGTTCTTCGTGAACCATCGCTGGTTGGGCGGCATGCTGACTAACTGGAAAACCGTTCGTCAGTCCATCAAGCGCCTGAAAGATCTGGAAACCCAGTCTCAGGACGGTACTTTCGACAAGCTGACTAAGAAAGAAGCGCTGATGCGCACTCGTGAACTGGACAAGCTGGAAAACAGCCTGGGCGGTATCAAAGATATGGGCGGCCTGCCAGACGCGCTGTTCGTAATCGATGCAGACCACGAGCACATCGCAATCAAAGAAGCTAACAACCTGGGTATCCCGGTATTCGCTATCGTTGATACCAACTCCGATCCGGACGGTGTTGACTTCGTTATCCCGGGTAACGACGACGCAATCCGTGCTGTTAGCCTGTACCTGAGCGCTGTAGCTGCTACCGTTCGTGAAGGCCGTTCCCAGGATCTGGCTTCTCAGGCGGAAGAAAGCTTCGTAGAAGCTGAATAATAAGGTTTCACCCCTTATTAGTACCGTGTATGAATAGGGGCCAATTATCGGCCCCTTTTTTCAATTTACACTGTTTGGCCTCAGGCCGGGCAGTTCACATCTCCCGAGGATTTAAGAATGGCTGAAATTACCGCATCCCTGGTAAAAGAGCTGCGCGAGCGTACTGGCGCAGGCATGATGGATTGCAAAAAAGCGCTGACTGAAGCGAACGGCGACATCGAGCTGGCAATCGAAAACATGCGTAAATCCGGTGCGATCAAAGCAGCTAAAAAAGCAGGCAACGTTGCTGCTGACGGCGTGATCATCACTAAGATCGACGGCAACTACGGCATCATCCTGGAAGTTAACTGCCAGACTGACTTCGTTGCTAAAGATGGTGGTTTCCAGGCATTTGCTAACAAAGTTCTGGACGCAGCTGTTGCGGGCAAAATCACTGACGTTGAAGTTCTGAAAGCACAGTTCGAAGAAGAACGTGTTGCTCTGGTTGCTAAAATCGGTGAGAACATCAACATCCGTCGTGTTGCTTCTCTGGAAGGCGACGTTCTGGGTTCATACCAGCACGGTGCACGTATCGGTGTTCTGGTTGCGGCTAAAGGCGCTGATGAAGAGCTGGTTAAACAGCTGGCTATGCACATCGCTGCAAGCAAACCAGAATTCGTTAAGCCAGAAGACGTGTCTGCTGAAGTGGTAGAGAAAGAGTACCAGGTTCAGCTGGACATCGCGATGCAGTCTGGTAAGCCAAAAGAAATCGCAGAGAAAATGGTTGAAGGCCGCATGAAGAAATTCACCGGCGAAGTTTCTCTGACTGGCCAGCCATTCGTTATGGATCCAAGCAAGTCTGTTGCTCAGCTGCTGAAAGAGCACAACGCTGACGTGACTGGCTTCATCCGCTTCGAAGTGGGCGAAGGCATCGAGAAAGTTGAGACTGACTTCGCAGCAGAAGTTGCTGCAATGTCCAAGCAGTCTTAATGATTGAAAAGGAGCCGCCTGAGGGCGGCTTCTTTTTGTCACCCGTCACACGAAATCAGACAGGCTCCAGTATCCCTGTGCTGATATGCGACATATCATGTCGCCAGAATTAACCCCCATCTTAATCGTTGACAGTCTCAGGAAAGAAACATGGCTACCAATGCAAAACCCGTGTACAAACGCATTCTGCTTAAGCTGAGTGGCGAAGCGCTGCAGGGATCGGAAGGCTTCGGTATTGACGCAAGCATCCTTGACCGCATGGCACAGGAAATCAAAGAACTGGTCGAACTGGGTATTCAGGTTGGCGTGGTCATTGGCGGTGGCAACCTTTTCCGTGGTGCTGGTCTGGCGAAAGCGGGGATGAACCGCGTTGTGGGCGACCACATGGGTATGCTGGCAACCGTGATGAATGGCCTGGCAATGCGTGATGCGCTTCATCGCGCCTATGTGAACGCCCGCCTGATGTCCGCAATCCCATTGAATGGCGTCTGCGATAACTACAGCTGGGCAGAGGCGATTAGCCTGCTGCGCAACAACCGCGTGGTGATCCTCTCCGCCGGTACGGGTAACCCGTTCTTTACTACCGATTCCGCTGCCTGCCTGCGCGGTATCGAGATCGAAGCCGATGTGGTTCTGAAAGCGACCAAAGTCGATGGCGTGTTTACTGCCGACCCGGCAAAAGATCCGTCTGCCACCATGTACGATCAGCTGAGCTACAGCGAAGTGCTGGAAAAAGAGCTGAAAGTGATGGATCTTGCCGCCTTTACGCTGGCTCGTGACCACAAACTGCCGATCCGTGTCTTCAACATGAACAAACCTGGCGCACTGCGTCGCGTGGTCATGGGTGAAAAAGAAGGCACTTTGATCACGGAATAATTTCCGTCGGCGATAAATACAGGTAAGATTCCGCTTTATTTTGTAGTGGTATCTTACCTGGGCGCGCCTTTGGCGTTGTCAGAATTAAACGCGACTATACTTAGCACACCTGTAGCGCTGTGCTGGCGGATAGTCTGCCTGAGACAAGTTTTCAAGGATTCGTAACGTGATTAACGAAATCAGAAAAGATGCTGAAGTACGCATGGAAAAATGCGTAGAAGCGTTCAAAACCCAAATCAGCAAAATCCGTACTGGCCGTGCTTCCCCAAGCCTGCTGGATGGCATCATCGTAGAATACTACGGCACGCCAACGCCACTGCGTCAGCTGGCGAGTGTTACCGTTGAAGATACCCGTACGCTGAAAATCAACGTCTTCGATCGTTCTATGAGCCCAGCGGTTGAGAAAGCGATCATGGCGTCTGACCTCGGTCTGAACCCAAGCTCTGCGGGCGCTGACATTCGCGTTCCACTGCCTCCACTGACTGAAGAACGTCGTAAAGACCTGATCAAAGTTGTTCGTGGTGAAGCTGAGCAGGGTCGCGTATCCGTGCGTAACGTACGTCGTGATGCGAACGATAAACTCAAAGCGCTGCTGAAAGAAAAAGAGATCAGTGAAGATGACGATCGTCGTTCTCAGGACGACATTCAGAAGATGACGGATGCTGCGATCAAGAAAATTGATGCGGCGCTGGCAGATAAAGAAGCGGAACTGATGCAGTTCTGATTTCTGTCGTACACTGATAAACGCCGTTCAGAAGGACTTCGGGTCTTGCTGGCGGCGTTTTGCTTTTATCTGGTCTAACTTTTTTCGGGCATCTCATGAAGCATTTAACACTCCTTGGCTCAACCGGCTCTATCGGTTGCAGCACTCTCGACGTTGTTCGCCATAATCCTGAACATTACACCGTGACCGCGCTGGTGGCCGGTAAGAATGTGCAGCGTATGATCGAACAGTGCCTGGAGTTTACGCCTCGCTATGCGGTTATGGATGACGAAGAGAGCGCCCGCCTGCTCACCGCGCAGTTGCGTGAGAAAGGCTGTCGTACCGAGGTCCTGAGTGGCCAGCAGGCGGCCTGCGACATGGCTGCGCTGGATGAGGTTGATCAGGTCATGGCGGCAATCGTCGGGGCTGCAGGGCTGCTACCGACGCTTGCCGCTATTGATGCCGGTAAAGAGGTTCTGCTGGCTAACAAAGAGTCGCTGGTGACCTGCGGACGTCTCTTTATGGAGGCGGTGAAGCAGCGCGGGGCGCGTCTTTTACCGGTCGACAGCGAGCACAACGCGATTTTTCAGAGTTTACCGCAACCTTTTCAACAGAACCTGGGGTACGCTGACCTGGAGCAGAATGGCGTTGTATCGATTTTGCTTACCGGGTCAGGTGGCCCGTTCCGTGAAACGCCACTGTCTGAACTGAGCGCAATGACGCCTGAGCAGGCGTGCCGTCATCCGAACTGGTCAATGGGGCGTAAAATCTCCGTTGACTCCGCCACCATGATGAACAAAGGTCTGGAATACATTGAAGCGCGCTGGCTGTTCAATGCGTCGGCGAAACAGATGGAAGTGCTGATCCACCCGCAATCGGTGATTCACTCGATGGTGCGCTATCAGGATGGCAGCGTCCTTGCGCAACTGGGCGAACCGGACATGCGCACGCCTATCGCGCATGCCATGGCGTGGCCGAATCGGGTGAAGTCCGGGGCGAAACCGCTCGATTTTTGCAAGCTGAGTTCACTGACCTTTAGCGAACCGGACTACGATCGTTATCCGTGTCTGAAGCTTGCGATGAAAGCCTTTGACCAGGGGCAGGCGGCGACGACGGCACTTAATGCAGCTAATGAAATTACCGTTGAGGCATTTCTGAATCAGCAGATCCGCTTTACCGATATTGCGACGTTGAATTTATCGGTACTGGAGATGATGGATTTGCGCGAACCACAAAGCGTGGAAGAGGTGCTGGCGGTGGATGCACAGGCTCGCGTTATTGCACGTAAGCAGGTGACACGCCTCGCAAGCTGGTGATAAAGCAAGCACTAGTGGTTGTGCTATTTGTTAGCGTTGGGCTTCAGTGATATAGTCTGCGCCACCTGATCGCAGGTATTTGACTTTACGTGGTCAGGTAAGCCGTGGTTTGACACGGCTTTTTTATGTATAGGCTTCAGTATTCCTGAGTACCGTTAAATCCTTTTCAGGGACCAAAAACGCGTTATGTTGTCTGCGAATCAACCAATAAGCGAAAACTTGCCAGCTCATGGCTGCCGTCATGTAGCAATCATTATGGATGGCAACGGCCGCTGGGCGAAAAGACAAGGGAAGATACGAGCCTTTGGGCATAAAGCTGGGGCGAAATCTGTTCGCCGCGCCGTTTCTTTTGCCGCCAATAACGGCATTGATGCGTTAACGCTCTATGCTTTTAGCAGTGAAAACTGGAATCGACCGCCGCAGGAAGTGACCGCGTTGATGGAATTGTTTGTGTGGGCGCTCGATAGCGAAGTAAAAAGCCTGCACCGCCACAACGTCCGTCTGCGTATTATCGGCGAAACCAGTCGTTTTAACTCACGTTTGCAGGAACGGATTCGTAAAGCAGAAGCGCTGACTGAAAATAATACCGGTCTGACGCTCAATATCGCGGCGAATTACGGTGGACGCTGGGATATTATCCAGGGCGTTCGGCATCTGGCCGAACAGGTTCAGGAAGGGCTGTTGAGACCCGACCAAATTGATGAAGAGGCGCTGAGTAAGCAAATCTGCATGAATGAACTGGCACCTGTGGATTTGGTAATTAGGACAGGGGGAGAACATCGCATCAGTAACTTTTTGCTGTGGCAAATTGCCTACGCCGAACTTTACTTTACTGATGTTCTTTGGCCCGATTTTGATGAACAAGACTTTGAAGGTGCGCTGCATGCCTTTGCCAATCGAGAGCGTCGTTTCGGCGGCACCGAGCCAGGTGGCGACAAAGCCTGATGGGGGTAGCTTTTGCTGAAGTATCGCCTGATTTCCGCTTTTGTATTAATACCCATTGTCATTGCGGCGCTGTTTTTACTGCCCCCGGTGGGATTCGCTATTTTGACGCTGGTGGTCTGCATGCTCGCCGCGTGGGAATGGGGTCAGTTTAGCGGCTTTACCTCACGCACTCAGCGGGTATGGCTGGCGGTACTCTGTGGCTTTATCCTGGCCCTGATGCTGTTTACCTTGCCTGAATATCACCATGATATTCACCAACCGCTGGTTGCCGGTTCCCTTTGGGTATCGCTGGGCTGGTGGGTTGCCGCGCTGCTGCTGGTGCTTTTTTACCCAGGTTCCGCGGCATTCTGGCGTAATTCAAAAGTGTTGCGTCTTATTTTTGGCCTGCTCACAATTGTTCCTTTTTTCTGGGGTATGGTCGCACTGCGCGCCTGGCACTATGACGAAAACCACTACAGCGGCGCGATCTGGCTGCTTTATGTGATGATTCTCGTCTGGGGGGCTGACTCTGGGGCCTATATGTTTGGTAAACTGTTTGGCAAACATAAACTGGCGCCAAAAGTGTCTCCGGGCAAAACCTGGCAAGGATTCATCGGCGGCCTGTTTACGGCAGCAATCATTTCCTGGGGCTATGGCGTCTGGGCGAATCTGGAAGTGGCACCGTCAATACTGCTGGTGTGCTCTATTTTTGCTGCGCTGGCCTCGGTACTCGGTGATTTAACCGAAAGTATGTTTAAGCGTGAAGCAGGGATTAAGGACAGCGGACACCTGATTCCAGGACATGGCGGTATACTGGATCGCATTGATAGCCTGACAGCGGCTGTTCCAGTGTTTGCGTGCTTGCTTTTACTGGTATTCGGGACGATTTAACGGAAGGTTTTATGCTGAGCATTCTCTGGAATCTGGCGGCGTTCATTGTTGCACTGGGTGTACTGATTACCGTGCATGAATTTGGCCATTTCTGGGTTGCTCGCCGTTGCGGTGTGCGGGTAGAGCGGTTTTCCATCGGTTTTGGTAAATCACTCTGGACGCGCACTGACCGCCACGGCACAGAATTTGTCATCGCTCTTATCCCGCTTGGCGGCTACGTTAAGATGCTCGACGAACGCGTTGAGCCTGTCGCCCCTGAGCTACGACACAGCGCATTCAACAACAAAACCGTTGGACAACGCGCCGCCATCATCGCTGCCGGGCCGGTAGCCAACTTCATCTTTGCTGTTTTCGCCTACTGGCTGGTGTTTATCATCGGCGTGCCTGGCGTGCGTCCGGTTGTGGGTGAAATTGCGCCTGATTCCATCGCGGCGAGTGCGCAAATTACGCCGGGGATGGAACTTAAAGCGATTGATGGCATCGAAACCCCTGATTGGGATGCCGTGCGTCTGCAGCTGGTAGCCAAAATTGGCGATCGGCAGACAACATTCAGCGTGTCGCCGTTTGGTTCTGACCAGCGGCAGGACAAAGTGCTCGATTTACGTCACTGGCGTTTCGAGCCAGACAAAGAAGATCCCGTCTCTGCGCTGGGCATTCGTCCACGCGGTGCGCAGATTGAGCCGGTATTAGCCGAAGTACAGGCAAACTCGGCTGCCAGCAAAGCAGGTTTGCAAGCGGGCGACAGGATCGTTAAAGTCGATGGTCAACCATTAACAGAGTGGATGACCTTTGTTACTCTGGTGCGCGATAATCCGGGCACGTCGCTCGCGCTGGAAGTTGAAAGGCAGGGCAGTCCGCTTTCGCTGACGCTGACTCCGGATACGAAGTCGGTCGGCAAAAAGGCAGAAGGGTTTGCAGGCGTTGTGCCGAAAGTCATCCCGCTGCCAGATGAGTACAAGACAATACGCCAGTATGGGCCGTTCAGCGCCATCCTTGAAGCCACGGATAAAACATGGCAACTGATGAAGCTGACGGTAAACATGTTGGGGAAATTGATAACCGGTGATGTGAAACTGAACAACCTCAGTGGGCCAATTTCAATAGCTCAGGGGGCTGGGATGTCAGCGGAGTTCGGGGTGATTTACTATCTCATGTTTCTTGCGCTCATTAGCGTGAACCTTGGGATAATCAACCTGTTCCCGCTTCCCGTTTTAGACGGGGGTCATCTGCTGTTTTTGGCGATTGAAAAGCTAAAAGGCGGGCCGGTATCCGAGCGAGTTCAAGACTTTAGTTATCGCATTGGCTCGATTTTGCTGGTGCTGTTAATGGGGCTTGCACTTTTCAATGATTTCTCTCGGTTGTAAGAGAGTTAGTTAGGAAGAACGCATAATAACGATGGCGATGAAAAAGTTGCTCATAGCGTCGCTGCTGTTTAGCAGCGCCACCGTATACGGTGCTGACGGGTTCGTAGTGAAAGACATTCATTTCGAAGGCCTTCAGCGTGTCGCCGTTGGTGCGGCCCTCCTCAGTATGCCTGTGCGCCCCGGCGATACGGTTAATGATGATGACATCAGTAACACCATCCGTGCTCTGTTTGCCACTGGCAACTTCGAGGATGTCCGCGTCCTGCGCGATGGTGATACGCTTCTGGTTCAGGTAAAAGAACGTCCGACGATCGCCAGTATCACCTTCTCCGGTAACAAGTCGGTGAAAGATGACATGCTCAAGCAGAACCTTGAAGCATCTGGCGTACGTGTGGGGGAATCCCTGGATCGCACAACCCTTTCAGACATAGAAAAAGGTCTGGAAGACTTCTATTACAGCGTGGGTAAATACAGTGCCAGCGTGAAAGCGGTTGTGACGCCGTTGCCACGTAACCGTGTTGACCTGAAACTGGTCTTCCAGGAAGGTGTTTCTGCGAAGATTCAGCAGATCAACATCGTGGGTAACCACGCGTTCAGCACCGATGAACTGATCTCTACGTTCCAGCTGCGCGACGAAGTGCCATGGTGGAACGTGGTGGGCGATCGTAAATACCAGAAGCAGAAACTGGCGGGCGACCTTGAAACCCTGCGCAGCTACTATCTGGATCGCGGTTATGCCCGTTTCAACATCGACTCGACTCAGGTCAGTCTGACGCCAGACAAGAAAGGCATCTACATTACGATTAACATCACAGAAGGCGATCAGTACAAGCTTTCTGGTGTTGACGTGAGTGGTAACCTGGCAGGCCATTCTGCTGAGATCGAATCGCTGACCAAAATTCAGCCGGGCGAGCTGTATAGCGGGTCTAAAGTGACTAAAATGGAAGACAGCATTAAGAAGCTGCTCGGCCGCTATGGTTATGCTTATCCGCGTGTACAAACTCAGCCTGAAATCAACGACGCGGATAAAACTGTGAAGCTTCACGTTAACGTTGATGCGGGTAACCGTTTCTACGTGCGTAAGATCCGCTTCGAAGGTAACGACACCTCCAAAGATTCCGTCCTGCGTCGCGAGATGCGTCAGATGGAAGGCGCATGGTTAGGTAGCGACCTTGTTGACCAGGGTAAAGAGCGTCTGAACCGTCTGGGCTATTTCGAAACGGTTGATACCGATACCCAGCGTGTTCCGGGCAGCCCGGATCAGGTTGATGTCGTTTATAAAGTCAAAGAGCGTAACACCGGTAGCTTTAACTTCGGTGTGGGCTACGGTACTGAAAGTGGCGTCAGCTTCCAGGTCGGCGTACAGCAGGATAACTGGCTGGGTACGGGTTACTCCGTAGGTATCAACGGTACCAAAAACGACTACCAGACCTACTCTGAGTTCTCTGTTACCAACCCATACTTCACCGTAGATGGTGTGAGCCTGGGCGGTCGTATCTTCTATAACGACTTTAAAGCAGATGACGCGGATCTGTCCTCTTACACCAACAAGAGCTACGGTGTAGATGGCACGCTCGGCTTCCCGGTTAACGAATACAACTCGCTGCGCGCTGGTTTAGGTTATGTGCATAACGACCTGTCCAACATGCAACCGCAGGTGGCGATGTGGCGTTATCTGGACTCTATTGGCCAGTCAACCAGTAAAAATGGGGACAACAACGGCTTTGCTGCTGATGACTTCACCTTCAACTATGGCTGGACCTATAACCGTCTCGACCGTGGTTACTTCCCGACGGAAGGTTCTCGTGTCAACCTGAACGGTAAAGTGACCGTTCCGGGGTCTGATAACGAGTTCTACAAGGTAACGCTGGACACCGCGTCCTACTTCCCAATTGATGACGACCACAAGTGGGTAGTCCTGGGTCGTACCCGTTGGGGCTATGGCGATGGTTTAGGTGGCAAAGAACTGCCATTCTATGAGAACTTCTACGCCGGTGGTTCCAGCACCGTCCGTGGCTTCCAGTCCAACAACATTGGTCCGAAAGCGGTCTATTACGGCGGTAACGACACCGATAACTGTAATAAATCGTCGTCTTCTGAAGTCTGTAGCTCTGATGATGCGGTGGGCGGTAACGCCATGGCCGTTGCTAGCCTGGAGTTCATCACACCAACGCCGTTCATCAGTGATAAATACGCAAACTCAGTCCGTACATCCATCTTCTGGGATGCCGGTACTGTATGGGATACCAACTGGGAGAATACTGCCCAGATGCGTGCGGCAGGCGTACCAGACTACAGCGATCCGAGCAATATTCGCATGTCTGCAGGTATCGCATTACAATGGATGTCACCGCTGGGGCCGTTGGTCTTCTCTTACGCCCAGCCGTTTAAGAAATACGATGGAGACAAAGCGGAGCAATTCCAGTTTAACATTGGTAAAACCTGGTAATAATCCGCTGCAATGGAATGCGTTGGCAGTGTAGCGCTGACAACTGGCGATCGGTAACACGATCGCCTTGCCACGCAAAGAACGGTACCTTCTGGTGCCAATGGGATGGTAAGGAGTTAATTGTGAAAAAGTGGTTATTAGCTGCAGGTCTCGGTTTAGCGATGGCAACCTCTGCTCAGGCAGCAGACAAAATTGCAATCGTCAACATGGGTAATTTGTTCCAGCAGGTTGCACAGAAAACAGGTGTTTCTGCGACGCTGGAAAACGAATTCAAAGGCCGTGCAAGCGAACTGCAGGGTATGGAAAACGATCTTCAGTCCAAAATGCAGCGTCTGCAGCGTGATGGTTCTACCATGAAAGCGAGCGACCGTAGCAAGCTGGAAAAAGACGTAATGGCTCAGCGTCAGACGTTCTCCCAGAAAGCGCAGGCTTTCGAGCAGGATCGTCAGCGTCGTTCTAACGAAGAGCGTGGCAAGCTGGTGACTCGCATTCAGACTGCTGTTAAAGCAGTTGCTGCCGATCAGAGCATCGATCTGGTTGTTGATGCGAATGCCGTTGCTTTCAACAGCAGCGATGTTAAAGACATCACCGCTGATGTTCTGAAACAGGTTAAATAAGTAATGCCTTCAATTCGACTGGCTGATTTAGCTCAGCAGTTGGATGCAGAATTACACGGTGATGGCGATCTCGTCATCACCGCTGTTGCGTCCATGCAATCTGCTAAAGCCGGCACTATTACCTTCATGGTAAGCCCTAAGTACCGTGAGCAACTGGCTCAATGCCAGGCGTCAGCTGTTGTTCTGACGCAGGACGATCTTCCGTTTGCCACTGGAAGCGCGTTGGTAGTGAAAAATCCCTACCTGACGTATGCACGCATGGCACAAATTCTTGATTCCACGCCGCAGCCGGCGCAGGACATTGCTGCCAGTGCAGCGATTGATCCGACGGCTCAGCTTGGTCACAACGTGGCAGTTGGCGCAAATGCCGTTATCGAATCTGGCGTGGTGCTGGGCGATAACGTTGTCATTGGCCCAGGTTGCTTCGTTGGGAAAAATACGAAAATCGGCGCCGGGACCCGTTTATGGGCCAACGTGTCTGTTTACCATGAAGTAGAAATTGGCGAAAATTGCCTCATTCAGTCCAGCACAGTGATTGGTTCTGATGGCTTTGGCTACGCTAACGATCGTGGTAATTGGGTTAAGATCCCACAGCTTGGTCGCGTGATTATCGGCGATCGTGTTGAGATCGGTGCTTGTACCACCATTGACCGTGGTGCACTTGACGATACGATTATTGGCAATGGTGTTATCATCGATAATCAGTGCCAGATTGCGCATAACGTTGTGATTGGCGACAATACCGCGGTTGCGGGTGGCGTTATCATGGCGGGCAGCCTGAAAATTGGCCGTTACTGCATGATCGGCGGTGCGAGCGTGATTAATGGCCATATGGAAATATGCGACAAGGTGACCGTGACAGGAATGGGCATGGTAATGCGTCCTATCACCGAACCTGGCGTCTATTCCTCTGGCATCCCGCTGCAACCCAACAAGGTATGGCGTAAAACAGCTGCTCTGGTGATGAATATTGATGATATGAGCAAGCGACTCAAGTCTCTTGAGCGCAAAATCGATCAACAAGACTAAGCGTTCATCCGTTTAATGCTATATTCCCCGGCCTGTCGGCTTTCTTATAAACCGGCAGGCCGTGTTATTATTTTTATCAGTACATTTTGACAGGAAGAGTATTTTGACTACTGACACTCATACTCTGCATATTGAAGAGATTTTAGAACTTCTGCCGCACCGCTACCCGTTTTTGCTGGTAGACCGTGTGCTGGATTTTGAAGAAGGTCGTTTTCTGCGCGCAGTGAAAAATGTTTCCGTGAACGAGCCGTTCTTCCAGGGACACTTCCCGGGTAAACCTATCTTCCCGGGTGTGTTGATTCTGGAAGCGATGGCACAGGCTACCGGTATTCTTGCGTTTAAAAGCGTGGGCAAACTGGAGCCGGGTGAGCTGTACTACTTCGCGGGTATCGATGAAGCGCGCTTCAAGCGTCCTGTCGTGCCTGGTGATCAGATGATCATGGAAGTCACTTTTGAAAAAACGCGTCGCGGCCTGACTCGCTTCAAAGGCGTAGCTCTGGTTGACGGCAAAGTTGTTTGCGAAGCGACTATGATGTGTGCTCGTAGCCGGGAGTCTTGATACGTGATTGATAAATCCGCCTTTATTCATCCTACCGCCATTGTGGAAGTCGGTGCCATTATTGGTGCTAACGTCCATATTGGCCCATTTTGTATTGTTGGACCCCATGTCGAAATTGGTGAGGGTACAGTACTGAAATCTCACGTTGTCGTGAATGGTCATACGACTATTGGCTGCAATAACGAGATCTATCAGTTCGCTTCCATCGGCGAAGTAAACCAGGATCTTAAATATGCTGGTGAGTCGACCCGTCTGGAAATCGGCGATCGTAACCGCATTCGCGAAAGCGTCACCATTCATCGTGGAACAGTACAGGGTGGTGGATTGACGAAGGTGGGCAGCGACAACCTGTTTATGGTTAATGCGCATATCGCGCACGACTGTACGGTAGGTAACCGCTGTATTCTTGCCAACAACGCAACGCTGGCAGGACACGTATCGGTAGATGATTTCGCAATTATTGGCGGCATGACCGCAGTCCATCAGTTCTGCATCATTGGTGCACACGTGATGGTCGGCGGATGCTCCGGTGTGGCGCAGGATGTCCCACCGTTCGTCATTGCGCAGGGTAACCATGCCACGCCGTTTGGCGTGAACATCGAAGGCCTCAAGCGTCGTGGCTTTAGCCGCGAAGCGATTACTGCAATCCGCAACGCGTACAAACTGTTGTACCGTAGCGGTAAAACGCTGGAAGAGGCGAAGCCGGAAATTGCCGAGCTGGCGGAAAAGCACCCTGAAGTGAACGAGTTCATGACGTTCTTTGACCGTTCCACAAGGGGTCTGATTCGTTAATGGTCGACAGTCGTCCGCTTACGATAGCCCTGGTCGCCGGAGAAACCTCCGGCGATATTCTTGGTGCAGGTCTTATCCGCGCACTTAAGGCCCGGGTACCCAATGCGCGCTTTGTAGGCGTTGCTGGCCCGCTGATGCAGGCCGAAGGCTGTGAAGCCTGGTATGAAATGGAAGAGCTGGCCGTGATGGGCATCGTTGAGGTGCTGGGTCGCCTGCGTCGTCTGCTGCACATTCGTGCCGATCTCACCCGTCGCTTTACCGAACTCAAACCCGATGTGTTTGTCGGTATCGATGCACCGGATTTCAACATTACCCTCGAAGGGAATCTGAAGCAGAAGGGCATCAAAACCATTCATTATGTCAGTCCGTCCGTCTGGGCGTGGCGACAGAAACGCGTTTTCAAAATCGGACGGTCAACCAACCTGGTGCTGGCTTTTCTGCCTTTCGAAAAAGCGTTTTACGACAAATTTAATGTCCCGTGCCGTTTTATCGGTCATACCATGGCGGATGCAATGCCGCTGGATCCGGATAAAAACGCGGCGCGCGATGTGCTGGGTATTCCTCATGATGCGCACTGTCTGGCACTGCTGCCCGGTAGCCGTGGTGCAGAAGTCGAGATGCTCAGCGCGGACTTCCTGAAAACAGCGCAAATCCTTCGCAAGACCTATCCTGACCTCGAAGTGGTTGTGCCGCTGGTGAATGCAAAACGTCGCGAGCAGTTTGAGCGCATCAAGGCGGACGTTGCCCCGGATCTCCATGTTCATCTGCTGGACGGGAAGGGCCGTGAGGCGATGGTCGCAAGCGACGCCGCACTGCTGGCCTCGGGCACCGCTGCGCTGGAGTGTATGCTGGCGAAATGCCCGATGGTGGTAGGCTATCGCATGAAGCCGTTCACCTTCTGGCTGGCGAAACGTCTGGTGAAAACGGACTATGTCTCTCTGCCAAACCTGCTTGCCGGGCGCGAGCTGGTGAAAGAGCTTCTGCAGGATGAGTGCGAGCCGCAGGCGCTGGCCGATGCGTTGTTACCGCTACTGGCCGATGGCAAAACCAGCCACCAGATGCATGATACGTTCCGCGAACTGCATCAGCAGATCCGCTGTAATGCCGATGAACAAGCGGCTGAAGCGGTGCTGGAGTTAGCAAAATGATGGAATTTGTTTATCCTCACACCCACCTCGTGGCGGGTGTGGACGAAGTCGGTCGTGGCCCGTTAGTGGGTGCAGTGGTGACCGCTGCGGTGATCCTCGATCCTGCTCGCCCGATTATCGGGTTAAACGACTCTAAAAAATTGTCTGAAAAGCGCCGTCTGGCGCTGTTTAGTGAGATTCAGGAAAAGGCGCTGGCCTGGAGCCTGGGGCGTGCAGAGCCGCATGAGATCGACGAACTCAATATTTTGCATGCCACTATGCTGGCGATGCAGCGTGCAGTGGCGGGTCTGAAAATTACCCCGGAGTATGTCCTGATTGACGGAAACCGCTGCCCTGCGTTGCCGATGCCGTCAATGGCGGTGGTGAAAGGCGATAGCCGGGTCGCAGAAATCAGTGCGGCTTCTATCATTGCCAAAGTGACGCGTGATGCCGAAATGGCCGCGCTGGACCTCACTTACCCTCAGTATGGCTTCGCCCAGCATAAGGGTTATCCAACGGCCTTTCATCTGGAAAGGCTGGCTGAACATGGCGCAACTGAACATCACCGACGCAGCTTTGGCCCGGTGAAACGCGCGCTGGGACTGGTGTCCTGAATCAATACGCAAGCAATTAAGTAACGCGGAATCTGAAGATGGCTGAACCACGTTTCGTACACCTGCGGGTGCATAGCGACTACTCCATGATCGATGGGCTGGCGAAGACCGGGCCGCTGGTAAAAAAGGCGGCCTCGCTTGGCATGCCTGCGCTGGCGATCACCGATTTTACCAACCTGTGTGGCCTGGTGAAGTTCTACGGAGCGGCACATGGTGCGGGGATGAAACCCATCGTTGGCGCGGATTTTCACGTCCAAAGCGATCTTATCGGCGATGAATTGACGCAAATCTCCGTGTTAGCGATGAATAATGTGGGGTATCAAAACCTTACTCTGCTTATCTCCAAAGCCTATCAGCGCGGCTATGGCGCACTGGGGCCGTGGATCGACCGGGACTGGCTGGCTGAGCTGAACGACGGGCTGCTGCTGATCTCCGGCGGCCGTATGGGTGATGTCGGCAAATGTCTGCTGCGTGGCAACAGTGCGCTGGTGGATCAGTGCGTGTCGTTCTATGAAGAACATTTCCCGGATCGTTACTACCTTGAGCTGATCCGCACCGGTCGGCAGGACGAAGAGAGTTACCTGCACGCCGCGGTTGCGCTGGCTGAAGAACGCGGCCTGCCCGTGGTGGCAACCAATGACGTGCGTTTCCTTGAGCCTGGCGATTTTGACGCGCACGAGATTCGCGTCGCGATCCATGATGGCTTCACGCTTGACGATCCGAAGCGTCCGCGTAACTACTCGACGCAGCAGTACATGCGCAATGAAGAGGAGATGTGCGAACTCTTCTCCGATATCCCGGAAGCGCTGGAGAACAGCGTAGAGATAGCCAAACGCTGTAACGTCACCGTGCGCCTTGGCGAATACTTCCTGCCGCAGTTCCCGACCGGGGACATGACCACGGAAGACTTCCTGGTCATGAAGTCAAAAGAAGGCCTCGAAGAGCGTCTGGAATTCCTCTTCCCGGATGAAGAAGAGCGTAAAAAACGTCGACCAGAATATGACGAGCGCCTGGATATTGAACTCCAGGTGATCAACCAGATGGGTTTCCCTGGCTACTTCCTGATCGTTATGGAGTTTATCCAGTGGTCGAAGGATAACGGCGTACCGGTTGGACCGGGGCGTGGATCCGGTGCGGGCTCGCTGGTGGCCTATGCACTCAAAATTACCGACCTCGACCCGCTGGAATTTGACCTGCTGTTCGAACGTTTCCTTAACCCGGAACGTGTCTCGATGCCCGACTTTGACGTCGACTTCTGCATGGAGAAACGCGACCAGGTTATTGAACACGTGGCGGACATGTACGGCCGCGACGCGGTATCGCAGATTATTACCTTCGGTACGATGGCAGCGAAAGCGGTTATTCGCGACGTTGGCCGTGTACTGGGGCATCCGTACGGTTTTGTCGATCGTATCTCTAAACTGGTGCCACCTGACCCAGGTATGACGCTGGCAAAAGCGTTTGAAGCTGAACCACAGCTGCCAGAAATCTACGAAGCCGATGAAGAAGTTAAAGCGCTGATCGACATGGCCCGCAAGCTGGAAGGCGTCACGCGTAACGCCGGTAAGCATGCGGGTGGGGTAGTTATCGCGCCGACCAAAATCACCGATTTTGCGCCGCTATACTGCGATGAAGCGGGCCAGCATCCGGTCACCCAGTTTGACAAGAACGACGTCGAATACGCCGGGCTGGTGAAGTTTGACTTCCTCGGTCTGCGTACGCTCACCATCATCAACTGGGCGCTGGAGATGATCAACGCCCGTCGCGAGAAGAACGGCGAGCCGCCGCTGGATATCGCGGCCATTCCGCTTGATGATAAGAAAAGTTTCGACATGCTGCAGCGCTCGGAGACCACCGCCGTCTTCCAGCTTGAATCCCGCGGCATGAAAGATTTGATTAAGCGCCTGCAGCCTGACTGCTTCGAAGATATGATCGCACTGGTGGCCCTGTTCCGTCCGGGCCCGCTACAGTCAGGGATGGTAGATAACTTTATCGACCGTAAGCACGGGCGTGAAGAGATTTCCTATCCGGATGTGCAGTGGCAGCACGAGTGCCTGAAGCCCGTTCTGGAGCCAACCTACGGCATTATCCTGTACCAGGAACAGGTTATGCAGATTGCCCAGGTGCTCTCTGGCTACACCCTTGGCGGCGCGGACATGCTGCGTCGTGCGATGGGTAAGAAAAAGCCGGAAGAGATGGCCAAGCAGCGCGGCACCTTCGAAGAAGGCGCAAGAAAAAACGGTATTGATGGCGAGCTGGCGATCAAAATCTTTGACCTGGTAGAGAAATTCGCCGGGTACGGATTTAACAAATCCCACTCTGCTGCCTATGCTTTGGTCTCTTACCAGACGCTGTGGCTGAAAGCGCACTATCCTGCTGAATTTATGGCGGCGGTTATGACTGCCGATATGGACAACACCGAGAAGGTGGTTGGCCTGGTCGATGAGTGCTGGCGCATGGGGCTTAAGATCCTGCCGCCGGATATCAACTCCGGTCTCTATCATTTCCACGTCAATGAGCACGGGGAAATTGTTTACGGGATTGGCGCGATCAAAGGCGTGGGGGAAGGCCCGATTGAGGCGATCCTCGAAGCGCGTAACAACGGCGGTTATTTCCGCGAGTTGTTTGATCTTTGCGCCCGTACGGACACCAAAAAACTGAACCGCCGCGTGCTCGAAAAACTGATCATGTCCGGCGCGTTCGACAGGCTGGGGCCGCATCGCGCCGCGCTGATGAACTCTCTCGGCGATGCGCTGAAAGCGGCGGATCAGCACGCCAAAGCGGAAGCGATCGGTCAGGCGGATATGTTTGGCGTACTGGCGGAAGAGCCAGAGCAGATAGAGCAGTCTTATGCCAGTTGCCAGCCGTGGCCAGAACAGGTGGTGCTGGATGGAGAGCGTGAAACGTTAGGCTTATACCTGACGGGGCACCCCATCACCCAGTACATCAAAGAAATTGAGCGCTATGTCGGAGGCTACAGGCTGAAAGACATGCATCCGACAGAACGTGGTAAAATCACCACGGCTGCGGGGCTCGTGATTGCTGCAAGGGTTATGGTCACCAAGCGCGGCAATCGTATCGGCATCTGTACGTTGGATGACCGTTCCGGGCGTCTGGAGGTGATGTTGTTCACCGACGCGCTGGATAAATACCAGCATTTGCTGGAAAAAGACCGCATACTTATCGTCAGCGGACAGGTCAGCTTTGATGACTTCAGTGGGGGGCTTAAAATGACCGCCCGCGAAGTGATGGACATTGACGAAGCCCGGGAAAAATATGCTCGCGGGCTTGCTATCTCGCTGACGGACAGGCAAATTGATGACCAGCTTTTAAACCGACTCCGTCAGTCTCTGGAACCCCACCGCTCGGGGACAATTCCAGTACATCTCTACTATCAGAGGGCGGATGCACGTGCGCGGTTGCGCTTTGGTGCAACGTGGCGTGTCTCTCCGAGCGATCGTTTACTTAACGATCTCCGTGGCCTCATTGGTTCGGAGCAGGTGGAACTGGAGTTTGACTAATACAGGAATACTATGAGTCTGAATTTCCTTGATTTCGAACAGCCGATTGCTGAGCTGGAAGCGAAAATCGATTCTCTGACAGCGGTAAGCCGTCAGGATGAAAAACTGGATATTAACATCGATGAAGAAGTGCATCGTCTGCGTGAGAAAAGCGTAGAACTGACGCGCAAAATCTTTGCCGATCTCGGCGCATGGCAGATCGCCCAGCTGGCGCGTCATCCACAGCGTCCGTACACCCTGGATTATGTCCGCCTGGCGTTTGACGAATTTGACGAACTGGCAGGCGATCGCGCTTACGCTGACGACAAAGCTATCGTCGGCGGCATCGCACGTCTGGACGGGCGCCCGGTGATGATCATTGGTCATCAGAAAGGCCGTGAAACCAAAGAGAAAATTCGTCGTAACTTTGGTATGCCGGCACCAGAAGGCTACCGTAAAGCCCTGCGTCTGATGGAGATGGCTGAGCGTTTCAAGATGCCAATCATCACCTTCATCGACACCCCGGGTGCGTATCCTGGCGTGGGCGCGGAAGAGCGTGGCCAGTCAGAAGCCATCGCACGTAACCTTCGCGAGATGTCTCGCCTGAAGGTGCCGGTCATCTGTACCGTTATCGGTGAAGGGGGTTCCGGTGGTGCGCTGGCGATTGGCGTGGGCGATAAAGTGAATATGCTGCAGTACAGCACCTATTCCGTTATCTCCCCGGAAGGTTGTGCCTCTATTCTGTGGAAGAGCGCCGATAAAGCGCCTCTGGCTGCAGAAGCGATGGGCATCATTGCCCCACGTCTGAAAGAGCTGAAGCTGATCGACTCCGTGATCCCTGAGCCTCTGGGTGGCGCGCATCGTAAGCCGGAAGTGATGGCGGCTTCCCTGAAAGCGCAGCTGCTGGCAGACCTGGCGGACCTGGATGTCCTGAGCACAGAAGATCTGCTCAACCGTCGTTACCAGCGTCTGATGACCTACGGTTACGCGTAAGCTTCACAATTATCCTAAAAGCCGCACATTGTTGCGGCTTTTTTTATGCCTGCCGTTTACCTTAACTATGCTTAGCTAATGTTTTTCAAGGAGGTAAACCGTGAACATCATCGCCATTATGGGGCCGCACGGCGTCTTTTATAAAGACGAGCCCATTAAGGAGCTGGAGCACGCCCTTCAGTCTCGCGGGTACCAACTGATTTGGCCGCACAATAGCGCCGACCTGCTGAAATTTATCGAGCACAACCCTCGCATCTGTGGCGTGATCTTCGACTGGGACGAGTACGACATGGAGTTGTGCAGCGATATCAATAAGCTGAACGAATATCTCCCGCTGTACGCTTTTATTAATACCCACTCGACAATGGACGTGAGCGCTCATGATATGCGAATGGCGCTGTGGTTCTTTGAATACTCACTCGGTGTCGCGGAAGATATTGCGACCCGTATTCAGCAGTACACCGGTGAATATCTCGATAACATCACGCCACCGTTTACCCGCGCGCTGTTCACTTACGTCAAAGAAGGCAAATACACCTTCTGCACGCCTGGCCATATGGCCGGGACGGCCTATCAAAAAAGCCCGGTGGGTTGTTTGTTCTATGATTTCTTCGGGGGCAACACGCTTAAAGCGGACGTGTCGATTTCCGTCACAGAACTTGGATCGCTGCTCGATCACACCGGACCGCACCTGGAAGCTGAAGAATACATTGCCCGGACTTTTGGTGCCGAGCAGAGTTATATGGTGACCAACGGCACCTCGACATCAAACAAAATCGTCGGAATGTACGCAGCACCCGCCGGCAGCACCTTGCTGATTGACCGTAACTGCCACAAGTCGCTGGCTCATCTGCTGATGATGAGCGATGTCGTGCCGTTATGGCTCTCCCCGACGCGAAACGCGCTTGGGATCCTCGGCGGGATCCCGCGTCGTGAATTTAGCCACGCCGCGATTGAACATAAGGTCGCGGCGATCCCGGGGGCAAGCTGGCCGATCCATGCGGTCATCACGAACTCCACCTATGACGGTCTGCTCTATAACACCAACTGGATTAAGCAGACGCTGGATGTCCCGTCGATCCACTTTGACTCCGCGTGGGTGCCATACACCAACTTTCACCCGATTTACGCGGGAAAAAGCGGCATGAGCGGTGAGCGCGTGCCGGGCAAAGTGTTTTTCGAAACGCAGTCGACGCACAAAATGCTGGCCGCGTTTTCTCAGGCCTCGCTTATTCACATCAAAGGCGAGTACGACGAAGAGACGTTTAACGAAGCCTTTATGATGCACACCACCACCTCGCCAAGCTATCCGCTGGTGGCCTCTATTGAAACGGCGGCGGCAATGCTGCGCGGGAATCCGGGCAAGCGTCTGATCAATCGGTCTGTGGAGCGGGCGCTGCATTTCCGTAAAGAAGTCCAGCGGCTGAAAGATGAAGCGGACGGCTGGTTCTTCGATATCTGGCAACCCGAAGAGATTGATGAGGCCGAGTGCTGGCCTGTCTCACCCGGCGAGAGCTGGCACGGTTTTCGCGATGCCGACGCCGACCATATGTTCCTCGACCCGGTGAAGGTAACGATCCTGACGCCGGGGATGGACGAACAGGGCACGATGAGTGACGAAGGCATTCCTGCTGCTCTGGTGGCAAAATTCCTTGATGAACGTGGCGTAGTGGTGGAGAAAACCGGCCCTTATAACCTCTTGTTCCTGTTCAGTATTGGGATTGATAAAACCCGTGCGATGGGCTTATTGCGCGGACTGATGGAGTTTAAGCGCGCTTACGATCTCAACCTGCGGGTGAAAAATATGCTGCCGGATCTTTATGCTGAAGATCCTGACTTCTACCGCAATATGCGCATTCAGGATCTGGCTCAGGGGATCCATCGGCTGATCCGTCAGCACGATCTGCCGCGCCTGATGCTGCAGGCGTTTGACGTGCTACCGGAGATGAAGTTGACCCCACACAAGGCCTGGCAACGTCAGGTGAAAGGGGAGGTTGAAACCGTTGAGCTGGAAAATCTGGTCGGGCGCGTGTCGGCTAACATGATCCTGCCTTATCCGCCGGGTGTACCGTTGTTGATGCCGGGGGAGATGATCACCGAAGAGAGTCGGGCGGTGCTCGATTTTCTGCTGATGCTCTGCTCAGTGGGGCGCCACTATCCGGGCTTTGAGACTGATATTCACGGGGCGAAGCGCGATGAGCAAGGGGTTTACTGGGTGCGAGTCCTAAAATAAGGGCGACAGCTTGCCAGGCCCGGGTTGTCGGTTGTAACGTTCAGGCATCATAAAAAGGAGAAGCTATGCTGGGTTTAAAACAGGTTCACCATATTGCGATCATTGCCACCGATTACGCAAAAAGTAAGGCCTTCTACTGCGATATTCTGGGCTTTACGTTGTTAAGCGAGGCTTACCGTGAGGAGCGTGACTCCTGGAAAGGCGATCTCGCTTTAAACGGGCAATATGTGATTGAGCTGTTCTCATTTCCTTTTCCGCCAGCACGTCCGTCCCGCCCGGAAGCTTGCGGCCTGCGCCACCTTGCCTTTAGCGTCGACGACATTGATCGCGCCGTAAAACATCTGGAGACCCACGGCGTGAAGTGCGAAGCGATTCGTATCGACCCGTTCACCGACAAGCGTTTTACCTTTTTCAACGATCCGGATGGCCTTCCGCTGGAGCTTTACCAGCAGTAATTTCCACCCTGTGTGATAATGCCCGTTCAGTTCGGGCATTTTTATGTGTGATTTTCTATGACCCTACCCGCGATTGCTCAAGCCGTTTCACCGTACCGCCAGCTGCTGGTGGGGTTTAGCGGTGGCCTGGATTCCACCGTTCTGCTCCACCGTCTCAAACTCTGGCGTGACAACGAGCCTGATATTCAGCTTCGGGCGATGCACATTCATCACGGGTTAAGCCCGCACGCGGATGCGTGGGTGGCACACTGCGAGGCGGTGTGTGCAGCATGGGCGATCCCGCTGACTGTTGAACGTGTACATCTCCAGGATGAGGGGCTGGGCATTGAGGCGCAGGCGCGTAAAGCACGCTATGCCGCTTTTGCCGCTGAATTACAGCCTGACGAAGCGCTGGTCACGGCGCAGCATCTCGATGACCAGTGCGAGACGTTATTACTGGCCCTCAAACGAGGAAGCGGCCCGGCGGGGTTATCCGCGATGCCAGAACGGTCTGATTTCGCCGGATCGCGCCTCCTTCGCCCGCTGCTTGGCGAGACGCGAGCCTCGCTGGAAACGTGGGCACGGGAACACGGGCTGAGCTGGATTGAAGATGAAAGCAACCAGGATGACCGCTATGACCGTAACTTCCTGCGTCTGCGTGTCGCACCGCTTCTGAGCGAGCGCTGGCCGCACTTTGCAGAAGCGGCAGCACGCAGCGCCATGCTGTGCGCTGAACAGGAGAGTCTGCTGGATGAGCTGCTGAGCGAAGAGCTGGCGGAACTGATTTCCGCGCAGGGATCGCTTACCATCGCACCGCTGGAAGCGATGAGCCCGGCGCGTCGGTCCGCATTGTTACGACGCTGGCTGGCCTCTCACGGTGCCGCTATGCCGTCGCGGGCAATGCTGGCTCGTCTCTGGGATGAAGTCGCCCTGGCGCGGGAAGATGCTACGCCGTGTGTGCACCTGAACGGTTTTGACGTCAGACGCTATAAAGGGGCGCTCTGGTGGGTTAAATCATCTCCCTCGCTCGCCGACAGGGTGCTCGACTGGCCGTCGCTTGCGGAACCGCTGCTGTTGCCCTGTGATGCCGGTCGTGTGTCTTTGGTGCCAACCGGCCATGTACGTCTGCCTGAACCCGGGGAGCCGGTAACCGTGCGCTTTAAGGCGGGCGGTCTGCTGCATATTGTCGGGCGCAACGGAGGGCGGAAGCTGAAGAAAATCTGGCAGGAGAGCAATGTGCCGCCCTGGCGACGCGATACCACGCCGCTACTTTTCTACGGTGAAACGCTGATTGCTGCTGCGGGGGTATTCATTACGCAAGAGGGGTGGGCAGAAACGGGCGTGCAGTTTGAGTGGAAAGCGTAACGGGCAGCCGGGCTGCCCGTTAGTGTCATCAGGATTCGCTCACCACAACGGTGCCGATTTGCGGGTGGCTGAAGCTGGCAATTTTGTCCAGACGTAGCTCACGCGTCGCCCCGGCATCTTCCACTATCAGATATTCCACATTCTTTCGCGAAACCAGGTCGCTGGCTTTTGCCTTCAACACTTCGCCATCTTTTAGCTCCAGCGTCAGTATTAAATGATGCTGGCAGGCGAGTTCGAGGTTGTCATAGTCATCACAATTGATGGGTTGATAAGTTTCATTCATTGACATAATCGCTCACCAGTAAATTCGCCGCAGCATACGCTGCTTTTTCCCTGACCGATTCTGAAAGGCCCTCATCAGAGGCCACTTCATTAAGCACTTTCAATACACAGCCCAACGCGTCCGGGACATACCCCAGATCTCCGCTGGCGATTTCCGCATACCGTTTGCGAATTAACTCACAATAATTATTCACATCCCCTCCCGCCAGCGCACTGACTTACTGTGAGATATCATTAAGCCTACGAAGATAAACTCGGTTTAGCAAGGTGACTATACCATACTCATTTAAGCAATATCAGCGCCTTGATAGCCGGTGAATGTTCACCCAGGAACAGCCTTTTTATTCCTTTTTCGCTACAATGTGCGCCTGATTCGAAAGGAGTTCTCTCATGGCGCTGAAAGCGACAATTTATAAAGCTGTGGTCAATGTGGCAGATCTTGACCGCAACCAGTTCCTGGATGCGTCACTCACTCTGGCACGCCACCCCTCTGAAACCCAGGAGCGCATGATGCTGCGCCTGCTGGCGTGGATAAAGTATGCTGACGAGCGTCTGCAATTTAGCCGTGGCTTAAGCGCTGAGGACGAGCCAGAGGCCTGGCTGCACAACGATCATCTGGGTATCGATTTATGGATTGAACTCGGCCTGCCGGATGAGCGCCGCATTAAAAAGGCCTGCACGCAGTCCGCTAACGTGGCGTTATTCGCGTATAATCAACGTGCTGCGGAAATCTGGTGGCAGCAAAGCAAGAGCAAGTGCGGGCAATTTGCCAACCTTACCGTCTGGTATCTGGACGATGAGCAGCTGGCGAAGCTGAGCGAGTTTGCCAGCCGGACGATGGTCCTGCAGGCCACAATTCAGGACGGTGCTATCTGGCTTTCTGATTCTCAGAATAATCTGGAAATTCATTTGACGGCGTGGCAGCCAGCGCCATGATTGTCTTGTCCCGAAACGTTAGCATCCCTGACAATGAGCTGGAGATCACCGCCATCCGTGCTCAGGGGGCGGGTGGACAGCACGTTAACAAGGCTTCAACGGCTATCCATTTGCGCTTTGACATTCGGGCCTCCAGCCTGCCAGAGTATTACAAAGAAAGCCTGCTCGCTGCCAGCCATCACCTGATCACCAGTGATGGCGTGATTGTGATTAAAGCGCAGGAGTACCGCAGCCAGGAGTTGAACCGCGAAGCGGCGATTGCCAGACTGGTGTCGATGATTAAAGAATTAACGACAGTGCAAAAAAGCCGTCGGGCAACGCGACCGACCCGCGCATCGAAAGAGCGTCGGCTATCGTCGAAGGCCCAAAAATCCACAGTGAAAGCACTACGCGGTAAAGTTCGTCGCCCTACGGAGTGACGAAAAGGAACACAATTTCATAAGGAATTCATTGTGAAAAAAGCATTATTGTCAGCGCTGGCAGTGAGTACGCTGTTTGCGCTTTTCGGGTGTAACAACCGTTCTGAAACGCAGGTCGTGCAGCCTGCGCAGAATGAAGAGTTAAAACCAATGCAGCAGAGCTGGCGCGGCGTTTTACCGTGTGCCGACTGCGAGGGCATTGAAACGTCACTGTTCCTGCAGAAAGACGGTACCTGGGTTATGAACCAGCGTTATCAGGGGGCGAAAGAACCATCTTCCTTTGCGTCCTACGGGACATGGGCGCGTACGGCTGAGAAGCTGGTACTGACGGATACCACCGGTGAGAAAACCTATTTCCGCGCCAAAGGTGAAGGGATGGAGATGCTCGACCGCGAAGGCAATCCGATTGAGTCCCAGTTCAACTATACGCTGGCCCCGGTGAAAGCGGCCCTGCCTGCAACGCCAATGCCAATGCGTGGGATGTATTTCTATATGGCGGATGCGGCGATCTTTACCGACTGCGCCACCGGCAAGAAAATCAGCGTGGCGAACAATGCGCAGCTGGAGCGTGATTACGCTGTTGCGCGTGGCAATGACAGCAAGCCTGTCCTGCTGACGGTAGATGGTCACTTTACGCTGGAGCCGAATCCGGACAGCGGAGAGCTGGTGAAAACGCTGGTGGCAGATAAAGACGCGAAGTTTGTTGCGGGCAAAGACTGTAACAGTAAATAAGCCGATATCGACCCATTAAAAAACCCCGCCTGAGCGGGGTTTTTTGTTTAACGTTAACCTTTGATGGCTTTCACCAGGTAATCAAGAATGTCGCCAGTCTTGATCATCTGCTTTTCACCACTGCGACGGTATTTGTATTCAATGTCGTCGCTGTCGAGGTTACGGTCGCCGATGACTACGGTGTGCGGGATACCGATCAGTTCCATATCGGCAAACATCACGCCTGGACGCTCTTTACGGTCATCCATCAGCACTTCGATACCCTGAGCGCGGAGCTCGGAGTAAAGTTTTTCGGCCAGCTCCTGCACACGGTAAGACTTGTGCATGTTCATTGGCAGAATAGCCACCTGGAACGGGGCGATATTGTCTGGCCAGACGATGCCACGTTCGTCGTAGTTCTGTTCAATGGCTGCTGCAACCACACGCGTCACACCGATACCGTAGCAACCCATGGTCAGGATCTGGTTGCGGCCATCTTCCCCCTGAACGGCGGCATTCAGCGCGCGGGAATATTTATCCCCCAGCTGGAAGATGTGGCCCACTTCGATACCGCGTTTGATCATCAGGGTGCCCTGGCCGTCCGGGCTTGGATCGCCTGCCACCACGTTACGGATATCAGCCACTTCCGGCGTCGCAACATCGCGATCCCAGTTGATACCGAAGTAATGTTTACCGTCGATGTTAGCGCCAGCGGCGAAGTCGCTCATTGCGGCTACCGTACGGTCAATAACCACCGGAACCGGCATATTCACCGGGCCCAGAGAGCCAGGACCTGCGTTCACGACGGCACGGATTTCCGCTTCCGTTGCGAACATCAGTGGGCTGGCAACCTGAGGCAGCTTCTCAGCTTTCACTTCGTTCAGTTCGTGATCGCCACGCACCAGCAGGGCAACCAGCGGGTACGCGCTACCTTCGGTGGATTTCACCAGCAGGGTTTTTACCGTTTTTTCGACGGGCAGGTTGAACTGCTCAACCAGCTCGGCAATGGTTTTTGCGTGAGGTGTATCAACCAGCGTCATCTCTTCCGTTGCAGCAGCACGTGGCGCTTTAGGGGCCAGCGCTTCTGCAAACTCGATGTTCGCGGCGTAATCAGAAGAGTCAGAGAAGATCACATCGTCTTCACCGCTCTGAGCCAGAACCTGGAACTCATGAGACGCGCTTCCGCCGATAGAACCGGTATCAGCCTGCACAGCACGGAAATCCAGACCCATACGGGAGAAGATTTTGCTGTAAGCCTCGTACATTTTGTCGTAGGTCTCTTGCAGCGATTCCTGAGACGTATGGAAAGAGTAAGCATCTTTCATCAGGAATTCGCGTGAGCGCATGACGCCGAAACGTGGGCGAACTTCATCACGGAACTTGGTCTGGATCTGGAAGAAGTTCAGCGGCAGCTGTTTGTAAGAGCTCAGCTCATTACGAATCAGGTCGGTAATGACTTCTTCATGCGTTGGGCCGAGGACGAATGGACGCTCGCCACGATCAACGAAACGCAGCAGCTCAGGGCCATATTGCTCCCAACGGCCGCTCTCCTGCCACAGGTCAGCGGGCTGAACCACAGGCATGGACACCTCGATAGCACCGGCGTTGTTCATCTCTTCACGCACGATGTTTTCGACTTTTTTCAGGACGCGCACGCCGGTCGGCAGCCAGGTATATAACCCGGAGGCCAGCTTGCGGATCATCCCGGCGCGCAGCATCAGCTGATGGCTGATCACTTCGGCGTCGGCAGGCGTCTCCTTCAGAGTGGAGAGCAGATATTGGCTAGTACGCATGTTGTTACGGTTCCATTTCGACGATTGGAACAGGCTGAAACACCAGCCTGAGACAAAAAAAGTGGTTTAGTTTACCAGTGTGGCAAAGATGCCAAAAGAGAGGAGGACAAAATTACCTGGGTTCAAGGGCAAACACTTCAAAACCTGCCCCGGTTACGCGCCAGCGAACGTTAAAATCCAGCAGCCAGACGGCGTAAGTTTTCCCGGCGTCCTCTTCTTTACGATAGGCCGGACGGGGGTCCTGAGCCAGCACTTCGGTGATAAAGTCACGAAGGCGGGGATAGCGTGTTTCCAGCTGCTCAAGCTGCGTGGTTATCTCAGCCGTGAAGTGAACAGGCATATCTGCCTGCGGTGCTTCCTGAGCATAGCTTGCGCGGGCGTCGGGTAACGCTTCGGCAAAGGGGAGATACGGCTTGATATCGATAACCGGCGTGCCATCAACCAGGTCAAGGCTGCCTAATTCCAGTATGACCTGATCCTTTTGACAGCGTATACCTTTCAGTTCGACCAGCGACATCCCGACAGGGTTTGGACGGAAGGTTGAGCGCGTCGCAAACACGCCCATCCTGGCGTTGCCTCCCAGGCGAGGAGGGCGTACGGTCGGACGCCAGCCACCTTCCATCGTCTGGTGAAACACAAACACAATCCATAAGTGGCTGAATGCTTCGAGCCCGCGTACGGCATCGGCCTGATTGTAGGGCGCGATCAAGTGAAGCTCGCCACCGCTGGTGACCAGACCTGGCTGGCGTGGCACGGCGAACTTCTCTTTATAGGGAGAGCGAATAACGCCTATCTGTTCGAACTGAAATGAACTCATTTCGCCGTAATGTTCAGCGCCGAGCCGATGCAAACCGCCTGACGGTAGCAACCCGGTGTTCCACTGGTCACTTCGCAGCTATGCAGCAGAACCGCGTTGGCTTTCATTTTTGCCGCGTTGATCTGCATGCGTTTACGCGCTGTTGGGATATTCGGTGGAGAGTCCTGATTGGTAGCCTGACAGGATTCGCCGCTTACTTCACCCAGTTCACGGAAAGGTTTACCCACGAGTTCGTCAGCTTTGGTAATAATGCGAACCGGCGCAGGGCGAGGCGCTTTCGGTTTTACGGGTTCTGCTTTTGGCGGGGTTGCCGTGCTTTGGACAGGTTCAACAGGAGATCTGCTTAGCATAGAACAGCCGCTCAGCATGAGTGCTAAAAGACAGATCGGTAAAGCACGCATAATAATTCCTCAATGGATAATCAAAACGTCAGATATTGAATCAGTTGACTGCACAAATGACAAGACGGGCATAAGCCCGTCTTGATGATATTACACTGAGGTGAGATTACCAGCCCTTAACAGCGCCGCCGTTAAACACTTTGTTGGCTTCCTGGTAAACTTCGTCAGACTGATAAGCCTGTACGAACTTCTTCACGTTTTCCGCATCTTTGTTGTCTTCGCGAGTCACGATCAGGTTTACATACGGGGAATCTTTGTCTTCAACGAAGATACCGTCTTTCGCTGGCGTCAGGCCAATCTGGCTGGCGTACGTGGTGTTGATAACGGCCAGGGCAATCTGCGCGTCGTCGAGAGAACGTGGCAGCTGTGGGGCTTCCAGCTCAACAATTTTCAGATTTTTCGGATTCTCGGTGACATCCAGAACGGTTGGCAGCAGGCCAACACCGTCTTTCAGCTTAATCAGGCCCACTTTCTGCAGCAGCAGCAGGGAACGGCCAAGGTTGGTTGGGTCGTTAGGGACGGCAACCTGAGAGCCTGGCTGCAGTTCGTCCAGAGATTTAATTTTCTTGGAGTAACCGGCAATAGGGTAAACAAAGGTGTTACCCACACCCACCAGTTTATAGCCGCGATCCTTGATCTGCTGATCCAGGTAAGGTTTGTGCTGGAAGGCGTTGGCGTCGATATCGCCTTTGCTCAGCGCTTCGTTCGGCAGAACGTAATCGTTAAAGGTCACCAGCTCAACGTCCAGACCATACTTCTCTTTCGCGACTTTCTGCGCGACTTCAGCAACCTGCTGTTCTGCACCCACGATAACGCCCACTTTGATGTGGTTTGGATCTTTTTCGTCCTGACCGCAACCCACCAGTGCCAGAGAGCCGATCAGCGCGCCTACCGCTGCAAAGGTCTTTAATTTAAACGCCATGTTATATCCTTAACTCGTCGAGTTTGTGTTGTGTGTAACGTTATTTGTGAGTAACAGTCCGGACGATGCGATCGCCAGAGAACTGGATTAAGTAAACCAGCACAACCAGCAATACCAGAACGGTATTCATTACGGTAGCGTTATAACCAATATAGCCGTACTGGTAGCCAATCTGGCCTAAACCGCCGGCGCCAACGGCACCGCCCATCGCGGAATAACCCACCAGAGTAATCAACGTAATGGTTGCCGCGTTAACCAGCCCTGGCAGCGCTTCAGGCAGCAGGACTTTACGCACGATCTGCATTGGCGTTGCCCCCATCGCGCGGGAAGCCTCGATCAAACCGGTCGGGATTTCCAGCAGGGCGTTTTCCACCATACGGGCGATAAACGGCGCAGCTCCTACGGTCAGCGGAACGATGGCTGCCTGCAAACCGATAGACGTTCCCACGATCACACGGGTAAATGGAATCATCCACACCAGCAGAATAATGAACGGGATAGAACGGAAGATATTCACCAGTGCAGACAGGGTGCGATACAGCTTCGCGTTCTCAATGATTTGTCCCGGGCGCGTCACATACAGCAGCACGCCGACCGGCAGACCAATCACAAAACCAAAGAAGCCTGATACAAAGGTCATTGCCAGCGTTTCCCAAACGCCGCGAACCAGCAGCCACATCATCGGCTCAGACATAACCCAGTACCTCTACTTTTACGTGATGTTCTTGCAGCCAGGCAATTGCCGCCTGGGTTTCTGCTTGTGTGCCGTGCATTTCCGTCAGCATGATGCCGAACTTCACGCCACCGGCGTAATCCATTTGCGCGCTGATGATGTTGTTATTCACATTAAAGCGGCGCGCGGTTTCGGACAGCAGCGGTGCATCGACGGACTGGCCAGTGAACTCCATACGCAGCATCGGGACGCTGTCCGCGGTCGATTCTGTTTTTAAACGCTCCAGATAATCTTCCGGAATATCCAGGTGCAGCGTGGACTGAATAAACTGTTGTGCCAGTGGGGTTTTCGGATGGGAAAACACTTCGCTGACCGTGTCTTGCTCAATCAACTCACCGTTGCTGATCACCGCGACGCAATCACAGATGCGTTTCACCACGTCCATTTCATGTGTAATAAGGAGAATGGTCAGGCCGAGGCGACGGTTGATGTCCTTCAGCAACTCCAGAATGGAACGCGTAGTGGCGGGATCTAATGCGCTGGTGGCTTCATCGCACAGCAGCACTTTCGGGTTACTTGCCAGCGCGCGGGCAATGGCCACACGCTGTTTTTGTCCACCGGACAGGTTTGCCGGGTAGCTATCGTGTTTATCACCCAGTCCAACGAGATCCAGCAGTTCGGTTACGCGACGCTTAACTTCTTCTTTTGGCGTGTTGTCCAGTTCCAGCGGCAAGGCAACGTTGCCAAACACCGTACGGGAGGCCAGCAGGTTAAAGTGCTGGAAGATCATGCCAATCTGGCGGCGTGCTTTCGTCAGTTCTTTCTCTGAAAGGGCGGTCAGTTCCTGCCCGCCTACTTCTACACGACCCTGGGTTGGGCGCTCAAGCAGGTTAACACAACGGATCAGCGTACTTTTACCTGCACCCGATGCGCCAATGACGCCATAAATTTGACCAGCAGGAACATGCAGGCTGACATTGTTCAGCGCCTGAATGGTTCGGTTCCCCTGCTGGAACACTTTGGTGATATTGGAAAGTTTAATCATTAGATTATTTTTATCGTATGTAAGTTAGCCGTGGCATTTTCTTCTGCCAGATACGGGTGATGACCGTAAACAAAACGGATGTTAAGGCATCCAGACGTCTAAATCAATCCAACTCTGTACGATGAGCACTTTATTGCGCTGCGATTCATGAGATACTAGCTGTACATGCCTTTTTCAGGAGCAAACCGGTGGCAAAATCAGTACCCGCAATTTTTCTCGATCGTGATGGCACTATTAATGTGGATCACGGTTATGTCCACGAAATTGATGAGTTCGAGTTTATCGAGGGCGTTATCGATGCCATGCGCCAGCTGAAAGAGATGGGCTATGCGCTGGTGGTCGTGACCAACCAGTCCGGCATCGCACGTGGAAAATTCACCGAGGCGCAATTCGAGACGCTGACGGAATGGATGGACTGGTCGCTGGCTGACCGCGGTGTCGAACTTGATGGCATTTACTATTGCCCGCACCACCCGCAGGGAACTGTAGAAGAGTTTCGCCAGACGTGTGATTGCCGCAAGCCGCATCCGGGAATGTTTATCTCTGCGCAGGAATTCCTGCATATCGATATGGCTGCTTCTTATATGGTGGGCGATAAACTGGAAGATATGCAGGCAGCAACCGCCGCAGGTGTGGGGACTAAAATACTTGTGCGCACCGGCAAACCTGTGACGCCTGAAGCAGAGAGTGCCGCGGATTGGGTGATTAATAGCCTGGCAGAGCTGCCAAAAGAGATTAAAAAGCACCAAAAATAGCCTTTTTGGTGAAAAGGTGAGCGGTCGAAATAAAAATGCATATTTCCGCTTGTCATTCCTCGGCGGCACCCTATAATGCGCCTCCATCGACACGGCGGATGTGAATCACTTCACAGTTAACCCGGTCGGTTGAAGAGGAAAAATCCTGAACTTCAGGGTTGACTCTGAAAGAGGAAAGCGTAATATACGCCACCTCGCGACGGTGAGCTGTAAGCCGCGTCGCAACTGCTCTTTAACAATTTATCAGACAATCTGTGTGGGCACTCAAAGTGACATGGATTCTTAATGTCTTCGGACACTAAATGAATACCAAGT
>NZ_JBXWCR010000002.1:0-499936 GCF_057320345.1 Enterobacter cloacae complex sp. 394I7 | reverse complement strand
CTCCTGCTCCTGCTCCTGCTCCTGCTCCTGCTCCTGCTCCTGCTCCTGCTCCTGCTCCTGCTCCTGCTCCTGCTCCTGCTCCTGCTCCTGCTCCTGCAACAGTTTTGAAAACCGCTGAGAGAAAGGAAAGTATCGGTAAAAAAATTGCAGAACTCGAACTACGACTCAAAGAAGACAGAAGAAACGAAATCGTAGAAAAGATTCTTCAAAAAAACTCAGTACAACAGCAAAAACATCTCAGGCTTATCGGCTGGATTCCATTTCTCAGAAGGCTCGCAGAGCTTCTCAGAAGCTATGGGAAGTCCATTCTTCACAAAACCCACACACACTTCTCAAAAATTCATGTAATCCAACCTTTAAACAAGGCGAGAAAAATTCGTTTATAGACAGCTAGTTGTAAACACCTTTCGTAACCACACTCTATTCTCTAGTAATAGATTTGTGTTTAGTCAAGAAAATATTGATCGTTATTACAGATCGATAAACTAGTTATGATAGATAACACCTATCAAGTAACAACCATCGATCGGTACAAGCAATTTTACTAAAGCGAGTCGGTCATCGAGAATCTCTGTAAACGCACCATTTAATCTTCCAGATTGGGATAGCTATGGAAAACGAAACAATAAAGTGCCCGTTCTGCTTTACACAAAGTCCTCATGGTGTGCGGATTTGTAAAGGCTGCCATGCAAAGATCGCTTACGGTGAAAGCCCGCTCAGTGTGGCATTCCTGTTTCAATTCGTTGCATTTGGGCTCGCGTGGTTAGCATTTTCGTGGACTGGCAGCACTCTTGTATCAGTCATTACGTTTTTCGTAAGCATCATTATTCTTATCTATAAAATTAAAAAAACGTATGCAGACAGAGTTGTTTTTATACGGTGAAATTAATTTCACACAACCGCAAACCTAAAATGAGAAAGTAAATGAACCGATTTATAAAGTCCTCTTTTTTTATTATTGTCTTCCTGCTTTCTGGCTGTTCAACATCAGGGAACCAGAACCTTAAAAACGAAACACCTCAAAGCCTCCAGTCAAAGATCATTAAAAACAAAACAACTAAGACTGAATTACTCACTAAGTTAGGTGAGCCTGATACAAGAACCACACTCGATGACGGAAATGAGCAATGGAAATATTTCATGTCTAACAATCAGTTCAATGCAACGACTTTCATTCCTGTTGTGGGGCTGTTTACTGGCGGTTCTCAGACTCAGTCTAAAACTCTTGAGATCGACTTCAAGGGAGAGACCGTAAGTAAATGGACTTTCTCCTCTGATAACAACAACACCAAAACTGGTATTCTTAATTAATTATTTTTGGATAAGAAAATGAAAATATACTCAATCCTCACAGTTATTCTTACCTCATTTCTTCTAACCGCATGTAACAGTGAACCATCGCAAGACGATATATACAATGCTTTCAAAAGTGTTGTAGATAAATCAAATGCCAGTATGAAAGCTTTTGATTCAAGAGTTTCAGAAAAGGATCTTTTAAGAATCGATTATGTGAAGAAAGTTAGCTGCACAGAAGAAGCAAACAATGTTTATAACTGCATTGTCGATGCCTCTATTAGTAATATGAAACAGACAAAGCCTGTTAAGCTTGTGAAAGCAGATGGTATCTGGAAAGAAGTTCAGTAGTAGCCTGTATCACTAAGTCTTTTTTTAGCCCCTGCTTAGGGGCTTTTTATTGCCTATAACCTGACGGTTCTTACGCGAACTTCATGGGTTAACTCTTTCTCAATTACTTTCATTTCATATTGTGCTCTGACAGTAGCATAGATTTCCTCTGCTTTTTCTTGATTGTTATCTATGTAATTAACAAGCGAGTTTAGTTCCCTAATAACTCCTTCTTTGTTATTTAATCGTTGTAGAAGATTGCTTGTCAGACTTTTGTATACTGAGCTAAACATAGTCATTATGTTATCAATATTACGATTGGATTTGGAATAAATCCTTTTAGGGTAAAAATATTTTAAATGGTATCCCACAAAAATTAAGTAAAGTTGATATGAGAAACTTTTATCTCCGGGCTGGTACCGTTTTGAGATATATTTATCAATTATAATGATAAGTTGCTCTTCCAGAGTAAACTCTGAATTGATGATGTTTTTGTCCATAAAATGCATCCTTGCATAATTGAAATAGTCATCCTGACCATATATTTATATTTATCGTATTTATTTAACTTGTCAATAGGTGTAACCTATCAACTATTATTTTTTATTAAATGGTCTATTCAATTGTTCCATAGTGAGACCATGTCTATAAGCATTATACTGCCAATAGCTAAACTGCTCTTTGTATCTATTGTTCTGTTTTTTTAACATTTCATTTTCGGCTTTAAGATTTATTATTTGTTGTGCCGCAATCGTTAAGTTAGCTGGCTTTTTAAGGCCAGATTTTTTCAAATTAGACAAATTTTTCTGTGTTCTATATGCTTCAACAACTTCATCATGAGCACTTAGAGATTGCCTTGTGATAGTTCTGTTTAGATTCTTATAAACTGATTCACATAAATCGCTCCATGTGATTTTACCGTCCCAAGTCAGTATAATGTGTTTAATTGCCTTTATTTCACTCCTGTTTAAATGTTTTGCCATATGCATCTCCTGTTTCAATTATTCAATAGTTTATTAATTCTTTCCAAATTTTTTTTGTGGTGTTGCAACCATTTGTCTGCACCATAATCACCATTTTCATAAGCGATCTGAGTTATTCTCTTTAATTGCATTACTTTCTCTCGGACAGATTGCAGTCTAATTCTATCTACTGAGTTAATGTCCGGTGTTTCATTATCACATTCAATAAGATGATTAATTTTTGCACAAGGCTTGATTAAATAGTTATGTACACAGTAACCAAATTCAGTTAGGTGTATTGCACCTTGATTAAGGTTATCAAAATCAATTGTCAATTCATTTGTGGGTATTGACTCCCTTTGACAGTAATTACTCCTATTCAATTTAATAGCTTTGATTTTATCTAACATATCTTCTTCCGACACATGGTTATAAACTCTGTTCTGATTCGCATTGATACGACCAGACCATTTAGCTATATCCAGTTCAGACATTTCACCATAATGGGCTATTGTGTTTAAAAGGTGCCGTGGCTGGTGTGAGCGAATAAGTAGTGGTTTACCTTCATCATCATAATATCCATATCGGGAAAATATATTTTTATAATTCATCTCATAGCTTTTTTTTCTTTGTATGTCACTGAAAAAGAAACTTTTAGTAGGTTTGTAAAATGTGAAAATTGAAGTCATTCTTGATAAAGAAAATTGATCAGTATTGAGCAAGCATAAAGCATTACTAAATTTTATGGATTTTTCTTTATCATACCATGGAAAATCTCTGCTAAAATTAGAACTAATAATTTCCCACAAATTACTCAATGAATAGTTGTAATCATTGTGGTTTAAGAAACTTTTCCCACCATCCAAACTCGTTCTTTTAATTTTTAAAACACATGATTTATGATCAAATAAATTATACCCCAGTGCATGGCAAACTTGTACAACGGTCAATTTAGCTTTTTCATCAACTGTTGGGCAAAGCTCATGTCGGTAAAATTTATCCGGGTACTTTTCGCACCAGTGAGCAAGTGCTCTTGCATTTTGTGATAAGGAAAGTAATCTTCTAATCGCTTTCTTTGCAACTGGTATCATAACCCGTGGAATCCATTTGATATTAGGGCCATACCCTTTTACCGAATAAAATCTCAAACCATATCTTTCGATACCCTTGCCATCTATTTGTGTAATCTCACAATCAGCAGGTAAGGCTAAAATTTCAGAAATTCTGCTCGGACAACAAAGTAGAAGTGCAAATACTGAACTGGTGAACTTATCCCTTGGACTCAGTAACTCATCATTTTGAGAAAAAATATCAGCAATAGCGAGCAATGCTTCTTCATCTGGTAACTTATCGCTTCGGTGATAATCCTCAATCTCAGGAAGATAATTGTTTTTGACTTTCTGTTTTACATGGTTTTTCCATGAGATATATCCTGACTTCACAAGATTATGTTCACACAGAAACTTTGATATTTTTTCAAGCTGTATTCCACATTTAGCCAAAACGTTACCTTCAAAATATTTACTCCCGATCTGCATTGCCTCATCGAAAACAACGGCTGTAACATTATAAATGAGACCAGTGTTCTGAACCTGCAAAAGGGCCTGTTCGAGACATCGCAAGGCCATCATAATAACCCCATAATTTTTTAATGGTTTCAATGTGTGTTGATATCTGATATATGCTTTCGCAAAATTGATATAATCTTCGTGCATTGCATCAATGGAATCAAAGATTTTATTTCCAATCCCTATTTTTCTAAATGTGACATATCCTTTCCAGGCATACTGCTCCCAATCCTGAGTTTGGGTTAGTCCGGACAGTTGATAGCGACAAAATTTTATGAACTCATTATAATTTTCTTCTACAAGAATATGTTTTTTTGATTTGAACAAAATAATATTATTCATAGTTGATTCACCTCACTGCGATCAATCGGAATAAAAAACATACATTGATTGCAAGGAAATCCTGAATTCTGACTCTGGCATCTACTTGAAGAAAAAAATTTGAAATGACTACTCTTTTTCGATTTGATTCCGTTCATAAAAATATCAGCGACAAATGACAATTGTTCTGAAACAGCGGAATCAATCCTTTCAACACTGTCAGCATGATTTTTAATATAAATCCCCGCACTTGAAGTAGATGAATGATCCAATAATTCAGCTATAGTATTAACATTATGCCCATTCTTAGCCAGCATAGTTGCTATTGTATAACGAAGCCTACGAGGAGTGATATTTAGTATCGAACCGGTACGGTTGGATATTACATTTCCATTATTAACAATACTTTTCAATGCTACATTAGCAATTGTAGGCTTCGCATATAATTTATTATATTCCAGAAGAATTGAACCTGTTATGGATAAATCTGAGAGTTTTTCCTCATTTAAGAAAATAGGAACTTCTCGTTTAGAATAATCATCAAGAGTTTTTCCAAGAGCTTGCTCAACAAGTTTCACTGATTGATTAGCTTGCAATTGAACAATTGATGCAACCTCTGATATTATTGCAAGTTCTCGATATCGTAGTTCTTTACCCCGTTGTTTTACTCGTGGCACTGAAATTACATATTCTACTTTGCCATTATCTAAGTTCTTTTGAAGAAGGTCTTTATATTTCAACATAACTAACTGCTGAGGTCTTCTACCTGTAAGACTGATCAATAGTGATATTGCATAATGTGGCAGTGACAGTTCACCTTTTCTATATGCATGATTCATAGCCTTAATCAAAGAAGTATGTTCTTCTTTATTTAATGGTCCCTCTGTTGGATCATCTTGAAGCACAGACTGACCAGATTTTTTTATTTTTAGGTCCAAATGCTTTAACAGTTCTACCGCACTTTCATCTATTCCCGGATATCCTAACTCAAACCATTTAATCAAAAATGGTCGTAAAACGCGAAATGATGCTGAGGCTTTTGATAATTTCTTATTTTGATATTCAATTAGAACCTTATCATCAATATGAGTAGGAGATAGTTTACGGATAAGACTCTCCATATTTCTAACAATATTTTTCACATACAAATAGCTGTTGCTATTAAAATAATATTGTACTGTATATACAAACCCACAAACCAAATTTTCGTTCATAGCATATATTAAGTTTGTAAGATTGATTCCGTTATTTTCAATTGAACTGATGATTTTATGTTCATGCAAAGACATTTTATCAGATTTATTTTTAATTAAATTATTCATCAAATTCTCCTTTGAATAGTTGCTCTTGTTGTTCAAGTGCAGTTTTTTTCGATAGCTCATAAATATGCCTGCGATTATAAATCATTGAAGTTTCTGAACCCGGTCGCCATCCCATGAGATAAGAACGGATTTGTTGCTCTTTTTCATCGGATATGTCCTGATTCTTGTCTATTGCTTTCGAAAACTCATAATTCCATGTATGTCTGAGTTTGTGACCTGTCAATCCCCCTAGAAGTGAGGAGGATTGACGAACAACACTCACCACTTTGTGATATGAAGAAAATGAAATAGGTTGCCCTTGAGTTTTTCCTTCCTTATAAGTAATAAACAGGAAATCATGTTTGTTAGAATTTTTTATGTTTCTTCGATCATTCAGAATATAATCTGAAATTTCAAACATGAGCTTTTTATCAGCAATTAATTTCCTCTCACAAGTTTTAACTAAAGGCTGATACACTCGCGGATCTGTTTTATCATTTGCTCTTCTTCTTATTGCAATTGTCGATTCTGCAAAATCTATATCACCAATTCGCAGATTCAAAAGTTCACCTGCTCTCAGGCCAAAGCAGTGTAATAGCAGAAATATTAGATTGTTTCTTTTTTGCACTTTTTCTGAAAAAGGATTTAATTTGCTACCCGGTGCAAGAATGCTAAACAAAGAATCCAATTGTTCATTATTTAAACTTTTTTCTATATCCATATTATATTTATCATTATTTCTCGGTTTCTTTCGTTTTATGTTGTTAATGAAATCTAAAATATATTTGAGAGTATCCTTCTGTCCTGTATGAGAAAGATGTATTTTGCACAGCCATTCCAGATAGTTAGCTATGGTTGTTATCCGAAAGTACTTAGTTGGTTTTTTGACATTTGAACTTCTAAAATTATCATTCTCGCCATCTCGAAAATTGAATGAAGTGAATTCGATCAAATCTTCAATTTCATGAGGAGCCAGAAATATCCTTTTCTGAATTCTTTCATCAATATTGATATTTTTTCTCATAAAGAATCGATATAACAATGAAATGCTCCCAGCGATAACCTTCATTGTTGATATAGACTCTGACCGATTCCTGACTTGTGTTGTTATATACAAGTTTGGATAATACAATGGCTCACCAGTATCTTTATTTACAACATGACAATATCTCTCACCATTTTCGAACATAAAAGAATCCACACAAATACTGCACATATTTTCCTCCTAAACTTTACAAAAAGTATAATTCCAATATATTAATAATAAGCATTTCGTAGATTTACAAATTTATTTGGATCGATTAAGATATTTATTTAAATTAAAACAGTGAGATAGACGATTATTCTTGTCAAATTATCATCTGGTAGATCTAGTTATTATTATGTACACCTAATACTTCGAAAACTATCTCACTGCCTTGCTAATAAACGGTAACCAAAATAATGTAAGTTACTCTGTAAAGTTTTAAGATAAATTATGCAGCCAAACTTTACATTTTCATAAAAAGATCTTAATCCATTAGATATAAAATTATCCGCTTCGCTAGGAGTTTCAATTCATCAGGACATTTAATTAGAGATAACCAGGTCTCGTAAACATATATCTGTTTGCAAGCATTAAGCTCAGAGATCGAGTCTAAAGGTTCTCTCAGATTTCCTACAAGGTACTGACTGAGCCAGTAAATGATTTCTTTATTAAACTCGTTATTAGGTAAGTCATAAATCACTTCTTGGTCAAAGATCTTGTAAAAAAGATCTCCGCATAAATTGCACATATGGTTTTCTTCGCTTACAAATTCTTCGATATTCATAAAATCGCTCCCATGTTCAATTAAGCAACATTATTTCGACTTGTTTCGATAACAGACTGAATCCAGGTATCAATCTCACTTTCAACGAAAGCTACTGCACGACTTCCAATTTTGACAGGAGCAGGAAACTTACCATCGTTGATCAGACGATATATCCAGGCTTTTCCGTAGCCAGTTCGTTCGAGAACTTCTGGTAATCGTATTAGGCGGGTTGCTTGATTTTTCATTTCGTTATCCCTTGTCGTTGCGGTGAAGTCACTATACGAACAGTTGGGAAAAGAAAAGAGCGAAGCTCCTGAAGCGGAGGTTCTTCGTAGCTATGCAGGATGGTTTTCTCGAAGTTGGTGCCGTACAGAAAAGGGGAACTTGAGAGTAGCTGAAATTCCCCCCTTTTATAGCAAGTGTCAAAATGCCCGGTTTAAAGTAAAAATCGCAAAAAAAAGCACCATTCACAATGATGCCTTTAGTTAATTTTAACAATTAAAACAAATAGTTATAAATGTAATTCTAATCAGATAGTTTCATTACATCAGAGACTTTCATTTGCTTCAAATGGCTATTTTTGTTCATGAAGTAATGGAATTGTCGGATAAAGTCAGTTGTGCAGGATTTAAGAGCCAAAGGCCTGTCGGTATCTTTGATTTGGCTAGACTGCCTCATTTCGCTTTCTTCGTCATCGTCTGTATATAGCAGTCTGGATAACCTGTCGTCAGAGACACGGATTTTTTTAACGGCTGCCCACACCAGGATATCCAGCATAGGTATCACACGATAACTGATGAGTTTCTTGATAGTTCCATACCCAAAGCGAACTGATTCTAAAGGATCTGGTTCGATACCTTTGATTTTACGCCACTGCGGTAATGCAGCTTTAAGCGACTCTGCAATCTCTTCGTCTGTGCCACTTGCCAAATCAATCTCGAACATGACTGTTCGTGAAAACTGATCTGGCATAATATCTGAAAGTGATTCTTCCCGAAGATCTCTGTTTATTGAATAATTGTCATCACCATCCCAAACAAAACCTCCGCGTTGCATAGCAATGATGCTCGTTTCAGCAAGGCGATCAAGAGTTGTTAGAAAAAAATGGGGAGGCTGAAAAAGTTTATTGGCAGGAGTCATGTATCCCAGTTGCCCTTCTTCAATTAAAAAAGGATTGCCACTGAAAATTTTTGAGAAGTAACCCATAAGAGTTCTGCTCTCAAACTCTTCCCGATACTCCTTAAAGAACAAGTTACGAGCCCATATCTCATGGTAAAACTGGAGCAATGAGAGGTCTTCAAATTTGCGATATGTATCAATCTTAAACCAACTCTTGATGTCTTTTGTGTGCTCTGGTGACCAGTTGTTCAAAATCCATTCTCCACCTATGCTGGTACTGCCCTACGGATAGAATTCAGTTTCGCTGAAAAACTACCGCATTCACTAATCGGTGAAAAGCAGATCCTGCTTGCGCAGTTCAGCTACTAGCAGGGAGTTGAACTGAAGAATTTGTTTCCTTTTGATACAATTCTCCAATCCGCTAATCGTGATAACCCATACCATTACGATTTATGGTTCCTTTTTAGAACCAAACATAAAATTCAAAGTTTAAATAACATTAAAAATCAATGGAATGAATGGCTAATTACAGGGACGCCAGCTCGGTGATTACCAGAGTCATCCGATGAAGTCCTAAGAGCCCGCACGGCGCAAGCCCTGCGGGCTTTTTTGTGTCTGTCGTTGTCCGAGGGCAACCAGCTTAATCCAGAGAAATTGATGCAGCTCTCGCGTTTAGGAAAAGGGCTCGTCGTGCCCTCGATTGCAATTTCTGTTTACGAAATTTATACCACTGAGAATAAGATCTCAGAATCGGGGCGGCAAATAGCGCTAAACGCCGCAGGCTGCGTAATGGCGGGATTGATGTGTGGGCCAGATGCACCTGTTTGTGTACTTATTGGTGGTTTTGTCAGCGGTGCTCTTGCAGTATGGGAGATGGGGAGTGTGTGGAATTGATTATGCAACAGGTTAATTCAATATCTCTGGTAAAGGTTCAGGAAGCGACAGATGTATCCCAGGCGCAGTCTAACGTCGTGATCAATGGCAATAGCACAGACATTATTGTAACAGGGCAAATACTGGAAGCAGCTGTTCAGGTTAATGATCATCGCTATATCTTTTTTTAACGGATGACATTATTTTCGAGGAGTCACTGACAATTGCTCTTATCGATGTTAAGGATGGCGTTAAAGAAATCGTCCGTTTGGGTAACGAGTATTCGATGGGGAGTTTTGAAGTATTATCCGTTACAGTAGATAGTATCAATTTCAGATTCATTGGTAATTTTCTCTGGACAGTCAACACCGTCGACTCCCCGCGCTTAAGGCTTCCTTTTGGTTCAGACCCCAAGGTGTAAAACGAGAGGCTGGCCTGAAAAAATACATGACGATTTCAGCCACTCCTGCGCCAGAGAAAGTTCGTTGATGCGACTTTCTGCCAAGCGCAACGTCAGTACGTTAACATTGTAAAGGCAACGACAAGACCTCTTATTATGTAGCTCGTAAAGCTACATTCTGCACGCGTCCATTCACACACTTTATTTATCCAGGCATAAGTCTGGAAAAACTCAGTAAATCAACATCCTTAACAGAATCTATAGTTCCGGAATTACGCCACCCGCGTATACTGCATTCACGCCACCGAAAAACACCTGAACGCAAAAGGATTTGCACCCATGACAGCATCCTCAAACCGCATCGCAAGCCAGGCTATCGTGGCTCTCACGTTTTTGCTCAGCGGCTGCGTTTACCATGATTATCCCTCCCCTCGTATTGAGGGCACATTGAATAACGCAGGAAAACCGCTGCCCCGGGTAACCGTTTCGTTAGTGGAGTTCGACCGACACATTGCCACGACACAAACGGATAATAATGGGTATTTTTCTTTCGTACCGCAGGGAGACTGGCATGTTTTTATACCCGTCGGACCGCAAGATCGCCTGAGTAGCTGGACACTGACAACAATCGACCATCTGGGACAAAAACGCGATATTTACACCTCCCAACGGTTTGGCGGGCCTTTTTCAGGCTATTCCAGGAGCGACAGCGTGAAACTGTTCTGCGAACTCTCCCCAACAAGCGGCGAGAGTCAAAATATATTTTGCGAAGCTCAGTGAGTTAATTAACTTTACTCATGGCCAAAAGCCACCAGTAATAGGGATATGCACGCCCCTGGTACACGGCATTCAACCTGAAAGTAATTAATTCCTCTGCGTAACTAAATACGCTTCACGGTATAACGCCAAAATAACATTACAGTTTTTTCCTAAAGCCACGCCGCTTCGTCTGTGCCATGCTGAATCACGCTCATAACCGATAACGTTAAATGAGGATATTATGAAAAAAACAATTATCGCATTATCTGCCGTTCTGCTGGCTTCCCCAGTATTTGCTGCGACCACACATGCAACTGACGATACCGTCGCTGCGGCGAAGGCAAACGCCAACGACGCGAAGCAAAAACTGCACGAAGAGCAGAATAAAGGCGAAGAGCTGAAGCTGAAACAGAAGCATGCTGCAGAGGGTAAAACCGAAAACTTAGGCAGCAAGGTCAGCGAAGATTCCCAGAAAGCCTGGCATAAAACCAAAGAAGGTACCGAAAAAGGGTGGGATGCCACCAAAGAAGGTGCTGAGAAAGGCTGGAATAAAACCAAAGAAGGTGCCAGCGAGCTGGAAAAGAAAGTCACTGAGTAATCCCTTCGAAAGGCCGCAGACGCGGCCTTTTTTATTCCCTCCTGCCCTGCTTCCTGCAGACTAAACTTGTCTCAGGGGGACTCCATCATGAACAGCGAACACACCGCACCTGAAACCCAGGGCGTTACCGTTGAATTACTCTCCGTCGTCGATCTGGGTCCGGAAATAGCGGGCATGGCCGGGCGCCAGCTTCGCATGCGCAGGGTCACTCTCGCTCCTGGCGCGGTCTTTGGTCCGGTGCATAATCATATCGACAGACCCGGCACCGTATTTATCCTTGAAGGTACCATCACCGATCATCGTCACGGTATTGCGACTGATTACGGTCCCGGTGTCGGCTGGCCGGAAGATCACAACACGGTCCACTGGCTGGAAAACCGGGGTCCGGTAACCGCCGTCGAGATCTCGGTGGATATTATTAAGACGTCCTGACGCCTAAAAGCCGAATAGATCCCCGGGGTTGCGCGTTAACGCCTTGCCACCCCTAAAGAGATCCTGAGATGCTGCGACGCCTGGTTATTCTGTTCGTGTTGCTCTGTCCGCTGGCGCAGGCCGCCCCGCAGAGCTATACCATTGATACTGAAAACACCGCCATTCGGTTATCCTGGCACGCCTTCGGGGGGATCCTCTCCTGGGCCAGATTCAGTGGCGTCACGGGTTCCGTAACGCTTAACCCGGATAAGGATATCGATGACCATATTCATGTCACCCTTCCCGTGGCTACCCTGGTTGCCTCAAACAGCCTGCTCACCTGGCAACTGAAAAGCGACATGTTTTTTGAATCTGAACGTTATCCTGTTATCGAATTTATCAGCTCACGCGTGGTCGCTCAGGGTTCAGGAACGTTCAGGGTGTTCGGAACATTGATCGTACGCGACATTGCCCGCCCGGTCATTCTGGACGCCGTCGTGAAAGATCCGCACGCGCCGGTCCTCACGCTGGATGCGACGACGACCATTTCGCGCGCGGCCTACGGCATGGATAAATTTGCGCTGGTCGTTGATGACAGGATTGCCATCACCATTGCGATTCAGGCTAACGGCATCCCGTCATCCTGAAATCAGGCTTTGCAGCTGCTCTGCACTGCCCCGCAACTGTGGGAGCGGGTTGCGGCCGATCAACACAAACTGATATCCCGCTTTCTGCCACCACACCAGGTTCATGTCGTGCCGCTGTTCCTGTTGAGCGGCTGTCGTTGTCTGCTCTGTCGGGGAGATACACAGCGCCATTGGGCCGTAGTCGGCATTTATCCAGGCTATTTGCGCGATAGAGGTGGTTTCATAGCGCAGCATGCGGACCATTTTAAGCTCTGCTCCATGGAGGATAAGCTGTGACGCCTGAAGTTGCAGGCCGATATCCTGCGCTGCCCGTTCCAGCCCACGCTGCAGAACATGCGGCGCGCTGTCCATATCCAGCAATGTCTCGACGCTGTAAAGCGACATGTATTGCGCTTCGAGGTCACGAATATGGGCGTTTTCATCAGAAGGTGCGAAAGCGGGTCGCAACCCATATCCCACGCCGGAACCGACCACCAGGAAACTGACCGACGCGGCAATGAGTGCGCGCCGGCTTACGCCAGCCGGGGTAGCGGGCTTCGGATCGGGCAGTTCCGCCAGCCGGGCCTGCATCTTCTCCAGAGGAGCATCATCCAGCATAGCGGCAAACGCGCCGGGGTAATCCGCATTGCTTTTCATTAACTCGGCGGTCCGCCCGGAGAGGCGCTCGTCACGTCTCAACTCTTCTTCAAATTTTTGCGCGTCGGCATGACACATCTCGCCATCTATCCATGCCACGATAGCCTCATCGTTATAGGGCGCTGTAAAACGGTGCGCGTTCAAGAGCGTTTCTCCTTAACCGGGGGCAAGGCATCGGCAGACGCTGCCAGCGTTGCCCGTGCCGTCGCCAGTCGGCTCATTACGGTACCGATCGGCACCGCCAGGGTGTTCGCGGCTTCCTGATAGGTAAAGCCTTCGACATACACCAAAAAAACCGTGTTGCGCTGGGCTTCCGGGAGCGCGTTGACGCGCTGCATCACCTTCAGGTAATGCAGGTGCGTCTCATCCTGTTCACGGGTATCCGGCGCCAGAAGCTCGTCGCTGGCGACAAACCCCTGCCCCTGACGAACATGGCGTGCCCGAAGCTCAGAGATCCAGATGGAGTGCAATATCGCAAACAGCCACCTGTCGATACGCGTACCGGGCATGTACTGACTGCTTTTTTCAAGCGCGCGGACGCAGGTGGACTGAACCAGCTCTTCGGCGACATCCCTGTTTCGCGACAACACCAGCCCATAACGCCAGAGACGTGAGAGGTGTGCGGCTAACTGTTGGCGAACCTCACGGGTAGCGATGTGTTTTCCCTCCACGAGAAAATCAGGATTCCGGATGTCCGTTAATGGCAGCCTGCAGGTCACGGTACTCTTCACAGGACTGGCCGCAAATACCGGCAATCACTTTCAGTTGCTCTTTGGCCAGATCCGGCCGTCCCTTGACCATCCACGCCTCGCCCAGGTATTCACGGGCTTTGGCATAATCCGGGGCGATAGCCAGCGCACGCTGGTAGTAACCGATACCTTCATCCGTACGACCCAGTTTGCGGGTGGCATACCCGCGATAGTTCCATGCTTCAGCCGTGTTGTTATTTTTTAGCGAATCAAGAAGGTTCAGCGCCGCCTGGTACTCGCCTTTTTTAGCAAGGTGATAGGCATAGTTGGTTTTGTCCTGATCGCTAAGGCTGCTGCTCTTATCGGGCACACATTTCTGAGTTGCACTGTCATACACCTGTCCGGACGGACAGTCGGGTGTTTTACTCTCGGTACTATTATCGCCCATCGCCAGCGCGAGAGGAGACAACAGGGAAAAAATCAGCACCGGGATCAAACGCACAGAGGTCGTGTTCATAAAAGGCTCCAGGGTGAAATGGGAATGACGTCAGTAAACGCGTGAGCGATGCATTTTATTCATTCCCGGGCCCCTCTTTTTTTCTCAGAATCATGTTGACGTCGTATCCCCATTAAATGTTGACCGGGATATTTTATCTTTACTCCCTGTTAGTTATTATTTTTCTCTCAGTAGCAGAATCCCGGCACCGCACAAGAATATATTTTTAATTAATTACTAACATAATATATGTTATATCAAAAACGTTACCCTAACTTAAACGCACATTAAGCCGGCATAAACAATAGCGTTTAACGCCATCCTAAAAAAAGTCCCCTGCTAAATATTTATTCATGGCAAATGATAAAACACCGCATTTTACAAACAAATAAAAAAACAATAAATACAACATGTTATATTTTTAAAATTATAATAGCCAGCTATGAATTAATGCCCCCTTCAACGCTTCATACAGTGTTTACAGATGCTTAATTTGCACATTCAGACTTTTCTGGCTATATCATTTTTATATCGTCAAAACCAATACCTCTATTAATTACAGGGTTTTATACAACACAAAAATACAAATAAACGACATTCTCTCTCATGAGTAATTAGATTCGCTCTGATGTTGCCACTCTGGATTATGGCGGGCATCGTTCGCTCTAAAAAAATAACGGTGAGTGCTGCGTAAATAACAGCAACTCCGCCGGGGGCGTGCTTTACCTTCCGCAGAGATGGCGCATCTTGCACGCCGTTCACGACAACTCTGCTGGAGTAATACCTAAATGAGCCAAATCTCTGTTATATCGAAACTTACTGGCGTGGAAACTACCACGGAAGGCACACAGGTTACGCTGAGCCATTCCTCTATCGTTGAGCTTCATGTAGAGCGAGCCGATGTCTCCCACTTCGCCCGCAGTGGTAACGATCTGGTGGTCACGCTGCACTCTGGCGAGGTCATTACCCTGAAGAATTTCTACGTCACCGACGCGGAGGGGGTGAGTCAGCTGGTCCTGGAAGAGAGTGACGGTGCGCTGTGGTGGATTGAAGATCCTACCGGGGCTGCTACCTACGAATCTATCGCCTCCACGGACGTATTACTGGCGGCCTCAGGCGGTGATACCGGTGGCGCAGCCATCTGGCCATGGGTACTCGGTGGTCTTGCTGTCGCAGGCGGGATCGCTGTCGCGGCAAGCAGCGGCGGCGGAGGGGGTGGCGACGATGATGATGACAATACGAACCCCGGCACGCCGGGCAATCCTTCCGATCCGGATACCACACCGCCAAATGCGCCTTCCAACCTTCACTTCTCCTCAGATGGTAAAACTGTCACAGGTACTGCTGAACCCGGCAGTACGATTACGCTGAAAGACGCGGACGGCAATCTGGTCGGCACGGGTAAAACCGGTAGCGACGGCAAATTCACCATTGTTCTGGGCACGCCGCTGACGAATGGCGAGCAACTTACCGCCACAGCAACCGACTCATCAGGCAATACCAGCCAGGCCGGGCATGTTACAGCACCGGATACCACCGCACCCGATGCGCCCGATATCGTAATAGTGAATGACGACGTTGGCGGAGAAACCGGACCGCTGACTAACGGTCAGCGTACCGATGATGCCCGCCCCACCTTCAGCGGCATCGGCGAAGCAGGCAGTACCGTCACCCTGTACGATAATGGTCAGCCGATTGGCACGACCAAGGTTGATGCCAGCGGAAACTGGACCTTTACCCCGGGTACAAATCTCGCTAACGGAAGCCATTCCATTACCACCACCGCGACCGACGCGGCAGGTAACACCAGCCCAGCCTCCGGCGCCGTGACCTTTGTGGTGGATACCGTCGCCCCCACAGCGCCGGCCATCACGCTCGTGTCAGACGATACCAATCCTGTCACCGGCTCGGTCAGTAACGGTGGTAGCACCAACGATCAGCGACCACAGCTTACCGGCACCGCGGAAGCCGGATCTACGGTCACCATTTATGATGGCGGGATCGCGATTGGCACCGCTGTCGTTGCCAGCAACGGCACCTGGACGTTTACCCCTTCGATCAATCTCAGCGAAAGCACGCATCAGCTCACCGTCCGGGCAACCGACGCCGCCGGTAACACCGGACCGGCTTCCCCGGTGTTCACCGTTACCGTCGATCTCACCGCACCAACTGCGCCAACCGCCATCGTGCTGAACGATGAAACGGGTGCCATCAAAGGCGCAATTACCTCTGGCCTGTTCACTGATGCCGCTAAACCTGTTCTTGCAGGGAGAGGAGAGCCCGGTGGGGCAATTACGATTTTTGATAACGGCGTGCCCATTGCGACCGTTAAAGTTCAGCCCAACGGCACCTGGAGCATCACACCGGACAAACCGCTTTCGGAGGGGGCTCACTCTATAACGGTGCAGGTCACCGACGCTGCCGGGAACCAGAGTGGGTTGTCGCAGCCAATCAACTTCATTGTCGATACCACGCCGCCGGAAACGCCCGACATCACGCTTAATCCGGCAGGCACGCAGATTACCGGCACTGCCGAGCCAAACAGCAGCATTGTCATCACCAGCAGCGACGGCACCATAATTGGCCGGACGACAACGGACGGTAACGGCAACTTCGTTGCCACGTTAACGCCGGCGCAAACTAACGGCCAGCAGATCTCCGTGGTGGCGTCTGATGCTGCAGGTAACCAGAGCACACCTGCGACCGTCACGGCTACGGACACAACCCCTCCTGTCGCCCCCGGCAACCTTCAGGTGGCAGAAAACGGCCAGAGCGTCAGCGGCACGGCGGAGCCAGGCAGCACCGTCACCATTAAAGATCCTAACGGCGCGGTCATCGGTGAAACCACCGCCAACAGCGATGGCAACTTTACGGCGGTTATTAGTCCTGCACAGACCAACGGTGAAGTGCTGACGGTCGTGGCAACCGACGGCAGCGGTAACGCCAGCCTGCCCGCTACAGCCGATGCACCAGATACCACGGCGCCACTGGCTCCGGATAACGTTGTTGTCTCAGATGACGGTACCAAAGTGACAGGTACCGCAGAGCCGGGCAGCACCGTGACCATCCGTGAAAATGGCGTCACGGTTGGCGAGGCGAAAGCCAATGACGACGGCAGCTTCACCGTCACGCTGACCCCACCAAAAGCCAACGGTGAAACCCTGACCGCAGATGCCACCGATCCCGCCGGCAATACCGGGCCAACAACCCCTGCCATTGCGCCGGATATTACCGCCGCGCAAACGCCGGTTATCGTTTCAGTGGACGACGATGCCTCTGCCACTACGGGCCCTGTCGCCCAGAACGGGCTCACTAATGACCGGACACCAACCATAAACGGAACGGGCGAGCCTGGCACAACCATCACGCTCTCCAGCGGCGGCACGGTCATCGGCACGGTACTCGTTCCGGCATCTGGCGTATGGAGCATCACGCCATCCTCACCGCTTGCTGATGGCGGCCACGTGCTGACGGCAACGGCAGTTGACGCCGCCGGTAACCCAAGCGGGCCATCAAATGCCTGGAGTATCACTGTCGACGGTACCGCACCCGAAGTACCGGTAATTTCGCAAGTGGTGGACGATGTTCAGGGAAGCACAGGTGCGCTCACCGCAGGTGCCATTACGAACGATCCAACCCCGACACTCAACGGCACTGCAGAACCGGGCTCAACGGTCACCATTCGTCTGGACGGTGTTGATATCGGCACCGCGCTGGTCGGTAGCGGCGGCGCGTGGACATTTACGCCAGGCACACCGATTGGTAACGGTGAGCATACCCTGACCGCCGTCACCACCGACGCGGCAGGTAACATCAGCCTGCCGTCAGGCGGCTTCACCTTTACGGTCGATATCACCCCGCCACCGGCGGCGACCATCACAACCGTAACCGATGACGTCGGTGACGTTCAGGGCCCGCTCACCAGCGGCGACACCACGGATGACACGCAACCGTTGCTGCAGGGTAGCGCGCCGGCAGGTACGGTTATTACGCTTTATGATGGCAATACCCTGCTCGGTACCGCCACACTCGACGGTACCGGCGGCTGGAGCTTCACCCCTACCACCCCGCTCACCAACGGCTCGCACTCTCTGACAGTTCATGCGACCGATACCGCCGGGAATACGACCGTCTCCAGCCCGTTTGTGCTGGTGGTCGATACCGTGGCACCCGCCACGCCGGAGACGCCAGAGATCACCGTGAACCCTGACGGCGGCACAACAGAAACCCCGCTGAACCCGGGAGAGACCACCCGCGATACCACGCCGACGCTGAGCGGCACCGGCAATCCGGGCGATACCGTGACTATCTACAACGGCACCGACAAAATTGGTGACGCCGAGGTGGACAGCAACGGTAACTGGACATGGACACCGGATACCCCACTGGCCAACGGTACCTACGACATCACCCTGACCGTCACCAACAAGGACGGCGCGGGCAACGAAAGCGCCCCGTCCCAGCCGGTGACCATCACCATTGACACCGACCCGCCAGCTACGCCAGCAGCACCGGTGATTACGGACAGCGTCAGCCAGATAACCGGACCGGTTGCCGACGGGGAAACCACGAACGATCCGCGTCCGGTCCTGAGCGGCACCGGCACAGCGAACGATGTGGTTATTATTTATGACAGCATTAATGGTCAGCCTGCTACCGAAGTGGGTCGCGTCACCGTAGACAGCAACGGCAACTGGAGCTGGCGCCCTGACGCCAGCATTGATGAGGGAAGCCACGAATTTACCGCCACCGCCACCGACGAAGCCGGTAACGTTTCGGCGGCGTCACCGGGGATCACTATTACCGTTGATACCGTGGCACCTGATACGCCTGTCATTAGCGCCGTTGGCGGTAAGCCAGACGGTGGTGTTACCACGGATACTACCCCCGGTGTGGGCGGTACCGGCCCTGCGGGCGAAACGGTCATCGTTTATAACAATGGCGTTGAACTAGGACGCGTCGAAATCGGCAGCAATGGCGAGTGGTCTCTCGATCTTCCGACCCAGACTGATGGCCCACTCAACATCACCGTTGCGGCAGTCGATGCTGCGGGTAACGTCAGCGGCCTCAGCCCGGTCTTCACCGTCACCGTTGATACCACTGCGCCAGAAATCCCGCTGATTAACGCGGTGTCTGACAGCCAGCCCACAAGCAATGTGCTTTATACCCGTGACGGCACGCCGACCCTCACGGGCACCGGCGAACCGGGTACCACCGTTATCGTCTCCGTAGACGGTACAGCATCCACAGTGCCGGTAACGGTACAATCGGACGGCAACTGGAGCTGGACCGCCGACAGCACGCTGACGGAAGGCCCGCATACCTTCACCGTCTCCGCGGTCGATCCGGCTGGCAATACGTCCGGTAGCTCTGCACCGCTTAGCGTTAACGTCGATACTCTGGATCCGGCTGCTCCCGCGGTTACTGGCATAGCCGCTCAAGGTACTCCATTGACCGGCACCGCCGAAGCGGGGGCTACCATCACTGTAACCGATAACAATGGTAATGTTCTCGGTACAGGCGTAGCCACCGGTGGCACCTTCTCCATCGCGCTCAGCCCAGCCCAAACGGATGGCGCTGTGCTGACGGTGACCGCGACCGATGCCGCGGGCAACCTCAGTCCTGAGGCATCCTACACCGTCACCGGTACGCTGCCGAATCTTCCGGATGTGCCCATCATTACGGCGATTAACGATGATGAAACGCCTGTCACCGGCGACGTGAAAGACAAAACCACCAACGACATTACCCCGACACTCGTGGGTACGGCCGAAGCGGGCAGCATTATCACCATCTACCAGGACGGCATCGCGGTTCCGCTGATCAACGTGATTGCTGATGCGGACGGTAACTGGAGCTATACCCCACTGATTGCGCTGGGTGAAGGGCTGCACACCTTTGAAGTGACCGCGACGGTCGGGCTCTCGACCAGCGGCCGCTCGCCGGTTGCAACCGTCACCGTTGACCTCACCGCACCGGACACGCCAACCATTGGCTCAGTGATTGATGATGTCGGCCCTGGCACTGGTCAACTCACCAACGGGCAGACCACCAACGACAACCAGCCTACCCTTACCGGCTCCGGCACGGTGGGCGATATCATCTCCGTTTACAGCAACGGAACCCTGCTGGGTACCGCAGAGGTCGGCAATACGGGGACCTGGGTCTTCACACCGCCTGCGCTGGCGGAGGGCAATAACGTTCTGACCATCCGCGAGACCGATCCCGCGGGCAATGAAAGTGGTCTGTCGACAGGCTTCACCATCGTCGTTGATACGGTTTCCACCACGCCGGTGATCACTAACGTAACGGATAATGTCGGTAACGCCGCCACCACGGTAGTCAGCGGTGACCCTACCAACGACGCCACGCCAACCCTTTCGGGGACGGCGGAAGCGAACAGCGTGGTGAAAATTTTCGACGGCGGTACCCAGATTGCCGTGGTCACAGCTGACGGCACCGGTGCCTGGACGTTCACCCCTGACACCGCGCTCGGTGAAGGGCCCCACGCCTTCACCGTTACCGCCACCGACCCACAGGGCAACGTCAGCCAGGTATCTAACGGCTGGAACGTCGTGGTTGACCTGACGGCGCCAACGGTTCCAACGCTGGATACGGTTAACGACAATGCCCCTGGCGGCGTGACCGGCAACCTCACCAGCGGGCAAGTCACCAACGACACCACCCCGACGATCGGCGGCACCGGACAACCGGGCAGTACAATCCATATCATGAATAACGGTACGCAAATTGGCCTTGCGACCGTCGACGGAAGTGGTAACTGGACCTTTACCCCGAGCACGCCGCTGGGCGACGGCAACTATCTCCTTCGCGCCTACGCCACCGATGCGACAGGCAATGCGTCAGCAAACTCGTCGGTCTTTGCCTTTACCGTGGATGCAACAGGTCCTGCTGCGCCACTGGTCAGCAGTGTGATTGACGACGTCGGCCCGGTCACCGGTACGCTCACTACCGGCAACAGCACCAACGACGCGCGTCCGACCTTCAACGGTACGGGCGAAGTGGGTGCCACAGTGCATATCATTGTGGATGGCAACGAGATTGGCACCGCGGTGGTTAATGCCCAGGGGAACTGGACCTACACGCCTGACACCGCCCTGAGTGACGGGCCTCATGCCATCACCTTCAATGCCACCGATGCGGCTGGCAACACCGGCAGCACGACGGCACCGTTTAACCTGACAGTGGATACGGCACCACCGGCGGCACCGGCCATCACGACCGCGGGAGACAACGCAGGCAGCGTACAGACGCCGCTGACTTCCGGGCAAAGTACCGACGACACCACGCCAACGTTGACGGGCACCGCGGCAGCCAACGCCACGGTGACCATCTATGAGAACGGACAGCCGGTCGGCACCGCGCTGGCGGATGGCACCGGAGCATGGAGCTTTACGCCGTCATCAGCGCTGAGCAATGGCAGCCATACCTGGACCGCGACCGCGACCGACGCGGCGGGGAACGTCAGCCCGGCGTCGCCTGGCTTTACGCTGGTTGTTGATACCAGTGCCCCTAATGCGCCGGTTATCAGCCAGGCCGTTGACGATGTGGGCAGCATCACCGGCCCGCTCAGTTCAGGACAGACGACCGACGACACCGTGCCACGGCTTGTCGGGACCAGTGAGCCGTTTGCGACTGTGAATATCTACGAAGGCACAACGCTTGTCGGAACGGGCACCGCGGATGCCAGTGGCAACTGGAGTATCTTGCTCACGACCACCTTAGCCACGGGCGCGCATAGCTTCACCGCGCAGGCCACGGATGCAGCGGGTAATATCAGCGTTTCGTCAGCGGCCTTTAGCCTGACTATCGACACGACGCCACCAGCCCTGCCGGTGCTGAGCAGCATTGTGGATGATGTGGGCAATGCGGCTACGCCGATTGCCAATGGCGGATTGACTAACGACGCGCAGCCTACCCTCACGGGTACGGCGGAAGCGGGCGCCACGGTGAAAATTTTCGATAACGGCGTCCAGATTGGTAGCGCGGTCGCGACCGGCGGGGCATGGAGCTTTACCCCTTCTCCGGCGCTGAGCAACGGGTCACACAGCCTGACCTTTACCGCCACCGATGCCGCGGGCAATACCAGCGCCCCGACCACCGCCTATGTGATCAACGTGGATGCCGCCGCGCCAGCTGCGCCGGTCATCAGTGCGGTTGTCGATGATGTCGGCAGCATCACCGGACCGGTAACCGGCAATAACCCGACCAATGACGCGCGTCCAGCGCTGAACGGGACCGCCGAAGCCAACGCGACGGTGCGCATCTATGACGGCACGACGCTTGTCGGCACGGTCACCGCCGATGCGAACGGCAACTGGACGCTACCGCAAACCACCACCACACTGACGGAAGGCACGCATAACTTCACCGCCACCGCCACCGATGCCGCGGGCAACACCAGTACGCCATCGGCCACCACCACCATTACCGTGGATCTGACTGCACCGAACGTGCCGGCAAGCCTTGCCGTGATCACCAACGGTACACACGTCACCGGAACCGCCGAAGCGGGTAGCACCGTTACCATCACCACCAGTACCGGAACAGTGCTCGGTACCGCGACGGCTGACGGCAGCGGAAACTTTAACGCGACAATCACGCCGGCCCAAACCAACGGTGAATCACTGCTGGTCTATGCCACCGATAAGGCGGGTAACGCCGGTGTCAGCACGTCGGTGATTGCCCCTGCAACGCCGGTGCCGAACGCACCGCTTATCACCACCATTAACGATAACGTCGGCACCGTCACCGGTAACCTGACCAACGGTAAAACCACTGACGACACCACGCCAACCCTGAGTGGTACGGCCCTGCCAGGCACCACCGTCACGCTGTATAACAACGGCGTGTCAATGGGAACGGCAGTGGCAGATAGTTCAGGCAACTGGACCTTCACCACCCCGGCGTTAAGCGAAGGCTCTCACGCCTTTACCGCCACGGCGACGAACAGTTCGGGCACCAGCCCGGTCTCTTCCGCCACCAGCGTGATTGTCGATCTGACGGCACCAACGGCCCCAACCGGAACCTTTAACGCTGACGGTAGCGTATTGACCGGTAACGCGGAGGCAGGCAGCACCGTCTCTATCCGTCTTGGCGATGGCAGCACGGTGACCACAATCGCGGGCAGCAACGGCACCTACAGCTATACCTTCCTCAATAAACAGACGGAAGGTCAGACGCTGCAGATCACCGCCACCGATGCCGCAGGTAATACGTCGCAGCCAGGCTCAGCCCTCGCACCGGTCGTCCCGCTCTCCGCCAGCAATAACGTCGAAGAGCTGGATATCAGCACCACGGCCACCGTCACCAACAGCCAGTACAGTGATTATGGCTTCCTGCTGGTGGGTGCCGTAGGCAACGTTCTCACGTTGCTGGGTAATGATACTGCCCAGGTGGACTTCACGGTGGGCAGCGGCGGCAATGCGGATATTGTGGTGAACGCCAATGCCACGGGTGCGGTGCTCTCCCTGCTCAATACCCTTGAGCTGGTGGTACAGCGCTGGGACAGCGTCAACGGTACCTGGACTACCGTGGTGGATACCGGACAACCCCAGTTTGCCGATCTGCTGACCCTCGGGGCTACCGGCGTATCGCTGAACCTGACCGGGCTGGCGAACGGCGACTACCGGGTGCTGAGCTATAACACTAACCTGCTGGCGACCGGCTCCTACACCAGCCTCGATGTGGCGGTGAAAGAAACCAGCGCCGGTACCGTGACGGGCGACACCAGCCTGAACGGTAACGTAATTCTCGACGCCGACCCGACCGCGGGCAGCGACAACGCCCCGGCAGGCACTACTGTCTCTGCTGTCACCAACGCACTGGGTGTCACCACCAGCGTGAATGCCGACGGCACGGTTGTTCAGGGCCAGTACGGTACGCTGACCATTAACCGCGATGGCAGCTACACCTACAACCTGACCGACACCAGCGCCTCGGTCGTAGGCCGGACAGAGAGCTTCACCTACACCATCACCCATAACGGCGTCAGCGCGTCGGCGAACCTGGTACTGTCGCTGGGTGCCGGTACTACCGCTAACGGTATTGTGGCGGTGGATGACACGGCCTCGCTGACCTTTGACACCTCGGTCCATGAAATCAATAACGGCACCTCGTCGCAGGGCGGCTTTACCGTGGTGGGGATCAATCTCGGCAACACGCTGGGGCTGAACCTGCTGGACGATCTGAGCAATCCGATCATCTATAACGTGGAGGAAGGTACCACCCGCACCATGACCATTCAGGCTTCCGTGGGCGGTGTGGCGCTGGCGTCGGTATTCGACCTGTATGTCTACAAGTTCAATAACGCGACGCAGACCTTCGAGCAGATGCGCGTCGAACCGGGCTGGCTGCGTGCGCCGTTGCTGGGCGGTACCTCGTCTCAGCTGACGCTGAACCTGCCTGCCGGGGAGTACCTCTTCCTGCTGAATACGGCTGCAGGGATCACCGCCCTGACCGCCTACACGCTGAACGTGCTGGAAGATCATGTCTACAGCGTGTCGAGCGTGGGCGAGACCACCACCGGAGATGTGCTGGATAACGATGTCGCAACCGGCGCGGTGGTATCAGAAGTGAACGGCGTGGCGGTGAACAGCAGCGGCCTGACCGACATCCAGGGGGAATACGGCACGCTGAGCATCAATGCGTCCGGACAGTACACCTACACCCTGAAAGCCGGTGTGGGTGCTGACGCGATCAGTACGCCGGATACGTTTGTCTATACCATCACCGGACCAAACGGGGCGAAGGATACGGCATCGCTCAACATCACCCCAACCGCGCGGGCGATGGATGCGGTCAACGATGTCAGTACCGCGATGGACGTCACCTCGGTACATCACACGACGACCTACTCGGATACCACCGTCGGGACGGCCAGCTGGACAACCGCGCTGCTGTCATCAACCCAGGGCAGCGGGAGTGGAACCTTCGTGGTGGATCCGAACACCGCGCTGCATAACGTGTCGCTGCACTTTAACGTGGCATCGCTGCTGGCATTGGGCGGCCTGACGGTGAACTGGTCAATCAGTGACGGTTCGAATGTTGTTCGCAGCGGCTCCTTCAGCGGCGGTTCGCTGTTGGGTGGCAATATCGACATCGCGCTCTCCGGGCTGGACCTGAATGCCGGAACCTATACGCTGAGCTATACCGGTAGTGTACCGGGGCTCAGCGTGGGGAACATTACCATTACCCCAAGCGTGAACGGCACCACCTACTCGCTGACCCAGTTCGACTCTACCAGCGGCCACACCGTTGACGGCAACATCTTCGATGGCACCGACTCTGCCGGGGCGATGGATCAGTTGCACTCAGTGGATACCCGCCTCAGCGTGACCGGCTACAACGGCGTGACCACCACGCTGGATCCGTACACCGGCAGCGCAACGGTCAACGTCGTCGGCCATTACGGCACGCTGGCAATTGCTGCGGACGGCCACTACACCTACACCCTCAACACCGGGGTGTCGCTCTCAACCATCACCTCGAAGGAGACCTTCAACTACACCCTGACAGATGCCGACGGGAAAACAGACAGTGCCACGCTGACCATCAATATGGCGCCGCAGTTCATCAGCTCGGAACATAACGACGTCATTACCGGCACCGCCTACGGCGACACCCTGATTTACCAGGTGCTGAACGCCACCGCAGGCAACGCCACCGCGGGCAACGTCAGCAGCACTGCCGGCGATCACTGGACCAACTTCTCGCTCACGCAGGGGGACAAAATCGATATCGGCGATCTGCTGGTGGGCTGGAACGGGAGCAGCTCAACGCTCGGTAATTATCTGCATGTTACTAATAGTAATGGCAATACCGTGATCTCCATCGACCGTGATGGTTCAGGGAGCACCTACACTAATACGACGCTCGTGACGCTGGATAACGTCCAGACCACCTACGACGAGTTAGTGAACCAGCAACACATCGTTACCTGATAGCACCTGCACAAATGACCCGGGCGCACAGCGCCCGGGCATAAACAATAAAGCAGTACATTTTTATTAGGGATAAGACATGGGAATGAAGATGCCTTACTGGTGGCTCTCGTGCTGCCTGATATCTGTGCCCGCCATCTCCGCGACGCCGGCGGCGATGATCAATACCGGACAACTCCGTGAAACGCAGGAACTCCCCTCTCTGAATGGCCGCGTGGCGCCTGTCGTCAGCAAGGCTGCCCCCGGCACGCTGCAGCTTGGCGAAGCCGTCAACCGCGCCGTCACCTGGCACCCGGCCATCAGTGAAGCCGTGGGGAAACTCTACCAACAAAGCGAAGAGGTGGATGTCGCCAAATCGAAATACTATCCGCAAATTAATGCCGGCATGGATAACGGTTATACCCACGACGGCGACGATAATGGCTTCACCCCGTCGCTGGTACTCTCCCTCTCACAAATGCTGTACGACTTTGGCAAGGTGGCAAGCCAGGTGCGTGCAGAAAGTGCCGGCGTCGCCCAGCAGCAGGCCAACGTGCTGGTCAGCATCGACACCATCGCTCACGATACCGCCATCGCGATGGTGCAGGTGCAAACCTGGCAGCAAATGGTCGACACCGCCAAAGAGCAGCTTGAGGCGCTCTCTTCGATTGGTACCCTCACCCGCCAGCGTAATGACGAAGGCGCCACCTCACTCTCTGACGTGGTGCAGACCGATGCACGTATCGAAGGCGCACGCGCCCAGCTGATGCAGTACCAGGCCAGCCTCGACAGCGCCCGTGCCACGTTGATGAGCTTCCTTGGCTGGAACACTCTCAACACGATCAGCAACGATTTTCCACAAAAGCTGGCCCGCAGCTGCGACATTGCCGAGCCGGACGATCGCCTGGTCCCGGCAGTATTAGCCGCCTGGGCGCAGGCTAACGTTGCCCAGGCCAATCTCGACTACGCCGACGCCCAGATGACACCGACCGTCTCGCTGGAGCCGGAGGTGCGCCACTACCTGAACGAACGCTATGCGGGTAACGAAACGCGGGATCGCACCCAATACTCTGCATGGGTGAAAGTGCAGATGCCGCTCTATCAGGGCGGCGGCCTCACCGCCCGGCGTAACGCCGCAGGCCACGCGGTAGAAGCCGCACAGTCCACCATTCAGCGTACCCGCCTCGAGGTACGCCAGAAGCTGCTGGAGTCGCGCAGCCAGGTATTAAGCCTGCTGAGCACGCTGCAGATTCAGGGCCGTCAGGAGGCGCTCAGCGCCCGCACCCGTGAACTCTATCAGCAGCAATATCTCGATCTGGGTTCGCGCCCGCTGCTCGATGTGCTTAATGCCGAGCAGGAGGTCTATCAGGCGCGTTTTACCCAGCAGCAGACCCTCGGACAGTTGCACCAGCTGCAGCTCAACTGCCTCTATAACACCGGGCAATTGCGTCACGCGTTCGATCTTGATAACCGCACCATCCAGACCGTGGAGATCCAGCCATGAAGCAACGCGATATCCCGCAAGGTGAGACCATGACGGATGAGGCCCTGGCGCAGTGGGCGCAGGCCTTTGGTTTTGTCGCCACGCGCTACCGCGTTGCCTGCTCCCCTGGTGCGCTGCTCGCGGGCGCGCCGTGGCTAAAAGGCAAACCGATGGTGCCTGCACTGACTCAGCTGGCCCGTGAAGCAGGGCTGTCGTTTCAGCTGCTGACGGCGGATCAGCAGGCGATCAACAGCTGGCGTCTGCCGGTCGTGGCGGCAATGAACGACGGCAGGATCGGCGTGATCGAACATTTCGATGGCGACGATACGCTGGAGGTCAGCTTTTTCGACGATCGGACCTACACCAACCGGCTTTCGATGACCGCCATGCTGCCCGCCATCCGCCACGTCATTGCCCTGCGTCCACTGGCCGCGCTGAAAGACAGCCGCGTGGATGCCTATATTTCGAAATACCGTCCGGACTGGCTTTACCGGCTGGTAATGCGCGACTTGCGCCCCTACAGCTGGGTAATGCTCGCCGCGCTGTTCATTAACGTCCTGTCCCTGTCGGGGATTGTCTTTTCCATGCAGGTGTATGACCGGGTGATCCCCGCGCAGTCCTACCCGACGCTGTATGTCCTGACCATCGGCGTGCTGATCGCCACCCTGTTTGGCTTTGTGCTGCGCGTGGCACGCGGGCACATTATGGATCTGCTGGGCAAACGCTCCGATCTGCGCGTATCGGATCGGGTCTTCGGTCACGCCCTGCGGCTGCGCAACAGCGCTATCCCTCGCTCGACCGGCAGCTTTATCTCCCAGCTACGCGAGCTGGAGCAGATCCGCGAGATGGTCACCTCCTCCACCATCTCCACAATTGTCGATCTGCCCTTCTTTTTCCTGTTTGTGGTGGTGCTGGCAATCATCGCTCCCCAACTGGCGTGGATCGCACCGGTCGCCGCAGTGATCATGGTCCTGCCCGGTCTGCTGCTGCAGAAAAAGCTGGCAGAGCTCGCGAAGCAGTCGGCGCATGAATCCACCCTGCGCAACGCCGTGCTGGTGGAGAGCGTGCAGGGGCTGGAGGACATAAAGCTGATGCAGGCGGAAAACCGCTTTTTGCAGCAGTGGAACAGCTACATCCAGATCACCGCTGAATCTGGCCTGCGCACCCGTGAACTGACCCAGAACCTGATCAGCTGGGGAATGACGATTCAGAGCCTGGTCTATGCCGGGGTGATCGTGGTCGGTGCGCCGATGGTGATCGACGGCACGCTGACGACCGGTTCGGTGGTCGCCGCCTCAATGCTGGCCTCACGCATGATCGCTCCGATGGCCACCCTGTGCGGCGTGCTGGCGCGCTGGCAGCAGGTCAAAGCGGCGAAAGAGGGACTGGACAGCATCATGCAGCTCCCCACAGAAAACCAGCGTGAGGAGACGCCGATCCGCCAGGACGTACTGCGCGGTCACTATCTTTTCGAGCAGGCGCAGTTCCGCTATCACCCGGAAGATCCGCGCATGGCCCTGCGCATTAACCGTCTGGAGATTAAGCCAGGCGAAAAAGTGGCGATCCTCGGGCGTAACGGCGCCGGAAAATCGACCCTGCTGCAGGCGATGGCGGGTGGAATGGATCTCGCCGGCGGTGAATTGCGACTCGATAACTTCAGCCTCCCGCACCTCGATGTCGCCGATGTCCGGCGTAACGTCGGCTTTATGACCCAGAACGCCCGGCTCTTTTATGGCACCCTGCGCGAAAACATCACCCTCGGCATGCCGCGCGCCACCGATGAGGAGATTTTCGAGGTGCTGGAGTTAACCGGCGCTGCGGGCTTTGTGCAGAAACTGCCGAAGGGTCTGGACTACCCGATTATGGAGAACGGCGTGGGGTTATCCGGCGGCCAGCGGCAATCCATTCTGCTGGCGCGCATGCTGCTTCGCGACCCCAATATTGTGCTGATGGATGAACCGACTGCGTCGCTCGATGAGCACACCGAGCGGGAATTTATCCAGCGTCTGAGCGCCTGGCTTGGCAACCGCACCCTGATTGTCGCCACGCATCGCGTGCCGGTGCTGGAACTGGTGGAGCGGGTCGTGGTGCTCAAAGAGGGAATGCTGGTGATGGACGCGCCGAAAGCGCAGGCGCTGAACAACAGCCGCATGCAACAACAGCAGCAGCAGGCAGCAACCGGACGGGAGTGGAAAAATGAAAATCAGTCAGCGTGACGTCGCCGCAATGGACGACCTGGACAATGCGCTCGACTCCGAAAGCGGCTACACCGGTGCGCGGCGGATTGTTATCTTCTCTTTACTGATGTTCGTGGTACTCGGCGTCTGGGCGTGGTTTGGCGTGCTGGATGAAGTCTCAACCGGCACGGGCAAAGTGATCCCCAGTTCGCGCGAGCAGGTTTTACAGTCGCTCGACGGGGGGATCCTTACCGAGCTGAACGTCCATGAGGGTGACCAGGTGCAGGCCGGACAAGTGCTGGCGCGACTCGATCCCACGCGTTCAGAATCTAACGTTGGTGAAAGCGCGGCGCGCTACCGTGCCTCGCTGGCCTCCAGCGTGCGACTGTACGCCGAGGTAAACGATCTGCCGCTGAAATTTCCCCCTTCGCTGGCGAAGTGGACCGATCTGACCGCCGCCGAAACCCGGCTCTATAACTCACGCCGTGCGCAGCTGGAAGATACCCAGCGGGAGCTGCGTGCGGCATTGGATCTTGCGAATAAGGAGCTGGCGATCACTCAGCGTCTGGTGAAAACCGGCGCCGCCAGCCACGTGGAGGTACTGCGCCTGCAGCGGCAGAAAAGCGATCTGGAGCTGAAACTCACCGACGTGCGATCTCAGTACTATGTTCAGGCCCGCGAGGCGTTATCCAAGGCCAACGCTGAAGTGGATATGGTCTCGGCGATCCTCAAAGGCCGCGAGGATTCAGTGACCCGCTTAACGGTGAAATCTCCGGTGCGCGGGATCGTGAAAAACATCAAAGTCACCACCATCGGTGGCGTCATCCCGCCTAACGGCGAGCTGATGGAGATTGTGCCGGTGGACGATCACCTGCTGATCGAAACCCGCCTCTCCCCGCGCGATATCGCCTTTATCCACCCGAATCAGGAAGCGCTGGTAAAAATCACCGCCTACGATTACGCCATTTATGGCGGACTGCACGGCGTGGTTGAAACCATTTCGCCGGACACTATTCAGGACGAAGCCAAGCCGGAAGTGTTCTATTACCGGGTATTTATCCGCACCAGCCAGGATTACCTGGTGAATAAAGCAGGCAGGCACTTCTCAATCGTGCCGGGGATGATTGCGACGGTGGACATTAAAACCGGTGAGAAAACGGTACTGGATTACATGATCAAGCCGTTCAACCGGGCGAAAGAGGCGCTGCGAGAGCGCTAATCACTGGCGGTTTGTTTGTCCGGCCCTCTGCCCGTGGAAGAGGGCCGGAGTCATGGCATCCGTAACCCGCAACAATACCGCTTAACCCAGCGGCGAAAGTCTGACCTCGTTTACCTTTTCCCTTTCCGCCTTCTGTTAAAATAGCCCAAACTCATTTTTCAGGAAGAAACCATGCGTCAACGAACTATTGTCTGCCCCATCATTCAGAACGACGGGGCGTATCTGCTGTGCAAAATGGCCGATGACCGCGGCGTATTTCCCGGCCAGTGGGCGTTATCGGGCGGCGGGATGGAGCCGGGAGAAACCATGGAGCAGGCGCTGCGCCGTGAAATTCGCGAAGAGCTGGGCGACGCGCTGGAGATCACGGAGGTCAAACCCTGGGCGTTTCGCGACGACATTCGGGTGAAAACCTATGCCGATGGCACCACGGAAGAGATTTATATGATTTACCTGATTTTCGACTGCATCAGCGCAAATCGGCAGGTGACGTTTAACGACGAGTTTCAGGAGGTTGCCTGGGTTCGCCCGGAAGCGATCAAAGCACTGGATCTGAACGAAGCCACGCGCATTACCTTTGCACAGAAGGGGCTTCTTTAAGCGCCCACTGCCCGGGCGTTTTGCCGGTAAAGGCCCTGAAAACCTCAATAAACGCGCTGATACTGTTGTAGCCGCACGACAGCGCGATCCAGCCAACCGGTTTACCTGCTGCCAGCCACTCCATTGCCCGCATGACGCGGGCAAGTTGCCGCCAGTTAACAACGTTCATTCCCGTTTCCGCGCTAAACCGACGGTGGAATGTCCGCACGCTCATTCCCGCAAGGGAGGCATAGTGCTCAACCGTCTGGTTGTCGTCCACACGTAGCATCAGATGGCTGGCTACCTTCTTTAATCGGGGATCGGCTGGCATGGGCAGCAGATAGCGCACCTGACGGCCCCGCGCCAGTTCATCCAGCAGCAGGGTGAGCTTTCGCGGATCGTACCCGCTTCCTTCAGCGTTTAAGCGTGAAAACAGCGCGCTGGTGAGCTCGTCGGGTTCGAAAAGCGTCGTTTCACCGGGCAGCGCTTCACACCATGCGGGATCCAGATAGATCGCACGACCCTCAATCGCACTCCCGGAAAAGGCAGCATGCTCCTGACCGGGCGGGATCCAGCCGATATGTTGCGCCGGTACAACCGAACGCCCAGACGCTGTTTCGACAACCAGCAGACCCGTCGTAATCCGCCAGAGCTGACCGGCCCGATGGCTGTGCCACGGCGTATGGTATCCACCTGGATGCAAAAGTGTCTCGAAGCTGACCACGTTATTTGGCCGAAAATCGGTATTCATTGGCTTATTACAGAAACTACGTCTCTGTCTGTCAAGGATAATGGCGACTCAACGCAACGAGGAGTCACCATGAACATCATCACCCGCCTGATTACCCAGTCTGACAATGCTATTTTGCGTGAGGAAATGTCCCGTTTACTGACCGGCCTGTTTAAAGGCGAGATTGATCCGAAAGACGTTTTTTCGCCAGCGTATCAGCAGATCACGGACGGTCACTCTCTTGATTATTCTGGATTTATTCAGCACCTGGAGCACGTGCGTTCGCAGATCCGCGATATCGCCTTCCGCGTGGAACAGATAGGGTGTCATGACACACTGCTGGCTGACCGGCATATCGTGACCGTCACGTATCCCGAAGGCCATCAGGCTGAAATAGAGGTTTATATGTTTGCCACGCTATGTGCAGGAAAAATCTGCCGGATCCACGAAGTCACGCGAGTAGCCAACGGTGAAGCTTCTGCTCGCACGCTGGCCCATGCAACGCGCTAACGTTAGTCAGCCGGTTGCGGTGCGCCGCTGAGATATACCCCTACATAGCGCGTAAACTTCCCGATAAACACTCCGGCAAATACCCCGCCGGAGACTATCGCCAGCGCGCTCATGGCGGGCTGTTGCAACGTCTGGGGAGAGAGGGCGTTCATCACCCCCAGCACGTATTTCACCCCAAATGCCAGCATCATAAACGGCAGTGCCGTGTTGTCAGGCTGGCGATAAAGGGTACGCGGCGCGTCGGTGCGGGTGATGACCGTCTGCTTAATCAGCACATACCCCAGCGCCGCGCCCGCCACAATCCCCGCAACCCAAAGGGCCACCGTCGCGAGAGTAAGATCGCGATAGACCACCAGATCGTAGATATCCCAGATAAGAAAGATGGCAGGAATGATGGCCAGCCTTTCCAGCGTAACGGTGGCAGGCTTACGGGCGTTGAGGCCGCGGGAGATGAGAAAGATAAACAGAACCCACACCCAGACGGGGGTGTGCGTGAGGATACCGATCAGAAATTCAAACATGGGATTCACCATGAACGCTTGCGGCGCTGGCCGCACTGCACAAGTAATGCGCATAACAGCACAGGGGCCATTATGCGCAGGTCTGTTACAGCGATTTTTTCAGGCGACGAACCGCCTCTTTCAGCTCTTCATCGGTTGGCGTGACAAACGACATGCGGAGCGTCGTATGGTCTGGCTCATTGCAATAGAAGAACTCACCCGGCACAAAAACCACACCGTTGCTTAACGTTTTTTCCAGCCAGCGCGTGGTGTTAATGCCATTGTTCATTTTGGCCCACAGGAACATTCCGCCCTTCGGCTTATGGAACGTCATGACCTCACCCAGTTCCGCCTCCAGTTCATTTGCAAAGGTCTGGTATTTCTGGCGGTAGGCTTCACGGATCATTTTAATCTGATCGGCCAGACGACCGGTTTTCAGGTACTCGTAGGTCATCAGCTGTGACAGCGTGCTGGTGTGCAGATCGGTGGTTTGCTTGAGATTAACCACCGCGCGTTTCAGCCACTCCGGTACCAGCACCCAGCCCACACGAGTGCCCGGCGCGAGGATTTTGGAGAAGGTCGAGGTATAGACGACGTTCTCTTCATTGCCGATATCTTTGGCATGGGCAATTAACGGGCGGAACACTTCATCGGTATAATTAATTTCGCTGTACGGATCGTCTTCGATAATAACGAAGTCATAGCGCTTCGATAATTCCACCAGCTGTTTACGACGCACTTCAGAAAGCGTTACCCCACCCGGGTTACCAAATGTCGGAACAATATAAACCGCCTTGATGGTTTTATTCGCCACCAGTGCTTCAAGTTCATCCACTTTCATTCCGTCGCCATCGGTGCCCACGGATTCAAAGTTGGCCTGTGCCAGACCAAATACCTGCAGTGCCGCGAGATACGTTGGACGTTCGACGACGACGGTATCGCCCGGGTTAATTAACGCCCGCGCCAGCACGTCGAGAGATTGTTGCGAACCGGACGTAATGACCACGTCATCGGCCTTGCAGGAGATCCCGCGGCCTTCACAGATGAGCTTAATTTCTTCACGCAGCCCCGGGATGCCTTCGGTCAGACCGTACTGAAAAGCTTCACCAAAATGCTGTGATAATACGGCATCAGCGGCAATTTTCAGGCCTTCATGATCGAACAGTGCAGGGTTAGGAATACCGCCACCCAGCGAAATCACCCCGGCCATTTTGCTATGTTTTAATAATTCACGGATGGCAGATGATTGCAGGCCCTGTGCGCTGCTGGCGAGTTTATTCACAGACATTCTTTGCTTACCTTCTTTTTTATAATGTGCCTAATCTTAGTAGCATAAGTCTGCGGCTTTGATAATTACTTTTCTTCAACTGCATGGCCGAAATATTCCGCGCCCTGCAGAATATGCGCGACAAATTGCGTGAGCTTGGGTAGCGGACGTAAATCCTGGCGCCACAGCAAATGTACCGGTCGTGGCGCAGGCGTGTAGTTCTCCAGCACCTGCACCAGCCTGCCGCTCGCCAGCTCTTCTGCCACCAGCACTTCGGGTTGCAGTAATAATCCCGCCCCCGCTCTCGCCGCCATCCGTAGCCCATAGCCATCGTTGCAGCGCAGAATGGCATCGCGCTTCCAGCGCATCTCGCCTTCACCCCCCGGCAGCCGCCATTCGTTACGTGCGGTCCACACCGTGTGTGACAGGCAGAGATGATCCGCCAGATCGGCAGGCGTTCGCGGCGTGCCGTAACGCGCCAGATACGCCGGGGCCGCGCAGATCACCATTCGGTACGGGCAGAGGTATTTCGCCACCAGATCGTCGTTATGAATGTCACCGATGCGAATGGCCAGATCGACCCCTTCATCTACCAGATCCACCATCCGGTTGGTCAGATCCAGCTCCACGCGCACGTCCGGGTAGCGCTGTAAAAAGGTCGCGGTGAGGGGGGCTATCACACAACCCCCAAACGAGGTGGGCGCAGTGACCCGCAAGGTCCCGGCTGGGGCCGCACGCAGTCGCTCAACCGCGCTTTCGGCGATAGAAACCTGCTCCAGCACCCGCTTCGCCTCGTCGAAATAGACCCGCCCGGCGTCCGTCAGGCTTTGACGCCGCGTGTTTCGCTCCAGCAGCCGGGTGCCGAGCTGAGACTCCAGCAACGCAATGTACTTCCCCACCATCACCGCCGACATCTCCAGCCGGCCTGCCGCGCCGGTAAAACTGCCGCTCTCAACGACAGCAATGAAGGTCTCCATGCTGCGAAGCTTATCCATATTCCAAACCCCTGGTTAGCAATCCTCTAACTTTAGCCCAGTTTATCTGAGTTTTGATTTATTAAAGAATGAAGGCTCACAACCTAAGGAGTCAGCTATGAAAATCGTGATTATTGGTGCCAGCGGTACGGTCGGTCGTGCGGTAACAGAAGAGCTGAGCCGTCGCCACGACGTGATCCGCGTGGGTCGTACGCAGGGCGACTACCAGGTGGATATCACCTCTCAGGCCAGCGTGCAGGCATTGTTTGAAAACATCGGTGCGGTGGATGCGATTGTCTCTGCCAGTGGCGGCCTACACTTCGGCCCGCTCACGACCATGAAAGACAGCGATTTCAACCAGGGCTTGCAGGATAAGCTGCTGGGACAGGTTCGTCTGGCATTGACCGGCCAGCATTATCTCAACGAAGGCGGCTCCATCACCCTGATAAGCGGGATCGTGGCGCATGAGCCTATCGCTCAGGGGGTGAATGCCACCACGGTGAACGCCGCCCTGGAAGGGTTTGTCCGCGCCGCGGCCTGTGAACTCCCGCGCGGGATCCGCATCAACCTGATTAGCCCGACGGTGCTTACCGAATCAGCGGAAGCGTACGAAGGCTTCTTCCCGGGCTTTGAAAGTGTTCCCGCCGCAACGGTGGCGCAGGCCTATCGTCGCAGCGTGGAAGGGGTGCAGAATGGACGGGTGTATAAAGTGGGTTACTGAGCCTTAGCGGCAGAAATCAGGACCAGCATCGGACGTTCCGCCTCTTCGGCCAGCGCGGGCCAGGCATCAATTTGTGCCTGCGTTGGTCCCCATTCGTTCACTTCCGTTATTGTCAGCTCCGCCTTAATAAGCGCATTGAGCGTGGTACCGAGCGTACGGTGGTATTTGATCACCCCGTCCGCCAGCCAGTTGCTGACGCGCTCGCCCTCATCCTGATAGCGATTAACGCCCCAGAAACGCTCGCCGTTGTCGTCGGTCAGCCAGCCCTGACGTGTGGCGCAGGTGTAAATCGGATGTTCCATTGAAAAGACGAGGCTGCCGCCGGGTTTAAGCGCCCGCCGGATTTTCTCAAACAGGGTCTCCAGCGCCGGCAGGTAGTGCAGCGCCAGTGAACTGTAGATCAAATCAACGCTGTTCTCAGGTAACACCAGAGATGCCAGATCGCTGCGCTGATAGTGTATTTGCGCGTCGTCCGTCAGTTCAGCCGCCCGGGCGAGCATCTTTTCGGAGAGATCAACGCCGGTCACTTCTGCCGCCCCCAGCGTGCGTGCAGCGCGACAGAACCAACCGTAACCGCAGCCAAGATCGATAACTGACTTGCCGGATAACGGTGGCAGCATGCTTTTCAGCGCAGGCCATTCCGGTGCGCCGTCCAGACCCTGCACCGAACGCGGTAGCCGGGCATAGCCTTCAAAAAACGCCGGGTTGTCGTAGATGTTTTGTGCCATGACGGACTCCTTTATCGCAACAGAGGCGAGGGTAAAACACCCCTCGCCCGTTGACAACATACCCGTCTGAAAATCAGAGCCTGCGCCGGATCTTCTGCACCATGGCGGCAGTCGAAATCCCGTAACGCGCGTGAAGGGTCGGTAGCGCACCCGCATCAAGGAAAGCATCCGGCAACGCAACGGTGTCAAAGTCGACGTTAACGCGATGGCGCATCAACAGCGACGCCACGGCTTCACAAAGCCCGCCAACGCTACTGTGGTTTTCAGCCACAATAACCAGACGTCCGGGTTTCGCGGCTTGCGCCAGAATGGTCGCTTCATCCAGGGGCTTAATCGTGGGTGAGTGAAGTACCGCCACGCTGACATTATCCTTGCGCAACTGCTTTGCCGCCTCCAGTGCGCGCATGGTCATCAGCCCTGAGGCGATAATCAGCACATCACTGCCCTCTTCCAGCAGCGCGGCTTTGCCTATTTCAAAACGGTAATTGTACTGATCCAGCACCACCGGAACCTTACCGCGTAACAAACGCATATAAACCGGCCCTTCGTGGCTGGCAATGGCAGGCACCGCCTGTTCGGTGTCAATCGCATCGCAAGGATCGATAATGGTCATGCCCGGAATGCCGCGCATGATCGCAATATCTTCCGTTGCCTGATGGCTTGGCCCGTAGCCGGTGGTCAACCCCGGTAGCGCGGCGCAAATCTTGACGTTGAGGTGTTCCTCAGCAATGACCTGATGAATAAAATCGTAGGCACGGCGGGTGGCGAACACGGCATAGGTGGTGGCAAAGGGAATAAAGCCCTCTTTGGCCATCCCCCCTGCCGCCCCCATTAACAGCTGTTCCGCCATTCCCATCTGAAAGAAACGGTCAGGGTATGCCTGGGCAAAGATATGCAGGTCGGTATATTTCGACAAATCTGCCGTCATGCCGACAATGTTCTGACGCTGAGCCGCCAGTTTCACCAGCGCGTGGCCAAACGGCGCGGCCCGGGTTTCCTGCCCTTCCTCTGCAATCGAGGCAATCATGGCGGAGGTGGTTAAACGCGGTTTATTTTCGACGGGCTGGCTCATTACAGGACTCCTTCTGGTTTATTCGCATCGAGCACGGCGAGCGCCTTTTGCCACTCATCGGCATCCACACGAATAAAATGGTTCTTGTCACGCTGCTCGAGGAAAGGTACGCCCTTGCCCATCAGCGTGTCGCATAAGATGACGCGCGGCTGTTGTTCGGGATAGCGTCTGGCATTATCAAACGCCGACACCAGCGCGGGGATATCGTTACCGTTAACGCGTTGTACATACCAGCCAAAGGAGGTCCACTTATCTTCCAGCGGCTCAAAACCGAGGATGTTATGTGAATTACCGTCCGCCTGTTGCCGGTTAATGTCCACCAGCACAATCAGGTTCGAGAGCCCATGATGCGCGGCTGACATGGCGGCTTCCCAGGTTGAACCTTCGTCTAGCTCACCGTCAGACATGGAGTTAATTACCCACGCCGTGCTCTGTTTGTGCTTCAGCCCCAGCGCCATTCCCACACCAATGCTGAGTCCCTGCCCCAGAGAACCGCCGGAGATCTCCATGCCGGGCGTATATGTTGCCATGCCGGACATCGGCAGGCGGCTGTCATCCGAGCCGTAGGTTTCAAGTTCCTCTTCAGGAACGATCCCCGCTTCAATCAGCGCCGCATAATACGCAATGGCGTAATGTCCGTGGGAGAGCAGGAAGCGGTCGCGGCCTTCCCACTCCGGCTCCTGAGCCCTGAAGGTCATACCGTGCGCAAACGCAGTTGCCAGCACGTCGGCATAGCCCAGCGCCTGACCGATATAGCCCTGACCTTGTACTTCGCCCATTCGCAGCGCGTAGCGGCGAATGCGCCACGCGGCCGCGGCAACCTGTTGAACTGTCGTATTCGTCATTCTCGTCTCCCCTTAATGGATCAGCATGCCGCCGTTGACGTCGAGCGTGATACCGGTGGAATAAGAAGAGAGATCGCTCCCCAGGAACAGCGCGGCACGGGCAACATCCTGTGCATCACCAAGACGGTTGAGCGGAATACCCGCCAGAATGGCGGTTTTCATCTCATCGCTCAGCTTGCCAGCGGTGATGTCCGTCTGGATAAGCCCCGGGGTGATGCAGTTCACGCGCACGTTATCCGGCCCAAGCTCACGGGCCATGGCTTTGGCCAGCCCCAGCACGCCGGCTTTTGCAGCGCTGTAGTGCGGGCCGCCAAAAATACCGCCGCCGCGCTGTGCCGACACTGAAGAGATACAGACAATGCTGCCGGACTTCTGCGCGCGCAGAGTGGGAATCACCGCCTGGGACATCAGCAGCGTACCGCGCAGGCTGACATCCAGTACGGCATCGTAATTGTCGCGCTTAATATCCATCAGTTTGAGCGGCTGGGTTATCCCGGCGTTATTCACCAGAATGTCGATGCGCCCATATTTACCCAGAACCTGCTCAATGGCTGCGTTCACCTGCAACTCGTTGCTGACGTTTGCCGCAAGCCCCAGATGCCCTTCACCCAGAGATGCAGCCGCACGCTGGCTGGCCTCGGCATCTAAATCAATAATGACCACTTTCGCGCCCTGCTCGGCATATAATTTTGCCGTGGCGAAACCCAAACCGCGCACAGAAGCCGCGCCGGTAATCACGGCGACTTTATCTTTCAGAAGCATATATTTACTCCAGTATTGTAAGAGAGGTTTTATTTATTATTTCGGTTCTTCCAGCAAGATAATCATGACTAATCCAATTGCTGCGCAAATACCGAAATAAATAAAGACAGAATTAAAGCTTCCAGTTTTATCCAGCAGATAACCTGCCAGCATCGGCGAAACAAATCCGCCGAGATTACCGCCGCTATTAATAATTGATGCGGCGATGGGATACGTTTTGCTGTCCGCAACGGCCATTCCATAAGCGGTGAAGGCGGGCCAGCCTATATTCAGACAGAGACCAACAAAAAAGAGGCCGACACAAACCGCAACGGTGCTTTGCGGGATATTCAGCATGATGACCATCATCAGTACGGTGCTGATGGCTGTAAACATCATGGTCGGTTTACGCCTGCGCCCGAGCCATTTATCGGAGACATAGCCGCCAAAAATCGCGCCGATAAAACCGCCGATACACGGCATACTCGCGACGAGGCCCATACTCATGAACGTAAAGCCTTTTTCTTTCACCAGATAAAGCGGTATCCAGGTCAGCAGGCCATACAGCACGCTGACCATCATGAAGTAGGCCACACAGTCACCGAGAATATTTTTCGATGTGAACAGACCTTTTACCGTGCTGATGGGCGACAGATCCCGTACGCGGATCAGACGGTCAAGGCGGGAGAAGCCGGGGGAAATCACGATATTTTCCCGTCTGGCATCCGGTGTCGCCTGACCTGCGGTGATGGTCTCCAGTTCGGCCTTTGACACGAAAGGGCTCTCGGAAGGCCGGGTACGTACCAGTAAATACCACAGGACAGCAATGACCAGCCCCGGAATAGCAAAAGAGAAAAAGACCCAGCGCCAGCCCCATGTCATGGCAATCCACACTGCCAGCGGCGGCACCAGAATGGGGGCAAACATGGTGGCAGCAATATAGACGCCGGTCGCCGTGGCCTTCTCTTTTGGTGGAAACCAGTTATTGATCGTTGATGCCAACCCCACCGGGCATGGCCCCTCGGTTAACCCCAGCCCGAGGCGGATAAACTTCAGGCCCAGCACTGAGGTCGCAGTCCCCATCAACCAGGTAAACGCCGAGAAGCCAAATATCGACAGCGCCACCATCCCGCGAATGCCCTTTTTGGCGATAAAAAAGCCCGCCGGTATTTGGCTCAGGGCGTATCCCAAAAAGAACATACTGGCGATCGCACCGGCTTCGAAATTATTGATATGAAACTCGTCGATGATAAAAGGAAGTACAGCACCAATATTTGTTCGGTCGGCATAGTTAATGGCATACACAATAAAAATTAATGCCAGCACAACGAAACGGTAATTGGTTTTCTTTGTCGCTATGTAGGGGGCAACTTGTTCTATACGAGACATGTTTTACCTCATTATTCGAACAACGTGAGTCGTTTTATTTATGCGTTCAACGTCAATATATTGGCTATCGAACGAAACACCATTCAATAAAACTCATTTATTGCTGAGATAAATTTGATACGCGATGCAGGTCATAAAAATAAAATGTAACCCTCATCAATATTCATCGATAAAACACTGTGAACAGGATCATGTTTAATCCATTCAGCCGGGTAAAAATTGCTGACACGATGCCGCAATGTTATGTTTTTTAAAATTGTCTCGTTTAAAAGGAGTGGGCCATGCCCGCGCAGGATCGCCAGACCCTCCCCATACCCTCGCTGCGAAATATTCAGTCCTTTATCGCCGTGGCCAACTCTCTCAGTATCCATCTGGCAGCCGAACAGCTTAACGTCACCGCGTCAGCCGTCAGTCATCAGATCGCCTCGCTGGAATCCTGGATGGGGAAGAAGTTATTTATCCGCAGCGGCAAAGGCGTGACCCTGACACCGACGGGGGAAAAATATCTGCGCGACGTCTCCGCAGCGATGAGCGCCATCGGCCGTGCAACCGAACAGGTGATGAAAGAGGCTGATAATCCGGTATTGCGCGTTCACTCTTCACCAACGTTTGGCCTGACGTGGTTGTTGCGCCGGCTCGGCAAATTTCGCAGTGAATACCCGGATATTACGGTCAATCTTTCCTGCTCCTATGAGAACCTGCAGTTTGCACGCGATAACATCGATATTGATATTCGCCACGGCATCCCGGACTGGGACGCTTACAGGGTCATGACCATTAAAAACGATGCGCTGGTGGTGCTGGCCTCACCGGCATATCTGCGTGCACATCCCGTCAACACGCCGCAGGACCTGCTTTCACAGGCGCTTATCTCGTCGACCAGCACTCTCGTCAACTGGGAAAAATGGTTTGCCTGGCACAATATCGATCGACCCTGGCTCAACTTCAGCCTGAGTTTTGATCGTTCCTACATGAGCTTTGAAGCCGCGCGCATGGGGTTGGGATTTATTCTGGAAAGCAAGATGATGGCCACCGATCACCTGAACGATGGCTCCCTGGTGCAGGTGCTACCAGATGAAACGGGGATCGCCATTAATGCGCATCATCTGGTGATGCCGCACATGAACGAGCGCACCTGGAAGATCCAGCAGTTTGTTGAGTGGATTGATCGCGAGCTGCGTCTGTCGGGGTATCACCTGTAGCAATACCCCGACGTGGCGTCAGGAGACGGTGCCCCACACAAGATGGCCCTTATGGAAGGTCGCGGTACGCGGTGAAATCCGCGCCACGGCCTCGGCGGAACAGGAAGCGTCCACCAGCACAAAGCTGGCATCGTCCTGCGCTTTTGGCCACACGCGCTCGCCTTTGTCGTTCAACGGCAGAACATCACCGGTGGCGATACCCAGCGCACGGGAGAGCGTCTGTTCATTCGGGCGAATATAGAGCTGGGCGTAAAGATTGGCTTTTTCCAGCATATCGCCCAGCCCATACGGCGACCAGTGGTCAATGACGCTGTCGGTGCCGGTCATGACGAACACCCCCTTGTCACGGAGTTGCTTCAGCGGCATATGCAGGGTGCCAATCGGCACCGTAGAGGCAATGGTCACCTGCTGCGCCGCCATGCGGGTGGCGATTTCATCGACCTGCTGCTCGTTGAGCGTGGCCAGAGCGAAGGCGTGGCTGATGGTCAGTTTGCCCTTCAGCGCGGGCGTTTTCTCCACGGTCTCTACCATGTAGTTCACCGCCGCGACGCCTGCCGGGCTGGTTTCATGCAGGTGGATGTCCACCCCTTTGTCATAATCCAGCGCAATCTGGAACATCGTGTCGAGGGATTTTTCCATCGCACCGTCCACGTTAGTCGGATCCAGACCGCCCACGTAGTGTGCGCCAGCCTGCATGGCCTCGCGCATCAGCGTTTCGGAGTGCGATAACAGCAAGCCGTGCTGCGGGAAGGCGACAATTTCACAGTCAAACCCCGGCTTGCGGCGCGCTAAGACGGCCTGGAGATTTTCCAGATTCTTCAGGCCGGATGTCGGCTCAATATTGCAGTGGCTGCGGGCGAGGGTGGAGCCTTTCGACTGGATTAGATCGATAAGCTTTTCCGCACGCTCCTGCGTGTAGGGCTGTAACTCTGGCAGCAATTTTTGTTCAAGACGGATCATGTCCTGAATGGTCGTGCCCGCCGGGCGGTTAAGGGAATGCCAGGGACCGCCGTAAAAGGTTTTATCCAGGTGGATATGCATGTCGCGCATCGCGGGCAGCATCAGCTTACTGCCTGCATCATAGTGTAGCAGCGTGGCATCGGCATGGCTTTTGTTATCACGCAGGGCGACAATTTTGCCGTCATTAATTTCGAGTGTTTTCAGTTCGGTGCGGGTGCTTATCGCCACGCCGCCGTCAACGTTGAACCCGGCCTCCAGCAGCACGTTATCCAGGTAGTAGTGTCTGGCGGTAATGTTCATCGGTTTGCCTGTCTCACAACGTGGTTTCGCGGTCTCTGCAGCATACGCGACGGATCCGGTGGTGCCAAACAGGGCGCAGGCGGTAACCATTTTGCCGCTCTGGCTAATAAACTCGCGTCGGCTTTTATTCTCACTCATCTTCTCTTCCTTTTACTTACGCATTCACAATGTGGGTACCGGTCTCACCGCGCAGCGCCGCAGGCAGGCAGTCCGGCGAGGTGATGACCACGCGCTTGCCGCCGTCGTTCAGAAACGCCAGCGAGGCGACGATTTTCGGCAGCATGCTGCCCGCCGGGAAGTGCCCCTCCGCCACGTAGCGTTTCATCTGCGCCACATTCACCGTATCCAGCGCCTGCTGGTCCGGCTTACCAAAGTTGATGCACACTTTCTCCACCCCGGTGGTGATCACCAGCACGTCGGCATGGATCTCGCGGGCCAGCAGCGCGGTCGAGAGATCCTTATCAATCACCGCATCGACGCTCTGGTAATCCCCCTGTGCTGTGCGCACCACCGGAATACCACCACCGCCCGCCCCGATCACCACAAAGCCTTTTTGCGTCAGGGTCTTGATAGCCTCCGCTTCAACGATACGCAGCGGCTGCGGCGAAGCCACCACCCGACGATAACCGCGCCCGGCGTCTTCAACAAAATGCCAGTCAGGATGGGCGTGCTGGAGCGCATCACGCTGCGTCTCACTGAAAAACGCGCCGATAGGTTTGGTGGGATGAGCGAAACCCGGATCGTGTTTATCCACTTCCACCTGCGTGACGACCGTGACCGCTTTTTGCTCGCCGTGGGCGGCCATGCGGTTATTGAGCGCCTGCTGGATCAGGTAGCCGATACCGCCCTGGGTATCCGCCACGCAGTTTGCCAGCGGCGTGAGGGGTAGCCCTTCCCGCTCGTGAGCAATTTCAGCGCGGCGCAGATCCAGCCCCACCTGGGGGCCATTACCGTGAGTGAGCACGATGTCATAGTCAGACGCCAGCATCTCCAGCACTGACTCTGCAACCAGTTTCACGGCCTGAGACTGGTGTTCAATGGACTGACTGGCGTTATCTTTGATAATGCTGTTGCCGCCAATGGCGACGACCATGAGCTCTTTCATAGTGTTTCCTTTGAAATGGTGCGGGGTGAGGACATCAGCCATTATCAGGACTCCGAAACCGGCGCTGGCGCGCTCACCGCGTCGCGGCTATCAAGAAAATGTTTCACCACAAACATGCCCCCCATCATCAGGTAGGCCGTGACAAACATCAGCGAACTGCCTTCGGCAAAGCCAACCACTGGCGCGTGGATCACGCCGAACAGCGCCAGCAACGCTCCAACGGCGGCGGCCACGGCTCCGCGCAGCGGTTTGTTGATGATGGCGAAGATAGCGATGCAGCCCCACAGCATGCTGGCGAGCGGTGCGCCGTTACCCAGATGCACCAGTCCCTGGTAGTAGATCCCTTTGCTGTGCAGCACGTCGGTGCCAATTTTCGCCGCACTGGTCCCCGCCGCGCCCATCACGCTGTTCATCATGGTCAGCGCCCAGTTAGCGATCCACGGGAACAGGCAGATGAAGATCACCGGGACCTCCACTTTGGGCGTTTCCCTTACTACCTGGTTGGCGGTCACCACCCCGATAAAAACCAGAATCGGCACGATGGCGGTCATCGGTATGATGGCGAGCATAAACGCCCCCAGCCCGAACAGCGGCACGATAAACATGGTCACACCGGAGGCCAGCGTGTAACCAATGCTGGCTCCCATCGCTTTCCAGCCCGCGTGGCCGACGTAAACCGTCACCGGGAACGGGTTACCCATCAGACACCCGAGCATGGAGGCCAGCCCGTTTGCCAGCATCACCTTGCGGGTCGGGTACTCATCCCCCGCCGCGTGGGCGCTTTCGATGTTTTCCAGGTCAAAAATGTAGTTCGCCAGACCCAGCGGGACGGCAGAAGCCAGGTACGGTAATGCGTGCGGCAGTCCCTGCATAAAGCTGTCGACATGCACTTCCGGCGGGTTAAAGCCAAACGACGACATTGAGGCTTTGATGGCCTCCGGGCTTTGCAGACCGGAGATCCACGCCAGCGCGGTACCGGCAATCAGCAAGAGCAGGCCGGTCGGGATTTTGGCGAAGATCGGCTTTTTACCAAACCAGTTAATAAAGATCAGCAGCAGCACGATGAACGACACGGTAGGTGCCTCAAACGCCTGCAGCATCGGGTTCATCGCCAGCAGCAGCAGGCCCAGCCCGGACAGGCACGACAGCAGGACGGTACGCGGGATCATCTTGCGGATGGTTTCCCCCAGGAACGAACCGCCCGCCAGAATCATCGCCTCCACGAAGCACCACACCAGACCAATCTGGATAGCGAAATCCGCATCACCGGTTTGCTGGTAGACCGGCATCAGCACCAGAAAGGTCACGGTGAAAATTGACGGCGCGCTTGGGCCAGACGGCAGCGCGGTGACATCCGTACGCCCGGTCTGGCGCGCCATCTGCAGGCCAAACCACGCGTAGCAGACGCTCGCGACCAGCACCGCCAGCCCGAAGGCTGGCGCAATGCGTCCATAAACAATCTCCTTCGGGATGCCGACGACAAAAATGAGCAGCCCCATCATGGTCAGCAAATTGGTCAGGTTGTTGGTCATCAACCCGAAATACGCCGCCCAGTCACCTCTTTTCCACTCCAGTTTCATGTTTTTCATGGATGCATGCCTTATAAAAAGTAGCGATCGCGGAAGGTCAACAGCGCCTTTTCAAAACAGCTAAACGGCGGGTGAACGATGCCCGCCCCAATCATGCCAATACCTGCGTCTTTGTGAGCAATGGCGGTATTAATGACCGGCAGAATGCCGCTGCCCGCGACTTTTGTGATGTCGATGGCGGTTGGAATGCCCATAAACGAGAGCAGCGGTATGGTGACGTTCGGGTTTTCACCGAGGGTGATCTCGCGCATCTGACGGGAGAAATCGATGGCTTCATCCACCGTGCCACCCACCAGTGCCACGATCGCCGGGGCTGTGGCCATCGCAAAACCACCGATACCGTAGGTTTCGGTAATGGCGCTGTCGCCAATATCCAGCCCGGAGTCTTCCGGCCTGTAGCCCGCGAACATGGGCCCTATCACCTGCTGCGCCGGGCCGGTGAACCACTGCCCCGGCAGCCCGGAGATGCGCAGGCCGAACTCGTAGCCGTTACGCGCCATGGTGGTGACCACGGTGCTGTACTCAATACCGTGTGCGGCATCCATGGCGGCTTTACACATCGCCATCCACGTCGGGCCGGAGAAGTAATCGCTGCTGGCGACGAACTCAAACACCTCACGCTGCTGTGCCACCGGATACCCGGCCTGAATCAGCCCGGGCGTCAGCGCCTGGATCAGCAGCGTGGTGCCGGCGTTGTTGCGGTTATGACACTCGTCGCCCATGTGCAGCGCCTGGGCCAGCATCAGGCGCAGGTCGATTTCACCAATGATTTTCATGGCATCGCGCAGCATCGGGCCGAGCACGTCACGCATCCAGTTCAGGCGGTCAATAACGCTCTGGTCGTTGGCGCCCATGCGCAGGATCTTCGCCATCTGCTCGCTAAGGTTAGTGAACGCCCGGTTGCCATAGGTTTTATTCTCAACGATGTGCATAAACATCGATGCCGAAGTGACGCCCGCCATTGAGCCTACGCAGTCGTGCTCGTGGCAGGGCGAGAAGGTGATCGCCCCTGACGCCGCCACGCGCTCCGCGTCGTCGATATCGCGTGCCAGCCCTTCAAACACCAGCGCCCCGGTCACGGCCCCTTTCATTGCGCCACACATGTTTTCCCAGCTGACGGGCGGACCGGCGTGCAGAATGGTGGTGCGGGTCATGCCCGGCACGACGTTGATTGCCTGGTCGTAGCCCACCAGCACCGGATGGGACTGGATAATGCGCTCAAGGGCAATCTTATTGGCGGCGGCGATTTTGTCAGCCAGTGGCGCAAGGGCCAGCTGATCCAGCGCTTCTACAACCTGCAAATTCCCCTGCCCCGGCGGCGTCCAGTCGAGCTGGGTCACGGGGATATGCTGCTTTTTGAGATCCGCACTGAACAGCGCGATACCGACGTTAATCACGTTCAACGGCTGGTTAAATAAGGTCGTCATCAGGCAGTCTCCCCTTTAAAGACAAATTCACGTGCCAGTAATCCGGTGTTGGTGCTGCTGCTCGCCCAGATCACCCCTGCCTCGGTCAGAAGCTGACACTGCTGTGCCAGGGACGGTGAGTCCTGGTCGGTTCCGAGCACATAGCCGAGAATTGCCAGCGGGCGGTTATCGGCTTTCGCCGTCGCCTGCGCCTCTTTTATGGCCTCAAGCATCACGCCGACCGGATCCTCGTGCGCGCCAAAGCCCAGAACAAAGTCCATCACGATCACCCCCACCTCGGGGTCACGCGCCTCCTGCAACAGGCGGCTGATGCGGTTGGTCGGATCGATCATCGGGTGCGGTTTGCCGTGGGTGAAATCGTCATCGCCAAAATCAAGGAAGGTGTGGGCTTTACTGACGTTGATATCGTCCAGCCGTTTCGCCGGATCGGGTTGAATGTTGCTGTAGACGTCGTCGAACTTTTCCAGCGCGGCGAACATGGCCTCATCGCACAGGGTGCCGCCGCAGAACAGGCCGCGGATGTATTTCTGCTGGGGTGTCAGCCGGGCACGCACCTCTTCGATCAGTGGCCAGTTCAGCGGATGCAGGTCGAGAGACTCTTTTTTCACCCCCGTTAACAGCACGGCCTTCAGCGCCGCCTCTTTGGTGCCACGGGCGAACTGCAGGTTGCCGTCATCAGCCGGCGGCTGATGACGACCGAGGAAACAGACCACCACCGGTTTGCGGCAGGTGCGGGCGCGGGCCAGCACTTTTTCTGCCACCGACGGCGCAGGCGGTTTAGAGATGAGGGTAATCACCTGGGTGGCGTCGTCAGCGTCCAGCATCGCGATGGCATCCAGCATCATCAGGCCACCTATCTTTTCGCTCAGATCGCGCCCGCCGGTGCCAATCAGCTGCGACACGCCGCCGCCGAATTCATGGATCCGCACGCTCAGCTCCTGGCTGCCGGTCCCGGACGCCCCGATAATACCGATCGGTCCGCGGCGCACGGCATTGGCGAAGCACAGCCCGGTACCGTTGATAATGGCCGTACCGCAGTCCGGCCCCATCATCAGCAGCCCTTTCTGGTGTGCCAGCTGCTTCAGCGCCAGTTCATCATCAAGGCTGACGTTGTCGGAGAAGAGCATGACGTTGAGATCGTTTTCCAGCGCCTGACGTGCTTCGCGGGCGGCAAACGTGCCGTTTACTGAAATCACCGCCAGGTTGCTCTCAGGGCGATGGGTTTTCGCACTGGCAAGGGTGGCATAACGCGCTTCATGGCTCCCGCCGCTCTCCTTGCGGGTGAAAAGCGCTTCGATGGCTGCCAGCGTTTCGTCATTCGCCGCCTCGCCTTTAATCACAATCATTAAGTCGCCGTTTTTGGCATCCGCTAATTCCGGCGTTAATAGCCCGAGATTTTTTAAAACGCCTTTGTTCATTTCTGTCGCCATAGCCACAAAAGCCTGCTCAACGCCCGGCAATTTATTGGCCTTGGTGGAAACCGACATCAATGACACCGAGTCAAAATAGGTATTCTTTTTTATGACGATTTTGGTGGGCATTATTTTCTCCTGAATGAGGATAAAAGGGGGCCGCCGTCGTGCAATAGGCACGTCGGTAAAATACTGTCTGAATGAGCGACCAGCCGGAAAAGGCTGGCCGAAGGAATTACGCGCCTGCGGCCAGCAGCAGGTCTGCTATCTGGTGGTAGCCTTTTTCCCGCGCCAGTTCGAGCGGGGTTTTGCCGTATTTATCGGTCATGTGCGGATTTGCGCCGTTATCCAGTAACAGCTTTACAATTTCCTGCTGTTTCGCGCCGCCATCGTTGAGGACAATCGCTTCCAGCAGCGGCGTCCAGCCCACGAAGTTGGTGTGGTTGACGTTAATATCGGTTTTCTCCAGCAGCTCGCGCACAATCTCAACGTGCCCTTTCTCGCTGGCAGGCGTAATGCCGACGCCACCGAAGCGGGTCAGGCGATCAAGATCCGGGTTGGCGGGTAAAACTATCCGCAGCAGGGTTAAATCATTTGTCAGGCAGCTAATCAGGAAGGGGTTAAAACAGGTCTGATCCTGTTGATCAATATCTGCTCCGGCGGCAATTAAAAATGCCACGCAGTCATAATGCTTTTTCAGGCTGGCAATAATAACGGCCGTTCTTTTCTGGCGTTGAGTGACATTAATATCGACACCTTTTTCAAGGCAGGCTTTTAGCCCGTCAATATTGCCCTGCTCTGCCGCCAGCAAAAATTCAGTAACGAGTTCGTTCGCAGACATATTCAGACTCCCCATGATGTATTGCTCATGACCTGAGAATAGCAACAGCCTGGTGAGAAAAGAATCCGCTTAAAAATCATTCATCGACAGTCAATTCATTATTGAGTTAAATTCAACAATTCAGCCAAAATGTGCGGCCGTGCAATCTTTTACTTATGTTTTAGCGCTTTTATTCGCCTCAGGCAGCATTCTGCTTATGCCTGATGAAGCCTGACATGACGCGGCTCGACGCGAATAATCAGAACTGTGACCGCCGTCATATGCGTTGTAACAGCGCTGTTAAAATATGTTCAAAACTGATGGCTAACAGGAGCCGTAATATGAATTCCATCTTTACTGAAGAGAACCTGCTGGCCTTCACCACGGCGGCACGCTTTGGCAGCTTCAGCAAAGCCGCCACCGAGCTTGGCGTAACCACCTCTGCCATCAGTTACACCATCAAGCGAATGGAGACCGGGCTGGATGTGGTGCTGTTTGTACGCAATACGCGCAGCATTGAGCTGACCGAGTCGGGGTTTTACTTTTACCGTAAAGCGACCGACCTGCTGAATGATTTTCATGCCATCAAGCGCGGGATAGACACCATTTCGCAGGGCATTGAGGCGCGGGTCCGCATCTGCATCAATCAGCTTTTGTACACCCCACGCCATACGGCGCGGCTGCTGCAGGTGCTGAAAAAACAGTTTCCTACCTGCCAGATCACCGTCACGACCGAGGTCTACAACGGCGTCTGGGACTCCATCATCAACAACCAGGCCAATATCGCGATTGGCGCACCGGATACGCTGCTCGACGGCGGCGGCATTGATTACACCGAGATCGGTGCCATCCGTTGGGTATTCGCCATCGCGCCGGAACACCCGCTGGCCTTCGTGCCGGAGCCGATAGCCGAAAGCCAGCTGCGTCTGTACCCCAACATCATGGTGGAAGACACGGCGCACACTATAAACAAGAAGGTCGGCTGGCTGCTGCACGGCCAGGAGGCGATTCTGGTGCCCGACTTCAACACCAAATGCCAGTGTCAGATCCTTGGGGACGGGATTGGTTTTTTACCGGAATATATGGCCCGCGAGGCGGTGGAGGACGGGCTGCTGGTCACGCGGCGAATCAATAATCCGCGTCAGGATTCACGCATGCTGCTTGCCACGCAGCATGCGGCGACCGGCCAGGTCACGCGCTGGATCAAACAGCAATTTGGTCCACAGGGCGTGCTGACCGGGATATACAGCGACCTATTGTGGCGCGCTTAGTTTTTGCTTTGCACCCAAAACGCGTGAATAAGACCAGGGATGTAGCCCAGTAAGGTCAGAACGATGTTAATGATAAACGCCCAGCCAAACCCTTTGCCGAGCAGCACGCCCAGCGGTGGCAGGATAATAGTAAAGACAATACGCCAAAAACCCATAACGACTCCGTGCAAGCTAACCAATTGAAAATAAAAAAGAGAACATTCTCTAAGCGTAGCCAGTTTAACGGCCTGCGCCATCTCTTTATCGCCCTTTTACCCTCTTTTACGCTTTTGACACTGGCTTAATCCTCCCCATTAGTTTAGAGTTTTCTTAATTAAGTAAATACTAAACTAACATGACTGAACTCGAACAACTTCAGGCCAGCGCCGGACAGGCCGCAGCCCTGTTAAAAGCGATGAGCAATCCGCGTCGGTTGCTGATCCTCTGCATGCTGTGCGGTACACCGGGTACCAGCGCGGGCGATCTGGCGCGGGCGACGGGGCTTAGCCCATCCGCCACGTCACAACATCTGGCGCGTATGCGTGAAGAGGGGCTTATCGACAGCACCCGTGAAGCGCAGCGCATCCTGTATTTCATTAAAAACGATGCGGTGCATCAGCTGATCAGCACCCTGAAAAGCCTCTATTGCCCGTAAGGAGCCACCATGTCACTACCGCTCATTTCACCCCAGCAGGCCAATGCGCTCGTTGCTGAAGGTGCAAAACTGATCGATATTCGCGATCCCGACGAATATGCCCGCGAGCATATTCCCGCCGCCCGGTCCGTGCCGCTGGACACCTTACCCGGCGGGCTTGAGACGCACGCGGGAGAAACGGTGATTTTTCACTGCCAGTCTGGCGCCCGGACATCCTCGAACGCAGCCCGCCTTGCTCAGGCTGCCACGCCTGCTCAGGCATTTATCGTTGAAGGCGGAATTCAGGGGTGGAAGCAGGCCGGGTTGATCACGCAGGAAGACACGTCACAGCCGCTGCCGTTGATGCGCCAGGTACAAATTGCCGCCGGGCTGCTCACCCTGTGCGGGGTCGTGCTGGGCTTTACGCTCTCCAGCGGCTTTTTCCTGCTGAGCGGCTTTGTGGGGGCCGGGCTGCTGTTTGCCGGGCTGACCGGGTTTTGCGGAATGGCGAGACTGCTGAAAGTGATGCCCTGGAACCGGCGTACCTCGTAAGCAGTAATCGGTGAAATACGCTGTACCCGGCATCAGACGTGGGCTAAGGTGAAGATCATTGAAACGATGAGGAGGTAGTATGTTTTCTGTCGGTGATTATGTGCAACCGCGTAAAGGCGGCCCAAAACTGAAAGTACTCGAAGTGAACGGCGATAGCGTTGTGGCGGTTCAGGCCAGCAATGAGCAAGGCGAGAAATTTACCCTGAAGGCCGCAGACCTGGCCCTGTATACCGAAGAGGGTGATTTCGGCGTCTGCTAAACAGGCAACCGGGCGGTGTCTTCCGCCCGGCTCATGGATTAAATCAGAAAATCATCCAGTGATTTACCATTTGCCAGTGCATTGGCAATAGGCTTTGGCGTACGCCCCTGACCGGTCCATGTTTTCTCTTCACCGTTGAGATCAATAAAGCGATATTTCGCTTCACGCGGTTTACGTTTTTTCGCTGGCTTACCGGCCTGCGCCATATCTGAACCGAGGAGATCGGACGGTGAAATACCATCAGCTTTCATCAGTTCCAGCAGGGCATTAATTTTTTCCTGCTGCTCAGCGCGTTGTTGCTCTAATTCAGCCAGCTCACTCCGTTTCTCTTCAGCAACGACCCTGACTTTTTCCAGCATTTCTTCAAGAACGTCCAGGGATAATTCACGCGCCATCGCACGCAGAGTTCGGATATTATTAAGATTCTGTAACGTCAAAGACATATATTTGAAAACCTTTTCTTTAGGGTAAATCGAAAAATCGACAAGAGAATAATTCATTTCGCCTGGAATATCTACCCGCGGGCACGTCTTGCTAAAAATGTAAATGTTTTAAAATATCGCGTTTAATAATATCGGCGGATAACTGTCGGTACCGCCGGATTCAATCTTTATCTCAGTATAAACGGTTAGATTTAATCCAAATCAAAGCATGCCGCACTGTCGTCGTTCGGGAAGAACGTTCGCTTCGACACGCTCAAGATCAACAGATTGATTTACATACAAAAACTGACGACAGGGACAGATTATAACGAACCGAACAAAAAACACGCAATTTTAGAGAATTTTGTGGACAAAACGCGACTAAATAAAAATTAATAACTAGTTGTTAGTTCAAAGGCAGAGATATACGCTATACACGCCTGACAAACCAACCTAAAGCACTAACCGCTGAGGGAAAATCGTTTCTATTGTGTTCTTCTCAAGGAGTTCAGACATGTTCTCACCGCAATCTCGCCTGCGCCATGCGGTAGCGGATACCTTCGCGATGGTTGTTTACTGTTCCGTCGTGAACATGCTGATCGAAATTTTCCTCTCCGGAATGTCCTTTGAGCAGTCACTTTCTTCTCGCCTGGTGGCAATTCCGGTCAACATTATTATTGCGTGGCCTTACGGATTATACCGCGATGCGGTCATGCGCTTTGCGCGTCGTATTAGCCCGTCAGGGTGGGTGAAAAACCTCGCCGACGTTTTGGCATACGTGACGTTCCAGTCGCCGGTTTACGTGGCTATTCTGCTGACAGTGGGCGCAGACTGGCATCAAATCGTCGCAGCGGTCAGTTCAAATATCGTGATTTCAATGCTGATGGGTGCGGTGTATGGCTATTTTCTCGACTACTGTCGCCGCCTGTTTAAGGTCAGCCAGTACAGCCAGGCCAAAGCATGATGTGAGGCGACTGGCGAATGCCAGTCGCAGATTTACTGTACGTCGCCAAACAGTCCCTTCAAAAACCGCTCCAGCGCCATACGCGAACTGAAGCCATGCGGAATACCATAATGTTCATGCGTTTCACCACCTAAATACAGTGGGAATTGCTGATAATGATCGCAGGTTTTAATATCCGAGGCAGGCTCAGCAAATGACAAACTTCTGTCTTTCAGCGTCGGGTGAATAATGAGAGCGGTACGTCCCATTCTTGCTTCACGATTAACGTAAACATAATTCTCGCCACGGCGATATCCATACGCTTTTGATGTCACCTCATCCATGGTGAATCCCTCTTTTTCAAGAACGCGCGCCACCTCATCAGGTCGTAAATACATATCTTTTCCTCGTTATCTTTTCCTGCCCGGCAACCTTACAGTATTCAGCATTAGCAGGGCTTTCAGAATATTCCATAAACTGCCAGATAACGCGTGACGCGCTTCAGATATTAAATTTCTGGACTAAACTAAACGGGAACGCAAAATTACGGAGGATCGTATGTTTAACAGACCGAACCGAAACGATATTAACGACGACACACAGGATATTCGTAACGATGTCAGCCAATTAGCGGACTCGCTGGAAGAAGTGCTGCAATCCTGGGGTTCCGGTGCGAAGGACGAAGCGGATGCCGCAAAACGTAAGGCTCAGTCTTTGCTACGTGAAACCCGCGCCCGCATGAATGGGCGTTCGCGCACCACGCAGGCTGCCTGCGATGCCATCAGCTGCGCCAATACCTTCGTTCGCGAAAAACCCCTCTGTACGCTTGGTACGGTAGCCGCGGTGGGTATCTTCGTGGGGGCGCTGCTTAGCCTGCGCAAATAGTCGTCTCAGCCTGTCCGTATCCGCCCCGGTCGCGTCAGCCCCCGGGGCTTTTCTTTGCCTGCGCGCCTGAAAAAGCCGTACAGCCCGCCCTGCCCCGCTGTGCTCATCATCGGGGCCATATCAATCTGAAATTCCCATATCTTGTATGGTTGAATCTTACGACAACCACATCTAGTATTCCCTTTAGCAAGATACACACAACCTGACGCGATGATTCGCGCCGCTCTCTCATTTTAAATGGAAATACGAATCATGAGCATTATTATTTACACTCGTAACGATTGTGTTCAGTGCCACGCGACAAAACGTGCAATGGAAAGCCGTGGAGTGGCCTTTGAGATGGTGAACATTGACCTGCAGCCCGAAGCTGCCGATACCCTGCGGGCGCAAGGTTTTCGCCAGCTGCCGGTCGTCGTCGCCGGGGAGACCAGCTGGTCCGGCTTTCGCCCCGACATGATTAACCGCCTCGCCGCCCAGGCCGCCAGGGCATGAGTGGGCTGGTCTACTTCTCCAGCAGCTCGGAAAACACGCTCCGCTTTATTGAGCGCGTCGGGCTGCCTGCGATACGTATCCCGCTTAATGAGCGGGAACGGATCCGGGTAGACGACCCCTACATTCTGGTGGTCCCGAGCTATGGTGGAGGTGGCACCGCGGGGGCCGTGCCTCGTCAGGTGATCCGCTTTCTCAACGATCCCCACAACCGACAGCTTATTCGCGGCGTTATCGCGGCGGGCAATCGCAATTTCGGCGATGCCTTTGGCCGTGCCGGGGATGTCATTTCTCAAAAATGCGGCGTGCCGTATCTCTATCGTTTTGAACTGATGGGGACACAGCAGGACGTAGAGAACGTGCGTAAAGGAGTGAACGAATTTTGGCAACGACAACCGCAGAACGTGTAATTCAGGCGACACCGGATTACCACGCATTAAACGCAATGCTGAACCTCTATGACCGTGAGGGGCACATTCAGTTTGGCAAAGATCATGAGGCGGTGGAGGCGTTTATCGCCACCCACGTCCGCCCCAACAGCATGACCTTTGCAAGCCAGAATGAACGTCTCGATTATCTGGTCAAGGAAGGCTATTACGAAGAGCGCGTGCTGGCCCGGTACGATCGTGCCTTTGTGGAGACGCTGTTCGGGCAAGCCCATAGCCGCGGTTTTCGTTTCCAGACGTTTCTTGGCGCATGGAAGTTTTACACCAGCTATACCCTGAAAACGTTCGACGGCAAACGCTATCTTGAAAGCTTCGAGGACCGCGTGGTGATGGTTGCCCTGACGCTCGCGCAGGGCGATGAAATGCTGGCAGAACGCCTGATGGATGAGATGCTCTCCGGCCGTTTCCAGCCCGCCACACCGACCTTTCTCAATTGCGGAAAAGCTCAGCGCGGCGAGCTGGTCTCCTGCTTCCTGCTGCGCATCGAAGACAATATGGAGTCGATTGGTCGCGCGGTGAATTCGGCGCTGCAGCTCTCTAAACGCGGCGGCGGTGTGGCGTTTCTGCTGTCGAACCTGCGTGAAGCCGGTGCGCCAATTAAGCGCATCGAAAACCAGTCCTCCGGCGTGATTCCGGTCATGAAAATGCTGGAAGATGCTTTCTCGTATGCCAACCAGCTGGGGGCGCGTCAGGGCGCGGGGGCGGTCTATCTGCACGCGCACCATCCGGATATCCTGCGCTTCCTGGATACCAAACGTGAAAACGCCGATGAAAAAATCCGCATTAAGACCCTGTCGCTTGGGGTGGTGATTCCGGATATCACCTTTGCGCTCGCCAAAGAAAATGCCGAGATGGCGCTCTTCTCGCCCTACGACATTGAGCGTATTTACGGGAAAGCGTTTGGTGATGTGGCGATAAGCGCCCTGTATCACGATCTGGTGGCCGACGATCGCATTCGTAAGAAGTACATTAACGCCCGCGATTTCTTCCAGACGCTGGCCGAAATTCAGTTTGAGTCCGGCTATCCGTACATCATGTATGAAGATACGGTCAACCGTGCGAACCCGATTGCCGGGCGAATCAATATGAGCAACCTCTGCTCGGAGATATTGCAGGTGAACAGCGCATCAACGTATGACGAAAACCTGGACTACGCCGACATCGGCAAAGATATCTCCTGTAACCTCGGGTCGCTGAATATTGCCCACACCATGGATTCCCCCGATTTTGGCCGCACGGTGGAGACCGCCATTCGCGGGCTGACCGCGGTGTCAGACATGAGCCACATCCGCAGCGTGCCGTCCATTGAAGCCGGTAATGCCGCCTCGCACGCCATCGGCCTTGGGCAGATGAACCTGCACGGCTATCTGGCGCGGGAAGGTATCGCCTACGGTAGCCCGGAAGGACTGGATTTCACCAACCTCTATTTTTACACCATTACCTGGCATGCGCTGCATACCTCTATGATGCTGGCGCGCGAGCGTAACCAGCGCTTTGCGGGCTTTGAACAGTCGCGTTACGCCAGCGGTGAGTACTTCAGGCCATATCTGGAAGGAGACTGGCAGCCGAAAACCGACAAAGTGCGCCAGCTGTTTGCCGATGCCGGGGTTCTCCTGCCCACCCGCGAGATGTGGCAGCAGCTGCGGGACGATGTGATGCGTTACGGCATCTATAACCAGAATCTGCAGGCCGTACCGCCAACCGGGTCAATCTCTTACATTAACCACGCCACGTCGAGTATCCACCCGATTGTGTCGAAGATTGAGATCCGCAAGGAAGGTAAGACCGGGCGCGTTTACTACCCTGCCCCGTTCATGACCAACGACAATCTGGCCCTGTATCAGGACGCGTATGAGATTGGCCCTGAGAAAATTATTGATACCTACGCCGAGGCGACAAAACACGTGGATCAGGGGCTGTCGCTGACGCTCTTCTTCCCGGACACCGCCACCACGCGCGATATCAACCGGGCGCAGATTTACGCCTGGAAGAGAGGGATCAAAACCCTCTACTACATTCGCCTGCGCCAGCGTGCGCTGGAAGGTACCGAAATTGAAGGCTGCGTGTCCTGCGCGCTGTAAGGAGAAAGGATGAAACTGTCACGCGTGAGTGCCGTTAACTGGAATAAAATTCAGGATGATAAAGACCTGGAGGTGTGGAACCGCCTGACCAGCAACTTCTGGCTGCCGGAAAAAGTCCCGCTTTCAAACGATATTCCGGCCTGGCAAACCCTCAGCCACGCCGAACAGCAGCTGACGATCCGTGTGTTCACCGGTCTGACGCTGCTGGACACCATTCAAAATACCGCCGGTGCCCCTGCGCTGATGGCCGACGCGCTGACGCCTCACGAAGAGGCGGTGATGTCGAACATCAGCTTTATGGAGGCGGTCCATGCCCGCTCCTACAGCTCGATTTTTTCGACGCTGTGCCAGACCAAAGATGTGGACGCGGCGTACACCTGGAGCGAAGAAAGCGAGTCATTGCAGCGAAAGGCCAGCCTGGTGCTGGAGTATTATCAGGCCGACGAACCGCTGAAGAAGTAAATTGCCAGCGTGTTTCTGGAATCCTTCCTGTTCTATTCGGGCTTCTGGTTACCGATGTACTGGTCGAGCCGCGGCAAGCTGACCAACACCGCCGATTTAATTCGCCTCATCATTCGTGATGAAGCCGTACACGGGTACTACATCGGCTATAAATATCAGAAAGGGCTGGAGAACGTCAGCGAAGAAAAGCGCGAAGCGTTAAAAGGTTTTGCCCTCGATTTGCTGATGGATTTGTACGAGAACGAACTGAGTTATACCGAAGAATTGTACGCCGGTACCGGTTGGGAGGAGGAGGTAAAAGCGTTTCTTTGCTACAACGCCAATAAAGCGCTGATGAATCTCGGCTACGAAGCGCTTTTCCCACCGGAAATGGCCGACGTGAACCCGGCGATCCTGGCGGCACTGTCACCCAACGCCGATGAAAACCACGATTTCTTCTCCGGGTCTGGTTCGTCGTATGTGATGGGCAAAGCGGTAGAGACCGAAGATGAGGACTGGGATTTTTAATGAGCGGGTTAACGTTCATTAATTTAATATAAATCTAACAATTTCCTCCCTAATATTTCACGGGCAACTACACTGTAATTCCCCGTTCATATTCGCCTGAATCACTCCGATTCAGGCGAAATTTCGCTGTGCAAAAGCAAAAAATTCAGAAAAATTCAAACCACGCTCAGCCCTTTACTCATGGGAAATTCAGCCGTTTCGCTTACGGCAAAATTCCTGCCATAAGCAAACCCAGGGTTGTCTCAGATTCTCAGTATGTTAGGGTAATGCCAGTTAACTATTTACCATGGTAATGATATCGACATAAACAAATAACAGGACACTCTCTATTGCATGGCAATTAAATTAGAAGTGAAAAATCTTTATAAAGTATTTGGCGAGCATCCTCAGCGCGCATTCAAATATATTGAGAAAGGCCTTTCAAAAGAGCAAATTCTGGAAAAAACCGGGCTGTCGCTTGGCGTTAAAGACGCCAGTCTGGCCATTGAAGAAGGCGAGATTTTTGTCATCATGGGGTTATCCGGTTCGGGTAAATCCACTATGGTTCGCCTTCTCAATCGCCTGATTGAACCCACCCGTGGACAGGTGCTGATAGATGGCGTTGATATCGCCAGAATATCAGAGGCTGAACTTCGCGAGGTGCGCAGAAAGAAGATTGCAATGGTGTTCCAGTCATTCGCGCTGATGCCGCATATGACGGTGCTGGATAATGCCGCCTTTGGCATGGAATTAGCGGGCGTTACCGCTAATGAACGTCAGGAAAAAGCGCTGGATGCATTACGTCAGGTGGGCCTCGAGAATTATGCGCATGCCTACCCGGATGAGCTTTCTGGCGGGATGCGCCAGCGTGTCGGATTAGCCCGCGCATTAGCCATTAACCCAGACATTTTATTAATGGATGAAGCCTTCTCGGCACTCGATCCATTAATTCGCACCGAGATGCAGGATGAGCTGGTAAAATTACAGGCTAAACATCAACGTACCATTGTTTTTATTTCCCACGATCTTGATGAAGCCATGCGTATTGGTGACCGTATTGCCATTATGCAAAATGGTGAAGTGGTGCAGGTCGGCACGCCGGATGAAATTCTGAATAATCCGGCCAATGATTATGTGCGCACCTTCTTCCGCGGCGTGGATATTAGTCAGGTCTTTAGTGCGAAAGATATCGCCCGTCGTTCACCGAACGGTCTTATCCGCAAAACACCGGGCTTTGGTCCGCGCTCTGCACTGAAACTGTTGCAGGATGAAGATCGGGAATACGGTTATCTGATCGAACGCGGTAATAAATTTGTTGGCATTGTTTCCATCGACTCCCTGAAAACCGCACTCAGCGAAAATCAGGGTATTGATGCGGCAGTTATCGACTCCCCGCTTGCCGTGGACGCCGAAACGCCGCTCAGCGAGTTGCTCTCTCACGTTGGTCAGGCCCCGTGTGCCGTACCGGTAGTCAGTGAGGAACAACAGTACGTCGGCATCATCTCAAAACGCATGTTGCTGCAGGCTTTAGATCGCGAGGGGACAAACAATGGCTGATCAATCTAACCCGTGGGGAACCACCGAGGCGGCGGACAGCGCTGCTCAATCTGCCGATGCGTGGGGGTCTTCCACGCCTGCGCCAACCGATGGCGGCGCGGCGGACTGGCTCAACAGTGCACCGGCCCCTGCGCCAGAGCACTTCAATATTATGGATCCGTTTCATAAGACGCTGATCCCGCTGGATAGCTGGGTCACGGAGGGGATCGACTGGGTAGTGACTCACTTCCGTCCGGTCTTCCAGGGGATCCGCGTACCGGTGGATTACATCCTGAACGGTTTCCAGCAGCTGATGCTCGGCATGCCCGCGCCGGTCGCTATTGTGCTCTTCTCCCTGATTGCCTGGCAGTTTGGCAGCGCTGGCATGGGTGTCGCCACGCTGATCTCACTGATAGCCATCGGCGCGATTGGCGCCTGGTCGCAGGCAATGATCACCTTAGCGCTGGTGCTCACCGCCCTGCTCTTCTGCGTCGCTATCGGCTTGCCGATGGGGATCTGGCTGGCGCGCAGTCCGCGGGCGGCGAAGATTATTCGTCCGCTGCTGGATGCGATGCAGACCACCCCCGCGTTTGTCTACCTGGTGCCGATCGTGATGCTGTTTGGTATCGGCAACGTGCCGGGCGTCGTGGTGACCATTATCTTCGCCCTGCCGCCGGTCATTCGTCTGACGATACTCGGGATTAACCAGGTACCGGCCGATCTTATCGAGGCGTCGCGTTCATTTGGTGCCAGCCCGCGCCAGATGCTGTTTAAAGTTCAGCTTCCACTGGCGATGCCAACCATCATGGCGGGTGTCAACCAGACGCTGATGCTGGCCCTCTCCATGGTGGTGATTGCCTCAATGATCGCCGTCGGCGGACTGGGTCAGATGGTGCTGCGCGGCATTGGTCGTCTTGATATGGGACTGGCCACCGTGGGCGGCGTCGGCATTGTGATCCTCGCCATTATCCTTGACCGCCTGACGCAGGCTGTCGGTCGTGATTCACGCAGTCGCGGCAACCGTCGCTGGTATAGCACCGGCCCTGTCGGGTTAATCACCCGCCCATTCAGAAAATAAGGAACAACGATGCGACATCGCGTACTTTTTGCCACAGCGTTTGCCACCCTTGTCTCCACCAGCACGTTTGCAGCAGACCTGCCGGGCAAAGGCATTACCGTGCAACCGGTGCAAAGCACCATTTCAGAAGAGACCTTCCAGACGCTGTTAGTCAGCCGCGCGCTGGAAAAACTGGGCTATACGGTCAACACCCCAAGTGAAGTGGATTACAACGTGGGCTACACCTCGATTGCCTCCGGTGATGCCACCTTTACCGCCGTCAACTGGCAGCCGCTGCACGACGACATGTATGCCGCCGCCGGCGGGGATAAAAAATTCTACCGTGAAGGCACCTTCGTGACCGGTGCGGCGCAGGGGTACCTGATCGACAAGAAAACAGCCGACCAGTACCACATCACCAATATTGAGCAGCTGAAGGATCCGAAGATTGCCAAACTGTTCGACACCAACGGTGACGGCAAAGCTGACATGATGGGCTGCTCGCCGGGCTGGGGCTGTGAGGCGGTGATTAATCACCAGAACAAAGCCTTTGACCTGGCGAAAACGGTCGACGTCAGCCACGGTAACTACTCGGCGATGATGGCCGACACCATTGCCCGCTTCAAAGAGGGTAAACCGGTTATCTATTACACCTGGACACCGTACTGGGTGAGCGACGTGCTGAAGCCGGGGAAAGACGTGGTGTGGCTGCAGGTGCCCTTCTCTTCCCTGCCGGGCGAGCAGAAAGATATCGACACCAAACTGCCAAACGGCATGAACTATGGCTTCCCGGTAAACACGATGCATATCGTTGCTAACAAAACCTGGGCTGAGAAAAACCCGGCGGCAGCGAAGCTGTTCTCGGTGATGAAACTGCCTCTGGCGGACATCAACGCCCAGAACGCAATGATGCACGCGGGGAAATCGTCCGAAGCTGACATCAAAGGCCACGTGGATGGCTGGATCAAAGCCCACCAGCAGCAGTTTGATGGCTGGGTAAAAGAAGCGATGGACGCGCAGAAGTCATAAGAGCCCTTCAGACCTGCCCTCTCCCCACGGGAGAGGGTGAACTCCCCTAAACCGCACAATCCAGCACGTAACAATCCCACCACATTCACAATCATTCGCTATTATGGTTCACGGAAAAATAATCACTTAACTCACGATTCCTGAACCTGATGACTAAAACAACTCAAGGGCTTAGCCCGGCACTCATCCTTTTAATGTCCGTGGCAACGGGTCTGGCAGTCGCCAGTAACTACTACGCGCAGCCACTGCTCGATACCATCGCCCGCGCATTTAACCTTTCTGCCAGCTCCGCTGGCTTTATTGTCACCGCCGCGCAGCTTGGCTATGCCGCCGGGCTGCTTTTCCTCGTGCCGCTGGGCGATATGTTTGAGCGTCGGATGCTGATTGTCTCCATGACCTTGCTGGCCGCAGGCGGGATGCTGATCACCGCCAGCAGCCACTCGTTAACGATGATGATTATCGGCACCGCGTTAACGGGTCTGTTCTCCGTCGTGGCGCAGATTCTGGTTCCGCTCGCCGCCACTCTCGCCTCACCGGAAAAGCGCGGCAAGGTGGTGGGAACAATCATGAGCGGCCTGCTGCTGGGGATTTTGCTGGCGCGGACCGTCGCCGGGCTGCTGGCGAGTCTTGGTGGCTGGCGTACCGTGTATTGGGTGGCGAGCGTACTGATGGCCGTGATGGCGCTTGCCCTGTGGCGCGGGCTGCCAAAGGTGAAGCAGGAAAATCACCTTAATTATCCGCAGCTTCTCGCCTCCGTTTTCAGCCTCTTCACACACGATAAACTGCTGCGTACGCGTGCGTTGCTGGGCTGTTTGACCTTCGCCAACTTCAGCATCTTATGGACCTCAATGGCGTTTCTGCTGGCCGCACCGCCGTTCAATTATTCCGAAGCGGTGATTGGTCTGTTTGGTCTGGCGGGCGCTGCGGGAGCCCTGGGCGCGCGTCCGGCGGGCGGCTTGGCGGATAAAGGCAAATCCCATCTGACGACCTCTGCCGGGCTGGTTCTGCTCCTGCTCTCCTGGGCAGCCATCTGGTATGGCCATACCTCTGTGCTGGCGCTGATCGTCGGTATTCTGGTACTCGACCTGACCGTACAGGGCGTGCATATCACTAACCAGACCGTCATCTACCGCGTGAAGCCAGAGGCGCGTAACCGCCTCACGGCCGGATACATGACCAGCTATTTTATTGGCGGCGCAGCGGGTTCGTTAATTTCAGCCTCGGCGTGGCAGCATGCCGGTTGGTCAGGCGTGTGCGGGATAGGGGCAATCGTCGCCGCGCTGAATCTGCTAGTATGGTGGCGCGGGTACCATCGCCAGGACGTAATTAACTAAGTTTTACATTGCTTTGGGCCTCTTAGGGTGTAAAGGGGCCCTGCAGTCTGTTAATGTAAACGTAATCATTTATCCCAGAAATTTTAATGTGGGTGACATATTTTCTACCGGCATGAATAGTTCAGACCCCCGTCCTCACATCCTCTCTTCCGCGGGTTCACTCCCAACGCTCTCTGTGCTCACCGGGTCACGGACTTACCCGGCGCTTTCTGATGGTGACATAAGTTTGGCGGATATAACCGCACAAATAATTCATTTACATTATTTGTCACTATCGTTACTATATCGGCTGTAATTAATGAGGTTATGCCCAAATGGATAGTTCGTTTACGCCCATTGAACAAATGCTTAAATTCCGCGCCAGTCGTCATGAGGACTTCCCGTATCAGGAGATCCTGCTGACCCGCCTGTGCATGCACATGCAGGGTAAGCTACTGGAAAATCGTAATAAGATGCTGAAAGCTCAAGGGATTAACGAGACGTTGTTTATGGCGTTAATTACGCTGGAGTCTCAGGAAAATCACAGCATTCAGCCGTCAGAGCTGAGCTGCGCGCTGGGTTCATCCCGTACTAATGCCACCCGTATTGCCGATGAACTGGAAAAACGCGGCTGGATTGAACGCCGTGAAAGCGATAACGATCGCCGCTGCCTGCATCTGCAGCTGACCGACAAAGGTCACCAATTCCTGCGTGAGGTGCTGCCACCTCAGCATAATTGCCTGCATCAACTGTGGTCTGCCCTCAGCACCACCGAGCGCGACCAGCTTGAGCACATTACTCGTAAGCTGCTGACCCGTCTGGACCAGATGGATGAAGACGGCGCTGTTCTAGAGGCGCTGCGCTAACGCGACAACACGCTCAACAATCCCAGACTCATAAGAAAACCGACAGGCCAGCACGTCACACTGCTGGCCTTTCTGACAACAGCTCGGCTCAGCCGATGTGAAAATAAGAAGATCGTGGAGAACAACAATGAGCGCAAATGCGGAGAGCACTACCCCGCAGCAACCGGTCAATAAAAAGGGCAAACGCAAAAGCGCCCTTATTGTACTGACATTGCTCTTTATTATTATTGCCGTGGCATATGGGATCTATTGGTTTTTAGTATTGCGTCATGCTGAAGAGACAGACGATGCATACGTGGCAGGGAACCAGGTACAAATTATGGCGCAGGTATCGGGCAGCGTGACGAAAGTCTGGGCTGATAACACCGATTTTGTGCAAAAAGGGGATGTATTGGTCACGCTCGATCCGACCGACGCCCAACAGGCTTTTGAAAAAGCCCAGACCGCGCTGGCCTCCAGCGTCCGTCAGACCCGCCAGCTGATGATCAACAGCAAGCAGCTGCAGGCCAACATCGACGTGCAGAAAACCGCACTGGCGCAGGCGCAGAGCGACCTGAACCGTCGCGTTCCCCTCGGCACTGCCAACCTGATTGGCCGTGAAGAGCTGCAGCACGCGCGTGATGCCGTTGCCAGCGCACAGGCGCAGCTGGACGTGGCGATTCAACAGTACAACGCCAACCAGGCGATGGTGCTGGGCACCAGCCTGGAAAACCAGCCTGCCGTGCAACAGGCTGCCACCGACGTGCGCAACGCGTGGCTTGCCCTGCAGCGTACTAAAATTGTCAGCCCGATGACCGGCTACGTCTCTCGTCGTTCCGTCCAGCCTGGCGCCCAAATTAGCCCAACCACGCCGCTGATGGCGGTCGTTCCGGCGGACAACCTGTGGGTTGATGCGAACTTTAAAGAGACGCAGCTTGCCCATATGCGTATCGGCCAGACCGCGACGGTGATCAGCGATATTTACGGTGATGACGTGAAGTACACCGGGAAAGTGGTCGGCCTGGATATGGGGACCGGCAGTGCCTTCTCCCTGTTGCCAGCGCAAAACGCCACCGGGAACTGGATCAAAGTGGTTCAGCGCTTGCCTGTACGTATTGAACTGGATGCAAAACAGCTGGCGGACCATCCGCTGCGTATTGGCCTCTCTACGCTGGTAACGGTTGATACCGCCAACCGCGATGGTCAGATCCTGGCAAGTCAGGTGCGCAGCACCCCGGCTTATGAAAGTAACGCCCGTGAAATTAGCCTCGATCCGGTCAATAAACTGATCGATGACATCGTGAAGGCAAACGCCGGTTAATCCGAAGGTGAGCGTTATGCAACAGCAAAAGCCGCAAAAACCGCTGGAGGGGGCGCAACTGGTTATCATGACCATTGCGCTGTCGCTGGCGACATTCATGCAGGTGCTGGACTCTACCATCGCAAACGTGGCGATCCCGACCATCGCCGGTAACCTTGGCTCGTCACTGAGCCAGGGGACCTGGGTCATTACCTCGTTTGGGGTGGCAAACGCCATCTCCATCCCTATCACCGGCTGGCTGGCGAAGCGCGTCGGTGAAGTGAAGCTGTTCCTGTGGTCAACGGTATTGTTCGTGCTCGCCTCCTGGGCGTGCGGCATGTCCAACAGCCTGACGATGCTGATCATCTTCCGCGTCATTCAGGGGATTGTGGCCGGGCCGCTGATTCCGCTGTCGCAGAGTTTGCTGCTGAACAACTATCCGCCCGCTAAGCGCTCTATCGCGCTGGCGCTGTGGTCAATGACGGTGATTGTCGCACCGATTTGCGGGCCTATCCTCGGCGGCTATATCAGCGACAACTACCACTGGGGCTGGATCTTCTTCATCAACGTGCCGATTGGGGCGCTGGTGGTGATGCTGACCCTGCAAACGCTGCGCGGTCGCGAAACCCGAACAGAGCAGCGGCGAATTGACGCCATTGGTCTGGCGCTGCTGGTGGTCGGGATCGGTAGCCTGCAGGTGATGCTCGATCAGGGTAAAGAGCTGGACTGGTTTAACTCGACAGAGATTATCATCCTGACCGTTGTCGCGGTGATATCGCTGAGCTTCCTGATCGTCTGGGAGCTGACAGACGATAACCCAATCGTCGATCTCTCGCTGTTTAAGTCGCGAAACTTCACCATCGGCTGCCTGTGTATCAGCCTGGCCTACATGCTCTACTTCGGCGCAATCGTTCTGCTGCCGCAGCTGTTGCAGGAGGTATATGGCTACACCGCAACCTGGGCAGGTTTGGCTTCTGCGCCAGTGGGGTTAATTCCGGTCCTGCTGTCGCCGATTATCGGCCGCTTCGCTCACAAGCTCGACATGCGCAGACTGGTGACCTTCAGCTTTATTATGTACGCGGTGTGCTTCTACTGGCGCGCGTATACGTTCGAGCCGGGCATGGACTTTGGCGCATCCGCATGGCCGCAGTTCATTCAGGGCTTCGCCGTGGCGTGCTTCTTTATGCCGCTGACGACCATTACGCTTTCTGGCTTGCCGCCAGAGCGCATGGCGGCGGCATCAAGCCTGTCGAACTTTACGCGTACGCTGGCAGGCTCCATCGGGACGTCGATCACCACGACCCTTTGGACCAATCGCGAGTCGATGCACCATGCGCAGCTGACCGAAGCGGTGAACCCGTTTAACCCTAACTCGCAGCAGATGTACAGTCAGCTTCAGGGAATGGGGATGACGGAGCAGCAGACATCCGGCTGGATCGCCCAGCAGATCACCAACCAGGGCCTGATTATCTCGGCAAACGAGATATTCTGGATATCGGCGGGGATCTTTATCATCCTGCTGGGACTGGTATGGTTTGCCCGACCACCGTTTGGCGCCGGAGGCGGTGGCGGCGGTGCGCACTAACGTGCGGTGTCCAGATCGCGACAGCGATTGTCAGTAACGATAAAGCAGCGCTCCTGAAATCGATTCACGATAGTGAAAAGACAACAGGAGCGCACCATGCTGAAAACACCTTCCGACAAATACCAACCTCAACCTGCTATTTCCCTGCCCGATCGCCGCTGGCCTGAGCAACGCCTCACGCAGGCGCCGCGCTGGCTTTCCACCGATTTACGCGACGGTAATCAGGCCCTTGCCGAGCCGATGGACAGCAACCGCAAACTGCAGTTCTGGGCGTTGTTACTGCGTTGCGGATTCAAAGAAATCGAAGTCGCTTTCCCCTCTGCCTCACAGACGGACTTCAATTTTGTGCGTCAGTTGATCGACGAAAACCGCATTCCCGATGACGTCACCATTCAGGTATTAACCCAGGCGCGAGAAGACCTTATCCTGCGTACCTTTGCGTCGCTGCGCGGGGCGAAGCAGGCCACCGTACACCTGTATAACGCCACCGCCCCGCTGTTCCGCCGCCTGGTGTTCGGCATGGAGAAAGCGCAAATCGTTGAGCTGGCGACCCGTTCCACGCGTCTTATCCGCACGCTGTGCGAAGAGAATCCCGCCACCCGCTGGCAATACGAATACTCTCCGGAAACTTTCTGCTTTACCGAGCCGGACTTTGCGCTGGAGATTTGCGAAGCCGTGGCAGACATCTGGCAGCCGTGCGCCGAACGCCCGATGGTGATCAACTTACCGGCCACCGTTGAGGTCAGTACACCGAATGTGTATGCCGATCAGATTGAGTATTTCTGCCGTCATTTCAGCCGCCGCAGCGATGTCTGCATCAGCGTCCATCCGCATAACGACCGCGGCACCGGTGTCGCCAGCGCGGAGCTGGCCCTGATGGCCGGTGCAGACCGTGTCGAAGGGTGTCTGTTTGGGAACGGCGAACGAACCGGTAACGTCTGCCTGGTCACGCTGGCGATGAACCTCTACAGCCAGGGGATTAGCCCGAATCTGGACTTTAGCGACATGAATCACGTGGTGGAGGTGGTAGAAACCTGCAATCAGCTGCCGGTGCATCCGCGCCATCCGTGGGCAGGACGGCTGGCGTATACCGCATTTTCAGGTTCACATCAGGATGCCATCAAGAAAGGCTTTGATGCCCGCAAGCCTGACGAACGCTGGGAAATGCCCTATCTGCCGGTTGACCCGCAGGATATTGGTTGCACCTACGAAGCGGTGATCCGGGTTAACAGCCAGTCAGGGAAAAGCGGCAGCGCGTGGCTTATTGAACAAAATCATGGTCTGAAATTACCCCGCGCCCTGCAGCAGGACTTTAGCCAGCACGTACAGCAGGAAACCGACCAGCACGGTAAAGAGATGACGCAGCATGCGCTGTGGCAACTGTTCCGCACCCGTTATGGGCTGGTAGAGACGCCGGGCTTTGCCCTGCACGCTTACCGTAGCGACAGCCAGCAGGACGGGCAGTTACATCTGACGGCAAGCGTCACGACGCAGGGCGGGATGCGCCAGCTGGAGGGGCAAGGCAACGGGCTTTTATCCGCGGCGGCCAATGGTCTAAGCCGCTGGGTCACGACCCCGTTTGTCATTAAGGACTATCACGAACATACGCTTGGGGAGCGCAGCGACAGCCGCTCGGTGGCGTATATCCGCTGTCTGTTTCAGGATGGTAGCAGCCGCTGGGGCGTCGGCATTGACAGCGACGTGGCCCGCGCGTCTCTTCAGGCCCTGTTCAATGCTGTCAGCTAGCTGTCTTTGAAATAATCGCTGGGTGATATCCCCATCACCCGGCGAAACATCGCCGTAAAGGCACTGTGGCTGCCGTAGCCCAGATCAAGCGCCACACGTAGCACTGGCTGACCTTGTCCCAGGCGCAGCAGCGCTTCCAGCAGGCGCGCCCTTCTTAGCCACTCACCGTAGCTTAACCCCGTCTGCTGCTTGAAATGGCGGTTCATCGTACGTTCACTCATACCAAGCGTGTTTGCGGCCTGCATGCTGCCCCAGCTTTCCCCCGGCAACAGCCGGATCTGCTGGCAAAGGGTACGCAACGGCTCGCTTTCCGGCTCAGGCAGGTGAAACGGCAGCACCCGCATCGTGCGGATTTCATCCAGAATGAGCTCATATACGCGCTCATCACGACTGCCTGGCGAGTAGGACGCCTCAAGCGTCAGCGAGGTGAGGATAAGTTCGCGTAACAGACCGGAGATCTGGACTATCTGACAGGTTGCCGGAAGATCGGCTCGCGCCAGGGGATCGATAAACAACGTGCGCGCCGCAACGTTGCCGGTAATACGCAAAGAGTGCGGAGTGCCCGCGGGTAGCCAGACGCCACGTCCGGGCGGCACCACCCAACAACCTGATGCGGTATCGACTCTCACCACCCCACTCAGGGTGTGCAGCAATTGCGCGCAGTCGTGCTGATGCCACGGCTCGCTGTCGCCATGAAGGTAATCATGGGCATAAGGAACAAGTGGGCGATGGGTAAAGGAGAAGGTTGAGGTTGTGGTCATGAGGTTAAACGCCCCTCACCCTACCCTCTCCCTGAGGGAGAGGGAAAAGGTGCACTAGATGTGCAGTTCCTGCAGTTTTTCTTTTGGCAGCGCCAGCTCTTCGTTGCTGTTTACGCGAACGTCACGCTCGATGATATGACGCGCGATCTCCTGGGCTTCTTCCAGAGAGTGCATCTGGTAAGTTCCGCACTGATATACGTTCAGCTCAGGGATCTGGTTCTGCTCTTTCACCTTCAGCACATCTTCCATTGCCGCTTTCCAGGCATCCGCGACGCGTTTCTCTTCAGGCTGACCAATCAGGCTCATGTAGAAACCGGTACGGCAACCCATCGGAGAGATATCGATGATCTCCACGCCATTACCATTCAGGTGGTCGCGCATAAACCCGGCAAACAGGTGCTCCAGGGTGTGAATGCCTTTCTCTGGCATCACTTCTTTGTTAGGCACGCAGAAGCGCAGATCGAATACGGTGATCGTGTCGCCGTGCGGGGTGTGCATGGTCTTCGCCACACGTACTGCAGGTGCTTCCATACGGGTATGGTCGACAGTAAAGCTATCTAATAACGGCATACGTCACCTCCGATAGTGATTTTTTTTAAAATAAACTGAACTCTTCTACAAAATGCACGTCTGAGTATATGAAAGACGCGCATTTGTTATCATCATCCCTGAATTCAGAGATGTATATTTTGGCCACAGCGATGTGGCCTTTTTCTTTTCTGTTAAGCCTGTTTCGCCAGAAACGCCTCAAACGACTCCGTATCCGCCGCTTCAACCTCTTTCTGACGCACGACAGACGCGTCTCGTTCTGCCACAAAATCGGCTTCACTCAGAATCTCTAACGGCTCCTGCTTCAGCATCTCGCGGTATTCCGCAGAGAGCGAACGCCCGGTGCCGCCAATACCCTGATCAATCATAGAACGCAGAATACGCGCTGAGAACGTCAGTTCCGGGTTATCAAACGATTCAACCAGCTGGTCGCACACGTTCTGATAGGCTTCACCACCGTCAATGCTGTCCATGGTTCGGGCAACACGCTTCAGGTCACGGAACAGATCCTTGCCGACTTTCGTCAGCGGGAACTGCGCTGTCTCGCAGCCAATACCCAGCGTAAGACCCGGCTTGCGCCCTTCCAGAATCACGCGGTTCCAGTTGGTACGGGTACAGAGCAGTTCCTCTGAACTCATTTCCGGCGCATCCGCCAGTACGCACCAGACCATAAACAGATCCAGGAAGCGAACCTGCTGCTCATCAACGCCGATGGGTGAGAACGGGTTGATATCCAGCGAGCGCACTTCTATGTATTCAATCCCGCCGCGCTGCAGTGCATCCGACGGGGTTTCACCGCTGTGCGTGACGCGCTTCGGACGAATAGGCGCGTACAGTTCATTTTCAATCTGCAGCACGTTGCTGTTAATCTGCAGGCGCTTACCGTCTTTTTCGAGGCCGATTTTCTCGTACTCTTCCGACGGCGTTTTGATCGCCCGCTTCAATCCTGCCACATATTCGTGCAATTCGTTAAACGTAATACCGAGATTGCTTTGCGACTTATTGGTATAACCCAGATCGCTAAGACGCAGGGAGGTGGCGTACGGGAGATAGTACATTCCACACTCTGTCTTCTCGAACGGCAGCGTGGTCGGTTTCCCCTGCAGGAATGACGAGCATATCGCAGGCGATGCCCCAAACAGATACGGAATGACCCAGCCAAAACGATAGTAGTTGCGGATCAGGCGGAAATAACCCGCGGAGATCGCGTCTTTATCCGTTTCGCCGCACTTCGCCTGCCAGAACGCCATGGGTAAAGAGAAATTGTAATGCACGCCAGAAATGGTCTGCATCAACGCACCGTAGCGGTTTTTCAGCCCCTCACGATAGAGCGTTTTCAGCTGACCGATATTTGACGTGCCGTATTGCGCCAGTTCAATCTCCTGGCCTTGTTCGATATAGCACGGCATGCTGAGCGGCCACATACGCTCATCACCCAGATTGCGGGCAGTGTAGCGATGGATGTCGCGCAGAATCGTTAGCATATGATCAATATCACCATCCACTGGCGTGATGAATTCCAGCAGCGCTTCAGCGAAATCGGTTGTGATCCATTTATGTGTCAGCGCCGAGCCTAACGCCTTCGGGTGACCCGTTGTCGCTAAGCTACCGTCCGCGTTAACGCGCAGCGTTTCACGCTCAAGACCACGCTGAATACCCTTCAGTGCCTGAGGGTGATTTTCCAGCCAGGCCAGCGCCTGAGATACGTCCGGGATCAAATTGACCTCCCGCCTGTCAAAGTATTGTTACTCAGCATAATTGTAATGGTTGACGATTGAAGGTCGCGTATTCATTCCACCAATTAGTGCCACCACGTCATACCCTGTAGTGTTGCCCATGCCACGAGAACATAGCGCAACGCCTTGCCAAGGCACAAAAAAAAGAGCACTGGCCCCCAGGAGATGCGCATCCATCCCGCCAGCAGGCACAGTAAATCACCTATTACAGGCATCCAGCTTAATAACAGCGTGGCAGCGCCATAGCGTTTTAGCCAGCCGACTGCCTTTTCCTGCCAGCGCGATTTTTCACGCAGCGGAAAGAAACGCCCAAGAATAACGTTAGTCAGCCCTCCAAAGCTATTACCCATTGTTGCTATTAACACGAGCAACCAGGGCTGACTCACGCCAGACAACAGCATCGCCACCAGCACCACTTCCGAATTTCCCGGCAAGAGCGTGGCGCTTAAAAAACTGCTGGCGAATAATGATAAAAGTGACAGCGCGTCACTCACAGTAAGCGGACGTCCACAACATCCATCCCGGCATCGCGCGCGGCCTGAATACCAAAATCAGCATCTTCGAACACAACACATTTCACCGCAGGCACACCCATCAGTTCTGCACAACGCAGGAAGGTGTCCGGTGCGGGCTTGTGATTTTGAACATGATCGGCGGCAACCACCGCAGAGAAATAATGGCGCAGGCCAAGATGGGTGAGCAGCGCTTCCGAAATAGCGCTTTCACTGCCCGTGCCAACGGACATAGGACGACGCCCGTGCCATGCTTTTACGACGTCAATTAACGGTAACGGACGCACGGTATCTAAAAGCATCGCTTTTACCGCATCGGTTTTTTCACGGGCCAGAAGGTGCGGGTCGAGATCGGCATGATTACGTTCAATCACGGCCTGCGCTATACGCCAGGTTGGGGCTCCGTTGAGGGCGATCATCGCCTGAAGATCGAAACGCATACCGTAACGAGCAAGGACATCAGTCCAGGCTTGACGATGCGTGGGTTCGGTATCCAGGAGAGTGCCATCCATATCGAAGATCAAACCGTCATACTGTGCGTACATCGTGCTCTCGCTAAACGATTAACAAAGCATTACTTTATCGTAAACGGTGGTTTTTGTCGCTCAAAGAGAAATGATTGCTGACGGAACGTCGAAGGAATAACCAGGGAGAAAGAGAGTGGTACAGAAAAGAAGATGGTGCATCCGGGAGGATTCGAACCTCCGACCGCTCGGTTCGTAGCCGAGTACTCTATCCAGCTGAGCTACGGATGCATCGGGATTTACTATTGTACTACTCGATATTCATATCACTTCGAAAGCAATATGAAGTAATAGATGGTGCATCCGGGAGGATTCGAACCTCCGACCGCTCGGTTCGTAGCCGAGTACTCTATCCAGCTGAGCTACGGATGCATCAGGGTACTGCTTTCAGAAATAGTAAATGGTGCATCCGGGAGGATTACTCGGCTGCGCCTCGCCCTTCGAGCCGTTGCTAAAGCAACGTTATCCTCCCTGGTGCTTGCGGCTAACCCGCAGACCTTGAAACAACAGCTTTGCTGTTATCTCGGAGAAGATGGTGCATCCGGGAGGATTCGAACCTCCGACCGCTCGGTTCGTAGCCGAGTACTCTATCCAGCTGAGCTACGGATGCATCGGGATTTACTATTGTACTACTCGATATTCATATCACTTCGAAAGGAATATGAAGTAATAGATGGTGCATCCGGGAGGATTCGAACCTCCGACCGCTCGGTTCGTAGCCGAGTACTCTATCCAGCTGAGCTACGGATGCAAAATGGCGGTGAGGCGGGGATTCGAACCCCGGATGCAGCTTTTGACCGCATACTCCCTTAGCAGGGGAGCGCCTTCAGCCTCTCGGCCACCTCACCACACAACGCCTCTTTCGAGTGCTTCGAGTAACTCGTTAAGAGCTTCTCGTCGCTGCGTGGCGCATATATTACTTTCTGGGACTTATAAGTCAAACAATTTTCCAAAAGCTTTTATCGTTTGCACAAATCACACGCAATTCGCATGCAAAAGCTGCAAAGAGGGTGTTTTATAAGCGGATTTTGCAGGCATCTTCTCAGAAAACTGATGACAGAATAGTGATGTTAAGGCGAGTTAAGGGTAAGAGAGTGGTTAAAAACAGAGCGATTGAAATTAAACGGTAACTTTAAGCAGGAAAAATGGCGGGAGAGGTTGCGTCTCGCCCGACAGCGAGACGCGACAATATCAGTAACTGGACTGCTGGGATTTTTCAGCCTGGATACGCTGGTAGATCTCTTCACGGTGGACAGATACTTCTTTAGGAGCGTTTACACCAATACGTACCTGGTTACCCTTTACCCCTAAAACTGTCACGGTGACCTCATCCCCAATCATGAGGGTCTCACCAACTCGACGAGTCAGAATCAGCATTCTTTGCTCCTTGAAAGATTAAAAGAGTCGGGTCTCTTGTATCCCGGCATTATCCATCATATAACGCCAAAAAGTAAGCGATGACAAACACGTAAAGTGTAAGCAGTCACGGCATCACATTCTGTTAAACGTAAGTTTAGCCGATATACACAAACTCAACCTGACTTTATCGTTATCGATAGCGCAGTGAACAAGACGCCATAACGTTACCGCTATGGCGTCTGCTTGTGCTTTGTAGTTATTACAGTTTCGCGCTCACCCAGCTTTCAACACTGGCCAATGCCGCAGGAAGTGCCGCCGCATCCGTACCACCGGCTTGCGCCATGTCCGGACGACCGCCACCCTTACCGCCCACCTGCTGGGCGACCATACCAATCAGTTCCCCTGCTTTTACGCGGTCGGTCACATCCTTAGAGACGCCCGCAATCAGAGAAACCTTACCTTCTGCCACTGTCGCCAGCACGATAACTGTGGAACCGAGCTGGTTCTTCAGATCGTCGACCATAGTACGCAGCATCTTAGGCTCAACGCCCGCCAGATCGCTGACCAGCAGTTTGACGCCCTTAATGTCTACAGCTTTGCTGGAGAGGTTTGCACTCTCCTGCGCCGCAGCCTGCTCTTTCAGCTGCTGCAGCTCTTTTTCCAGCTGACGCGTGCGATCCAGCGCAACGCGCACTTTCTCGCCCAGGTTCTGGCTATCACCTTTCATCAACTGCGCGATGTCGTGCAGCTGATCGCTCTGCGCATGCAGGCTGGCAATCGCGCCTTCACCGGTTACCGCTTCAATACGACGCACGCCCGCCGCCGTTCCTGATTCGGAAACAATGCGGAACAGACCAATGTCGCCGGTACGGGAGGCATGCGTACCGCCGCAGAGTTCAGTCGAGAAGTCGCCCATGCTCAGCACGCGAACGCGGTCGTCGTATTTCTCGCCGAACAGTGCCATCGCGCCTTTCTTCTTCGCCGCCTCGAGATCCATGATATGGGTTTCGATTGGCAGGTTACGACGGATCTGCGCATTCACCAGATCTTCCACCGCGCGGATTTCTGACGGCTTCATCGCTTCAAAATGAGAGAAGTCGAAGCGCAGCACTTTATCGTTAACCAGAGAACCTTTCTGTGCAACGTGCGTTCCCAGAACTTCACGCAGGGCAGCGTGCATCAGGTGCGTAGCTGAGTGGTTCAGACGAATGCGCGCACGACGAGCTTCATCAACGTTCGCCTGGACACCCTCGCCCACTTTCAGAGAACCGGCAGTCAGTTTGCCCTGATGGCCAATCGCCTGACCGTATTTCTGCGTGTCGCTTACGCTGAAGCTGAAACCGTTGCCTTTCAGTTCGCCTTTATCGCCAACCTGGCCGCCGGATTCTGCGTAGAACGGCGTTTTGTCCAGAATGACAACCGCATCCTGACCCGCGTTGATGCTGTCTACGGCTTTACCGTCAACAAACAGGGCGGTCACTTTGCCAGTCAGTTCCAGATTTTCGTAGCCTTTGAATTCTGATGCGCCATCAACGCGGATCATCGCGTTGTAGTCAGTACCAAAACCGCTGGACTCGCGCGCACGGCGGCGCTGCTCTTCCATTGCGGCTTCAAAGCCTGCTTCGTCCACTTTAATGTTGCGCTCACGGCAAACGTCCGCCGTCAGGTCAACCGGGAAACCGTAGGTATCGTACAGGCGGAAAGCGGTTTCGCCGTCCAGCGTATCGCCCTTAAGTTTCGCCAGCTCTTCATCCAGCAACGCCAGTCCGCGCTCCAGAGTACGAGCAAACTGCTCTTCTTCCGTTTTCAGAACCTGCTCAACCTGCGCCTGCTGACGTTTCAGCTCATCACCGGCTGCGCCCATCACGCCAATCAGTGGCCCAACGAGTTTATAGAAGAAGGTGTCCTTCGCGCCCAGCATGTTGCCGTGACGGATAGCACGACGAATGATACGACGCAGCACATAGCCACGGTTTTCATTCGACGGGATCACGCCGTCGGCAATCAGGAACGCACAGGAACGGATGTGGTCTGCAATAACGCGCAGCGATTTGTTGTTCAGATCGGTTGCACCCGTCACTTGCGCAACGGCTTTAATCAGGGTGCTGAACAGGTCAATTTCGTAGTTGGAGTTAACGTGCTGCAGAACAGCCGCGATACGCTCCAGACCCATACCGGTATCAACGGACGGTTTCGGCAGCGGCTCCATCGTACCGTCAGCCTGACGGTTGAACTGCATGAAGACGATGTTCCAGATCTCAATGTAGCGATCGCCGTCTTCTTCCGGGCTGCCTGGAGGACCACCCCAGATATGGTCGCCGTGATCGTAGAAGATCTCGGTGCACGGACCGCAAGGACCGGTATCGCCCATCTGCCAGAAGTTGTCAGACGCATAAGGTGCGCCTTTGTTATCACCGATGCGAATAATACGCTCGCGCGGGATACCAACCTCTTTTTCCCAGATTTCGTAGGCTTCGTCATCGGTTTCATAGACGGTAACCCACAGACGATCTTTCGGCAGGTTGAACCAGTTTTCACCGGTCAGCAGTTCCCACGCATATTGAATGGCATCGTGTTTGAAATAGTCGCCGAAGCTGAAGTTACCCAGCATTTCGAAGAACGTGTGGTGACGCGCGGTGTAACCGACGTTTTCCAGGTCGTTGTGTTTACCGCCCGCACGCACGCAACGCTGTGAGGTTGTGGCGCGGGAATAATTACGTTTGTCGAGACCAAGGAACACATCCTTGAACTGGTTCATCCCGGCGTTGGTAAACAGCAGAGTCGGATCGTTGTTCGGTACCAGGGAGCTGCTGGCAACTACCTGATGTCCCTTACTATGGAAAAAATCGAGAAACGCCTGACGGATCTCAGCGGTGCTCTTGCTCATAATTATCCTGAAATCAAGCTAACGAAATGTCGTAGCAAGCCTGTATCGGTAAAACGTTGGACAGACCAGCTACTGGAAAAAGTGGGAATAAGATAAGTTTTCTTTAGTGGGAAGTAAAATCCCGCATGCATTCAATCCGCAAAATTACGCCAGATATCCTGAATATCTTCCATCAGAAAGCCGCGGTAGAGCAAAAAGCGCTGGATTTTAACTTTTTCTGAAAATTCACGTGGCAAGGGTTCGCCGTACTTGCGAATGGCCTGTTCTTTTGCCAGCGCGCACCAGTCTGTGTCGCATTCGCGCATGGCCTTTTCAATGGTTTCACGGGCGACCCCTTTCTGGTTCAGCTCCTGGCGGATACGCGCGGGGCCATATCCTTTGCGGCCACGGCTGGCAAGAAACCGGGAAGCGAAACGCTCGTCATCCAGATAGAGGTGCTCATAGCACCAGGCAATGACGCGGTCGTAATCTTCCGCAGTCGCATCAATCTCTTCCGGCCCGTTTTTACTCATTACGGGGGCCGACAGTTTTCGCCGCAACTCCTGTTCGCTGTGGTCACGGACGGCAAGAATGCGCACCGCACGGTCCAGTAAGCGTGCATAGGCAGGGCGGCGTGAAGTCGATTCACTCATAAAAAACCTGCTGATTCAGAAATGCAAAAAGGGCCGCATTAGCAGCCCTTCATCTTTAAACGAGAGAATTAGAAATCTTCGTTGGTTTCTTCAGCACCCGCGTTATCCACCACGAAATCAGGCGTACCGTCCTGGTTGTTCAGCAGAAGCTCACGCACTTTCTTCTCAATTTCTTTCGCCGCAGCCGGGTTCTCTTTCAGCCAGGAGATTGCATTTGCTTTACCCTGACCAATCTTGTCGCCGTTGTAGCTGTACCATGCGCCCGCTTTTTCAATCAGCTTCTCTTTCACGCCCAGGTCAACCAGTTCGCCGTAGAAGTTGATACCTTCACCGTAGAGGATCTGGAATTCAGCCTGTTTGAACGGCGCTGCGATTTTGTTCTTCACAACCTTCACGCGGGTTTCGCTACCCACTACGTTTTCACCCTCTTTCACCGCGCCGATACGGCGGATATCCAGACGGACAGACGCGTAGAATTTCAGCGCGTTACCACCGGTAGTGGTTTCCGGGTTACCAAACATCACACCAATTTTCATACGGATCTGGTTGATGAAGATCAGCAGCGTGTTGGACTGCTTCAGGTTACCGGCCAGCTTACGCATTGCCTGGCTCATCATACGTGCCGCGAGGCCCATGTGAGAGTCACCAATTTCGCCTTCGATTTCAGCTTTTGGCGTCAGAGCAGCAACGGAGTCGACCACGATAACGTCAACCGCACCGGAACGGGCCAGCGCGTCACAAATTTCCAGCGCCTGCTCACCGGTGTCCGGCTGAGAACACAGCAGGTTGTCGATATCAACGCCCAGCTTACGAGCATAAACAGGGTCCAGCGCGTGCTCGGCATCGATAAACGCACAGGTTTTACCTTCACGCTGTGCCGCAGCGATAACCTGCAGCGTCAGGGTTGTTTTACCTGAGGACTCGGGCCCGTAGATTTCTACGATACGGCCCATTGGCAGGCCGCCAGCGCCCAGCGCGATATCCAGAGAAAGCGAACCGGTGGAGATAGTTTCCACATCCATGGAACGGTCTTCACCCAGGCGCATGATGGAGCCTTTACCGAATTGCTTTTCGATCTGGCCCAGTGCTGCCGCCAACGCTTTCTGTTTGTTTTCGTCGATAGCCATTATTACTCCTGTCATGCCGGGAGAAGCGACTGTGCTTCACCGTGGATTTCTGTTCTGTTGGTGCAATTATACTGTATGGTCATACAGTATCAAGTATTTTGTAGAAATTGTTGCCAGAGCGTTTTTAATGCATAAACGGTTGCCTGACGACGCACGCTTTCGCGATCGCCGCTAAAGCACTCCCGGCGGGTGATCCCTTCACCTCTGGCGGTAGCAAAACCAAACCAGACGGTGCCGACAGGCTTCACGTCACTGCCCCCGTCCGGGCCCGCAATGCCGCTAATCGATATTGCATAATCCGCGCGCGCCTCTTTGAGCGCACCAATAGCCATCTCAATCACCACCGGCTCGCTGACCGCGCCATGCTGTTCGAGCGTAGATTCCCGCACGCCGATCATTTGCGCTTTAGCTTCATTACTGTAGGTCACAAAACCACGTTCAAACCAGGCGGAACTGCCGGCAATATCGGTAATCGCTTTCGCCACCCAGCCGCCGGTGCAGGACTCCGCGGTGGTGAGGGTCGCCCCGCGTTGCTTAAGCGCCAGCCCTACCACTTCGCTAAGCTGCATCAATTCATGGTCAGTCATTCTCGCTCCAGGCCTTAGAAAAACATGCAGCACAAGATAGCACTTTCTCGTCAGATATGGGGATGCGCTGCAGGATTTACGAGGGGGCTTCAGAAAAAAGCCGATGCGAGCGCACCGGCGGTGGCGAGGATTATTTCATGCTGTCAGCGAGGGTATCCACATTGTGGCGGAACGCCTTAACGTAGGTCTCTGCCACGCCCCCTTTTGCCGAGAGCGCTTCAGGGTAAAGCTCGCCTCCCGGCTGCGCGCCGGTGGCTGTAGCAATCTGTTTAACCAGCCGCGGGTCGAGCTGGTTTTCCATAAACCAGGTTTTCACGCCGTCCGCTTTAATCTGATTAATGATCTCAGCGACCTGTGCCGCGCTGGCCTCGCTCTCTGACGACAACCCCTGGGGTGCCATAAACGTCACCCCGTAGGCGCGGCTGAAATAGCCGAACGCGTGATGACTGGTCAGCACTTTACGTTTCACCAGCGGGATCTGGCTAAAACGCGTTTTGGCCCAGCTATCCAGCTGCTTAAGCTGCGCGATGTACGGTTCTCCGGTCGCTTCCAGCGCGGTTTTATCTTCTGGGTCGGCTTTCACCAGCCCGTTGAGAATATTTTGCGCGTACAGCGCCCCGTTCGCCGCGCTGTTCCAGGCGTGCGGGTCAGTGACGGTTTTGCCCTCTTCTTCGAGGGTATGCGTCTGCACACCACGCGACGCCACCACCAGCTGGCCTTTGAACCCGGAGGCTTTCACCAGGCGATCCAGCCACCCTTCCAGCCCCAGACCATTGACCACCACAACATCTGCCTTGCTTAGCGCCGCGCTATCTTTTGGCGAGGGCTCGAAGGTATGCGGATCGCCGTCCGGCCCCACCAGCGTCGTGACGTTCACATGGTCACCGCCCACCTCCCGGGTCATATCCCCCAGTATGGAAAAGCTGGTCACCACATTGAGCGTTTTCGCCATCACCGTTTGCGACATCATCCCCAGCGCGAGCGCCACTACGAATCCCGTACGTTTCATCGTTTCCCCTTGCGTTAAAAAAGCGCACGCAGGCTGCCAGCCAGCCTGCTGCGCGTGCCAAATAAAATGGAAATAAAGAACAGCGCGCTGGCGGTAAGCACGATGGACGGCCCCGCGGGCAGGCTGGCGGCCCAGGAGAGACTGAGTCCGAGCCACGCGCAGAAAATACCGCTGATACCCGCCATCAATAGCAGTCCGGGTAAGGTGCGTGCCCAGCAGCGTGCCGCTACCGCAGGGAGCATCATCAGCCCGACCGCCATCAACGTGCCAAGCACCTGAAAACCGGCAACGAGATTAAGCACCAGCAGCGCCAGAAACAGGCCGTGTAATAAGCCGGGAACATGGCGGGCGTTTACCTGCAGCCAGGCGGTGTCAAAGGCCTCGGTCACCAGCCCACGGTAGAAAATCGCCAGCGTGATAAGGGTGAACATGCAAACGCCTGCCACAAAAAGCGCGGCATCGTTATCCACCGCCAGGATGGAGCCAAACAGCAGGTGCAGAAGATCGACGCTCGAACCGCGCAGTGATACCAGCGTGACGCCCAGCGCCAGCGAGCCAAGATAGAACCCGGCAAAACTGGCGTCCTCTTTAAGCGGCGTTCGACGGCTGACCAGCCCGGCCACCAGCGCCACGGTAATACCGGCAATAAAGCCTCCCACACTCATGGCCAGCAGCGACATACCGCTGAGCAAATACCCCACCGCGACACCGGGCAAAATGGCGTGAGAGAGGGCATCGCCCATCAGACTCATCCGGCGCAGCTGAAGGAAAACGCCCAGAGCAGTGGTACTGACGGACAACGCCAGGCAAACCACCAGCGCGCGGCGCATAAAGCCATACTCAATAAAAGGCTGAAAAAAGATATGCCAGATCATGCCACCCTCACCCGCTCGGTTTTCCACTGGGGCATGTCAGCGTCCAGCCGTAACGTCTGCGGGAAGTGGCGCGATACACGCTCGCTGTCGTGCAACACCGCAAGCACCGTTTGCCCCTGCATATACATTTCCAGCATCAGGTCCATCAGCACATTACAGGTAGCTTCATCAACGCCGGTAAAGGGCTCATCGAGCATGACCAGCGGCGCCTGCTGCACTAATACCCGCGCGAACAGCATGCGCTGAAACTGACCGCCTGAGAGCTCATCAATGGTCGTTAGCGCCATCGTTCCAAGCCCCACCCGCTCAAGCGCACCGGCAATGCGCAGCCGCATTTCACGGCGAAGGCCAGAAAAAAGCGACGCTTCAGGCCAGCAGCCCATGCTGACCACATCCTGCACGGTTAGCGGAAATTGCGCCTCCAGGGCATGACGCTGTGCCAGCCAGCCCATTACCGGGCGTTTTTTCTGCCAGTGAAAACGGCCGCTTACCGGCGGGATAAACCCGGCGAGGGTTTTCAGAAGCGTTGATTTACCGCAGCCGTTGGCCCCGAGGATGGCGGTCATGCTCCCGCATTCAATCACCCCGGAAAGAGGACGCGTGACCGGCTCGCGGTCGTAACCCGCCGTGAGTTGACTCATCACAATCATGGCAATGCCACCGCCCAGCACACGGCCAGCCCGATAAAGACAATCAGCGCCAGCGCCATCAGAAGCCGGACCGGCGCAGACAGAGAAAAAAAGGAAGTAGACATCTCATCACCACATCAAATGTTATAACATAACAATAATGAAAGATAATGCGGATGTAAATGAGCGGAGATTAACGGGAGTGTGGCGAAATGTTTCTGGATATCAGCCCGACCCTCTCCCGGCGGAAGAGGGTCGAGCATCAAGCGTTACTGACTGAACGGCGACGCGGCAGGCACGCGCGCCTGTGACACCGCCAGCCCCAGCTGCCATACGGCCATCGCATAGTGAGTGCTGTGGTTATAGCGGGTGATGGTGTAGAAGTTAGGCAGCCCGTACCAGTACTGATAACCCGTACCGACATCCAGACGCAGCAGGCTCGCCTGTTGCGTATTTCCCAGCGGCTGCGTTGGCGTTAAGCCTGCAGCGGCCAGCTGCGAAACGCTGTAGTTGGTTTTAAAGCCGTTCTCAAGCCCTGGTGCCTGGCCGTTAGCCTGCACCGCCACCTGACCGCCCGGCACCCAGCCGTGCGCTTTAAAGTAGTTCGCCACGCTGCCGATGGCATCCACCGGATCCCACAGGTTAATGTGGCCATCTCCGTTAAAGTCGACGGCATATTGCTTATAAGAGGACGGCATAAACTGGCCGTAGCCCATCGCACCGGCAAACGAGCCTTTGAGATCTAACGGGTCATCTTGTTCATTGCGCGCCATCAGCAGGAAGGTTTCCAGCTCAGACGAGAAATATTCAGCGCGACGCGGGTAGTTAAAGGAGAGCGTCGCCAGCGCATCGAGGATACGGGTTTTGCCCATCACGCGGCCCCAGCGGGTTTCCACGCCGATAATCCCGACGATGATTTCAGGCGGTACGCCATACACCTGCCACGCACGGTTCAGCGCATCTTCATATTGGTTCCAGAAGACCACGCCATTTTGCACGTTATCCGGCGTAATGAACTGTTTGCGATAACGCAGCCATGCGCCATTTGGCCCGGTCGGTACCTGAGCCGTCGGTGCCTGGCGATCCATCAAACGCAGAACATAATCCAGTCGCTTCGCCTGCGACAAAATTTCATGCAGTTGCTGGCGGTCAAAACCGTGTTTGCTCACCATTTTATCGATGAACTGCTCGGCCGCCGGGTTATTCGCAAAGTCGCCTCCCATTTGCATCATATTATGCTGCGGCTCCAGCAGGAATCCTCCGGAAGGCGCGCCAGCCGTTTGCTGCACGGCTTCGGTCTTGGGTTTGCTACTACAGGCAGACAGCAGAATAAGCGCAGGTAACAACGCTGCATAACGACGCTTGAACATGTGACATCCATTTAACGGGTTCGATAAGAACCCAGTATGGTAAAGCATCCGCAACACCTCAAGGAAGTGGTACGCACCTCCCCCACCAAATCTTTACGCTCCCCATCGCAAATCTGTGCAATTTTCATCCACACAAGACTCTCATTGGCAATTAACTTTCAAAATAATCCATTTTTCTTTCATTGTGAGATCTAATTAACACTTTAAAACCTTTCAAAGTGATTATTATTAGCCTCGGTTATACAAAAACAAAAAAGCCCCACAGGAGAGAAGAATGATAGAAACCATCACCCACGGCGCCGAGTGGTTCATCGGGCTGTTTCAGAAAGGCGGAGAAGTGTTCACCGGCATGGTGACCGGGATCCTGCCCCTGCTGATTAGCCTGCTGGTCATCATGAACGCGCTGATTAACTTTATCGGCCAGCAACGCATTGAACGTTTTGCCCAGCGCTGCGCCAGCAATCCGCTGTCCCGTTACCTGGTTCTGCCCTTCATCGGTACGTTTGTTTTTTGCAACCCGATGACGCTGAGCCTCGGCCGCTTTATGCCTGAAAAGTACAAACCCAGCTATTACGCCGCAGCCTCCTACAGCTGCCACTCCATGAATGGCCTGTTCCCGCATATCAACCCCGGCGAGCTGTTTGTCTATCTGGGCATTGCCAGCGGCCTGACCACGCTTGGCCTGCCGCTCGGTCCGCTGGCGGTGAGTTATCTGCTGGTCGGTCTGGTCACCAACTTTTTCCGCGGCTGGGTCACGGACCTCACCACCGCCATTTTCGAGAAGAAAATGGGTATCCAGCTTGAACAGAAAGTCCATCTTTCAGGAGCCGCAGCATGAGCCGTATTCGCATTGAAAAAGGAACGGGCGGCTGGGGCGGCCCGCTGGAATTCGACGCCACTGAAGGCAAAAAAATCGTCTATATCACCGCAGGTACACGTCCGGCCATTGTCGACAAACTGCGTGAGCTGACCGGCTGGGAAGCGGTCGACGGCTTCAAAGAGGGCGAACCGCCTGAACCGGAAATTGGTGTGGCGGTGATCGACTGCGGCGGCACGCTGCGCTGCGGCATCTACCCCAAGCGGCGTATTCCTACCGTGAATATCCATTCCACCGGTAAATCAGGTCCGCTGGCGCAGTACATCCTGGAGGACATTTATGTCTCCGGCGTGAAGGAGGAAAACATTCACCTGGCACAAGGGTCTGTTGCCCCTCAGAAAGCGGCCCCGCGCGATTACGACACGAGTAAAAAAATCACCGAACAGAGTGACGGCCTGCTGGCAAAAGTCGGAATGGGGATGGGCTCTGCCGTGGCCGTGCTGTTCCAGTCCGGGCGCGACACCATCGACACGGTGCTGAAAACCATTCTGCCGTTTATGGCATTCGTTTCGGCGCTGATCGGCATCATCATGGCCTCGGGTCTGGGCGACTGGATTGCCCACGGCCTCGCCCCGCTGGCGAGCCACCCGCTCGGGCTGGTGACGCTGGCGCTGATCTGCTCCTTCCCGCTGCTGTCGCCGTTTCTCGGCCCGGGCGCGGTCATTGCGCAGGTTATCGGCGTGCTGATTGGCGTGCAGATTGGCCTTGGCAACATTCCCCCGCATCTGGCTCTGCCCGCCCTGTTTGCCATTAACGCCCAGGCGGCGTGTGATTTCATTCCTGTCGGGCTGTCGCTGGCAGAAGCGCGCCAGGACACCGTGCGCGTTGGCGTGCCGTCTGTACTGGTCAGCCGTTTCCTGACCGGCGCACCGACGGTGCTGATTGCCTGGTTTGTCTCCGGCTTTATTTACCAATAAGAGGTTCCTGTGATGACCGTAATTTACCAGACCACCATCACCCGCATTGGCCAGAGCGCGGCCGATGCGCTCAGCGACAAGATGCTGATTACCTTCCGCGAAGGTGCGCCCGCGGATATCGAAGAGTTTTGCTTTATCCACTGTCACGGCGAGATGAACGGCGAGCTGAAGGCCGGGAGCCAGCTGGAGTTGGGCGACGCGCGCTACGCCGTGACCGCCGTCGGCGACGTGGCCGGACAAAACCTGCGGGAGCTCGGCCATATCACTTTGCGTTTTGATGGCCAGCCGCAGGCGGAATATCCCGGTACGGTTCATGTGGATGGCCCGGTTCCGCAGGCTGTCACCCCAGGCTGCACGTTGAAGTTTGTTGCGTAATTTAAGGAGAAAGATATGAGTCAGGTTGCCGTTGTCATTGGTGGGGGACAAACCTTAGGCGAGTTCCTCTGCCGTGGGCTTGCTGCAGAGGGTTACCGCGTGGCGGTAGTGGATATTCAGAGTGAAAAAGCCGCACGCGTGGCGGACACCATCAACACCGAATTGGGTGAAGGAATGGCCTACGGATTTGGTGCTGATGCCACCAGCGAGCAGAGCGTGATGGCGCTGGCCCGCGGCGTGGACGAGATTTTTGGCCGTACCGACCTGCTGGTATACAGCGCAGGGATAGCCAAAGCGGCCTTTATCAGCGATTTCGAACTGGGGGACTTCGACCGCTCCCTGCAGGTTAACCTGGTGGGCTATTTCCTCTGCGCACGCGAGTTTTCCCGTCTGATGATCCGCGATGGCATTCAGGGGCGCATCATCCAGATCAACTCGAAATCGGGCAAAGTGGGCAGCAAACACAACTCCGGTTACAGCGCGGCGAAATTTGGCGGCGTAGGGCTGACGCAATCTCTGGCCCTCGATCTGGCCGAATATGGCATTACCGTTCACTCGCTGATGCTGGGCAACCTGCTGAAATCGCCGATGTTCCAGTCCCTGCTGCCGCAATATGCCACCAAGCTCGGGCTGAAAGAGGAGGAAGTGGAGCAGTATTACATCGACAAAGTGCCGCTGAAGCGCGGCTGCGATTATCAGGACGTGCTGAACATGCTGCTGTTTTATGCCAGCCCCCAAGCCTCTTACTGCACCGGGCAGTCCATTAATGTCACCGGCGGGCAGGTGATGTTCTGATCGAACACGCTGATGCCCGTATCCCCCTCTCCTTCGGGAGAGGGAACAACAAGGAGCTCGTATGGTTACCGCACTCATTACCGTTGCCGCCATCGCCTGGATGTGCCAGCTGATCTTTGGCGGCTGGCAAATCCGCCAGTTTAACCGCGCGTTTGATGCCCTGTGTCAGAAAGGGCGCGTGGGCGTCGGGCGTTCCGGCGGGCGTTTCAAACCGCGCGTGGTGGTTGCCATTGCGCTGGACGAACACAATACGGTCTGCGATTCCCTCATCATGCGCGGGATGACCGTTTTTGCCCGCCCGGCGAAAATCCAGGCGATTAACGGGATATCGCTGCAGGAATTACAACCCGATGTGATCTTTCCCCATGATTCGCTCTGTCAGAATGCTCTATCATTAGCGCTTAATCTGAAACATGGATAATTTCGTTGTGAACGCGATAAGCTTGCGAAATTATCATTTCGCAACCTAAGGAATTGAGCGCCTATGAAACCACGTCAGCGTCAGGCGGCCATTCTGGAGCATCTGCAAAAGCAGGGAAAATGCTCGGTAGAAGAACTGGCCCACTACTTTGACACCACCGGCACGACAATACGAAAGGATCTGGTATTGCTCGAAAACTCTGGTGCAGTCATCCGAACCTACGGCGGCGTGATGCTCAACAAAGATGAAGCCGACCCGCCTATCGATCACAAAACGCTGATCAATACTCACCAGAAAGCGCTGATTGCCGAGGTCGCCGTAAAATTTATCCATGATGGCGACTCCATTATCCTTGATGCAGGCAGCACCGTGCTGCAGATGATCCCGATGCTCAGCCGCTTTAACAACATCACGGTGATGACCAACAGTCTGCACATCGTCAACGCCCTGTCGGAGTTCGACAGCGAGCAAACCATTCTGATGCCCGGCGGGACGTTCCGTAAAAAATCTGCGTCGTTTCACGGTCAACTGGCGGAAAACGCCTTTGAACACTTCAGCTTTGATAAACTCTTTATGGGCACGGACGGTATCGATTTGAACGCCGGCGTGACGACCTTTAACGAGGTGTTCAGCGTCAGCAAAGCGATGTGCAACGCCGCGCGCGAAGTGATTTTGATGGCAGACTCGTCGAAGTTTGGCCGTAAAAGTCCCAACATAGTCTGCAGCCTTGAAAGCGTCGATAAGCTCATTACCGACGCAGGTATCGACCCGGCGTTCAAAAAAGCGCTGGAAGAGAAAGGGATCGACGTGATTGTAACCGGAGAGAGAGATGAGTGATTTTCTGTTAAACGCAGGCCGCCAGACCCTGATGCTGGAGCTGCAGGAAGCCAGCCGCCTGCCGGAACGTCTGGGCGAGGATTTTGTGCGCGCGGCAAACACCATTATCCAGTGCGAAGGTAAAGTGGTGGTCTCCGGGATCGGCAAGTCCGGTCATATCGGCAAAAAGATTGCCGCTACGCTTGCCAGCACCGGCACACCGGCGTTCTTCGTGCATCCGGCTGAAGCGCTGCACGGCGATCTGGGGATGATTGAAAGCCGCGACGTGATGCTGTTTATCTCCTACTCCGGTTCGGCCAAAGAGCTGGATCTCATCATCCCGCGTCTGCAGGAAAAATCGGTCGCGCTGCTGGCGATGACCGGTAAATCCCGCTCACCGCTGGCACTGGCGGCCAAAGCTACGCTTGATATCTCCGTTGAGCGCGAAGCCTGCCCGATGCACCTCGCTCCCACCTCCAGCACCGTAAATACGCTGATGATGGGCGACGCGCTGGCAATGGCGGTAATGCAGGCACGCGGCTTTAACGAAGAAGATTTTGCCCGCTCGCACCCGGCGGGCGCGCTCGGTGCGCGACTGCTCAATAAAGTTCATCATCTGATGCGGACCGACGAGGCCATTCCGCAGGTCAAACTCAACACCAGCGTAATGGATGCGATGCTGGAACTGAGCCGCACCGGGCTGGGTCTGGTAGCGGTGTGCGATGAAACCGGTAGCGTTAAAGGCGTGTTTACCGACGGCGACCTGCGCCGCTGGCTGGTGGGCGGCGGCAAGCTGGAATCCCAGGTTTCGGAAGCGATGACCCGGGGCGGGTTGACCCTGAACGCCGAGAGCCGCGCCATCGAAGCCAAAGAGGTGCTGATGAAACGCAAAATCACCGCCGCGCCGGTGGTGGATGAGCACGGCACGCTGTGCGGCGCCATCAACCTGCAGGATTTCTACCAGGCCGGGATTATTTAACCTTTGAGTCCCAGACGTTTCGCCAGCCGGTGCAGGTTGGCGACGTCCATTTCCAGCGCTCGCGCGCACGCCGCCCAGCTGCGGTTATTCTGCTCCAGCGCGCGGGCGATCGTCTGACGCTGAAACGCTTCTGTTGCTTCCCGCAGGTTCTCATGGGCCATTTCCGGCGCGGCAGGCGTAACGAACGAAGCGGTGTCATCGTGCAATGCGAAATGCCGCGCGTGGATCACCACCTCATCTCCCGAACGTGTCGCCCGCGCCAGCACCACGGCGCGGTGAATCGCATGTTCCAGTTCGCGTACGTTACCCGGCCAGCCGTAGCGCATCAGATGGGCTCGCGCGCCGGGGCTTAATACCACGCGGGAAAGGCCCATTCGTAACCGACATTGCTCGCAGAAAAAACCCGCCAGCAGCACCACATCGTCACCGCGCTCGCGTAGCGGCGGCACGGTAAGCGGAAACACGCTCAGACGATGGTACAGGTCAGCGCGAAAATTCCCGGCCAACACCTCTTCGCGCAGGTCACGGTTGGTTGCCGCCAGCACACGCACGTTGACTCTCAGGCTGCGATCGTCGCCGACGCGCTGAATATCGCCGTACTGCAGGACGCGCAGCAGTTTGGCCTGAAGCGACAGCGACAGTTCGCCAATTTCATCGAGGAACAACGTGCCGTTATCCGCCATTTCGAATTTGCCGCTGCGGTTGCTGATCGCCCCGGTAAACGCCCCTTTGACGTGACCAAACAGCTCACTTTCCGCCACGCTTTCCGGCAGCGCGGCGCAGTTGAGGTACACCAGCGGGTTGACCGCGCGCGGCGAGGCTTCGTGGATGCCCTTCGCCACCAGCTCTTTACCGGTGCCGGTTTCCCCGAAAATCAGCACGTTTAAATCCGAGGCCGCCACGATATCGATCTCTTTTTTTAGCTGCACCATCCCCGGTGACAGCCCAATCATCTCCGTGTGTGCCACCGGTTCAAACGCCGACGGGCTGCCGGGAAGGATGTTCTGGCTCTCCAGCTGTTCGATCAGCAGCGCGTTATTCAGCGCACCGGCGGCCAGCGCGGCAATCAGCCGCAGCTCTTCATCGCTAAAGGTGTCGAACTGATCCGGCGACAGGCCGTCGAGGGTTAATGCCCCAATCAGGTTTTGTCCGGCAAACAGCGGCAGGCCGATACAGGCATGAACTTTCAGGCTCTCCTGCCCCGGGATCAGCCCGTCGTAAGGGTCGGGCAAATCACTGTCCGCCGGAAAGCGCACCACGTCACCGGCCCGCGCGATGGTTTCCAGACGCGGATGGCCTTCCAGGGAGAAGCGTCGCCCAAGAACGTCCTGCGCCAGCCCGTCGATAGCCAGCGGAATAAACTGCCGGGCGTCGTAGCGCAGCAGTGCCGACGCATCGCACGCCAGCACGTGGCGCAGCGTCGAAATCAGCCGCTGAAAACGGTCCTGATGACCGATACCGGTTTGCAGTTCAATGGCAATTTTTGCCAGTACGTCCACGGAAAAGCTCATCTGCGCCTCACTGTCATTTTGACCATTCATATTGTCACAATGACCATAAATCAGATAGTCATATTGACTACCCATTACGAGTAATAAAATTTAAAAACCTTAAAAAACAGCAACATGAAAAACTGGCACGCAACTTGATAAAGGCTAGTCATCTTATTTGAAAAACGCCGTATTAATTGAGGTTGCTATGTCTATTCTGGTTAAAAATAACATTCATTGGGTTGGCCAACGTGACTGGGAAGTGCGTGACTTCCACGGAACGGAGTACAAAACGCTGCGCGGCAGCAGCTACAACAGCTATCTCATCCGTGAAGGCAAAAACGTGCTCATCGATACCGTCGATCACAAATTCAGCCGGGAGTTCGTGCAAAATCTGCGCAGTGAAATCGATCTTGCGGATATCGACTACATCATCATTAACCATGCGGAAGAGGATCATGCCGGGGCGCTGACCGAGTTAATGTCCTGCATTCCCGACACCCCGATTTACTGCACCACCAACGCCATCGACTCGATTAACGGCCATCACCACCACCCGGAGTGGAATTTCCACACCGTCAAAACCGGCGACACGCTGGATATCGGCAACGGCAAACAGCTGATCTTCGTTGAAACCCCGATGCTGCACTGGCCCGACAGTATGATGACCTACATGACCGGCGATGCGGTGCTGTTCAGCAACGATGCCTTCGGCCAGCACTATTGTGACGAGCGCCTGTTTAACGATGAAGTGGATCAAACCGAGCTGTTCGAACAGTGTCAGCGCTACTACGCCAATATCCTGACGCCGTTCAGCCGTCTGGTGACGCCAAAAATCACCGAAATCCTCGGCTTTAACCTGCCCGTGGATATGATAGCCACCTCTCACGGCGTGGTGTGGCGCGAAAACCCCACCCAGATCGTGGAGCTGTACCTCAAATGGGCCGCGGATTATCAGGAAGACCGTATCACGCTTTTCTACGACACCATGTCTAATAACACCCGCATGATGGCGGACGCCATTGCGCAGGGTATTAACGAAGTCGACCCGAACGTGGCGGTGAAAATCTTCAACGTGGCGCGTAGCGATAAAAACGAGATCCTGACCAACGTCTTCCGCTCCAAGGGCGTGCTGGTGGGCACCTCCACGATGAACAACGTGATGATGCCGAAAATTGCAGGCCTTGTGGAAGAGATGACCGGCCTGCGCTTTCGTAATAAACGGGCCAGCGCATTTGGCTCCCACGGCTGGAGCGGCGGCGCAGTAGACCGGCTCTCCACGCGTTTGCAGGATGCCGGTTTTGAGATGTCCATGAGCCTGAAGGCGAAATGGCGTCCGGACATCGACGCGCTTGAATTGTGCCGCCAGCATGGCCGTGACATTGCGCGTCAGTGGGCGCTCGCGCCGCTCCCCGACATGAACGCCAAAAACCCCGCGCCGCAACAAGCCTGCGCCGCAGCGGTCGCTGACTTTGGCCCTCGCATGCAGTGCAGCGTCTGTCAGTGGATTTACGACCCGGCACAGGGCGAGCCGCTGCAGGATGTTGCCCCCGGTACCCCCTGGTGCGACGTGCCGGACAATTTCCTCTGCCCGGAATGTTCCCTGGGAAAAGAGGTCTTTGACGAACTGGCGACGGAGGCACAATGAACCACGGTATCGTTATCATCGGCTCGGGCTTTGCCGCCCGCCAGCTGGTGAAAAACATTCGCAAGCAAGACGCCCGCGTGCCGTTGACGCTCATTGCCGCCGACAGCATGGACGAGTACAACAAGCCTGATTTAAGCCACGTTATCAGCCAGAATCAGCGAGCCGAAGACCTCACCCGCCAGACCGCGGGGGCGTTCGCGGAACAGTTTAGTCTGCGGTTATTTCCGCACACCTGGATAACCGACATCGACGCCGCCGCCCATGTGGTGAAAGCAAAAGACAAAACCTGGCAATACGACAAGCTGGTGCTGGCGACAGGGGCTTCTGCTTTTGTGCCGCCGGTGGAAGGCCGGGAACTGATGATCACCCTCAACAGCCAGCAGGCGTATCAGGCCAGTGAAACCCTGCTGCGTGACGCGAAGCGGGTGATGATTGTCGGCGCAGGGTTGATTGGCACAGAGCTGGCGATGGATTTTAGCCGGGCGGGTAAATCCGTCTCCCTGGTCGACCATGCGGCAAGCATTTTGTCGGCGCTGATGCCCGCAGAAGTAAGTAGTCGCTTACAGCATCGTCTGACCGATATGGGCGTACATCTGCTGCTGAAATCCCAGCTGCAAAGCCTGAAGAAAACCGGGAGTGGGATTCATGCAACGCTCGACCGCAGCCGCAGCGTTGAGGTGGATGTGGTGGTTGCCGCCACGGGCCTGCGTCCGGAAACGGCGCTGGCGCATCGCGCCGGCGCGGAAACAGGTCGTGGCGTGAAGGTAGACAGCTACCTGCAAACCACGCAGCCCGATATTTACGCCCTGGGTGACTGCGCTGAAATTAACGGACAGGTCCTGCCCTTCCTGCAGCCTATTCAACTGAGCGCCATGTACCTCGCGAAAAACCTGTCTGGCGGCAGTGCGCCACTGAAATTACCCGCCATGCTGGTAAAAGTAAAAACGCCAGCGCTCCCGCTGCACCTGGCAGGCGAAACCGAGCGTCCGGACCTGCACTGGCAACTCACCATTGAACCTCAGGGAATGGTGGCTCGTGGGTGCGACAGCGAAGGACAGATGCGCGCCTTTGTAGTGAGCGAAGATCGGATGAAAGAGGCTTTCGCTCTGCTGAAATCATTACCCGCTTAACGCTGATTCGCCTGCCACGCTAACGTAACCTTTGGATTTTATGGTCCACAGCCCCGATGTCCCGGGGCTTTTTTTTCAACGTCGTTTAGCCAGATAACGACAATGATGTTCAGACGCCGCGTCAGGAGCGCACGACAAGCGCATCGTAGCCGCGCCAGCGATAGTTGATCATGGAAATCAGCCAGCAGGCAACGAACAGCCCGACCACCACGAACCCGGCGTTACCGAGGTTGTCATTAACTGCGCCAATGCGATCCCAGAGGCCTCCGCTGAGGGCAAACTTATCCATCAACAGACCCAGAGCTTCCAGCCCGCCGATAAACAGCGCCACCACCACGGAGGTACCGGTGATGGTCATGTTGTAGTAAAGCTTGCGCTGCGGCTTGTTAAACGCCCAGCCGTAAGCGCCGACCATCAGCAGATTGTCGAGGGTATCGACCAGCGCCATACCGCTGGCAAACAGCGCCGGGAAGATCATGATGGACCAGACTGACATCCCGTTTGACGCGCTGGCGGCTGAAATCCCAAGCACACCGATTTCCGTCGCGGTATCAAACCCCAGACCAAACAGGAAACCGACCAGGTACATCTGCCAGCTCTTGTTCACCAGGCGGAACGTTGCGCCAAACAGCCAGTTCATGACTCCGCCTGATGCCGGAAGCGTGATGTCGTCACGCGTGACCTGACCGTTCTTCAGCGCCTGAAAATTACGCCACACGCCGCGCAAAATCACCAGATTGACCAGCGCCATCGCCAGCAGAAACGTTGCAGAAACGGCGGTGCCAATCAGGCTGCCGGTTTCATGAAACCATGCCATATTCTTCTGAAACGCCGTGGCGGTGGCCGCAATGGCAATGGAGGCCAGCACCACAATGGTGGAGTGTCCCAGAGAGAACCATGCCCCCACGCCGGAAGGGCGTTTACCCTGCTGCATCATCTTACGCGTGACGGTATCAATGGCCGCGATGTGGTCGGCATCCACCGCATGACGGAGTCCATAACACCAGGCCAGCAGGCTGGCGGCCATCAGCGCCGTACTGCCGCTGAAGGTTTGCCATGCCCAGCCCCATGCCAGAAGATTAGCCATTACCAGAGCCAGCAGCAGAAACGCCGCGCGGGGTTCATTGCGTAAGAGTCGTAACATTTTACATCCTTTGTGAACATGACCGGGCGGCAGCAACCACCGCCTGCCCGAAGGAGATAGCGCCGTCACCTGACGGCAGATGATGAGGAAAAAGCAGCGTGAAGTCTGAGAGGTAATGGCGCAGTCGCGCGCGCAGCAGACGGTTATGTAACACGCCGCCGCTGAAGCATACGGTGGAAAGCCCCAGTCGCCGGGTATGGGAGGTGACAAGCTCCGCCAGCCCTTTCGCCAGCGCATCGTGAAACGCCCATGCCCGCTCGCAGGGTTCCGCCTGCCAGTTCAGCCACTGTTGCCAGAAGCGCGTAAGGTTATCAGCCTGAAGCGTAACCGGATGTTGAACGTCGTGGCACTGCGCGGCCAGCGCTTCAAGCCGGCAGGCGGCCTCACCTTCATAGCTCTGGGTTTCTGACGTGATGCCGAGCGCGCAGGCCACCGCGTCGAACAAACGGCCGCAGGATGAGGCCAGCGGCGCGTTTAAACCGCGCTGAATGGCCGTAGCCAGCAGCGGCCAGTTGTGCCGCTGAACGTCACGCGTTTCCGGGTACTGCTGCCAGTCCGGCACAAACGCCAGGCAGTGGGCGAGTAAATTGCGCCACGGCTGCATGGCAGCCCTGTCCCCACCCGGCAGCGTAACCGCAGGCAGACCGCCCAGACGTTCGCAGTCGAGATAGTTTACCCGCAGGCACTCTCCGCCCCACAGCGCGCCGTTTTCACCCATGCCGATCCCATCCAGCGTCAGGGCAATGACATCTCCGCCCTCAAGCGGCCAGCCGTTTTCTGCCATGCATGCCGCCGCGTGAGCGTGGTGGTGAAGCACGGTGTCGATCGGCAAAGCCTGGGCTTGCGCCCACTGTCGGGCGTGATAGCCCGGATGGGCGTCGCATACCACGCGCTGCGGCTGAAACGCATAGATCTGCTGCATCATCGACAGCGCCGAACGCCACTGGGCCTCGACACCGTCGTCACTCAGATCGCCAAAGTGCTGACTCAGTACCGCCTGGTTACCGCGCACCAGACAGAAGGTATTTTTCATATCAGCACCGGTGCACACCATCGCCGGGACAGCGCTGAAACCGGCGGGCAGCGTGATGGCATCCGGCACAAAACCGCGCGCGCGGCGCAGCATCATACCGTCCTGATCCATCACGGAATCATCCATACGCTGCAGGATGTCGCGGTTGTGCAGCAGGAATCCGTCAGCGATGTCGCCCAGTTCATCCAGTGCCTGCTGGCAGGTGATGGCCGGCGGACGCCCGCTGAGGTTGCCGGAGGTCATCACCAGCGGGCGCTGGCAGTCCATCATCAGCACATGCTGTAGTGGGTTAGCGGGCAGCATCAGGCCAACGGTGTCCAGCCCTGGCGCAATCGCGTCAGGAAGCGGAGGACACCATGCTTTTGGCGTGATCACGATGGGCGCTGCGGGCGAGCGCAGCAGCGTTTGCACCGATTCCGGCAGTCCCTCCGCCTGCGGGATCATGACCGCCAGTGGCTTTATCGGGCGCTGTTTGCGCGCCCGCAGGGTTGCCACCGCCTGCGCGTTGGATGCGTCACAGGCAAGGTGAAAACCGCCCAGCCCTTTGATGGCGACAATCCCGCCATTTTTGAGCATGTGGACCGCCGCACTCAGCGCAGACTCGCGGGTGGCAACAGCCTCGCCCGAGCGCCATTCCAGCTCGGGTCCACAATCCGGACAGGCTACCGGCTGCGCGTGAAAACGGCGGTCAGCGGGATTGCGGTACTCGGTTTCACACGGCTCACAGAGGGGAAATGCCGCCATTGACGTGGCCGGGCGGTCATAGGGCATGGCGCGAATGATGGTAAAACGTGGACCGCAATGGGTACAGTTGATAAACGGATAGCGATAACGCCGCGCTCGGGGATCGCGCATTTCAGCCAGGCACGCCGGGCAGGTAGCGGCATCCGGCACAATCTGGGTGTCCATCGCTCCGCCCGCGCTATGGCGAATGGTGAACGCCTGCGGCACCGTTGCCCAGGTAAACGGCTGGCTGTCGACAGCATCGATACGTGCCAGCGGTGGGCAGTCCTGATGCAGCCTCGCGGTAAAGGCCCCCCCATTACCCGCGAGACGCACCAGCACGCCCTCTCCGTCATTACAAACGTCACCCGTCAGCTGTAGCTGATGCGCCAGTTGCCAGACGAAGGGACGAAACCCTACCCCCTGCACCTTGCCGCGCACCCGCAACTGTACGCCGTTATCGCCCATCGCGACTTAAAACAGCAGTGACGATGACGTGTCGAACGCGGCACGACGGCGTTTTTCCGCGCTCATCTGCTCAAGCTTGTCGCGATCCACGCAGACCAGGGCGTGCGTCGGGCAGGCTTCCATACAGGCCGGGCCGGCGTCACGGTGGTAGCAGAGGTCGCATTTATTGGCTTCCGCTTTTTCCGCGCGCACGCTCAGCCCCATGCCGCTGTTGCGCACAACCGGACGCACCACGACTTCCATCGCACCGTACGGGCAGGCAACCACACAGGTTTTGCAGCCGATGCAGCGCTCCTGCATCACATGCACGAATCCTTTCTCACGTTTGATGGCCCCGTTTGGGCAGACGTTAGCGCACGGCGCATCCTCACACTGGCGACAAATAGCGGCCGTGGAGATATTCACACCTTTAATGACGTGGATCCGCGGTAAAAAGGTATCAGGGGTGAGCGACGCGCAATCCTGCTCCGCCTGATGGGAAACCACACACGCCACTTCACAGGTACGGCAGCCAATGCATTTACTGGCATCGGCCATAATAAAACGGTTCATCTGCTTCTCCAGCATTACAGTCCTGCGCGGAGATATACATAAACCGTGCCAATTATTAACCTGTTGATTTTCTGCGGTTTATAAAATGACAGCAGGGCTGTCATCGTCACTTCTGACGATGACAGCTGTCGACATCAGCGGTGAGGCCCGTCAATAACCGAGTCACGCAGGATAAGCTCGCCGGAGAAGGTTTGCTGGTACTTAAACTCACCGCCATCCAGCAGGAAGATCAGGCGGCTAATGGTCTCTTTGATCATCTCCGTCACCGGAATGCGCACGCTGGAGAGCGAGGGGACGATGTAGGGGGCGATGGCCACATCGTCAAAGCCAATCACCGACACGACATCCGGGGTGGCGATCCCGCACTCGTGCAGCTGTTTCATGGCACCAATCGCCATATCGTCATTACTCGCCACCAGCGCCGAAAAGGTTTCACCGCGCGAAAGCAGCTCAGACACCGCTGCCGCACCGCTGGCCGGGTTCCATTTCCCCTGCGCAATCAGCGACGGGCGCAGCGGGATCTGGTGCTGTGCCAGGGCGTCTTTGTAGCCCGAGAGACGCTCAACGCCCGTGGGGGAATCCAGCGAACCGGTGATAAACGCAATCTCCCGGTGCCCTTTCTGAATCAGCTGCGACACGGCGTCCTGGCAGGAGGCTTTATGATCTGACCAGACGCTGTGACTGCTGTTTTTCCGTAAGCGGCGGTTAAGGACCATAATCGGCTGTTCGCATTTCTCAACAATATCGTCCATCTCATCCACGCTCAGGAAACGCGGGTAAATGATCACCGCGTCACAGCGCATATCGAGCAAATACTGAATGGCCTCGCGCTCTTCATCCGCACTGTGCTTACCGTCCGCCAGGATCAGCTGCCGCCCTTTCTCTTCCGTCATGCGGGCGGCGTGAAAGAGCAGTTCGCTAAAATAGACGCCGTGATAAAGGGTGTTGGTGACCACCAGACCCAGCGTCTGGGTACGTTTGGTCGCCAGATTTCGTGCCAGCAAATTCGGGCGATAGCCGCTCTCTTCAATCGCCTGAAACACCCGGTCTTTGGTCTCCTGGCTGACGTAGCCATTGCCCGACAATACCCTGGAAACCGTCGCTTTCGAAACGCCTGCCCGCTTCGCGACTTCAAGCATCGTGGTCATCGTAATCTTCCGTTTGAAACTACCAGGGCGCAGTGTACTGCACTGCAGAAAAATTGTCGCAGCGGCGATATCACGCTTTTTACCCCTCCAGGTGATCATCATCACGAAATGAAAAAATGCACAAAATGTGATCTTGTTTCATTCAAAGAAACTATTGATGATTATGTGGAACCGGTTTCCTACATTTCTCACAACGATAACAGGATTACATCCGATGGCCAAAAATTACGCTGCGCTGGCGAATGACGTTGTCAGCGCGCTCGGCGGCAGAGACAACATCGTCGCCGTCACCCACTGCATGACGCGACTGCGTTTCGTCCTCAAAGACGAAAGCCTCACCGATGCCCCGCGCCTGAAAAGCATTAACGGCGTGCTCGGCGTGGTCCGCAACGACAACCAGTGCCAGGTGATCATTGGCAACACCGTGTCTCAGGCCTACCGCGAAGTGGTAAGCCTGCTGCCCACCGACCTGCAGCCTGCCGTACCGGAAGGCCCGCAGAAAATGACCCTGCGCCGCATCGGTGCCGGGATCCTCGATGCGCTGATCGGCACCATGTCACCGCTGATCCCGGCGATCATCGGCGGTTCAATGGTCAAACTGCTGGCAATGATCCTGGAGATGACCGGCGCCCTGGAAAAAGGGGCACCGACGCTCACCCTTCTGACGCTGATTGGCGATGGCGCGTTCTTCTTCCTGCCGCTGATGGTCGCCGCCTCTGCCGCAGTGAAATTCAAAACCAACATGTCGCTGGCGATTGCCATCGCGGGCGTGCTGGTACACCCGGGCTTTATCGAACTGATGGCGAAAGCCGCACAGGGCGAGCACGTTGAATTCGCCTTTATTCCGGTGACGGCAGTGAAATACACCTACACGGTCATCCCGGCGCTGGTGATGACCTGGTGCCTGTCGTACATCGAACGCTGGGTTGATCGTATTACGCCGGCGGTCACGAAAAACTTCCTTAAACCGATGCTGATCGTTCTGATTGCCGCCCCGCTCGCCATTGTGCTGATAGGGCCGCTCGGGATCTGGATCGGGAGCGCGATTTCAGCGCTGGTCTACACTATTCACGGCTATCTGGGCTGGCTCTCCGTGGCCATTATGGGCGCCCTCTGGCCGCTGCTGGTGATGACCGGGATGCACCGCGTATTTACGCCGACGATTATTCAGACCATTGCCGAGACGGGCAAAGAGGGAATGGTTATGCCGTCGGAAATCGGAGCCAACCTGTCGCTCGGCGGTTCATCGCTGGCGGTGGCGTGGAAAACGAAAAACCCGGAACTGCGCCAGACGGCGCTCGCGGCAGCGGCTTCTGCCATCATGGCAGGCATTTCAGAACCTGCCCTCTATGGTGTGGCGGTACGTCTGAAACGCCCGCTGATTGCGAGCCTTATCAGCGGCTTCATCTGCGGGGCAGTGGCTGGCATAGCCGGTCTTGCCAGCCACTCAATGGCGGCGCCGGGGCTGTTTACCAGCGTACAGTTCTTCGATCCGGCCAACCCAATGACCATCGTCTGGGTATTCGTAGTCATGGCGCTGGCGGTTGTGCTCTCGTTTGTTCTGACCCTGCTTTTAGGTTTTGAAGATATCCCGGTCGAAGATGACGCTGAGAAAGCACGCGCCCTGCAGAGCGCTCCGGTTCAGGCCAAAGCAGCACAAGTCTAAATTTATAGCGAGGTAAAGATGTCTGTTTTTCCACAAGGATTTTTATGGGGCGGCGCGCTTGCCGCCAACCAGAGTGAAGGGGCTTACCGTGAAGGCGGCAAAGGACTGACGACGGTCGATATGATCCCCCACGGCGCGAATCGTCTGGCGGTGAAGGTCGGTAAGGAAAAACGTTTTACGTTGCGTGACGACGAGTTTTACCCGAGCCACGAGGCGATTGATTTTTACCATCGCTACAAAGAAGACATCGCCCTGATGGCGGAGATGGGCTTTACGGTATTTCGTACCTCGATTGCCTGGAGCCGCCTCTACCCGAACGGCGATGAGCCGCTGCCCAATAAAGAGGGGATTGCCTTCTACCGCGCAGTGTTCGAAGAGTGCAAAAAATACAACATCGAACCGTTGGTCACCCTGTGCCATTTCGACGTACCAATGCACCTGGTCACGGAGTATGGATCCTGGCGCAACCGCAAGATGGTCGATTTCTTCGCCCGCTATGCCCGTACCTGTTTCGAAGAATTTAACGGTCTGGTGAAGTACTGGCTCACCTTCAACGAAATCAACATTATGCTGCACAGCCCGTTCTCCGGCGCGGGCCTGGTGTTTGAAGAGGGTGAGAACGAAGATCAGGTGAAATATCAGGCCGCGCATCACGAACTGGTGGCAAGCGCCCTGGCGACCAAAATCGCCCATGAGGTGAACCCGGAAAACCAGGTCGGCTGTATGCTGGCCGGCGGCAACTTCTACCCCTACTCCTGCAAACCGGAAGACGTGTGGATGGCGCTGGAGAAAGACCGCGAAAACCTGTTCTTTATCGACGTGCAGGCGCGCGGCAGCTACCCGGCCTATTCTGCCCGCGTGTTCCGCGAAAAAGGGGTGGTGATTGTCAAAGACCCTGGCGACGATGAACTGCTGAAAAACACCGTCGATTTTGTGTCGTTCAGCTATTACGCCTCGCGCTGCGCGTCGGCGGACATGAACGCCAGTAATACCAATGCGGCGAATATCGTGAAATCCCTGCGCAACCCGCACATCCAGGTCAGCGAATGGGGCTGGGGTATCGACCCACTGGGGCTGCGCATCACCATGAACATGATGTACGACCGCTATCAGAAGCCGCTGTTCCTGGTGGAAAACGGCCTCGGCGCGAAAGACGTCATGGATGAACACGGTGAGATTAATGACGACTACCGTATCAGCTACCTGCGCGAACATATTCGTGCGATGGGCGATGCCATAGAAGACGGTGTGCCGCTGATGGGCTACACCACCTGGGGCTGCATTGACCTGGTGGCCGCATCCACGGGCGAGATGAGCAAACGCTACGGGTTTGTCTATGTTGACCGCGACGACGCGGGCAACGGTACGCTGGACAGAACGCGTAAGAAATCGTTCTGGTGGTATAAGAAGGTCATTGCAAGTAACGGCGCGGATCTGGCGTAGCCTGTTGCTCTCTCCCCCGCCCTCTCCCACAGGATGCGGGCGAGGAGGTGTCCAGGCCGGGTGGAAGCTACCACCACCCGGCACTGCTCACAGTCGGGAAAAACCGCCGTCCCCACGCCATCCGGCAAGCCGGGAGTAAACCTCTTCGACGGCCTCTTTCACCGGCGGCGTCATCGGATAATAAAACCCAACGATGTCCGGCTGAATGCCCAGAAACAATACCTCACCCACGTCGTCTTTAATCTGATCGACCAGATAGTTCAGCGGCATATTGTGGGTGGTCATCATAAACATCTCGGCGATGTCATCCGGATCAATCAGGCGGGTTTCCCCCGGATTAAGTCCCATATCGGTTGCATCCACAATCAGAAGCCTGTCCGGGTGCAGCTCACGGATCGCCACCACATCGTTTTCCGGTGCGCTGCCGCCGTCAATAACCACCCATTCACCCTGCGGATGCGCGGCACACATTTGTGCAAGCAGCGGGCCCGCGCCGTCGTCGCCCATCATGCTGTTGCCGACACACAGTAAAACATCAGTCACGTAATCTCCTCACCATCAGGTAGATGGCACTCTCCTGATGAATATCATGCAGCATGCTGAGCAAAATTTTGCTCCAGGCCTGCTGCTGTGGGGTTTGCACGCTCAGCGCGGCGTCGAAAGCACTGGCGAGCATCGCAATGTGGTTGGCGTCGATAACGATCTCACCGTACTTCGGCACGCCTTCCATTTTGCGGCGCGCCGTACTGCCCTCCGCCAGCGTGGTGATCCACGCCAGATAGTCAGGCCACGGGCAGCTTAATGCCGTTTCGAGACAATCTATCACCCCGAGGTGATGCCCAATGGCCAGGCTGTAATAGACCACCTGCTGCGCCGCATCCGGCGTGGCATCGTTCTCATCAATAAACTTACGGCTCAGCTGACTGAACACCACCGTTTCACTCATCGGATACGCGCCTCTTCCACCACCTGATTCAGGTTCGCGACGATCTCATTAAGACGAGGATCGTTTTCCGCCTCCAGCCAGCGCGTGACCTGATGATCGCCCTGGCTCAGCAGACGCAGATAATCGTCGGCAATCTGGCGACCATAGCGATACCCCGCGAGTCGGCGCGCCGTGCGATCGACCTTCACGCGCAGCGGCTGCACCATATCCGGGTGCAGAATTGCGGCAGCCTGGTTGTCGCGCTCACCCGGTTCACGGGCATGTATTTTCTGCTCCAGCAGCCCGAGCGCCATGGCAAAACCGTACAGCGTGGCCGCAGGCGTTGGCGGACAACCGGGAATGTAGACATCCACCGGAACAATTTTATCGGTGCCGCCCCAGACGCAGTACAGGTCATGGAAGATGCCGCCGCTGTTTCCGCAGGCACCATAAGAGATACAGATTTTTGGATCCGGTGCGGACTGCCAGGCACGTAATGCTGGCGATCTCATGGCACGGGTAACGGCACCGGTAAACAGCAAAATGTCCGCATGACGCGGCGAAGGCACCACTTTAATACCGAAGCGTTCGGCGTCGAACAGGGGCGACAGCGTGGCAAAGATCTCAATCTCACAGCCGTTGCAGCCGCCGCAGTCCACGCGGTACACATAGGCCGAACGTTTAATGTTTTTCAGCAGCGAGGCCTTCATGCTGGCGATGGATTCCTCCACCGTCATCGGCACCGGAATGCCGTTAGCGTCGCGTGGGCCGATCAGGTTTTCCATCAGCTGGCCTCTCTCATATGACGGGTAATATCGATGCGGTCCGACGGCAGCAGGCATTTCTGCCGTTTGCAGTCCGGGCAGGTTTCAAAGCTTTCGCGATGATGCTCCGCGCGGGCATCACCGTTGTGCTGCAACAGCGCGATGGCGTAGTCGATCTCTTTTTGTACGGCAAACGGGCGTTTGCAGACACGGCAGTTGCAGAGCGCGAAACGCGACTGCTGCAGAAAATCCTCTTTCTTCCAGACCGCCAGCTCGTACTCCTGCGAAAGACGGATCGCCACCGTCGGGCAAACCTCCTCGCAGCGGCCGCAGAAAATGCAGCGCCCGAGGTTGAACTGCCAGGCCAGCTCGCCCGTTTTCAGATCGGTTTCCACCGTCAGGGCATTTGACGGGCAGGCGTTAACGCAGGCAGCACAGCCGATGCACTGTTGCGGGTTGTGCTCCGGCTTGCCGCGAAAGTTTTTATCGACCGGCATCGGCTCCAGCGGATAGCGGCTGGTCACCGTCCCGGTTTTGATCACTTTTTTGATGAAGGTAAACATGTTGACTCCTGCTTATGTGCTGCCTGTGCTCCGCACCCCGGATCTCTCATCAAAAAGAGGGTCAGGGTGAGGGCATCAGCCAGCACAAAATCCCCTATTTCAGCGGCGAGTTCTTACGCTCGATGCTGTAGCGCTCCAGCTCTTTGTACGGCACCACCTGGCTTTTCTTCTTGCGCACATCCACCACCGTCATGCGGTCGGTGCAGGAGTAGCACGGATCGAGACTGCCAATGATCAGCGGCGCATCGGATACCGTATTGCCGCGCAGCATGTAGCGCAGGGTTGGCCAGTTGGCGTAGGTTGCCGCACGGCAGCGCCAGCGGTAGAGCTTCTGGTTGTCACCGGTCATGCTCCAGTGGATATCGTCTCCACGCGGGGCTTCGGCAAACCCCAGCGCGAAGCGGTTTGGAATGTAGGTGAAGCCCTCGACCATCAGCGGACCGCCCGGCAGATTATCCAGACCGAAGTCAATCATATTCAGCGCGGTGAAGACCTCGTTGATACGCACCTTCAGACGCGAAATAACGTCGCAGCCCTGCTCGCTGTGCACGGTCATAGGCAGCAGGCCGTAGCCGACGAACGGATGATCGGCGCGGGTATCGCGGGCGTGGCCGCTGGCGCGAACCATGGGGCCAACGTTACTGAAATCGCGGGCGATTTGCGGCTCCAGTCGGCCAATACCGACGGTACGCTGCTCAATGTTCGGCGTGCTGAGCAGCATATCCACCAGCTCCTGAACGTCGCGACGCATCTGCTGCGCCAGTTGGCGGGTCTGGATCATGTCATCTTTCAGCAGATCGCGACGAATCCCGCCGATCAGGTTCAGACCGTATGTTTTACGCGCCCCGGTCAGGATCTCCGCCATCTTCATGGAGGCTTCACGTACGCGGAAAAACTGCATAAAGCCGGAGTCAAAACCGACAAAGTGACAGGCCAGACCGAGGTTCAGCAGGTGCGAGTGCAGACGCTCCACTTCCAGCAGGATGGCGCGGATCATCTGCGCGCGTTCCGGCACCACAATCCCCATGCCGTTCTCCACCGAGGTGGTGTAGGCGGTACTGTGGGCAAACCCGCAGATGCCGCACACGCGGTCAGAGAGGAACGTCACTTCGTTATATCCCATCCGGGTTTCCGCCAGCTTTTCCATCCCGCGATGGACGTAGAACAGGCGGTAGTCGGCATCAATAATATTCTCGCCGTCGACAAACAGGCGGAAGTGGCCCGGCTCGTCAGACGTGACGTGCAGCGGGCCTATCGGCACCACGTTGTTCTTTTTGCTGCCGAGCTCATTGATGAACGCATAAGTCTCGCTGTCGGTGGTCGGAGCCGGACGCTGACGGTAATCCATGCTGTCTTTGCGCAGGGGATAGAGTTCGTCTGGCCAGTCGTCCGGCAGCACCAGACGGCGCTCATCCGGAAGCCCAACCGGGACCAGACCATACATATCGCGTACTTCGCGCTCGCCCCAGACGGCGGCGGGCACGCGCGGGGTGACAGACGGGTATTCCGGTTTGTTGGGATCCACTTCGACACGCACGGTGAGCCAGCACTTCTCGCCCTGCTCCATCGACATCACGTAGTAAACCGCATAGTTTCCGCACAGCTGACGCTCGTCGTTGCCGAACAACACCGACAGCCAGCCACCCTGCTGGTAGTAGAGAAACTCCACCACTTCCGGCAGGTAGTTCACTTTCACGGTCACCGTTATCTGGTCTTTGGTTTGCCAGGACTCCTCCAGCACCACGCCCGGGAAGGCCTGGTGCAACGCGGCGAGATACTGCTGACCTTTCTTTTCTTCAGACATAAAAACTCTCTTTAATCACGCCACCAGCAAGGAGACGAACGCTAAAAATGCAAAACCAAAACCGGCCCAGGTGATGCGCGACGTCGCCACAAAACGCAGACGCGCCATGCTGTTCTCAAACAGGGCAATCACCAGCACGCCGACAAGTAGCTTGAGCGCGGCAACGACCACCGCCAGCACCAGGCCGGCCGCGGAAAAGTGCGTCATCTGCCCCCACGGGAAGTAGACACCGACAAACATCTGCAGCACCACCAGCTGTTTGAGGCTGATGCCCCACTTCAGCACCGCAAAGCCGTAACCGCTGTACTCAGTCAACGGACCTTCCTGCAGCTCCTGCTCCGCTTCCGCGAGGTCGAATGGCAGTTTGCCCATCTCGATAAACGTGGCGAATGCGCAGGCGCAGAGCGCCAAAAGCAACGGAAGGGAACGGTCCACGGGCCAGTGATACACGGTATGAGTGATAAAGCTGATATGGGTTGACCCCGCGACCTGCGCAGCGACCCACAGGCCGAGCAGCAGGATCGGCTCAACCAGCACGCCGAGCATGGCCTCGCGGCTGGCACCAATCCCGGTAAACGGGCTGCCGGTATCGAGGCCGGCAATCGCGAAGAAGAAACGCGCGATGGCGAAGAGGTAGATAAGCGTAATGAGATCGCCCAGCACCGGCAGCGGCGACCCGACGGTGACGACCGGTAACGCCGTGGCGATGGTGAGCATGACGCCAGCCAGCACAAACGGTGTCAGGCGAAAGACCCACCCTGCCGCGTCCGGGGAAACGCTCTGACGTCCCATCAGCTTGAATAAATCACGGTACTCCTGGAGTACACCAGGCCCGCGACGGTTATGCATCCGGGCACGCGCCACGCGGCTCACCCCGGAGAGCAACGGCGCCATGGCAAATAGCACCAGCGCCTGAAGTATTGCCAGTAACAGACTCATGTCAGGCTCCTCGTGAAATCACAATCACAACCAGTACCGCCAGCTCGATCAACGCCAGTCGGCGGAACAGCACGGGCACGGCAGCGCTCTGCCAGCCCGGCACCCACCCCACCGGGTTAAGCCAGTCCCGCAGTTTCAGCACCGCGGCAAAGTTCTCTTTGACCGGCATGGCAAAGCCGTGCGCTGTGATCACCATGGATTGCTCGTGTGCGTAACCGCAAGCCCAGGCGGTACCGCGTGCTCGAGAGGAGAGGCGGTCGCGTCTGAAGAACAGCATCAGCACGAACGGCAGCAGCGGCGCGGCAATCAGCAGCAGCGCAATCATCGGCTGGGACACCGTGGTATGCGCCGTGGTGAGCGGCAGAGGAATGGCGTTACCCAACAGCGGCAGAAGCCACGGGGCGGCTACCCCGCCTGCGATGCAGCACAGCGCCAGCGCGACAACGCTCGCCGCCATTAATGCCGGCGCACAGCAGGCGTTTTCGGCCTCACGCGTGCGCGGTGCCCCCAGGAAGGTCACGCCGTAAACTTTAGCCATACACATCACCGCCAGCGCACCGGTTATCGCCAGCCCAACCGCCAGCAGCGGGCCGAGCAACCGGGCGATAAACACCTCACTCTGACCGAGTGCGAAGAAGGACTGATAGATAACCCACTCGCCGGCAAAGCCGTTCAGCGGCGGCAGCGCAGCCATTGCCATCAGCCCCACCAGCATGCACAGAGAGATAACGGGCATTTTTTTACCGATGCCGCCGAGTTTTTCGATATCGCGATGACCGGTGCGGAACCAGACGCTACCGGCCCCGAGGAACAGAGTGCTTTTAAACAGGCTGTGGTTGATCAGGTGATACAGGCCGCCGATAAAGCCGGCCGCAATCAGCGCCGGTTGATTGAGCGCCAGCCCGGTAACGCCTGCGCCAATACCCAGCAGGATAATGCCGATGTTCTCAAGGGTGTGGTACGCCAGCAGACGCTGGATATTGTGCTCCATCAGGGCGTACAGGCCGCCGACGAAGGCGGTGATCATCCCGGCGACCAGCAGTACAACGCCCCACCACAGCGGTGGCTGCCCACCGGTGAGCGTTATCGTCAGAATGCCGAACAGACCAACCTTCATGACAACCGTCGAGAAGAGCGCTGCGGCAGGCGCGGAGGCATGTGCATGTGCCTGTGGCACCCAGCCGTGCAGCGGGATAATCCCGGCCAGCAGGCCAAAGCCGATCACGCCAAGGAGCCAGACATCATTCCCCAGCCACTGACCGTTAAGGACGGAGAAGTCCAGCGTGCCGAAGCGCTGCCACACCAGCCAGCAGGCCAGTGCCAGCAGCAACGTGCCAAGACGCCCCAGCGCAAACCACAGTTTGCCGGAGGTGCTACAGCCCGTAAGGAATACGCCGCACAGCGCCATGATCTCGGCCATCACCACCAGCGCGCCGAGGTTGCTGGCAGTCACGGTACAGACCGCCGCGGCCATCAGCAGATTGACCAGCAGACCGTTGGGCTGAGTGTGCTGATGGCGGTGCCAGTCAATATTAAACAGGCTGATAAACACGCCGCACAGACCAAAGGTCACCAGCCAGATGGCATTCAGCGGCGTAATTTCAACGGTGTGCCGTATCAGCGGCATCACCGCTTCGACAGATTGTCCGCCTGTTAATACGAGGCCACCAGCCAGCAGCGTCATCACGCTGCCAACCGCCCCGCCGATACCGGCTATCCAGCCGCTCAGGGTTTTATGGAAAGAGAAGATCAAGGCCAACACAGCGGCGGCGGCAAAATAGGCCACCGCGCTGGTAATCATCATCACCGCGTTCATTTCGCCCCCTCGTTCAGCGCCTGAAGCAGAGAAAGATCGCCGAAATCACTGTTAATGGTCAGCTCACGCTTACGTTTACTGGTGCGAACGATGTCGCGAATATTGACCAGAATCAGCGCCTTCGTCGGGCAGGTACGCACACAGGCTGGCCCTTGTTCATCAAAGCTGCACAGGTCGCATTTGACCGCAACGGCACGCACGCCGGGAACCCAGTCAAGCAGCGTGCTCACTTTCGCTGGCGCAGGTGGCGCTGGCGGCGCTTTCGGGGAGTTGGCATTCGCCGGGATATGCAGCGGACGGCTGCCGGAAAATTCAATCGCGCCGAACGGACAGGCAATGCCGCACAGTTTGCAGCTCACGCACAGACTTTCATTCAGCTGAACCGCCCCCTCGACACGGGTGATGGCATTAACAGGACAGACTCCCGCGCAGGGGGCATCTTCACAGTGGTGGCAGAGCTGCGGCGCAGACTCTTTTTCATTACGCATGACGCGCAGGCGCGGCATGGACTGTAGCCCGTGCTGACGGTGCGTTTCCGAACAGGCCGCCTCACAGGTTCGACAGCCAATACAGACCGTCGAGTCAGCAATTACAAAACGGTTCACCGGGTCATCCTCTGGTGATAGTCATTTTTGACGAAAAACTGTCTTGTCGACACTTCTCGACACGCAATGGTCAGGCCACGTTCGCTGAGGTATTTCCATCCATCAGCTGTTTCAGGTTGACCGGGAGATCGTGTTCAACAGCGGCATACAGGCCGTTATAAACCGGCGCAATTTTTTCCAGATAGTGCTCCAGCACCTGCTGGCGATCGCGGTTACTGACGTGACCATCGACCATCCCGTCGGCCATCAGCTGCGCCTTCGCAATACACTGTTTTTCACCTTCTTTTGTTTCGACGTAGTACTCGATGGTGTGGCTGTTGAAGGTGTCTGCCAGGGTGACGTTTATCGTGAAATGGCCGAAGAGCACAAAGCGCATATCCCCCTGCGCTGCACAGCTCATGGCGTGGTGAAGACGGGCTTTTGACAGGGTGATGCCCTGAACCAGAGAGTTGCAGTAAAGGTGCCACTGCTCCTGTAACTGCTGATGGCGCTGCGCAATGTAATCCGCTTTTTCGCTAATTTCCCAAATAGTCATAAAAGGTATCCGGTTAATGGAGATAGCGGCTGTTAAGCAGATTCCATGCCAGTTTTTAATACATTGATTTTTAACCATTTTAATCAAAAGAAGCGTGTCAATCGCGTCGTGTCGACGTGTCATTTCGACAGCATTGACATCGTCACGCCTTAACAAAAATCAAGCTGGCACCGTTATTGCATTATCGGGGCAATTCATTGAGGAGGCGTCATGCACGAAATCACCCTCTGCCAGCGGGCCGTCGAGTTAATTGAACAGCAGGCGCGGGCAAACAATGCGAAACGCGTCACCGGCGTCTGGCTACAGGTCGGGGCCTTTTCCTGCGTTGAAACCAGCGCCCTGACCTTCTGCTTTGAGCTGGTGTGCCGCGGCACGCTGGCGGAAGGCTGTGAACTTCATATTGAAGAACAGCAGGCGGAGTGCTGGTGCGCGCAGTGTCAGCAATACGTCACTCTGCTTTCATCGAAGGTTCAGCGCTGTCCGCAGTGCCAGAGCAGCGAGCTTCGCATCGTGGCGGATGACGGCATGCAGATCCAACGTCTCGAAATCGAGAAGGAGTAAAATATGTGTAGTACCTGCGGTTGCGCTGAAGGCAACCTGTATATAGAAGGGGATGAACACCGTCCTCACGCCGCGTTTCGCTCCGCACCCTTTTCACCTGCCCCTCGTCCTGCAGCGGCATTAACCGGTATCACCTTCGCCCCCCGACACTCCGCTGCGGGCGACCTGCATTACGGGCATGGCGTCGCCGGTACCCACGCGCCGGGGCTCAGCCAGCGTCAGATGCTGGAGGTGGAAATCAACGTTCTGGATAAAAACAACCAGATTGCAGCACGCAACCGCGCCCGCTTTGCCACGCGTAAACAGCTGGTCCTGAACCTGGTCTCCAGCCCCGGCTCCGGCAAAACCACGCTGCTGACACAAACGCTCTACCGCCTGAACGGACGCATCTCCTGTGCGGTGATCGAAGGCGATCAGCAGACGGTGAACGACGCCGCGCGTATACGCGAAACCGGCACGCCCGCCATTCAGGTTAATACGGGTAAAGGCTGCCATCTGGATGCACAAATGATTGCCGACGCCACGCCTCGCTTGCCGCTGGCGGACAACGGCATCCTGTTTATTGAGAACGTGGGCAACCTGGTCTGTCCGGCCAGCTTCGATCTCGGTGAGCGACATAAGGTCGCGGTGCTCTCGGTGACCGAAGGTGAAGACAAGCCGCTTAAATATCCGCATATGTTTGCCGCCGCTTCGCTGATGTTGCTGAACAAAGTTGACCTGCTGCCGTACCTGAATTTCGACGTGGATAAATGCATGGCCTATGCCCGTGAAGTGAACCCGGAGATTGACATCATGCTGGTATCCGCCACCCGCGGCGACGGGATGGACGCCTGGCTGAACTGGCTGGAGAGCGAACGATGTGCATAGGCGTCCCCGGACAAATTCACGCCATTGACGGGAATCAGGCCCGCGTTGAGGTGTGTGGCATATTGCGCGACGTCGACCTGACGCTTGTCGGCAGCACCGACGAAACCGGCGCCTCACGCCTCGGTCAGTGGGTGCTGGTGCACGTGGGGTTTGCCATGAGCATCATCAACGAAGCGGAGGCCCGCGACACGCTCGATGCCCTTCAGAATATGTTCGGCGTGGAGCCGGACGTCGGGGCATTGCTGTACGGCGAGGAGCGGTAAACCATGCGCTACGTTGATGAATATCGCGCGCCTGAGCAGGTGATGCAGCTGATTGAACATCTGAAAACACGGGCGGCACGGCTGAGCTATACCGCCGAAAAGCCGCTGCGTATTATGGAAGTCTGCGGCGGGCACACGCATGCCATCTTTAAATTTGGCCTCGACCAGCTTCTGCCGGAAAACATCGAGTTTATCCATGGCCCCGGCTGCCCGGTGTGCGTCCTGCCGATGGGACGCATCGACGCCTGCCTTGAGATAGCCCACCAGCCTGACGTGATTTTCTGTACCTTTGGCGATGCGATGCGCGTGCCGGGCAAAAACGGCTCGCTGCTGCAGGCAAAAGCCCAGGGCGCGGATATCAGGATCGTGTACTCGCCGATGGACGCCCTGACGCTGGCCACCCATAACCCCGGTCGCAAGGTCGTCTTTTTCGGGCTTGGTTTTGAAACCACTATGCCCGCCACGGCCATCACGCTGCAGCAGGCCAAAGCCCGCGACATTGATAACTTTTTCTTTTTTTGCCAGCACATTACGCTCATCCCGACGTTACGCAGCCTGCTTGAAGAGCCGGACAACGGAATTGACGCTTTTCTGGCGCCGGGCCATGTCAGCATGGTTATCGGGACGGCGGCCTACGGCTTTATCGCTGAACAGTTCGAACGGCCTTTAGTGGTGGCTGGTTTCGAACCTCTTGATCTACTGCAAAGCGTGACCATGCTGGTTGAGCAGAAAATAGCAGCCCAGAGTGCAGTAGAAAATCAGTACCGCCGTGTCGTCCCCGACAGTGGAAATGTGGTGGCCCAGCAGGCGATAGCCGAGGTATTTAGCGTCGAGGGCGACAGCGAATGGCGTGGACTGGGGCTGATTGCAGAGTCCGGCGTGCGCCTGACGCCAGCCTACCGGTCGTTCGACGCCGAAGCCCACTTCCGCCCGCAGCCGCAACAGGTGTGTGACGATCCGCGGGCCCGCTGTGGCGAAGTGCTCACCGGCAAATGCAAACCCCATCACTGCCCGTTATTTGGCAACACCTGTAACCCGCAAACGGCTTTTGGCGCGCTGATGGTCTCTTCCGAAGGGGCGTGTGCCGCGTGGTATCAGTATCGCAATCAGGAGTCTGAAGCATGAATACGGTTGAAATGGCACACGGCAGCGGCGGCCTGGCGATGCAGCAGCTGATTAACCGTCTGTTTATGGACGCGTTTGATAACCCCTGGCTGGCGGAGCAGGAGGATCAGGCCCGCATTGACCTCTCCACCCTGACCGCGCAGGGCGACAGGCTGGCCTTTTCCACCGACAGCTACGTGATTGACCCGCTGTTCTTCCCGGGCGGTGATATCGGCAAGCTCGCGGTCTGCGGCACGGCAAACGACGTGGCCGTCAGCGGCGCTGTTCCGCGCTTTCTCTCCTGCGGCTTTATCCTTGAAGAGGGGCTGCCGATGGAGACGCTCTCTGCGATCGTCAGCAGCATGGCGCACACGGCACGCGAGGCGGGTATCGCCATCGTCACCGGCGACACCAAAGTGGTCCAGCGTGGCGCAGCCGACAAACTGTTCATCAATACCGCCGGCATGGGGGCGATCCCTGCCGACATTCACTGGGGCGCGCAGCAGCTTGCCGTCGGCGACGTGCTGATCGTCAGCGGATCGCTGGGCTGCCACGGGGCGACGATCCTGAACCTGCGTGAAGGCCTGGGGCTGGACGGAGAATTACGCAGTGATTGCGCGGTACTGACTCCGCTTATCCAGACCCTGCGTTCCCTTCCAGGCGTGAAAGCCCTGCGCGATGCGACCCGCGGCGGGGTTAACGCCGTGGTACATGAGTTCGCGGCGCGCTGCGGTCTGGGTATCGAACTCACTGAACGCGCGCTGCCCGTTAAGCCTGCCGTTCGCGGCTTGTGCGAACTCCTCGGGCTCGACCCGCTAAACTTTGCAAATGAAGGCAAGCTGGTCATTGGCGTGGAGTGCGCGGCGGCCGAATCCGTACTTGAACAGCTGCGGGCACATCCTTTCGGGAAAGAGGCCGCGCTGATTGGTGAAGTGGTTGAGCGCAAAGGGGTGCGCCTGACCGGGTTGTATGGCGTCAAGCGGACGCTGGATCTGCCGCACGCGGAACCTTTACCCCGCATTTGCTAGAACCGCGCCAAAAGCGGTCAGCACTGACTTTCTCTTTTTTGCCAGTTTCTATTGGAAAGCAATATGCCGTATACACCGATGAGCGATCTTGGACAGCAGGGCCTGTTTGACATTACGCGCACACTTTTACAGCAGCCCGATCTTGGCGCGCTGAGCGATGCCCTGACGCGGCTGGTCAGGCAATCAGCGCTGGCAGACAGCGCCGCAATTGTGCTCTGGCATAGCGCAAGCCATCGCGCGAGCTACTATTCAACGCGCGACAATGGCAAAGCGTTTGAGTACGAGGATGAAACCTACCTCGCTCATGGTCCTGTCCGGCGTATTCTTTCCCGCCCGGAGGCGCTGCACTGCAATTTTGAGGAATTCCGCGAAGCGTGGCCGATGCTGGCGCAGAGTCAGTTATACCCGCCTTTCGGCCACTACAGCCTGCTGCCACTGGCGGTGGAAGGGCATATCTTCGGCGGCTGCGAGTTTATTCGTCACACCGACCAGCCGTGGAGCGAGGCGGAATACGAGCGTCTGCACACCTTCACCCAGATTGTGGCCGTGGTCGCAGAGCAAATTCAAAGCCGCGTCACCAATAATGTGGATTACGACCTGCTGAGCCGCGAACGTGACAATTTCCGGATCCTGGTGGCCATCACCAACGCGGTGCTTTCGCGCCTCGATATGGATGAGCTGGTCAGCGAAGTCTCAAAAGAGATCCACCACTATTTCAAAATCGACGCCATCAGTATTGCGCTCCGGGGGCACCGGAAAGGCAAGCTGAACATCTACTCCACCCACTATCTTGATGAGGCAAATCCCGCCCACGAACAGAGTGAAGTGGATGAGGCGGGCACGCTCTCTGAGCGGGTATTTAAAAGCAAAGAGATCCTGCTGCTCAACCTCAACGAGCAGGATGCGCTCGCGCCTTATGAGCGGATGCTGTTTAACACCTGGGGGAATAAAATCCAGACGCTGTGCCTGCTGCCGCTGATGTCCGGCAATACTATGCTTGGTGTCCTGAAGCTGGCGCAGTGTGAAGAGGGCGTCTTTACCACCGCCAACCTGAAACTGTTGCGCCAGATTGCCGAGCGTATCTCCATCGCACTGGATAACGCGCTGGCCTATCAGGAGATCCACCGTCTGAAAGAACGGCTGGTGGATGAAAACCTGGCGCTGACGGAACAGCTTAACAACGTGGACAGCGAGTTTGGCGAAATCATCGGCCGCAGCGATGCCATGTACAGCGTGCTGAAACAGGTGGAGATGGTGGCGCAAAGTGACAGTACGGTGCTGATCCTCGGTGAAACCGGCACCGGTAAAGAGCTGATTGCCCGTGCGATCCACAACCTCAGCAACCGTAACAGCCGCCGCATGGTGAAGATGAACTGCGCCGCTATGCCCGCAGGCCTGCTGGAAAGCGATCTCTTTGGCCACGAACGCGGCGCGTTTACCGGTGCCAGCAGCCAGCGCCTGGGCCGTTTCGAGCTGGCGGACAAAAGCTCGTTGTTCCTTGATGAAGTGGGCGACATGCCTCTGGAGCTGCAGCCCAAACTGCTTCGCGTCCTGCAGGAGCAGGAGTTTGAACGTCTTGGCAGTAACAAACTTATCCAGACTGACGTCCGGCTCATTGCCGCCACCAACCGCGATCTGAAAAAAATGGTCGCCGACCGCGAGTTTCGAAGCGACCTCTATTATCGCCTGAACGTCTTCCCAATCTGCCTGCCGCCCCTGCGTGAACGGCCGGAAGATATCCCTCTGCTGGTCAAAGCGTTTACCGCCAAAATAGCCCGCCGGATGGGCCGCAACATCGACAGTATCCCCGCCGAGACGCTACGTACCCTCTCCTCGATGGAGTGGCCGGGTAACGTCCGTGAACTGGAAAACGTCATTGAACGTGCGGTATTGCTGACGCGCGGTAACGTACTGCAACTCTCCCTGCCCGAAGTTTCCCTGCCCGAAACCCCGGTTACAGCCACCGACGTGGCGCAGGAAGGTGAAGACGAATATCAGCTGATCATGCGCGTGCTGAAAGAGACTAACGGTGTCGTGGCCGGGCCGAAAGGTGCCGCCCAACGTCTGGGGCTAAAACGCACCACGCTGCTCTCAAGGATGAAGCGTCTGGGGATTGATAAAGAGAGCCTGGTGTAGCGTCATTCTGGCTGAGATCCCGCATGCAGGCGTTGGGATACGGTTGTCAGCGAAGCGCCTGAACGGTTACTTTTTCGGGCGATACTTTTCCGGTAATTCCGGTACCGGGCGACGGTCATCCATCAGGTGGCGTACCGTCAGGATGGGATGACGCCATAACATGCGTGGGCCAGCCCAGCGCATCACCTGCTTCATCTCTTCGCGCCTGGCAGGCTGATAGCAGTGAACGGGGCACTGTTTACAGGCGGGTTTTTCCTCACCAAAAACGCATTTATCCAGGCGCTTATTGGCATACGCTTTCAGCGCCTGATAATGCCCCTCTTCCTGCGAAGCCTGAGGACACTGTGTTTCATACAGCGCGATCATTTTCGCGATCGTCTCTTTCTCACGTGCAATGCGTTTTCCGGACATAACGGCTCACCAGACAATAAAGTGCATTTATAATACGCCTTTCAGATACTGATTTCAGGTGTTGCATTCTGTTTTCTGAAGGCTGATTCCAGTATTAAGCCCACGCCTGCAGTAAATCACTGGTATTTTATACAGCATAAGGAATGACCCTTGTCCACGTTGTCCGGAGGCCGTATGCACGAGATCGCTATCACCAAATCCTATCGCCATTTGAAAGTGGGGTATTTCAGAAAGCGTCATGAAGACCGTAACACCAAGATACCCAAACGCTACAGCGTGCATGCGGCGCTGAGCTTAAAGGGCGACTGGCTTGAAAAAGCGGGGTTTACCACCCATTCGCAGGTCAGAGTGGGGGTTGAGCAGGGAAAAATTGTCATTGAGTTAGTGCAGGAAGGCACCTCGTAATGCCGCGACATTTTTCTGCGCCGTACCTTTTTTTCATGCGACAATAGAAGGAACTAACGGCCACTGAGCCGCCCAAAGCGTATTATTTTCAAAGAAATGGACATCATAACTCCATGAGCACAATCGACAATTTCGACGCACATACGCCGATGATGCAGCAGTACCTGAAGCTGAAAGCACAGCATCCGGAAATCTTGCTGTTCTACCGTATGGGCGATTTTTACGAGCTATTTTATGACGATGCCAGACGTGCGTCGCAACTGCTCGACATCTCGCTGACCCGGCGTGGCGCATCTGCAGGCGAGCCCATTCCCATGGCCGGTATTCCGCATCACGCGGTAGAAAACTACCTTGCGAAACTGGTGAATCAGGGTGAGTCAGTCGCCATCTGCGAACAGATCGGCGATCCGGCAACCTCAAAAGGGCCGGTTGAGCGCAAAGTCGTGCGTATCGTCACGCCTGGTACGATCAGCGACGAAGCCCTGCTGCAGGAGCGCCAGGATAACCTGCTGGCGGCACTGTGGCAGGACGGCAAAGGTTTCGGTTATGCGACGCTGGATATCAGCTCCGGACGTTTTCGTCTGAGCGAACCGGCAGATCGTGAAACGATGGCGGCTGAATTACAGCGCACGAACCCGGCAGAACTGCTCTATGCCGAAGATTTTGCCGAGATGGCGCTGATTGAAGGCCGCCGTGGTCTGCGCCGTCGTCCGCTGTGGGAGTTCGAAATTGATACCGCGCGCCAGCAGTTGAATCTGCAGTTTGGCACCCGCGATCTGATTGGCTTTGGTGTGGAAAATGCCCCGCGCGGACTGTGTGCCGCGGGTTGCCTGCTGCAGTACGTCAAAGATACCCAGCGCACCACCCTGCCGCATATCCGCTCGATCACGATGGAGCGGCAGCAGGACAGCATCATTATGGATGCCGCGACGCGTCGTAATCTGGAGATCACCCAGAATCTGGCCGGAGGCGTGGAAAACACCCTCGCTTCTGTCCTCGACAGCACGGTGACGCCGATGGGTAGCCGTATGTTAAAACGCTGGCTGCATATGCCCATTCGCGATACCGGGACGCTTACCTGTCGTCAGCAGACGATTGCCGCGTTGCAGGATCGCTACAGTGAACTGCAGCCCGTGCTGCGCCAGGTTGGCGATCTGGAGCGTATTCTTGCGCGTCTGGCGCTGCGTACGGCGCGTCCGCGCGACCTCGCCCGCATGCGTCATGCCTTCCAGCAGTTGCCGGAATTGCGCAGCCTGCTCGCCGATGTGGATAGCGCGCCGGTGCAGAAACTGCGTGAAACCATGGGTGAATTTAGCGAGCTGCGCGAGCTGCTTGAACGCGCCATTATTGACGCACCTCCGGTTCTGGTGCGTGACGGCGGCGTAATTGCCCCGGGCTACAACGAAGAGCTGGATGAATGGCGTGCGCTGGCCGACGGTGCCACGGACTACCTGGATAAGCTGGAAATTCGCGAGCGCGAACGCCTTGGGCTCGATACCCTCAAAGTGGGCTATAACGCGGTTCATGGTTACTACATTCAGATCAGCCGTGGACAAAGCCATCTGGCCCCCATCCACTACGTGCGCCGCCAGACGCTGAAAAACGCTGAGCGTTACATTATCCCTGAACTGAAAGAGTACGAGGACAAAGTTCTCACCTCGAAAGGCAAGGCGCTGGCGCTGGAGAAACAGCTGTATGAAGAGCTGTTCGACATGCTGATGCCGCACCTTGCAGACCTGCAGTCAAGCGCCAGCGCGCTGGCAGAGCTGGACGTGCTGGTCAACCTGGCAGAACGCGCTGAAACGCTGAACTACACCTGCCCGACCTTTACCGATAAACCCGGTATTCGCATCACCGAAGGCCGTCATCCGGTTGTGGAACGGGTGCTGAACGAGCCGTTCATCGCCAACCCGCTAAGCCTGTCGCCACAGAGAAGAATGCTGATCATTACCGGTCCAAACATGGGCGGTAAAAGTACCTATATGCGCCAGACAGCGCTTATCGCTCTGCTCGCCTATATCGGCAGCTACGTTCCTGCGCAAAAAGTGGAGATTGGCCCTATCGACCGTATCTTTACCCGTGTCGGGGCAGCGGACGATCTGGCCAGCGGTCGCTCAACCTTTATGGTGGAGATGACCGAAACCGCCAATATTCTGCATAACGCGACCGAATACAGCCTGGTATTGATGGATGAAGTCGGGCGCGGAACATCAACCTATGATGGTCTGTCACTGGCATGGGCCTGCGCTGAAAACCTTGCCAATAAGATCAAGGCAATGACGCTGTTCGCAACCCACTATTTCGAGCTGACACAGTTGCCAGAAAAGATGGAAGGCGTGGCAAACGTCCACCTCGATGCGCTGGAACACGGCGATACCATCGCCTTTATGCACACCGTACAGGATGGTGCCGCAAGCAAGAGCTATGGCCTGGCCGTGGCCGCGCTGGCGGGGGTTCCTAAAGAGGTGATCAAACGTGCGCGCCAGAAATTGCGTGAGCTGGAAAGCCTGTCACCGAATGCCGCGGCCACGCAGATTGATGGCACGCAAATGTCGTTGCTAGCCCCGGCTGAAGAGACGTCACCGGCCGTTGAGGCGCTGGAAAATCTCGATCCGGACTCGCTCACGCCGCGTCAGGCGCTGGAGTGGATTTATCGCCTGAAAAGCCTGGTGTAATCTGCACCCGGTGGCGCAATGCTTATCGGGCCTGCCGGGAAGTAGCGGTATCTGAAACAAACAGGCCGGGTAAGGCGAAACCGCCACCCGGCTTTTTTTTAGCGCTTATCGTCGGCCAGTAACGGCGGGATCGTCGGCACCTGTGGTGCGTCATCGATATCCTTCTGCGTCATGCGAAACGCTTGCGGATAATGATCGCGGTGGGTCCGGCGTAACGGCTCCGTGTCACGCCAGGTATACAGACAATGCTGGCACTGATAGACAGTCCAGACCCCTTTCACCGGTGATGTTGCCATCACCTCAATATGCTCATCAGCACAACGTGGACATATCATCTTTTCCTCCTTATTGGCGTGCAGCCAGCATCGCAGTCAGTTTTTCGGCCCAGGCCTTGGTTTCAGGTAAATCCTGTACCGGCTGGCTGAAGTGGCCCCGGTTGTCGGGTGCAACAGGCGTGGTGGCATCAATAATCAGTTTGTCGGTAATGCCTGCCGGGCTGGAGCCCGGGTCCAGTTCAAGCACCGACATATTCGACAACTGCACCAGATCGCCCGCCGGGTTCACCTTCGAGGACAGCGCCCACATCACCTGCGGCAGGTTGAACGGGTCAACGTCTTCATCCACCATAATCACCATCTTCACGTAGCCCAGGCCGTGCGGCGTGGTCATAGCACGTAAGCCGACTGCGCGGGCAAAGCCACCGTAGCGTTTTTTGGTGGAGATAATCGCCAGCAAACCGTGTGTATACATGGCATTGACCGCCTGCACTTCCGGAAATTCTGCTTTCAGCTGCTGGTAGAGCGGTACACAGGTAGCCGGGCCCATCAGGTAGTCAATTTCGGTCCACGGCATGCCGAGGTAGAGGGATTCAAAAATGGGTTTTGTGCGGTAAGACACTTTATCAATACGCACCACCGTCATGTTACGGCCACCAGAGTAGTGCCCGGTAAACTCACCAAAGGGTCCTTCGATTTCGCGCTTGCGGCCTTCAATCACCCCTTCCAGAATGACTTCAGATCCCCACGGTACATCAAAGCCGGTCAGCGGTGCCGTCGCAATGGGATAGGGGCTTTCGCGCAGCGCACCGGCCATCTCATACTCAGATTGATCGTATTTCAGCGGCGTCGCGCCCATAAGTGTAATAATCGGATCATTGCCAAGCGTAATCGCGACCGGCAGATCTTCACCGCGCTCTTCCGCTTTATGCAGATGCAGGGCGATATCGTGCATCGGAACCGGTTGCAGACCCAGCTTGCGTTTTCCCTTCACTTCCATGCGATAGATACCGACGTTCTGCTTGCCGAAGTTATCCGCATCAAGCGGATCGCGTGAAACCACGCACGCTTTGTCGAGATAAAAACCGCCGTCACCGTCGTTCAGACGGAACAGCGGCAGGATGTCGAAAAGGTTAATGCCTTCACCCTCCACCGTATTTTGAGCCCAGGCGGGATCTGCACGGCGCTCTGGCGTGACGGGGAATTTATCCCAGCGGCGAATAAACTCATCAATCTGTTTTTTGACGGGGGTGTTCGCGGGCAGTCCCATAGAAATGGCGTGATTCTGCCAGGAACCAATGGTGTTCATTACCACCCGGGCATCGGTAAACCCGCGAATATTATCGAACCACAGCGCCGGTGCGCCGTCACCAATACGGCCTGTGGCGTTGGCTGCCGCGGCCAGGTCCGGTTCTGCATTCACCTCTTCTTCAATTTTCAGCAGTTGCCCTTGCTCATCGAGCGCCTGCAGGAAGCTTCTCAAATCATCAAATGCCATCTTTATTCTCCTGTGAAAAATGTTTTGCTTCCCGCAACCCGTTCCAGCGGCGCGCTTTTTTGTGCTCCAGACCAAACTGGTCGAGCACGCGGGTCACAATGTGATGGGTGATATCGTCGGCGGTCTGCGGGTGGTTGTAATACGCGGGCATCGGCGGCACCATTGCCACGCCCATACGGGACAGTGCGAGCATATTCTCGAGATGAATGGTGCTGAGCGGGGTTTCACGAGGAACCAGCACCAGTTTGCGCCCCTCTTTCAGCACCACATCTGCCGCACGGCCCACCAGTCCTTCGGCATAGCCTGCGCGAATGCCTGCCAGCGTTTTCATACTGCAGGGAATGACGATCATGCCGTCGGTGCGAAACGAGCCGGATGAGATAGTGGCAGCCTGATCGGCCGGGCTGTGGACAACATCGGCCAGCGCAGCCACATCCTGTGCGGTGTAGGGTGTCTCCAGCTCAATGGTGGTTTTTGCCCATTTCGACATGACCAGATGGGTCTCCACCTCCGGCATGTCACGTAATGCCTGCAGCAACGCTACGCCCAGCGGCGCTCCCGTTGCGCCCGTCATTCCAACTATCAATCTCATTCAGCACCTCAATTAATTCGTTCGCATACGAACATATTAAATACGTTACTCCCGGATCCTGTTTCTGACAATATTGTTCGTACACGATCACATTAATTGCTAAAAATTGCCGCGTTAAAATCCTGGGCAAGAGCGGCTATCATAGGGAGAGAATTTTTCGTCGGAGTGTTCATGGAACTGAGACAAGAGGCGTTTCACCTGTTACGCCAGCTTTTTCAACAGCATACTGCCCGTTGGCAACATGCATTGCCGGAACTGACCAAACCGCAGTACGCGGTATTGCGGTCTATTGCCGAAAATCCGGGGATTGAGCAAGTTGCTCTGACAGAAGTGGCGGTCAGCACAAAGGCGACGCTCGCGGAGATGCTGAGCCGCATGGAGGCGCGTGGACTGGTAAAACGCGAGCACGATCCGGCGGACAAGCGCCGTCGTTTCGTCTTCCTGACGCCGGAAGGTGAAGCGCTGCTTGCCAGCTGTAAACCGCTCGGCAATGACGTGGACGAGGCGTTTTTAGGGCGGCTGAGCAACGACGAGCGGGCGCAATTCTCCGCACTCGTCAAAAAAATGATGCGCGACTAGTTAACCCGGGTGCGCATAAAGTCGATAAAGGTGCGCACTTTCGCAGGCACATGCGTGGCATCGGGATAAACCGCATAGATGCCCTGCCGCGCAAAGGTATATTCCGGTAAAACCGACACCAGCTTGCCGTCATCAAGCGCATGGCGCACCAGCCACGCCGGCAACAGCGCCACGCCACATCCCGCGAGCGCAAAAGCCATCAGCGCCTGAGCACTGTCCGCAAACAAACGCGGTGCTTTTTTAATTTCCAGCGTGGCGGGCTCACCGCTGGCATCGTTCACCTGCCAGCGCAGCGGCGAGGCTAAGCGCTCATGAATAATCCAGTCAGCTTTCGCCAGCTGTTCAAGCGATTCTACAGGATGGTTACGCAGCCAGCCGGGCGTCGCTACGGGGAAAATAGTGAACTGCGTTATCAATGCCGCGTGGTAGCGTGAATCGGCAAGGGTTCCCAGCCGGATGGCGACATCAAAGCGCTCTGAAATCAGATCGGCATGCAGTGAAGACGAAACGTGACGCACGCGAAGGTCCGGGTGTTGCTGGCTAAACTCAGCCAGTAACGGGACCACAACCTGCGAGCCGTACTCCGGTGTGGTGGTGATCCGCAACTCCCCCGTAAGACCTGCATGGTTTGCACGGACGTCGTCCTTCAGGCGTTCCGCGTCCTTTAAAAGCGCGACGCTCCGTTGATGGAAAAGCCTCCCTGCCTCGGTTAACGTCAGTCGACGGGTGGAACGCAGCAACAGGGTGACACCCAGTTCATCTTCCAGCTGGCGGATATTGAAGCTGACCACCGCTTTTGTCAGCCCCATTGCCTCTGCTGCGGCGGTGAAACTCCCGGTATCTGCGACGGCGACAAACATCGCGGTACGCTGCAAATTAATCATTGTCAGCCCTATTACTGTCAAAAATTTTTTGACAGTATATCGCGCTTTATAACGTTTATCCGTACCTCCCTGCCCGATACGATACGCCCCTCACTGGAGGTGCCGCCATGTCGTATCGCAGCAAAGTCGCCGTTGTCTATCTGCTGGGCTTTTTTCTTGATTTAATTAATATGTTTATCGCCAGCGTCGCTTTCCCGGCAATGGCTCAGGCGTTCAACGCCACGCCCTCATCGCTTGCCTGGGTCAGTAACGGCTATATTGCCGGTCTGACGCTCGTCATCCCCTTCAGCACCCTGCTGACGCGCAGGCTCGGGCCGAAGCATGTCATTCTGCTTTCGCTTTTTCTCTTTAGCGCCGCCTCCGTTGCGGCAGGTTTGTCGTCCTCACTTGAGAGCCTGATTGCCTGGCGAGTGCTGCAGGGCATGGGAGGGGGGTTACTGATCCCGGTCGGACAGGCGCTGACCTGGCAACAGTTTAAACCCCATGAGCGTGCCAGGCTCTCCTCAGCGGTCATGCTGGTTGCATTGCTTGCGCCTGCATGCTCACCCACCGTGGGGGGAGTGCTGGTTCAGGCACTCAGCTGGCGATGGATATTCTTTGCCACAACGCCTGTCGCCGCCGTGACGTTTTTCCTGGCCTGCGTGTGGCTTAAGAATGAGAGGTCCCCCGTGAAAGCGAGCAGGCTGTTAAACCTGCCCCTGCTGGCCGACCCGCTGCTGCGTTTCTCCATGCTTGTCTATTTGTGCGTACCCGGCATGTTTATTGGGGTGAACGTCACGGGGATGTATTATCTTCAGAGCGAGGCGCACATGACACCTGCCGCAACGGGGATGCTGATGCTGCCATGGTCTCTGGCCTCGTTTATGGCGATCACCGCGACCGGACGTTATTTTAACCGCGTGGGTCCCCGGCCTCTCATTGTCGTGGGTTGCCTGTTACAGGCGCTGGGCGTTTTACTGCTGCTTAACGTCAGCCCGACTACCACAGTGTTGTTACCTGGCGTCGCGTTTACGTTAATGGGCGCGGGCGGCAGTCTTTGCAGCAGTACGGCGCAAAGCAGCGCATTTTTAACGACGGCGCGCGACGATATGCCTGACGCCAGCGCGCTATGGAATCTTAATCGTCAGATCAGTTTTTTTGCCGGGGCATTCCTGCTCTCGCAGGTGCTGAACCTGACACTGGCGTTTTTCACGCCGCTCGCCGCATGGCACTGGATGTTTAGTGTTGCTGCGGCCATCACATTACTTCCCGTCGTGTACGTCTTTCGTCTTAACAACACGCAGGTGCTTTCAGAGGTGCAACAGGAGAAACCATGACCCATTTCGAACAGGACATTATCGACGTTCACGTTATGCTGGAGAACTGGTTGGGTAAGGGCGAAGGGGATGTTGACGCCCTGCTTGCCCACTTTCAGCCGGATTTTATGATGCTCACCCCAGGTGGCGTCCATTTTGACTATAACGCGCTTGTCGGTTTCCTGGACCTTCAGCGCGGCAGCCGTCCTGGTCTGGAAATTGTTCTTGATGAGATAACGACGCTACAGACGTGGGCCAACGGCGCAGTGCTTCACTACCGGGAAACGCAAACTCGCCCGGATCAGCCCGTCAATGTGCGCTGGTCAACCGCCGTGCTCAATCAGAAGGATGGCAAGATAACGTGGCGTTTGCTGCACGAAACGGCACAACCGTAACGCAAAAGAAAAAGGCCCGTCTCACGACGGGCCTTTTTTGATGAAAGATTGCTTATTCGCGGAACAGCGCTTCGATATTCAGACCTTGTCCCTGCAGGATTTCACGCAGGCGACGCAGACCTTCAACCTGAATCTGACGAACACGTTCACGGGTCAGGCCAATTTCGCGGCCGACGTCTTCCAGTGTTGCAGCTTCATACCCCAGTAAACCGAAACGACGTGCCAGCACTTCACGCTGTTTGGCGTTCAGTTCGAACAGCCATTTGACGATGCTCTGTTTCATGTCATCGTCCTGCGTGGTGTCTTCCGGACCGTTGTCTTTTTCATCGGCCAGGATGTCCAGCAGCGCTTTTTCGGAGTCGCCACCCAACGGGGTGTCAACGGAGGTAATGCGCTCGTTGAGACGCAGCATACGGCTTACGTCATCAACCGGTTTATCAAGTTGTTCGGCGATCTCTTCCGCGCTTGGCTCGTGGTCCAGTTTATGGGACAACTCGCGCGCAGTACGCAGATAGACGTTCAACTCTTTGACGATGTGAATCGGCAGGCGAATCGTACGGGTTTGGTTCATAATCGCCCGTTCGATGGTCTGACGAATCCACCAGGTCGCGTAGGTTGAGAAACGGAACCCGCGTTCCGGGTCAAACTTCTCAACTGCGCGGATGAGACCTAAGTTGCCCTCTTCAATCAGATCCAGCAGAGCCAGACCTCGATTGCCGTAACGACGGGCAATTTTCACGACCAGACGCAAGTTACTTTCAATCATGCGACGGCGCGAGGCAACATCACCACGCAAAGCACGACGTGCGAAATAGACTTCTTCTTCGGCCGTTAACAGTGGGGAGTAACCAATCTCCCCAAGGTAAAGCTGAGTCGCGTCCAGTACACGCTGTGTGGCGCCCTGCGATAACAGCTCTTCTTCAGCCAAATCGTTATCACTGGGTTCCTCTTCTACTAAGGCTTTTTCATCAAAAGCCTCTGCTCCGTTCTCATCAAATTCCGCATCTTCATTTAAATCATGAACTTTCAGCGTATTCTGACTCATAAGGTGGCTCCTACCCGTGATCCCTGAACGAGACACCCTGGCTGGCATGCCCCGTCAACTTATCGCTGCGGCAAATACTGCAGCGGGTTTACGGATTTCCCCTTGTAACGAATTTCAAAATGCAAGCGTGTAGAACTGGTGCCGGTGCTACCCATGGTAGCGATTTTTTGCCCCGCCTTAACTTCTTGTTGTTCCCGGACCAGCATTGTGTCGTTATGGGCGTAGGCACTCAGGTAATCATCGTTATGTTTGATGATAATAAGATTACCGTAACCGCGCAGAGCGTTACCGGCATATACAACACGACCGTCTGCGGTCGCGATAATAGCCTGTCCCTTATTCCCTGCGATATCGATCCCTTTATTTCCTCCCTCGGAGGAAGAGAAGTTTTCGATAACCTTGCCGTCAGTTGGCCAGCGCCATGCAGAAATTGGCGAACTGGAGGTCATACTGCTGGCAGTCGGTTCAGTAGAGCTAACCACAGGTGCCGTAGTCGGTGCTGTGACAACAGTCGCAGTCCCTTTATTATTCGGCAACATTTTGTTAGCAGTCTGATCACCTGAATCCTCAGAATACGTAATTACCGGTTGTGAAGCAACCACCGTGGTGGATTTTTGTGCAGGCTTAACGCTGTTATTTTGCGCAGTGACATCGGCCGCTGAAACGGTGTTGCCAGGCGTGAGCGGCGTACCCGTCGCATTGCCCACCTGGAGCGTCTGGCCGACTTCCAGACCATACGGGGCCTGGACGTTATTACGCTGCGCCAGGTCACGGAAATCGTTCCCGGTGATCCACGCAATATAGAACAGCGTGTCGCCGCGTTTTACGGTATAGGTGCTCCCACCGGTATAGCTACCTTTCGGAATGTTCCCATACTGGCGGTTATACACTATGCGGCCATTTTGAGTCTGCACAGGGTGTTCCACTGGCTGAACCTGTGTTGGCTGCGTAACAGGAGGCTGCATTGGCTGAATGGGCGGATTTTGTTGTGCCGCAGCAGTGCCCATTTTAGGCGGAGGCGTGATCAACATTCCGCTGGACGTGTTACCCGAGCTGCTGGATCCTCCCACGGAACTGACGGGCGCAGGTGCATTATTAGAACTTGTACAGCCTGCCAGCCAGAGCGAAACCAGTGATAATGCCGCAACACGGCTGATGGTGAATTTAGGGCTTCCCGCGCTCATTTATCCCCCAGGAATGTGTTAACTACCAGTGACTTAAAATTTACCGTGATGACACGAATCTTTCGCGCCACACCATACGCTGAATTTGCCTTAATAACCCTGGATAATTCTGAGTCTCAGGCCAACTCCCCCTTTACCAGAGGAACAAAGCGCACGGCTTCCACGGTATCGATAATAAACTCGCCGCCACGCCGACGAACGCGCTTCAGGAGCTGTTGCTCGTCCCCGACAGGCAGAACAAGAATGCCGCCTTCATCCAGCTGCGATAACAGAGCAGCGGGAATTTCAGGTGGAGCAGCCGTCACGATGATCGCGTCAAACGGGGCGCGTGCCTGCCAACCCTGCCATCCATCACCGTGTCGTGTCGAAACGTTATGTAAATCAAGTTGTTTCAGGCGACGACGCGCCTGCCACTGCAAACCTTTAATACGCTCAACGGAGCAAACATGGTGCACCAGATGCGCCAGGATCGCGGTTTGGTACCCCGACCCGGTGCCAATTTCCAGCACGCGCGAATGGGGCGTGAGCTCCAGCAGCTCCGTCATACGCGCCACCATGTAAGGCTGTGAAATCGTCTGGCCCTGCCCGATAGGCAGCGCCACGTTTTCCCACGCTTTGTGTTCAAACGCCTCGTCTACAAATTTCTCACGCGGCACCTGGGCGAGCGCGTCGAGCACATGCTCATCGCGGATCCCCTGAGCGCGTAGCTGTTCCAGAAGAGTTTGTACACGTTTGCTTACCATTGCGCGTTCACTCCTGCGCGATCCAGCCAACCCGACACCACATCATGCGCACTATACGCAGTTAAATCTACATGCAGCGGCGTAACCGAGACATATCCTTCATCAACAGCGGCAAAGTCGGTATCCGGTCCGGCGTCACACTTGTCGCCAGGAGGACCAATCCAGTAAAGCGTATTGCCACGCGGATCCTGCTGCGGGATCACCTGGTCAGCCGGGTGTCGGCTTCCGCAACGCGTTACGCGAATGCCTTTGATTTCATTCAACGGCAGATCCGGCACGTTAATATTGAGGATGCGCCCGGTACGCAGCGGCTCGCGATTGAGCGCCCGCAGGAGAGAACAGGTCACCGCTGCCGCCGTGTCGTAGTGCGTGTGGCCGTTTAACGAAACGGCCAGCGCAGGGAACCCCAGATGGCGCCCTTCCATGGCGGCGGCCACGGTTCCGGAGTAAATCACATCGTCGCCAAGATTGGGCCCGGCGTTAATACCGGAGACGACGATGTCCGGGCGCGGGCGCATCAGCGCGTTCACGCCCAGAAAAACGCAGTCGGTCGGCGTGCCCATCTGGACGGCGATATCACCATTTTCAAAGGTAAAGGTGCGAAGCGACGACTCCAGCGTCAGAGAGTTAGACGCTCCACTGCGGTTACGATCGGGTGCCACGACCTGCACTTCCGCAAATTCGCGAAGGTGTTTCGCCAGGGTCTGTATACCCGGCGCATGGATCCCGTCATCGTTACTCAGCAATATTCGCATAATCACCCGACGTGTTGATAAGTTCCCTGACAACACTGGTGGCAAAGCTACCTGCCGGCAGCCAGAAGCGTAACTCGACGGTTACGTCGTCCCACCAGTTCCAGCTCAACTGTTGCGGATAGAGCAGCATCGCACGGCGTGCCGCCTCGACTTTTTCCCGCACCAGCAATGTTTGTAATGCCTGCATATCAGCGACAGCAGACTGCTCAGCAGCCAGCGCATCGCCCTGCGTACCCCAGTCGCCCGTGCCGGGCAAGGCTGCGGTAATCATCAGCGTTTGAGTATCCACGCGCGACTGCACATCGGCCATTTCTTCAGCCGTTGCCACAAACCAACTCCCGCGTCCCGCTAATTGTAGCGCATCGCCGACAACAACTTGATTCGCGTCCGGTTTTTTCAGCCGTTCGCTCACAATCTGATTAAACAACGCACTGCGGGCCGCCGACAACCAAAAACTGCGTTTATTCCTGTCGCGGACCGGGGCATCGCTTTGCGCCCAGCGCAGTGCGCCGAGCAGGTTGCTGCCGCCGATACCAAAGCGCTGTGCGCCAAAATAGTTTGGTACGCCGCATGCGTTGATAGCGTTCAGGCGTTTTTCCACATCGTCACGGTCCGAAATCTCACGCAGTACCAGCGTAAAATGATTGCCCTTCAACGCGCCCAGACGCAGTTTGCGCTTATGGCGCGCGTATTCCAGTACCTTACAGCCCTCAAGCTCAAATTTGCTTAAATCAGGCATCGTATTACCCGGCACGCGCGCGCAGAGCCACTGTTCGGTGACGGCGTGTTTATCTTTCTGCCCGGCAAAGCTCACTTCGCGGGCATGAATTTTGAGGAATTTTGCCAGCGCATCGGCCACAAAACGGGTATTGCAGCCATTTTTCAGAATGCGTACCAGGATATGTTCGCCTTCGCCATCCGGCGCAAATCCCAGGTCTTCCACCACAACAAAATCTTCAGGGCTGGCTTTCAGCAGCCCGTTCCCCTGCGGTTTACCGTGCAGCCAGGTCAGGTTGTCGAAGTCCGTCATTGGCTTGCCTTCACCAGCAGCGCCACGGCCTCACAGGCAATCCCTTCACCACGACCGGTAAAGCCCAGTTTCTCTGTCGTCGTCGCTTTGACGTTAACATCATCCATGTGGCAACCGAGATCTTCTGCAATGAACACGCGCATCTGCGGGATATGCGGCAGCATTTTGGGGGCCTGAGCGATGATCGTCACATCCACGTTGCCGAGGGTGTAGCCTTTCGCCTGAATACGACGCCAGGCTTCACGCAGCAGCGCACGGCTGTCCGCACCTTTGAAGGCCGGGTCAGTGTCCGGGAACAGCTTACCGATATCGCCCAGTGCCGCAGCACCCAGCAATGCATCGGTCAGGGCATGTAATGCTACGTCGCCATCAGAATGCGCAAGCAGCCCTTTTTCATAAGGAATGCGTACGCCGCCAATGATAATTGGGCCTTCTCCGCCAAAGGCGTGTACATCAAAACCGTGTCCAATTCGCATTATGCCTTCTCCTGATGGGTCGAACGGGTAAGATAAAATTCCGCGAGCTGTAAATCTTCCGGACGCGTCACTTTTATATTATCAGCGCGTCCTTCAACCAGCTCAGGATGGAAACCGCAATACTCCAGCGCCGAGGCTTCGTCCGTGATGGTCGCACCTTCTTTAAGCGCACGCGTTAAGCAGTCGTGGAGTAATTCGCGGGGGAAAAATTGGGGGGTCAGCGCGTGCCATAAATCGATGCGCTCAACGGTGTGCGCGATAGCCTGCTTGCCCGGCTCAGCGCGCTTCATGGTGTCGCGTACCGGGGCGGCAAGAATACCGCCGACCCGGCTGGTTTCGCTAAGCGCCAGCAGGCGCGCAAGGTCATCCTGATGCAGGCACGGACGGGCAGCGTCATGGACCAGAACCCATGGTGCCTCACCGGCGGCCTGAATGCCCGCCAGCACGGAATCGGCACGCTCGGCGCCGCCGTCAACAACGGTAATCTGCGGATGATTTGCCAGCGGTAACTGCGCGAAACGCGCATCACCCGGGCTGATAGCGATAATCACGCGCGTCACCCGCGGATGCGCCAGCAGCGCCGCCACGGAGTGTTCGAGGATCGTTTTATCGCCAATAGAGAGGTATTGCTTGGGACATTCTGTCTGCATGCGCCGGCCAAAACCCGCAGCCGGCACCACGGCGCATACGTCCGAAAAAGTTACTGCCATGTCGTAATCCTGGGCCTGATTATCGATTGTTTTGTGCTGAGCCCTGATTGCGTTTAGACGCATCCGGAACCAGACGATAAAAAGTTTCGCCCGGCTTAGTCATACTGAGTTCATTGCGTGCGCGTTCCTCAATCGCCTCTTGCCCGCCATTGAGGTCATCAATTTCAGCAAAAAGTTGATCGTTTCGCGCCTTAAGTTTGGCGTTTGTTGCCTGCTGAGCCGCGACGTCATCGCTTACCCGGCTATAGTCGTGCAGTCCGTTTTTACCGAACCACAGCGAATATTGCAGCCAGATCAGCAAAGCCAGCAACAGCAGCGTTAGTTTACCCATCCTGCCCCCTGAAAAACGGCATCATCATCCCAAAACGCCCCCAGATCTCTTTGCCGGGGTAACAGAGATGCCGCAACATCGCGGGCAAATGTACCACATTTTTTCCGCAGAATCGCCTTGCTCAATATCGTCACACAGTTGTTTACGGTTTGAATTATGGCTGAAGTTAGCCCATGAGCCACAAAAATAACAGACCAAACATCAGAACCACCGTCACAATCGTGACCACGGTACTGTAAAGGAGTTTGCCATTAAGCAGCGAGTGCAGCGCAATACCGACGACAACCGCCACAGGCATCAGCGCTAGGAAGAAAGGCCAGGTATAGAGAAAGAAGAACAGCGTATTACCGCCATAGATAAGAAAAGGGATGCCCAGGGCCAGCAACCACGAGACGAAGCCGACTATGGCCCCAGGAAAGGACCAGGTCGTCTCGTCGTCGGTCGCTAACGGCTCCGACCCGGTGGTAATAATGTAGTTCTCACTGTTGCGCATAGCTGATCCTGTGACCGTGACTGATCGTTCGGGAAGACAGCTCCCGAACGATACCGTCTCAGGATCTGATAATATCGTCCCGTCTGAGCAGGTCTAATAATTGGCTTACTAAATTTGTTACCAATTGTTGACCTTCCAGGTGAATTTCAGGCGATTCAGGCGCTTCGTACACCGAGTCAATGCCGGTGAAGTTTCGCAGCTCTCCCGCACGCGCTTTCTTATATAGCCCTTTGGGATCGCGCGCTTCGCAAATTTCCAGCGGCGTATCAACAAACACTTCGATAAAGCGATCCTGCCCGACGCGCTCGCGCACCATCTGGCGTTCGGCACGATGCGGTGAGATAAACGCGGTCAGTACCACTAACCCGGCATCCGCCATCAGGCTGGCCACTTCCCCCACCCTGCGAATATTCTCTTTACGATCGTCGTCGCTGAAGCCCAAATCGCTGCACAGGCCGTGGCGCACATTGTCGCCATCCAGCAGGTAGGTACTGACCCCCTGCTGGTGTAGCGCCTCTTCCAGCGCGCCCGCTACCGTGGATTTACCAGAGCCGGATAGCCCGGTAAACCACAGTACCACGCCACGATGACCGTGAAGTTTCTCGCGCTGCGCGACGGTGACCGGATGAGGATGCCAGACGACGTTCTCATCATGGGCGGCCATTACTTGCCTCCCAGCAGATCGCGCGCACCCCAGTGCGGGAAGTGCTTACGCACCAGCGCATTCAGCTCCAGCTCAAAAGCGCTGAACTCAGAGGCCACCGTAGCCTGTTCATTTGGCTCACGCACCATACCGGCACCCACGGTCACGTTGGAGAGGCGATCGATAAAGATCAGCCCACCCGTTACCGGGTTCTGCTGGTAGGGATCCAGCACCAGCGGCTCGTCAAAGGTCACGTCGACCAGACCAATGCCGTTCAGCGGCAGCTCGGTGACGTCGCGCTGGGTCAGGTTATTGATGTCCACCTGGAACTGGATACCGTCCACGCGGGCACGGGTTTTCTTACCCGCGATTTTAATGTCGTAGCTCTGACCAGCGGTCAGCGGTTGTTCGGCCATCCACACCACATCAACGGAAGCCCCCTGCACCGCTGCCAGCGTCTCCTGAGCGTCCACCAGCAGATCGCCGCGGCTGATATCAATTTCATCTTTCAATACCAGCGTGACCGCTTCACCCGCACCGGCTTGCGGCAGATCGCCATCAAAGGTGACGATACGGCTGATGGTGGATTCCACACCAGACGGCAGAACTTTAACGCGCTGACCGACCACCACGGTGCCCGACGCGAGAGTGCCGGAGAAACCGCGGAAATCGAGGTTTGGACGGTTAACGTACTGAACCGGGAAGCGCATCGGCTGGGTGTCGACCACGCGCTGGATCTCCACGGTTTCCAGCACTTCGAGCAGCGTCGGGCCGCTATACCACGGCATGTTCGCGCTCTGGGAAGCCACGTTGTCGCCTTCCAGCGCAGAGAGCGGCACAAAGCGAATATCCAGGTTACCCGGCAGCTGTTCAGCAAACGTCAGGTAACTCTGGCGGATCTCATCAAACTTCTCTTCGCTGAAGTTCACCAGATCCATTTTGTTGACCGCCACCACCAGGTGTTTGATCCCCAGCAACGTGGAGATAAAGCTGTGGCGACGAGTCTGATCCAGTACCCCTTTACGGGCGTCAATCAGCAGGATCGCCAGTTCACAGGTAGACGCACCGGTCGCCATGTTACGGGTGTACTGCTCGTGCCCCGGGGTGTCGGCAATAATAAATTTGCGCTTCTCGGTGGAGAAATAGCGATACGCCACATCAATGGTGATGCCCTGCTCGCGCTCGGCCTGCAGGCCGTCCACCAGCAGCGCCAGGTCGAGTTTCTCGCCCTGGGTACCATGACGTTTACTGTCGTTGTGCAGGGACGAGAGCTGATCTTCGTAAATCTGACGCGTATCGTGCAGCAGACGGCCGATCAGCGTGCTTTTCCCGTCATCGACGCTGCCGCAGGTCAGAAAGCGCAGCAGGCTTTTGTGTTGTTGCGCGTGCAGATAAGCTTCTACGCCGCCTTCATTGGCAATTTGTTGAGCAATGGTCGTGTTCATGGCGGCTCCTTAGAAATAACCCTGACGTTTCTTCAGCTCCATGGAGCCTGCCTGGTCGCGGTCAATCACGCGGCCCTGTCGCTCACTGGTGGTCGACACCAGCATCTCTTCAATGATCTCCGGCAGCGTCTGCGCACTGGACTCCACTGCACCGGTCAATGGCCAGCAGCCGAGGGTACGGAAACGCACCATCTGTTTTTTGATCACTTCGCCTGGCTGCAGGTCGATGCGATCGTCATCGATCATCATCAGCATGCCGTCACGCTCCAGCACCGGACGTTCAGCGGCCAGGTACAGCGGCACGATCTCGATATTTTCCAGATAGATGTACTGCCAGATATCCAGCTCGGTCCAGTTGGAGAGCGGGAACACGCGAATGCTTTCGCCCTTGTTGATCTGGCCGTTGTAGTTATGCCACAGCTCCGGGCGCTGGTTTTTTGGATCCCAGCGGTGGAAGCGGTCGCGGAAAGAGTAGATACGCTCTTTCGCACGGGATTTTTCTTCGTCACGGCGTGCGCCGCCGAAGGCCGCGTCAAAACCGTATTTGTTCAGCGCCTGCTTCAGCCCTTCGGTTTTCATGATGTCAGTGTGTTTGGCGCTACCGTGCACGAACGGGTTAATGCCCATCGCCACCCCTTCTGGGTTTTTATGCACCAGCAGTTCGCAGCCGTAGGCTTTTGCCGTACGGTCGCGGAATTCATACATTTCACGGAATTTCCAGCCGGTATCAACGTGCAGCAGCGGGAACGGCAGCGTACCCGGGTAAAACGCTTTACGCGCCAGGTGTAGCATCACGCTGGAATCTTTACCGATGGAATACATCATCACCGGGTTAGAGAATTCGGCTGCCACTTCGCGGATAATATGGATACTTTCCGCTTCGAGCTGCCGCAGGTGAGTAAGTCGTTTTTGGTCCATAACCGTTCCTTAAGCCAGATTCACCACAGAGGAGCCAAACCCCTCTGAGTCTGTTGTATGTTGAAACCAGGCGAGTGTGCTGTGCAGGTGCACCACTTCCCCTACCACGATAAGCGCGGGCATAGGGGCCTCTTTCGCCAGGGTGGCAAGATCCTGTAGCGTACCGATAGCCACATGCTGATCGACGCGTGTGCCGCGAGAAATCACGGCGACCGGCGTGGTTGCCTCTCGACCGTGTTGAATAAGTTGTTCACTGATGTCCGCCGCCTTCATCGTGCCCATATAGATAGCCAGCGTCTGACGACTCTGGGCAAGATGCGACCAGTCAAACGGGGTGCTATCCGCCTTGTAATGGCCCGTGACAAAGGTCACGCTCTGGGCGTAATCGCGATGAGTAAGCGGTATACCGGCGTAAGCCGTCACTGCGGAAGCCGCCGTGATACCCGGGACGACCTGGAACGGCACGCCCGCTTCAGCCGCCGCCTGCAGCTCTTCCCCGCCGCGACCAAAGATAAACGGGTCGCCACCTTTAAGCCGCACCACCGTTTTGCCCGCTTTTGCCGCCGCCACCAGCATCTGGTTGGTGTCATGCTGCGGTACAGAGTGCTCGCCCGCCCTTTTGCCAACGCAGATTTGTTCTGCGTCACGGCGAATCAATTCGCGCACCCCGTCGGTGACCAGATGGTCATAGAACACCACATCGGCATCCTGAAGCACCTGCAGGCCGCGCAGGGTCAGCAGCCCGGCATCACCCGGCCCCGCACCGACCAGAATGATCTCGCCGCCGCTACTGCCAGGGTTATCCAGCTCATCTTCGAGGATCTGCTGCGCCGCCGTTTCATTCCCGGCATGCATCAGGCTGGCAAAACGACCGCGGAACACGCGTTCCCAAAAGCGACGGCGTTCCGTCACGCTGGTCAGGCGCGTTTTCAGATGGTTACGCCAGAAGCTCGCTTTCTCCGCCATCCGCCCAAGGCTGGTAGGCAAAAGTGCTTCGATTTTTTCCCGCAGCACGCGTGCCAGCACCGGCGCGGTCCCGCCGGAGGAGATGGCCACCAGCAATGGCGAACGGTCAACAATCGACGGGAAGATAAACGAACACAGCGGCCGATCGTCCACCACGTTCACCAGACGGTGACGGGCCTGAGCCGCCTCTGAAATACGGCGGTTGAGCTCACGGTTATCGGTTGCCGCAATCACCAGCACCACGGTGTCGATTTGCGACTCGTCGAAATCCGCCTCGTCGACTATCCGTACCTGCGCCCCCGCTCGCTGCAGAAACGCGATTTTGCGATCGGCAACCTCACCGGTGCCGACTACCAGCACAGGTCTGTCTTTTATCGCGGCAAAAAGGGGCAGATAGTCCACAAGCTACAACTCACTAACAACAAGGAATAGTGGGACTATAGGGGGCGGCTTAGATCGAATGAAATTACGAATTGGAATGAGTAGTTACTCAATGGAATAACGCCGTGGAAAAGCAAAGATCAAAAAGTGCTTAACACGCGAATTTTCGGGCATTTAAGAGCAATTCAAATTGTGTATGGTCGATCACAGTTTCATACTAGGCGGGTTAAAATTTTGCTCTGTTTTTAAGGACTCACTATGTTTTCCGCAACGCGCCACCGTATCGCTGCCCTGGCGCTCGGCGTTTGCTTTATCCTTCCGGCCCAGGCAAAAAATCAGCCCTATGGTGAAATCGCGAATATGCAGGCGCGGCATATTGCGACCGTCTTTCCGGGTCGTATGACCGGCACGCCAGCGGAAATGCTTTCCGCCGATTATATTCGCCAGCAATTTGCTGACATGGGTTACCAGAGCGATATTCGATCGTTTCACAGCCGCTACGTCTATACCTCGCGCAATAAAACAAAAAACTGGCACAACGTGACCGGCAGTACGGTCATTGCGGCGCATGAAGGTAGCGCGGCGGAACAGATCATTATCATGGCGCACCTGGACACCTACGCGCCAATGAACGACGCCGATACCGACAATAATCTCGGCGGGCTGACGTTACAGGGGCTGGACGATAACGCGGCGGGTCTGGGCGTGATGCTCGAACTGGCAGAGCGAATGAAAGACATTCCAACCCAATACGGGATCCGTTTCGTTGCCACCAGCGGTGAAGAAGAGGGAAAACTTGGCGCGGAGAATCTCCTGAAACGCATGAGTGCCGAGGAGAGGAAAAATACGCTGCTGGTGATTAACCTCGATAATCTGATCGTCGGCGATAAGCTCTATTTCAACAGCGGACAGAGTACGCCGGGTACCGTGCGTAAACTGACGCGCGACCGCGCGCTGGCAATCGCCCGCAGCCATGGGGTGTATGCCACCAGCAACCCGGGCGGGAATCCCGATTATCCTCGCGGAACCGGCTGCTGTAATGATGGTGAAGTGTTCGATAAAGCGGGCATTCCTGTTCTGTACGTGGAAGCCACTAACTGGATGCTGGGTAAGAAAGACGGTTATCAGCAGCGGGTGAAATCGAAGGCTTTCCCGGACGGGACGAGCTGGCATAACGTGCTGCTGGATAATCAGCAGCATATTGATAGCGCACTGCCGCAGCGGATTGAACATCGCAGTCGGGATGTGGTTAAAGTGATGCTGCCGCTGGTGAAAGAGCTGGCAAAAGCTGGGAAAGCGTAGAACAGAACATGTCCCTCACCCTTTGTAAGAGGGTGAGGGAAAAGGGAACAGAATTTACCCTTCGTGCAATCCGCACTCGCGCTTAAGTCCAAAGAATCGCGTCTCTTCTTCCGCCATGCCCGGTTCCCATTTACGCGTGGTATGGGTATCGCCCACTGACAGATAACCCTGGTCCCAGAGCGGGTGGTATTTCAGTCCGTGTTTTTGCAGGTACTGGTAAACCGTACGGTTATCCCAGTCGATGATCGGCAGCACTTTAAACACCCCGCGCTGAACCGCCAGCACCGGGAGCGTGGCGCGACTTCCGGACTGCTCGCGGCGTAACCCCGCAAACCAGGTCTGCGCGTTAAGCTCTTTCAGCGCCCGGTTCATCGGCTCGACCTTGTTGATCTCATTGTATTTCTCAATGCCCTCAACGCCCTGTTCCCACAGTTTGCCATACCGCGCCTCCTGCCAGGCCGCGCTTTGCTCCGCGCGGTAGACTTTCAGGTTCAGCCCGAGCTTGTCCGTCAGCTCATCGATAAACTGGTAGGTTTCCGGGAACAGGTAGCCGGTATCGGTCAGGATCACCGGAATGTCCGGACGAATCTGGTTCACCAGATGCAAACTCACCGCTGCCTGAATACCAAAACTCGACGAGAGCACATAATCACCCGGCAGGTTTTCCAGGGCCCATGCCACGCGGCCTTCGGCGTCGAGCTTTTCAAGCTGCGCATTGGTTTCTGCCAGCGCCAGAATGCGATCGACTTTTGGCAGTTCGTTTAGGGCGTTTAGATCGAGTACGGACATAATTACCTCTCGTGTTTACTCCCAGAAATCCCTTGCGGGATCGAGCACCGGGCGAATAATGCCCGCACGCACCGTAAAGTCGCCGAAGCCTTCACCCGCTTCGCGCTCTTTCGCCCAGCGCCCGACAAGCTCGTCGATAGAATCAAGAATTTCCGGCTCGGTGATGTTCTCACGGAACATGCGCGGAATACGCGTTCCGATACGGTTGCCGCCGAGGTGCAGGTTATAGCGACCCGGCGCTTTACCCACCAGACCCAGCTCGGCCAGCATCGCACGGCCACAGCCGTTCGGGCAGCCGGTGACACGCATAACAATATGCTCGTCCGGAATACCGTGTTTTTCCAGAATCGCTTCCACCTTATCGGTGAATGACGGCAGGAAACGCTCTGCTTCCGCCATCGCCAGCGGGCAGGTCGGGAACGACACGCAGGCCATTGAGTTTTCACGCTGCGGCTTCACCGCGTCCATCAACCCATGGTCGCGCGCCAGTTTCTCAATCTTCGCTTTCTGGCTTTCCGGCACGCCGGCAACGATCAGGTTCTGGTTAGCGGTGATACGGAATTCACCTTTATGGATCTTCGCAATTTCCAGCAGACCGGTTTTCAGCGGGCGGCCCGGATAATCAAGAATACGGCCGTTTTCAATAAACAGCGTCAGGTGCCATTTATTGTCGATGCCTTTAACCCAGCCAATACGATCGCCACGTCCCGTAAATTCATACGGACGGATCGGCTCAAACTTAATCCCCGCGCGACGCTCCACTTCCGCTTTGAACGTCTCTACGCCCACGCGCTCCAGGGTGTATTTGGTTTTCGCGTTTTTACGATCCGTACGGTTACCCCAGTCGCGCTGCGTGGTGACAACTGCTTCAGCCACGGCCAGCGTATGCTCCAGCGGCAGGAAACCAAACTCGCTTGCGGTGCGGGCATAGGTTTTCTTGTTACCGTGTTCGATGGAGAGACCGCCGCCCACCAGCAGGTTAAAGCCCACCAGCTTGCCATTTTCGGCAATCGCCACGAAGTTCATGTCGTTGGCGTGCAGATCGATATCGTTCTGCGGCGGGATCACCACGGTGGTTTTGAACTTACGCGGCAGATAGGTCTGGCCGAGGATCGGTTCTTCGTCGGTGGTGGCCACTTTTTCCTGATCGAGCCAGATCTCCGCATAGGCGCGGGTGCGTGGCAGCAGGTGCTCAGAGATCTTCTTCGCCCACTCATAGGCTTCGGCGTGCAACTCGGACTCGTACGGGTTCGAGGTGCAGAGCACGTTACGGTTCATGTCGTTGGCCGTGGCCAGCGCGTCCAGCCCGACAGAGTGCAGCATCTGGTGTACCGGCTTCACGTTCTTCTTCAGAATGCCGTGGAACTGGAAGGTCTGACGGTTGGTCAGACGGATGCTGCCATAAAGGGTATTTTCACCCGCAAACTTATCGATCGCCTGCCACTGTTTCGTGGTGATCACCCCGCCCGGAAGACGGCAGCGCAGCAGCATCGCATGACGCGGCTCCAGCTTCTGTTCTGCACGTTCGGCGCGGATATCACGGTCGTCCTGCTGATACATACCGTGGAAACGGATCAGCAGAAAGTTGTCGCCTTTAAAGCCGCCGGTGAGACCGTCATTCAGATCTTCAGCAATGGTGCCGCGCAGATAGTTGCTTTCCAGCTTCATGCGCTCGGCGTCTGTCAGTTTACCTTCGACCACCAGTGGCCCTGGATGTTTTTCGCTCATTAGTAGACATCTCGCTGATAACGGCGCTCAACGCGCAGCTCACTTAAAAATTCATCCGCCGTTTCGGCATCCATACCGCCGAATTCGGCAATCACTTCCAGCAATGCCTGCTCAACGTCTTTCGCCATGCGATTGGCGTCGCCGCAGACATAAATGTGGGCACCGTCATTGATCCAGCGCCACAGCTCTGCGCCCTGTTCGCGCAGTTTGTCTTGTACATATACTTTTTCTTGCTGATCGCGGGACCAGGCCAGGTCGATGCGTGTCAGGACACCTTCTTTGACGTAACGCTGCCACTCAACCTGGTAGAGGAAATCTTCCGTAAAGTGCGGGTTGCCGAAGAACAACCAGTTTTTACCCGGCGCCTCATCTGCAGCGCGCTGCTGCATAAAGGCGCGGAATGGCGCAATACCGGTCCCCGGCCCAATCATGATGACCGGCGTTTCCGGGTTCGCAGGCAGACGGAAGTTGTCGTTGTGCTCGATAAACACGCGCACTTCACCGTCTTCCTCCACGCGATCGGCCAGGAAGCTTGATGCCCCGCCCGCACGGGCACGGCCTTCGATGTCATAACGCACCACGCCCACGGTGATATGCACTTCGCTCTCCACTTCGGCCTGCGAAGAGGCAATGGAGTAGAGACGCGGCGTCAGCGGACGCAGCAGGGCAATTAGCGCATCCGCATCCAGCTGTGCCGGAGAGAAACGCACCATATCGACAATCGGCGTCGTCGCGGCGTAATGCTGCAGCTTCGCCTTATCCCCCACTAGGGGCAGCAGCGATTCACTGCGCGTTAAGGTGGCGTAATTTTCAACGATGTTTGGCGTGTTGACCGTCAGCTCGAAATGCCACTGCAGCGCCTCAGAGAGCGGCTGCGTGTTACCGTCGACGGTGACAGGCTCATCGCCTTTCAGCCACAGCAGTTCGACCAGCTCTTTAACCAGCGCCGGATCGTTCTGGTACCAGATCCCAAGTGCATCGCCCGGCTGGTAACGCAGACCGGAATCACCGAGATCGATTTCAATATGCCGCACGTCTTTCTCAGAGGCGCGACCGGTAATTTTCTGATTAACTGCCAGGCTCGCTGCCAGCGGTGCCTCTTTGGTATACGGGCTGGTGTGAATATCATTGACTGCACCCGCCGCGGTGACGGCAGCCTGCGCTGGCGTCTCTTTCGGCACGCGTGCTTTCAGCACGTCAACGATGCGCGCACGCCATTCAGCGGCGGCGGTCTGGTATTCCACATCCGCATCAACGCGGTCCAGCAGGCGCTCAGCGCCCAGTTCCGCCAGTTTGCTGTCGAAATCTTTACCGGACTGGCAGAAAAATTCGTAGGAGGTGTCGCCCAAGCCAAACACGGCAAACGCTGTCCCGTTCAGTTTTGGGGCTTTTTTCGAGAACAGGAATTTATGCAGGGCCACCGCTTCTTCAGCCGGCTCACCTTCACCCTGGGTTGAGGCAACCACCACCAGCAGTTTTTCGGACGCGATCTGTTTGAATTTATAGTCCCCGGCGTTCACCAGGTTCACGTTCAGTTTGGCGGCCAGCAGGTCGTCGCGCAGCGCTTCGGCCACACGGCGAGCATTGCCCGTCTGCGAGGCAGAAATCAGCGTAATCGCCGGAATTTCTACCGCAGTTGCCGGTGCAGCAGCCACAGCGCCCGGTTGCTGGTTAAGCATTCCCCAGAAATAGCCGGAGACCCAGGCAAGCTGGGTGGGAGAAAAATCAGAGGTGGCAGCCTGAAGGCGCGCCAGTTGCTCCGGGTTCAGGGGAAGCAAATTTGAAGGTGGGGCCTGTGTTGTCATGCGTCGTTATGTTCCAGTAGCCAAGCGGACTTTAAGCGAATAAATCCAAACTGAAGATAAGGTTAACGGCGAGGATAATAACAATTAAAGAAGGGATGGAAATAATAAATAACCAAATGGACTAACCTGTTTTAGTTATCGTTCTTAACGATAAAAACGATTAACTAACCCATTGAAATTTAGTAATAAAACAGTAGTCCTTTCTCGTATGCACCACGTTGCGGCAACAGAGCCGTTTTAGTTAATGATAAAAATTGTGCTTTCCGGTACTATGCGGCGGTTTTTTCCGCATTACTGAGAGCAATAATGTCCACCACACTGTTTAAAGATTTCACCTTCGAAGCCGCCCACCACCTTCCGCATGTTCCTGAAGGGCATAAATGTGGCCGTCTGCACGGGCACTCGTTTATGGTGCGTCTTGAGATAACCGGTGACGTCGATCCGCATACCGGTTGGATCATGGACTTTGCCGAGCTGAAGGCGGCATTCAAACCGACCTACGATCGTCTGGATCACTACTATCTGAATGATATCCCGGGTCTTGAAAACCCGACCAGTGAAGTGCTGGCTAAATGGATTTGGGATCAGATGAAACCGCAGGTGCCTCTGCTGAGCGCGGTGATGATCAAAGAGACCTGCACCGCAGGCTGTATCTATCGCGGTGAGTAAAAAAAGCCCGGAATATCCGGGCTTTTTTTAGGCGATGTTCAGGTACTTGTGCGTCTGCATCGACAGCCGCCAGTTGCGGGCAATACAGGTTTCAATACACAGGCGCGTGGCATCCTCTTTCTGGCTGATAGGCTGCAGCGCGATGATCCGCTGCTTTTCATCCGTCAGCGTGGCGAGCAGTTCATCCAGCGCTTCGATATCACGCACGCGGCCAACCGGGTGTTTAATCTCATCAGCACGCTCCAGCGCCTGAGAGAGTACATCGTAGCCGCCGCGCATGTTAACTTTCGGCGAAACCGTCACCCAGGTGGTGTGAGAACAGCGCACTTCATGCGTGCCGCTGGTTTCAATCTGACAGCTGTAGCCGTTCTTTTCGAGCAGCTCGGTCAGTGGCGTCAGGTCGTGGATGCAGGGTTCACCCCCGGTAATCACCACGTGGCGCGCCGTCCAGCCCTGACGGCCAATGATCGCCAGCAGATCTTCTGCACTTCCCGCGCCCCACTTATCGCTCTCTTTGGTTTTAGCCAGAATGCTAAACAGCGACACTTCCCGATCTGCGAGTTTATCCCACGTATGTTTGGTATCACACCAGGCACAGCCAACCGGGCATCCCTGTAATCGAATAAAGATGGCGGGAACGCCGGTAAAGTAACCCTCGCCTTGCAGGGTCTGGAACATCTCGTTAATCGGGTACTGCATAGTCATCTCAGTTAAGGGGATAAACGATAAGTATCGCAGATCCCCGTCAGATGGTCATGCTCCATCGGTGCTTTGAGCGCCAATCGCTGCCATAAACCGTGCAGTAATTTGCTGTGGACGGGTGATGGCCCCGCCGACAACGACCATAAAGGCACCAAGTTCCAGGCACCTCGCCGCCCGTTCAGGTGTATCAACGTTGCCTTCGGCCACCACGGGAATGTCGACGGCAGCCAGCACCTCTTTCAGAAACGCGCAGTCATTGTCCGGTAGAGCATGGCCTGCGGTTTCTGTCGTATAACCGTAAAGCGTGGTCCCCACACAATCAAAACCCAGCGCCTGCGCCGTCACGGCCTCTTCTGTTGTGGAAATATCCGCCATCAGGCGTACCGACGGGTACCGCGTGCGGATATGCGCGACCAGCGTCGCCAGGTCTTCGCCGCCAGGGCGCTGTCGCGCAGTCGCATCCAGGGCAATGATTTCCGGAGAAACCGTCATCAGCTCATCCACCTCTTTCATCGTGGCGGTGATAAACACCTCACTATCCGGATAATCGCGTTTGATGATGCCGATAACCGGCAGAGCTACCTGCTGCTTGATGGCTTCGATATCCACCACGCTATTGGCACGGATCGCTGCCGCCCCACCCTGCGCGGCGGCCAGCGCTATTCGTGACATAATAAACGCGCTATGCAGAGGTTCATTCTCCAGCGCCTGGCAGGAGACGACCAATTTTCCCTTCAGGTTATCCAGTACAGTTTTCATTACGATAAGATCTCTTCCACTTCGTTTTTAATAATCGTGACATGCGGCCCATAAATGACCTGAACACCGTTGCCGCGGACGATAACGCCGCGCGCGCCGGTCGCTTTCAGCGCCGATTCATTCACTTTGCTGCCATCCTTCACCGTGACGCGAAGACGCGTCGCGCAGCAGTCCACCTCTTCGAGATTGTCTTTGCCACCTAACCCGGCGATCACTGCAACGGCACGCTCGCTCTGCGAAAAGGTCACTTCATCCGCCATCGCCTCTTTCTCACGCCCCGGCGTGGCAAAATCAAAGCGATTAATCAGATAACGGAACGTAAAGTAATAAAGGAAGAACCACGGCACCCCTACCAGCGGTACGAACATCCAGTGGGTTTTGGCCTCGCCCTGGAGAATGCCGAACAGCACGAAGTCGATAAAACCGCCTGAGAAGGTTTGCCCGATAGTGATGTGTAAAATATGGGCGAGCATAAACGCCAGCCCGTCAAACAGGGCGTGAATGACGTACAGCACAGGAGCAACAAAAAGGAATGAGAACTCAATAGGTTCAGTAATCCCCGTCAGGAACGAGGTCAATGCCGCCGAAAGTAACAGCCCCGCGACGCGTTTTTTGTTCTCCGGCTTTGCCGTGTGGTACATCGCGAGGCAGGCACCCAGCAGACCAAACATCATCGTGATGAAGCGTCCGGACATGAAACGCGACGTGCCTTCATAAAACTGGCGTGTTGTCGGGTCGGCAAGCTGGGCGAAGAAGATCCGCTGCGTACCTTCAACCAACTGACCGTTAACGATCTCGCTGCCGCCAAGCGCGGTCGTCCAGAAGGGAAGATAGAAGATGTGGTGTAAACCAAACGGCCCGAGCATGCGCAAAATGAAACCGTACAGCATCGTCCCCAGATAACCGGTGGCATCCACAAGCCCGCCCAGACCGAAGATCAGCTTCTGGAAATGCGGCCAGATGACGGTCATTAATGCCCCGACAAGTATTGCCGCCAGCGAGCTGACGATCGGTACAAAACGTGAGCCGCCAAAGAAACCCAGGAACTGCGGAAGCGCGATCTTATTGAACCGATGATGTAACGCGCAGGTCACAAGCCCGATGACGACCCCACCAAATACGCCGGTTTCCAGCGTCTGGATCCCCAGCGTCATTCCCTGCCCTACGGCACCCGGGTTCTCAAGCGCCAGTTTTCCGGTCAGGATCAGCAGCGCATTGATGGTGGCATTCATCACCAGAAAAGCGAGCAATGCCGCCAGCCCCGCGGTTCCTTTATCATTTTTTGCCAGCCCGACGGCGACCCCGACAGCAAACAGCACCGAGAGGTTGGCGAACACAATCGAACCGGCACTGCTCATAATGGTAAAGATGGCCTGCAGCCACGCAACATCTAAAAACGGGTAGGCCGTGAGGGTATTGGGGTTTGATAACGCGCCTCCAATCCCCAGCAACAAACCCGCCGCGGGCAAGACGGCGATGGGCAACATAAATGATTTGCCAAAGCGCTGCGCTTTCTCAAACCATCCGCCAGAAGAAGCCCCACTGAACATTTGCATCATTTTTTCATCCCCTCGTGTATAGATGAAAATTTTTACCACATTAATTATTAATAGTGAAAATTATCATCAATAACCAGGAGGACGATCATACTTTTTCGAAATGACTGGCATCTTTCCCCCGCTTTCCGCCACACTAGTCGACAGAAGAATGCATTAAGGATCTCGCATGTCAGACCATGAAAACCTGCTGCTGAAGCTACGCCAGGAGGCTTCCGGGTACAGCCCAACACAACGAAAACTGGGTGAGTTTGTCCTCAACGATCCTGCCCGGGTGCTTTACCTGACGATCACTGAGCTGGCGCGCGAAAGTCATACCAGCGAGGCCAGCGTGACGCGTCTTTGCCGCACGCTGGGCTGTAAGGGGTACACGGAATTCAAAATGGCACTTGCGCTGGACATTCAGCAGGGTCAGCCAGAGCGTCAGGCCGGGGATGAAATTGATAGCGTAGTGGAAGAGTCTGTACAGGCTCTGCAGGATACCGCCAGACTGCTCGACAGAGCGCTGCTGGAAAAGGCGGCGCAGGCACTGCATCAGGCGCAGTCAGTCCAGATTTATGGGGTCGCTGCCAGTGCGATCCTCGGCGAGTATCTGCATTATAAGCTGTTGCGCCTGGGCAAACCTGTGCAGCTCTTCAGCGATATGCACCGTGCAGCCATGAATGCGACCACCCTCTCTAAAGCGTCGCTGGTGGTAGCCATCTCCAGTTCAGGCTCAACGCGGGATTTACTTCACGTCGTAAAACTTGCGCGCAAACGTGGCGTCCCCGTGCTGGCGCTCAGCAATACGCCGCGTAGCCCGCTGGCGTCCCTGAGCGATATGCTACTGGTTGCAGCCAAACCCGAGGGGCCTCTTAGCGCAGGCGCACTCAATGCCAAAGTGGGCGTTATGTTGCTGGTCGAGTTGCTTACCCACTCCCTTATTGCAATAGACGGTCATTACGGCGAGGTCAGCCAACAAACCGCCAGCGCAACGCTTCCGCTGTTGCTGTAAAAAACCTTCGCAGGCTATATATCAATAGCCTGCGAGTTCGTTATTTTAAGTGTACTTAAGCATCCGTTAAATTATTTACCGCATCAATGAATGATGTTACAAAGTATTTTTATAATTACATTTTGACTTAATATTCCCACGACACAGGAAGCACATTAATAATATATAAATCAGTAATTTAAAATAAATATCTTTATAAATTGAATTTTCTTCCCTCCTGCAATGTCCAATCTCACCCCCTGAATTCCTTACCTTAAAATAAGCTTAAGAAACGGTAAGGCTGCCCATTTTTTTATTTAAACGCCGTTTACTTTCGCCCGCCTACAATCCGCCTCATCAATCATAATGAGACGGTATCAATGAAAACCTTACTGATTACAGGCGTGACCGGATTTCTGGGTGGTGCAGTACTTGAAAAAATCCTGACCGGCGAAAGCGCCGTAAATTTACTTCTGCTTGCGCGCGCCAGTGACCCGCAAGGTGGGCTGGCGCGAGTGCAGGAGAATATGCGTAAGTTCAACGTGCCTGAGCATGCACTGGCCTCGCTGAGCGTGGAGAATATCCTCATTGGTGATCTCAGCCAGCCGGAAGCCTTCCTGAACGATCCGCGCCTTGAACAGGTGACGCATGTCGTTAACTGCGCGGCCGTCGCGTCATTTGGCAACAACCCGCTTATCTGGAAGGTGAACGTCGAGGGAACCCTGGCGCTGGCGCGCCGCATGGAACGGGTGTCGACCCTACAGCGCTTCCTGCACGTTGGCACGGCGATGTCCTGCACGCCGGAGCAGGATTCGCTGGTCGCCGAAAGTGCAGAATTCAGAGAGAACGCCGAGCATCTGGTGGAATATACCTATTCGAAATCCACCATTGAACAGCTGATGCGCCAGCACTGTCCTGACCTGCCGCTGCTCATCGCCCGCCCGTCTATCGTCGTCGGCCATACCCGTCACGGCTGCACACCTTCAAGCAGTATTTTCTGGGTCTTTAGCATGGGGTTAATGCTGCAAAAATTCATGTGTTCGATGGAAGACAAAATCGATGTCGTTCCGGTGGACTATTGTGCCGACGCGCTGTTAATGCTGCTTACCAGTAATGCACGTTCAGGGGAAGTGGTACATATTTCTGCCGGGGAAGAGAACAGCGTTCGCTTTGCTGATATTGATAAGGCAATGGCGCAGGCGCTGGAGAAAGCCCCTGTCGGAGATCGATACGCCCAGGTGAGTTACGAAACGCTGGTCAGAATGCGCCGCGAACTGAAGGATATTTTTGGGCCGTGCAACGAGCGCCTGATGCTGAAAGCAATGCGTTTATACGGTGCTTTTGCCACACTCAACGTGCGCTTCAGCAATGATAAGCTGCTTAGCATGGGCATGCCTAAGCCACCCCGCTTTACGGACTATATTGCCCGCTGCGTGCAAACCACTCAGGGGCTGACCATTCCGGAACAAATGGCGGTCGATTTTAAATAGCCTAAAAAATGCCAGTCTTGCGACTGGCATTTTCATTTTAAGGCTTAGCGATTATGCCTGGCCTTTGATCTCTTTACGACCGTTGTATGGTGCTTTTTCGCCCAGTGCTTCTTCGATACGAATCAGCTGGTTGTATTTAGCAACACGGTCAGAACGGCTCATAGAACCGGTCTTGATCTGGCCAGCCGCGGTACCAACAGCCAGGTCAGCGATGGTAGCGTCTTCAGTTTCGCCAGAACGGTGAGAGATAACAGCGGTGTAGCCAGCGTCTTTCGCCATTTTGATCGCAGCCAGCGTTTCGGTCAGAGAACCGATCTGGTTGAATTTGATCAGGATGGAGTTAACGATGCCTTTCTCGATGCCTTCTTTCAGGATCTTGGTGTTGGTCACGAACAGGTCGTCACCCACCAGCTGGATTTTGTCGCCCAGTACTTTAGTCTGGTATGCGAAGCCATCCCAGTCAGATTCGTCCAGACCGTCTTCGATAGAAACGATTGGGTACTGTTTGGTCAGGTCTTCCAGGAAGTGAGTGAACTCTTCAGAGGTGAACGCTTTGTTGCCTTCGCCAGCCAGAACGTATTTACCGTCTTTGTAGAATTCAGACGCTGCACAGTCCATCGCCAGAGTGATGTCTTTGCCCAGCTCGTAGCCTGCTGCTTTAACCGCTTCAGCGATAACAGCCAGTGCTTCTGCGTTAGAACCCAGGTTTGGCGCATAGCCACCTTCGTCACCAACAGCAGTGTTCATACCTTTAGCTTTCAGAACTTTAGCCAGGTTGTGGAACACTTCAGAACCCATACGTACTGCTTCTTTCAGGGATTTCGCGCCAACTGGCTGAATCATAAATTCCTGAATATCAACGTTGTTGTCTGCGTGCTCACCACCGTTGATGATGTTCATCATCGGTACAGGCATGGAGTATTTGCCTGGAGTGCCGTTCAGTTCAGCGATGTGTTCGAACAGTGGCATACCTTTAGCAGCCGCTGCAGCTTTGGCGTTCGCCAGGGAAACAGCCAGGATTGCGTTAGCACCGAAGTTAGATTTGTTTTCAGTACCGTCCAGATCGATCATGATCTTGTCGATGCCAGCCTGGTCTTTAGCGTCTTTGCCAATGATTGCCTGAGCAATAGGGCCGTTTACGGCGCCAACAGCTTTCAGTACGCCTTTGCCCATGAAACGGGATTTGTCGCCATCGCGCAGTTCCAGCGCTTCGCGGGAACCAGTAGAAGCACCTGACGGAGCAGCTGCCATACCGACGAAACCACCTTCCAGGTGAACTTCGGCTTCAACGGTCGGGTTACCACGGGAGTCGATGATTTCACGACCGATGACTTTAACGATTTTGGACATTAGATTTTCCTCAGTACAAGTTAAACTAAAACTCCAGACAAACAACGCGTACCAGAGGTACGCGTTGCCGTTCTAACTTTTTTTACTTCGCCTGACGCTTCTGGTAATCGCTGGCGGCTTTCACAAAGCCTGCAAACAGCGGATGCCCGTCACGTGGCGTTGAAGTAAATTCCGGGTGGAACTGGCAGGCGACAAACCACGGATGGTTTGGCACTTCGATGATCTCGACTAACTGATCATCCCCGGAGCGGCCCGCAACACGCAGACCCGCAGCTTCAATTTGTTTCAACAACATGTTGTTGACTTCATAGCGGTGACGATGACGTTCGGTGATAACCGGCTCGCCATACAGCTTGCGAACGACGCTATCGTCGGACAGCTGGCAGGCCTGTGCGCCAAGACGCATCGTGCCACCCAGGTCGCTCTTCTCGGTACGGACTTCGACGTTACCTTCTTCGTCGCGCCATTCAGTGATAAGCGCCACGACAGGGTACTTACAGTCTGGCACAAATTCCGTAGAGTTCGCGTTTTCCATTCCCGCTACGTTGCGCGCAAATTCGATCAGCGCAACCTGCATACCCAGGCAGATACCGAGGTATGGAATATTGTTTTCACGCGCATAGCGTGCGGTGGCGATCTTGCCTTCTACACCACGGTAGCCGAAGCCGCCAGGGATAAGGATCGCATCCAGATCTTTCAGAATTTCAACGCCACGCGTTTCAACATCCTGCGAATCAATCAGCTTGATGTTAACGGAGACGCGGTTCTTCAGACCACCGTGTTTCAGCGCTTCGATAACTGACTTATAGGCATCTGGCAGTTCAATGTACTTGCCAACCATGCCGATAGTCACTTCGCCAGCCGGATTCGCTTCTTCGTAAATAACCTGTTCCCATTCAGACAGGTTAGCTTCCGGACAGTTCAAGCTGAATCGTTTACAAATATAATCGTCCAGGCCCTGTGATTTCAACAGGCCCGGGATTTTATAAATGGAATCGACATCTTTCATTGAAATAACGGCTTTTTCCGGCACGTTACAGAACAATGCAATTTTCGCGCGTTCGTTCGCCGGAACCGCGCGATCGGAACGGCAAACCAGGATGTCTGGCTGAATACCGATGGAGAGCAACTCTTTAACGGAGTGCTGAGTAGGTTTGGTTTTCACTTCACCTGCGGCTGCCATGTAAGGCACCAGCGTCAGGTGCATGAACAGCGCGTTTTCACGGCCAATATCAACCGCCAGCTGACGAATCGCTTCCAGGAATGGCAGGGATTCGATATCACCCACGGTACCGCCGATTTCAACCAGCACCACGTCGTGGCCTTCGCCGCCCGCAATAATGCGTTCTTTGATAGCGTTAGTGATGTGTGGGATAACCTGAACGGTAGCACCAAGATAATCACCACGGCGCTCTTTACGCAGAACGTCGGAGTAGATGCGGCCTGTCGTGAAGTTGTTACGACGGGTCATTTTAGTGCGGATGAAACGCTCGTAGTGGCCAAGATCCAGATCGGTTTCAGCGCCGTCTTCAGTAACGAACACTTCCCCGTGTTGGATTGGACTCATGGTGCCCGGATCGACGTTGATGTACGGATCCAGTTTCATCATGGTCACATTGAGGCCACGGGCTTCAAGAATGGCTGCGAGGGAGGCTGCGGCAATGCCTTTACCCAGAGAGGATACGACCCCGCCGGTCACAAAAATATAGTTCGTTGTCATGCTGAACCTGAGAAGTTAGGGTGAAACGATGGAATAACCAGGACGGGAAAGTAGTATACCCGAACACGGCGAGCGCCACAAACTTTCATTCTCCGTCTCCTGTTCAGCCAATGACAAACATAAGGAGTGAGAAAATAGCCCCTTTTGGGTAAATGTTTTTGACGCAAATCAAGCGCTTGTCATTTAAAAAATCACACAAATTGCGCTTGATCGCAAAATTTCGTTAGAGATCAGTTTCCTGGCGTTTTACTTCTTGCCAGACTTCTTCCATCGCATCGAGGTCAATTCCGCTCATTTCCAGGCCGCGCGAGGCCACAATCCGCTCAACTTCGCGAAAGCGTCGTTCGAACTTAATGTTGGCTTTTTGCAGGGCGGTTTCCGCTTTTACACCCAGATGGCGAGAAAGGTTGACGGTCGCGAACAGCAAATCGCCCATCTCTTCTTCAAGCTTTGCTTCATCTACCACGGCCTGTTGCGCTTCGTGCATCACTTCGTCGATCTCTTCATGCACTTTTTCCAGCACCGGGCCAAGAGACGTCCAGTCAAAGCCAACCGCGGAGCAGCGTTTCTGAATTTTATGCGCCCGCATCAGCGCAGGCAGGTTCAGGGGAATGTCATCCAGTGCCGAGTGCTGGGATTTCTCCGCGCGCTCGGCGCTTTTAATCTGTTCCCAGCGCGCCAGCACTTCCGCGCTATCACCTGCGGTGGCATCGCTAAAGATATGCGGATGACGGCGTTCCAGTTTGTCGCTGATGGCAGCGCAGATGTCCTCGAAGTTAAAACGCCCCTCTTCCTGCGCCATTTGCGCATAGAACACCACCTGGAACAGCAGGTCACCCAGTTCGCCACGCAGGTCGTCAAAATCCTCGCGTGAAATGGCGTCAAGCACTTCATAGGTCTCTTCGAGGGTGTACGGGGCGATGGTGGCGAAAGTCTGCTCTTTGTCCCACGGGCAGCCGTTTTCCGGATCGCGCAGGCGTTTCATGATGCCAAGCAGGCGGTCGATTTGGGTCATAATTCTGTCCTGATTAAAAATAAATGCCGGGTAAAGGCTACGCCTTACCCGGCTTACAGAAAGGTGGGCTTACCCGCCGTGCAGACGACGTGCGTCAATCACATCCGGGACCTGGTTCAGTTTGCCAAGCACGCGGCCCAGCACCTGCAGGTTGTATATTTCGATGGTCATATCGATGGTGGCAAGCTGCTCGCGCGTATCGCTGCGGCTGGCCACGCCCAGCACGTTGACCTTTTCGTTCGCGAGAATGGTCGTAATATCACGCAGCAGGCCGCTACGGTCGTTTGCGGTGACGCGAACCACCAGCGAGTACCCCGCCGAGTAGCTCTCGCCCCAGACCGCTTCCACAATACGTTCCGGTGCATGCGACTGCAGCTCAGCAAGCTGGTCGCAGTCTGAACGGTGAATGGAAATCCCGCGTCCCTGAGTGATAAAGCCAACGATATCATCACCCGGGATTGGCTGGCAGCAGCGGGCAATGTGGTGCATCAGATTACCCACCCCTTCCACCACAACGCGGCCATTGTCTTTGCTGCGCTGTTGTGGCGCATAGGTTTTCTGCTGCAGCTGCTTCAGCGCCGCCGCATCCTGCTCCGCCGCGCTTGGCTTGTTGAACTGCGCCTGCAGGAAGTTCACCATCTGATTAAGACGGATATCACCGCCGCCAATCGCCGCCAGCAGCTCATCCAGCTCGTTGAAGTTGTAGCGCGGCAGCAGGAATTTCTCGGCCTCTTTCAGGCTTATGCCGATATGTTCCAGCTCGTCGTCGAGGATCTGGCGACCGGCAAGAATGTTCTTGTCACGATCCTGCTTACGGAACCAGGCGTGAATTTTTGAGCGCCCGCGGCTGGTGGTAACATAGCCCAGGTTCGGGTTAAGCCAGTCACGGCTCGGGTTAGGCTGCTTCTGCGTGATGATTTCAATCTGGTCGCCCATCTGCAGCTGATAGGTAAACGGTACGATACGCCCGCCGATTTTCGCCCCGATGCAGCGGTGCCCCACATCACTGTGGATGTGATAGGCAAAGTCCAGCGGCGTGGAGCCTGCTGGCAGGTCGACCACGTCACCTTTCGGCGTAAAGACGTAGACCCGGTCGTCAAAGACCTGGCTTCGCACTTCATCCAGCATTTCGCCGGAATCCGCCATCTCTTCCTGCCACGCAATCAGCTTACGCAGCCAGGCAATGCGGTCTTCATGACCAGAGCGCACGCCACCTGACGTCCCCTCTTTGTATTTCCAGTGCGCCGCGACGCCAAGCTCAGCGTCCTCGTGCATCTGTTTGGTACGAATTTGAATCTCGACCGTTTTGCCGCCAGGCCCCAGCACCACGGTATGAATAGACTGATAACCGTTAGGTTTCGGGTTCGCGACATAGTCATCGAACTCATCTGGCAGATGGCGGAAGTGAGTATGTACTATCCCTAACGCGGCGTAGCAATCCTGCAGACGCTCCGCAACGATGCGCACGGCGCGCACGTCAAACAGCTCATCAAAGGCGAGATGTTTCTTCTGCATTTTGCGCCAGATGCTGTAGATGTGCTTGGGTCGACCATAGACTTCAGCCCGCACATTCTCTTCTTTCATCGACTGGCGCAATCCGCTGACGAACTCCTCAATATAGTGCTCGCGGTCAATGCGGCGCTCGTGCAGGAGTTTTGCAATCCGCTTATATTCTGCCGGGTGAAGGTAACGGAAGCAGTAATCCTCCAACTCCCATTTCAGTTGACCAATCCCTAAGCGGTTCGCCAGCGGTGCATAGATGTTCGTACACTCTTTCGCGGCCAGTACGCGCTCGTCTTCCGGCGCATCTTTTACTTCGCGCAGGTGGGCAACGCGTTCAGCGAGCTTGATGACCACGCAGCGGAAATCGTCCACCATGGCCAGCAGCATCCGGCGAACGTTATCAACTTGCTCAGAGGAGACGGAATCGGTATGTGCGGCTTTGAGCTGGCGGATTGCCGCCATATCCCGTACGCCGTGGATCAACGCCACGACGGATTGCCCGACGCTGTCGCGCAGCACGTCTTCAGTGACGACATCCGCATCGGCAAGAGGGAACAAAAGCGCGGCCTGCAGCGTTTCGATATCCATGTTCAGCATGGATAAGATTTCAACCATCTCCACGCCGCGCCACAATAACAGTTCGGCGTCAGGATGCCCCAGAGTGGTGCGCTGACAGTAGGCCCAGGTTTCGGTTAAGCGTTCACACGACTGCTGGCTGGAAATCCCCAGACTTGCTATCCATTTTTGTGGGTCAAACTCCCCAGCTTTATTAAGATGTGCACTTCTTACCGCAACCATTGTCCTCTCCTTTAGGGACCAGGGCCTGTCGAAGTCGACAAGCCAAACTAATTAGATGTGCTCAAACAACACCATCGATTCCAGATGCCCAGTGTGCGGGAACATGTCCAGCATTGCCAGACGCTGAATCTGGTAACCCGCACGGATTAATGCCTCACTGTCTCGGGCAAGCGTTGCCGGGTTACAGGAAACATAGACCACGCGCCTGGGCGCGAGTTTAATTATATGTTGCATTACACCCGGCGCACCTGCGCGCGCCGGGTCGAGAAGAATTTTGTCAAACCCCTGCGTCGCCCACGGCTGCTGTGTCACATCTTCCTCAAGATTTTGGTGAAAGAATGTCACATTTTGCAAGCCGTTCTGTCGTGCGTTCTCCTGCCCTTTAGCCACCAGCGCCTCAACGCCTTCGACGCCCACAACGCTTGCCGCCTGCCGGGCCAAAGGCAGCGTGAAATTGCCCATTCCGCAGAACAGGTCAAGTACCCGATCGCTCTTCTGCACATCGAGCCACATCAGCGCTTTCTCAATCATTTGCTGATTGACGCCATCATTTACCTGAATGAAATCGCGCGGACTGAACGTTAAGCGTAGCCCGTTTGACGCATACCAGGGCGCTTCACCTGTCAGTTGCTCAAGTATCTCGCTTTGGGGGGCAAGGAAAAGCGCCAGCTCGTGGGAATGCGAAAAGCGTTCCAGTTTTTCGCGATCTTTTTTCGACAGCGGCGCGGTGTGGCGCAGCACCATCAGCGGGCCATTGTTGGCCATGACCAGTTCGACGTGCCCGAGGTGACGAACGCCGTCCAGTCCGCAGAGGCAGGCGTGCACGTCAGGAAGCAATGCCTCAAGACGGGGCACCAAAATGGGGCACTGCCTGATATCGACGATATCGCTGGAGCTGGCTTTGCGAAACCCCATCTCCAGCCGCTCAGTTTTTGGCTGATAGCTCAGGCTCAAACGCGCGCGACGACGATAGCCCCAGGGCTGGTCGGCGATGATCTCGTTGACGTCGTGCTTAAGCAGGCGGGCCAGGGCGCTGCTTTTACTTTTTTGCTGTAATTCTGTGCTGACATGCTGTTGCTGGCAGCCACCACAGACGCCAAAATGCGGGCAGCGAGGCTTCACGCGGTCCGGGCTATCGTTATGACGCTGCTTAACCTGCCCGCGTGCAAACTGGCGTTTATCTTCCGTCAGCGTAATTTCTGCTCGTTCTGTTGGCAGTAAACCTGTTATAAACAGTGTCTTACCATTGTGACGCGCAACCCCCTGGCCAAAGGGATCGAGGTCAGTGGCTTCAACAGTTATGATCTGACGCGTCGTCACGCGTCGCTTTGCAGAGTAGAATTGCGCCATCGCCGAGATTTTTCTCACATAAACATAATTATCCTAATTGTCCCATAACGGAACGCCATGACCAACTACAGCCTGCGCGCGCGCATGATGATTTTGATCCTCGCCCCCACCGTTCTCATCGGTTTGCTGCTGAGTATCTTTTTTGTGGTGCACCGCTATAACGATTTGCAGCGGCAACTGGAAGATGCCGGTGCCAGCATTATCGAACCGCTGGCCGTCTCCAGTGAGTATGGGATGAACCTGCAAAACCGCGAATCGATAGGTCAGTTAATCAGCGTGCTGCACCGCCGTCATTCGGATATCGTGCGTGCCATCTCCGTTTACGACGAGCATAACCGCCTCTTTGTCACCTCGAATTTTCATCTGGATCCAGCGGCCCTGAAAATTCCTGACGGTACGCCCTTTCCGCGCCACCTCACCGTGCTGCGCCGCGGCGATATCATGATCCTGCGCACCCCGATTATTTCGGAAAGCTATTCACCCGATGAATCCGCCCAGTCTGACGCCAAATCCAGCGACAATATGCTCGGATATGTGGCGCTGGAGCTGGATCTCAAGTCGGTGCGTCTGCAGCAGTACAAAGAAATTTTCATCTCCGGCGTTATGATGCTGTTCTGTATCGGGATTGCACTTATCTTCGGCTGGCGCCTGATGCGTGACGTGACGGGGCCCATTCGCAACATGGTTAACACCGTCGACCGCATTCGCCGGGGCCAGCTCGACAGCCGGGTGGAAGGGTTTATGCTGGGCGAGCTCGATATGCTCAAAAACGGCATTAACTCGATGGCGATGTCGCTGGCAGCGTATCACGAAGAGATGCAGCACAACGTCGACCAGGCGACCTCTGACCTGCGCGAAACCCTGGAGCAGATGGAGATTCAGAACGTTGAGCTGGATCTGGCGAAAAAACGCGCGCAGGAAGCCGCACGTATCAAATCCGAGTTCCTCGCGAATATGTCCCACGAGCTGCGTACGCCGCTCAATGGCGTGATTGGCTTTACCCGTCTGACGCTAAAAAGCGAGCTGAACCCAACCCAGCGCGATCATCTGCACACCATTGAGCGCTCGGCCAACAACCTGCTGGCGATCATCAACGACGTGCTGGACTTCTCCAAGCTGGAAGCCGGCAAGCTGATCCTGGAGAGCATCCCGTTCCCGCTGCGCAGCACGCTCGATGAAGTGGTGACGCTGCTCGCACACTCGTCGCACGATAAAGGCCTGGAGCTGACGCTCAACATTAAAAATGACGTGCCGGACAACGTCATTGGCGACCCGCTGCGCCTGCAGCAGGTGATTACAAACCTTGTCGGTAACGCCATCAAATTCACCGAAAGCGGCAACATTGATATTCTGGTGGAAAAGCGCTCCATCAGTAATAACAAGGTTCAGATTGAAGTTCAGATCCGCGATACCGGAATCGGTATTCCGGAGCGGGATCAGTCCCGTCTGTTCCAGGCGTTTCGTCAGGCCGATGCAAGTATTTCCAGACGTCATGGCGGCACGGGGCTGGGTCTGGTTATCACACAGAAACTGGTTAAGGAGATGGGGGGAGATATCTCTTTCCACAGCCAATCAAACCGGGGCTCCACGTTCTGGTTCCATATCAATCTGGACCTTAACCCGAACGTGCTGACCGACGGTCCGGTAACCAATTGCCTGAAAGGAATGCGCCTTGCCTACGTTGAGCCGAACGCCGCAGCGGCGCAGTGTACGCTTGATATCTTAAGCACCACGCCGCTGGAGGTGATCTACAGCCCTACCTTCTCAGCGCTTGCCGTGGAGCATTACGACATCCTGCTGTTGGGGGTCCCGGTCACCTTTACCGGCGAGCTCACCATGCAACAGGAACGGCTGGCGAAAGCCGCATCGATGACCGACTACCTGCTGCTGGCCCTGCCGTGTCATGCCCAGATCAATGCAGAAGAGTTAAAAAATGACGGGGCCGCCGCCTGCCTGCTTAAGCCACTTACCGCGACCCGCCTGCTGCCAGCACTGACGGAATACTGTCGTCTGAGCCAGCACGCTCTGCCGCTGATTGACGATGAGCAAAAATTGCCGATGAGCGTAATGGCGGTGGATGATAATCCGGCCAACCTGAAGCTGATTGGCGTGTTGCTTGAAGATCAGGTTCAGCACGTAGAGCTGTGTACCAGCGGTGCGCAGGCGGTTGAGCATGCGAAACAGATGCAGTTCGATTTAATTCTGATGGATATTCAGATGCCCGGCATGGATGGCATTCGTGCCTGCGAGCTGATCCGTCAGCTCCCGCATCAGCAGCAAACGCCGGTGATTGCGGTCACCGCCCACGCGATGGCCGGTCAGAAAGAGAAGCTGCTGAGCGCCGGAATGAATGATTATCTGGCCAAACCTATCGACGAAGAGAAGCTGCACAGCCTGCTGTTACGCTATAAGCCGGGGCATATCGGCGGAACGTACACGGTATCGTCCGAACCGGTGGAAATCAGCGTCAATCAAAACGCCACCTTTGACTGGCAGCTTGCGCTGCGCCAGGCGGCGGGTAAGCCTGATTTGGCCCGCGATATGCTGCAAATGCTGGTCGCGTTTCTGCCGGAAATTCGTAATAAGGTCGAAGAGCAGCTGGTGGGTGAAAACCCGGAAGATCTGCTGGAAGCCATTCATAAGCTGCACGGTAGCTGCGGCTACAGCGGTGTGCCGCGGCTGAAGAATCTCTGCCAGCTGCTGGAGCAACAGCTTCGCGCGGGCACGCCGGAAACAGAGCTTGAACCGGAATTTCTGGAGCTGCTGGATGAGATGGATAATGTGACGCGGGAAGCCATGAAGGTGTTAGGTAACTAGCGTTGCCCTCTCCCGCCGGGAGAGGGCAAACAGGATTGCCCGCCGTTCAGAGCCTGAACGCCTGCCCCACTTTCAGCACTGCAGCGATATTGCGTGCGGCCATCCGCACATTGTCGCTGGCATTTTCCAGCGCGTCCTCCAGCGAACAGATGGTATAAATCACGCTGAATACCGCGTCGATGCCGTGATTATGTACCACCCCGACATCCGCCGTCAGGCTACCCGCAATACCGATGACCGGTTTATTAAAGCGTTTAGCCACCTTCGCGACGCCCACCGGCACTTTGCCGTGGATCGTCTGACTGTCGATGCGCCCTTCTCCCGTAATCACCAGATCGGCGTTAGCCACCTGTTCTGCCAGATGCAGCGCATCGGTGACAATCTCAATCCCCTGACGAAGCTGCGCACCGCAGAAAGCGTAGAGTGCCGCCCCCATCCCACCCGCCGCACCGCCGCCGGCAAGGTTGATGACGTCGATATCCAGATCCCGGGCAATGACCTGCGCGTAATGCGCCAGGGCGTTATCCAGGGTCACAATCATCTCCGGCGTGGCGCCTTTTTGCGGGCCAAAGACCGCGGATGCCCCTTCGTCTCCGGTGAGCGGATTAGTGACGTCACAGGCGACTTCAATCCGGCACTCCGCCAGACGGTTATCCAACCCGCTCAGGTCGATACGGGCCAGTTTTGCCAGTTCGCCGCCCCCCTGTCCAAGGGGCTGCTCGTTGGTATCCAGCAGCTTTACCCCCAGTGCCTGCACCATGCCGGCACCGCCGTCATTGGTGGCACTGCCGCCAATACCAATAATAATATGCTTAACGCCCGCATCCAGCGCGTGCCGGATAAGCTCGCCGGTCCCCCAGGAGGTGGTAAGAAGGGGATTGCGTTGCGAAGGCGCGACCAGCTCCAGACCGCTTGCCGCCGCCATTTCAATAAACGCGCTCTGTTCGTCACCGGAGATGCCATAGAACCCGTCCACAGGCTCACCCAGCGGGCCTGAGACAGAGGCATGGACAATGCGCCCCTGCGTCGCCGCCACCATAGCTTCTACGGTACCTTCTCCACCATCGGCGACCGGCAATTTCACAAAGTCAGCCGCGGGGAAAATCTCGCGAAAACCCTGCTCAATCGCGGTGGCTACCTCAAGGGCACTCAGGCTTTCCTTATACGAATCCGGTGCGATAACAATCTTCATAAGCCATCCTTACGCATAGTCATTACGTTAAGCATACACCACGTAAACGACCGCTCATGGGAGCGGTCCCAATGCGTTTATCGTACCATGCACGGGCGTTTATTGTCGAATTTCCAGTCAGGTATCAAATATTGCATGGCCATCGCATCATCGCGTGCCCCAAGACCATGTTTTTGATACAGCTCGTGGGCTTTCATCACCTGATCCATATCCAGCTCAATGCCCAGACCCGGCGTGGTTGGCACCTGCACCATGCCTTCTTTGATCTCAAACGGCTCTCTGGTCAGACGCTGATTACCTTCCTGCCAGATCCAGTGAGTATCGATAGCGGTGATCGTGCCCGGTGCAGCAGCGGCCACGTGGGTGAACATCGCCAGCGAGACATCAAAGTGGTTATTGGAGTGCGAGCCCCAGGTCAGGCCAAATTCATGACACATCTGTGCCACACGCACCGACCCCTGCATCGTCCAGAAGTGGGGGTCTGCCAGCGGAATATCGACAGACTGTAACGACAGGGTGTGCCCCATCTGACGCCAGTCAGTGGCAATCATATTGGTCGCGGTGGGTAAACCGGTGGCGCGACGGAATTCCGCCATCACTTCACGGCCCGAGAAGCCCTGCTCAGCCCCGCACGGATCTTCCGCGTACGCCAGCACGCCTTTCAGTTGTTTACCAATGCGGATAGCTTCATCCAGAGACCAGGCACCGTTCGGGTCGAGCGTGACGCGCGCCTGCGGGAAACGTTTTGCCAGTGCGGTAATGGCTTCCGCCTCCTGTTCACCCGCAAGCACGCCGCCCTTAAGTTTGAAATCGTTGAAGCCATATTTTTCGTACGCGGCTTCCGCCAGGCGCACCACCGCATCCGGGGTCATCGCTTCTTCGTGGCGGAGTCGGTACCAGTCACATTGTTCATCCGCCTGGTTCTGGTACGGCAGCGGCGTCAGCGTGCGGTCGCCAACGAAGAACAGATAGCCCAGCATTTCCACTTCACTGCGCTGCTGGCCTTCGCCCAGCAGCGACGCAACGTTAACGCCCAGGTGTTGGCCCAGCAGATCCAGCATCGCGGCTTCGATACCGGTGACCACGTGAATGGTGGTTCGCAGGTCGAAGGTTTGCAGACCACGACCGCCGGCATCACGGTCAGCGAAGGTGCTCCGCACGGTATTGAGGATATTTTTATATTCGCCCAGCGTTTTTCCCACCACCAGCGGAGCGGCCTCTTCCAGCGTTTTGCGGATCTTCTCACCACCGGGGATTTCACCCACGCCGGTATGCCCGGAGTTATCGTTGATAATGACAATATTGCGGGTGAAAAACGGCGCATGCGCTCCGCTCAGGTTCATCAACATGCTGTCATGGCCGGCGACCGGAATGATCTGCATGGCAGTGACTACAGGGGTAGTAAAAGTACTCATCGTTCAATCCTTTTATCAGTGACGTCCAAAAACAGGGCGCTTACGATCAAATGTCCAGCCGGGGATCAGGTACTGCATCGGCCCCGCGTCGTTACGCGCGCCGCCTGGCAGTTTTTTATACGCCTCATGCGCGTGATGAACCTGATCCCAGTCAAGCTCAACGCCCAGCCCCGGTGCATCTGGTACGGCAATCTTGCCATTTTTGATTACCAGCGGTTCTTTCGTCAGGCGGGCTTCTCCCTCCTGCCAAATCCAGTGGGTATCAATGGCGGTCGGGTTGCCCGGAGCCGCCGCGCCAACGTGCGTAAACATCGCCAGCGAAATGTCGAAATGGTTGTTGGAGTGACAACCCCAGGTCAGTCCCCAGTCGTCGCAGAGCTGTGCGACGCGAACGGCACCTGAGAGTGTCCAGAAATGCGGGTCCGCCAGCGGAATATCGACCGCGTTCAGCATCACCGCGTGGCCCATTTCACGCCAGTTGGTGGCGATCATATTGGTGGCCACCGGTAGACCAGTGGCACGCCGGAATTCCGCCATCACTTCACGACCGGAGAAGCCCTGCTCGGCCCCGCACGGATCCTCCGCGTAGGTCAACACGTCGTCCAGCCCTTTGCATAAGGCAATGGCCTCATCCAGCAGCCATGCACCGTTCGGATCCACCGTGATGCGCGCATCCGGGAAGCGTTTTTTGAGCGCGCGGGCAGTTTCAATCTCCTGCTCGCCGGGCAATACGCCGCCTTTCAGCTTGAAATCTTTAAATCCGTAGCGATCCTGCGCGGCTTCCGCCAGCCGAACCACCGCCTCACCGGAAAGTGCCTCCTGGTGACGCAGGTGATACCACTCATGGTCGCCAGGGGAATGCGCCAGATAAGGCAGGTCGGTTTTGTTGCGATCGCCAACATAAAACAGATAACCGAGCACCGTCACCGCGTCGCGCTGTTTTCCTGGCCCCAGCAGTTCGCAGACCGGAACCTTCAGCGCCTTACCCAGTAAATCAAGCAGCGCAGCCTCCAGCGCGGCGACAGCGTTGACGCGCAGTTCGAACGTCCAGGCGCCTTTGCCGAACGTGTCAAAGTCTGCCGACTGATTGCCCTTGTGCACCCGCTGCACCACGTTATTGAGGCGAGCTACCTCTTTCCCGACGACCAGCGGAATGGCGTCTACCAGCGTCTGGTGGATAACCTCGCCACCCGGCGCTTCCCCAACGCCGGTGTGGCCCGCGGAGTCCGTCAGCACCACGATATTACGGGTAAACCAGGCGTTATGTGCGCCACCGATGTTGAGCAGCATACTGTCCTGTCCGGCCACCGGTATGACCTTCATGTCGGTAATCACCGGGCTTGATTGAGTCGTCATCAGCCGCGCTCCACTACAGGTTTAAGTTCCACGCGCTTGATATCACCCACCAGAACCAGGTAGCTCAGGACCGCCACCAGCGCGTGTACGCCAACGTAAATCAGCGCGCCGTTGAAGGAGCCGGTGGTTCCCACGATGTAGCCGATGGCAATGGGGGTCACAATCCCGGAGATGTTGCCAAACATATTGAACAGTCCACCGCTCAGGCCGCTGATCTCTTTCGGTGCGGTATCCGCCATGACCGCCCAGCCGAGGGCACCGATCCCTTTACCGAAGAAGGCCATCGCCATAAAGCCAATAATCATCCACTCAGCGCTAACGTAGTTACAGAACACCATGGTCATGGAGAGCAGCATACCGAGCACAATCGGCGTTTTACGCGCGATATTCAAAGAGCCTGTACGACGCATCAGCCAGTCGGAAATCACGCCCCCCAGCACGCCCCCTACAAAACCGCAGATAGCCGGGACTGACGCCACAAAGCCCGCTTTCAGGATCGACATCCCGCGCGCCTGCACCAGGTAAACCGGGAACCAGGTGATGAAGAAGTAAGTTAAGGCGTTAATGCAATACTGGCCCAGATAGATGCCGATCATCATGCGCGAGCCGACGAGCTGTTTGATCTGCGCCCATTTCTGGCTGAACGGCACTTTTGCTTTTGCCGATTTCTGATCCATGTTGATCAGCGCCCCGCCTTCAGCAATGTATTCCAGCTCTTTTTTATTCACGCCGGGATGCTGGTTCGGTTCGTGGATCACTTTCAGCCAGACGAAGCTAATGATGATCCCAAGCCCACCCATAAAGAAGAAGACATGTGACCAGCCCACTTCATGCGTCAGCCAGCCCATAATGGGTGCAAAGATCACCGTCGCAAAGTATTGCGCAGAGTTAAAAATTGCCACCGCCGTTCCCCTCTCCTGCGCCGGGAACCACGCCGCCACAATACGGCTGTTACCGGGGAAGGAAGGTGCTTCGGCTAAGCCCACCAGGAAGCGCAGGGTGAAGAGCGCAACGATGATGCCAAATCCGTTGAACACATCGACGAAGCCCTGCAACAGGGTAAATGCCGACCAGATGAAGATGGACCAGAAATAGACGCGTTTGGAGCCAAAACGATCAAGCAGCCAGCCGCCAGGAATTTGGCCTATAACGTAGGCCCATGAAAATGCGGAGAAAACGTAGCCCATGCCAACCGGATCAAGACCGATGTCTTTTGCCATTTCAGAACCGGCAATCGACAGCGTGGCACGGTCACCATAGTTAAAGGATGTGACGATAAACAGCATCACCACTATCCAGTAGCGCGCATTTGTGCGCTTCTCAGCGCTGCTCGCCGCGTGGCTTAATGTACTCATTGTTGCACTCCTGAATCCAGGCTCTCGCCAGTTCATTCTGTACAGCACCGGTAGGGTAACCAGAATGAGGGTTAGTATTTGGCAGTTTTGGTACGGCTTGATGCCGTTTTATAGTGCGCACTGCCTTTTTGATGACTGACCGGAAAAGTATAGGGAGAAGTGCCTCTGTCCCTCACCGTGCATGAACACAACATTGAGGGGTCAATGAGAAGTTGTTTGGGGCATAAGCCCAAAGCAGTGGAAGGTAGTTCACGGAATTCGCCGGAAGGCGGGAGAAAAGCAAAACGGTAACCGACGTTACCGTTTTGTGTTTGCGCTCGCGCCACGTGGGCGCGGGGGCCCGGGTATGCGAAGGGCTGCCCGGCCAGAGGGTTATTTAAGCAGCGTGGCCCAGTGTTCAACCCACGGGTTCGATTCACTCTCTGGCTCAGGGTGTTCACCGGCATCAATCAGCAGCATTTCACCGACGCGTTGCGCGCTCTGTTCCTGCAAAAGCGCATCGAACTGCTTACCGCCACCACAGAAATTGGCGTAAGAACTGTCGCCCAGAGCAATGATGCCGTAGTGAACATCTGGCTGATAGCCAAGCTGATCCTTGATTGCCTGGAAAAGCGGCACGATGCTGTCCGGCAGATCGCCCTGCCCGGTAGTGGAGGTAACCACCAGAATGTATTTATCTTTGTACTTTTCCCAGTCTGCCAGTTCCGGGTCTTCATAGACCGTGGCTTTATGGCCCTGACCTGCGAGTATCGCCTCAGCCTCTTCTGCTACCAGCAGCGAGTTGCCGTACATTGTGCCGACAAAAATGCCCACTTCAGCCATGATGTATTTCCTTGATTATTGCGCTTGCTGTTCATCCTGAACGTTGCCCGATACAAACTCAACCCTTTCATTTTCGGGGAGTTGCCCCAGCCAGCCAAACTGTGACAGGGCCTGCATCCAGACGTTATCCAGCCCCGCATAGAGAGTCAGCGGTTCGCCGGTAAACGGGTGCGTCAGGCTCAGTTCACTGGCATGCAGCATCAGGCGGTCGCAGCCAAAATGTTCGGCAGCACTGCGGTTCTGGCGCAAATCGCCGTGCTTGCTGTCACCGATAATCGGATGACGCAGATGTTTCAGATGACGGCGGAGCTGGTGTTTGCGCCCGGTTTTGGGCAACAGCTCAACCAGACTGTAGCGGGTGGTCGGAAACTTGCTGGTTGCCACCGGCATTTCCGTGGTGGCCATGCCGCGGTAATCCGTCACGGCAGGCTGCGGGCCTTTGTCATCGCGGGCAAATTTATCGGCAATTTTGTCCAGCTCTTCCACCAGCGGATAATCGAGCGTGGCGCTCTCCGTCAGCCAGCCACGAACGATCGCGTGGTAGCGTTTCTGGATCTGGTGCTGTTCAAACTGCTGCGACAGCAGGCGGCCCGCTTCGCTGGAAAGCCCCATCAGCAACACACCGGAGGTTGGCCTGTCGAGACGATGAGCCGTAAAGACGTGCTGACCAATCTGGTCGCGCACGGTTTGCATCACCACCACTTTTTCATCGCGGTCCAGCCAGCTTCGGTGCACCAGCCAGCCAGACGGTTTGTTTACCGCGACCAGCCACTCATCCTGATAGAGGATCTCAAGCGTCATGCATCTTCACCGACAAACACAGCATCCAGCTTTTCCAGCTCAATCAGCATGACATCGCGCGCAGGGTGGGTCGCGTCCAGCGCCATTTCATAATAAGGCGCAACAGCGAACGCCTGCGGCAGCGGGTGGCCGCCGTCGAGCAGCGCGTGCATGCGCGGAATTAATACCCACTGGAGCCATTCGAACGGTGCCAGCGTATCCAGACAGAACGGCTGAGTGCTTGCGAAGGCTTCTGGCTGCGGCGCGGTCTCCTGCCACAGCTGATGTTGGCGCAATAATGCCTCGATGGCGTGCAACCGGGCACGAACGCTATCGTGTTGCGTCATAGTAACCTCAACTGAAAAAGTGAACGGCGCGCAGCATAGCATTGCAGGAGGCAGAAATAAAAAAAGGGAGCACTGTAAAAACAGTGCTCCCGGTTCGTTCCGCAGCAATCCAGCTACAATTCGTGCTCCCTGCTCATCCGTGACAACTTTTCCTGAAGCCCGAAGGCCTGGTCATCCTTCACCTTATGCATCCTGCTCACATCGTCCTGATGTGTTTGTTTCATCCTGAAACGTCCTGGCCATCCTGACCCACCGACCATCCTGACCGGCTCTCATTCTCCCTTCCTGGAGGTGTCCCTTACGCATCCTGCGCGATCCTTTTGCTTCATCCTGAAGCCTTCCTGCAGCGTCATCCTGACGTGTTCCTGGTGAGAAACGCCATCATCCTGATGTTCGTTTCTCGTGTCGGCATCCTGTCGACACAACTAGAATCCGCTATTCTGCTTCGTCTTACAACCCATGCTGGCAGCGCTGTAAGCCGTCCCGTGCCCCCCTGGACGCGGCGATAGCTCATTAACATATTGAAAAATAGAGTAATGTTAATCTTAATTAAATAAGGCAATACTGAATGATCCAGCGATCTCTCACAACTCTGTAAGAGATCTCTCACACGTGCGATAGCATCGTGGATTACAGAAGTGGCTCAAGTCGGGTGAGGAATTCCGCAAGTGAGGGGGCGAGAGTCTCGCGATTGCGGGTACCGATGGTCTCTTTAACCACTTCACCAGACAGGTTGCAGACTGAGATAACGTCCAGTTCACTGTCCAGCGTGGCAATAAAGAGCGTCGGAGAAAGCTTAAGGCGTTTTTGCGTGACCAGATGACCAATCAGGTTTTCCTGAACACGCTGCAGATCGTCTTCACTCCAGGTCTGCAACAGCGTCAGCGTGATATCAGCAAATCGCGCAGGCATATCCCCTGCAAATTGCGTGGTATAAAACGCGTGAACCGCTGGTTGTACCACAATGTCCATTGCCCGTTCAACCGCATTTACATTTTGCTCACCCGTCGGGGATTGCGGTTGCCAGATAACGTAATCATCCGGAGAAGAGATAATACATGGCGAAGGTACACCATATAAGTCAGTGCTTTGCGGCCAAGTGCCGTGCGTTTCATGCCATGCATCGCAATAGCGGGTCGTGAAGGCAGTGAGGGCATTTGCAGTTTCGATGTCCACCGATTTCTCTCTTCTTGTAAGACAGGATAAACTCAGCCCATAAGTGTACCTGTAAAGTGACTATGAAACATGTCTTACGAAAATCATCAGGCGTTAACGGGCTTAACGCTGGGTAAATCGACCGATTACCGCGACACCTACGATGCAAGCCTGCTGCAGGGCGTACCGCGCAGTCTGAATCGCGATCCTCTGGGCCTGCGCGCTGACGCGCTGCCGTTTGTTGGCGGTGATATCTGGACGCTCTACGAGCTTTCCTGGCTCAACGCCCGCGGTCTGCCGCAGGTCGCAGTGGGCCATGTTGAACTGGATTATGCCAGCCAGAACCTGGTGGAATCCAAAAGCTTTAAGCTCTATCTCAACAGCTTTAACCAGACCAAATTCGACAGTCAGGAAGAGGTTCAGCATACCCTGGAGCGGGATTTAAGCGCCTGCGCACAGGGCAAGGTGAGCGTGTCACTCTATCGTCTGAATGAGCTGGAAGGGCAGCCTGTTGCCCACTTCAACGGCACCTGCATCGACGATCAGGATATCGCAGTGGATAATTACGAATTCAGTACCGATTACCTCGAAAATGCGGCAAGCGGAAAGATCGTTGAAGAGACGCTGGTAAGTCATTTACTGAAATCCAACTGCCTGATCACCCATCAGCCGGACTGGGGCTCCGTGCAGATCCAGTATCGCGGTCCGAAGATTGACCGGGAAAAACTGCTGCGCTACCTGGTGTCGTTCCGACATCACAACGAATTCCACGAGCAGTGCGTGGAGCGCATCTTTAATGATATTCAGCGTTTCTGTCATCCCGAAACGTTAAGCGTTTATGCGCGCTACACCCGCCGTGGTGGTCTGGATATCAATCCATGGCGCACCAACACGGACTTTGTGCCTGCCACCGGCCGTCTTGTACGCCAGTAACCTAAATATTTTCGCAATATGCGCGGTCTATTCCGCGCTTTAGGTTGTGAAACGTCGTAAGCCAGGGCTATTGTAATCAACAGGGAAAGACGATAATCGTCCCGTAAGGAGCTCACTTGATTACACATATTAGCCCTCTTGGCTCAATGGATATGTTGTCGCAGCTGGAAGTGGACATGCTTAAACGCACGGCCAGCAGCGATCTTTATCAATTGTTTCGTAACTGTTCACTTGCCGTACTGAACTCCGGAAGCCTGACCGACAACAGTAAAGAGCTGCTGTCCCGCTTCGAAAGCTTTGATATCAACGTGCTGCGCCGCGAGCGTGGCGTGAAACTTGAAGTGATCAACCCGCCGGAAGAGGCCTTTGTGGACGGGCGCATCATTCGCTCCCTTCAGGCCAACCTGTTTGCCGTGCTGCGTGACATCCTGTTTGTTAACGGGCAGATCCACAACGCAGGCCGCTTCCAGCATCTCGACCTGGAAAGCTCGGTACATATCACCAATCTGGTGTTCTCCATTTTACGTAACGCCCGCGCCCTGCATGTGGGCGAAGCCCCTAATATGGTCGTCTGCTGGGGTGGTCACTCGATTAACGAAACCGAATATCTCTATGCCCGTCGGGTGGGTAACCAACTCGGCCTGCGTGAGCTGAATATCTGTACCGGCTGTGGTCCCGGGGCGATGGAAGCGCCAATGAAAGGCGCGGCAGTGGGACACGCTCAGCAGCGTTACAAAGAAGGGCGCTTTATCGGCATGACCGAGCCGTCGATCATCGCCGCTGAGCCACCTAACCCGCTGGTTAACGAACTGATTATTATGCCGGATATCGAGAAACGCCTTGAGGCGTTTGTCCGTATCGCCCACGGGATAATCATCTTCCCGGGCGGCGTGGGAACCGCAGAAGAGCTGCTCTACCTGCTGGGTATTCTGATGAACCCGGCTAACAAAGATCAGGTTCTGCCGTTGATCCTGACCGGGCCGAAAGAGAGCGCTGACTACTTCCGCGTACTGGACGAGTTTATCGTGCATACGCTGGGGGAAACCGCGCGTCGTCACTATCGCATCATCATTGACGATGCGGCAGAAGTGGCGCGTCAGATGAAAAAAGCGATGCCGCTGGTAAAAGAGAACCGTCGCGACACCGGAGATGCCTACAGCTTTAACTGGTCAATCCGCATCGCGCCGGACCTGCAGATCCCGTTCGAACCCTCGCACGAAAACATGGCCAACCTGAAACTGTACCCGGACCAGCCGGTAGAAGTCCTGGCTGCCGACCTGCGACGCGCCTTCTCCGGCATCGTGGCGGGTAACGTGAAAGAGATGGGTATCCGTGCTATCGAGAAGTATGGTCCGTATAAGATCCATGGCGATCGCGAAATGATGCGCCGCATGGATGACATGCTGCAGGGCTTTGTTGCCCAGCACCGCATGAAGCTACCCGGGTCAGCGTACATTCCTTGCTACGAAATCTGCACGTAACATTTTCACTCTCCTGATAAAAGCCGGGTCACGATGTTGTGGGGCCCGGCTTTTTTATTACCGAAACAACTCATAGATATTGCTTATACCTTTTACAAACTCTGATGCCACGCAAACGATTACCTCGTTTTTACAACCGTAAATTATCAGCCTTAAACTAAATTACCTGCCAGAAAATCCTAAAAACCCATTTCTTTACAGCGTAAGACACCTATCTTCGCGGGTGCTCTTTTAGCTCACATGTTGTTGATGGTAGCCTTCGCGCCCGTAAATCCTCTTCGATGTTTTTTTAATAGATAAATGGTCTAAAGATGCCCACATCAAAAGTGGATTATTGCAATTGGGATCGGGATCACTGATAGATTCATAACGAGAATGTATCTTTCCGCCCGCCAATAGTTACGGGCGAAAATTATTAAAAAACCGTCACTGAACGAATTTCATATTACCGTCAGGCACTTTTTCATCGGATTTGACTACAAACCTGACAATTTGCTTCCTCCAGGAGATACAGATGGAAACCACTCAAACCAGCACCGTTGCTTCGATTGAATCCCGAAGTGGTTGGCGCAAATCAGATACCATGTGGATGCTTGGCCTTTACGGCACAGCTATCGGCGCTGGTGTATTGTTCCTTCCTATTAACGCAGGCGTCGGCGGTCTGATTCCGCTGATCATCATGGCTATCATTGCCTTCCCGATGACCTACTTTGCGCACCGCGGCCTGACCCGCTTCGTGCTGTCCGGTAAAAATCCTGGCGAAGACATTACTGAAGTCGTTGAAGAACATTTCGGCGTGGGCGCAGGTAAACTGATTACCCTGCTCTACTTCTTCGCGATTTACCCTATTTTGCTGGTTTACAGCGTTGCAATCACTAACACCGTTGAAAGCTTCATGCTGCACCAGCTGCACATGACGCCACCACCGCGTGCCATTCTGTCTCTGATCCTGATTGTGGGCATGATGACCATTGTCCGTTTCGGTGAGCAGATGATCGTGAAAGCGATGAGCATCCTGGTGTTCCCGTTTGTGGCTGCACTGATGGTACTGGCGCTGTATCTGATTCCACAGTGGCACGGTGCCGCGCTGGAAACGCTCTCCCTGAGCAGCGCATCTGTAACCGGTAACGGCCTGCTGATGACCCTGTGGCTGGCGATCCCGGTGATGGTATTCTCCTTTAACCACTCACCGATCATCTCCTCCTTCGCCGTGGCGAAGCGTGAAGAGTACGGCGACGGTGCAGAGAAGAAGTGCTCCAGCATCCTGGCGCGTGCGCACATCATGATGGTGCTGACCGTTATGTTCTTCGTCTTCAGCTGTGTACTGAGCCTCTCCCCGGCGGATCTGGCGGCAGCGAAAGAGCAGAACATCACTATTCTGTCTTACCTGGCGAACCACTTTAACGCACCGGTCATCGCGTGGATGGCCCCTATCATCGCGATCATCGCCATTACCAAATCCTTCCTCGGCCACTACCTGGGCGCACGTGAAGGCTTCAACGGTATGGTGATTAAATCTCTGCGCGGTAAAGGCAAGAGCATTGAAGTCAACAAACTGAACAAGATGACCGCGCTGTTCATGCTGGTCACCACCTGGGCAGTTGCCACGCTGAACCCAAGCATCCTGGGCATGATTGAAACCCTGGGCGGCCCGGTTATCGCGATGATTCTGTTCCTGATGCCGATGTACGCGATTCAGAAAGTACCTGCCATGCGCAAGTACAGCGGTCAGATTAGCAATATCTTCGTGGTTATCATGGGGCTTATCGCTATCTCCGCAATCTTCTACTCCCTGTACACCATGTTCTGATTATCACCCGCGCCGTCTCAGGACGGCGCACTCCTCCCCCTCTGACTGAAAGCAATGGACGCATCATGATTAGCGTATTCGATATTTTCAAAATCGGTATTGGTCCTTCCAGCTCTCACACCGTCGGACCAATGAAAGCCGGTAAGCAGTTCACGGATGACTTGATTGCGCGCGGCATTTTGCACGACGTAACCCGCGTGGTTGTCGATGTGTACGGCTCTCTCTCCCTGACAGGTAAGGGTCACCATACCGATATCGCCATTATCATGGGCCTGGCAGGAAACCTGCCGGATACCGTTGATATTGATGCGATCCCTGGTTTCATCCAGGACGTCAATACCCACGGTCGCCTGCTGCTGGCAAATGGCGAACATGAAGTGGAATTCCCGGTTGATCATTGCATGAATTTCCATGCTGACAACCTGTCACTGCACGAAAACGGAATGCGTATTACCGCACTGGCAGGCGACAAAGCGGTATACAGCCAGACTTACTACTCTATCGGCGGCGGGTTTATCGTCGACGAAGACCACTTTGGTGAAACCAGCACATCTTCCGTTGACGTGCCTTATCCGTACAAAACCGCGGCGGATCTTCAGCGTCACTGCCAGGAAACGGGGCTCTCCCTTTCCGGCCTGATGATGAAAAACGAGCTGGCCTTGCACAGCAAAGCGGAACTGGAGCAGCACTTCACCAGCGTCTGGGAAGTCATGCGCGGCGGTATCGAACGCGGGATCACTACCGAAGGCGTTCTGCCCGGTAAGCTTCGCGTACCACGCCGTGCGGCAGCGCTGCGTCGTATGCTCGTGAGCACCGACAAAACGACCACGGACCCTATGGCGGTCGTTGACTGGATCAATATGTTCGCGCTGGCGGTAAACGAAGAGAACGCTGCGGGTGGCCGCGTGGTGACAGCACCGACTAACGGCGCCTGCGGTATCGTTCCGGCGGTACTGGCGTACTACGACAAGTTTATCCGCGAAGTGAACGCCAACTCGCTGGCACGCTACCTGCTGGTCGCCAGTGCGATTGGTTCACTGTACAAGATGAACGCCTCCATTTCCGGTGCAGAAGTAGGCTGTCAGGGTGAAGTGGGCGTCGCCTGCTCCATGGCTGCGGCGGGTCTGGCAGAACTGCTGGGCGCAAGCCCGACACAGGTCTGTATTGCGGCTGAAATCGGCATGGAACATAACCTGGGACTGACCTGCGACCCGGTTGCCGGACAAGTACAGGTGCCTTGCATCGAGCGGAACGCCATCGCCTCCGTGAAGGCGGTCAACGCCGCACGTATGGCGCTGCGTCGTACCAGTGAACCGCGCGTTTGCCTCGATAAAGTTATCGAAACCATGTACGAAACAGGTAAAGATATGAACGCCAAATACCGCGAAACATCTCGCGGCGGCCTGGCGATGAAGATCGTGACCTGCGATTAAGCCTTTCAGGAAGCCTCGTTTTGCGAGGCTTCTTCCTGTTTTCCCCGCCGCACATAGTTTCCCACCGCTGACAATGTTACCCTTCCCCCATTAAACAGAAGGGAGATTATCTGTGGCTGTTCATTTGCTTATCGTCGATGCGCTCAACCTCATTCGCCGGATCCATGCGGTGCAAGGTACGCCCTGTAAGGACACGTGTCTGCACGCGCTGGAGCAACTTATCCGCCATAGCGAACCGACCCATGTGGTTGCCGTTTTTGATGACGAAGCGCGTAACAGCGGCTGGCGACACCAGCGCCTTCCCGACTACAAGGCCGGGCGCGCACCGATGCCTGACGATTTGCATGCCGAAATGCCGGCCATTCGCGCCGCCTTTGAACAGCGCGGCGTTCCCTGCTGGGGAGCCCATGGTAATGAAGCCGATGACCTGGCCGCCACGTTAGCCGTCAAGGTCGCGAACGCCGGGCATCAGGCCACCATCGTCTCAACCGATAAAGGCTACTGCCAGCTGCTTTCGCCCACCGTCCGCATCCGCGATTACTTCCAGAAGCGCTGGCTTGATGCCCCCTTTATCGCCAGTGAGTTTGGCGTCTCGCCGGAACAACTTCCTGACTACTGGGGGCTGGCCGGAATAAGCAGCTCGAAGGTTCCGGGAGTGGCAGGCATCGGGCCGAAGAGTGCCGCCCAGCTGCTGACGGATTTTCAGAGTCTGGAAGGGATTTACGCCAGGCTGGACGAGGTCCCGGAAAAATGGCGTAAGAAGCTGGAGGCGCATAAAGAGATGGCCTTTATCTGCCGGGATGTGGCGACGTTACAGACGGATTTACAGCTGGACGGGAACTTGCAGCAGTTGCGCTTAGAACGTTAAATCGTTTTCAGATGAATCGCCCGGCAAGCAAAACGCCACCGGGCAATGTAACGCGTATTATCGCTCGTCGCGACGTCCACCGACAGCAGCCCACCAGCGACGAATGTGCACCGTCACTTCTTCGCGGTCGTGATACAGCTGGCGCGCCTGAATCTCCACGTTAATGCCGTGCTCATCCATTTGCGCCTGGATATAGGCCAGGTTTTGCGAGACTTCCTCATAGCGCTTTTTCATCGGCAGCTTGAGGTTAAAGATAGTCTCACGGCACCAGCCGTTCACCAGCCAGGAGGCCATCAGCGCGGCCACTTTTGCCGGCTTCTCAACCATATCGCATACCATCCAGGAGATGTTGTTGCGGGTGGGACGATAGCGGAAACCATCTTCACGCAGCCAGGTGACCTGTCCGGTATCCATCAGGCTCTGGGCCATCGGGCCGTTATCAACCGAAGAGACCCACATGTTGCGTTTCACCAGTTGATAGGTCCAGCCGCCCGGACACGCGCCGAGATCGACCGCGTACATGCCGTTCGCCAGACGCTCATCCCACTCATCCGCCGGGATAAACACGTGGAACGCCTCTTCCAGCTTCAGGGTCGAACGGCTTGGCGCATCTGAAGGGAATTTCAGCCGCGGAATGCCCATGAAGAAGGGAGAGTTGTTGTTGGTGTAGGAGTAACCCGTATAGCAGCAGCCGGGGGCGATAAAGAATATATGCACCACCGGACGTTTTGGCGTTTCGTAGTTTGTCAGCACGCCTGCGTCACGCAGTGCAGCGCGCAGCGGTACGGTGAACTTACGGCAGAACTTCATCAGCTCTTTGCTTTCGTTGGTGTCCGCGACTTCAACACGCAGCTCGCCACCCTTTTCCACGACGCCCTGCAGCATACCCACAACCGGCGTGATGCGGTCTTCCGGCGGAAGATCTTTTAACAGTTCACCGGCGACAAACATCTGGCGAGCGAAGATCAGTGAGCTGAACGGCAGCTCACGCGCGAGTTTATCCGCATCCTCAGGCTGATAGCACTCGAATACGACGTAGCCGGCATTATCTTTAACGCGTGCAAAGCCAAAGACTTCGCGCTTCGCCGCTTTATCAGTAATTTCCGCGGCGCACTCTTTCTCAAACCCCGGGCGACAATATAAAACAACCTTATTCATGAACAACGCCCTTGCGTTTCAGACGGATGGCTCCGATAAACATTAATACCCAACCTGCCAGGAAGCTGACGCCGCCAACAGGTGTAACAAACGCCCACAGGCGTAAATGCGAAAGCGCCAGGCAGTACAGACTACCGCTGAACAACACGGTGCCTAACGCCAGGAATACGCTGCTCCAGTAAAACCAGATGCTGATGCGGCGCTGCATTGCCACCGCCAGGCCAAAAATCGCCAGCGTGTGGAATGCCTGGTATTCAAGGCCGGTCTGGATCCAGCCCATTTCTACCGCCCCCAACGACTTGCTTAATACATGTGCGCCAAAGGCGCCCAGTGCAACAAAAATAAAGCCACTCACCGCGGCAAAAATCAGCATGAATCGGCTGGTCATGTTTAAATCCTAAAGTGATGCGTGCCCGGCACACAAAAGTTACTGTTCATACCTGAAGCGGAATTTTTCTTGCTCACTCGCCGCTTTCGCCAGAATCCACTGTCGGAAAGCGGCTATTTTACCCAGTTCTGCCTGACTGTCATGACAAACCAGATAAAACGCGTTCTTGCTGACCAGCACATCATTAAATGGACAAACCAGACGGCCTGCCTCAATTTCGGACTGCGCCATGACGTTATTCGCCAACGCCACGCCTTGCCCGTGAATGGCAGCCTGTAACACCATTGCGCTGTGGCTAAAAATGGGGCCCTGCTGCACGTTTATATGATTAAGACCTAATTGACGGGTATAAGTTTGCCAGTCACGGCGAGAAGCATCATGTAAAAGCGTATGTCGCGCCAGGTCAGCGGGGGTCTTCAGCGCCTTTTCGCCCGTTAAGAGCAGCGGTGAACAGACCGGCAGCAGATATTCTGCGTATAATTTTTCGACACGCAAGCCTGGCCAGTTACCGCGGCCATAAAAAATGGCGACGTCCACATCATCGGCCAGCTTGTCTTCCTGACGGTCCACCGCCTGGATTCGAACGTCGATTCCCGGATAAGCTGAGTTAAAGCTTGTGAGTCTTGGCACCAGCCACTGAATGGCAAAACTGGGTAATAAACTTACCGTCAACGCGCCTTTTGCACTGCGGGCCTGCAGCTTGCGCGTGGCTTCCGTGAGCTGGGAAAAAATCTCTTTAATATCCTGAAAATAGCTCTGCCCCTCTTCGGTCAACAGTAATGAACGGTTGCGCCGACGGAACAGCTTAAGGCCCAGGAAATCCTCCAGAGACTTGATTTGGTGACTTACTGCGGCCTGTGTCACAAAAAGCTCATCGGCTGCGCGCGTGAAACTCAGGTGACGTGCTGCTGCATCAAAAACACGTAATGCATTTAGGGGTGGCAATCGCTTCGACATGGTTATCTGGCTTAGATGTTAACGAGATTTAACAAACAGGAAACAATGTTTAACCTATTAGTTTTTTTTATCTGAGCCATTATAATTTGTCCGTTGAGGAACTACCAGCAAATACCTATAGTGGCGGCACTTCCTGAGCCGGAACGAAGAGCTTTTTTCGGAATGCGTGTTCTGAAGGGCTTTTGGCTTACGGTTGTGATGTTGTGTTGTTGTGTTTGCAATTGGTCTGCGATTCAGACCACGGTAGCAACGCTACCAATTTTTCACTTCCTGTACATTTACCCTGTCTGTCCATAGTGATTAATGTAGCACCGCCAATTTGCGGTGCTTTTTTTTCGCCTGCGATCGATTAATGCTCGATTTCTTTCATTTCCTTCACGTCAGTGCGATTAATCTGCTGCTTATTCCCGTTCGCATCTTTATACGAAATCATACCGGTGTCGTTATCGGTTGTCGGTTTCCCTTCAGAGACGATAGAACGGCCATCGTTAGTATGCATTACGTAGTTGTTACCGGAACAGGCGCTCAGGGCAAAGGTCAACGCACAGGCAGAGATAATGGCGGCTGTCTTTTTCATGCTTATTCTCCTTTAGCAATTAATGCTATTCAAACATCGATTTATAACAGGCTTAAACATTCACCTAACCTTATTTAGCATAACCTGCTTTTTCAGAGTCGCCAGGATAAGTAAGGATTAGCAGACAAATCTGATAGATATCAACCTCCTTGCCCTGCCGATGAAATTGCGCGACGATCTCACTATTGAGATGAGGAATTCCATGAACGCTTTCAGTCCCGCGCAGTTTCGCGCACAGTTCCCGGCGCTGGCCGATGCCGGTATTTACCTTGATAGCGCTGCCACCGCCCTTAAGCCTCAGGCAGTCATTGAGGCGACGCAGCAGTTCTACAGCCTGAGCGCCGGGAACGTGCACCGTAGCCAGTTTGCCGAAGCACAGCGATTAACCGCGCGCTATGAAGCCGCACGCGATCAGGTCGCACGCCTGATCAACGCCGAAAGCGGGAAAAACATCGTCTGGACGCGAGGCACAACTGAAGCCATTAACATGGTGGCCCAGTGCTATGCGCGCCCGCGGCTAAAGCCCGGCGATGAAATTATTGTCAGTGAGGCAGAACACCACGCCAACCTGGTTCCGTGGCTGATGGTGGCTGAGCAAACGGGCGCGCGCATTGTGAAACTGCCGCTGGGTGCAGATCTTCTGCCAGACGTAGCGCGCTTATCTGAATTCATTACCCCCCGCAGCCGCATTCTGGCACTCGGACAAATGTCGAACGTCACAGGGGGTTGCCCGGATCTGGCTCTGGCCATCGACGTGGCCCACGCCAACGACATGGTGGTGATGGTCGACGGTGCCCAGGGCGTGGTGCATTTCCCCGCTGATGTACAAAAGCTGGATATTGATTTCTATGCCTTCTCAGGACATAAGCTGTATGGCCCAACCGGGATCGGGGTGCTGTACGGAAAACCGGTCCTGCTGGCGCAAATGACGCCGTGGCTTGGGGGAGGAAAAATGATCACCGAGGTGACCTTTGAGGGCTTTAAAACTCAGGATGTCCCTTACCGTCTGGAAGCCGGAACGCCGAACGTCGCAGGCGTCATCGGCCTCAGCGCCGCGCTTGAATGGCTGGCTGAAACGGATATCGCTCAGGCAGAACGCTGGAGCCGGGGTCTGGCGACGCTTGCAGAAGAAGCGCTGCAGAAACGTCCGGGTTTTCGATCGTTCCGCGTGCAGGACTCAAGCCTGCTGGCCTTTGATTTTGCCGGCGTTCATCATAGCGATATGGTTACGCTGCTTGCCGGGTATGGCATTGCCCTGCGTGCCGGCCAGCACTGCGCGCAACCATTACTGGCCGCGCTGGGTGTTAGCGGTACGCTGCGTGCGTCGTTTGCGCCGTATAATACGCAAAGCGATGTGGATGCGCTGGTTGATGCCGTTGACCGCGCCCTTGAAATACTGGTGGATTAATGACGAGTTCAGCGTTAGCCGAACATCCATTTGGCACGGTTATCACAGAAGAGACCTTAAAACAGACTTTCGCCCCGCTGTTGCAATGGGAAGACAAATATCGCCAGCTGATCCTGCTCGGCAAGCAGTTGCCGGCGCTGTCAGACGAACGCAAAGCGCAGGCGAAAGAGATTTCCGGCTGCGAGAACCGCGTCTGGCTGGGATGCACGGTATCCGGTGAAAAACTGCATTTCTTTGGCGACAGCGAAGGGCGTATCGTTCGCGGGCTGCTGGCGGTACTGTTAACCGCCGTGGAAGGGAAAAGCGCGGCGGAGCTGCTGACGCACTCGCCGCTGGCATTGTTCGATGAGCTGGGGCTACGGGCGCAGCTCAGCGCCTCGCGCGGTCAGGGCCTGGTCGCACTCAGTGAGGCGGTACAGGATGCCGCGCGTCAGGCTCAGGCCTGACGTTCCGCCTTCGCCATCATTTTCTTCAGGGCGTGAGAGACGGCTACAAAGCCGAAAGAGGCGGTCACCATGGTGGCCGCACCAAAGCCTGAGGCACAATCCATCCTTTTTGGCCCTTCCGCCGTGCTTTTCATCGCACACACCGAACCGTCAGCCTGCGGGTAGACTAAGGCTTCAGTCGAAAAGACACAGTCAACGCCCAGCTTGCCTTTACTGTTTTTCACGACGTTAAAATCGCTTTTTAAGCGCTCGCGCAGCTTGGCCGCCAGCGGGTCCTGAATCGTCTTTGCCAAATCGGCCACCTGAATCTGCGTGGGATCGATTTGCCCGCCAGCCCCCCCGGTGGTAACCAGAGGAACCTTGTAACGCCGACAGTAGGCAATCAACGCCGCTTTTGGACGCACGCTGTCGATAGCGTCGATGACATAGCTGTATCCTTTACTCATGTATTCGGCGACGTTATCTGCCGTCACAAAGTCATCAATCACCGTCACGCGGCATTCCGGGTTAATCAGGCGAATACGCTCCGCCATCACCTCAGATTTCGCCAGCCCGACGTTATCGCGCAGGGCATGGATTTGACGGTTGGTGTTGGTGACGCAAACGTCATCCATATCAATCAGCGTGATCGCGCCAATGCCGGTTCTCGCCAGCGCTTCCGCCGCCCAGGAGCCAACACCGCCAATCCCCACGACGCAGACATGCGCATCCGCAAACAGCTGCAGGGCTTTTTCACCATATAGACGTGCCGTGCCGCCAAAACGCTGACGCCAGGCATCGCTGATTACTACAGACATAAAACCTCAGATGTCAAAAGGGTGAGGTTATTCCTCACCCTTCTCTGTTAATTCAGTACGACTCAGAATACCACAATCAGCCGCTGAATACGTTACCGCTGCCAGGGGCTGCCTTGAGCACCCATACGCGCCCATAGTGGTTATACCAGCCTGCACGGTGCCCCGCATCCGGGCCAATGCCCTGATAAATATCGAAGTGCTGACCTTTAATCGCACCGCCGACATCCAGCGCGACCATCAGACGTAGCTCGTACTGACCGTTAAATTTGCCGTTGTTATCCAGCAGAGGCACTTCCGCCAGCAGCGTGGTACCCGCAGGAATAATAGAACGATCCGAAGCTACCGAGGCGCGGCCAATCAGTGGAACGGCACTCGCCCCTTTCACTGGCGCAAAGTTTTGCGGTTTAAAGAAGACAAACGACGGGTTCTGTTCCAGCAACTCACGCACTTCGGCTTCGCTGTGTTTTTCACCCCACTCGCGGATCGCCTGCATCGACATGTCTTCTTTTTTCACTTCGCCTCTGTCGATCAGCACTTTACCAATGCTGCGATAGGCATGACCGTTTTTACCGGAATAACTGAAGAAGTTCAGGGGGGAGCCATCGCCAAAGTCGATATAGCCGCTGCCCTGAACATCCATGATGAAGTTGTCCATCAGCGAGTTGCTGTAGGCCAGGACGTAGTTTTCGCTCAGCGCACCGGAGTAGATCTCAGCGCGGGACGGCAGACGACCGCGTTTAGGCGGCATTCGGTAAATGGGATACTGGAACTCGCCCTGACGCGTGTGTCGCGCCTGGATAACCGGGGTGTAGTAGCCGGTAAACTGGACGTTACCATAGTTATCCGCCCCTTCCATCTGCCAGGCGTCGATACCAAACTGGCGCATATTGCGCGTATCACCGCCCGCGCGCAGCCAGTCCTGTACCGCGTTATAAACGCTGCTCTGTGAGCCATACAGACGTGGCGACGCGTTGCGGATCTGGTAAACCTGCTCGGAAAAGTCTCCTGCGTTGATCGGTGCGCCAACGGCATCAGGTTGATTAACTAAAGAGAAAGGCTGGGATAGCTTCCCGTCTTTATACTGTTGACCGCGATCGGTCGGTTTAGAAGAGCAGGCCGCAAGAATGGCTACCATTGCCCCTGTCATTAGATACTTCGCCCAACGTCCTTTCATTATATCTCGTCTTAAAGTTGCCCATTACCGCGTGATGAAGATAACAAACCCACTGTTCTAAAGAAACGGAATCACATGCCCTTTGGCAAATTCTGAGCAAAAAATAGTCCAAATATCGCAACGCCGTTCAATTTACATACAAAGTTAATGATTTATGTGAAAAAGGGGTTGCATCACAAACCTAACCGAGTATAGTGCGCTTCCACGGACGCGGGGTGGAGCAGCCTGGTAGCTCGTCGGGCTCATAACCCGAAGGTCGTCGGTTCAAATCCGGCCCCCGCAACCAATTAAAATTTGATGAAGTATCTTCTACGACAGTAGGAAGACGGACGCGGGGTGGAGCAGCCTGGTAGCTCGTCGGGCTCATAACCCGAAGGTCGTCGGTTCAAATCCGGCCCCCGCAACCAATCAAATTTGAAGAAGTAAGTTTCTACAAGAGTAGAAAGACGGACGCGGGGTGGAGCAGCTTGGTAGCTCGTCGGGCTCATAACCCGAAGGTCGTCGGTTCAAATCCGGCCCCCGCAACCAACACTTCTAAAACAATAAACACCCTTCAGGGTGTTTTTTTGTATCTGCGGTGTGTGAAACTGCCGGGCGGTTACCCGGCGCACTCAACTACCCAAGCCTTGCCAGCGTCGCCCCATCTGAGAAATACGCCCGGATCCCTGCCAGAATCGACTCTGCCACTTCCTGCTGGAATTTTGCCGTCCTGAGCTTACGCTCCTCTTCCACGTTACTGATAAACGCGGTCTCGACCAGAATCGACGGAATATCCGGGGCCTTCAGCACCGCGAACCCGGCCTGTTCAACGCTGTTTTTGTGCAGCTTATTAACATTGCCTAGCTTGCCCAGCACCGCTTTACCAAATTTCAGGCTGTCGGTGATGGTCAGCGACTGCACCATATCAAACATGGTGTGGTCGACATAGCGGTCGCCACTTTTGCTCACGCCGCCAATCAGGTCCGAGGCGTTCTGAGAGTCAGCCAGGAATCTTGCGGCGGTGCTGGTTGCCCCTTTAGTCGAGAGCGCAAACACCGACGAACCGCTCGGCTGGCGGCTGGTAAACGCATCGGCATGGATCGAGACGAACAAGTCTGCACGCTGCTTCTGGGCTTTCGCCACGCGGACTTTCAGTGGAATAAAGACATCTTCGTTTCGCGTCATATAGGCGCGCATATTGCCTTCTTTATCGATCAGCGCCTTCAGCCGGCGGGCGATTTGCAGCACCACATCTTTTTCCCGGGTACGATATTTCCCCACTGCGCCCGAGTCTTCGCCGCCATGGCCAGGATCAAGCATGATCACAATCGGGCGATCGCGCCCTGCTTTTCCGGGCTGCGGACCGCTCTGGGCCGGTGGCACCTGCTTCTCCAGGTTGCCCTGGTTGTAGTCTTCCAGTAATGCCAGCAGCGGATCCTGAATATCCGTCGCATTCGCCGGATAGAGATCCATGACCAGACGCTCTTTGAACGTCGCAACAGGTGCCAGGGCAAACAGCTGCGGTTTAACGTTTTGCTTCAGCTCAAACACCATGCGCACGGTTTGCGGATCAAACTGACCCACGCGCGCCGATTTGATAAACGGATCGTCGCCGCGGATCTGCGCCGCCATTCCCTTAAGCACAGAGTTGAGGTTAACACCTTCGAGATCCACCACCACACGCTCAGGATTGCTGAGGGCAAATTGCTTATATTTCAGCACCCGATTGGATTCTACCGTGACGCGTGTATAGGTCGACGACGGCCAGACGCGCACCGCCACCACCTGACTGGTGGCGGCAAGACCCACCTGGCTGACGCTAAGCAACCACATCGCCCCTGCCCCTTTTAACAACCGGCGGCGGCTTATTGCTGAATTGGATCCCGACATGCTTCTCCCGAGCAAGAAAAGTGATTGATTTACAAAATCGCTAAATTGACCGAAAACTTTAACGAATGACGCATAAACTGTCATCTATAAAAGGGTAAACATTCATACGCTAACGCACGGATTACTTATCAATTTCTGTGGGTCGCAGAAAATTTAGGCTTGCACACACGGCCACAATCGAATAAAAATACATAAATTACGAATAAACATTCATTAAGGGTTGTGTCATGGTGAAGGAACGTAGAACCGAACTGGTCCAGGGATTCCGCCATTCTGTTCCCTATATCAACGCCCATCGGGGAAAAACGTTTGTCATCATGCTCGGCGGCGAAGCCATTGAGCATGAAAACTTTTCCAGCATCGTCAATGACATTGGCCTGCTGCACAGCCTCGGGATCCGCCTGGTTGTGGTGTATGGCGCGCGCCCGCAGATTGATGCCAACCTGGCCGCGCATCACCACGAGCCGATTTACCATAAACATACCCGCGTCACGGATGCGAAAACCCTTGAGCTGGTGAAACAGGCGGCGGGTCTGCTGCAGCTGGATATCACCGCTCGCCTGTCGATGAGCCTTAACAACACACCGCTGCAGGGCGCGCACATCAACGTTGTGAGCGGCAATTTTATCATCGCTCAGCCTCTCGGCGTGGACGATGGCGTGGACTATTGCCATAGCGGACGTATTCGTCGTATCGATGAAGAGGCCATTCACCGCCAGCTGGACAGCGGTGCCATCGTGCTGATGGGGCCTGTGGCAGTGTCCGTAACCGGTGAAAGCTTTAATCTCACCTCAGAAGAGATTGCCACTCAGTTGGCCATCAAGCTGAAGGCGGAGAAAATGATTGGGTTTTGCTCTTCCCAGGGCGTCGTGAATGATGAAGGGGTGATTGTGCCAGAGCTCTTCCCGAATGAGGCCCAGGCTCGCGTAGAAGCGCTGGAAGCCGAGGGGGATTACCACTCGGGTACCGTGCGTTTTTTGCGCGGTGCCGTGAAGGCCTGCCGCAGTGGCGTGCGTCGTAGCCACCTGATCAGCTATCAGGAAGACGGTGCCCTGCTGCAGGAACTGTTCTCCCGCGATGGTATCGGCACCCAGATTGTGATGGAGAGCGCGGAGCAGATCCGTCGCGCCACCATCAATGATATTGGCGGAATTCTGGAGCTGATTCGCCCACTGGAACAGCAGGGCATTCTGGTTCGGCGCTCCCGCGAACAGCTGGAGATGGAGATCGACAAATTCACCATTATTCAGCGCGATAACCTGACCATTGCCTGCGCCGCTCTCTACCCGTTCCCGGAAGAGCAGATCGGAGAAATGGCCTGCGTGGCGGTGCATCCTGACTACCGGAGCTCTTCACGGGGTGAAATGCTGCTTGAGCGCGTGGCGGCTCAGGCGCGTCAGATGGGGCTGAACAAGCTGTTCGTGCTGACTACGCGCAGCATTCACTGGTTCCAGGAGCGCGGATTTACACCGGTGGACATTGAATCACTGCCGGAGAGTAAGAAAGAGATGTACAACTATCAGCGCCGGTCAAAAGTGCTGATGGCCGATCTGGGATAATACGAAGCCCTCACCACCCGGTGGGGGCTATCGCTTAAAGGGATTCAAATATCGCGCTCAGGCCGCTTCGACGTTCCGTGCGGGTGGCAATCGCCTGTAGCAGTACGCGCTCATCGGCATACAGCGACAGGCGCTGACGCGCGCGCGTAATGGCGGTATAAATCAGTTCGCGGGTAATAACGGGCGAAAGCTGTGTCGGCAGGATCAGCGCCGCATGGTTGAACTCGGAGCCCTGAGACTTATGCACCGTCATTGCCCAGGCCGTTTCATGTTCAGGCAGACGGCTGGGCTGAACGGACTTCACGCTTCCATCCGGCATCTGGAACCAGACGCGCAGCCCCAGTCCACGATCGAGGGCAATCCCGATATCCCCGTTAAACAACCCCAGCGCGCTATCGTTGCGGGCGATCATCACCGGGCGTCCCTCATACCAGCGCGAGTGCGGGGTGCGGTGGATTTTGCGTTTCTGGCCCAGCAGCTGTTCGAACCTGTCGTTCAGACCGCTTACGCCAAATGGCCCTTCCCTCAGTGCGCACAGTAGCTGATACTCGCCAAAGGCGGCGAGCGCCTGTGCGGGCGTGCATTGCTGTTGTACACCCGTCAGGAAATGCTGATACCCCTGCAGGGCGTCATCAAGCATCGCCTGATACTCTTCCCCGGTTTGCAGCGATTTTTTCTCGATATCGGTGAATTGACCGTCAAATACCGCACAGGTCATCTGCCGGTCGCCTCTGTTCACAGCCGAAGCCAGCTGACCGATGCCCGAGTCGCTGCCGAAACGGTAGCTTTTTTGCAGCAGGCACAGGCTGTCGCGCAGCGCCCCCGCCAGGGAATGGTTTTCACTGGCGAGCGAACAGCCGGTCAGACGGGACAGCTCCTCAGCGCGTTCAGCGGTATATCCCAGGCTTGCATAAGTGCAGATATCTCCCAGCACCGCCCCGGCTTCCACCGAGGCAAGCTGGTCGCGATCGCCCAGGAAAATGACGCGGGCGTGCGCTGGCAGAGCATCAATCAACCGCGCCATCATCGTCAGGTCGATCATTGACGCCTCATCCACCACCAGCACATCCAGGTGCAACGGGTTACCGGCGTGATAACGCAGACGCTGGCTTCCCGGCTGAGCACCCAGCAGCCGGTGCAGCGTGCTGGCTTCGTTTGGGAAAAGGGCAAGCTGCTCCCCGGTGAGTGGCAACTTCTGCAGCGCACCACCTAACGACTCGGTCAGGCGTGCCGCCGCTTTGCCGGTAGGGGCCGCCAGACGAATACGGCACTTTTGCTCACCCGATAACTGAATCAGGGCGGCAAGCAGTTTGGCCACGGTGGTAGTTTTACCGGTTCCCGGGCCGCCAGAGATGACGGAGATCCGCCGTGTTAAGGCCACGGCCGCCGCCACTTTCTGCCAGTCTGTCGCCTCAACAGAGGTAAACAAGGTATCCAGCGTTTGCCGCAGTTGGTCTTCATCGCAGGGAAGAGGCGCATTGGTCTCGCTGAAAAAACGCGCGACCGCCAGTTCATTACGCCACAGTCGGTTGAGATACAAACGATCGCCCGTCAGGATCATGGGTGTCTGGCTATCGGCTGCGCTGACGGCAGGCGAACGGTGCAACACCGTCGGCCAGTCCACGGATTCTCCCAGCAGTGCAAAACAGGACTGCAGGGCCGCGGGCATTTTCTCATCCATCGCCAGACGCGAAAGCGGCAGGCAAACGTGCCCTTCCCCTGCGTCTTTACTCAGGATGGCAGCGGCGAGCATCACGGCAGGCTCATCACCGGACACCATCATGGCGAACTGTACGTCCAGGTGGCGCAGTAGTCGCTGTTCTACCGCTTCCAGCAACAATTCCTGCATCGTCATGCCACTTCCTCCGTGTTTGCTGCAAATAAGTTATCCATTTTCTCAATCAGTGCCGCATGCGGGCGTGTGCTAAAGATGCCTGAACGCGGGTCAGCCGCATCCACACCGCGCAGGAAAAGGTAAATCACCCCACCAAAGTGCTCTTCGTAACGGTAGTCAGCAATGCGATGGCGCAGATAACGATGCAGCGCCAGAGTATAGAGCTGGTACTGCAGATCGTAGCGATGCATTTGCATGGCGGATGCCATCGCCTGCTGGGTGTAGGCTTCGCTGTTCTCACCCAGCCAGTTTGATTTGTAATCCAGCAGGTAGTAGCGCCCTTCGTGACGGAAAACCAGGTCGATAAAGCCTTTTAACATCCCCTGCACCTGGCGGAAGTTCAGCGGCGGGCAACCGGCGGACAACGGGTCATACTCGCGGATCACCGCATCAAGCACGTCAGCCCGCAGCGGGCTGGCGATGGGAAGGTAAAACTCCATCTCCACCTGTTTATCTTTGGCGGTCAACTGGCTGAGAGAGAGGCCCTCTGCCGTGAGCGGGGCGTGCAGAATAGCGCGGATCCACTCGGTGAGGACCGGCTGCCATTGTGCATCATAGCCCCCACTCTGTAACATCTTCAGGACCCATTCGTCAGAGACAGGATGGGTAAAATCCAGCTCTTCAAACAGGCTATGCAAAAAGGTTCCCGGTGACGCGCCGCGTGGAAATTGATGCGGCGTAAGCGCAGGCTCAACCGGCACGCTACCGGCTCCGGCGGCATCAATATCCAGCTTTGGCATCAGGTCCTGCGCAATGCTCTGCCCGTGCTGCTGTAACCCGGAGTAGCTGGTAACGCGCCAGTCGTCGGCAATGGTGCGCAGAATCTGCCGGGCTTCCAGTTCAGATTCCCGCCAGTCCGGCATCTGCCAGCGGCTGTTATCGGGTGGCGACGGAATGTGCAGGGCAACATGCTCGCCGCACAGCGACTCGATGCACTGGCGCAGCCCGGCAGCATCTTTGGGCTCGCCGAGCTGAATGAGTCGCCCCAGCGCGCTCAGGTGGAAATCGCTCTCCCCCGACTTGTCGCCACGACGGCGAAACAGCGGCGCCACGCCCAGGCTGCAGTGCCAGACCGAACGGGTCAATGCCACGTAGAGCAGGCGTAAATCTTCCGCCAGACGTTCGGCCTCGGCCAGCTCAACGCTGGACTCCGCTTTACTGAGATCGAGCACCGCGTCGAACGACTCGCGATCGTGGTAAAAGGCCTGATCCTGCACGCGGTAATTGGCGATAAACGGCAGCCAGACCAGCGGATACTCCAGGCCTTTCGACTTGTGAATCGTGACGATCTGTACCAGATGTTTATCACTCTCAAGACGCATCTGCTGGCTGGAGGCGTTGCTGTTTGGGTCGGCAATCTGTTGCGCCAGCCAGCGCACCAGAGCATGTTCGCTTTCAAGCTGCGTGCCCGCCTCCTGCAACAGCTCACTGATATGTAAAATGTCGGTCAGACGGCGTTCACCGCCTGCTGTCGCGAGCATATTCTCCGCAAGGTGTCGCTTCGCCATGAGCTCACGCACCATCGCCATCACACCGCGCTTCTGCCATCGTTCACGGTAGTGAACAAACTCTTCGACGACCGCATCCCATGCGGCTTCGTCATTATTGAGTGCATCAATGTCACGGGCGTTCAGACCGAGCATGGCGCTGGCTAGTGCACTGCGAAGCGTACTTTCGCGCTCCGGGGACAGCACGGCCTGAAGCAGCCACAACATCTCCTGTGCTTCCAGAGTTTCAAAAACGCTGTCACGGTTTGAGAGGTAAACGGACGGGATGTTCAGCAGGGTAAGCGCATCGCGGATCAGCGACGCCTCCTGACGACTGCGCACCAGCACCGTGATATCAGAAGCCTTCACGGGGGCTGACTCATTTTCCTTCCACAACAGCGCCTCGCCACGCGCACCAGCGCTGAGCCAGTCACGGATCTGCGCGGCACAATGCTGGGCCATGGCATTTTGATAGTCCGCGACGCCACAGCCTTCACCGTCAAGCAGCCAGAAGTTCATGGCGGGCTGCGTCACCCCGTTGAATTCGAAACGCAGCGAGCTGTTTTTTGCGGCAAACTTTACCGGCTGAAAGGGGATCTCACGGAACATAAACGCCGTATCCATGCGGCTAAACAGCGCATTGACGCTTTGCACTATGCCCGGGGAAGAGCGCCAGTTGGTATCCAGCGTATAGTGCGCCTCTACCTCACTGCGGGCCTTCATGTAGGTGAAAATATCCGCACCGCGGAAGGCGTAAATGGCCTGTTTCGGATCGCCGATTAACAACAGCGCAGTGTCGGGCTGTTGTCGCCAGATGCGGCGGAAAATACGGTACTGCTGAGGGTCCGTATCCTGAAATTCGTCAATCATCGCTACCGGGAATCGGGTGCGGATCGCGCAGGCAAGGGCTTCGCCGTTTTCACTGCACAGCGCCGCATCAAGGCGGCTCAGCATATCGTCAAAACCCAGTTCGCCACGGCGACGTTTCTCACGTGATACGGCTTCGCGAATTTCCGTCATGGCGCGGGTGATCATCAGGTCATTGAGCGTGAGTGGCTCAGCGAGCAGCGATTCAATCGCAACAAACAGAGGATGCTCAGGCACAATGCCGTCGGCTTTAGTCCGCTCAATCAAAAAACGCTGCGAGAATTTCTCCAGTGCGTCCGGAAGCTGATAACCGCGCGTCTCTTCCTGCGCCCAGGCGCTGATCTTCTCGATCCATTTACCCTGGTTGCCGCGGTTAAATTTACGTCTGTCGATCCCGGAGTTTTCGATGATTGCCTCAATCTCACCGACGGACGCATTCCATTGTTGCTTGAGCGCAGCAATTTTTCCGACGATCTTTTCATGACGTGAAGCCAGCGTTTCGTCTGCAGGTGGCGGGGATTTGATAACCGGCGCTTCGCCCTGAAGATAACGGTCGATAGCGCGAAGAAGCTCTTCGGGACCTTTCCACAACGCATGGACCGCTTCAGCGATATCGCGCGATAAAGGGTAACAGTGGCGACGCCAGAAATCCGCACAGGCCTGATAGCGAAGCACAGATTCATCTTCAATGAGCTGCTGTTCAAACAGCATTCCGGATTCAAACGCATTCAGGCTCAGCATGCGCTGACAAAAACCATGAATGGTGAAAACGGACGCTTCGTCCATCTGCCGTTCCGCCAACAGCAGCCACTGGGCGGCCTGTTGCTTATCTGCAATCTCTTCAAGAAGGTTGGCGTAGAGAGGGTTATCCGTGGTCTGGCGCAGGCAGGCGATGCGCAGCTCATGAATATTGGCACGAATACGACCGCGCAGCTCAGCGGTAGCGGCCTCGGTGAAGGTGACCACCAGCAGCTCTTCCACGCTTAACGGACGTGGAAAAGCGGCGTTACCACCAAGCCCTAACAGAAGACGCAGATAGAGCGCGGCGATGGTGAAGGTTTTTCCCGTTCCCGCTGAGGCTTCAATCAATCGTTCACCCTGTAGAGGTAAACGTAAGGGATTAAGGGGCTCAGCGGTATCGGTCATTCTTTCTTACTCCAGGGCATAGATTGCTGCAGCGCGCTGACGCTCTTCCAGATCGTCCAGCCTTTGGGGTTAACGTAGTCCGTTTTCCCGTTCTGACTACCGGAAACCTGCGACAGAATCGCCATTCCCTGCGGTTTAACCACCGCCTGGTGGAAGAAATCAGCAACCTTCTGCGGCGTCAGCTGTTTTATCTCGGCCACTACTTTATCACGCGAATCAAATTTCAGATTACCGCGATCAAAATCTTTGCTCAGTTGTGATGCTTCTTCACCCAGCGTCTGCGGCGGCTGCATCACCTGAGCGATGACGGCCTGCTGAATCTGAGCAAACTCCTCCGGCTTCATCGCCCGCAGCTTCGCTTCCGCCTGTGGGAAGAATGCCTGATAACGCTGCCAGAGATAAGCAGGCTGTTTATCACTGCTTTGCAGCAGGAAGCCCAGCCCCCACTGGCGACCCACGTTCATGGAGAAGGCAAAGACCGCGTAACCAAGCTGCTCTTCTGTACGCAGCTGGTTGTAGAACCACGGCTGAATAATCTGCCCCAGCACCGCACTCTGCGCGGTACTGGTGAATTCATCATAACCCGTGGGTACAAACACAGCGGCCAGGGCTGAATCCGTGCTGTTACCCGCCTTTTCAAAAATCACATTCTGTTTTTTCTCAACCAGTACGTCCTGGTTGCGGCACCACTCGTCGCCTTTCGAACCAAGCTGCGTACGGACATTTTCTGCCAGTGTTTTGGCCTGTACGTCACTCATGTTTCCGACGATAAGGAACTCCGGACGCGTGTTCGTTTTCAGCGCATCACGATACGCCAGCACATCTTTTAAGGTGATAGAGGGCAGCAGCGCCCGGCGATCTTCGCGCTGGAAATAGGGAATTTGCGAAAGCATTTGCGTCGGCATGAGCGCCAGGTCATACGCTTTACCCTTCTCGGCAGAATCCATCATCTGCGCATACCAGGATTTGGCCTGCTCAAGTTGCTCTTCCGTCGGGGTATAGCTGAAATAACCTTCCAGTAACGCCTGGAACAGCTGCGGCAGACGCTGGGTGTAGCCGTTGGCATTGACCATCAGACCGTTATTGGCGTTGGTCGAGAAGCTTATCCCGCCGACGGCCGCCTGATTGCTAAGCTGATCGAGTGCGATACCGGCAAGATAGTCATTGAGCGCAAACATCACCTGATTTTTAGCGCTGTTCATTGCTTTTGGGTTACGCAGAACCACGCTCACATCGGCTTTCGGTTCACTCGCGAAATAGCGGCTTGGCGTATACACCACGCGCAGCGTCGGCTCGTCAACGATAAGTTCCGGGTGCGGATAGGCTTTCGTGGTTTTAATCAGCGAGAAATCATCCGGAATGTAGGGGTTCAGCTCCGGCAATTTAAGCGCGATCTCACCGGCCTTTTTCTGCCAGTCGGCGAAGGTCTGGTCACTGATTTTATCCACCTGGTAAGGGGCATCGACAAAATAGGCCATTTTGTTATGCGGTTCGTTCGGGCTGATATACCAGACGCGGGCATTCTGCGGCGTCATCATCGCCAGACGGGCTTTTACCGCGTCGGCGTCATACTGGTCGGCAATATTGACCGCGTCGAGGGTATGTTCCACCGGCACACGGATCATGGTATCGGCCAGCCATTCAACGTAATCCATGTCGCGGGTAATGGACGGATAACGGAAATCGAGATCCAGCACGTGCGCCAGTTCATCAAAGTAACGTTTATCGACGCCTTTATCGCGCAGCAAAGAGAGGTAGCTGAAGATAGCCGCCACGACGTCATCACGGTGAGCCAGACCTTTGTCAGTCAGGGTGGCGGAGATCGCCAGCACGCCGCTGTTGCCGTTCACAACCGGATCGGAGTCGGCACGGATACCTTCCACCAGCCCTTGTTTTTGCAGCCAGTCAGAAAGTGTTCCCGGGCTACGGTTGCCAATCAGGTAGGTGACCAGTTCATCGGTTTTGCTGCGAAACTGCGCCGTATTGTTATCAATGCGGAACTCAACGCGTAACACTTTACGCGGCAGTGCAGGAACGTAGTGGATAACGATCCCTTTTTGCGCGTCCGTGACCACAGGAACGTTTATCTGCGGCAGGTCGATATTTTTATTCGGTACCCGGCCAAACGTCTGTGCCGCCATGCTTGCCAGCTCAGGCAACGGTTTGTTGCTGTAGATGACCGCTTTCATCAGATTGGCGGAGTAGTATTTATCGCGAAAGGCATGCAGGGCATCCAGCACCGGGCTGTTCGGTTTATCGCTCAGCGTCTCCAGATTACCACCGGAAAAACGCGATCCCGGGTGCGCCGGGTTAATGGTTTCTGCACTCACCTGCGCCATACGCATCCCGTCTCGCGTACGGGCAAGGGTCAGTTCAGCATTAACGGCATTGCGTTCGCGGTCAGCGTATTTTTTATCCAGCAGGGGAGCCGCGATAGAATCCGCCAGACGATCCACTGCACCTCCCAGCGCATCATTCTCAACTTCGAGATAGAAGGCTGTACGGTACGGCGCCGTGCTGGCGTTGTGGCTGCCGCCATGCATTTTGAGAAATTCGGACAGGCTATCTGGCTGGGGGTATTTTTTGGAACCCATAAGCGTCATATGTTCCAGATAGTGTGCAAGCCCAGGGTGGGCTTCCGGATCTTCCAGCGACCCAACCGGCACCACCAGTGCCGACAGGGATTTCACCGCCTGCGGATCGGAAACCAGCAGCACAGTCATCCCGTTATCAAGGCGAATAGCCTGATACTGACGGGTATCTTTTTCGCTCTTACGGATAGTTTCCTGAATGGGTTGCCAACCGGAGCCTGCCTGAGTGAAAGGTGCCCAAAGGGCGACAAACAAAACAAACGCTTTGAACAAGGTGCTGCCTGGCATTACGACCTCTTTATCACGGCTACATCATTAACAAACTGCGTGCTGGACTCACCAACATCTCTTTCTTTGGGTACATCAGTCCGTGATAAGAAGTGCATCATAAATGAACACCCCATGCTGCGCAATTTTTATACAGCACTCAGGACTGATTAAATTTGAACAACGGTAACAGGTAGCGTTGTGCTTCTTCCGTGATAGCCTCGAAGTATTCAGGCTCAAGCGTTCGCCATAAACGTTGATACCAGACATCCTCACCTTCGCCGCGCACCATCATGTTACCTTCATACACCTGCATGAATTTACTCCGTGCTTTTTGCAGTGAAGCGTCATCCGTTAACATGGCATCATTCTGTGCGTCATAACAAGCTTTTATCCAGGCACCACCGCTCTCGGGCAGTAGCAGGAGCGGTTTATTCATTCCCCGCAGGTAGCCTTCAACGTACAAGGATAAATAACGTAACGCCTGCTCTGCGTCCATCGGTGGAAAGCGCCATTCGCCCTCTTTGCGGACAAAAATACGGCTTTCGCCTTTATGGCCGCCAGCACTGTAGACAAGATGTTCGAGCCAGAGTTGCAAACCTTGTGAAACGCTAAGCATGGAAGGACGCCAGCGCAGGAGCCCATCCGGCTGTACCTGAGTTAGCCAGCCCGTGAGCTGCACACCCTGGCAGTTGAGATCGATTTCAAGACTGGTTCCGGGTTGCCGGCATTCCCTCACGCGTTCTGCCAGAGCTTCCATCTCCTGGCGCTGCGCCTCCCAGACAATTTCTCCGAACGCCCCGTAGGGTAACTGCCCCGCAGCACGGTAGCGGCGGTAAAGCTTGTCGGCATCTTCCTCTTCAACCAGCGCGTTCAGCAGCTGCTGGTTTAACTGATACCGCTCCAGCCCTTCCAACGTAAATGGCTCTGCATCAGGAATTTCACTCTCTTCAGAACGGAAATTGACCTGCAACCGTTGCTGGAAGAAAGCGCGTACCGGATGCCCCCAAAACCGCTGAAGCTGTTCAAAGGTCAGGGTGTCTATCGGGCGAGGATCAAGCTCCTGAATGAAATCGGTATGCGCTCTCCCCTCTTTTTTCGCCGCAGGCAGCCATTCGTGGGCATAGCTCTGATGATCGCTGACCACGTAGTTCACCGGGTCAAACGGCATGCGGCTATGGAAGCGGGTGATATGCGCCTTCACTCGCTGCGCGCTTTCATCACAGTTACGGGCTTCATCCCCCGCCAGATAGTGGCTCTGCCCGATATAATCCGCCAGTTCCTGCACCAGAACAGAAGGAAAGCGCTCGCTGTTGTCCTGGATAGAGCGGCCGATATAGCTGATATACAGCTGACGTTGAGCCGAAATGAGCGCCTCAAGGAAGAGATAGCGGTCATCGTCACGACGGCTACGATCACCCCGCTTTGGATTCGCACTCATCAGATCAAAACCCAGCGGCGCCAAGGCGCGTGGATAAATACCGTCATTCATTCCGAGCAGGCACACCACTTTGAACGGGATAGAACGCATTGGCATCAGGGTGCAAATATTGATTGGGCCTGCCAGGAAACGCTGGCTAATTCGCTCCTGATCGAGCCGTTGCGTCAGCTCATCGCGCAGCAATGACAACGGAATAGCCTCGTTATAGTGGGAACTCACGCCCTCTTCGACGATCGCCTGCCACTGCGTTTCAATGAGCGCCATAGCGGCTTCGGTATCACTGTCCGGCAGGAAGAAATCATTGAGCAATGCCCTGCAAACCGGGAGCCACGCATCCAGCGGACGCGGCTGCATCAACTCAAGCCGCCAGCGGTTAAGTTGCATCAGCAGGGAAGCTAAATGACCAACCAGCTCAGCGATCAACCCGCTGGACTCATCGTAGGGCAGGACTTCATTCCACTCGCCCTGGCTGCTTTCCATCGCATAGCCCAGCAGCATACGCGTCAGGCCAAACCGCCAGGTGTGCTGGCCGGTAGGAGGAAGCTCGAACGCCTGAACGTTGTCATCATCAATGCCCCAGCGTACGCCGGACTCGTTAACCCACTGACGAAGGTAGCGCAGCCCCTCTTCATTAATATTGAAACGTGCGGCCAGGACTGGGACATCCAGTAATGCCAGGACATCTTCGGAGATAAACCGGCTATCCGGTAATGAAAGCAAAGTAATAAAGGCCTGCAAGGCCGGATGAGACTGGCGGGCCCGTCGGTCAGAAATGGCGTACGGCAGGTAGCGTTCACCCGTCGCACTCCCAAAAACAGCCTGAATAAAGGGACTGTAACTGTCGATATCCGCCACCATCACCACAATGTCACGTGGCGTCAGCTCAGGATCGTCCTGCAACATCGCCAGCAGTTGATCGTGAAGGACTTCAACCTCGCGCTGCGGGCTGTGGCAAACGTGGATCGTGACGCTGCGATCGTCGCCGTCCAGCTTGCGCTTACTGTCGCTGCGTTCAAATTCTTTCGCCGTAACGCCCATGACGGCGCGGTTTTCGAGATCCAGAATGTCGAGCTGGATATTATGCAGCAGGCTATCCGGAGCGATCTCGACGAAGGCATCCACATCCCCTTCGCCTGACGACGTGATGTCTGAGAGCATGTGAATGTAGTCACGGCCCAGCTTTCCCCAAGAGGCAAGCAGCGGGTTTGGCAGGTTTTGAATGCCGTGCTCATCAAATAGCTGTGCGGCAGACGCGCTGTCTTTAAACAGTGGCACGGTACGCTCTTCAAACAGGCGTCGTCTCTGGCGAGACACCAGCCGCGAAAGCCAGCGTTCATCCTGAATGTCGCCCCAGTACTGGCGACACGGATTGGTAAAGAGGATATGTATGTCGATGTGTTTACCCAGCGCACTCAGCGCCTGCAAATACACCGGTGGCAGCGCCGAGATGCCGCAGATAAACACGCGAGAGGGCAGCCGGGCTGGTCGCTCAGCGCTGTTTTCCAGTATGGAGATAAACCGCTGGTAGAGGTTTGCACGGTGCCACTTCGGCTGGCCAAGTTTCTCAGTGTGTTCCACCAGCGCTTTCCAGAGTGGCGCCTGCCAGACTTGCGCCTCCGGTAACCCGTCGACCCGCTCGCCCGTTTCCCAGCGAGTCAGCCATTCCGGGCGATACACCAGATACTGGTCATAGAGATCGGCGGTGCGCGATGCCAGCTGGAACAGCTTGCGTTTATCGGTGTCGTCATTGAGGTAGTGGCGTAGCATGACGAATTCATCATGCTGCAGCATGTCCGGCAACAATGCCATCAGCTTCCAGCTCATGCTTTGCTTGTTGAAGGCACTCTGTTCCGGGATGTCCGGCAACACGCGGACAAACATCTCCCAGATAAAACTCGCGGGCAGCGGGAAATCGATATTTGCGGCAATGCCGAATTTACGCGAAAGCGACATCTGCAGCCACTGTGCCATACCGGTGCTCTGCACCAGCACCATTTCTGGCTCAAAAGGATCGTCAAGCCGCTCGCGCTCAACGATAAATTCCATCAGCGCTTCCAGCACATCCAGACGATTTGAGTGGTAGACCCTTAACATAGACGCTCCCGACTACTGGCTAACCGGGCAATGCAGACGCGTCATCTCGCCGCGCCGCCCCAGAGGAGAAATAAGTGTAACCGTGATGCTGACACATCCAGAGAGTGTTGTCTGCCCCCGACTGACCTGCCAGCCTGCCGGGAGAGCAATTGTTGAAAGCTGAGACTGATTCCAGGCATGGTGCCAGAGCTGACGATACTGATTAAACATAGAGAACCGCGTCGCCAGTGCTCGCTGATAACCCGACAGTGCCGTGACGATCATCACCAGCAGCATCATCGCCAGTAATACCTCAACCATGCTAAAGCCTTTTTCTCTGCTCACGGCAGCTGGCATAACGCATTCTCCTTAAGCGGACAAAAATCACTCCAGCCGTGTGGCGAGAAATAGATCTTACCGTCGATGATTTCGCCTCTGCGCCATAGCAGCAGGTCATCACTCCCGGCGATAAGCAGCACACGCGCTTCATTCAGTAGTCGCAGGCAAACTCGCCACGCCGATACCTTTTTGCACTGGATCTCAGGCTCAGATAACCAGCTCTGAACGCGTCCCCATTCAAGCGCTGACTGCACGGATGCCTGCTGTTGAACCGAGCGGCTCTCACCGCCCACCAGTGCGCTAAACGTGGTCAGCTGCTGATTGAGGCCGGTGAGGATCAGTGTGCCCAACACCAGTAAAAGTAACACCAGCGCCAGCGAGGACATCCCGCGCTGCCGGTTCACAGGTTGTACCCCGTGACGCCATAAAAAGCCTGACAGGGGGCCCCCTGCTCGCCCTGACGAAGGGCGGTCATTTCAATATTCAGCTGGGGGGCAAACCCCGCATGCTCAACTTGACTCACCACAAAGTGCTGGATGAGAAGCCTGTTGGGGTCAGTGAGTTTCTCCCATCCTTTACCCTCACACGAGGTCGCCCCATGCAGGGTCTCCAGTGCACCTGATTCCAGACGAAAACCTGTGCTGTCGTTTTCCGAAGACGAGCTATCCCAGTTACCGTTACTGTTTGCATCCCACCGTACAATGACACAGCGACCTTGCCTGCCGATCGTCAGTCCCTGCCCCGCACAGTTTCCGGCGCAATACCCCGCACGCTGAAGCTGTTTGCCGAGGGATAAAAGGCGTTGCCACACCTCCTCCTCAAGCTCCCGCTGACCGGACTGCTGTAAAACAGCCCGCTGCAAGCCCGGTAAAAAGCGCGAGGCGCTTATCAGTAACAGACTGCTGATCGCCGTGGCAATCAGAACTTCCATCAGTGAGAAACCCTGCTGGTTTAGGGACATGAACCTTCTCCTGTGACATTGCACATCCTGATTCGCCCTCCATTCGAGACAATGACGAGCCATTCTCCTGCACGACTTTGCAGGCGTATTCGCCCTGCCCATGCCGTATCCCTGAGTCCATAGAAGCCAAATAACGGCGTTATTTCACTTACCGTGACCTCCGGCCACAGGGAAATAAATACAAACGGACTGCCCTTATCACAGCCCTGCACGAATGCGCTCATCAGACAGGTGACACCCCTGTCGCGTCGCAGTGTGACCTGGTGGTCACGGTTGTGCCGGTTTGCGTCATTACGCAGAAATACCAGGTAATCACGCACCTGCCCGGCGGTTTGCCAGAGCCGTTGCTGCCGTTGCCAGTTGTCCCAGCCGTATAGCCCGGAGGCGCTGAGAATGACCACCAGCGAGATAGCCACCAGGGTTTCGATAAGCGTAAAACCGTTCTCTTTTTTCATGCCGGGAGTGTGGCGAAATGGCCTGGAATTGACGAGCAACGGATGACCGTTTTACGAGCCCTTATCAAGGAAAGTTAAGCGGTTGCAGTGTGTTGCATACGTTCTGGATTACGCGTCGGAAAGCGGGAAGAAGGCGAAAAAAAACCGGCGCTAAACAGCACCGGTTATGTCACGATTGACGGCCTCAGATAGCGACGGGCGCTTTGATGCCAGGATGAGGGTCATAACCCTCAATCTCAAAATCGTCAAAGCGGTAATCAAAAATGGATTCCGGTTTGCGTTTGATAATCAGCTTAGGCAAGGCGCGCGGTTCGCGAGTCAGCTGGAGATGCGTCTGTTCCATATGGTTGCTGTAGAGGTGGGTATCCCCACCGGTCCAGACGAAATCGCCCACTTCCAGATCGCACTGCTGCGCCATCATATGCACTAACAGCGCATAGCTGGCAATGTTGAACGGCAGGCCGAGGAACACGTCGCAGGAGCGCTGATAGAGCTGGCAGGAGAGCTTACCGTCTGCCACATAGAACTGGAAGAACGCATGGCACGGTGCCAGTGCCATTTTGTCCAGCTCGCCGACGTTCCAGGCGGAAACGATAATACGGCGCGAGTCCGGATCGTTTTTCAGCTGGTTCATCACGGTGGTGATCTGGTCAATATGGCGGCCATCCGGCGTAGGCCATGCGCGCCACTGCTTACCGTACACCGGGCCCAGGTTGCCGTTTTGATCTGCCCATTCGTCCCAGATAGAGACGTTGTTTTCATGCAGATACGCAACGTTGGTATCGCCTTGCAGGAACCAAAGCAGTTCATGAATGATCGAGCGCAGGTGGCAGCGCTTTGTCGTCACCAGCGGAAAACCTTCCTGCAGATTGAAGCGCATCTGGTGGCCAAAAATGGAGAGCGTACCGGTACCGGTACGGTCATTTTTCGGCGTGCCCTCATCGAGCACTTTTTTCATCAGTTCAAGATACTGTTTCATGGTTCCTCAGGAAAGTTGTTGCTGTGGACGACGACGATACGCCCAAATCATCATAATGACACCCGCGACAATCATCGGAATGGAGAGGATCTGCCCCATGCTGATGTACTGTACCCATTCGCCGGTGAACTGTGCATCCGGCTGGCGGAAGAACTCGACGATGATACGGAATGCACCGTAGCCAATCAGGAACAGACCGGAGACAGACCCCATCGGACGCGGTTTACGGATAAACAGATTCAGGATGATAAACAGCACCACACCTTCCAGCGCCAGCTCGTAAAGCTGAGACATGTGGCGCGGCAGAACACCGTAAGTATCGAACAGGGATTGCCACTCAGGATGAGACGGCAGCAGCGCCATGTCCTCTGCACGCGAGCCCGGGAACAGCATGGTAAAGGAGACACTCGGGTCGACACGCCCCCAGAGCTCACCATTGATAAAGTTGCCCAGACGTCCTGCTCCCAGACCAAACGGGATCAGTGGCGCGATAAAATCTGACACCTGGAAGAAGTTGCGTTTGGTGCGTTTGGCAAAAATCACCATCACCAGGATCACACCAATCAGCCCGCCGTGGAAGGACATGCCGCCATCCCAGACGCGGAACAGGTAGAGTGGATCGTTCAGGAATACCGGGAGGTTATAGAACAGAACATACCCAATACGGCCGCCCAGGAACACGCCAAGGAAGCCTGCATACAGCAGGTTCTCGACTTCGTTTTTGGTCCAGCCACTGCCGGGACGACTGGCGCGACGGCCAGCAAGCCACATGGCAAAAATGAAGCCGACCAGGTACATCAGACCGTACCAGTGAAGCGAAACAGGTCCTATTGAGAAAATGACCGGATCAAATTCCGGAAAATGCAGATAACCACTGTTCATCTGTCACCACAAGATGTTGTTATTCCGCTGAAAGTGGACAGCGGTAGAAATGCGATTCTGCTGTTAGCAGAGGCTCCAAAGTTGCGAATCATAGCATAAGGCGGACGCGGAGGATGCGCCAGAGATGTAAAAGATGTGTATAGAGGAGTGTGTTATATCCTCACCTCCGCCCTGTCACAAAGGACGAGGACGGAGTGAGGGGAAAAGTACGTATTAGCGACCGCCGCGAATCAGGCCGCCCATACCGCGTCGTTCCATGAAGGCAGCCACCTGATGACGCACTTCGGCGGCCAGCTGCGCTTCAAGACTGCGTTCAGCCAGCTCGCGGGCATCCTCAATATCGATATGCCGCAGCAGGTACTTCACGCGGGCAACCGCACGGCCGTTCATGGAGAGGTGGCGGTACCCCAGCCCAATCAGGATTGCAACGCACATCGAATCTCCGGCCATTTCACCACACAGGCGCAAATCAATATCGTGCTGTTCGGCTTCTCGCGCGATCATCGCTAACGCCCGGATCATCGCAGGGTGCAGGCTGTCATAGATGCTGGCAACACGCGTGTTGTTACGGTCGACGGCCAGAATATACTGCGTCAGGTCATTGGTACCGACCGAGATAAAGTCGACACGGTTAGCCAGCTGCGGCAGCATAAAGACCATTGACGGCACTTCAAGCATCACCCCAATTCGTGGTTTGGGGATCGCATAGCCAATCATCTCTTCGACTTCACGACCGGCACGCTCAATCAGACGCCGCGCCTCGTCAATCTCATCAATGCTGGTGACCATCGGCAGTAAAATGCTGAGGTTACCCGTCGCCGCATTCGCGCGCAGCATGGCACGCACCTGGATCAGGAAGATCTCAGGCTGATCGAGCGTAATGCGTATCCCACGCCAGCCCAGGCACGGATTTTCCTCACTGATCGGCATGTACGGCAGCTGTTTATCTGCCCCGACATCAAGGGTGCGCAGGGTGACCGGTTTGTCGTTAAACATCTGCAGCATGCCCTGATACTGCGCAACCTGCTCCTCTTCAGAGGGAAAGCCACTTTGCAGCATGAACGGGATTTCGGTGCGGTATAAGCCGATACCGTCGATGCGGCTGCCGAGCTTCTCTTCATGCTCGGGGCTTAAACCTGCGTTGAGCATGACTTTGATTCGCTCGCCGCTTTTGAGCTGCGCGGGCAGATTAACGTCATCCTCTGCCAGCTTGCTTAATTCATTCTCTTCGCTGATAAGGCGCTGGTATTCCTGAAGCAGAACCGGCTCAGGATCAACCAACAGCTCACCGCGATAACCGTCGACCACCAGGGTGCGTCGGTGCAGCACCGATGGCTGGATATCCGCCCCCATAACGGTGGGAATTCCCAGCGCGCGCACCATAATGGCCGCGTGCGAGTTCGCCGCGCCATCGCGTACCACCACGCCCGCCAGGCGGTCATGAGGCAGTTCAGCCAGCGTTGTCGCGGAGAGTTCATCGGCAACGAGCACAAAACGTTTTGGCCAGGCATTCGCGCCCTGAATAGTGTCATCAAGATGGAACAGTAAACGCTGCCCCAGGGCGCGTAAATCACCGGCCCGCTCTTTCAGGTAACCGTCGGTCAGTGCCGCAAACTGCTCGGCAAATTTTTCGATGACCTTTTTAACCGCCCACTCCGCAACCGCACCTTTGTCGACTTCGTCAAAAAGCTCGCGGCGCAGACGTGCATCGGAGAGAAGGTGCGAGTAGAGGTCAAAAATGGCCGCCGTCTCTTTTTGCGCACCAGCGGCAAAGCGCTTGCTGTAGCGACGAAACTCATTCGACGCCTCTTCCAGCGCGGCGGTGAGACGCTCGCGCTCAAGCGCTTCATCAAGCGTTGAGGCTTCGTACACTTGCTCCATCAACGGCAGAGTGGCATCCATCCAGCCTTCGGCGATAGCGACGCCCGGCGACGCCGGAAGCGCGCGAATACGCGTATGGCGGTACTGACCAAACAGTGCCGTCAACTGGGACTGGGAGAGGATCGCGGCCATCTGCGTGGCCAGCGTGACGAGGAAAGACTCTTCGCTTTCATCGTACTGACGCAACTCACGCTGCTGTACCACCAGCACACCAAGCAGCTGACGGCGCTGAATAATCGGCACGCCCAGGAAGGCGCGGAAACGATCTTCTTTTACGGAGGGGATATATTTAAAGCTGGGGTGTTTTTGCGCGTCGGCAAGGTTGATAGGTTCGGCGAGTCGCCCAACCAGACCAACGATACCTTCATCAAACGCGAGCGTTACGGTGCGTCCACGTGGCTTTTTCAAACCACGGGTCGCCATCAGGTAATAGCAACGCCGATCGTGGTCGGCCAGATACACCGAACAGACTTCGGTCTCCATCGCAAGACAGATGTCGGTAACCAGAATGTTCAGCGCCTCATTCAGACGCGGCGCACTGGCCACCTTCTCGACTATTTCTCGCAAGCGGGTGAGCATGATTTGCGTAGCTTAACCTCTTTTACGTCGCCAGGCAGGTGCGCTCTGCGGCTTAGGCGGGATCTCCTGAAGCTGCATGACAACACTTGCGAACTCTTTCATCACCCTACGGTAAACATCGCGTTTAAATGACACGACCTGACGAACAGGATACCAATAGCTCACCCAACGCCAGCCATCAAATTCCGGCGTACTGCTGGTTTGCATATTGATATCTGAATCGTTGCCCACCAACTGCAGTAGAAACCATTTTTGTTTCTGGCCGATACAAACCGGCTTTGTGTCCCAACGCACCAAACGTTTCGGTAACTTGTAACGCAACCAGTTGCGGGTCGAAGCCAGGATGCGAACATCTTTTCGGCTTAAACCAACCTCTTCAAACAGCTCCCGGTACATCGCTTGTTCTGGGGACTCTCCCGGGTTGATCCCGCCTTGCGGGAACTGCCAGGAGTGCTGACCATATCGACGGGCCCACATCACCTGGCCCTGACGATTACAAATTACTATTCCTACGTTCGGGCGGTAGCCATCGTCATCAATCACCGGACTACCCCAAACTAAACCTTATATATGAATGATTGTTTCACACTACAGGGAGGTGGTAAACCACTCTCTTACAGGGCTGCAACCTAATAACATTTGAATAACTCACAAATACAGGCAGAGTTATAAACAGATGAGCAGCTCTGAGGGGAATTTTATTCACCTTTTCTGTGGATATAGTTGTGAAGAAGTGTCTGATTACCGATGAACAACCTCAGCCGCCGTCAATCCCTCTCCATTACCGAAAGAAAATAAAATCATTATTTTCATAAAGTTAATCACCATAAAACCAACCCACACCGCTTAATCGTGACGATCGTCACATCAGGGATCGTTGTGCTGATGAAAGATCGAACAGCGTCGGTTTTATCCACAGATTGTGCCAATAAGTTAGGCACAATTTGTTTGAAAATTGGATTTTCGTCGCACGTCAAGGCTGTAAATTGAAACAGTAGTCAGGGTTATGCCCAGTTATCCCACTTTTCTGTGGATAACATGGTGTAAGATCCTGTTCATTGTCAGTGACCAGAATTGAACAACCGAATTTTTGTCCCTCGCCATCCATTTTTTGTGTGCTAAAAAAACCTATAAATCATGCACATGGCATATTCGTACAGAAAAAGTTAAACTCTATCCACAGGGGACAATTTCTTAGTGTATTTTTTAATCAAAAGGTTACCTTCATGCAGTCGCTTTTACCCTTGCTTTCACCGCCGTCCAGCGAAACCCAGTTGCTACAGCAGGCGCAGCGTCTGGCTGGCTTTTCGCTTGGCGAGCTGGCGGCAATGGCTGGCCTGCCGATCCCTCAGGATCTGAAGCGGGATAAAGGCTGGATCGGCATGCTGCTGGAGCTGTGGCTGGGTGCAAGCGCAGGGAGTAAACCGGAGCAGGATTTCGCCGCCCTGGGCGTAGAGTTAAAAACCATTCCCATCGATAGCCTTGGCAAGCCCCTGGAAACGACATTCGTCTGCGTTGCACCGTTAACCGGGAATACCGGTGTGACGTGGGAAACCAGTCACGTTCGGCATAAACTGAAGCGCGTGCTTTGGGTCCCCGTAGAAGGAGAACGTCAGATCCCGCTGGCTGAACGCCGGGTTGGCGCACCGCTGCTGTGGAGTCCGGATGAAGATGAAGAGCATCAGCTGCGTCTGGACTGGGAAGAGCTGATGGATATGATTGTCCTCGGTCAGGTTGAGCGCATCACCGCCCGACACGGAGAGGTGTTACAGCTGAGGCCAAAGGCGGCGAACAGTAAAGCGCTCACGGAAGCAATCGGTGCCCGGGGCGAGCCGATACTGACATTGCCACGCGGTTTTTATCTCAAAAAGAACTTTACCGGGGCGCTCCTTGCTCGCCATTTCTTACTCAAAACGTAGTTTTTTACTTATTTTGAGAGCTCTCAAACATAATCACCTGGTTTTTAAGATTTTACCGCTTCCTCCTGTCGAAATATCGGGTTATTACTACACTATGATTTGATACGAGCCAGGTGAGGACGATAACGATGAAAAAATGGGCAGTGTTAATTTCAGCAGTCGGATTAGCGTTTGCAGTATCGGGCTGTAGCAGCGATTACGTGATGGCGACAAAAGATGGCCGGATGATCCTGACAGACGGCAAGCCGGAAGTCGATGATGACACCGGTCTGGTCAGCTACCGCGATCAGTCCGGGAATAAAATGCAGATCAATCGCGACGAAGTCTCGCAAATTATCGAGCGATAAACAGAGAGAGGTCAGTACCTTGCTGGCCTTTTTGATTTTTTTCTTCCCCTTTTGCTTCCCCTCTGCCATGTTTATATTCCTTTGTCGGGAGGTTCCTGACGCGGTCTACATGTCTATTGAAGGAAGCCGGCTATGCATTATCACCGTATCCCCCACAGCTCTCTGGAGATAAGCCAACTGGGGTTGGGCACGATGACATTTGGTGAACAAAACAGCGAAGCCGATGCCCATGCACAACTCGATTATGCCGTCAGCCAGGGCATTAACCTGATTGATGTCGCAGAGATGTACCCTGTTCCTCCACGCCCGGAAACGCAGGGGCTTACCGAAACCTACGTCGGCAACTGGCTGGCAAAACGCGGCAACCGCGAAAAACTGGTTGTCGCCTCGAAAGTCAGCGGCCCTGCGCGTAACAGCGATGCCGGGATCCGCCCAAACCAGATCCTCGATCGCAAGAATATCCGTGCCGCGCTGGATGCCAGCCTGAAGCGCCTGCAAACCGATTATCTTGATCTCTACCAGGTACACTGGCCGCAGCGTCCAACCAACTGCTTTGGTAAGCTCGGCTACAGCTGGAACGAAAGCGCTCCCGCCGTTACGCTGCTTGAAACGCTGGAAGCGCTGACCGAATGCCAGCGAGCGGGCAAAATCCGCTACATCGGTGTGTCTAACGAAACGGCTTTTGGCGTTATGCGCTACCTGCACCTGGCTGATAAACACGATCTGCCGCGCATTGTCACCATCCAGAACCCCTACAGCCTGCTCAACCGCAGTTACGAAGTGGGTCTGGCCGAAGTGACGCAATATGAAGAGGTTGAGCTGCTTGCCTATTCCTGCCTGGGCTTTGGTACGCTGACGGGTAAATACCTGAACGGTGCGAAGCCAGCCGGCGCGCGTAATACGCTCTTCAGCCGCTTTACCCGCTATAGCGGCGAGCAGACTCAGAAAGCCGTCGCGGCCTACGTTGATATTGCGAAGCGTCACGGGCTCGATCCTGCCCAGATGGCACTGGCCTTCGTACGCCGTCAGCCGTTTGTGGCCAGCACCCTGCTGGGCGCAACGACGATGGAACAGTTGAAAACCAACATTGAGAGTTTCCATCTGGACCTGAGCGAGGACGTGCTGGCGGAGATTGACGCGGTGCATCAGGTTTATACCTATCCGGCACCGTAAAAAAACAAAACGGCAACCTCTGTTGCCGTTTTTAATGTTTGCACCCGCTTGTGAAAAGGCGCTGAAGACGACCCGAATCAGCGGCGGCGCTGCCAGACCCACAAGCCGGCAATCGCCAGCGCGAACAGTCCACCGAACCCGACGCCAATCCCTACCACAGGCGCGCCGGCTTTAACCGCCAGCGAATACAGGCCCAGCATCAGCAGCATCGCCAGGTTTTCACCGAGGTTTTGTACCGCAATAGCATTGCCCGCCCCGACCGTCTGCTTGCCACGCTCCTGTAATAGCGCATTCAGCGGCACCACGAAGAAGCCCCCCAGAATACCAATCAGGATCAGCAGTACGTAGGCTGGCAATAACGCGTGTTGCAGCGCGAAAAAAAGCACCGCAACGCCAATCAGGATCCCTGCCGGCATGCAGCGAGCAACGGTGTCGAGCGTCACCAGTTTTGCCGCTGCCCCCGCGCCCACCACAATCCCGATCGCCACCATCGCATTAAGGTAGGTTGGCGTCGCGTTGTCCGTGATCCCCAGCGCCACCGGCACCCACAATACCAGCAGGAAGCGCAGCGTAACGCCAGCGCCCCAGAACATACTGGTGCCCATCAAAGAGAATCGTGTTTCACCGTTACGCCACAGTACGCGGCAGGCATTGAAGAAGCTGCCGGTCATCGGCTTAAAGCGCCAGGATTGCCCCGGACGCGCCACCGGCAGTTTCGGAATAAACAGGTTAGCGACTACCGCGCCACCGTACACCACAGCACACACGCCGAGGGCCGCCAGCACGTGCCAGTCAGCGAGGACACCGCCTGCGACGGAGCCAAGCAGGATTGCCGCAATGGTGGAGGACTCCATCAGCCCATTGGCTTTCACCAGCTTATCACCGGTGGTCAACTCCCCGAGGATGCCATACTTCGCCGGGGAGTAGGCTGCGGCGCCAATGCCGACCAGCGTATAGCCAATAAACGGATTGAAACCAAAACAAATGCTGGCGGCTCCCAGCAGTTTCAGGCCGTTGGCAAACATCATTACCCGGCCTTTCGGGAAGCTGTCCGCAACCTGTCCAACAAACGGTGCAAAGATAATGTAAGCGCCCACAAACACCATCTGCAGAACCGGCTGACTCCAGTCGGGGTAAAACTCAGCCTTGAGCAGTGCCAGCGTGGCAAACAGCAGCGCGTTATCGCCAAAGGCGGAAAGGAACTGGGCGGCAATCACCGCCATCATGCCTTTTGAGCGCAGAGAGGTGTTAGTGTGTACTGACTCACGCATTATGTTGTTCCGCCTGTTCAACCATGCCCTTGAGGGTCACGAAGTCGGGCTTACCGCTGCCGAGCACCGGAAGCTGTTTCAGGTAGCGAATATCACGAGGTACCGCCAGCTCCGGAATGCCGTGCTCGCGGGCATAGCTGAGTAACTGGTCGCGCTTAAGCTCGCTGTCGGTGGTGAACAGCACCAGCGCCTCGCCTTTACTAGCATCACTCTTCACAACCGTGGCATGCATCTTGTCGGCGGAGACGCCCGATGCCAGCTGTTCAACCATCTCAAGCGAGACCATTTCACCCGCAATCTTGGCAAAGCGTTTTGCACGCCCCTGGATCTGCACAAAGCCTTGCTCATCGAAACGTACAATATCGCCGGTGTCGTACCAGCCCGTTTCAATCTCGCCATTAACGTTTTCTGCAGTCGGTGCTTCCAGCACGCCGGGGTTTTCCACGCGCAGATAGCCGTTCATCACGTTTGGCCCTTTCAGCTGCAGACGGCCGCCGTCTTCAATACCAGGCACCGCCAGCAGACGAGCATCCAGCCCAGGCAGAATTCGGCCGACTGTCCCCGGCTTCGCCGCCATTGGCACGTTGATAGAGACCACCGGCGCACACTCTGTCACGCCATACCCCTCGAGGATGCGCAGACCAAATTTGTCCTGCCAGATCTGTCGCGTGCTCTCCTGCAGTTTTTCCGCGCCAGCAACCACGTAGCGCACGCGGAAGAAGTCATACGGGTTGGCGAAACGCGCGTAGTTTCCGAGGAAGGTTGAGGTTCCAAACAACACGGTACAGTTACGGTCATACACCAGCTCAGGCACAATGCGATAATGCAACGGGCTTGGATAAAGGAAGACTTCGGCACCGGTCAGCAGCGGCGTGAAAAGCCCCACCGTCAGACCAAAAGAGTGGAACAGCGGCAGCGCTGACATAAACCGGTCTTTCGCGGTAAAGTCGGCAATGCTTTTGATCTGCTCAACGTTCGCCAGAATACTCTTGTGACTGTGGACGACGCCTTTCGGGTTGCCTTCAGAGCCAGAGGTGAAGAGGATAATCGCGTCGTCTTCCGGCTGCTGTTTCACCTGGGCCAGACGCGGCATCAGCAGATGAGCAAAAATCCACAGTTTGTCGCCTGTCGTCACGTCCGCTTTAAGATCTTCCAGGAAGACCCAGCGTACCTGGGTAAGCTGTTCAGGAAGATGCCACAGTTTGCCTTTGTCGAGGAACTGGCGGGAGGTAAAGACGGTTTTGATTTGCGCTGCCGTGATGGCGCTGGTCAGCCCTTTCACGCCCGCCGTGTAATTCATCATCGCCGGAATACGGCCACGGGAAACGGCACCAAAAATCACCGCCGCACTGATGCCTGCGTTGGGCAGCATCAGGCCAATCTTTTCGCCCTGCTGACTGTACTTCTCAAGAATACGACCCACGAACAATGTTTTGGTCAGCAGCTTGCGATAGGTATCCGGGGTAAAGTTGATGTCTTCGATGCAGTTTTTCTTCGCGCCGTAGCGGTGCTGTGCCGACAACAGGGATTCATACAGCGTCTCGCGCGGGCGGACCGCCATACGCGCTTCCATCATAATCTGGTGCAGCATCTCCCCGGCAATTTTACGGCGATCGCGTGCACGGGGCGCGTCAGGCATCGGTAACGACGTTGGCGGCAGGATATGCAACGTAATTTTTGGGAACACGCGCTGCTTTACCAGCCCTTTCAGACGGCTGAAATAGGAGCGCTCCGCCCCTTCAATACGCAGTGGCACCACGGTTGCTTTTGACTTCGCCGCGACAAACCCGGCGCCGTCGTAGATTTTCATCAGTGAACCGGTCACCGAGATGCGCCCTTCCGGGAAAATAACCACCGGACGCCCCTGCTCCACCAGACGCACCAGATGTTTAATCATCATCGGTTTGGTCGGGTCGAGCGGCACAAAATCAATCAGCGGCGTGAGCCAGCGCATGTACCACTGCTGGCTGATGGAGGTATAAACCGCAAACACCGGACGCACGGGCAGAAATAGCGCCAGGAGAATGCCGTCGATAAAGGAAACATGGTTTGGTGTGATAAGAACGCGTTCGCCGCGAAGCGCCTGAGCATCGCCAGTGACGCGAATGCGAAAGAGAATACGAAAGAGTGTACGGAAGAACCCAAAAAGCATCTCAACTCCCTTTGCCAGCCAGTGTGAAGGGTTGATAGTAAATGGTGGCAGATTACACGAGAAGTGATACGGGAGCGACTGCAAAGTTGAGGCGAAAAAAAACCTGCGCATCCGCGCAGGTTGGTGCAAGAGAAGAGTACGAAACCGTACTAAGAATTCTCACCAATCAATACCTCTGGGATCTCGACTCTATCAATCTCCCCCTCATCCTCGCCATCGGACAATCGCAACAGCCTGAGGCAAAGTGTAACTAAAGGTTCAGATTGACATTATTCAGACATGACTGGCCGTGTAACGATTACACGGCCAGGGTTGTGCTGCGTCACGTTTGTGGAGGGCGAACCCCCGCGCCCCTTGAATGCACGGCGCTTTTCCGCAACACTATTTCGTGTGTAAACGCTTACCCCCACTAAGAAGGTATGTAATGGCGACAATAAAGGATGTGGCCCGTCTGGCTGGTGTTTCCGTGGCGACCGTCTCGCGCGTGATTAACGACTCCCCTAAAGCCAGTGACGCATCACGCCAGGCGGTGCAAAACGCCATGGAATCATTGAATTACCATCCGAATGCCAACGCCCGGGCCCTTGCCCAACAGTCTACTGAAACCATCGGACTGGTGGTGGGCGATGTGTCTGACCCGTTTTTCGGCGCCATGGTAAAAGCGGTTGAACAGGTTTCTTATCAGACCGGCAATTTTCTGCTGATCGGCAATGGCTATCACAACGAACAAAAAGAACGCCAGGCTATCGAACAGCTGATGCGCCACCGCTGTGCTGCGCTGGTTGTTCACGCCAAAATGATCCCCGATGCTGAACTCATTCATCTGATGAAGCAGATCCCCGGCATGGTGATCATCAACCGAATTATTCCCGGTTTTGAGAAACGCTGCGTGGCACTCGACGACCGCTACGGCGCCTGGCTTGCTACCCGCCATTTGATTCAGCAGGGCCATACCCGCATTGGTTATCTCTGCTCCAATCACCCGATTTCCGATGCCGAAGATCGCCTGCAGGGCTACTACGATGCCCTGCGCGAAAACGGTTTGCCGTGTAATGACCGGCTGGTGGCCTACGGCGAGCCGGATGAGAGTGGCGGCGAACAGGCAATGACAGAACTGCTGGGGCGTGGACGGAATTTCACGGCGGTTGCCAGCTATAACGACTCGATGGCCGCCGGGGCAATGGGGGTGTTAAATGACAACGGAATCGAGGTGCCGGGAGAAATTTCGCTCATTGGCTTTGATGATGTGCTGGTGTCCCGCTACGTGCGTCCCCGCCTGACCACGGTACGTTACCCGATTATCACAATGGCAACGCAGGCTGCGGAGCTGGCACTGGCGCTGGCCGAACAACGCCAGCCACCGGATATCACCCACCTGTTCAGCCCCACCTTAGTCCGCCGTCACTCCGTAGGTTCGCCAGCAGAAGCGGGAGAGGAATAGCGATACAGATGTACCGTTTTGTTCGGGTATTCAAGCGCATCGCCAATGTACTGCCAGCCGTAACGTTCGTAGAAGTCGCGGCAGGCAGACCACAGATGCAGTTCGTGATACCCGGCCTGCGCGGCATAGGCGATAACATGCTGCTGCAGTTTTCCCGCCAGTCCGTTACCACGCGCCGCTTCATCAACGTACAGCGCAGCCAGCCACGGACAAAGATCCTGTCGGGTGATTAAATCGCAGCGCCAGATCCCGACCGTACCCAGAAGCTGTTCGCCCTCCAGAGCAATAAAGGTCAACGGTAACGCGCCCGGCGTCTGGCTATGTTCAACGATGCTCTGGAAAAACGCCCGCGTAAGCCCGTCACCGAACGCCTGCCAGATCCAGTCAGTTACCTGTTCCGCATACTGAGGCGCGGCATAGAGAGGCAGAATAGTCACACCAGCTTCCCCTGAAAAACGGGCACAGACTCAAAAAGATAACCGTCAAAATCCGGCGCATCTTCATCGGAGAGTTCAAGTAAGCTCTTTTTCACATTTTCCAGATGCTGGAACATCGCCTGCCAGGCGCCCATCACGTCACGACGGCGAAGCGCCGCGAGGATGGTTTGCCTGTCGCCCAGCCATTTCAGGCGGTATGCACGGCTGGCGATATGCCCATTGAATTGCTGCCACAGCGGGCTGCTGTCCATGTGGTGCCAGATACTCTCTACCGTTGCCAGCAGCATCTGGTTTTGCGTTGCCCCCGCCAGCACCAGGTGAAACATTTTATTGTTGTCCTGGCTGTTATCGTTGGCGGCAATGGCGCGCTGCTCCTGCTCAATAATACGGCGCAGATTGTCGATGTCTGCGCGTGTCGCCATTTTGGCAGCAAACGCAGCGATGTTGCTTTCGAGGAGCTGGCGCGCCTGCAGGATCTCAAAGGGGCCGACGTCGCTGTTCAGAAAACGTTCTTCTTCGTTTTCGTGTTCTTCAGGAATGCGCATCACATAAACGCCAGACCCCTGGCGGATATCCACCGTGCCCTGCAGCTCCAGCATCAGCAATGCCTCACGCACGATGGTACGACTTACGCCGTACTTCTCAGCAATATTACGCTCGGGCGGCAGACGGGAACCTACGGGATAGTGCCCCTGGATAATTTGCGCCCGTAAATCCTCGCCAATTTCCTGGTACTGTTTTTTTTCCGGCAGGATGACAGCCTTATCCACGTTTTCACCTGTTTTTTCAGTTAATGCGCAGGCCGGGCGTCCTCCCGGCCAGTTTGTGCGCTATTTTACCAGAACCAGCATGGTTTTCGCTTACTTCCATTCATCATCGACCGGGAGCGTGAGCACGCGCGCATCGCGCAGCTGCCGGAACCAGCTCGCCGACCTTTTCGCCCGCCTGGCGCGATTGTTATCGAGATCGATCTCAATCAGCCCGTAGCGGTTTTTGAAGGCGTTCATCGGCGATACGTTGTCCGTGAAGGCCCACAGCATATAGCCATGACAGTTTGCCCCCTCCTCCCGCGCCAGCAGCGTGTAATAGAGGTGCTCGCGAATGAACGCAATGCGGTACTCGTCGTCAATGACCCCGTCACTGTTGCGAAACTGCGCTTCGTTCTCCACGCCCATCCCACTCTCCGCCACGAACCAGTCGATGTTGCGGTAGTCATTTTTTATCCGCATCGCCATATCGTAGATAATGCGGGGGTAGATTTCCCAGCCGCGGGATTTATTCATTCGCCGTCCTGGCAGTTCGAACGGTTCGTAGTAGTACGCCGGGTGGAACGGTGTCTCCGGGTGCCAGGCACGAGACGGCGCTTTCACCCGATGCGGGTAATAGAGGTTTATCCCCAGCTCATCGACGGTGTTCTGCGCAATCAGTTCCAACTCTTCTGCGGTGTAGTCCCACGCCACCTGATGCTGTTCCAGCAGCGTAAACAGTTCTGGCGGGTAGCGCCCGTGCACCAGCGGATCGAGAAATACGCGGTTATAGAACAGATCGTACTTCTCTGCGGCGTTAACATCGTGCGGTGCGCACGATCGAGGATAGGTGACTTCGGGGTTGAGAATACAACCAACCGAGCCAGGGTAGCCTTTGGCACGAAACAGCTGTACAACCTTTGCCGTCGCCAGAACCTTATGGTGGTTCCACTGCATCCATTTACCGGTATTCTGCTCGTAGGGCCAGCGCAGCGCATCGAGATAAACGCGGGTCTGTACCACGATCGGTTCATTGAAGGTAAACCAGCGGGTGACTTTACCGTGGTAGCGTTCAAAGACTTTTTCCGCATAGCGGACAAACAGTTCAACAACCTGCTTTGAAGCCCAGCCGCCGTAAGTGTCAAGCAGCACGCCCGGCAGCTCGTAATGCTCGAGGCAGATCATCGGCTCAATGCCCTGACTGTGCATCTCATCGAACAACGCGTCGTAATAGGCAGCGTACTCCTCGTCCACCGTCACTTTTTCATAGTCGGTTAAAAAACGTGACCAGTTAATCGAGGTTCGGTAGTGCGTCAGCCCTGCCTGCTTCATCAGCGCCACATCCTCGCGAAAGCGGTTGATAAAGTCGGTCGCCACCGCCGGGCCATAGCCGTTGTGCCAGACGTGACGATCGTTTTTGTACCAGAGATCGATCCACGAATCCTGCCCCGCCTTTTTGCCGCTCCAGCCTTCGGTTTGCCAGGCTGACGCGGCCGCGCCCAGAATGAAATCCTGCGGAATGGTTATCTGTTTTGTCGTCATCACATCCTCATGCATTGTCGGTCGCCTGTTGCAGCGCGGCCTGTTCGGCACGTCGTGAAGCAATCTTCACAAACGGCAGGTAGATAATGACGGCAGTCACAATGCAGATAAGCTGAGTGATGACCGCCCCCATCGATCCGGCGGTGGAGAGCCAGGCGTTGATCAGCGGCGGCGTGGTCCACGGCACCATCACCACGGCTTTACCGGCAAAGCCGGTCACAGTGGCAAAGTAACCGATAGAGCCGGTCACCAGCGGCGTGATAATGAAAGGAATGGCGAGGATCGGGTTAAGCATGATTGGCATGCCGAAGATCACCGGCTCGTTGATGTTAAAGAGCCCCGGACCAATGGAAAGCTTGGCGATCTCTTTCATCTCTTTGCGTTTGGTGGCAATCATGACCGCGATCAGCAGGCCGATGGTCAGCCCCGACCCGCCGATGCTCATATACACATCCCAGAACGGCATGGTGATGATATTCGGCACCTCTTTGCCCTGCTCAAAGGCGCTCATATTAACGGTGATGGCGCCTAACAGCAGCGGCTCGCGGATCGGCTTGATCATCTGGTTGCCGTGAATACCAATCACCCAGAAAAGCTGTGCGACAAACATCAGCAGCAGAATGCCCGGCAGGCTTTGCACCACGCGCTCCAGCGGCTGTTGCACCACCTGATAGACCGCGTCATAGAGATACATGCCGGTGAGTTGATGGAAGACGAAACCCAATGTGGCAATCGCGGTAGTGGTGATGATCGCCGGGATCAGCGCGGAGAACGATGCCGCCACGTTTGGCGGTACGGTGTCCGGCATCCTGATCTTCAGCCCCTTGCGGTTTTCCAGCCAGCAGTAAATTTCTACCGACAGAATCGCGATAAACATGCCGAGGAACAGGCTGCGGGTATCAGAGAACTGACGCAGCAGCACGTCTTTCACCACGTGCATTTCACCATCCACCAGCATCTCGACGGTTGTCGGCGTCACGCAGATAAAGCAGATCACCGCCAGCAGGCCAGGGAATAACGATTTGATCCCGTTGATGCGGCCCAGTTCGATACCGATTAAGAACACCGCGCCAATGTTAAGGAAATTCAGGGTGGCGTAATTGAGCGCGCTGGTGATGGGTTTTAGCGTGGCGAGAAAAGAGAGGGACTGGAAGCTCGCCAGGCCATTTTTCGGATCCAGTACCATATTGGAGATCAAAACAGAGAATGCCCCAACGATGATGACCGGCATTAAGGTAATAAAGGCAGACTTGATCGCCATGATATAGCGATAACTGTTGAATTTTGTGGCAAAACTGCCCAGAGCGTCGATCAGTTTTTCCTGTAATGCCATAGGGTAATACCTCAGTAAAAGGGCTTTTATTGGATAAGGTGTACAGCCGGATACTATTGGCATACCAAAAATAGCTTCATGTCGGGTTTTGTTCTGTGATTAAGCTCTCAACGACGTAACAGGTATTCCAAAATGCGGTTTATATCGATTTTGGCATACCACTTAAAACCCGGTATTTCGAACTGACCGATCGTTACCTAAAAGCGTGATCGTGCTGGAAGTTTTGCCCTTCCCGCATCGCTTATGCACCGGATGGTCTGTGTTAAACTGCAGATCGTTACGTGGAATCAGGAATGTCTAATGGCAACAATGCTGGATGTCTCATTGCGCGCGGGCGTGTCGAAAGCCACGGTATCGCGCGTGCTGAACGGCACAGGTCAGGTTAAAGAGAGTACGCGTCAGCAGGTGTTTAATGCGATGGAAGAGCTGGGCTACCGCCCAAATTTTCTCGCGCGTTCGCTGGCAAACCAGACCAGCAACAGCATTGGTCTGGTGGTCTCTACCTTTGATGGTTTTTACTTTGGTCGTCTTCTTCAGCAGGCCTCCCGACAGACGGAAACCCACGGCAAGCAGCTGATCGTCACGGATGGTCACGACGCCCCGGAGCAGGAAGAGCAGGCGGTACAAATGCTGGCCGATCGCAAATGCGATGCCATCGTGCTTTACACCCGCTACATGAGCGAAAAAGCGATCATGAAGCTGATCCATTCGGTGCAAACCCCGCTGGTGGTCATCAACCGTGAAGTCAGCCAGGCGCCCGATCGCTGCGTGTTCTTCGAACAGCAGGATGCCGCCTTTAAGGCCGTGGATTACCTGATCAACCAGGGCCACCGGGAGATCGCCTGTATCACCGTCCCGATCCACACGCCAACCGGGAAAGCGAGGCTGATGGGCTACCGTAAGGCGCTGGAAAAGCACGGCATTCGTCTGGACGAGCGGCGGATTAAGTATGGCGATGCGGGAATGACGCGAGGATATGAGCTCTGCAAAGAGCTGATTGCCGACGGTATAGCGTTTAGCGCTCTGTTTGCCTGTAACGATGATATGGCACTGGGTGCGTCCAAGGCGCTACACCAGGCGGGACTGCGGATCCCACAGGATATTTCCCTGTTTGGCTTTGACGATGCCCCATGCGCGAAATGGCTGGAGCCTGCGCTCTCGTCGGTTTACCTGCCTATCGACAATATGATCGTTACGGCTATCGATCAGGCGATCCGGCTGGCAAAAAACCAACCGGTCGACGCGATCCCGCCGTTCACCGGTACGCTGGTATTACGCGACTCGGTCACGACGGGGCCGTACTTCACTCAGACGAGTTCCAGCGCCAGCAGTTCCTGAATGGTCTGGCGGCGGCGGATCAGCCGCGCCTTGCCGTTATCAAACAACACTTCTGGCAGCAGCGGGCGGCTGTTGTAGTTTGAGGACATTGACGCCCCGTACGCACCGGTATCGTGCAGCACCAGATAGTCGCCTGGTTTAACTTCCGGCAGCGCGCGGGTTTCCACTTTCCCCCCTTCCTGCTGGGTAAAGACATCACCAGACTCACACAGCGGGCCCGCAACAACCGTCTCGATACGCGGCGCGTGAGTTAAATCGCGGCCATCGGCAGCCAGAGCCGAAATGTGGTGATAGCTGCCGTACATTGACGGGCGCATCAGATCGTTAAAGCCGGCGTCAATCAGCACAAAGTGGCGCGAGCCCATCTCTTTCACGCTGCGAACCTGCGCCACCAGCACCCCGGATTCAGCCACCAGGAAACGACCCGGCTCAATTTCCAGCTTAACGGCATGACCAAGATGCGCGGCGACCTGGTCACGCGCGGCGCTCCACAGGCCGTAATAGTGATCGGTGTCGATCGCCTCTTCCCCTTCACGGTAGGGAATGGAAAGACCGCCCCCGGCGGAGATCGCCTCCAGATCCTGACCAGACTCGATCACCTGGCGCACCATTGCGCCACAAACCTGCTCAAGGTGCGCGTAATCCACACCGGAGCCGATGTGCATATGAATGCCCACCAGCTTCAGATTGTAACGCTGCAAAACGTCCAGGGCGGCGGGCATATCGGCATACCAGATACCGTGCTTGCTGTTTTCGCCGCCGGTATTGGTTTTTTGACTATGACCGTGACCAAAGCCAGGGTTCACGCGCAGCCAGACGCGGTGGCCCGGAGAAACCTGCCCAAGCTGTTCCAGCATATCCACGGACCCGGCGTTTACCGGCACCTGCAGCTCATGGACGCGAGCAAGCGTGGCGTCGTCGATCACATCGGCGGTAAACACAATCGCGTCAGGATCGGCTTTCGGATCAAACCCGGCCGCCAGCGCGCGCTCAATCTCCCCCAGGGAGACGGAGTCGACCTTCACACCCTGCTCACGCATCAGACGCAGAATGTGGATATTGGAGCACGCCTTCTGGGCAAAACGCACCACGTCAAACTGATGCAGGGCAGCAATCTTCTCGCGAACAATCTGCGCGTCGTAGACCCACACCGGACAGCCAAACTCGGCAGGCAGGCGTAGCAGGTTTTCGGCATTCAAATCGGTATCAGTCTGGTTAAGCGGGCGTGGCATGGTCTTTCTCCGGGGTGACATTTTTTTATGATTACGCCACAGCAGGAAGAGAATAAAAAATATCGTTTTATCGCGAGTCTATGCAAAAATGATATGGACAGTTCTTTGTATTCAGGTGACCTATGCCCGCCGTCAATTTACGCCATATCGAGATTTTTCACGCCGTGATGACCACGGGCAACCTCACCGAGGCTGCGCAGATGCTCCATACCTCGCAGCCAACGGTCAGCCGCGAGCTGGCGCGATTCGAGAAAGTGCTGGGACTGAAGCTGTTCGAACGCACACGGGGCAGGCTTCACCCAACGGTACAGGGGCTGCGCCTGTTCGAGGAAGTGCAGCGCTCATGGTACGGGCTGGACCGCATTGTCAGTGCAGCGGAAAGCCTGCGCGAGTTTCGGCAGGGCGAGCTATCGATTGTCTGCCTGCCCGTCTTTTCACAGTCTTTTTTGCCGACGCTGCTCCAGCCTTTTCTGGCCCGATATCCGGAGGTGAATCTCACGATTGTCCCGCAGGAGTCACCGCTGCTCGAGGAGTGGCTCTCCGCACAGCGCCATGATTTAGGCCTGACCGAAACCCTCTCTACGCCCGCGGGAACGGAACGCACGGAACTGCTCTCTTTAGATGAGGTGTGCGTGCTGCCAGCCGGGCACCCGCTTGCCCGCAAGCAGATTCTGACGCCAGCGGATTTTCACGGTGAAAACTACATTAGCCTGTCACAAACCGACAGCTACCGGCAGCTGCTGGATTCACTGTTTGCCGAGCATCAGGTGAAGCGCAGGATGGTGGTCGAGACCCACAGTGCGGCCTCCATTTGCGCCATGGTGCGCGCCGGGGTGGGCGTTTCGGTGGTGAATCCACTGACGGCGCTGGATTACACCGGGCGCGATATTGTCATCCGCCCGTTTAGCCTGTCAGTCCCGTTCACCGTGAGCCTGATCCGCCCCCTCCATCGCCCGGTCTCAGCGCTGGTGGAGGCGTTTACGGAGCACCTGATAGCCCATGCCCGTCAGGTGGCGCTTCGTTTATCCGATCGGCAAAGTTTATGACAGCATAAACTCCACGGCATCGGCGGCATGAATCGCGGCGGTATCGAAGACCGGAATCGGGCTTTGCTCAACCGGCACCAGTAAACCGATTTCCGTACAGCCGAAGATCACCCCTTCCGCCCCCTGCTGCGCGAGTTTTTCAATCACGCTGACGTAATATGCACGGGATGATTCGCTAAAGGTGCCGAGGCAGAGTTCATCAAAGATAATCTGGTTGATGCGGGCCCGGTCAGCCTCATCCGGGATCAGGCTTTCAATGCCAAACTGGCTGCTCAACCGACCGCGGTAAAAATCCTGCTCCATGGTGTAGCGCGTTCCCAACAGCGCCACACGACGTAACCCGGATGCGGTGATGGCCCGCCCGGTTGCATCAGCAATGTGCAGGAAGGGCAGCGAACAGCGCACTTCGATATGGGACGCGACTTTATGCATGGTGTTGGTACAGAGCAAAATCCCCTCTGCTCCCGCACGCTCCAGCCCCAGCGCGGCCTCGGCCAGTATTTCCCCGGCTTTATCCCATTCACCGCTCGACTGGCAGGCTTCGATTTCATGGAAATCTACGCTGTGCAGCAGCAGGCTGGCAGAATGCAGGCCCCCCAGACGTTGCTTCACCCCTTCATTAATCAGGCGGTAATAGGGGATTGTCGATTCCCAGCTCATCCCCCCTAACAGGCCGATCGTTTTCATCATCCCTCCTTATGTGTTTATCCCAGTGAAGCAAACTTGTGATCGTGTTTCCAGTTCTTTGTCACGTCGTTTCTTTTTAACCCATGGTGATATAAATTAAATGAAACATTGTTTTAATGCATTCTGGGGTGACGATATGTTTATTTTCCACAACGAGACCATGCTTGACGATCTGGGGAACGGCGTGACGCGCCGTATTCTTGCCCATGGCGGTAAAATGATGGCGGTGGAGGTGAATTTTGAACAGGGCGCGACAGGCCCACTGCATAACCATCCTCATGAACAGTTAACCTATGTGCTGTCCGGCGAGTTTGAGTTCACGATTGGAGACGAAAAACACGTGGTGACGGCCGGGGATACCCTCTACAAAAAGCCACATGTGATGCACGGCTGCGTGTGTCTTAAACCCGGCACGCTGCTGGATACCTTCACGCCGGTACGTGAGGATTTTTTGAAATAAAAAAAGGGCGCTGATGACAGCGCCCTTCTCGTCTGCGTTTTTTATTCCGTTACAGGCTCGACCAGAGGATTGCGGCTGAGCATGGCCTCACGCAGTAATACGCTGCCACAGGCAAACAGCCCGCCCAGCAGTCCCGCCAGGATCACAATCAGGGCTTTGCCCGGACCGTCTTTTTTCACCGGCATGGATGGAGAGAGCTGATACTTGAACGGTTCAAGTTTGACGTCTTCGACAGACAGCTTTTTCAGCTGCGCCAGGTAGTATTCCCGGTTCTGGAAGTCCGCGTTCAGCTCAGCGATGTCCTTGAGATTTTTTTCAATCTGCAGTTTTTGCGCAATACCGTCGGCACCGAGCGCGACGGAATAATCCGGATCGTCTTTAACCGCCTGACCGTTGCTGTAGACCGGCTTTTTGATACCCGCCGCGTTGGCCACTTCCAGAGAATAGTTAAGACGCTGCAGATTGGTGTTGTGAACATTCGTCAGACGTACCCGATCCAGCTCCAGCTGTTGCTCCACCACTTTGGTTTTCAGGGTGATCTGGTTACGGATATTCTCCATGGTTTCCTGCTCAACAATCTGCGAGATGTAATCCACGTAACCTTTAAGAACCGTTTGCGCATCCCCCGCCGTCGGCGCGGTGAAGCTCAATGTCCACGAGACGTACGGCGCTTTATCCGCGTCTTTTGCCAGAGTGTTATCTACCGCTTTCATCTTTTCGGAGATATTGACCACCGCACGATGCAGCTCAAGCGGATCCACATCAGTGCCTTCCAGCTGTGCCATCACGTAAGGTGAGGATTTCATGTACTCCTCAAGCAACGACTGCGACTGGAACTTTTTAATAAACTGGTTAAACACGTCCGGACGGGTAATTTTCACGTCCACGTCGAGCACCTGCAGGGCCACCATCATCTGGCGCAGCGGGTTCCACTGCGTCTGTTCCGCCGGTGTGATCACCGCTTTACTGGTCCATTTTTGTGGCAGTAAGAACGCGATGGCCAGTCCAACCAGTGCGAATGCGAAGGCAATCACGACGATACGTTTTTTTGCCGCCAGAAGAACTTCTAACAGTCCCAGAAGGTCAATTTCTTTGGAACTGACTGCCGGGGCCGCGTAATGGGGGAAGTCGAGATCCGTATTTTTTTTGAAATCCATTGCTGACATAGCCATTCTTCTTTTGAGGGTGCAGACCATTTCTGCCTGATTGGTTACAGTGGTCCGATGATACAAGAAAGTAAGAATTATCTGAACGAAAGAATGATCCAGCTGTAGACCTGCTATCTGAATTAGTAGTTAGTTTCTCCACGGTATTGTCTTTATTAATCATCCAGTTCTTTCCGCCCGCCCTCCTCTCTCTTCTTTGAACGCCTGAAATAGCGCAAAAATGCCATCCTCATCACCTTATTGAAACACCGTTTCGACTTTGATCACATTTCCGCTATTAAGCGAATGACGCAGAAACAAATAGCAATAATATAAAATAAAACGGCGTTTTATTATCCAGGAACACGAGTTCTACCGTATTGAAACCCAGGCGTTTCGCTCAACGATGAAATCGAAAAAAGTCTTATAAAACAAAGTTAAATGAAGTAACCGTGACACGTATTACCCAGAACATCGCCGTTCAGGCTCGGTTTCGACAGCCTGAAAGGTTGTTACAGACGCAGATTCCGTTTTAAACCATTGATTACCAGGTAGGTAAGTATGAATGAAAACAAGCTGCTGGGGCTCGCGTGGATATCACCCTACATCATTGGGTTGATACTCTTTACGGCTTTCCCCTTCGTCTCATCGTTTTTCCTGAGTTTTACGGATTATGACCTGATGAGCCCGCCGGTATTTAACGGCATTGAAAATTATCGCTACATGTTTACGGAAGACACGCTCTTCTGGACATCAATGGGAGTGACGTTTGCGTATGTATTTCTGACCATCCCCCTGAAACTCGCCTTTGCATTAGGGATTGCGTTTGTTCTGAACTTTAAATTACGCGGTATTGGATTCTTCCGTACCGCCTACTATATTCCGTCGATCCTCGGCAGCTCCGTGGCCATTGCTGTTTTGTGGCGCGCGCTCTTTGCCATTGATGGTCTGCTGAACAGCTTTATTGGCGTATTTGGTTTTGACCCGGTGAACTGGCTGGGTGAGCCCTCGCTGGCCCTGATGTCGGTCACCCTGCTGCGCGTCTGGCAGTTCGGTTCCGCGATGGTCATCTTCCTGGCCGCGCTGCAAAACGTACCGCAGTCGCAGTATGAAGCGGCGATGATCGATGGGGCATCCAAATGGCAGATGTTCACGAAAGTGACCGTGCCGCTGATCACGCCGGTGATTTTCTTCAACTTCATTATGCAGACCACCCAGGCGTTCCAGGAGTTTACCGGACCGTATGTCATTACCGGCGGCGGGCCAACGTATTCCACTTACCTGTTCTCACTCTACATCTACGACACCGCGTTCAAATACTTTGACATGGGTTACGGCGCAGCACTGGCGTGGATCCTGTTCCTGGTGGTGGCCATTTTTGCCGGTATCGCCTTTAAGTCATCGAAATATTGGGTGTTCTACTCCGCCGATAAAGGAGGCAAAAATGGCTGATATCCAACAACTTTCCACGGCGAGGACGATTGCCGAGCGTGAAGTCGCCCGCACGCTGCGCAGAGAGAAAATTAACGCCGCTGTGCGCTACGTGATCCTGCTGTTTGTCGGCCTGCTGATGCTTTATCCGCTGGTGTGGATGTTCTCGGCGTCGTTTAAACCGAACCACGAGATTTTCACCACTCTCAGCCTGTGGCCTGCCCATGCGACCTGGGACGGTTTTGTGAATGGCTGGAAAACCGGCACCGAATACAACTTCGGCCATTACATGCTGAACACCTTTAAGTATGTGATCCCGAAAGTGATCCTGACCATTATCTCCTCCACCATCGTGGCGTACGGCTTTGCGCGCTTTGAAATCCCGTGGAAGAAATTCTGGTTCGCTACCCTCATCACCACCATGCTGCTCCCCAGCACCGTGCTGCTGATCCCGCAGTACCTGATGTTCCGTGAAATGGGCATGCTCAACAGCTATATGCCGCTGTACCTGCCGCTGGCCTTCGCCACCCAGGGGTTCTTCGTCTTCATGCTTATCCAGTTCCTGCGCGGCGTGCCGCGTGACATGGAGGAGGCGGCGCAAATTGACGGCTGTAACTCGCTTCAGGTGCTGTGGTACGTGGTGGTGCCGATCCTGAAACCGGCCATTATCTCCGTCGCCCTGTTCCAGTTCATGTGGTCAATGAACGACTTTATCGGGCCGCTGATTTATGTCTACAGCGTGGATAAATACCCGATAGCACTGGCTCTGAAAATGTCCATCGACGTCACCGAAGGGGCGCCGTGGAACGAAATTCTGGCAATGGCGAGCATCTCCATTCTGCCATCCATCATTGTCTTCTTCCTGGCACAGCGCTACTTCGTCCAGGGCGTCACCAGCAGCGGAATTAAAGGTTAAGAGGGAAATATTATGGCTGAAGTTATCTTCAACAAACTGGAAAAGGTCTACTCCAACGGCTTTAAAGCGGTACATGCCATTGACCTGAAAATCGCTGAAGGAGAGTTCATGGTGATCGTCGGCCCCTCCGGCTGCGCCAAATCCACCACCCTGCGCATGCTGGCCGGCCTGGAAACCATCAGCGGGGGTGAAGTCCGCATCGGCGATAAGATTGTGAACAACCTCGCGCCGAAAGAGCGCGGCATTGCGATGGTGTTCCAGAACTACGCGCTCTATCCCCACATGACGGTGCGCGAAAACCTGGCCTTTGGTCTGAAGCTGAGCAAACTGCCAAAAGATCAGATTGAATCTCAGGTCAACGAAGCGGCCAAAATCCTTGAGCTGGAAGAGTTACTCGACCGCCTGCCACGCCAGCTTTCCGGCGGCCAGGCACAGCGCGTGGCGGTAGGCCGTGCGATTGTGAAAAAGCCGGATGTATTCCTGTTCGACGAACCGCTGTCAAACCTCGACGCCAAACTACGCGCCTCAATGCGCATTCGTATTTCCGACCTGCACAAGCAGTTGAAAAAATCCGGTAAACCGGCGACCACCGTCTACGTCACCCACGACCAGACCGAAGCGATGACCATGGGCGACCGCATCTGCGTGATGAAACTCGGCCACATCATGCAGGTTGATACCCCGGACAACCTCTACCACAAGCCGAAAAACATGTTCGTGGCAGGCTTTATCGGCGCGCCGGAGATGAACATTCGTCAAAGCCAGCTGGTGGAAAACGCCGGGAAACTGCACATCGCCATCGGCAATGAAACCATGCCGCTGAACGCCGGGATGCAGGAGAAAGTCTCCGCTTATGCCGGGCAGGCCATTTACTACGGCGTACGTCCGGAATTCGTTTCCCTCTCCGACGCACCATTCGTTGACGGGGGCTGCAGTGGCGAAATGGTTCGCGTGGAAAACATGGGCCACGAATTCTTCGTCTATCTGAAGGTTGCGGACTACGAACTGACCGCCAGAATTCCTTCCGATGAAGCTAAGCCAATGATTGATAAAGGCCTTCATCGCAAGGTGTATTTCAGATTTGATATGAATAAATGTCATATTTTTGACGCAAAAACTGAACAGAACCTCTCTCTCTGATGGAGTTTATAAAAATGAAAAAAGTGCTTTTAAGCGCAGCAATCTCCGCGACGCTGGGCCTTACCGCTTTGCCATCGATGGCGCAAGATGTCGAATTACGCATGTCCTGGTGGGGCGGTAATGGCCGCCATCAGGTGACGTTGAAAGCGCTGGAGGAATTCCATAAGCAGAACCCGGATATCAACGTTAAAGCAGAGTACACCGGCTGGGATGGGCACCTCTCCCGCCTGACCACTCAAATTGCGGGCGGCACCGAGCCGGATGTGATGCAGACCAACTGGAACTGGCTGCCAATCTTCTCGAAAACCGGCGACGGGTTCTACGACCTGAACAAAATGAAAGACGTGATCGACCTGACCCAGTTCGATCCCAAAGAACTTCAGTCCACCACCATCAACGGCAAGCTGAACGGCATTCCGATCTCCGTCACCGCACGCGTGTTCTACTTCAACGACGAGACCTGGAAAAAAGCCGGTATTGCATACCCGAAAACCTGGGACGAGCTGATGGCGGCGGGTAAAACCTTCGAGAGTAAACTCGGCAAGCAGTACTACCCGGTCGTGCTGGAGCATCAGGACACGCTGGCGCTGCTGAACTCGTACATGATTCAGAAGTACAACATCCCTGCCGTGGACGAGAAAACCAAGAAGTTCGCTTACAGCAAAGCGCAGTGGGTGGAATTCTTCCAGACCTACAAAACGCTGGTGGATAGCCACGTCATGCCGGACACCAAATACTATGCGTCGTTTGGTAAGAGCAACATGTATGAGATGAAGCCGTGGATCCAGGGAGAATGGGCGGGAACCTACATGTGGAACTCCACCATCAACAAGTATTCCGACAACCTGAAGCCACCGGCAAAACTGGTGCTGGGCAGTTACCCGATGCTGCCGGGCGCAACCGATGCGGGCCTTTTCTTCAAACCGGCGCAGATGCTCTCGATTGGTAAATCCACCAAAAACCCGGAAGCGGCGGCGAAACTGATTAACTTCCTGCTGAACAGCAAAGAGGGAGTAGATACGCTGGGTCTGGAGCGTGGCGTGCCGCTGAGTAAAGCCGCGGTGCAGTTCCTGACCGAAGACGGCACCATCAAAGAGAGCGATCCGTCGGTCGCGGGGCTGCGTCTGGCGCAGTCTCTGCCGGCCAAACTTTCCGTGTCACCTTACTTTGACGATCCGCAGATTGTGGCCCAGTTCGGCACCTCTCTGCAGTACATCGATTATGGACAGAAATCCGTGGAAGAGACCGCCGCTGACTTCCAGCGTCAGGCTGAACGTATTCTGAAACGCGCTATGCGCTAACGAAAAACCGGGTGGCCTCTTCGCCACCCGGCAACAGACTACACGCCAATATTACGCAGCTTCTCGCCGGACATCAGCCTGCGCTCGATATGCTCCAGCGTGACGCCTTTGGTTTCAGGGATCAGCCAGAACGTGACCCCGATAAACGCGACGTTGAGAACCGTATAGAGCCAGAAGGTTCCTGCCGCGCCAATTGAATCCAGCAGCGTCAGGAAGGTCGCGCCGATGATCATGTTCGACACCCAGTTGGTGGTCGTGGAACAGGTGATACCAAAGTCGCGGCATTTGAGCGGCTGAATTTCGGAACACAGGATCCACACGACGGGCGCAGCGCTCATCGCATATCCGGCAATACACATCATGGTCATGCCAACAGAGAGCCAGGAAAGACCGCTTGAGGCCGTGCCGTTATCAAACTGCATCAGGCAGTAGCCAAGGATCAGCGTACCGAGCGCCATGACGCTAAAGCCAATCTTGAGTGCCGGTTTACGTCCGGCTTTATCCACGGTGAACACCGCGATAAAGGTGGCGAACATAAAGGTCAGCCCCACCACCAGCGTGGCAACCATTTGTTGTTCCGTGGTGGTGAACCCCGCCATTTTGAAGATACGTGGCGCGTAGTACATGATGATGTTCATCCCGGTGAACTGCTGCATCGCCTGCAGCAACATGCCGAGGAACACCGCGCGACGTACGTTGCGGTTGATCTTAAACAGCGCCCAGCCCCCCTGCTTCAGCTTCAGGCTTTCGCGGATCTCGTTCAGCTCTTCACGTGCTTTTTCTGAGGTATCACGCAGCATCCGCAGCACCTCTTCCGCTTCCACATGACGGCCCTTTTGCGCCAGCCAGCGCGGACTGTTTGGCAGGAAAATCACCAGAACAATCAACACCAGCGCCGGGAGCGCCAGTACGCCCAGCATCGCGCGCCAGTTGCCGCTGTAGCTGAAATAAGTGTCAGACAGAAACGCCAGCACGATACCCAGCGTCACCATCAGCTGGTACATACTGATCATCTTGCCGCGCACGTTCTCGCTCGCCATTTCGGAGAGGTACAACGGCGCAGTGTAAGAGGCAATCCCCACCGCCACGCCGAGCAGCACGCGGGAGAGCAGCAGCATTTCCACGTTCGTGGCAAATGCTGACCCAATAGAGCCGGCGACAAACAGAATCGCCCCCACCATCAGGCTGTATTTTCGCCCGAGGCGGAACGAAAGCCAGCCGTTAAACAGTGCGCCGATGGCCGCACCCAGCATCATGCTGCTGACCACCCACTCCTGCAGGCGGTTACTCAACGTAAAGTGATCGGTGATAAAGGGCAGCGCCCCGGCGATCACGCCAATATCCAGACCGAACAGTAAACCGGCCACTGCAGCCGCGATGGAGACAAACTGATTCATGCGTCGGGTATCACGCAACGCGGCGGGCATAAGGGTAGAGTCATTTATAGATGTCATATTTTCCTGCCTGAACAGCGAAATTCGTTAACTGAAATTACGAGATAGCGCGGAAAAGTGTCAGGCCGTAATTCGCGAAGATATGGATTATTTCGCTGTGGCATAGCGTTCTGTGATGGACATTACAATTTCAACTAACGATGAAATACCGCCAGTTTTTATTAATCATTTAATTTTTAAGCAATAAAACTGTGATGCATATCATTTATGATTTTTTAGTATGGATTTTTCGTCTTGAGCCATATGGATAATGGCAATTTTTGAGCAAAAAAAACCTCCACCCACCGGCAGAGGTTTAAGACGGAATACGCAATTAACGCGCCAGCCAGCCGCCATCGACCGCCACGGTATAGCCGTTGATGTAATCGGATGCCGGAGAGGCCAGGAACACGATCGGCCCCTTAAGATCGTCCGGAAGGCCCCAGCGGCCCGCCGGGATACGGTCGAGGATTTCCGCGCTACGCTGTTCGTCAGCACGCAACTGCTGAGTGTTATTCGTCGCCATGTACCCCGGCGCAATCGCGTTGACGTTGATGTTGTGCTTCGCCCACTCGTTTGCCAGCAGACGGGTAACGCCCATCACCGCGCTCTTGGATGCGGTATAAGACGGCACGCGGATACCGCCCTGGAAGGAGAGCATAGAGGCGATATTAATGATCTTGCCGCCTTTCCCCTGGGCAATGAAGTGTTTCGCCGCCGCCTGGGACATAAAGAACACGCTCTTAATGTTCAGGTTCATCACGTCGTCCCAGTCGCGCTCGCTGAAATTAATCGCGTCTTCACGGCGAATCAGTCCGGCATTGTTCACCAGAATGTCGATATGGCCGAATTCCGCCACCGCGCGATCCAGCAGTTCAGGGATGGCGTCAATTTTACGCAGATCGGCGGTCAGGCTCAGAAAACGACGCCCCAGCGCGGTGACGCGCTCGATGGTTTCAGTAGGCTCAACAATGTTAATCCCGACGATATCGCAGCCCGCTTCCGCCAGCCCTAACGCCATACCCTGGCCCAGTCCGGTGTCACAACCGGACACCACAGCCACTTTACCCTGCAGAGAAAATGCATCCAGAATCATGTTTGTTCCTTAATCTTTCAACGCCTGTCACCAACAGGCAGGTTTATGCTTAACTGCCTGCGGCTAGCGCAGATCGTTAACCGCGACGTGGTCCATGTCATCAAAGACCTGGTTTTCACCGACCATACCCCAGATGAAGGTGTACGCTTTCGTGCCTACGCCCGAATGAATAGACCAGCTCGGCGAAATCACCGCCTGCTCGTTATGCATCACGATATGGCGCGTTTCCTGCGGTTGCCCCATCATGTGGAACACGCAGGCGTCCTCGTCCATGTTGAAGTAGAAATACACTTCCATACGGCGCTCGTGGGTATGGCACGGCATGGTGTTCCACAGGTTGCCCGGAGCAAGCTCGGTCAGCCCCATGCTGAGCTGGCAGGTTTCCAGCACATCCGGAACAAAGTATTTATTGATGGTGCGACGGTTGCTGGTGAGGTTGTCACCCAGCGTCACCGGGGCGACATCCGCCGGGGTCACTTTTTTGGTGGGATACGGGGTATGTGCGGGCGCACAGTTGTAGTAAAACTTCGCCGGTTTACCGCTGTCGATGCTGGCGAACACGACCTCTTTCGCCCCTTTACCGACATACAACGCGTCGCGATGACCTATCTCATAGCACTGTCCGTCTACGGTAATGGTGCCGGGGCCACCGATGTTAATCACGCCCAGCTCGCGACGCTCAAGGAAATAGCTCACACCAAGCTGTTTACCCACTTCTCCACCCACGGGGACGGTCTGCGTCACTGGCATAATCCCGCCAACGATAATACGGTCGATATGGCTGTAGACCATGGTGTACTTATCGGCCTCGAACACCTGCTCGACTAAAAACTCATTGCGCAGCCCCTGAGTATCCAGCGTTTTGGCGTGCGCACTGTGGATGCTTTGTCTGACGTCCACCGTAACCTCCAGAAATGATCGTGCCCGCAGGCAGAAAATTAACGAAACGACGTTCCGTTTTCATGATGAGCACAGTCTAGCCCCAGAGAAGGGGGTTTTCAATTACATTTAAAACAACGTTTCATTTTTTCTGTTTGTTTATACCAGAAATGGCGTTCGGATCACGATAAAGAGAGCCAGACATTAATCTCGCCAATGAAACAGACAAAGTGCGCCATCAGTCACACATAATGAAACATTGTTTTGATAATTTAATACTCACTTTTTAATCTACTTTTATCGATCAAAGGAGTGCATTATGGCTAAAGGTATGCGGGTCAAGCTGAACTACGAGGTCAGCCACGATCCGGATACAGGCGTGGAATTCACCCGCCTGACCCCACCCGACGTGACCTGTCACCGCAACTACTTCTACCAGAAGTGCTTCTTTAATGATGGCAGCCACCTGCTGTTCGCAGGGGCGTTTGACGGTCACTGGAACTACTACCTGCTGGATCTGCAGAAGGCCGAAGCGGTACAGCTGACGGAAGGCGCGGGGGATAATACCTTTGGCGGGTTCCTCTCTCCGGATGATAAATCCTTCTACTATGTGAAGAACGACCGCACGCTGCTGGAGGTAGATCTCCATACCCTGGTAGAACGCGAGGTGTACCGTGTCCCTGATGACTGGGTCGGTTACGGTACCTGGGTCGCCAACAGCGACTGCACCAAACTGGTTGGGATAGAAATCGCCCGACGTGACTGGACGCCGCTCAACGACTGGAAAATTTTCCACGACTTCTTCCATAAGGGGCCGCACTGTCGACTGCTGCGGGTGGATCTGAAAACCGGTTTAAGCACCACAATCCACGAAGAGAAAAACTGGCTTGGCCACCCTATCTATCGTCCGTTCGATGACAACACGGTCGCGTTTTGCCATGAAGGGCCGCACGACCTGGTCGACGCCCGCATGTGGCTGGTCAACGAAGATGGTACGCACGTGCGCAAAGTGAAAACGCATGCGGAAGGCGAAAGCTGTACCCATGAATTCTGGGTGCCGAACGGTTCTGCCCTTGTGTATGTCTCTTATCTGAAGGGCCAAAAGGGCCGCACCATCTGCAGCTTCAATCCGGATACGGGCGTCAATGACGCAGTCATGCCAATGCCCGCCTGTTCCCATCTGATGAGCAACGTTGACGGCTCCCTGCTGGTGGGCGACGGTTCAGGCACGCCGGTTGATGTGAAGGATACGCACGGTTACACCATTGATAACGATCCTTATCTGTACGCCTTTGACGTGGCGAAAAAAAGCTACTTCCGCATTGCCCGTCACGACACCTCCTGGGCAACGGTGGCAAATAGCCGCCAGGTCACCCACCCGCATCCCTCCTTTACTCCGGACGAGAAAGCGGTGCTGTTCAGTTCCGATAAAGACGGTCAACCCGCCCTCTATATCGCGAAACTTCCTGAGCAACCTGAAATGTTGCATGCATGATTTGAGTTTGTGTTTCTGTAACTGGCCTTGCCCTCCGTTTCGGAGGGCTTTTTTTTCAGTGGGCTTTTGCCCGTTGGGCGGCGCTTATCAGGCATGAGTAAGCCGGGTAGGCACTGGCGCTACCCGGCAATGTTCAGCGGAATAACGTGATATCAGAAAGAATAGGCCACGCCTAAACGAAGGCGGGTCTGGCGTTCATCGGTGTCTTTCACGCCGATGTTACCCACTTCAACATACGGTGCCCAGTTTTTATCCCATTTATACGCCAGCTTGGCGTTATATTCGTTGGAATAATCTTTGTTATTATTACGAACCATACCTTCAGAACTCTTCGCATAAACATAATTGAGTTCGGTACGCCAGTCACCCATTACCCAGCCAACCCAGGCATCACCACGGTTAACTTTGTCGTCATCTTTATTCGAGCTTGACGGGTAGCGGGTATATTCATAACGATAACGCGCGGCAACGTAGAAGCCGTTGTCGAAACTATATTGCAGATGCAGATTCGGTTTATATATTGTGCGGCTGTCGTTACTTTCAAGGGTAAACGCCGGCGTCAGTGCAATATTCTCAGTCGCTTTCCAGCGCCAGCTAATTTGATCTTCATGCCCGTTACCCACCACATCCGCAAACGGCTGATCGGCTTTATCACCACCGGATTTCCATTTAGCTTCAACAGAAAAACCGACCCCGTTAGCAAAGCGATGTGAGACCGAGACACGGTCAGCATTGGCACCACTGTCGATATATTCATGGCGCAGATCGACGGTAACGGCCTGAGCCATGAAGGACGTACCGATAAAGGAAGTAAGGACCAGAGATTTCTTAAACATGAAAAAACCCTCAACTGAAATAATGTTTCTTATTTATGAAACTGCAGTTTATTTTTTAAAGAACATTATTTTAGTGACAAAGATCGTAATTATTTGTTTCATTTTTTTTGGCAAAGATGGACGTGACACCCATCAACAAACAGGGTGTATTAACGTGAAATTACCGGAGGAGGATCACACTAAGACGTTAACAACGATAATAATTAAGGCCGTAATTATTCAATAACAGAGTGAGAATGTGCTAATAACGGTTAATTCGTCATACGTTATGTAAAAAAAAACCTCCTGAAGGGAGGCTCTTTTATGCGGGCGGATTTTAGCGTTCAATGGCGAGGGCGACACCTTGTCCACCACCGATACAGAGCGTCGCAATGCCTTTGCGGGCATTGCGCTTTTTCATCTCATGCACCAGCGATACCAGAATTCGACAACCGGACGCGCCGATAGGATGACCCAGTGCGATTGCCCCACCGTTCACATTCACCCGCAGGGGATCCCATTCCAGCATTTTGCCAACCGAGATTGCCTGTGCGGCGAAGGCCTCGTTGACTTCAATCAGATCCACATCAGAGAGCTGCCACCCCGCGCGTTCCAGACAGCGACGGGTAGCATAAACCGGGGCGATACCCATTAACGCAGGATCAACACCCACGCTGGCAAATGCCTTAATGCGGGCCAGGACGGGCAGATCCAGCTCGAGGGCTTTGCTTTCACTCATCATCATCACGGCCGCAGCGCCATCATTAATGGAGGAGGCGTTTCCCGCCGTCACTGAGCCCTGAGTTTCAAACGCAGGATTGAGCCTCGCCAGCCCTTCAGCGCTGGCGTCGGTGCGCGGCTGCTCATCGGTATCCACCACGGCAACCTCACCGTTCTGACGCTGCGTGCTGACCGGGACGATTTCATCCCGAAAGCGCCCGGCATCAATCGCCGCGCGCGCTTTTTGCTGCGAGCTTAACGCGTAAGCGTCCTGCAACTCACGGCTGATACCATACTCACGTGCCAGATTTTCCGCCGTCACGCCCATATGATAGTCATTGAATGCATCCCACAGACCGTCATGCACCAGACTGTCGAGCAACTGGCTGTTGCCCAGCTGCGCGCCGGTACGGCTGTCGGTCAGCACGTGTGGTGCCCGGCTCATATTTTCTTGTCCGCCGGCAATCACGACATCCGCTTCACCACACTGAATGGCCTGCGTCGCCAGATGCAGCGCTTTTAACCCTGAGCCACAGACGTCGTTGATGGTGATAGCGGAGACGGTATTGGGCAGGCCGCCCTTGAGCGCCGCCTGACGGGCAGGGTTTTGCCCGGCACCGGCGGTCAGCACCTGTCCCAGGATCACCTCATCAATTTCATGTGCTGCAATCCCGCTGCGTTCCACCAGCGCTTTTACCACTACGCTGCCCAAATCAACAGCCGAGTGGCGTGCAAGCGCCCCCTGAAAACAGCCGATAGCCGTACGCAACGCACCCACTATAACGACATCTTTCATCACAACCTCTGTGTTAAATGACATGACGATAGTAGTGGATTGTTATTGGCAATTATCTTAATTGTTTAAAAATAGTGAGTTTAATCACAAGGATTAGCGCGCATCCTGCAGATACTGCCGCAGCCAGCTTCCGGCAACGCCGGGCGGGGATCGTTTATTCCAGAGCAGATCGATACCGATCGCCCGTGGCCAGCCGGGGACATTCAGCTGCACCAGCGATTTCGCGGCGGCAAATTCATCCACCAGCGCGCACGGCAGCACGCACCAGCCAAATCCCTGCACGGCCATACTCAGCAGTAACAGGTAGTTGGGTGCCGACCAGACGGGTCCGCGTACGAGCGTTGCCTCCCGCTCCAGATAGGTGCTGAGCCGCAATTCCCGCCAGCCGTGCAGCTCATCGGCCTGGATTACTTGCTGCCCGGCCAGAGGATGGTTGGTCGCGACATAGATTGCCATCCGGGTCTGTATCGGCAACCGGGTAAAACCAATATCGGTCGGATAACTGTCACGCGCTTCCGTGAGACCAACCTGCGCACGCGACTTCTGCAGCAGATCGATAACGTCCTCTTCCTCGCCAATCAGGCACTCAAATTCGGTATGGGGAAAGCGCTGGTCGAACTGGTTCATCAGGTCTTCCAGCACGTCCGGGTTGAGGGTATCGGAAAGAACAAACGTCAGGCGCGCCTCCGTTTGTGCCGTTAACGACACCGCCAGCTCGTCAAGCCGCGTGCTGGCCGCGAGGATCGCCTGCACATAACCCAGCACCTGTTCGCCCTGCGCGGTTAACACCGGCTGACGGGCCGAACGGTCAAACAGATCAAAGCCCAGATCGGCTTCAAGATTGGCGATGGATGTGCTCACGGTCGACTGGCTTTTACGTAACCGACGCGCGGCGGCAGAAAAAGAGCCCGCCGCGACGGTCTCAACGAATGCGGTAAGGGCTTCAGGAGAATAACGCATGCACTATCTACTTTTTCGATGGATACCATCTTTAATATATCACCTTTAGCGATAACAATAGGCCGCATCAACGCCAAAATGCGTATTCACGAGGTCTAAAACTATGCAACATCAGGATGCACTCCAACGTAAACTGCCGGAGCGGATCTTTCATGCCGTCTGTTTCGAAGGGATTGCCACGGCGATCCTCGCCCCGACGGCGGCGTGGCTTATGCAACGTTCCGTGGTGGAGATGGGTGGGTTGACCATTATCCTGGCAACCACGGCCATGCTCTGGAACATTATCTATAACGTCGGCTTCGACCGTTTCTGGCCGGTTCACCGCATCACACGCACGGCAAAAATCCGCGCACTGCATGCGCTGGGATTCGAGTGCGGGTTTATTGTGATCGGCGTGTCGATAGTCGCCGCGGTGCTGGGCGTCACGCTGCTGCAGGCATTCACACTGGAAATTGGTTTCTTCCTGTTCTTCCTGCCGTACACCATGTTCTATAACTGGACTTACGATACGCTGCGCGAGAAATTCCTTAAACGTCGCCAGCAGCGACGCGCCCTCGCAGGCTAATTCCCTCTGGCCGGACGCCCGCTCCGGCCAAACTCCTTCGAAGCAACTGCGCTCTCAACCCATAATTATGGTAAATTGCGCTCCATTCTGTTGGTTTGATAGTTGATACGTTGCTCTAATGTCGAAAATTTGGTCAAAAGATGAGACTCTCTGGAGTTTCGCTCTCTATGGCACGGCCGTGGGCGCAGGAACGCTGTTCTTGCCCATTCAGCTGGGCTCCGCAGGCGCTATCGTCCTGTTTATCACTGCCCTTGTGGCCTACCCATTAACCTACTGGCCGCACCGCGCGCTGGCCCAATTCATCCTGTCGTCGAAAACAAAAGGCAATGAAGGGATCACCGGCGCCGTCTCCCATTATTACGGCAGGAAGATAGGCAACCTGATTACCACGCTCTATTTCATCGCCTTCTTCGTGGTGGTGCAGATTTATGCAGTGGCCATCACTAACTCGTTAACTGAGCAGCTGGCAAAACACATGACAGTAGATACCGCCGTTCGCGTGCTGGTCAGTTTTGGCGTGGTGCTGGTGTTAAATCTGATCTTCCTGATGGGACGGCATATCACCATAAAAGTGATGGGCTTCCTGGTGTTTCCGCTGATCGCCTACTTTCTGTTTGTCTCGCTCTATCTGACCGGAAGCTGGCAACCCGCGCTGCTCACAAGCCAGATGGCATTTGACCGCCATACGCTGCATCAGGTATGGATTTCGATCCCGGTGATGGTATTCGCTTTCAGCCATACGCCGATTATCTCGACGTTTGCCGTTGACCGCCGTGAGAAGTTTGGCGACGCCGCCATGGACAAGTGCAAGAAAATCATGAAGGTGGCGTACCTGATTATCTGCCTGAGCGTGCTGTTCTTCGTGTTCAGCTGCCTGCTCTCTATTCCACCGTCCTATATCGTTTCGGCAAAAGAGGAAGGGGTAACCATTCTGTCGGCGCTGTCGATGATGCCCTCTTCTCCGGCATGGCTGGGGATTTCCGGGATTATTGTGGCGATTATCGCCATGTCGAAATCGTTCCTCGGCACCTATTTTGGGGTGATCGAAGGGGCGACGGAGATTGTGAAGTCATCGCTGAACCAGGTGGGCGTGAAAAAGAGCCGCGCCTTTAACCGCGCGATCTCCATCATGGGGGTATCGTTAATCACCTTTGCGGTGTGCTGCATTAATCCGAATGCCATTTCGATGATTTATGCCATCAGCGGTCCGCTTATCGCCATGATCCTGTTTATCATGCCGACGCTGTCGACGTACCTGATCCCGTCCCTGAAACCGTACCGATCTGTCGGCAACCTGCTGACGCTGATCGTTGGCGTACTGTGCGTGTCAGTGATGTTTGTAGGCTAAACGCCCCTGCGCCCGGCGTTCTGCCGGGCGCGTTATTCGTCACGCCCTGAGATGTCGAGCGGAAACGGCCTGTCCTGCACGACCGTTTTCATGACCAGCGTTGAGCGAAGATGCTGAACGCCGGGCATCGCAGAGAGCTTCTCATCATAGAGTTTCTGAAAAGCCGGCAGGTCGCGGGTCACGACGTGCATCAGATAATCAGGATCGCCAAACAAACGCTGCGCCAGCACAATTTGCGGGATCTCTTCCACCGCCTCCTCAAAGGCGCTCACCGCCTTTCTGTCGCCCTCTTTCAGCGTTGCAAACACGATCGCCAGAAAGTTAAACCCCATTTTGGCGGGATCGAGACTGGCCCGGTATCCCGTAATGGCCCCGCTCTGCTCCAGTGCCCGCACGCGCCGGTGACACGGCGAGAGGCTCAGGTTCACCCGTTCAGCCAGCTCCGTAAGAGATAAACGGCCATCCGCCTGCAACTGCGCAAGAATTTTTCGATCGATGCTGTCCATGTGGAAGATTTTGTCAATTTCACCGTCTTTTGAGCATAACATTGAAAACTCATTTCGTCCGGATACCGATATGCTTTCTCTCTGTTGACGGGTGAAATTCTGGAGTTTTACAGACGATGGAAATGAGTATTGTGGCTGGGTTTTGGGTGGTGTCTTTCCTGCTCATCATGACGCCGGGCGCCGACTGGGCTTACGCCATTAGCGCCGGCATCCACGGGCGGCGCGTGGTACCCGCAGTGATGGGCCTCATGTCCGGGCATCTGCTGGCGACACTGATTGTGGTCGCGGGCGTGGGCGTCATGATGGCGCAACATCCGCTGGCATTATCCGGGCTGACAATAGCGGGAGCACTTTACTTGCTGTGGCTTGGTATCTCACTGTTACGCGCTCCTGGCGCACCGGAAAGCGCCACGACCTCGGCGGCAAACTGGAAACAGTGGGCGGTGAAGGGATTATGTATCAGCGGCCTTAACCCGAAAGTTTTTTTGCTGTTCCTGGCCCTGCTTCCACAATTTACTGACCCGAAGGGAAGCTGGTCGGTTGCGATGCAGATGTCCGCGCTGGGCTTGCTACACCTCATCACCTGTACGCTGGTCTATCTGCTGGTGGGATACGGTTCAAAAGCCATCCTGGCCACCCGCCCGCAGGCCGCGCGTCTGGTGAGCAGAGCATCAGGGGGAATGATGGTAGTGATTGCGGTGGTGCTGCTGTTTGAACAGATCAGATGAAAAAACACCGGCCATTGCCGGTGTGTTTCTACGCCCGAATATCGTCATATTCCCGTGTATTATCAAACTCATGTTTGGCAAACGGGCATAGCGGGATAATTTTTCGATTTTCACCGCGCATCTTCGCGACCACTTTTGCTACCAGCTGTTTACCCACACCTTGCCCTTTCAGGCTCGGATCCACATCGGTGTGCTCGATAATGCTCAGATGTTCACCGGTCGGTACGAAGACAATCTCTGCAACCTGGTTACCGTCAGCATCGTTGACGTAAAACTTGTTATGGCCTTCCAGAATATCCATGGTTCCTCGCTTATTTTTGGCGATACTTCAGCGCACCGCTCGGGCAGGTATCAATCACATGTACAACCGTTTCGACGTCCACTTCATCCGGTATAATCCACGGTTTACGTTTCAGGTTGAAGAGCTTAGCGCTCCCGCGCACGCAATTTCCTGAGTGTTTGCAGATCGCGGTGTTGAAGTAAACGTCAATTTTCTCTCCGGTATAGGCCCGGTAGCCTGCATCCAGTAGCGCTTTATCCACAACATTGCCTCTGTAATTATTCGGGTGCTGAATGAAGCATAGCCTTACGCGATCCTGATAGCTATAACCCCCAAAACGAAAAGCCAGGTCACAACTCTGTTTTCGCCAGATTGCATCCCCCATTTCCTCATGTCAGTCTGCGCAGACCGCTCTAATCAGACTCCCCGCATCAGGTCGTATGAAACGCAGACTCTCTTTTCAGGTAAAACTTTTTTTAGCGCTGGTGTGCTTCTCCTGCCTGCTGTTAGTTCTGCTGGGAACCATCCTGTTTCATTTTATTGACCGGCAATTGCATCACGATCTCGGCCAGCGCGCCCGGGTTCAGGCCAGCGAAATCGCGTTGATGCCGGGTCTGGCGGAAAACGTCGCGGCCAGAAATATCCCCGCCATCGCCCGTTTAATTCAGCCTATACGGGCCGAAAGTGATGCCAGTTATATTGTCATTGGCGATACCCGGGAACAGCATCTCTATCATTCAGAATCACCGGAACGCATCAATTTACCGATGATCGGCGGGGATAATGCGCAGGTATTACAAGGTAAAACGATTATTTCGGTGCGTAAGGGTGGGATTGGGGTTTCACTGCGCAGCAAAGCGCCCATCTTTAATGCGCAGCATCAGGTGATTGGGATTGTCTCGGTCGGTTATTTGACGTCGTACATTGCGAATATCAATGCGCGTATTCTCTGGCAGTCCGGGTTATACGGTATGGGTCTGTTGCTGTTACTGTTTATTTTTTCCTGGTTGTTTACCCGCAATCTTAAAAAGCAGATGTTCCGCCTTGAGCCAAAAGATATTGCGCAACTGGTCTTACAGCAACGCGCGCTCCTGGAAGCAATGTATGAAGGGGTATTTGCCGTCAATGAAGAAAAGCAGCTGATTTTAATTAACCGTGCCGCCAGAGAGATGCTGGATATTCATCAAAGTGAGAAAGCGCTTATCGGCAAACCGCTGGAAGACGTTCTGCAAACGTCCCCCGGTTTTTTATCTCAGCGCTACGCCTCGGTTAGCCGCGGCAGCCACGACCAGATTGCGGTGCTTAACCAGCGCGAGGTGATTGTGAACCGCGTGGCGATTGAGGTTGAACCTGGTGTTGAAAGCGGTTGGGTTTATAGCTTTCGCGACAAGAATGATATCAACACTCTCAGCAGCCAGCTAAGCCAGATTAAACGCTATGCGGATAACCTGCGCATTATGCGTCATGAACAGCTGAACTGGACCGCCACGCTGGTGGGGTTGCTGCAGATGAAACACTATGACGAGGCGATCCGTTATATCCAGGCACAGTCAGAAGGGGCGCAGCGCGTGCTGGACTTCGTCTCAGCCCATTTTGTCTCGCCGGCCCTGTGCGGATTGCTGCTAGGGAAATATGTCAGCGCCCGGGAAAAGGGCGTTGAACTGCAATTTGATCCCGCCTGCCAGCTCACCCGCATGCCTGCCAGCATCACGGAAACGGAGCTGGTGTCGGTGATTGGCAACCTGCTGGATAACGCCGTTGACGCCACCCTGAAAGCCCCGGTTCCCGCAGCTGTTGAGCTTTACATTTCCGATCGCAACCAGGAGTTGCTGATAGAGGTGGCCGATCGGGGTTGCGGGGTGGATGAAGCGATGAAACCGCATCTTTTCCGCCAGGGATTCAGCAGCAAGCCGGAAAGCGAGAACGACATTGTGGGCACAGAGCACGGTATTGGCCTGTTTCTGGTGGCAGGCTATATCAACAAGGCGGGCGGCAGCATTGAGATAACGGATAACGCTCCTCAAGGCACGATATTCTCTGTGTTTATTCCCAATCCACTCCCCGTTCGACAGGGCTAACGCATGACCACGACCCGAGCACTTGATGTTGTGATTGTTGAGGATGAGCCGCACCTGGCGGAACTGCATCGCGAGTATATCGAGCAAAATTTCCATTTGCGCGTGGTGGGCATTGCCGCGTCGATTGAGCAGGCGTGTAACCTGATACGCCAGTATCAGCCGAGGCTGATACTGCTGGACAATTATCTCCCGGACGGTAAAGGCGTGGCGTTAATCGATAACCCGCTCCTGAAAAGCTATGAATGCTCGGTGATCTTTATCACCGCAGCCAGCGATATGCAGACCTGTAGCCATGCCATGCGCAGCGGCGCGTTTGACTACCTGATTAAGCCCGTTTTTTTCCAGCGTCTGCACGCCTCGCTGGAGCGTTTTATGCGTTTCATCCACACCGTGCAGCAGGTGAAGGTTGTCGACCAGCATGCGCTGGATCGCCTGTTTAACCTCCCCGCCGCGGACACCTCGCAGACCCCGTCCACAAAGGGTATTGAGCCCCACACCCTGGACCGTATTAAGCGTTTATTTGCGGAACACCCCGAAAAAACAATGTCGGTGGAAGAGGTGGTGGAATACGTCGGGATCAGCAAAACCACGGGCCGCCGTTATCTGGAATACTGCGTGGAAAGTGGGTTAATCAGCATCGAAATGCTGTATGGCAATATCGGACATCCCAGAAGGCTTTACCGCAAAGCGGCAGAGAAAACGTAATCCGTAACCGTTCGTTTGCTAAGCGTCGCGGATTTTATGGTGTTAATTGCTGAAACGACGCCGACAATCACACTTCGGAACCGCAACCCGCGCCCCCCTATTGTCGGCGCGGAGCCATGCGCTATGTTGACAATTAGTTCCTCAAATGTAACTAAAAGGTTAACTATAATGTCGAACATTTTCCGAATTTCTCTGATTACCGCTACCGTACTGTGTTCTGCTTCCGCACTGTCTGCTTTGCCGCAGGGCTACCCTGCTGACTATCAAAAAATGGTCGATGCCGCGACCAAAGAGGGCAAAGTGGTGATCTACTCCACCACCGACACCAAAGCTGCCGGGCCGCTGATTGAGGGCTTCGAAAAAACCTATCCGGGCATCAAAGTTGAATATAACGACATGAACAGCACCGAGCTGTACAACCGTTTTATCAGCGAACAGGCCTCGGGTGGCGGTAGCGGCGATGTGGTCTGGAGCTCCTCCATGGACACCGGGCTAAAGCTCGCCACCGACTACGCCATGGAGTACAAATCACCGGAGCAAAGCCAGCTGCCGAAATGGGCGGTCTGGAAAGATAAAGCCTACGGCACCACCTATGAGCCCGTCGTGTTTATCTACAACAAACGGCTGATCCCGGCGGGCGACGTGCCTGATTCCCATGCGGCGCTGGCTAAGCTTATTGCCAGCCAGACGGATAAATTCAAGAGCAAAGTCACCACCTACGACATCGAAAAATCGGGTCTGGGCTTTATGCTCTCGGTGCAGGATCACAAGGCCGATCCTAACTACTTCAAAACCCTGGCCGATATCGCCAAAGGGGGCTTAGCCGTTCAGTCTTCAACCGGCACCATGATGGAGAGGGTGTCATCAGGGGAAAACCTGATCGGTTTTAATATCCTCGGATCCTACGCGGAAGCGCGTGCGAAGAACGATCCGTCGCTGGGGATCGCCTATCCAAAAGATTACACCCTGGTGTTATCACGCGTGTCGTTCATCAGCCAGCAGGCGCAAAACAGCAATGCCGCGAAACTGTGGCTGGACTACGTCCTGTCTGAAAAAGGACAAAGTATTCTGGCAAGCCAGGCGGATATCCCGTCCATTCGTAACGATATCGACGGCAAAAATGATATCGACGGCCTGACGAAAGTGCTCGGCAATGCGCTGAAACCTATTCCGGTTGATGAAAGCCTGCTGGAGTATCTGCAGCCGAAAAAACGCCTGGAGTACATCAAACAGTGGCGTACCGCCGCCGCCAAATAAGCGTCTGAGCGCGACGCGGGCCGTCGCGCTCCTGTTACCTGAGTTCGTTTTGCTGGGCTGCAACACCAGGGATACCCCATGAATACATTACGCAGAAAGTGGCAAAGCCTGCCGCGCGGTATTGTCGTGTTGATAACCGCCTTGGTTATCTACACGCCGCTGTCGTTTATCGTGATACAGAGCTTCTTGTCCGCACCGTTCTTTTCACCGGCAAAAGAGTGGAGCCTTGAATCATTTGGTTTTATCTTCACCGACCCTGATTTCTATAAGGCGCTGAAAAGCGGTTTTATTCTCGCTTTCGGGCTGGTCATCATCGCCATTCCGTTAGGGGGCGTGCTGGCCTTTCTGATGGTGCGTACCGACCTGCCCGGCCGCCGTCTGATTGAACCGCTGATCCTCGTGCCGGTTTTCGTGTCGCCAATGGTGCTGGGATTCGGCTACGTGGTGGCCGCCGGTCCGGTGGGCTTTTTATCCCTCTGGGCGCAGGCGCTGATTGGTTTCGTACCGTGGAATATCTACGACATGTCGAGCATCGTGGTCATTGCTGGCCTGACGCATGTTCCGCATGCCTATCTCTATATTTCGTCCGCGCTGCGAAGCGTCGGTTCCGATGTGGAAGAGGCCGCACGTACCGCGGGTGCGTCGCCGTTACAGGTGATGACCTCGGTCAGCCTGCCGATGGTGCGACCGTCCATTTTGTACGCCATCGTTCTGCTGTTCTTCCTCGGTCTTGAAGTGTTTGGTCTGATGCTGGTCCTCGGCGATCCGGAAGGCAACATGGTGCTGGCAACCTACCTGTACCAGCTGACCAACAAGCTTGGTACCCCTTCCTACCACCTGATGGCGGCGGTTGCGGTGGTGCTTATCTGTATCACCATTCCGCTGGTCATGCTGCAGCGTCGCCTGATGCGCACCGCCAACCGTTTCGTGACCATGAAAGGCAAAGCGTCTCAGGCCCGGGCCTTACCTCTGGGTAAATGGCGCTGGGTGGCGGGCGCGGTGGTCGCCTTCTGGCTTACCGTCACGATCGGCGTTCCCCTGCTCGGCGTGGTATTGCGCGCGTTTATCTCAAACTGGGGCGTGGGCGTTTCGCTGTGGGACGAGCTTTCCCTCAGTACTTTTCGCACGATATGGGCGCAGCCGAACCTGCTGCGCGCCATCGTCAACTCCATGTCCATTGGGGTCATTGGCGGCGCGCTGGCCGTGGCGTGCTACCTGTTTGTCGGTATCGCCATGCACCGCAAACCGGACAATACCACGCGTTTCCTGGATTACAGCGTCCTGGTGCCGCGCGCCGTGCCTGGCCTGCTCGCGGGTCTGGCCTTTCTCTGGGTGTTCCTGTTCCTGCCGATGTGGCTGGATAACTCGCTGAAATCGGGCTGGCTTTCCGGGTTCGCCTGGAGCGACTGGATGCGTGAAAACCTGATTGTCTGGCTACGTTCACTGCGCAGCACCATATTCAGCGTCTGGCTGGCCTATACGGTGGTCTGGATGGCTTACGGGCTGAGACTCATCTCGTCCACCCTGCTGCAGGTTGCGCCGGAGCTTGAAGAGGCCGCCCGCAGTACGGGGGCTACGCGTGGCCAGATTACCCGCCATGTCACGATCCCGCTCTCCCGCTACGGCCTTATCGGTTCGTGGCTGCTGATGTTCCTGATTTTTGAACGCGAATATTCAACGGGTGTATACCTGCTTTCACCCGGCACGGAAACCATCGGCTCGATGCTGGTATCCCTCTGGGCCGCGGGAGCTATTGATATTGTGGCGGCGCTCTCTTTTATTAACATCCTGCTGGTGGTGGTAGGTCTGGGCATTGCCCTTCGTTTCGGAGTCAAAATACATGATTGAATTAGCGGTTAACGATCTGCACCTGACCTACGGCGACAATCCTGTTTTAAAAGGGGTCTCCATGAACCTCAACCGCGGCGAAGTGGTGTCCCTGCTGGGGCCTTCCGGCAGCGGGAAAACCACCCTGTTGCGTGCGGTGGCGGGCCTGGAAAAACCGACTCAGGGCTCGATTATCATTGGCAAAAACAAAGTCTATGACGGCACGCCGCGCAGCGAGATCCCGGCGGAAGAGCGTAACCTGGGCCTGGTGTTTCAGTCGTATGCGCTGTGGCCGCACAAAACCGTTTTTGAAAACGTGGCCTATCCGCTCAAGCTGCGCAAGGTTCCGGCCAAAGAGATCCAGCAGCGCGTACAGGACGTGCTGGACCAGCTCGGGCTGGGCCATCTGGGCAAACGCCACCCGCACCAGCTCTCCGGTGGACAACAGCAGCGCGTGGCAATTGGCCGGGCGCTGGTCTACAACCCGCCGGTCATTTTACTGGATGAACCGCTCTCTAACCTCGACGCCAAGCTGCGCGAAGAGGCTCGCGTATTCCTGCGTGAGCTGATTATCAAGCTGGGCTTATCCGCGCTGATGGTAACGCACGACCAGAATGAGGCGATGTCGATTTCCGACCGTATCCTGCTGCTTAACAACGGTAAAATCGAGCAACAGGGCACACCGCAGGAGATGTACGGCTCGCCGAAAACGCTGTTTACCGCTGAGTTTATGGGCAGCAATAATCGCCTGCACGGCAAGGTAACGGAAGTACGCGACGGTAAAGCGCGTATCGAAGGCAAAGGCTGGGTGCTGTGGGGCCAGGCCGGTGAAGGGGTACGAAGCGGTGAAGATGCCACCGCGGTGATCCGCGTCGAGCGCGTGGCGGTGGTCGAGGGGCCGGGTGAAAACCAGCTGGCGCTCCCGTTACTGACCAGCATGTATCTCGGCGACCGCTGGGAATACCTGTTCCGCACGCCGGGGGATGATTTTGTCATTCGCGCCTATGGTCACGAGGCCCGGGACCCGCTGCACTGCCACCTTTCGCTGCCTGAAAAGCACGTGTGGATCTTCCCGAAAAACTAAATGTAAAAAGGCTGCGATAAGCAGCCTTTTTTATGCCCGACATACTGCCTGCACACGGCAGTGAAAGCCTTACGTCATCAGCTTACCAGGCAAGACTGCCCGCGCTGAGTCAACGTCCATAAGGTTGTGACCGCCGGGATGAACGCAGACTGACCGGCGTTCAGCGTCATGGTGGCACCCTCGGCGTGGCTGAGCGTGGCACTCCCCTTCAGCACCAGCAGAATTTGCGCACGGTCTGTCCGGATGCTTTGCTGCTCGCAATGTTCAATGACGCTAAAGCGAAAATCCGTTACCGGGATCGGGTATTGCTGCATCCCCTCTTCCCGGTGCGGATGCATCCTGAGGCGGTCGGCTGGGGTTTCGTCAAACACCGTACAGCGCACCAACTCTGCCACGTTGATGTTCTTGGGGGTTAAGCCCGCACGCAGCACGTTGTCAGAACTGGCCATGACCTCTACCGCCGTACCGTTCACATAGGCATGTAGCGTACCGGCGCGCAGGAACATCGCCTCACCCGGCGCAAGCGTAATGCAGTGCAGATACAGCGGGGCCAGAGCCCCGATGTCCCCCGGGTAGTCTCGCAGTAGCCGTTCGATAAAGGGCGCTACCGGAGCAAACACCCCGCATGCAAGTCGCGCTTCAAGACACGTCAGCACGCCCTCTTTTTCCGCCGGCTCAAGCGCCATCAGACGCGTAAAAAAGGCCTTAAGCCCTTCAGCATGCAGGTTGTTGCGAAACAGCGACAGCGCGGACGTCAGGGCCGGGGCATCCAGGCGCAAAAAGTGATTAGCAATCTCCTGATACGGCCGGAAGCCGTTCATGGCCATAAAAGGCGTCAGGGCAAAAACCAGCTCGGGCTTATGGTTCGCATCGGTGTAATCCTCTCCGGGCAGGTTGCCCTGACGGGCGAACCCGTCTTCTGCCTGGCGCTTATTGGGATGTACCTGCAGCGACAGTGCGCGATCCGCTGACAGCAACTTCAGCAGGTAAGGCAACTGCCCCGCAGTTTCTCCCGCGCACGCACCCAACATCTCTGCCGGCCTCTGTGAAATAAGGTCCTGTAAAGAGCGTAACCCTGTATCGGTTTCAATCTCCGAGCAGCCTGCGGGGTGGCTTCCCATCCAGACCTCGGCCTGGGGTTGATCGTCAGGGTTGAGCAGGCCAAAAAGATGATTAAGCGCTACGCGACTCCCCCAGGCGTAATTTTTGATGCCGTTACGCATCCGGTAAAAAGGCTGACTCATTGCGTATCCTTTTCACATTCGCCAGGGGTGAAGCCATTTTCAGCCGCCAGCTGCGCAAACCACAATGCGTTACGTTTGATTTGTCGCTCCCCGGTGGCTAAATCCAGACGCCAGAAGCCATATCGCCGCTTGAAGCTGTTGATCCAGGACCAGTTATCAATGAAGGTCCACTGATGAACACCAAAACAGTTGGCGCCGTCAGCGATACCACGATGCAGCTGAGCCAGATGCTCCTCCATCAGAGCGATACGGAAGGTGTCATCTATCACGCCACCGGCCTGCACCGGCCCTTCGGACTGCAGATCCATCGCGATGCCAATTTCCGCCAGATACCATTTGATGTTGCCGTAGTTATCGCGAATATTGCAGGCAATGTCATAGATAGCTTCCGGGTGGATCTCGTTATTGTCGCGATAAGGGTTAAACCGTCCCTGAGGATCGATGTAATTTTCGAAATAAACTTCCGGCGTGAAGTAATCGAGCGCGTAAACGCTTTCCCGCGCTTTCACCCTTCTCGGCACATAATAATTCACCCCCAGAAAATCAATTCTCGACTGCAGGATCGTCTCCACATCCTGCCGTGAAACCTCTGGTAAGCAGCCGTTTGCGGTTAAGATTTCGCACAGTTCTTTGGGGAATTCATGTTTAACCAGCGGGTCGAGGAAGCTGCGGTTAAACAGCAGGTCGGCATACCAGGCCGCTTTTTTATCGGCCTCGCTGTCGCTGCGGGTATAAGAAGGCGTGAGGTTGAGCACGACACCAATCTCACCCGGCAAGCCCATTTCACGGTAGACATTCACCGCCCTGGCGTGCGCCAGCATAATATTAAAGGCGACCTGAGCCGCCAGTTTGCCATCTTTTTTACACGGATAATGGAAGTCATATAAATAACCGCCTTCCACCGGCACGATCGGCTCATTAAAGGTTATCCAGTATTTCACCTTATGGCCAAACAGCTCGAACGCGGTGCGGGCGAAGCGGGCAAAAAGCTCGGTTACGTAGGATGACTCAAATCCGCCATATGCTTTTTGCAGCGCCTCGGGCATATCAAAATGGTAAAGATTGATGATGGGCTCGATGCCGTTGGCAATCATTTCATCGAAGTAATCGTTATAGAAGCGGACGGCGTCGCGGTTTGGCTGTCCGGTTTTGAAATCATCGATCAGACGCGACCACTGAATAGAGGTTCGAAACGAGTTAAACCCCGTTTGCTTCATCAGGGCTACGTCTTCTTTATATTTACTGTAGGTTTCACAAACGTGCTGCGGACCAATCTGCTGAAAAAAACGCTCCGGTTGTTCGGCAAACCAGCTGTCCCAGACAGAACGGTGCGGCTTATTGGCTATGCCTTCCGTCTGCGGACCTGATGCCGCTGCGCCCCAAAAAAAACCTTCCGGGAATTGATACCGGTTCATAACGCCTCCTGAATGAAAAAAAGGGCTGCCCCGAACAGGGCAGCCAAATAACTACTCTGCAGTGACTTCAATTGATTTGATGAACATATATCCCCAGTCGCCAGAGAACTTGCCAAAGCTAATGGTGTTGTCCCCTGCCCTGAGCGTGACTGGTACGATCATCGTCTGGCCTTTCTCATCCGTTTGCGGGAATTCAATGCTCACCGGCGTTCCGCCGTTCACAATGAACGAGTTTTTCTTACTCCCCCATTTGCCGTTAAATTTCACGTGCAGGGCAAACTTACCGTCCCAGGGGGCGTTAACCTGCCAGGTCACGCTGTCTCCGTCATTGGCAAAAGGACCAAGGAAACCGTCTTCACCAATCGCTAACGTATCTTTATCGCTCTTGGTGATGTTTAGTTTCCCCTTGCTGACGTCCAGCGTTCCGCCGCCAAAATGACAGTAGTCCGCCGGCACGGGTCCCGCCGCGGCCTTCACGCTAACGTTTACCGTCTTGCTGCTTTTCAGCAGTCCATCGTCAGCGGTAAAGGTCAACGCATAGTCACCGGGAGCCGAGAACCAGGCACGGGTTTCCGCTTTGGTGCTGTCACAAAAGTGGACGTTATCCTTGCCTTCGTGATGCCATGCCACGCTGACCTTCGGCTCCGGCAGATTGTCATCCTGCCAGGCCGCGGTGAGCTGAACGCCTTTATCCACGGTGGTAGAGAGCGCATCCTGCAGAGTGATGACCGGCGGCAGGTTTTTCTGCGTATGCTCAAGGCGAATCACGTTTGAAGGCGCAGACTGACCGCTTTCGTTCTTTGCGATCACCCGGTAGTAGTAAGTCTGGCCCAGCGTCAGGCTGCGATAGTCATCACGGAAGAGATCCATTTTTGCCGGATCCCACTCATTTTTGCCGTCAGAGATATCCTGACCAACGCGGGTCCACGGGCCGTGTGGCTGAGTCGCTCTCTCCACATCGTAATAACGCCCGACGGGGGATCCCATCCAGTTAATGGCAAACGGTGAGTTGCTCTCGCGCAGCTTAGGCGCTTCCGGGACCGGTAGAGCCGGCGCCTGACTCAACCCCGCCATTTGCGCCGAGGCGGTTCGCACCAGATTGACGACCTCCATCTCCTGGTTTGCTTTGCCCTCGACCGGGAAGCCAGGCAGGTGGTAGCTGTAGTGCCCGGTAAACTCTTTGTGCCAGTAAAAACCACCATCATGGCGATGACCACGGAAGCCCCAGATAAAGCCCCCCGCCGCCTGCGCGCCGTTGACCTCGGTATGCACAATGGCCTGCATGATAGTGTTAAGGTCTTTTTGATCGAGCAGACCAAATTCGCCCACCAGATAGACCTTTTTGCCGCCAATCGCCTCCAGATCTTTACGAACCTGCTCGGGGTGGTTGTTCTCGGCGTTGGTGTAATAGTGGTTACTGATGATGTCGACGTTCGGATCGTTGAGCGCGAAATCATTCACCTTTTTATAGGTACCATCGACGACAAGCTGATGGGGCGCCCATTTGCGGATCCAGGCCGACGTTTTCTGCAGGAAATCAGCGTTGGTGTTTTCCAGCTCATTACCCGTTTCCCAGGCCATGATCGCCTTTTCATCGTAGTAATGGCGTCCCGTAATGGTGTTGGTACGGGTAATCACCTGACGGATCACATCCTGATAAGCACGGTAGGTTTTACTGTCAGTTCGATAAAAATCTTCCGGCTTTTCATGATAAAACGCGGCCAGCTGTTCGCGTCCTCCCCACCACCACCAGTGGTCAATAAACGGCAGAATCAGGCGCAGCCCCTGCTTATCCGCCTCGGCAATCATGTTGTCATACACTTTCATGGCCGTTTCATTCAGCCGCGGCATGCCGTCCGGCGTTGCCGGTGCCAGAATATGTGTCTCACGTCCGCAGGCAGCATCATTTTCCTGCTGCACGGAAAGCACATATACGCGCTGTGCTTTAGCACCGGTTTGCACCAGCGCTTTGATCCAGTTCTCCTGCTCTTCAGCAGTCGGCCATCTAAAGTATTGCCCCCAGCCGCGCGGATCGGCCTTACAGGTTCCGCGCGCGTCATCTTCTATACGATGCAGCTCCGGGGCGTGGATCCCGGCGAAGCGAAAGACGCGATCGCCATCTTTTAACGCTGCGCCATCGCGAGTAATAAAGTGTTCAAAATGGGATTGCTCGGCCGCCAGAGCCCCCGCGCTTCCCAGCGCGGAGAGTAAGGAGACGAGAAGCAGTTTTCGAATCGGGAAAGCCATCTCTTTTCTCCTCAGAACCAGACTTCAGCCTGCACACCAAAATTCAGCGTATCGGTATCGCCGCTGCGTGAATATCCCCCCGGACTCAGGGTGCCAGTGCTCCAGTCGTAATTTCTGTCCATCGCATCCGAGACGCCTTTATCCCATTTTGCGTAGGTGGCAAAGAAGCGCAGCTGCGGACGGCTCCAGAAACCTGAATCAAAGGTCAGGGTCGGCGCAATGGTCACCTTGGTCAGGCCACCTTTCCCTTTACCGTTTACACCCATGTAGTTTTTATCATCCAGATATTCGTAGCCCACCTCATATTGCATGGCGAAGTTTTTGGTTATCTGATGATACGGACGGATACCCGCTACCCACATGGAACGTCCCCAGCCGTCATCGTCGTTGGTCCACCAGCGGTAGTTTTTGTCTTTCTGATAAAACGCAAAGGTCGATACCTCCACGTCACCCAGGTTGGCCATGCTGTCCAGCACGACGCGCCAGGATTGCGTATCGTCAAGGTTTGCCCAGCCCCAGCCGTTTTTACCCAGCGAATCTGCGGCGGCCAGGCCTTTGCCATACTGGAAAGCGATGCGGGAGTACCCGTTAGTCAGGCCGTAGAAGCTGTCAAAGTTGTACAGCGCCGTCACGCCGTACCCCTTCTCAGCCGAGGTAGGATGGTTTTCATTGCGGTTCATGTGGTGGCCGATAAGTTCGACATCGAGCCCGGTGCCGCCGATCTTTTTAAACCACAGGTTAAGCGAATAGTCGTCCGGATAGCCCTGATCCCCCAGATCTACCGGATAAGCTTTGGCTTCGTCGGTGGTCGAGAAGGCATACACACCCGCATCAAAGCGCGCAAAGCCTAAGTCCAGGTTATCGAACCCGCCCCCGGTTCCGTTGTACTGAATGTACTCCCAGTCGAACTGGTGGCTGGAAAGGTTGGAGCTGCTGTAGCGTTTACCGGCCCAGAAGGTCATGTCCGGGGCAAAATCGAGATTCGTTAATTCAGCAAACCCTTCGCGGAACTGGGTCTCTTTGCCGTCATCGTCAGTACAGTTCCAGTCGGCAGTACATTTGGTCTGGTGCGTCAGGTTGGCCTGAATACGTGCGACTGCACCTGAATCCGACTTCAGCGTCACCGTCGGGATCAGCTCAATTTTGGTATCTTCTTCGTTACCCAGACGCCATTTCCCGTCAGGCATCAGCCCCACCGAATCGACCCGGTTGCCATCGCTATTGGCAAGAATACCCGAGCGTAAATAGCCGTGGAGGGCGAAATCATATTTCTCATCGGCGCTGGCATAACCGCTGATGACAGTAAGAGCAATCAAGGACAGAGGTATTGATTTCATTAACGTTTGCATAGGTTCCCTTTGAATTTTTATTTTCACGGTTAAACGTGCAGGGGAAATGTAAGGATCAAATTCGGAAATGTACATCCACAAACGGAAAGCGCTTTCCGTGCTTGCCGGATTGAATCACAAATTTAAGATCAAAGAGCAAATTTTTGTGAAGAATGTCACGAAATAATCTTCTGCCCATCAGGAACGGGCAGAAGCAGGGAGGCGGGGATTATTTTTCCAGCTGCATCAACTGGCGTTCATGAACCTTGAAGAAGGGGCGATAGAGCATCCATGCATTGAAAAAGGCGAACAGGCACATGCACATATTTTTCCAGCTGCCGTTCGCCGACCAGGCTGCGCCCAGCGGTGAAGGCATAGACCAGGGCAGCATGGCGACGGCTCTGTCGAGCACGCCAAGCTGGGTTAAATACCAAGCTATACAGGCATTTATCAGCGGTACAAACACAAAGGGCAGTAAAAAAACCGGGTTCATGATGACGGGGAAACCAAATAATATCGGCTCGTTAATGTTGAACAGCGACGGCAGAAGGCCAATTTTCCCGACGCTCTTCAACTGCCGGGATCGGCTTCGCATCGCCATAAAGACCAGCGGCAGCGTAGAGCCGATACCGCCAATCAGCAGATAAAAATCCCAGAATCCCTGCAGATAAATATGGGGCAGCACGGCTTCCCCGGCGGCCAGGGCCCGCTGGTTTTCAAACAGATAGGTGAGCCAGAACGGGTTCATGATGCCCGTAATGATCAGGGCGCCATGAATACCGACGAACCATAAAAGATTACACAGAAACAAGGAGATAAGCACCGCCGTAAGGGTATCGGATGCCACGATAAGCGGGCGTAACGCCTCGCCAATCAGCTGTGGCAAAATTTGTCCGGTCGTCTGCAGCATCACGGCATTCATTACGCTAATGGAGAGCATGATCACCAGCAGCGGCATCAGCAGCTGGAAACCATTTCGCGTCATCACCGGTACCTCCTCCGGCAGACGAATGCACCACCCTCTCTTGTAGAAAAACCTTATTATTTCAATAGAGTAAGCGCTTGAAATGAGCGCAGTAAAAAGCCCCATCCCGCCCAGAAAAATATTCGTTGCACCGTTATCCCGAAAGCCAATGAACAGCAAAAAGGAGAGGCAACCGGTGAGTCCACACAGCCGTTCCGGCAGTTGATACTGCTTGGCCAGACTGGCGCTGGCACCAAACGCGACAATCAGCGCCACCAGTCCGAGCGTCAGCTCAAAGGTTGGCAACAGCATCGGACGCAGCAGCAGATAGACGTGCCCGAGGCGCGATGCACTTGAAATGGCGAACGGTGGAAACAGCAGTGGCACCATCAGGCTTCCCACAATCACAAAAGGCATGGCGAGGGAAAAGCCGTCCCGCATCGCGGTAATATGTTGATTTCTGGTGATTATATTGGCTGCTGGTGTGAGACGTTGCTCAATCAAATCCACAGCAACATTCATCAAATGAATGTTCATAACTCGACCTTAATAGTTCGTGAATAGCCGCGATGATCTCGCACATCCGGACAAAGTGAAAGATTCCCTCAGGTGATCGCGGTCACAATTACCTTATCCACCAACGGAAAGCGCTTTCCGTTTTGTTCCATGATGACTATATTCCAGCCATAAGTTCAAAGGAGACGTTATGAAAAAAATCATGTTGTGTTGTTCTGCCGGGATGTCCACCAGCCTGCTGGTGAAAAAAATGGTCGACGAAGCGCAAAAGCGTGGCCTGGAAGCGGAGATCAAAGCGTTTGGCGTGGCCGAATTCGCCGAGCAGGTCGGTCACTATCAGGTGGTGCTGCTTGGACCGCAGGTGAAGTACATGCAAAGCGATCTTCAGAAACAAGCTGATAAATACGGGATCCGTGTTGAGCCTATCAACATGATGGATTACGGCATGCAAAAAGGGGGCGCCGTTCTCGATTTCGCCCTCTCCCTGATAGATAACAAATAACGAAGGGAAAACCCATGAGCTCTCTGTACGCGAAACTTATCCAGGTCATTGAACAGAAAATTACCCCGATGGCAGGCGCCGTCGGGCAGCAGAAGTATGTGACCTCGATTCGTGACGGCTTTATCACCGCCCTGCCGTTCATGATCGTCGGTTCCTTTATGCTGGTGTTTATTTTCCCGCCCTTCTCACCCGACACGTCCTGGGGTTTCGCCCGGGCATGGCTGCAATTCTCCTTGGATCACCGTGAAGCCCTGATGCTGCCGTTCAACTTCAGCATGGGGATCATGACGATCTTCATTTCAGTCGGGATCGCCGCGAGCCTGGCCAAACATCACGATCTGGATGCCCTTACCGCCGGCATGCTGTCGCTGATGGCATTTCTGCTGGTGGCTGCGCCGTTAAAAGACGGACAGATTTCTACCGCCTATTTCTCCGGGCAAGGGATCTTCACGGCCATTCTGGTGGCTATCTACTCTACCGAGCTGTATGCCTTCCTGAAGCGTCACAATATTACCATCCGCCTGCCGCCAGAAGTGCCTACGGGCGTTGCGCGTTCGTTCGAAATTCTGATCCCGGTGCTAGCAATTGTTGTCACTCTGCACCCGCTCAACCTCTTCATTGAGGCTCAGCTCGGCATGATTATTCCGGAAGCGATTATGTCGCTGGTGAAACCGCTGGTTGCCGCCTCCGATACGCTGCCTGCCATTCTGCTCTCGGTGCTGGTGTGCCAGGTTCTGTGGTTTGCGGGCATCCACGGCGCACTGATTGTCACCGGAATTATGAACCCGTTCTGGATGGCGAACTTGTCGGTTAACCAGGCAGCAATGGCTGCCGGTCAGGCGATCCCGCACATTTACGTTCAGGGATTCTGGGATCACTACCTGCTGATTGGCGGGGTCGGCTCCACGCTGCCGCTGGCGTTACTGCTGCTGCGCAGCAAAGCGGTGCATCTGCGTACCATTGGGCGTATGGGCGTGGTGCCGGGGATGTTTAATATCAACGAACCGATTTTATTCGGTGCCCCTATCATCATGAATCCGCTCTTTTTCCTGCCGTTCGTGCTGGTTCCGATGGTCAATGCCACCCTCGCCTACTTTGCCCTTGATTTCGACCTGGTCAGTCGCGTGGTCTCGATGACACCGTGGACAACGCCTGCCCCTATCGGCGCATCCTGGGCGGCCAACTGGAGCTTTAGCCCGGTGATCCTCTGCCTGCTGTGCATGGTTACCTCAGCGGCCATGTACTTCCCGTTCCTCAAAGCGTACGAGAAGCAGCTGCTGGAACAAGAGCATGAAAATGCGGTTGAACAATCTGAAGAAGCGGCACAGTCCGCCTGATAGTAAAAACACAGAGGTTACTGATGGAATTAGAAGAACAGGTCATGGGCATTATTATCAATGCCGGTCAGTCACGCAGTCTCTGCTACGAAGCGCTTGGCTTCGCAAAAAAAGGTGACTTTGCCTCAGCCGACGCGCGGATGAAAGAGGCGGCGCACTTCGCCCGTGAAGCGCATCTGGTGCAAACCCAACTGATCGAAGCTGACGAAGGGGAAGGCAAAACCAAAATGACGCTGGTGATGGTGCACGCTCAGGATCATTTGATGACCTCGATTCTGGCGAAAGAACTGGTGACGGAGCTGATCGAACTGTACCGCACTCGTCAGGCATAACCATTCAGGAGAGGCGCTGGCCTCTCCTTTTCGAGGAACGTATGCACTATCTTGGACTCGATATTGGCGGCACAAAAATGGAAGCCGTCCTGCTTTCGCCTCAGGGCGAATGCCTTTGGCGTAAGCGTCGTCCGACGCAAAAAGAGAGTTATGACGCCTTTATGCACCATCTGCTGGCGTTTATCGGCGAAGCGCGCGCGGTAAGTGAAGTGCCATTCAGTATCGGTATTGGCCTGCCGGGGGCCATCGACCCACAAAGCGGGCTGATTAAAAACTGCAACTGCCTGGTGCTCAACGGTCACGACCTGAAGCATGATTTAGCAAAGCAGCTCAATCAGCCCGTGTGGATAGCCAATGACGCGGACTGCTTCACGCTGTCTGAAGCGGTTGATGGCGCAGGTGCGGAAGCAGATACCGTCTTTGGCGTAATTGTCGGTACCGGATGCGGCGGTGGCGTGGCGGTACATAAGCGTCTGCTTCAGGGGCCAAACGCCATCGCTGGCGAATGGGGACATAACCCGTTGCCTGGCTATGCCCCCGAGACGGATGGTCCGGCGCAGCCCTGCTATTGCGGGAAACATAACTGTATCGAAACCTTTATCTCTGGCACCGGCTTTGCCCGCCGTTATCCCAGCGAACTGAGCGCGCAGGCCATCATTGAAGCGGCGGCCCAGGGAGACCTGACCGCGCGGGCCCACTGGCGACACTTTATCGACGCCTTTGCCCGCAGTCTGGCCTCGGTGATCAATATTCTTGATCCGCAGGTTATTGTGTTGGGCGGTGGGTTATCAAATGTCAGCCAGCTGTACGACGAACTTCCGGCTGCCATCAGGCCCTACATCTTCTCGGAAAGCTGCCGTACCCGTATCGTCCCGGCCCGTTACGGCGACGCCAGTGGCGTGCGTGGCGCGGCGTGGCTACCGGGTTTGCACGCCGCGCAGACGTGAAACCGCCTGTGGGGGGCGCTAAGATTCTTAAGGTGGGTTATGTTAAGATAACCAAAACCCACCACGCAGAAAATGCTATGCCAACGATTGACGATGTATCACGATTAGCCAATGTCTCACGAGCAACCGTCTCACGCGTGTTGACGGGGACGCGCGGCGTGCGCGAAGAGAGCCGTGAAGCCGTGCTGCGCGCCGTAGAAGAGCTTAATTATCGCCCAAGCTTTGCCGCGCAAAACCTGGCAAGTCAGTCATCAAGCTACGTTGGTCTGGTTCTCTCTGCAAAGGATGAAAGCAGCGGAGCACGTTTGCTGCCTGCGCTCTCCCGCGCCATGAAAGCGTTGAATAAAACGCTCATCGTAGAGTACGTAAACGATCCTGTTGAGCAGGCTGTCACCGTTGATGATCTTCAGCGCCAGTGCGTTGCTGTCGTAGTCTTTGGGCCGGTTGCGGCCGGTAGCGCAGAGAATGTCATCTCCTTCGATCGTCCCGTGGTGGATGCGAAACCTCAGGGATATGACTTTGCCTTTGCGACGGAAAGCGCCTGTCGTTACATGACGGGTAAGGGCCATCGCAATATCGCACTGGTGATTGACAGCGAACACGATGACAACAGTAAAAAGATGGTGGAAGGCTATCGCAACGTCCTGCAAAACTACTCTTTGCCGTTTAATCGCCAGCTGGTTTTAACGGCGAATGAAGATGTTGAACAGGCGCTGTTGACGCTTATCAACAGCCTGAGCAAGTTTTCCGCCATTGTGGTTAAACGTGATGCCTATGCCGCTGAAGCGATGCGTCTGTTCCGGGAATTTGGCATTTCCGTTCCGCAGGAAGTATCGCTGCTGAGTCTGGAAGATTCGCCTCTGGCAACCCAGCTCTATCCACAGCTGACCTGTATCTCGTGGCCAATGGATCAGTTGCTCACTCAGTGCGTTGAGCGCATTAAAAGCCTGGTGGATGGCCGACCTGTTCGCACGTCAGAGCTCTCCCCCGTGATTGGTAAACTCACACCTCGCCAGTCGGTGATGGAAAAAAGCTAGCGGGTACGCAGCGATTACCGGCTTAAGGGTGTGATAACACAGTAAACGTTATCCCTGTTCTGGAGCGAGATGATGAAAACCTTTCTGTTCATAAGTGCCCTCACCCTTTTCCCGGCGCTCTCCTGCTATGCCATCGCCCAGGAAACGTCCCTGCCGCTGAAAGAGCAAATTCATACCGATGAAGGTACGTTATGCGTGTATGGCGATGCTTCGCGCAGTGAAAAAGTTGTGATGCAGGGCGGCAACGATTGCCCACAGAGTAAAGCGGCAAAACAGTCCTGATTTTTTTGAAGGGGTGGAGTTATTACCAGGCGGTAAGAATTTACCCCCCTATTTTTTTGATTAAAAGTCAGTCCTGCGACAAATTAAGATGGAGTCTGATCATTAAGCGATAAATGAGGTCTGTACTCGTTATAGCCCTGCCGCAAGCCATTTATGATTTTCCGGGCATGAAAATATCGCTGAATCCATATTCACTCAGACATAACACCCACGGCTTCCCGCTTCACTTCGGATACTTCCATACCGCCAGACTTCTTGCATAAGTTCCAGAAGATGGCGTCTTAAATAGCATCCTTAAGACAGCGTTTCAATGCAAAATCCCAGTCTGGCCTGGCGGAGGATAAAGATGATGTGTTTGTAAAAAACACTTTTTTAAGGGGATGTCCTCATGTTGTTTATACAGATATAACTTACATTGTGATGTGTTAATGAATGGGGAGCAGGTCACGGCGGTTATACCTGAGTTTGTTCTCAACCATCCTCAAGCGGATGTATGGAAACAATAGTCACAATGGAATATCAATATACTGGTGACTTGAAGAAGTAAGATCTTGGGGGCATTCTGCCCCCCTTATCCTTTGGGATACGAAAATTCTGCGGTGACTAAATGCGATTCTGACTTATCAGATTGGACGTCATACGCGAAGTTATATCGTTTTCCAGATGTAAATTTAAATCCAAATACTGGAAGACACTCACCCTTCGGTACATAAACAGGCTTGTCATCGAAAATCTTGTGAAGAGAGTCGCTATTATCGCTATTGATTTGAATAGCAGTGATCCGTTCCTGCGGCTCCAGTGGTGACACCACACAAACTTGATTATCTTTGATTAATGCCGTTGTAGATTCGCGATCTACCATTCGATCACCAGGCCCAGGGCATCCCGTTAAGAGGAATACAACACCCAGCAATATTTTATTCTTCATGTTTAACGCCCCTTCCCTGTTACGATTTTCTGATAAAGCGAGGGGACATCCTGCAACATATCAACGCCCCTGTACATCCCCATGCGCCCTGGTCTCTGATAGTAAGACCACTTACTGATACCATAAACCAGCAGTAACCAGTAATCAGCCAAAATAGAGGCTTGCTGTTCAAGAGAGTAATCAGTGAGCTTTTCTTTATCCAGCTTGTAGGTATATTCAGCAGCCCAGCTAAAAGCCCCCCTCACTCTCACCCATTGCCCATGTTGGTGTTGCCACACATGCCCCAGTTCATGGATGAAAACGTATTTATCTTCGATAAAAACAGAGTTTGCGGAAAAATCTTCTCTGTACATCGACTTTCTGTACCATAACTCTCCGTTGGGAGTCATCGCATAGTTTTGTTTCTGTAGTCCGAAGGGTAAATAGCTGTCGCAATGAATCCAGACACGGCTATAAACTATTGAATCTCCGAACACCCTACGAGCCATTGCAATCTCGCCTAACGTCATCCGGCGTAATGTACCTTCCTCCGCCTGCGCGCTCATAAACTGCCCTCCTTGTATGATTTATCTACATCGTAAAATCATAATTCGAAATAGTCTATACGCGAACTTTAGCCATTCATCAAACGCAGTGACGGTGCAAACACTACTCCCCGTTGCTTTTATCCCCCTCCTCTTGCCGCATAGATTCTATAAACTCTCGTTGCTCTTGTGTGAGTTCAAGCTCATCCAGCAAGCGATCTAACTCTTCTTCAGGTGATTCCTTTTGGTTCTGTCTCTTCCCGATAGCCATGCTCACCCTTGAGTTAATAGGATTAATCTCAGGGTATCCAGGGTGCATAAAATGCGCAACTAACAGATTTTGGACAATAGAAGCCATAAAGCCCCGTTAGTGGTACAAGTAACAAGCGGAGCGTAACGACGTCATCAGATTGTCTGAGGGATCACACCTTATCAGGGTGCTCGTATATCTGTCGAAGCGCTGGAAGAGCCTGTATATCGGGCTTTAATGCGAGTGATCAGTCTGTCGATGCCATAACAATGCCAGGATAGGTTTTTTTCACGTTTTACTATCGCGGTGTGAGGATGCAACTGCCGCCAACGCTGAGTTATCCTGTCATCTCACCGTGTAACTTAGCGTGACAGTTACCAGGGGCGGATCATAGTGGTAGAACCCATAGGCGACTAAAACAGGTAACTATTTAATTTGCTGATAGAGAAGGATTTAAAGGGCTTCTTCAGAAAGGGAGAGACTGGAGCGGGCGAAGGGAATCGAACCCTCGTATAGAGCTTGGGAAGCTCTCGTTCTACCATTGAACTACGCCCGCTTTGAGGTGCGTAAGGCATTATAGACCTTACGCCTCTTCATACAAGCCTCTTTGCAACTAAATGGCGATTATATAATCACTTAGCACTTTGGCTTACTGCCTGGCACCGGAAGATAACGCTGCGGATCGATGGCTGTGGCGCGATAGCGGATCTGGAAGTGTAACTTCACCGAGTCCGTGCCGGTACTGCCCATGGTGGCAATCTTCTGCCCAGCCTTCACATTCTGCCCGTTGTTCACCAGCATCGTATCGTTGTGGGCATAGGCAGTGATGTAATCTTCCCCATGTTTAATCATGATCAGGTTACCGTAACCGCGCAGCTGGTTGCCGACGTAGACCACCTTCCCTGCCCCTGATGCATAGACTGGCGTGCCGCGCGCAGCAGCGATATCAATGCCTTTATTGCCCCCCTCAGACAAGGAGTAAGGCAACACGACCTTGCCGCTGGCAGGCCAGACCCAGCAACGCTGGCCGACCGGAGGCCATGAAGACTGCGGCACCGCGTAAGACGGCGTCACTTTAGCTGTTTTGCCTTTAGAGGATTTCTTCGTTGAAGACGCGCCACCGTTAACCTTCAGTTTCTGCCCCACCTCGATGGTGTAGGGTGGAGAGATGTTATTCAGACGCGCCAGATCCTTCACGCTGGTCCCCGTTGCGCGCGAAATCCGATACAGCGTATCCCCGCGCTTAACGGTATAAACCGCACCGGAATAGCTGCCCATATCCGACGACTTGCTTCCTGAACAGCCTGCCAGTAATAGCGTCAGCGTCAGACAAAAAACGGCGGTAATGGGATTTCTCGTCAGGCTTCCTGCAAACAAAACAGATCCTCGGTCAGCGTGAATGGCGCACTATGATACCAGCCCAGACTGATATGGGTCAGCCCTTTTCCGCTCTTGAGAGCAAACGGCGCATGGAGGAATGCAGTATAATGCAACTGCTGATGGTGCTGAGCCATCCGCATCGTTGGCACTGGAGCATCAATGAGTATTCAAGAACACGTTATTTTGGTAAATGACCAGGGAATGGTGATTGGCACTCAGGAAAAGTACGCCGCGCACACCGCCCACACCCCGCTGCACCTGGCTTTCTCATCGTGGCTTTTTAACGCCAGAGGTGAGTGTCTGGTTACCCGACGCGCCTTAAGCAAAAAAGCCTGGCCAGGGGTCTGGACCAACTCCGTTTGCGGACATCCTCAGTCCGGTGAAAAGACGGAACAGGCTATCATCCGCCGTTGCCGCTTTGAGGTTGGCGCCGAGATCGCCAATATCACCCCCATCGCCGCTGAATTCCGTTACCGTGAAGCCGATCCTTCGGGGATCGTGGAGAACGAGATTTGCCCGGTATTCGCAGCACGCGTCACCAGCGAACTGCATATTAATCACGATGAAGTGTTGGAGTATGAATGGGTCGAACTGGAAGCGTTGTTCCGCGCACTGGACGCTGCCCCCTGGAGCTTTAGCCCGTGGATGGTGCAGGAAGCGACGGTCGCCCGCGACGCGCTCAGGGCCTTCGCGGCGCAATAAAAAAGCCCCTTTCGGGGCTTTTTTTACTGTCTTAACGGCTTACTTCACCGGGCGCATCGCCGGGAACAGGATCACATCACGGATGGTGTGGCTGTTAGTGAACAGCATAACCATACGGTCGATACCAATCCCCAGACCTGCGGTTGGTGGCAGACCGTGCTCCAGCGCAGTCACATAGTCTTCGTCGAAGAACATCGCTTCGTCATCGCCCGCCGCTTTCGCGTTAACCTGATCCTGGAAGCGCTGAGCCTGATCTTCTGCATCGTTCAGCTCGCTAAAGCCGTTGCCGATTTCGCGGCCACCGATGAAGAACTCAAAGCGGTCAGTGATTTCCGGGTTCACATCATTACGACGTGCCAGCGGAGAAACTTCTGCCGGGTATTCGGTGATGAAGGTCGGCTGAATCAGGTGCGCTTCGGCCACTTCTTCGAAGATCTCGGTCACGATACGGCCCAGACCCCAGCTCTTCTCAACTTTGATACCGATGCTTTCCGCGATCGCTTTCGCAGAGTCGAAGTTATCCAGATCGGCCATGTTGGTTTCTGGACGGTATTTCATGATCGCTTCGCGCATGGTCAGTTTTTCGAACGGCTTGCCGAAGTCGAAGACTTCTTCACCGTAAGGCACTTTAGTGGTGCCCAGAATGTCCTGCGCCAGGGTACGGAACAGTGATTCGGTCAGCTCGATCAGATCTTTATAATCCGCATACGCCATATAGAGTTCCATCATGGTGAACTCTGGGTTATGACGCACGGAGATGCCTTCGTTACGGAAGTTACGGTTGATTTCGAACACGCGGTCAAAACCACCGACGACCAGACGCTTCAGGTACAGTTCCGGCGCGATACGCAGGTACATGTCCAGATCGAGGGCGTTGTGATGGGTGATGAACGGACGTGCAGACGCACCGCCTGGGATCACCTGCATCATTGGGGTTTCCACTTCCATAAAGTCGCGGTTAACCATGAACTGGCGGATACCGGCCATGATCTGAGAGCGAATCTTGAAGGTCTTACGGGATTCATCGTTGGAGATGAGATCCAGGTAACGCTGACGGTAGCGCGCTTCCTGATCCTGCAGGCCATGGAATTTGTCCGGCAGCGGGCGCAGGGCTTTGGTCAGCAGACGCAGTTCGGTGCAGTGGATAGACAGCTCACCGGTCTTGGTTTTGAACAGCTGACCTTTCGCCCCCAGGATATCGCCCAGGTCCCACTTCTTGAACTGCTCGTTGTAGATGCCTTCCGGCAGGTCGTCACGGGAGACGTACAGCTGAATACGGCCGCCAACGTCCTGCAGCGTCACGAAGGAGGCTTTACCCATGATACGACGGGTCATCATGCGGCCAGCAACGGCCACTTCGATGTTCAGCGCTTCCAGCTCTTCGTTCTCTTTACCGTCGAAGTCAGCGTGCAGTTGGTCTGAGGTATGGTCACGACGAAAATCGTTCGGGAACGGCACGCCCTGCTCGCGCAGTGCTGCCAGCTTCTCGCGGCGGGTTTTCAGTTCGTTATTAAGATCGACTACCGCGTCAGCGCCCTGTGCTTGTTGTTCAGACATGTTGGTTCCTCATAACCCTGCTTTCAAACTTGCTTCGATAAATTGGTCCAGGCTGCCGTCCAGCACCGCCTGCGTGTTACGGGTTTCAACCCCGGTACGCAGGTCTTTGATGCGGGAGTCATCAAGGACGTAAGAACGGATCTGGCTGCCCCAACCGATGTCAGATTTGTTATCTTCCATCGCCTGTTTCTCAGCATTTTTCTTCTGTATCTCCAGCTCATAAAGCTTCGCTTTCATCTGCTTCATGGCCTGGTCTTTGTTCTTATGCTGGGAACGGTCGTTCTGGCATTGCGTCACCAGCCCGGTTGGAATGTGGGTGATACGCACCGCAGATTCCGTACGGTTAACGTGCTGACCACCCGCGCCGGATGCGCGGTAAACGTCGATACGCAGATCCGCCGGGTTGATGTCGATATCGATATCTTCGTCAACTTCCGGATAGACAAACGCGGAGCTGAAGGAGGTGTGACGACGGCCGCCGGAGTCGAACGGGCTCTTACGCACCAGGCGGTGAACCCCCGTCTCGGTACGCAGCCAGCCGTAGGCGTAATCGCCAATAATCTTGATGGTGACAGATTTAATACCGGCCACTTCACCTTCAGACTCTTCGATGATTTCGGTTTTGAAGCCGCGGGCTTCCGCCCAGCGCAGATACATGCGCATCAGCATGCTAGCCCAGTCCTGGGCTTCGGTACCGCCAGAACCTGCCTGAATATCGAGATAGCAGTCAGCGTTATCGTATTCACCGGAGAACATGCGACGGAATTCAAGCTGTGCCAGCTTCTCTTCGAGCACGTCGAGTTCAGCCACGGCTTCGTTAAAGGTTTCTTCGTCGTCAGCTTCGACGGCCAGCTCCAGTAAACCGGAAACATCTTCCAGCCCCTGAGCCATTTGATCCAGCGTATCTACGATAGCTTCGAGAGAGGAACGCTCTTTACCCAGCGCCTGCGCGCGTTCAGGTTCGTTCCAGACGTCCGGCTGTTCCAGCTCGGCGTTTACTTCTTCAAGACGCTCTTTCTTGGCATCGTAGTCAAAGATACCCCCTAAGAACGTCAGAGCGCTCCGTGAGGTCCTGAATACGGTTTTTTACCGGATTAATTTCAAACATGGTCTGTTTTCTTTTATGGACTTGTCAAAATGCGGTGATAAGAGCGGGATTGTACCGAATCCACGCCCTTTTTTATAGAGATTACTGCCGCTAAATTGGCCAGATATTGTCGATGATGATCTGAAGGGTGCGGTTACCGCGGAACTCGTTTATATCCAGTTTGTATGCCAGCTCAACTTCGCGCACGCCGTTGTCCGGCCAGACAGCGGTATCGACGTTAAAGGCAATACCGTCCAGCAGCGGGCCACCGCCTACAGGCTCGACCATCACTTTCAGATGGCGCTCACCAACAATGCGCTGTTGCAGCAGACGGAAGCGGCCATCGAACAGGGGTTCCGGGAACATCTGCCCCCACGGCCCTGCATCCCGGAGCATCTGTGCCACTTCCATCGTCATCTCAACCGGCGTGAGTTCGCCGTCGGAAACCACTTCGCCCTGCAGCAGGGCCGGGTCAATCCAGTCGGTGACCAGCTCGCCGAACAGACGCTGGAACTCGTCGAACTTCGCCTCTTCCAGCGACAAACCTGCCGCCATGGCATGGCCGCCGAACTTGAGCATCAGACCCGGGTAGAGGGTATCCAGACGCTCCAGCGCATCGCGCATGTGCAGCCCCTGAATCGAACGCCCGGAGCCTTTGAGGGTGCCATCACCAGCCGGTGCAAACGCAATGACCGGGCGGTGGAAACGCTCTTTAATACGCGAAGCCAGAATGCCCACCACGCCCTGATGCCACTCAGGGTGATACATCGCCAGGCCGCCCGGCAACGTATCGCCGCTGCGTTCCAGTTTTTCGCACAGGGTCAGCGCTTCAACCTGCATTCCCTGTTCAATTTCTTTACGGGTCTGGTTCAGGGCGTCCAGCTCATTAGCCAGCACGCGCGCTTCACCAATGTTGTCGCACAACAGCAACGCGACGCCAACGGACATGTCGTCCAGTCTGCCGGCCGCGTTCAGGCGAGGCCCCAGAGCGAAGCCCAGATCGCTTGCCGCCAGCTTGAGCGGATCGCGGTTAGCAATCTCAAGCAGCGCTTTGATACCGGGACGGCATTTGCCCGCCCGGATGCGGCTTAAGCCCTGCCAGGTCAGAATACGGTTATTGGTATCGAGCGGCACCACGTCTGCGACGGTCCCCAGTGCGACCAGGTCGAGATACTCGGCCAGGTTCGGCACGGTAATACCGCGGGCGTCGAACCAGCCCTTATCACGCAGCAGCGTGCGTAACGCCAGCATCAGATAAAATGCCACGCCGACGCCTGCGAGTGATTTCGACGGGAAATCGCAGTCGCGCAGGTTCGGGTTGATGATCGCTTCCGCGGCAGGCAGCGTTTCACCCGGCAGGTGGTGATCGGTAACCAGCACCGGGATCCCCAGCTGATGCGCATGATCGACGCCCGCATGGGAAGAGATCCCGTTGTCTACGGTCAGGATCAGCTGTGCGCCGCGGGCATGGGCCTGATCGACCACTTCCGGGCTGAGGCCGTAACCATCTTCAAACCGGTTCGGCACCAGATATGTCACGTTGTCGCAGCCCAGCGCGCGCAGGCTCAGCACGCTCAACGCGGTACTGGTTGCGCCATCAGCATCAAAATCCCCCACTACCACAATGCGCGTACCTTCACACAGCGCGTTGTAGAGTATTTCTGTGGCTTTTTCGATGCCGTTTAACTGCTGCCATGGCAACATCCCTTTAACGCTGCGCTCAAGGTCGGCAGCGGTACGCACGCCACGGCTGGCGTAAAGCCGCTTTAACAGCGGCGTGAGGTCGTCAGGCAAATCAGCATGTTCAACCGCCTCGCGGCGGCGCAGTTTTATTGGGGCTTTCACGCGAATTATTTACCACCAAACTGTTTCTGGTGCGCGTCGAGGAACTCTTTCATCTCTTTAGGTCCCTGATAACCCGGAACAACATAGCCATTGCTCAGGACAATCGCTGGCGTACCGTTCACGCCAAACTGCACACCCAGCGCGTAGTGGTTAGCGATATCAATGTCGCAGGATGCAGGCTGCACGCCTTTGCCATTCATCGCGTCATCAAAGGCTTTGTTGCGGTCTTTCGCACACCAGATAGCTTTCATATCCTGCTCTGGCTTGCTCTCAACGCCCGCGCGCGGGAAGGCCAGATAACGCACGGTGATCCCCAGCGCGTTGTAATCTTTCATCTCTTCATGCAGCTTATGGCAGTAGCCACAGGTGATGTCGGTGAAGACGGTAATGACGTGTTTTTCCTGCGCCGCTTTATAAACGATCATCTCTTTTTCGAGCGCGTTCAGGTTTTTCATCAGCAGCTGGTTGGTTACGTTGACCGGCTGTGCACCGCTCACGTCGTACATTGGCCCCTGAATAATGTGTTTTCCGTCTTCGGTCACGTACAGCACGCCGCTGTTCGTCAGAACCGTTTTCATGCCGGCAACCGGTGCAGACTGGATATCACTGCTGGTGACGCCAAGCTTCGCCAGAGACTGTTTGATAGCGGCGTCATCCGCATGGGCAAAACCGGTAAATGAGGCTGCCAGCAGGGTGAACAGCGCGAAAGACTTTTTCATATAAGATCCTAATTCGTCGGCACTCACGCTCGCGGGTGGTGCTGTTGGTGTAGCTGCCGCAGCCGTTCCGTCGCGACATGGGTATAAATTTGGGTCGTGGAAAGATCGCTGTGTCCCAGCAGCATCTGCACTACGCGCAGGTCGGCGCCGTGGTTCAGCAGATGCGTCGCAAAGGCATGACGCAAAACGTGTGGCGAAAGCTTTTCACTGTCGATACCCGCCAGTGTGGCGTAATGTTTGATGCGATGCCAGAACGTTTGCCGCGTCATCTGTTGTGCGCGCTGGCTGGGGAACAAGACGTCGATTGAAGCGCCATTAAGTAACCATGGACGACCGTGCTCCAGATACGTTTCCAGCCAGTACACCGCCTCTTCACCCAGCGGCACCAGCCTTTCCTTGTTTCCTTTACCGATTACGCGAACCACGCCCTGACGAAGGCTAATGTCGCTCATCGTCAGGCCGACCAGTTCAGAAACACGCAAACCGGTAGCATACAATAGCTCAAGCATGGCTTTATCGCGTAACTCCAGCGGCAGGTCAACTGCGGGTGACTGTAATAATCTCTCAACTTGTGCTTCGCTGAGATCTTTCGGCAGCCGCTGCGGGAGTTTCGGGGAGGCCAGGAGCGCGCTGGGATCGTCTTCGCGAATTTTTTCACGGTTGAGGTGCTGGAACAGCCGACGCATTGCGCTGAGCAAACGTGCGGAACTGGTGGCCTTGTAGCCCCCTTCCATCCGCTCGCCCAGCAGCGCCTGCAGGTCGTCGCTTTGGGCGTTCGCCAGCGACAGCCCACGGTGCGCCAGCCACTCCACCAGCATGGTGAGATCGCGCCGGTAGGCACTGAGCGTATTCTCGGCCAGGTTCTTCTCCAGCCACAGAGCATCGAGAAACTGTTCGATGAGTGCGAGATCCTTTTCCACATCAGCCCCTTTGATTCTGCAGTCAGGCCATTATGCCTGATTGCTACCGGTTTCTGGTACACTACGCGCAAAGTCAAAGCAAGAATTGAGATAGTCACGCGATGAATATTGGTCTGTTCTATGGTTCCAGCACCTGCTACACCGAAATGGCGGCTGAGAAAATTCGGGACATCATTGGCCCGGAACTGGTGACGTTGCATAACCTGAAAGATGACGCGCTTACACTGATGGAGCAGTACGACGTGCTGATCCTCGGCATCCCGACCTGGGATTTTGGCGAAATACAGGAAGACTGGGAAGCCATCTGGGACCAGCTTGATACGCTTACCCTCGACGGCAAAATCATTGCCATGTACGGCATGGGAGATCAGCTGGGTTACGGTGAGTGGTTCCTGGACGCACTCGGCATGCTGCACGACAAACTGGCACCGAAGGGCGTCACGTTTATCGGTTACTGGCCAACCGAAGGGTACGAGTTCACCAGTAAGAAACCGATTATTGCCGATGGGCAGCTGTTTGTCGGGCTGGCACTGGATGAAACCAACCAGTACGATCTCAGCGATGAGCGCCTGCAAAGCTGGTGTGAGCAGATTCTGGGCGAAATGGCAGAACAGTTCAGCTAACGCGAATTACTCCTGCGTCAGCTGCTGTAATAACATCCGACGCAGGTCCCGCCACTCAGCGCTATCCATACTGTCCGCGGCCAGCCACAGATGCTGGCGACGCCCGCTGTCCACGCTACGTAGCCGCAGCATCATGCCGGAAGCGATCATCCAGGGCATACCGAGAATTTCCCACTCTTTTCCCTGCCAGCGCAGGCGGGAATCCATCAGTAATTTGATCTCCCCCTGACGGGCATGAATGCGGCGCTGGCTGCGCACGCTGTCAAACACCACAAACGACAGCAACAGCAGCCACAGAGGCGTATAGCTAAGCGGCCACGGCATCAGTAACACAAAGGCCGCGACCAGGCCGTGGAGCAACAACGACATCCACTGCGAGCGCCACGAGACGCGAAGGTCAGATTGCCACAGGACCACGTTCCTGATTCCGTGTTTGAATTAATTGCACCATCCGTTGCAACTCGGTGTCGGCGGGTTTGCCGTGATTCATCAGCCAGTTAAATAAATCAGGATCGTCAGACTCAAGCAGGCGAACAAACAGACGCTTATCATCATCGCTTAAGCTGTCATACTCATATTCGAAGAAAGGCATGATGGAAATATCAAGTTCACGCATGCCGCGACGGCACGCCCAGTGAATACGGGCCTTGTTGTTAATATCCATGTTCTGTTTCCTGCATTACGTTTGGCACAGTCGGCACCCCGTCCAGTGTTCTTGATTTCTCTGCGGGGACACCAGCTAGTGTAACGTGTTTTTGACCGTTTCTTTACTGGAATATTGCGAACCACGAGCGCGCTTCCACAATAAACCCTATAAAGACAGCGGATTACACTATTTTGCGTGGCGCTACGCATAACCGGGTTATGGCACAAATGGCCTGTTGAAAGCACTTGCAATGCCAGCAGGCTCTTTTACCATTAGGCATTATCAAAGCGTTAAGCAATTCAGGATATCGTTATGGCCTTTACACCATTTTCTCCTCGCCAGCCCGCCGCCTCTGCGCGTCTGCCGCTGACGCTTATTACTCTTGATGACTGGGCGCTGGCGACACTCACCGGTGCAGACAGCGAAAAATACCTGCAGGGCCAGGTAACCGCCGACGTCAGCCAGATGGACGAACACCAGCATCTGCTGGTCGCACACTGCGATCCAAAAGGGAAGATGTGGAGCAACCTGCGCCTTTTCCGTCGTCAGGAGGGTTTTGCCTTTATTGAGCGCCGCAGCCTGCGGGACGCGCAGCTCACCGAGCTGAAAAAATACGCGGTCTTCTCAAAAGTCACTATCGCCGCGGATGATGAACACGTTCTGCTGGGCGTGGCAGGCTTCCAGGCCCGTGCGGCGCTGAAAAATCTGTTCAGTGAACTCCCGGATGCCCAGAAACAGGTCGTCAGCGAAGGTGCAACGTCTATCCTGTGGTTTGAACACCCGGCGGAACGCTTTCTGTTAGTCACGGATACCGCGACCGCCGAACGCGTCACCGAGGCGCTGCGTGGTGAAGCCCAGTTTAATAACAGCCAACAGTGGCTGGCGCTGAACATTGAAGCCGGTCTGCCGGTGATTGACGCCGCAAACAGCGGGCAGTTCATTCCTCAGGCCACCAACCTGCAAGCGCTGGGTGGCATTAGCTTTAAGAAAGGGTGCTATACCGGCCAGGAAATGGTGGCACGCGCCAAATTCCGCGGAGCTAACAAACGCGCACTGTGGACCCTGGCGGGCCACGCCAGCCGCGTGCCTGACGCTGGTGAAGATTTAGAGCTGAAGATGGGCGAGAACTGGCGCCGTACCGGCACGGTGTTAGCCGCAGTTCAACTGGATGATGGCCGCCTTCTGGTTCAGGCCGTCATGAACAACGATATGGAAGCCGACAGCGTGTTCCGCGTGCGTGACGATGCCAATACGCTGAGCATTGAGCCACTGCCGTATTCGCTGGAAGAGTAAGGCGTCATTGCCCGGCGACGAGATAAAAAAACGGTAACCTGACGGTTACCGTTTTTTTTTGCTTACTCTCACGAAGAGAGGGCGAAGGCAAGAAGATCAACGTTCTGAAATTAAACCTGCCCCACATAGAGATAAATCGCTAAAAAGTGGCACACGCTACCGCCCAGCACAAACCCATGCCAGATAGCATGATTGTACGGGATACGCTTGCAAACATAGAAAATGACGCCCAGCGAGTAGACGATGCCCCCAACGGCCAGAAGCGTCACGCCCCCTACCGCCAGCTTGATCGCCAGTTGATAAACCACAATCAGCGAAAGCCAGCCCATCGTGAGATAGGTCACCAGCGACAGCACCTTAAACCGGTGGGCAATGGTCAGCTTAAACAGGATCCCCAGCAGCGCCAGGCTCCAGATAACAATCATCAGGCCACGCGACAGCGGCGAGTTAAGACCCACCAGCAGGAAAGGCGTGTAGGTACCTGCAATAAGAAGATAGATAGCGCAGTGGTCGAATTTCTTGAGCCAGATCTTGGCCCGTTGATGCGGGATAGCGTGGTACAGCGTCGACGCCAGGAACAGCAGGATCATACTCCCGCCATACAGACTGTAGCTGGTAATGGCCATTGCGCTGGCATTCGTATCCACCGCCTGCACCAGCAATAACACTAAACCGACAATCCCAAAAACCAGGCCAATACCGTGGCTAATACTGTTGGCTATTTCCTCAGCCAGCGAATATCCCTGTGCAATTAATGGTCTGCTCACCATACAAAACTCCGGGAAAACTAACGATGAATATTCATCACCTGTCTATGCTAACTGAGAATGATTCCAGTGAACACCTGTTAGCTAAAATAATTTCACAAACATAATTTTTATCTATAAATCATGAACATAAACAAATTATTCACCTAACATTTGTTCACATTAAAATTTAATCATTAAGAATCAAGGGCATAAAATTGGATCCTGCCGACTTGCTGCATGTTATGATGGATAAATGATGTCTGAATGAGAGTTTCGCCATTGTGAGTATGTTCACCCACGCCGCCATTGCCAGTCTCAATAATCTGGAAATGATGGTCTACAACTATGTCATTAAAAATCGTGACAAAGTCATGTACATGACCATCCGCGAGCTGGCGGATGCGGCCGGCGTCTCAACGACCACTATCCTGCGCTTTTGCCGCAAACTCAACTGCGAAGGCTACTCTGAATTCCGCGTGCGCTTTAAGCTCTATTTAGAGCAGAACGAACCTCAGCAGGCAAATTTTGGTGCCAGTGAAATTATCAGCTTCTTTAAAGGCGTTAATAACGAAGAGTTCGATGCTTTATTAGATGAGGCGGTCGATATTATTTTATCCTCCGAACGTATTATATTTGTCGGTGCGGGCACGTCTGGCTCGCTGGCAAAATATGGCGCACGCTTCTTTTCGAATATCGGTAAATTCAGCAACCACATCGACGATCCTTATTTCCCGGTCACCAATGATATGGCTAAAAACGCGCTGGCGATTGTGCTGTCAGTATCCGGTGAAACCGAAGAGATCCTGCGCTTTGCCAGCCAGTTTAGCCTGCATCGCTGCAAAGTGCTCTCCATTACCAGCCACGAGCACTCGCGCCTAGCAAAGCTCGCGGACTTTAACCTCTCCTGGCATGTCCCTCAGACACGGATAGGCGGCGTGTACGATATCACCACACAAATACCCGTCATCTATATTCTCGAATCACTTGGCCGGAAACTGGCGAAGAAACTGACAGAATAAAACACCCTGTTTTTTCGATGTGACAAATTACATTTTCAGCGAATTGTTATATCGTGACATTTAATTCCGCTTTGCTAGACTCGAACGCAATATGTCATTTACTGAGAATAGCAGCGATGAAAAAACTTACCCTACCAAAAGACTTTTTATGGGGCGGCGCAGTGGCCGCTCACCAGGTTGAAGGCGGCTGGAACAAAGGCGGTAAAGGGCCGAGCATCTGCGATGTCTTAACGGGCGGTGCGCACGGCGTGCCGCGCGAAATCACGCAGGAAGTCGTGCCGGGGAAATACTATCCGAACCACGAAGCTATCGACTTCCATGGCCATTACAAAGAAGACATCAAACTGTTTGCTGAGATGGGCTTCAAATGTTTCCGCACCTCTATCGCCTGGACGCGTATCTTCCCGAAAGGGGATGAAACACAGCCGAATGAAGAAGGCCTGAAGTTCTACGACGACATGTTCGATGAGCTGCTGAAATACAATATTGAACCGGTCATCACCCTCTCCCACTTCGAAATGCCGCTCCACCTGGTGCAGGAGTACGGCGGCTGGACCAACCGTAAAGTGGTGGATTTCTTTGTGCGCTTCGCGGAAGTGGTGTTTGAGCGTTACAAAAATAAGGTCAAATACTGGATGACCTTTAACGAGATCAACAACCAGCGTAACTGGCGTGCGCCGCTGTTTGGCTACTGCTGCTCAGGCGTGGTTTATACCGAGCATGACAATCCGGAAGAGACCATGTACCAGGTGCTGCACCACCAGTTCGTTGCCAGCGCGCTGGCGGTGAAAGCGGCGCGTCGCATTAACCCGGAAATGAAAGTCGGCTGTATGCTGGCAATGGTGGCGCTCTATCCGTTCTCCTGTAAACCAGAGGACGTGATGTTTGCACAGGAATCCATGCGTGAACGCTATGTCTTTACCGATGTCCAGCTGCGCGGTTACTACCCATCCTATGTGCTTAATGAATGGGAACGCCGTGGCTTCACCATCCATATGGAAGCGGGTGACGAGCAGATCCTGCGTGAAGGCACCTGTGACTATCTGGGCTTCAGCTATTACATGACCAACGCCGTGAAAGCGGAAGGCGGTACTGGCGATGCTATCTCAGGCTTTGAAGGCAGCGTACCGAACCCGCATGTGAAAGCCTCTGACTGGGGCTGGCAGATTGACCCGGTGGGTCTGCGCTATTCCCTGTGCGAATTGTACGAGCGTTATCAGAAACCGCTGTTTATCGTGGAAAACGGCTTTGGCGCCTACGACAAAGTAGAAGAAGACGGCAGCATCAACGATGACTACCGCATCGACTACCTGCGTGCGCACGTGGAAGAGATGATGAAAGCCGTCACGTATGATGGTGTGGATCTGATGGGTTATACCCCGTGGGGCTGCATCGACTGCGTGTCGTTCACTACCGGCCAGTACAGCAAGCGCTACGGCTTTATCTATGTGAACAAGCACGACGACGGTACCGGCGATATGTCACGCTCGCGGAAAAAGAGCTTTAACTGGTACAAAGACGTGATTGCCAGCAACGGCGAGACGCTTTAACGCTTTTCTCCTCTCCCCGATGGGGAGAGGAGATGTTTATTTCCCACCCGCCAGTTCAATAAAACTTCCCGTCACATACGAGGCTTTCTCGCTCAGCAGCCAGACAATCGCCTGCGCCACCTCTTCCGGCTGACCGCCACGCTGCATAGGCAGCATGGATTTGACCCTATCCACCCGGCCCGGCTCACCGCCAGATGCATGAATCTCGGTGTAAATCAGCCCGGGACGCACGCAGTTTACGCGGATCCCTTGCGCTGCCACTTCCAGCGATAATCCCGTCGTCAACGAATCAACAGCACCTTTGGACGCGGCGTAATCCACATATTCACCCGGAGCACCGAGGCGCGATGCCGCGGATGACACGTTCACGATCGCGCCGCCTTTGCCACCATGTCTGAACGACATGCGTTTTACCGCTTCGCGGCAGCAGAGGAAATAACCGGTCACGTTCGTGGCTAACACGCGGTTGATCCGTTCAGCGGAGAGGTGTTCAATCGTGGATTGTTCAAACAGGATCCCGGCGTTGTTCACCAGTGCGGTAAGCGGTCCGGCTTCACGATCGATACTGTCGAACATTGCCAGCACCTGAGCTTCATCACTGATATCTGCACGCACGGCAAACGCGTTACCCCCCGCGTCGGTAATCATCGTGATCACATCCGTCGCGGCTTTAATGTTGTGGTGATAGTTCACCGCCACGGTGTAGCCTTCGCGCGCCAGCTGCAGCGCGGTGGCTTTACCGATACCGCGGCTGGCGCCGGTGACCAGTGCAATTGCCATCTATGTCTCCTTATAAAAAAAGCCGGGTAGCGTTAACGCTGACCCGGCCTGTACACATTATAACCGCGGAACGATTACTGGTATTCGCTCATTGGCACACAAGAGCAGAACAGATTACGGTCACCGTAGACGTCATCGAGACGTTTCACGGTCGGCCAGTATTTGTTTGCTATGCCGGCCGGGAACACCGCCTGCTCACGGGTATAATCGTGCTCCCACCCGGAGACCAGCTCATTCTGGGTGTGCGGTGCGTTAACCAGCGGGTTATCAGCCAGCGTCCACTCACCGGCTTTCACGCGGTCGATTTCAGTGCGGATAGCCAGCATCGCGTCAATAAAGCGGTCCAGCTCAACTTTGCTTTCAGACTCGGTGGGTTCAACCATCAGCGTACCCGCCACCGGGAACGACATGGTTGGCGCATGGAATCCGTAGTCGATCAGACGCTTAGCAATATCCAGCTCGCTGATACCTGTCTCTTCTTTCAAAGGACGGATATCGAGGATGCACTCGTGCGCCACACGACCATCACGGCCCGTGTAGAGCACCGGATACGCTTCTTTCAGACGCGTTGCGATGTAGTTAGCGTTGAGGATAGCCACCTGGCTTGCCTGCTTCAGCCCTTCCGCGCCCATCATGCGGATGTACATCCAGCTGATGGGCAGGATTGAAGCGCTACCGAACGGTGCCGCAGAGACCGCGCCCTGACGGGTCAACATGCCTTCAATCTGCACTACGCTGTGGCCTGGGACAAACGGCGCCAGGTGTGCTTTCACACCGATTGGGCCCATACCCGGGCCGCCACCGCCGTGTGGAATACAGAAGGTTTTATGCAGGTTCAGGTGCGACACATCCGCGCCGATAAAGCCCGGAGAGGTAATGCCAACCTGTGCGTTCATGTTTGCACCGTCGAGATAAACCTGACCGCCGAACTGATGGACGACTTCACACACTTCACGGATGGTCTCTTCGTACACACCGTGGGTGGACGGGTAGGTCACCATGATGCAGGAGAGTTTTTCGCCCGCCTGCTCGGCTTTCGCACGCAGATCGGCCAGGTCAATATTGCCATTCTTGTCGCAGGCCACCACCACCACTTCCATACCCGCCATCTGGGCAGACGCCGGGTTGGTGCCATGCGCAGAACTCGGGATCAGGCAGATATCGCGATGCCCTTCATTGCGGCTTTCGTGATAGTGACGAATTGCCAGCAGGCCCGCGTATTCCCCCTGCGCCCCGGAGTTTGGCTGCATGCAGAGTGCATCGTAACCGGTCAGCTTCACCAGCCAGTCGGAGAGCTGGTTGATCATCAGATGGTAACCTTCGGCCTGCTCTGGTGGGCAGAACGGGTGCAGCTCGGAAAATTCAGGCCAGGTGATTGGGATCATCTCTGCCGCAGCGTTCAGCTTCATGGTGCAAGAGCCCAGCGGGATCATCGCCTGGTTCAGCGCCAGGTCTTTGCGCTCCAGAGAGTGCATATAGCGCATCATCTCGGTTTCGCTGTGGTAGCGATTGAACACCGGGTGAGTCAGGATCGCATCATCACGCAGCATGCTTTCCTGGATAGAGCGGCTGTCGAGCGCGACATCTTTATCGAGCGTATCAATGTCCAGGCCGTGCGCATCGCCCAGCAAGACGTTAAACAGGTTAACGATATCTTCGCGGGTAGTGCTTTCATCCAGGGTAATGCCTACCGCGTTATGGATGTCGCTACGCAGGTTGATCTCTGCCGCGTCAGCACGAGCCAGCACCGCGGCTTTGTCAGCCACCTCAACGCACAGCGTGTCAAAATAATGGGCGTGGCGCAGTTTCAGGCCTTTCTGCTGCAGACCACAGGCCAGAATATCCGCCAGACGGTGAATACGGCTGGCAATGCGTTTCAGGCCAACCGGACCGTGGAAGACAGCGTACAGGCTGGCGATATTGGCCAGCAGGACCTGCGAGGTACAGATGTTGGAGTTCGCTTTCTCACGACGAATATGCTGCTCGCGAGTCTGCATTGCCATGCGCAGCGCGGTGTTACCGGCGGCATCTTTTGAAACGCCGATGATACGGCCAGGCATGGAGCGTTTGAATTCATCTTTTGCGGCAAAGAACGCCGCATGTGGGCCACCGTAGCCCATCGGGACACCAAAGCGTTGTGCAGAACCGAAAACAATGTCCGCGCCCTGTTTACCTGGAGCCGTCAGCAGGACCAGCGCCATAAAATCAGCCGCGACGCTGACAACCACTTTGCGGGCCTTCAGCTCAGCAATCAGTGCGCTGTAGTCGTGAACGTCGCCGGTGGTGCCGACCTGTTGCAGCAGCACGCCAAACACATCCTGATGATCGAGGACTTTGTCGGCGTCGTCGACAATCACGTCAAAACCAAAGGTTTCGGCACGGGTACGAACCACATCAAGCGTTTGCGGATGCACGTCCGCTGCCACGAAGAAGCGGTTGGCATTTTTCAGTTTGCTCACGCGCTTCGCCATTGCCATTGCTTCGGCGGCGGCGGTGGCTTCATCCAGCAGTGAAGCGGACGCGATATCCAGGCCGGTCAAATCCAGCGTAACCTGCTGGAAGTTCAGCAGCGCTTCCAGACGGCCCTGAGAAACTTCTGGCTGATACGGGGTGTAGGCGGTGTACCAGCCCGGGTTTTCCAGCATATTACGCAGAATAACCGGGGGTAACTGCACGTTGGTGTAGCCCATGCCAATGTAAGACTTATAGCGCTTGTTCAGGCCGGCAATTGCCTTCAGCTCCGCCAGAGCGGCGAATTCAGTGGTGGCTTCACCCACCTGAGGCGGCGTGGCAAGCTGGATGTCTTTTGGCACAATCTGGCCGATCAGTGCATTTAATGAATCCGCGCCAACTGTCTTCAGCATCTCCTGCTGTTGCTGAGCATCCGGCCCAATGTGACGTTCAATGAAGGCGCCACGGTTTTCAAGCTGGCTTAAAGTCTGTGTCATGAGCGATGGTTCCTGAAACGTGCAGTGAATGTGTTTTCTCCCTCTCCCTGAGGGAAAGGGCTGGGGTGAGGGTGTCGTCTGTTCCCCTCACCCTACCCTCCCCCCAAAGGGGAGAGGGTTAAGGCTTACTCGTTTTCTAACAGCGCTTCGTACGCGGTGGCATCCAGCAGCGCGGCGACCTGCGATTCGTCGCTGGCTTTGATCTTGAAGATCCAGCCGCCTTCATAAGGCTCGCTGTTCACCAGCTCCGGGGAGTCGCTCAGGGCGTCGTTCACGGCAACAATTTCACCGCTTACCGGGGCGTAGATATCAGAAGCCGCTTTTACGGACTCGGCCACGGCGCAGTCATCGCCTGCTTCCACGGATGCGCCGACTTCAGGCAGGTCAACAAACACCATGTCGCCCAGCAGCTCCTGCGCATGCTCGGTGATCCCTACGGTGTAAGTGCCGTCCGCCTCTTTGCGCAGCCACTCGTGTTCTTTGCTGTATTTCAGTTCTGCTGGCACATTGCTCATTGAAGTTCTCCTGATAAAAATGATTAGGCGACCGGCTTACCGGCGCGAACAAAAATCGGTTTGGTCACGTTGACCGGCATTTCACGGTTGCGGATTTGCACCACTGCCGTTTCGCCAATGCCCGCCGGAACACGCGCCAGTGCAATACTGTAGCCCAGCGTCGGGGAGAAGGTACCGCTGGTGATCACGCCTTCACGCGGGTTGCCGTCAGCATCTGTAAAACGCACCGGCAGCTCGCCGCGCAGCACGCCTTTCTCGGTCATCACCAGGCCTACCAGTTGTTCAGTGCCCTTTTCACGCTGCATTTCCAGCGCTTCACGGCCAATAAACTCACGGTCAGCAGGTTCCCAGGCGATGGTCCAGCCCATGTTGGCCGCCAGCGGTGACACGCCTTCATCCATCTCTTGCCCGTAGAGGTTCATACCGGCTTCCAGACGCAGCGTATCGCGCGCACCCAGACCTGCCGGCTTAACGCCGGCTTCCACCAGCGCACGCCAGAAATCGGCGGCTTTCTCATTCGGCATGGCAATTTCATAGCCCGCTTCACCGGTGTAGCCGGTGGTCGCGATAAACAGATCGCCCGCCTGTACGCCGAAGAACGGCTTCATGCCGTCGGTGGCTTTACGCTGCTCATCGGTGAACAGAGAGGCGGCTTTAGACTGCGCGTTCGGCCCCTGTACGGCGATCAGCGACAGATCATCGCGGACGGTGATGTCGATGGCGTAAGGCTCAGCGTGTTGGGTAATCCAGGAGAGGTCTTTTTCGCGGGTGGCGGAGTTTACAACGAGGCGGAAGAAATCTTCAGAGAAGTAATAGACGATGAGGTCATCAATTACGCCGCCGGAGGCATTTAGCATGCCGGTGTAGAGCGCTTTGCCTGGCGTCTTCAGTTTGGCGACGTCGTTTGCCAGCAGATAACGTAAAAACTCCCGGGTGCGGCTGCCATGCAGGTCGACAATCGTCATGTGTGACACGTCGAACATACCGGCATCGGTGCGCACCGCGTGGTGCTCATCAATCTGCGAGCCGTAGTGCAGCGGCATCATCCAGCCATGGAAGTCCACCATGCGTGCGCCGCATAACACGTGTTGTTCGTACAAAGGAGTCTGTTGAGCCATCTTTTCCTCGTTGAATAAGCAGGGCTGTCTTGCGTTTCGCACACCTGAACAGTGCCACGAAACCCGGCGCCGCGATCGCTTTCTGGACCCCGACGCAAACGTTCTCTTTTACCTGAACTTACCACCGAAACCGGCGATTAACCATAAGGTAAAACGGGCCATCACATTAGCTTATGACCTAAAAACACGAAAAAGCTTACAGAATTATTCACTGGCAAACTGCGATTAAACCCGCATAAAATTAACATTGCTCTAACAGGATTTAGCAGATGGTGATATTTCATGCGGAAAAACGGGCGGAATTTCCGTAACATAAAAATAGTAAGATTAGATTTTCTAATGCGAAAAATGCGGTGAAATTAGATTATTTCAAACGAGTGAATTTCCCCGGCGCAGAGGCCGGGAAAACAAAGTGTGACGGGGGTCTATATTAGCGCAGCCAGTCCGGCAGGTCGTTAAGACCCATCGCCTGGCGAAGGAGTTGAGGTTTTACGCCCGGAAGGGTATCGGCAAGTTTAAGGCCGAGGTCGCGCAGCAGTTTTTTCGCTGGATTCGCGCCGGCAAACAGCTCACGGAAACCCTGCATGCCTGCCAGCATCACCGCTGCACTGTGCTTACGGCTACGTTCGTAGCGACGCAGATAGAGATGCTGGCCGATATCTTTGCCTTCGCGATGCAGGCGACGCAACTCTTCTACCAGCTCTGCCGCGTCCATAAAGCCAAGGTTCACGCCCTGCCCGGCCAGCGGATGGATCGTATGCGCCGCGTCACCCACCAGCGCCAGACGGTGCGCCGCAAACTGACGCGCATAGCGTCCGGTTAACGGGAACACCAGCCGCTCGCTCTCAAGGGTGCATAGCCCAAGACGGTTATCAAACGCGACGCACAGCGCCTGGTTAAACGCCTCGGGAGTCGCCTCCTGCATCTGTTGCGCTTTATCAGGAACCAGAGACCAGACAATCGAACACAGGTGCGGATCGCTCAACGGCAGGAATGCCAGAATGCCGTCATTGTGGAAAATTTGGCGCGCCACCCCACCGTGCGGCTCTTCAGTGCGAATCGTTGCCACCAGAGCATGATGGCGATAGTCCCAGAACGTCAGCGGAATATCCGCCTTGTTACGCAGCCAGGAGTTGGCACCGTCAGCGCCCACGACCAGTCGCGCGGTCAGCATGTCACCGCTTTGCAGGGTGATAAAGGCGTCGTTTTCTCCCCAGGCGACCTGCTGGATTTGCGCCGGTGCCAGCAGCGTGACATCGCTGCAGGACTGCGCTTTTTGCCACAGAGCATGGTGAATAACGGCATTTTCGATGATGTGTCCCAGATGGCTGTAGCCCATGCTTTCATCATCAAACGCGATATGACCAAAGCTGTCTTTGTCCCACACTTCCATGCCGTGATAACAGCTGGCACGCTGCGCCACGATCTCTGACCAGACGCCAAGGTGCGTCAGCAACTTTTCACTGGCCGCATTGATTGCCGAGACGCGCAGTTCCGGCGGCGCGTCCTGCGCGACAGGCTGAGGCACGTTTTGCTCCAGTACCGCAACGCGCAGGCCGCTGCCCTGTAAACCACAGGCCAGCGCCAGTCCTACCATTCCGCCGCCAACGATGGCGACATCAACATTTTGCACGGTGATAACTCCTTAACGCGCGACCCAACCAAGAGTCCGCTGCGCCAGCACGTCACGTGCCGGAATGAATAATTCCATCGCCATTAGCCCAAGATTGCGGCCTGCAACCAGGGGTGCCCAGCGATTGGCAAACAGGTGCACCAGACCATCCGTCACACCAATCGTCGCCTCTTTATCTGCCCGGCGTCGCTTCTGGTAATGGCTGAGCACCGACCAGGCACCACAGTCTTTTTGCTCGCTCCACGCCTGTGAAAGCGCTTCTGCCAGGCTCATCACGTCGCGAAGCCCGAGGTTAAACCCCTGCCCGGCGATGGGATGCAATGTCTGCGCGGCATTGCCGACCAGCGCCATGCGATGGGAGATAGACTGCGAGGCGGTGGTCAGCGACAACGGGTATACGCTCCGCTTTCCCGCGTGGGTAATACGTCCCAGCCGCCAGCCAAAGGCTTTTTGCAGCTCGGTACAAAAACGTTCGTCAGACCAGGTCTGTATCTCAGCCGCGTTGTCCTGCGGATGGCACCACACCAACGAACTGCGATCGTGGGACATGGGCAGCATCGCCAGCGGGCCATGCTGGGTGAAACGCTCAAAAGCGCGGCCGTTGTGAGCGCCCGCTGTCGAAACGTTAGCAATGACGGCCACCTGCCCGTAGGGCTGTTGTCGCCACTCCACGCCGCACTGCGTGCCGAGCGAAGAGCGCGAACCGTTTGCCGCTACCAGAAGCTGGCCTTCAAGGACGGTACCGTTATCCAGCACCACGTTGACCGACGCGTCACTGCGGCTAAAGCTGGCCACACGCGCCGGGCAATGCAGGGTCACGCCTGGCGCATCCTTAAGCAGGCGGAACAGGCGTAACCCGACGTCGTGCAGCTCCACGACCCGGCCCAGCGCATCTATACGGTAATCATGCGCATCCAGAGTAACGAAACCGGCATGACCGCGATCGCTGACGTGAACGGTTTTAATCGCCGTCGCGCAGTCGGCTATCGCCTGCCAGATGCCAATGCGTGAGAGTTGCTGACAGGTACCCTGCGCCAGTGCAATGGCGCGGGCATCAAAACCGGGGTGTTCAGAGGCCTCTGGCGCAACGGCCTCCACCAGATGCACCGGCAGTTTTCCCTGCGTAAAATGCGAGATGGCCAGTGCCAGCGTGGCTCCGGTCATCCCGCCGCCAACGATAGTCACGCTCATACGCGTGCCGCTGCCATCAGCGCCTCGATATCGTCAGCATTTTTCACGACGCTGGCGGTCAGGTTTTCGTTGCCGGTTTCGGTAATGACGATGTCGTCTTCGATACGAATGCCAATCCCGCGGTATGCTTCCGGCACGTCGGCATCCGGCGCGATATACAGCCCCGGCTCAACGGTTAATACCATGCCTGGCTCCAGCACGCGGGAACGATCGGCACCGTATGCTCCCACGTCATGCACATCCAGCCCCAGCCAGTGGCTCAGGCCGTGCATAAAGTACGGACGATGCGCGTTCTCGGTAATCAGGGTATCCACGTCGCCTTTCAGGATACCGAGCTTCACCAGACCGGTGATCATGATGCTCACCACTTCGCCGGTCACTTCCTGAATGGACGTGCCTGGACGGTACAGCCTGAGCGCCGTCTCGAGCGATTCGAGGACGATGTCATACACCGCGCGCTGTGCGGGGGTGAATTTACCGTTCACCGGGAACGTACGGGTAATATCGCCCGCATACCCCTGGAATTCGCATCCGGCGTCAATCAGCACCAGATCCCCGTCGCGCAGCGCACTTTCGTTTTCGGTGTAGTGCAGAATGCAGCCGTTTTCACCGCCGCCGACAATGGTGTTGTATGAAGGATAACGCGCGCCGTGGCGGTTAAATTCGTGATGAATCTCCCCTTCCAGCTGGTATTCAAACATTCCCGGGCGGCATTTCTCCATGGCGCGGGTGTGTGCCAGCGCACTGATTTCACCCGCGCGGCGCATCACGTCCAGCTCTTCCGGGGATTTGAACAGACGCATCTCATGCACCACCGGACGCCAGTCCGTCAGGGTGGCTGGCGCGGACAGATTCTGCCTCGAACCTTTGCGCAGCTTATCCAGAGCAGTAAAGACAATCTCATCGGCATACGCATACTCGCCCTGCGCGTGGTAAAGCACATCCAGGCCATTGAGCAGTTGATAGAGCTGCTGGTTGATTTCACTGAATGCCAGCGCCCGATCCACCCCCAGCTTCTCTGGCGCAGCCTCTTGCCCTAAGCGGCGGCCAAACCAGATTTCTGCAGTGAGATCGCGTACGCGGTTAAAAATCACGCTGTGGTTGTGGGTGTCATTACTCTTAATCAGCACCAGTACCGCTTCCGGCTCGTTGAAGCCGGTGAAGTACCAGAAATCGCTGCTCTGGCGATAGGGGTATTCGCTGTCGGCGCTGCGCGTCACTTCTGGCGCAGCAAAAATCAGCGCGGCGCTGCCCGGCTGCATATTGGCCAGCAGCGCCTGACGACGGCGCGAATACTCTTGATTTGAGATAACCATGACACCCTCCTGTGCGTTATTTTTCTTAATGTAAGGTTGGCTTGCGGACTTCCGGCGCGGTCGGCTGCGAACGCGTAAAGTGGTCGTGGCACAGCAATGCTGCGACGCGAACGTATTCGATGATCTCTTCGAGAGACATTTCCAGCTCTTCCTGGTCTTCGTCTTCATCGTAGCCCAACTGCGCAATGTTACGCAGATCGTCGATCGCCTCACCCGCTTCGCCGGTCACTTTATCGAGTTTCGGCTGCGTGACGCCCAGCCCCAACAGGTAGTGGTTGACCCAACCTGCGAGCGCATCGGCACGATCGAAGACGCTGACGTCATCGCCTTCAGGCAGATAAAGCTGAAAAAGGAAGCCATCGTCTTCCAGCGAATCGCTGATCGCGGAGTGCATTTTACGCACGGCTTCCGCCAGCTCGTGACCAAACGCCAGCCCTTCGTTCGTCAGGTCGTGGATCAGCGGCTGCCATGAGCTGTCGCTGTTTCCGCCGCACAGCATGCCACTGATCAGACCGTGCATTTCCGCAGAGGTTAAACCGACTCCCTGCTGGTTCAGTAACTGGTTTAAATCCTTGTAACCAGGCATTTCGTTCTGTATAGACATGCGCATTCGTCATCGTTGGGAGGAATATTCATGATATGCTACCACTTTGGACCCTGGTGATACCAGAAAAGGGCTTGTATCTTCACATCAGGGTAGCTATAGTGTCGCCCCTTCGCAGCCCCCGGGGCAGTAAGCGAAGGCAGCGCAGTCAATCAGCAGGAAGGTGGCATGTCTGCACAACCCGTCGATCTCCAGATTTTTGGCCGTTCACTGCGAGTGAATTGTCCGCCTGAACAAAGGGATGCCTTGAATCAGGCTGCGGACGATTTGAATCAGCGGTTGCAAGATCTCAAAGAACGCACTAGAGTCACAAATACTGAGCAGCTGGTTTTCATCGCCGCGTTGAACATCAGTTATGAACTGACTCAGGAAAAAGCGAAGACCCGCGATTACGCGGCAAGCATGGAGCAGCGCATTAAAATGCTCCAGCAGACCATTGAACAAGCATTGCTTGATCAAGGTCGCAATCCCGAAAGACCGGGACCAAAGTTTGAATAACACTTCTCAGTTGACTATGGTAGAGTAACTGTGAAGACAAAATTTCTCTGAGATGTTCGCAAGCGGGCCAGTCCCCTGAGCCGATATTTCATACCACAAGAATGTGGCGCTCCATGGTTGGTGAGCATGCTCGGTTCGTCCGAGAAGCCTTAAAACTATGACGACACATTCACCTTGAACCAAGGGTTCAAGGGTTACAGCCTGCGGCGGCATCTCGGAGATTCCCTCTCTTTTTCTTCTACCGACTACCATGACCCAACTCCCTGAAGTCTCTTCCTCACGCCAGGACATCCGTCAGCTCATGCGTCAACGCCGTCGTGCGTTAACTCCCGAACAGCAAGCACAGTTTGCCCAGCAAGGCGCAGCCCGTATGATGGCCTATCCCCCTGTTGTGATGGCGCGTACCGTCGCCCTGTTCCTCTCATTTGATGGCGAGTTGAATACTCAACCGCTGATAGAACAGCTGTGGCGCGCCGGGAAAAGAGTGTACCTGCCGGTGCTGCATCCGTTTAGCCGGGGAAATTTGCTGTTTTTACATTACCATCCGCACAGCGAACTGGTGGTGAATCGTCTGAAAATCACCGAACCAAAACTCGACGTCCGCGACGTCCTCCCCCTATCAGAACTGGATGTGCTGATCACGCCGCTGGTGGCGTTTGATGAGCAGGGTCAGCGCTTAGGGATGGGTGGCGGTTTTTATGACAGGACGCTGCAAAACTGGCAGCAGTATCATTTACAGCCTGTGGGGTACGCACATGACTGTCAGGGCGTGGAAGCCTTGCCGATAGAGAAGTGGGATATTCCGCTGCCTGCGGTAGTGACGCCGGGCAAAACCTGGCGCTGGTAAAATAAAGCCGGGTAGCGACCCGGCTTTATGCTCACAGAAACAGAATCAGTACAGCAGACGGGCACGAATGGTACCCGGAATAGCCTTCATGCTCTGCAGCGCTTTTTCCGCTACATCTTCGTCCGCTTCAATATCAATCACCACGTAACCCATCTGAGAGTTCGTTTGCAGATACTGTGCGGCAATGTTGACGCTCTGCTCGGCAAAGATCTGGTTGATCGCAGTCAGCACGCCCGGACGGTTTTCATGGATGTGCAGCAGACGACGGCCACCGTGCAACGGCAGAGACACTTCCGGGAAGTTCACGGCAGAGAGCGTAGAACCGTTGTCGGAGTATTTGCTCAGCTTGCCCGCGACTTCCAGACCGATATTTTCCTGCGCTTCCTGCGTCGAGCCGCCGATGTGCGGCGTCAGGATCACGTTGTCGAATTCGCACAGCGGAGAGTTGAACGGATCGCTGTTGGTAGCAGGCTCAGTCGGGAAGACGTCGATTGCCGCCCCCGCCAGATGCTTACGCTTCAGCGCATCGCACAGCGCCGGAATATCGACAACCGTACCGCGCGCGGCGTTGATCAGCAGTGAACCTGGCTTCATCAGCGCAAGTTCCTCAGCACCCATCATGTTTTTCGTCGACGCATTTTCCGGCACATGCAGGCTGACCACGTCGCTCATGTTCAGCAGGTCAGAGAGGTGTTGAACCTGAGTGGCGTTGCCCAACGGCAGTTTGCTTTCGATATCATAAAAATAGACATGCATCCCCAGGGATTCAGCCAGGATCCCCAGCTGAGTACCGATGTGGCCATAGCCGATGATACCGAGTTTTTTACCACGGGCTTCGTATGAACCCGCAGCCAGTTTGTTCCACACGCCGCGGTGCGCTTTGGCGTTAGCTTCCGGAATACCACGCAGCAACAGCAGCAGCTCGCCAATCACTAACTCCGCCACGGAACGGGTGTTGGAGAACGGGGCGTTAAAGACAGGCACACCGCGTTTTGCGGCGGCATTCAGATCAACCTGGTTGGTACCGATGCAGAAACAGCCGATGGCAACCAACTTTTCCGCCGCGGCAATCACGTCTTCAGTCAGTTGGGTACGGGATCGCAGGCCAATGAAATGGGCATCACGGATGGACGCTTTCAGCTCTTCGGTGTCCAGCGCGCCTTTGTGAAATTCGATGTTGGTGTAACCTGCTGCACGAAGGCTATCAAGCGCTTTCTGATGCACGCCCTCAACCAGCAGGAATTTAATCTTGTCTTTCTCCAGTGATACCTTTGCCATTTACCTTACCCGACCCTGTTTTTGTCTGAACTGATGTTGTGCTGGATTTAAATCCGCTGTAGCCAACATATCAAAAAAAACTATTGCAGCAATATGAACGTTTGCGTCGGCACTCTGAAGAAAAGTCATACAGAGCAAAATGACAGAGGAAAATGCTGTAGAAATTTGCGAATACGGCAGGATCGGCAAACGAGAGGTAAAAAGCGTGACACAAGTCACCGAATTTAGCTTTTCAAAATTTTTTTAGCGGGGGGAGGGCTCCCCCCATCAGATCATTTTACGATGGTTTGCACGCCATCTGCCGTGCCGATCAGCGCGACATCCGCGCCACGGTTGGCGAATAACCCTACAGTCACTACGCCTGGAATACCGTTAATGGCATTTTCCAGCGCAATGGCGTCGAGAATTTCCAGACCGTGAACGTCGAGGATCACGTTGCCGTTATCAGTGATGACGCCCTGACGATATTCCGGGCGTCCACCCAGTCTCACCAGTTCACGCGCCACAGCGCTACGCGCCATTGGGATCACTTCTACCGGCAGCGGGAATTTACCCAGGATATCAACCTGCTTTGACGCATCGGCGATACAGATGAATTTATCCGCCACGGAGGCGATGATTTTTTCACGCGTCAGCGCCGCACCGCCGCCTTTGATCATCTGCATATGGCCGTTGATTTCATCCGCGCCATCCACGTAGATGCCAAGACGGTCAACTTCATTCAGATCGAAAACGGTAATGCCAAGGCTTTTCAGCTTTTCCGTGGAAGCGTCGGAGCTGGAAACTGCGCCCTCGATCTGCCCTTTCATCGTGCCCAGCGCATCGATAAAGTGTGCCGCCGTCGAGCCCGTACCAACACCGACAATGGTACCCGGTTGCACATACTGGAGAGCGGCCCATCCTACTGCTTTTTTCAGTTCATCCTGCGTCATGATCGTTTAGCCTGTGGTGTGAAAACGTAGGCCGCATTATAGAACACGTCGGATGGATTTCGTCTGCCACGAAGGGAAAATTGTGTCATAGTGCAGATTAAGCAAAATTAAGGAGTCAGCCAGAGCAATGAAACGTCCGGACTACAGAACACTACAGGCACTTGATGCAGTTATTCGTGAACGCGGTTTTGAGCGCGCAGCGCAAAAGCTTTGTATCACTCAGTCCGCCGTATCACAACGCATCAAGCAGCTGGAGAACATGTTCGGGCAGCCTCTGCTGGTACGTACCGTTCCACCGCGTCCAACGGAGCAAGGGCAAAAGCTCCTCGCCCTGCTGCGCCAGGTTGAACTGCTCGAAGATGAGTGGCTGGGCGACGAACAGACCGGCTCAACGCCGCTGCTGCTCTCGCTGGCGGTGAACGCCGACAGTCTGGCAACCTGGCTGTTGCCAGCCCTTGCGCCGGTATTAGCAGACTCCCCGATTCGCCTGAATCTGCAGGTTGAAGATGAAACCCGTACACAGGAGCGCCTGCGACGCGGTGAAGTGGTTGGGGCGGTCAGTATCCAGCCTCAGGCGCTGCCGAGCTGTCTTGTCGATCAGCTGGGCGCACTGGACTACCTGTTTGTCGGCTCAAAAGCGTTTGCCGAGCGCTACTTCCCGAACGGCGTCACCCGCGCCGCGCTGCTGAAAGCCCCTGCGGTGGCGTTCGACCATCTGGACGATATGCATCAGGCCTTCCTGCAGCAAAACTTCGATCTGCCGCCGGGCAGCGTGCCATGTCATATCGTGAACTCGTCTGAAGCGTTTGTGCAGCTCGCACGTCAGGGCACCACCTGCTGTATGATCCCGCACCTGCAGATAGAGAAAGAGTTGAAAAGCGGTGAGCTGATTGACTTAACGCCGGGGCTGTATCAGCGCCGGATGCTCTACTGGCACCGTTTTGCGCCAGAAAGCCGCATGATGCGCAACGTCACCGACGCGCTGCTGGCGTATGGGCATAAGGTGTTGAGACAGGATTAAGGAACAATCCCCCTCTCCTGACGGGAGAGGGGGAAAGTGAAGACAGATTACTGCGCTTTTGCCGGCTCAGTCTGCTGACTTTGGGTCGGCTGCAGCTGGAACACCACATCAACCTGATCGTCGAACTGAATCGTCGGTTGCTCATAAGTTTCCTGAGCAGACACCGGTGCCGCGTCGGCCTTCATCATCCGTACCATCGGGCTTGGCTGATAATTTGAGACGTGGTAACGCACGCTGTATACCGGACCGAGCTTACTGTTGAACCCGGACGCCAGCTGTTGCGCCTGATGGATTGCATCATCAATGGCGGCTTTACGCGCCTGGTCTTTGTATTTTTCCGGTTGCGCAACGCCCAGTGAGACGGAACGAATTTCGTTCAGACCCGCTTTCAGCGCGCCATCCAGCAGCGAGTTCAGTTTATCGAGCTGACGCACGGTCACTTCAACGGTGCGCACGGCACGGTAGCCTTTCAGGATGCTTTTACCGTTCTGGTAGTCGTAATCAGGCTGGGTACGCAGGTTGGCAGAGCTGATGTCTTTTTTAGCGACACCGTTCTGCTCCAGGAAAGAGAGATATTGCGCAACACGATCGTCAGCCTGCTTCTTGGCAGAAGCGGCATCTTTCGCGGCCACGTTCACTTCAATTGCCAGCGTTGCAACATCGGGTACCGCATCCACGCTTGCGGTGCCTGAAGTGACGATGTGCGGGCCATCAGGCAATTCACTTGCCTGCACCGACACCGCACCTAAACTCACTAATGCCGCCAGGGCCATCACTTTAAACTTCACTGTCATTCCTCCATGTTGCGAAGAGTGCCCAACAACAGGGCGCATGCCAGCAAGCTTAGCGGCTCTCGCTCAGTTGTCCATAAGACAACGCTTAGTTGAGCAATTCCTGAACATGATGAATCCCCTCTTTTGCCAGCTGAAAGGCGATAAACCACATCACCACGCCCACCAGCGTGTTGATGATCCGCTGGGCTTTAGCGGTACGCAGACGCGGGGCCAGCCATGCCGCCAGAATCGCGAGACCGAAGAACCACAGGAATGAGGCGCTGACGGTACCCAGGGCAAACCAGCGTTTTGGCTCAACGTCGAGCTGCCCACCCAGGCTGCCCAGCACCACAAAGGTATCCAGATAAACGTGCGGGTTGAGCCAGGTGACCGCCAGCATGGTGACGATAATCTTCCAGCGGCCCTGCTTCATGACCTCGGCGCTCGCCAGTTCGAGATTGCTGCTCATTGCCGTTTTCAGCGCCCCAAACCCATACCACAGCAGGAACGCTACCCCACCCCAGGTCACCAGCGCCAGAAGCCAGGGAGACTGCATCAGCAGCGCACTGCCGCCAAAGATTCCGGCGCAGATCAACAGCAAATCGCTCACCGCGCACAGCAGGGCAATCATAAGATGATACTGGCGGCGAATGCCCTGGTTCATCACGAACGCGTTCTGCGGGCCAAGGGGAAGGATCATGGCCGCACCTAATGCAAGACCTTGAAAATAATAAGATAACATGAATAAATTCTCAGCAAGTTGTCCTGGGAGCTGACTATACTGCGAGAATCTTATTAGAGGAAATTGATAATATTAATTGGTGATTAGTATTGCTAATAAAAAGGCCCGGTGGCGTTGCCGCTCACCGGGCCTGCTGAGGAAGAGGATTACTCGGCTTCTTTCTCGCGTTTAAGGTTCACGTCCATCTGTGGATACGGGAAGCTGATCCCGTTGGCATCAAAATCACGTTTGATACGTTCCAGAACATCCCAGTAAACGTTTTGCAGATCGCTACTTTTGCTCCAGATGCGCACGACAAAGTTGATGGAGGATGCCCCCAACTCGTTCAGGCGAACGGTTTGCTCTTTATCTTTCAGAATACGATCGTCGGAAGCAATGATATTGGCGATCAGCGATTTCACCTGATCGATATCAGAATCATACGCCACGCTGATAATCAGCTCGTTACGACGCACCGGCTCGCGGGAAAAGTTAATGATGTTGCCCGCGATAATTTTCCCGTTCGGTACCACCACGATACGGCCATCAACAGTTCGCAGGGTGGTTGAGAAAATCTGCACCTGCAGTACGGTGCCGGCAATACCGCCCAGGTCAACGTACTCGCCAGAGCGGAACGGACGGAAGGTTACCAGCAACACACCCGCAGCCAGGTTCGAGAGCGACCCCTGCAGTGCCAGACCAATGGCCAGACCGGCGGCACCGAGAACAGCAATCACCGAGGCAGTCTGTACGCCAACACGCCCCAGTGCAGCAATCAGCGTAAAGGCAATAATACCGTAGCGCACCAGTGCAGAGAGGAAGTCAGCCACAGTGGCGTCAATGTGACGCGCCAGCATCACGCGGTTTACGGCGTTTGATACGATACGCGCCACGATCATCCCGACGATGATGATGGCAATCGCCGCGACGATGTTAACGGCATAGCTCAGCAGCAGCGCCTGGTTGCGCACCAGCCAGTTACCGGCATTATTGATGCTGTCTACAACATCGAGTTGTTCCATTTAGTCTTCCTTTTGTTATCCCAAAAACACAAAATCCATCCCCCATGGAGACAGGCAGGTCAGTAAAGGGTAAACAAAAAGGACCGGTTTTGCCAAACAGATCACATAAACGGACCGGGCAGACCATTGAAAAAGCATAAAAAAAGGCCCGCATTCGCGGGCCTTCTGATGCTATGAGGAGCTTAAATTACAGAACGTCAACCGCGTTCAGTTCTTTGAAAGCCTGCTCCAGACGCGCCACCATGGAAGTCTGCGCAGCACGCAGCCATACACGTGGATCGTAGTATTTCTTGTTCGGCTGGTCTTCGCCTTTCGGGTTGCCCAGCTGGCCCTGCAGGTAAGCTTCGTTCGTTTTGTAGTACTGCAGGATACCGTCCCATGTTGCCCACTGGGTGTCGGTATCGATGTTCATTTTCACTACGCCGTAGCTTACGGAGTCTTTGATTTCCTGAGCAGAAGAACCGGAACCGCCGTGGAAGACGAAATTCAGGCTGTTGTGCGGCAGGTTGTGTTTCTTAGAAACGTATTCCTGAGAATCACGCAGGATAGTTGGGGTCAGAACCACGTTACCTGGTTTGTAAACGCCGTGTACGTTACCGAAGGACGCTGCGATGGTGAAGCGTGGGCTGATTTTGCTCAGCTCGGTGTAAGCGTAATCAACGTCTTCTGGCTGGGTGTACAGTGCAGAAGCGTCCATGTGGCTGTTGTCCACGCCGTCTTCTTCACCACCGGTGCAACCCAGTTCGATTTCCAGGGTCATGTCCATTTTGGCCATGCGCGCCAGGTACTTAGAGCAGATTTCGATGTTTTCGTGCAGGGACTCTTCAGACAGGTCGATCATGTGAGAAGAGAACAGTGGCTTACCGGTCGCTGCGAAGTGTTTTTCACCCGCGTCCAGCAGACCGTCGATCCACGGCAGCAGTTTCTTCGCGCAGTGGTCAGTGTGCAGGATAACCGGAACACCGTAGTGTTCAGCCATCTGGTGTACATGGTGCGCACCAGAGATTGCGCCCAGGATTGCCGCGCCCTGAGGAACGTCAGTTTTCACGCCTTTACCAGCGATGAATGCTGCGCCACCGTTAGAGAACTGAACGATAACCGGTGCTTTAACTTTTGCAGCAGCTTCCAGTACGGCGTTAATGGAGTCGGTACCAACGCAGTTAACTGCTGGCAGAGCGAAGTTGTTTTCTTTAGCTACCTGGAACACTTTCTGAACGTCATCACCAGTGATCACGCCAGGTTTTACGAAATCAAAAATTTTAGACATGTTGCTTAGTCCTGTATCTTCGGCCGTTAGAAAAGGTGCGAGCTCTTAAAGCGCGCTGAAAATTGGGCAGGTTTCCCTGCCCTTGAATGGCTTACTTCTTAGCGCGCTCTTCGAGCATTGCTACTGCTGGCAGTACTTTGCCTTCCACGAACTCGAGGAATGCGCCGCCACCAGTGGAGATGTAGGAGATCTTGTCAGAAATACCGAACAGGTCGATTGCTGCCAGCGTATCACCGCCGCCTGCGATAGAGAACGCTTCGCTGTCTGCGATAGCGTTAGCAACGATTTCAGTACCTTTGCGGAAGTTCGGGAATTCGAACACGCCAACAGGACCATTCCACAGGATAGTTTTCGCGTTTTTCAGGATTTCAGCCAGTTTCTGTGCAGAAACGTCGCCCAGGTCCAGAATCTGCTCATCATCTTTGATGTCGTTAACAGATTTCAGGGTCGCAGTCGCTGTTTCAGAGAACTCAGTCGCGACGCGAACATCCGTTGGAACCGGGATATCGCAGGTGGTCAGCAGACGTTTTGCTTCGTCAACCAGATCCGCTTCGTACAGGGATTTACCGACGTTATGGCCTTGTGCCGCCACGAAGGTGTTCGCGATACCACCGCCAACGATCAGCTGGTCAGCGATTTTAGACAGGGAATCCAGTACGGTCAGTTTGGTAGAAACTTTAGAACCACCAACGATTGCAACCATTGGACGAGCAGGTTCTTTCAGCGCTTTACCCAGTGCGTCCAGCTCAGCAGCCAGCAGAGGACCGGCACACGCGACGTCTGCGAATTTACCGATACCGTGGGTTGAAGCCTGCGCACGGTGAGCAGTACCGAAGGCATCCATCACGAATACGTCACACAGTGCAGCGTATTTTTTGGACAGCGCTTCGTCGTCTTTCTTTTCGCCTTTGTTGAAGCGAACGTTTTCCAGAACAACCAGTTCACCGGCAGCGATGTCTACGCCGTCCAGGTAATCTTTTACCAGGCGAACCGGGTTGGACAGTTTGTCTTTCAGGTAATTAACAACTGGCAGCAGAGAGAACTCTTCATTGTACTCGCCTTCAGTTGGACGACCCAGGTGGGAGGTCACCATCACTTTAGCGCCCTGCTTCAGAGCCAGTTCGATGGTTGGCAGAGATGCACGGATACGCGCGTCGCTGGTCACTTTGCCATCTTTAACCGGTACGTTCAGATCAGCACGGATGAAAACGCGTTTACCAGCCAGATCCAGATCGGTCATCTTAATTACAGACATGGTGAATCCTCTCGTTGATTCTTAAAGTTTTGCAGACGCACGATGCGTCTTACCTGAAACCTTGAGCGGCCATTGCTAACGTGGTGTCGAGCATTCGGTTAGCAAAGCCCCATTCGTTATCACACCAGACCAGCGTCTTGATAAGGTGTGCGCCACTGACGCGCGTTTGAGTGCCATCGACAATGGCGCTGTGCGGGTCGTGGTTAAAATCTACTGAGACCAACGGTAATTCCGTATAGTCAACTATACCATGAAATGCCCCCTGTGCCGCTTTTTGCAGCAACAGGTTGACTTCACAGGCTTTTACCGGTTTTTTCACCGTCACGCTCAGGTCAATTGCGGTGACGTTAATCGTCGGTACACGTACGGCAATTGCTTCAAAACGATCGTTAAACTGCGGGAAAAAACGGGTGATACCTGCCGCCAGTTTTGTGTCAACCGGAATGATTGACTGGCTCGCGGCTCGCGTGCGTCGTAAGTCCGGATGATAGGCGTCAATCACCTGCTGATCGTGCATCGCTGAATGAATCGTGGTTACGGTGCCGGATTCAATGCCATACGCATCGTCTAACAGTTTGATGACCGGAATAATGCAGTTGGTGGTGCAGGAGGCGTTGGAAACAATGCGGTGTTCGGCTTGCAGCTCATGCTGATTCACGCCAAATACGACGGTCGCGTCGAGGTCGTTGCTGCCAGGATGGGAAAACAGGACTTTTTTCGCACCTGCTGTCAGATGCGCTTCGCCATGCTCGCGGTTACCGTATACGCCAGTACAGTCAAGTACGATATCCACACCCAGTTCACGCCACGGTAGCCCGGCAATACTGCTCTCATGCAGCACGCGGATGGCATCGTCGCCGACAAACAGCTGATCTCTTTCCTGGCGAACATCCCAGGCAAAGCGTCCGTGGCTGGTGTCATATTTCAACAAATGCGCCATGCCCGCAGCATCCGCCAGTTCGTTGATAGCCACCACGGTTATTTCCGCCCGACGCCCGGATTCATATAAAGCACGAACCACGTTACGCCCGATGCGACCGAAGCCATTAATCGCTACGCGTACGGTCATAGATCTCCTGCAAAGCTATCCCTGAGTTTGAGGTGGCTGAAAGAGTAATCCAGCTACGCCCGAAGGGGAATCCTTGCTGTCACAAACTGCGATTGATTGGTCAATTGTCGAACATTTAGTCGACTGAAACGCTTCAGCTAGAATAAGCGAATCAGGGAATAAAAGGAATGTCTGTCCAGAGCAATAAGCGCGCTATATGACTTGCGTCACATTTCGGATGGAATAATTCACAGGAACGTTACATGTTTGAGGAATAGTGGACATATAAGGCGGATAGCGTGAAAAAAACAAAACGGTAACCCAAAGGTTACCGTTTAGGGTGTTTGCGCCCTCTTCTCAGTGAGAGCACGGACAGGGGCTCGCGCCCCTACCCTACAAACGATTACAGCAGTTCTTTTGCTTTCGCGACAACGTTTTCAACGGTGAAGCCGAACTCTTCGAACAGCAGCTCTGCCGGAGCAGATTCACCGAAGGTGGTCATGCCGACGATGGCGCCGTTCAGGCCCACATATTTGAACCAGTAGTCAGCGATACCTGCTTCTACTGCCACGCGCGCGGTAACGGCTTTAGGCAGTACGGATTCGCGGTAGGCGGCATCCTGCTTGTCGAACGCATCGGTAGACGGCATGGAAACCACGCGCGCTTTAACGCCTTCGGCAGACAGTTTTTCCCATGCGGCAACAGCCAGCTCAACTTCAGAACCGGTCGCGATGAAGATCAGCTCTGGCTGACCCGCGCAATCTTTCAGCACGTAACCACCACGGGCGATGTTCGCCAGCTGCTCTGGAGTACGCTCCTGCTGTGCCAGGTTCTGGCGGGAGAGGATCAGTGCGGTTGGACCGTCCTGACGCTCAACACCGTATTTCCACGCCACGGCGGACTCAACCTGGTCACATGGACGCCATGTGCTCATGTTTGGCGTCACGCGCAGGGAAGCCACCTGCTCTACCGGCTGGTGAGTTGGACCATCTTCGCCCAGACCGATGGAGTCGTGGGTGTAGACCATCACCTGACGCTGTTTCATCAGCGCAGCCATACGCACGGCGTTACGCGCGTACTCGACAAACATCAGGAAGGTAGAGGTGTACGGCAGGAAACCACCGTGCAGGGAGATACCGTTTGCAATCGCGGTCATACCGAATTCACGCACACCGTAGTGGATGTAGTTACCGGCAGTGTCTTCGTTGATTGCTTTAGAACCAGACCAGATTGTCAGGTTAGATGGCGCCAGGTCAGCGGAGCCGCCCAGGAATTCTGGCAGCAGCGGACCGAACGCTTCAATCGCATTCTGAGAGGCTTTACGGCTGGCGATTTTGGATGGGTTCGCCTGCAGTTTAGCAATGAACTCGTTCGCTTTGGCGTCGAAGTCAGACGGCATGTCACCCTTCATACGACGGGTAAATTCAGCCGCTTCCTGTGGGAAGGCTTTCGCATAGGCAGCGAACTTCTCGTTCCATGCGGATTCTTTCGCCTGACCCACTTCTTTAGCATCCCACTGCGCGTAAATTTCAGATGGGATTTCGAAAGCAGGATATTTCCAGCCCAGCGCTTCGCGCGTCAGAGCGATTTCCGCGTCGCCCAGTGGCGCACCGTGGGAATCGTGGGTACCCGCTTTGTTCGGAGAACCGAAACCAATGATGGTTTTGCACATCAGCAGTGACGGCTTGTCCGTCACAGCGCGCGCTTCTTCTACTGCACGTTTAATCGAGTCAGCATCGTGACCGTCAACGCCACGCACAACGTGCCAGCCGTAAGCTTCGAAACGCTTCGCGGTGTCGTCAGTGAACCAGCCTTCAACGTGACCGTCGATGGAGATGCCGTTGTCGTCATAGAACGCAACCAGTTTGCCCAGCTTCAGGGTACCTGCCAGGGAGCACACTTCGTGAGAAATGCCTTCCATCATGCAGCCGTCGCCCATGAATGCGTAGGTGAAGTGGTCAACAATGTCATGACCTGGACGGTTGAACTGCGCGGCCAGGGTTTTCTCGGCAATCGCCATACCCACCGCGTTAGCAATACCCTGACCCAGCGGGCCGGTGGTGGTTTCTACACCTGCGGTGTAACCCACTTCCGGGTGTCCTGGCGTTTTGGAGTGCAGCTGGCGGAAGTTTTTCAGCTCTTCAATTGGCAGATCGTAGCCAGTGAGGTGCAGCAGGCTATAGATCAGCATTGAGCCGTGGCCATTAGACAGCACGAAACGGTCGCGGTCAGCCCAGGAAGGGTTCTGCGGGTTGTGGTTCAGGAAATCGCGCCACAGGACTTCGGCGATATCAGCCATACCCATTGGGGCGCCCGGGTGGCCGGATTTGGCTTTCTGTACTGCGTCCATGCTCAGCGCACGAATAGCATTAGCAAGCTCTTTACGTGAGGACATTTTAACTCCAGATCGGACTGTTAAAGGCCATGCCCTTGACGACAGCGCGTTTTGGGCTACGCCGGAAAAAAGTGCCAACAATGTAACCCAAGCGGCATGTCATGTACATGGAGCATTCTTTTGCAGCTTAAGAAATCTCTGGATCATGCTCGCATGTTGCGCAATCTGCTCGCCCGGCCCCGTAGATATTCCTTATACTTAGCCCGACCCCGGCTTCGTTGCCGGTGCACTTTTCAGATTTTATTCAGATTAACGAGTACGGAAGCGACATCATGAAAATGCGTGCAATAGTGCTGGCCCTGGGTACAACGCTCCTGCTGAGCGGCTGTCAGAATATGGATTCTAACGGCCTGATGTCCTCAGGCGCAGAAGCCTTTCAGGCCTACTCCCTGAGCGACGCACAGGTTAAAGCGCTGAGCGACCAGGCCTGTAAAGATATGGACGGAAAAGCCACGCTTGCCCCGGCCAATAGTACCTACACGCAGCGTCTGAATAAGATAGCCTCCGCGCTGGGTGATAACATTAACGGCCAGCCGGTGAACTATAAGGTGTACATGGCCAAAGATGTAAACGCCTTCGCGATGGCGAACGGCTGCATCCGCGTTTACAGCGGGCTGATGGATATGATGACCGACAACGAAGTTGAAGCGGTTATCGGCCATGAAATGGGCCACGTTGCACTTGGCCACGTGAAGAAAGGCATGCAGGTTGCGTTAGGCACTAACGCCATCCGCGCCGCGGCGGCGTCTACGGGCGGTATCGTCGGCAGCCTGTCACAGTCGCAGCTTGGCGATGTGGGTGAAAAGCTGGTTAACTCTCAGTTCTCGCAGCGTCAGGAATCCGAAGCGGATGACTACTCCTACGATCTGTTGCGCAAACGCGGCATTAATCCATCAGGTTTAGCCACCAGCTTCGAAAAACTGGCCAAACTGGAAGCTGGTCGCCAGAGCTCTATGTTTGATGACCACCCGGCGTCAGAAGAGCGCGCACAGCATATTCGCGACCGTATGGCCGCAGACGGAATTAAATAATTCGAAAGGAGGCATATTTGCCTCCTTTTTATTTCGCATGAATTGTTAATTTAACCGCACATATCGGTAATAGCACTTGAGTACCTTTCTAAGCCGCGCAAACACTGGCTTATTGCCCTGAAACGTCTCGTCACATAATTATTGCAATCATTTACCATTCGGGTAATTATCGAGCTCGCAGTAATTCAATTTACAATATTAAGACAGAGACGTTCCCTCCGTGAAAAAAGAATTATCATTAATTGCGTTAAGTTTATTCGCCGCATTACCCGCCGTTGCAAGCCAGCAATCCGACAGCAAAGGCTTTGTTGATGACAGCCATTTAGATCTGTTTTTACGCAATGCGTATATCAGCCGTGATTATCATCAGGGCCAGCAGGACAAAGCCGAATGGGGTCAGGGTATCGTTGCCACGTTTGAATCCGGCTATACCGAAGGGCTGGTTGGCTTTGGTGTGGACGGCATTGCCCAGTATGGCGTGCGTCTGGACGGCGGTCGTGGAAAGAGCGGCGCGGGCGGCATTGACTTCTTTAAACAGGAAGACGATGGCCGGGCTAAATCCGATCTGGCGAAATTTGGCGCCACAGCAAAAATGCGTATTTCCAATACCGTGCTGAGCTACGGTAACCAGCGTCCGGAATTACCGATTGTTAATGCCGACAATTCCCGTCTGCTGTTTGAAAGCTTTACCGGCACCATGCTGACCTCAAAAGAGATCGCGGGTCTGGAAGTGAACGCCGGTTACTTCACCGATGAGCAGCGCAAAAGTGACGACCGCCACGACAGTGGCCTGAAGAACCTCTCCTTCGGCGGTGCGAGCTACCAGTTCAACGACCAGTTCAGCGGTGCGCTGTATGCCTCTCATGTGGAAGAGGTGATGAACAAGCAGTACCTGGGAATGAACTTCAAACAGCCGTTCAGCACCGGGCAACAGCTGGTGCTCGATTTCAACGGCTATAACTCACGCCTAGATCAGCGCTACGCAGACAGCCTTGATACCGGACGCAGCAATAGCATCTGGAGCCTGGCGGCAAGCTACATCTGGGATATTCATACCTTCAAGGTAGCGTATCAGCAGAGCAGCGGCAGCACCGGCTATCACTATGGCAGCTATCGCGATCAGGGTGGCGTAGGTGACGGCGGCAATACCATCTGGCTGGCGAACTCCTACTGGTCTGATTTCAACGGCGAAGACGAGCGCTCATGGCAGGCTTCTTACGCGCTGGACTTCGGCGGTCTGGGCTTATCGGGCCTGAGCTGGACCACAGCTTACGTGCGTGGCGACAACATCAAGACCTCTGAAACCAGCAACGGTAAAGAGCATGAGTGGTTTAACCAGATCCAGTATCAGGTGCAGGACGGCCCGGCTAAAGATCTGAAACTGAAACTCCGTTACTCCGTCCTGCGCGTGTCCAGCAACGCCAGCGACTATAACGTGGGCGGGGATGAGATCCGCGCGTACGTGGAATACCCGTTTAACGTGTTCTGATTAAGCCCCTCACCCGCCCTTCTCCCTAAGGGAGAGGGCGGAAGTGAGGGTAAACACGCTTAGTACAACGTCTTCTGCGGCGGCCCGGCAAATTTCAGCGCGCCAATCTGTCCCATCCGCACTTCCACTACCGACGGTCCTGGCATGGCAAGCGCTTCGGTCATCACCGCGTCAAAATCCTCCGCCCGTTCGACGCTCCACGCCTGTAACCCCATCGCATGCGCCAGCTGCGTAAAGTCCGGGGTATGCAGCTCGTTATAATACTGACGCCCGCCGAAATACTTATCCTGAATGCCGCGCATGACGCCGTAACCGCCGTCGTTCATCACTAGCAGCGTCACGTTGGCCTTCTCCTGCGCCAGCGTTGCCATCTCGCCCAGATTCAGGCTTACGCCACCATCGCCCACCAGCCCCACCACTTTGCGTTGCGGGTTGGCAATCGCCGTGCCAATCGCCATCGGTAGCCCCATGCCGATGGCGCCTGCCAGCGAGTGAATGTTCATCAGCGGTCCGTTGGCGCGGAACAAACGGCTGCCCCACAGGCTTCCGGAAACGGTGATATCACGAACCAGCAGGCCATCTTGCGGCAGCGCGTTCTCGATGGCGTCGTTGAGCTTCGCATAAGCACCGCACTGCTCACGCAGCCCCGCAACAGCTTTCGCCAGCGCCTGCTGCACCTGCGTATCCCACTGCGCATCGCCCCATTCACGCCCCTGCGCTTTAGCCGCCAGCGCGGTTAACAGCGCCGCGCAGTCGGCCACAAGGGTTGTGTCCATCAGATAGTTGCGGCTCGCCGCCGCGGGGTCGATATCAATCTGGACGCGGGGATGCGGTAATTCAAGCGTCCACGAGCGGGTTTCGTTGCTGCGCAGGCGTGAGCCGGCGACCAGCGTAAAGTCGCACTGGGCGATCAACGCCTCAACTGACGGCGAGTTATGAAACGCCCGCAGGCTGGCGCGATGGTTGTCCGGCAGCACGCCGCGCGCGTGGGTGCTGGAGATAACCGTCACTCCCGCATCTGCCAGTTTTTTTACCGCATCAGCGCTACCGAGCGCTCCGCCCCCCAGCCACAGCAGCGGCTGTCTGGCCTGTTTAAGCTGCGCCCACAGCGTGTCGACCACTGCCGTATCAACTGCGGAAACCGACGTCGGTTTCACCGGAGCGGTGATCAGCGACACGGGGATTTTCGCCCCCTGAATATCAATCGGGATCTCCACGGAAACCGGCCCGCACGGCGGAGTTTGCGCCTCCTGAATGGCCTTGTGAAGGATCGCGATCGCCTGGTTTGCGTTGCTGATGCGGTATGCCCGTTTTGAGCTGGCCTTCAGGAAGGTCAGCTGGTCGCGGGTTTCGTGGATAAAGCCGGTGTCGGCATCCAGCCAGGCTTTTTCCACCTGGCCGGTGATATGCAGCAGCGGCGTGCAGGCATTCATGGCTTCCACCAGCGCGCCGACGGCGTTACCCGCCCCGGCGCCGGTACTGGTCAGCGCCACACCGAGCCCGGAAAAACGGCCGTGGGCATCGGCCATGGTGACCGACCCCGCTTCGCCACGTGCGGGCACAAAGCGAATATTCCCGCGCTGCCCTACCGCATCGGCGATGGGTAAATTGTGGATGGAGATGACGCCGTAGATGGCCTCAACCTGATACTGCTCCAGCGTTCTGGCGATGGCGTCGCCGACGGTTATCATTTCGCTCATTACTCACCCTTTCTCAGTCGCACCAGTGGTTGACGCTGTTACCCGTCGCCAGATAAATGCTCTTTTGCTGCATCCAGGCTTTCAGCCCCTGAATGCCCTTTTCGCGGCCCAGACCGCTCTCTTTAAAGCCCCCGAACGGGGTCGAAATCGCAAACACTTTGTAGGTGTTTATCCACACCGTGCCCGCTTCAAGCTGCTCGCTCAGTCGCAGGGCGCGCCCGGTATCCCGCGTCCAGATCCCGGCAGCAAGGCCATAAACGGAGTCATTCGCCTCACGGATCAACGCGGCTTCATCGCTAAAGGGCATCGCCACCAGCACCGGGCCGAAGATCTCCTCCTGACAGGCACGTGCGCCGTTGGTCAGGCCTTCAATGATGGTGGGCTGGAAGTAACTGCCGTTTGCCAGCAGTGGATCGGCAGGGATCTCCCCGCCACACAGCACGCGGCCCCCTTCACGCTTTGCCAGTTCAACGTAAGCCTGCACGCTCTTGCGGTGCGCGTCGTTAATCAGCGGTCCCACATGGGTGCCGTCGGTAAAGGGATGCCCGACCCGCAGGCCGCGCGTTAATTCCAGCAGCCTCGCCATCAGCGGGGCGTAAAGGCGCTCATGGATAAAGAGTCGCGAACCGGCAATACAGGCCTGACCTGCAGAGCTGAAAATGCCGTAGCAGATCCCGCGCGCAGCCAGCTCAACGTCGGCATCTTCCAGCACGATGGTCGGGGATTTACCGCCCAGTTCCAGCGAGGCCGGGATCAATTTTTCCGCCGCCACGTGCGCCAGATGACGGCCCGTGGTGGTGCCACCGGTAAAGGAGATTTTTCGCACTTTCGGGTGACGCGCCAGCGCATCGCCAATCACCGAGCCTTTGCCCGGCAGCACGCTCAGCAGCCCGGCGGGTAAGCCTGCCTGCTCAAAAATACGCGCCAGCTCCAGCGCCATCAGCGGGGTGGCTTCGGCTGGTTTGAGAACCACCGCGTTACCGGCAGCAATGGCCGGCGCCACTTTCTGCATTTCGCTGGCAATGGGGGAATTCCAGGGCGTGATAGCCGCCACCACGCCGAGCGGTTCATATCGGCTGAGGGTAAGCACATCAGGCTGGCGTGGGGTCGGCAGTTCACCTTCCAGCAGCTCGCAGGCAGCGGCAAAATAACGCGCCGTGCCTGCCGCGCTCATCACCAGCCCTCGCGCTTCCGCCAGCGGTTTACCGTTGTCGCGACTCTGCATGCGGGCCAGTTCATCGACGCGGGATTCGATCAGATCCGCCACCTTATGCAGGATCTTCGCACGCGCATGCGGCAGGCTGTTACGCCAGGCAGGATCGCGCCACGCGCGCTCTCCGGCGTCGATAGCCTCCTGCAGATCGTCCAGGCTTGCCGCGTGGAGCGTGGCGTTCACCGCACCGTCTGCCGGGAAATGGCTCTGCATCAGGTTACCGCCGCCACGCCGCCAGTTGCCGCCAATGAAAATGTTAAGATCGTCCATCGTCGCTCCTTAGCGCTGCGTCAGTTCACGGCAGGCGCGAACCGCGCTGAGTGCCGCCAGGGTGGAGGTTTTGGGGTTGCTGGCAAGCGGTAGCCCGCTCAGCTCCAGATGGAACTCGCCAAACATCCCTTCGACGTGCAGCGTGTGGGTATTGCGTTGAGTGGCCGGGTCGACCATCAGTTGCACGCGGGTGTCATCCATCCCCACGCCGCCAAGTGCCACGGTCGCCGCCACGTTGGCGTTGGCCGGAAACAGTCGTGCCGCTTCGCGTGCGCTGCCTTCAAAGAAGATCTGCGCCTCGGACACGGCGTTAAGATCGATAAGCTGCTCGGCATAGCTGCCGCGCCAGCTGGCCGGGCTTTTACGCGACTGGTAGGTCACCTTCTCAAGCCCGCCCTCTTTTGCCGCTGCCAGGCCATCAATGCCCGCCACCGCCCCGGAGAGCAACGTCAGCTTTCCGCCTGCGTTAAGCAGACGCTGTTCCAGCGCGCTGTCTGCCAGCGCGCCGGTGGAGATCACCGCCAGATGCCATCCACGGCGTAAAATCGCTTCCCCGTACTGCGCCACCGCCTGCTGGCTGGCACATTCCAGCACCAGATCGGGAGTATCCGTACATAATGCGGGCGAGGTCAGTGCCACCACCGCATCGCCAAACTGCTGGCGAATCGCGGCATGATGCGACTCGCGCGCCACGATCCAGCCAATGGCAACCTGCTCGGGCAGACGCTCAATGACGGCCTGCGCCATGGCACCGTAGCCGATTAACATGATTTTTTTCATGATGTGTCCTTACAGATGACGGCAGTAGCCGCCGGAAACGTCCAGCGCCGCACCGGTGGTAAACGAAGCCAGCGGCGACGCGAGGAACAGCAGAGCCTGCGCAGGCTCCTGCGGCTTACCGAGACGCGCCATCGGAATGCCGCGTTTGCGGGCAATATCCGCCGTCCACTGCGGCCAGCTCTGACTTTTATCCGCCCGGTTCTCAAAGCGACGCCGCCACTGGCCGGATTCCACCATGCCAAGCAAAATGGAATTCACGCGGATACCCTTACTCACCAGCTCTTTCGAGAGCGTGAGCGTCATGTTGAGCAGCGCGGCACGTGCTGCGGAGGTGGCAATCATGTGTTCCTCTGGCTGCAGCGCCAGCAGCGAGTTCACGCAGGTAATGGAGGCAATATCCGATTGCTCCAGCTGCGGCTGAAAAGCCTGCACGGGGTTAATCACCCCAAACAGTTTCAGTTCGGCTTCATGCAGCCAGGCCTCGCGCGGGGTGTCATTGAAGTGCGCCACATACCCCTGTCCGGCGTTATTAATCAGCAAGTCTGTCCCGCCAAAGCGGGACTTAACGGCCTGGGCAAAGGTCTGAACCTGGTCTGCGTCCAGCACGTCGCAGCGGTGAGAGAAAATCTCGCCATCAGGGAATTCGTTTTGCAGCGACGCATGCGCGCTGGCAAGCCGGTCCGGGTCGCGGCCACAGAACGCCACTTTTGCCCCCTCGCCCAGCAGCAAACGCAGTGTTTCAAAACCAATGCCAGAAGAACCGCCGGTGACTACCGCTACGCGCCCGTCAATTTGTGCATTCATCGCGCACCTCTTCGTTGATACGTAAAAGCTGTTGATTAAAAAACGCGTCGTTATCGAGATAGCTGGCGTGCCCGGCCAGGGGAATCGCGGTAAACGGCATGCCGTAACGTAGCGCCAGCCCCTGAACCAGCTCAGGCTGGGTAATGGCGTCCTGCTCGCCGCACCAGACTTCAAAGTCACCGGCGTAACGCTTCAGCCAGCCGTGAATATCGTCATGTGCCAGCATCCATGCGGCAGCGAGGTAGCCTTCCGGGCGCAGTTTGCGCATGCCCGCCGCAACGGTGGCAATATCGTCCTCACGCGCGCCCGGGCGTAATAATTTAGCGGCCCGGGTTTGCGCCAGGATCTCGCCCCCAAGCGCCATCTGCTGCTCCCGGTTACGCCAGACCTGCTCGCGCTGCGCCGGCTCGGCCTGGCCGTAACCCTGCGCGGCATCGGCCAGTACCAGATGCAGTACGCGTTCGGGATACTTCGCCGCAAAGGCGCTTGCCACCAGGGCCCCAAGCGAATGCCCGACCAGAACGACCTGCCAGACGCCCGCGCGATCCAGCATGGCCGCCAGCGCGTCGGCGTAATCCCCCGCGTTGGCGCGCTCAACCGCCAGCATCGGGCTTTCGCCATAACCGGGCATGTCCCACGCCAGCACGCGAAAACCGTTCAGCGCCATCTGTTTATGCCAGGAGGCAGCACCGGAGCTGATGCCGTGGAGCAGCATCAGCGGGATGCCGCTTCCCTGTTCACGAAAGCCCGTCATCGCGCCCCCTTAGTTCCGCTTCACTTTCGACAGCGGGTGATCGGCCGGATAGGTCGGGATTTCCGGCTTGTTGGTGCCGAGCATCACGCACATCAGCGCCTCTTCTTCACCATGATTGAACAGACCGCGATAGATGCCCGGCGGAACGGAGATCAGATCGCGTTCGCGCAGCACGGTTTCGGTGTAGTGATCGCCGTCCTGGATCATCAGCGTGATCTGCCCTTTAAGCATGAAGAACACCTCTTCCACGTCGTCATGCAGATGCAATGGTCCCTCGCACTTCGACGGCAGCACCATGGTGGAGAAGGTAAAGTGCTCAGCCGGCACGGTATTGGTATCGCTTGCCACACCCGTTGCCCCGGTACCGATGTAGCGCATCTGCGCACGGCGGTATTTAGGATCGAAATCGGCCTGGAACTTCAGCGCGTTCCAGTCATATTTACGCCCTTCAAAGCGCGCAATGCGCGACTCGACCCACTCTTCCATGGTCAGATGGTCAGGTTTAATGCCTGGTTTTGCAGTTACGGTTGAATCAGTCATGACACTCTCCTCAGTAACGTCTCAGCAGCGGCAGTAACAGGACGCAGCCCACCGCCGCCATCACCGCCAGAAAAATCAGCCCGGAATCCATGCTGTGGGTGAAGGCGATCAACGCGCCCATCACCGCCGGCGACAGCGCGCCCGCAAAGTTTCCCAGCCCGTTGAAAATACCGCCCGCCGTCGCGCTCACCCGGGGATGGGTAGCCTTCGCCAGCAGTGCGAAAATGTTCGGCGCACCGGTGCCCCACATAAAGGTGCTAAAGCTCATCGCCGCGATAACGGCCAGCGGGGTATCAAGATGCATGACCGCCGTCAGGCCTAACCCCGCGCCAGCCATCGAGATAAAGCAGGCCACCGCGCGTTTATCGACCCGGTCAGAAAGCCATGCGCCAATCACCTCACCCGCCAGCATGGCGATAAACGGCATCGACGACAGCCAGCCCGCGTGTTCAAGATGAATGCCTTTCCCTTTAATCAGGTAACCCGGCAGCCAGCCATTGATTCCCCACAGGTAGGTGAGAAACGCGATGTTAAAGATGCAGATAATCCAGAAGTGCGGGCTGACAAACAGCTCGCGCCGCGCGGCACGTCGTTCATCTTGTGATTCGCGATCCGCAGCCGGTTTGGCACCCAGACGGATCCCGCGCAGACCGATGCGCACGAACACCAGCACCGGCACGGTGAGCATCGCCATCACAAAGAAGGTGCTCTGCCAGCCGAAGGCATTCAGCAGCCAGATAGAAAGAGGGAAGCCAATCGCCGCGCCTACCGGGGTACCCAGCAGCCACAACATGGTGGCTCGCGCCTGCAGATGCTGTGGGAAGTTATGCCGCACAATGGCAAACGCCAGCGGAAACAGCGGCCCTTCTGCCACGCCCAGCAAAATGCGCAGGACGATCATGACCGTGTAGTTATGGGTAAACCCCATGGCCACCATCAGCACGCACCACACCACCATCATGCCGGTGAGCAGGCGAAGCGGTGCAATCTTGTCCCCCAGTCCGCTTAAAAAGACCGATGAGAAGCCGTAGCTCAGCAGAAAGGCGCTCATCAGAATGCCGAGGCGCGTGGTGTCAAAATCAATGCCCATCGCCTGCTGAAAATGGCTGTCGGAAAAGAGCGCCGCAATGCTGATTTTGTCGAAAAATGCCAGCAGCACGCAGGCCAGCAATGACAGCGGGATGGCCCAGCGCACCGCTTTTTCGGGCGTGCGGGTGCCCTCACCGCTTGCCTCAACCGGCGCGGTGTTAGTCTCAAATGTGGTCATGTCTCCCCCTACGGGTGCGGGTTAGCTATCGCAATGACATCAGTGAAAAAGTCGGGTCAGCCAGCGGCACATCGGACAGATCCCTTCCGGCAGCCATCCAGCGCTTCGCCAGCTTGACGGTACGCGCATCGTTGAACGCCACCAGCTGGGTCAGCCGTCCGTTTTCATCCAGTGAGAAAAACAGCGCATTATCCCGGGCAAGGGTTGTGCAGCCGGCCTGCGGAATACCGAGGATCTGAATGTTGTGCTGGTATTGATCCGACCACAGCCACGGCGCGTCGTCATAGCCGGGGGCATCGGGATTGAGCATCGCCTTTGCCGTGGCAACCGCCTGATTCTGGGCAAAGGCCCACGACTGAATGCACAGCCCATAGTGATGGTGCTGGGCCACATCACCGGCAGCAAAAATAAACGGATCCGACGTTCGCCCCTGAGCGTCCACCACGATCCCGCGCTCAGTCTGCAGACCCGCATCACGCGCCAGCTCCAGATTGAGATCAACACCGATCCCGACGACCACGGCATCAAAGGTTTCACGCTTGCCGTCACAGTGAATGACCGGCAGACCATTGTTATCTTCCAGCTCCAGCGTTCCGCAGCCGGTGCGGATATCCACGCCCTGTTCGCGGTGAAGTGTTTCCAGCTGCTGCGATACCTCGGCGCTCACCGAACGCATGCACAGCGCGGGTTGCTGCTCAAACAGCGTCACGGCGACGCCACATTTACGCGCGGAGGCCGCAATCTCCAGGCCAATCCAGCCTCCGCCGATAATCGCCAGGTTTTGACTCTCTGCCAGGCGCGCCTTCAGCCGCTGTGCGTCCTGCCAGTGGCGCAGGGTATAGACCTGCGGGTGGGCCGCCCACGCGTCGCCCGGCAGACGCGCCCGACCACCGGTAGCGATTAAAAGAATGTTGTAACTAAGGCATTCACCGTTGCTTAAGCACACCGTTTTCGCGTGACGATCGAGAGATTCCGCGCGCACCGGCCGGCACCATGTCAGGTTCAATGCCTGTTGCGCCGCTTCAGGAAAGAGACGCGGTAGCGGCGCGTCCGGCTCCAGTAACGCAGCCTTGGACAGCGGCGGGCGTTCGTAGAAATCCCACGCCTCTTCCGCCACGACGCAAATCTCGCCGTCGAAGCCTTCGTCACGCAGGGTTTTCGCCGCCCAGCCACCTGCCTGACCGCCGCCAATAATGACAATGCGCGAGGTCATACCGCCTCCGGCTTTTTCTGCTGACGGCGAGTGTCGTGGTCAATCCCACCCTCAACCGCCCACTCGGTGAACGACACCAGCGAATGTTCCAGCTCGCGCGGCTGCCAGTTTTCGGTGAGGTAATCATCGTTGGTGTAGTATTCAAACGCCCCGCCGGTTGGGCTGTTGACGTACCAGAAATAGGCCGAGGAGACCGGATGACGCCCCGGGCCAATAAAGGTGCTCCAGGCGTTTTTGTTCATCGCTATCCCACCGCCGATCACCTCGTGAATGTCGCGTACGGTAAAGGCCACGTGGTTCAGCCCCCGCTTACGGTGAGGCAGCTGAAGAAGGAACAGGTTGTGATGCCCGCCGCGCACGCCACAGCGCAGGAACACCGCACGGTTGATGTAGCGGTCAGACACCTGGAACCCAAGCACCTTACGGTAGAACGTCTCCACCGCCGCCAGCTCCTCCACGAAGAACACCACGTGGCCTACATTAATAGGCTGGGCGCGATCGTAGACCGGGCTTGGCGTGTCGATACGGCGGGCATCGCCCCACTGGTTAATCGGCTCGACGTTCAGCTCCACCGGCACCTGATGGCTGACCTGTACGCGCAGGGTCATGCCGTTCGGATCGCGGCACTCCAGCGCGTCGCCCACCTCACGAAAACCGGGCTGCTTCTCAAGCTTCGGGCGCAGCGCCTCCAGATCGTCCCGGGTGGCGACTGCCCAGGTCATCCGGCGCAACGTATTTCCTGCTTCAAACGCTGGCGGCAGGTCAGGGCTGTCGACAGGATTAAGCTCCACGCGCGCGCCGCTCAGGGTAGTAAAACGCTGGCCGCTGGCATCGCCCGTCAGGCCAAAATCACGCATAAATTTTGCGCAGTGCGTCAGGTTCTCGACGCCAAATTCCAGCTTTTCAATTCCGGTTATACACATCGTTCGTTGCCTCGTCTGGCCCAGATTGGGCGTAAAACATGCCCGACGCAATGAAGCGCCTGGCGTTAACCTGATGATTTAACTGGCCTGTGACAAATACCCTAAGAAGCCAGAAATTTTATCCGCCGCCATGCGGACATCGTTTTGCAGGCGCTCGCGATCGGTCTGCGGGATCTCCTCCGAAGGCACCAGAATGCTCACCACGGCTGCCACCCTTCCGCTGCGGTCATACACCGGATAAACGATGGAGGAGATGCCATGACGGAAGAAGGATTCGCCGATCACATAGCCGCGTGCTTTGTCCTGCTGCACCATCTGCCACAACGCTTCACGGTCGTGGATCTGGCCCGGCGTGTTGCCCGGCAGACGCTCGTGCGGGAACAGCTGTTCGAAATCGGCTCGCGAAATATCGGTCAGCAGCATGCGCCCCAGCGACGTGCAGTGCACCGGCAAACGGGTACCAATGCTCACCTGATTGATGCGAGAACCGGCGGCGCTGACGCGGGCGATATAGATGATGTCGCGCCCGTCGCGGATCGCCAGATGACTGCTGCACTGGCTGACGTCACGCAGCTGCTCGATGACCGGCTGACCGACCTGCGCCACATCCAGTGAGGCGATGTATTCAAAGCCCAGACGCAGGACGTTCATGCCAAGCGAGAAGGTATTGGTTCGCGTGTTGCGCTCCAGAAAACCCATGTATTCCAGCGTTTGTACCACGCGGTAGGCGGTGGCTTTCGGCATATCGACCAGCCTGTGCAGCTCGGCAAAGGTCAGTTCACGGTGCTGCTCGCCAAAGGCCAGCAGCAGCTGTAAGCCTCGCTCCAGCCCGGGCACCAGGTACTTCACTTCGTGATCGCTTGCCATAGTTGCTTTACCTCAGTTAAAGACAAAACCGCCGTTGACCGGAATCAGCTGGCCGGTGATAAACCGCGACAGATCGCTTAACAGCCAGACCACGCTGCCGGTGACGTCTTCCGGCTGCTGCGCCCCGGTGAGCGCCCGGCCGTTTTCGTAAAGCTGATGCCGCTCTGCAGGGACATATTCCGTCGCTTCGACGCGGGTTAAGCCCGGGGCGATGGCGTTAATACGAATGCGTTTTTCACCCAGCTCACGTGCCATTGAACGGGTCATGGCAATCACGGCGCCCTTGCTGGCCACGTAGGCCATCAGACGCGGCGCGCCCCACAGCGCGGTATCGGAAGCCACATTGACAATGGCTGCCCCTTCGCGCAGCAGCGGTACCGCATCCCGGGTAACCAGCCAGGTGCCTTTAACGTTAACGCTCATCACCCGGTCCCACAGATCCGGATCGTAATCAAGCATGTCCTTGCCGCCGACCCCGGTCGCCATCGCCGCGTTATTGACCAGACCGTCGATCGGTCCCTGTTCGCCAATGGTGCTGAACACCCGCGAAATGGAGAGCGGATCGGCCAAATCGATAACGTGTGATTCAATCGCATAGCCCTTCTCACTTAAGCCATGCGCGCTTTCAGCCAGCTCGCCCTGAAGGATGTCGCACATCACCACCGCCGCGCCCTGCTCTGCGCAGGCTTTCGCAAAATGAAAGCCCAGCCCACGCGCGGCACCGGTCACCACGATGCGTTTCCCGTTCAGCAGCCCATTCATCAGGCGGCTCCCTGCTGAGCTTCACGCGCCGCCAGCTGCTCTTTCGCCGCTTTTTGCATCATGCGGCGCAGGCGCGAGAGGCCCACATCATGCTGGTAAAGGTATTCGTGTTCCCGTGCATCTGGCGCCATGCTCTCCAGCACCACGCGGTCCTGCTCAAGGACTTCCCAGTGCAGTTTTTCCAGACGGTTACGGTACATGAAACGCCACATATCGCGCTGCCAGCCCTGCACGCGGCGGATACGCCAGAAGAAGACGCGGCAGTTATCGTTATCTTCCGGCACCACCATGCCAACAATGAAGAAGTGACCACCCGGCCCGAAACGCTTCTTATAAGGAATGGACAAACGCATCCAGTAGGTGCCGCTGTTGCCCAGCTCAACCCAGTCGAAGTTGACGCCGCTCTGGCCTTTTTTCTCGAAGATAAACCCGGTTTTCGTCGGCTGCAGAACCATATCCGCTTTGCGATCCCCTTCCGCCATGGAGTGCGACGAAGAGTGCAGATAGGTGCCGTGCATCGGGTCCATCACGTTTTCCAGTGCGTACTGGTAATTGCATTTCCACGCGGCGGTGCAGAGGAAATTGCTGTAGGCGTCGGTATCAGCCAGTTCGTCCGGGAAGCTCAGTTCGTCGGGTTGCTGATCGGCGGTAACGCCAAACCAAAGGAAGATGGCCCCGTGCACTTCCTGCACGTTGTAGCTGCGCACACACTGCTGGCCGACCAGCGGACATTTGTCCACCGCAGGCACATCCTTCACTTCGCCGTTGCCCGCCACTTCCACGCCGTGATACCAGCAGGCGATACGATCGCCCAGATTCCAGCCCATCGACAGACGCGCGCCACGGTGCGGACAGCGATCTTCCAGCGCCTGCACCTGGCCATCCTTGTTGCGCCAGACCACAATCTGTTCGCCCAGACGGGTGATCCCCACGGGCGCAGACTGAACTTCCCAGCTGGCCAGCACCGGGTACCAGAGGCCGCGCAGACCTTTATCAAGATAGTTTTGTACGGTAGTCGTCATCGCATTGCCCTCAGTAGCCGTTAACCTGTAAGAAAGCCTGGAAGCTGGCATCACTCCATGGCTCGCCCTGCTGATCGTGCATACGTACCGCGTTCAGCCCGTTGACCAGTTCCGGCACGGTTTCCGCGCCCTGTTCGAAAAGGTCTTCCAGCGTGGAGATAAGCGTGATTTCCCAGTTTTCCGGTACGCGGCTGCGGGTCTGCCAGATCAGGTTCTGGTAATCACCGGGCTTATGGATGGCGCCGTTACCGCCCTCAGCCGGGGGGGTAAACTGACGGCTTTCCGGCAGCGCCGGGTTGAAGTTCAGACTTTCGCTCATGCCACTGTCTCCTCGACGAAGGTAATCTGGATCTGGTTTTCAAATACCCGAACCGGGTAACGATTGAGGTTACGTCCGCCGGGGCCGTGCAGGCACTGGCCGGTTTTGACATCGAAAACCGCCTCATGCAGCGGACATTCCACTTTACCGTCCTCGACGAAACCCTGACTCAGCAGCGCGTAAGCGTGCGGGCATACGTCTTCCAGCGCGTAATATTCGCCATCAATCAAATAAACGCCGATCTCTTTGCCCTCGACGTTACCGCTAAAAGGGAAATCTTCCTGTACTTGTTCTGCGTCACATACGCCTATCCAGCTCATCACGATCCTCCAGGCTTTTGTTTCATATATGAAACTCTGTTTCTTATTTAATACGGTCAATATAAAAGCGATGAATGTTTCGTCAAGCGCGAATGTGACGAATTTGTTAATCAGTCGAGGTTTAATTAGCTAAGTGTGCAAGCGATCACGAAAAAATGCAGCGATATGAAATTTTCATTATTCAGGCGTGAATGAATACATTTTTTTGATGATCTTTTATTTTTTAAAATAGAGATTGACTTCTTTTCTTTTTATTCCTTAAAAATTATATACGCGCATACCTCTGGCGTTTCACCTGTGAAACTTTAATTTAATTTATCTCATTAAAACAATGAGTTTCATAGGTGAACCATTTTAGTTACGTGACAATAACGTTCATAAAAAATATAAACAGACAGCACGATTAAGGCGGATTAAATGACGGCAAGATGGCAAGGCACGGTGGCACTTCTGGTGCTCATTATTATTTCCTACGTTGACCGCGTAAATATCTCGGTGATGATTTTAAACCCTGAATTTGCCGAACATTTTCAGCTAAATGAAAACAGAATGTTACAAGGAATGCTCATGACCTGCTTTTTGCTGGGTTATGGTTTTTCCGCTTTACTATTGACCCCAGTTATCGAAAGCAAATTACATTATCGACAGGGATTGTTAACCAGCATTGCGATATGGGCCGTGGTCTGCGCCATCTCGCCACTGCTGGGGTCGCTGATGGGCATGCTCATCGCCCGCCTGATTTTGGGCATTGCCGAAGGCCCACTCTTTTCACTGAAAACACGCTTTATCAGCGATAACTTTAGCGCCGGGGAAATTGGTAAGCCCAACGCCATTACCGCGCTGGGCGTTTCACTGGGGCTGGCGGTAGGCTTTCCGCTGATCACCTGGCTGATGGCACACCTTGGCTGGGCGGGCTCATTTTATGCCCTCGCGGCGATCAATCTGGCGCTGGGTGGGGGGTTAATCTGGCGTTTCCTGCCGGCCCCTCAACATTCGGAAAAGCGCCGAACGTCCGGGTTTGTACAGACCTTTACGCTTGCCTGGCAGACGCCGCTTCTGGGCTGGATCCTGCTGGTTGAAATCGCCACGCTGAGTTATCTCTGGGGCAGCAGCGCCTGGCTTCCGGCCTGGCTGCGCGATGAACACCACTTCTCCCTGCACGCGACCGGCTTTCTCGCGGCTATCCCCTTCCTGCTGAGTCTTGGCTCAAAGTTTCTGGGCGGTGTGCTGCTCGACAAAATGCGCCCGGACCAGGCACCGCTGCTGTTTGTGGTGGGCGGGATCTTAACGGCGAGTTCCGTCGTCATGCTGATGCTGAGCCACCAGCCCGGTTGGCTGGCGCTGTTTATGCTCTCGGCCAATGTTTTCTGGGGACTTCAGGGGGCGGCCATTCCGGCGGTTATCCAGCATCATGCGGTGCGGGAAGCCGTTGGCAGTGCCTACGGGATCATCAACGGGATTGGGAATATTTGCGCGGCGTTTATTCCGCTGCTGATGGGGATGGTGATGAAATCGGTGGGTTCAGTCAGCTCCGGTTTTTCGGTGCTGGTCGTCTCGCAGGTTATCACCCTGCTGGCAGGAGGCATGTTGCTGCTGCGCATGCGTCGCGCAGCAGCAATCCGGGCGTAAGGCTTATTCGCCTTTTTTCGCGGCCTGGATGTAGAGCATTTCCAGCGCGAGGGTGGCCGCTGCCAGAGCAGTGATCTCTGACTGGTCGTAAGCCGGAGCCACTTCCACCACGTCCATACCCACGATGTTCAGATCCTTCAGGCCGCGCACCAGTTTGATGGCGCGGTCAGAGGTCAGGCCGCCGATCACCGGCGTGCCGGTGCCCGGGGCAAACGCCGGATCCAGGCAGTCGATATCGAAGGTCAGGTAAACCGGCATATCGCCGACAATCTGTTTTACCTGAGCGATGATGTCATCCACGCCGCGATCGTTCACCTGGCCGGCATCCAGCACGGTGAAGCCGTTGTCTTTATCAAACTCGGTACGGATACCGATCTGCACAGAGTGGTTTGGATCGATCAGACCTTCGTTTGGCGCGGTGAAGAACATGGTGCCATGGTCGAATTCACAGCCGTTCGCGTAGGTGTCGGTATGGGCATCAAAATGCACCAGCGCCATCTTACCGAAATGCTTCGCGTGAGCACGCAGCAGCGGCAGCGTGACGAAGTGGTCACCCCCGAAAGAGAGCATGCGTTTACCGGCAGCCAGCAGTTTTTCGGCATGGGCCTGCAGTTTTTCACTCATCTCGCGCGCGTCGCCAAAGGCGTACACCAGGTCACCGCAGTCAACCACGTTCAGGCGCTCGCGCATGTCGAAGTTCCACGGGAAGCGGTTGTGCTCCCAGGCCAGGTTAGTGGAGACCTGACGAATAGCTGCCGGACCATGACGGCCACCAGCACGGCCTGACGTGGCCATATCAAACGGCACGCCGGTGATCACCCAGTCAGCGTCACTGTCGTACGGCTGGAAGTTCATCGGGAGACGTAAAAAACCAAACGCGTTAGATACCAGAGAGTTATCGTACTGATGGCCTAAAGTGCTCATGTCCTGACCTCTTTAAAGTCGATACATTAAAAACAGATGAAAAAAATCCCCTCCGCGTCGTTAAACCCGACGAGGAAGGGATTGATTTGTAAATCGCTTATTGGGGCGAATTATCGCCGCTAATTCATACGGGTTCAAGTGAGTATAGGCGAGGGTATTGCCCCTTGCCCTCACGACGCCCCTCTCCAACAGAGAGAGGCAGGTTTACTTACTCGTCTTCCAGATAGGTGTATCCGTAAAGACCCGCTTCAAACTCTTCCAGGAACTGCTGCTGCAGCGCGTCGTCCAGACCGGTATTTTTCACCTGGTCACGGAACTGGGTCAGCAGCTTTTTCGGATCCAGCTGAACGTATTCGAGCATATCCGCCACGGTGTCCCCTTCGTCGGACAGCTCAACTTCCACGCTGCCGTCAGGGAAGACAAACACGTCAACCGCTTCGGTATCACCGAACAGGTTATGCATGTTGCCGAGGATCTCCTGATAAGCACCGACCATGAAGAAGCCCAGCATCGGCGGGTTCTCCGGATCGTACTCTGGCATAGGCATCGTGGTCGCGATACCGTCGCCGTCGACGTAATGATCGATAGCGCCGTCGGAGTCGCAGGTGATGTCCAGCAGCACCGCACGACGTTCCGGGGCGTGGTTCAGCCCTTCCAGCGGCAGAACCGGGAACAGCTGATCGATACCCCAGGCATCCGGCATCGACTGGAACAGCGAGAAGTTGACGTACATTTTGTCCGCCATGCGCTCCTGCAGTTCGTCAATAATCGGACGGTGAGCACGGTTGCTCGGGTCCAGTTGCTGCTGTACGTCGTGGCACATGTTCAGATAAAGCTGCTCAGCCCATGCGCGTTCCTGCAGGCTGAACGTGCCCGATGAATACCCCACATGAATATCATGCAGATCCATCTGGCTGTCGTGCAGCCACTCGCGCAACGAGCGGCGGGTACCCGGCTCGTGCATCTCCTGCCAGGTCTCCCACATGCTTTGCAGCGCACGAGGCGCGTCCTCAGCCGGCGGGGTTACCTCGGAAATTTCACTGCGTTCAACGCCGATAATGTTCGATACCAGCACGGTGTGGTGTGCGGTAACCGCGCGACCAGACTCGGTGATCACCGTTGGGTGCGGCAGGCCGTGCTCTTCACAGGCATCGCCAATCGCCCAGATGATGTTATTGGCATATTCGTTCAGGCCGTAGTTCACGGAACAGTCGGACTGCGAGCGGGTACCTTCATAATCCACGCCCAGACCACCGCCCACGTCGAAGCACTGAATGTTTACGCCAAGCTTGTGCAGCTCAACGTAAAAACGTGCTGATTCGCGTACGCCGGTGGCGATGTCGCGAATGTTGGCCATCTGCGAGCCGAGGTGGAAGTGCAACAGCTGAATGCTGTCCAGACGACCACGCTCACGCAGAATCTCAACCAGCTGCAGAACCTGGGTCGCCGCGAGACCAAATTTGGATTTTTCGCCGCCTGAGGACTGCCACTTACCGGAACCCTGCGACGCCAGACGCGCACGCACGCCCAGACGCGGGATAACGTTCAGACGCTCCGCCTCTTCCAGCACGATAGCGATCTCTGTCATCTTCTCGATTACCAGATAGACCTTGTGGCCCATCTTTTCGCCAATCAGCGCCAGACGAATGTATTCACGGTCTTTATAACCGTTACAGACGATCACCGAACGGGTCATGCCAGCATGTGCCAGCACGGCCATCAGCTCCGCTTTGGAACCCGCTTCCAGGCCCAGCGGTTCACCGGAGTGGATCAGGGATTCAATCACGCGGCGGTGCTGGTTCACCTTGATAGGGTAAACCAGGAAGTAATCGCCTTTATAGCCGTAAGATTCACGCGCGCGTTTAAACGCGGCGTTAATGGAACGCAGACGATGTTGCAGGATCTGCGGGAAGCAGAACAGTGCAGGCAAACGCTGGCCCTGCGCCTCGCGTGCTTTCACCAGTTTGGCGAGATCCACGCGCGCTTCAGGAACGTCAGGATCCGGGCAAACGCTGATATGGCCCAGTTCGTTGACGTCGTAGTAGTTATTGCCCCACCAGGCAATATTGTAAGTGCGCAGCATCTTGCTGGCTTCCTGGGAGCTCATCGCAACCTCCTGCATGGAACGTAGTACACCCTGTTCGCCCGCTGACGAAGGCGAAAGCGAAGACATGTCGTCAGACATAGCGAACCTCAACTCTTTGTATTAAGTGTAAAACAGTTGACTACTATCGCAGCGTTATACGGCGATAACAACCCATAAACGGATCCATTTCCCAGCAGACTATGCTGAAAACCAGACCGTGCGACCGGTTTCATATTCATATCATTGTAAACACGTGTCCGAACTTAATTATGACAACGTTCGGCGAAACCACGAGAAAACTCTTGTCTTAACAAGAGCGCCCTTGTTCAGTTTTCACAAAGCGTGACCGGCCCTGGAATCCTGAGAAGCCCCGAGATGGGTATAACATCGGCAGGTTTGCAGATTAGAAATGCGGGTTGCGGGAATCAAATACGCGCCAGAACGGCTGCGCTGAATTAGCGGAAAACACTGGTTCATTATCTCGTATCACCTCCACGGCCGCTCCTGCTGAAACGGACCACAAGCCAAAGCTAAAAGTTCACTGCTTAACCCGGCTGGAAGTGGCGACACGATGAGTTCATCGAGCGCTTATTGGTATGAGCCGCGCGCCGCGTTTTATACCGAGAACAGGGGTAAATTGCAAAAGATAAATGCGCGGGTTGCCAGCGCCGTCAGGAAAAATTTCCAGCAGCGAATTCAACTCAGTGAGAGGTTAGTCAAAAAAAACTGGAAATCGGGCGAAGAACTGACCTAAAATAGCCATCCAGATGTTAATCCATCCATACTGATTAACACTCAGACTGCCAGTGTCATTAACCTGCAGGCCTTGGTAGAATTATCTCCTTTGGCTATTCCACACAGCAGCTTGAGCTAAACAAATTCCTTTTAGGTGAAATAAAACATGGCAAAACACCTGTTTACGTCCGAGTCCGTATCAGAAGGACATCCAGATAAAATTGCTGACCAAATCTCCGATGCGGTGCTTGATGCGATCCTGACGCAGGATCCAAAAGCGCGCGTCGCGTGTGAAACCTACGTCAAAACCGGCATGGTTCTGGTTGGCGGTGAGATCACCACCAGCGCATGGGTGGATATCGAAGAGATCACCCGTAACACGGTTCGTGAGATCGGTTATGTCCATTCTGATATGGGCTTTGATGCCAACTCTTGCGCGGTACTGAGCGCAATTGGCAAACAGTCTCCGGACATCAACCAGGGCGTTGACCGTGCCGATCCGCTGGAACAGGGCGCGGGCGACCAGGGCCTGATGTTTGGTTATGCAACCAACGAAACTGACGTGCTGATGCCAGCGCCCGTGACCTACGCACACCGTCTGGTGCAGCGTCAGGCTGAAGTGCGCAAGAATGGCACTCTGCCATGGCTGCGTCCTGATGCGAAAAGCCAGGTGACCTTCCAGTACGACGACGGCAAAATCGTCGGTATTGACGCGGTCGTTCTGTCTACTCAGCATTCCGAAGAGATCGACCAGAAATCCCTGCAGGAAGCAGTGATGGAAGAGATCATCAAGCCGGTTCTGCCAACTGAATGGCTGAGCTCCGCAACCAAATACTTCATCAACCCAACCGGACGCTTTGTAATCGGCGGCCCAATGGGTGACTGCGGTCTGACCGGCCGTAAAATCATCGTTGATACCTACGGCGGCATGGCGCGTCACGGTGGCGGTGCCTTCTCCGGTAAAGACCCGTCTAAAGTTGACCGTTCTGCTGCGTACGCTGCGCGTTATGTTGCGAAAAACATCGTTGCTGCTGGCCTGGCTGACCGCTGTGAGATTCAGGTTTCCTACGCTATCGGCGTGGCTGAACCGACCTCCATCATGGTTGAAACCTTTGGTACCGAGAAAGTGCCATCCGAGCAACTGACACTGCTGGTGCGCGAGTTCTTCGACCTGCGCCCATACGGTCTGATTCAGATGCTGGATCTGCTGCACCCAATCTACAAAGAAACCGCTGCATACGGTCACTTTGGTCGTGAACATTTCCCATGGGAAAAAACCGACAAAGCCGCTCTGCTGCGTGAAGCTGCCGGTCTGAAATAATCGACTGACAGCGAATGTTAAAAAGGCCAGCCCCGTGCTGGCCTTTTGCTTTTGTCAGCCAGAGAGCCTGACATTGCGCTTTACGTGAAACCGATTACACCCCACCCGATATACCTCGCTTTCAGAATAATCTCTTTGCATGATCGCATGTCTTATGCTGTTACATTTCCTTTCAGTTAAGTCTGAAATTCATTCAAACGCGATGCACATCAACTAATTTACCTCTATATTTTCAAAGCTTTAATTTTATTTACGGTTGTACACCAGTGTAACCGATTACACCAATGTGATTTATCTCACATATTTATACGGGTTGCTCACTTACCCTTAACATCGATAAAACTGATAACCCAACTGGAGGGCATAATGCCTGACAATAAAAAACAGGGGCGTACGTCCAATAAGGCGATGACATTTTTCGTCTGCTTCCTCGCCGCCCTGGCAGGATTACTTTTTGGCCTGGACATTGGCGTGATTGCCGGTGCGTTACCCTTTATCACTGAAGAGTTCCAGATAAGCGCTCACACCCAGGAGTGGGTAGTAAGTTCCATGATGTTTGGTGCGGCCGTGGGTGCCGTGGGCAGCGGCTGGCTCTCTTTCAGACTGGGCCGCAAAAAGAGCCTGATGATCGGTGCAATCCTGTTTGTTGCCGGTTCGCTCTTCTCAGCAGCGGCTCCAAACGTTGAGGTATTGCTGCTTTCTCGCGTGCTGCTTGGCCTGGCCGTGGGTGTGGCATCGTATACCGCCCCACTCTATCTCTCTGAAATCGCACCCGAGAAAATCCGTGGCAGTATGATTTCGATGTACCAGTTGATGATCACCATCGGCATCCTCGGAGCTTACCTTTCCGATACCGCGTTCAGCTACAGCGGCGCATGGCGCTGGATGCTTGGCGTGATCATTATCCCTGCCATTCTCCTGCTGATTGGCGTTTTCTTCCTGCCGGACAGCCCACGCTGGTTTGCAGCGAAGCGTCGTTTCGTCGATGCCGAGCGCGTGCTGCTGCGACTGCGCGATACCAGCGCGGAAGCGAAAAACGAACTGGAAGAGATCCGCGAGAGCCTGAAGGTAAAACAGTCAGGCTGGGCGCTGTTTAAAGAGAACAGCAACTTCCGTCGTGCGGTATTCCTGGGCGTGCTCCTGCAGGTGATGCAGCAGTTCACCGGGATGAACGTCATCATGTACTACGCGCCAAAAATCTTTGAACTGGCGGGGTATACCAACACCACCGAGCAGATGTGGGGGACCGTCATCGTTGGGTTGACCAACGTTCTGGCGACCTTTATCGCTATCGGTCTGGTGGACCGCTGGGGCCGTAAGCCAACCCTGACGCTGGGCTTCCTGGTGATGGCCGCCGGTATGGGTGTTCTCGGCACGATGATGCACGTGGGGATTCACTCTCCAACCGCCCAGTATTTCGCAGTGGGGATGCTGCTGATGTTTATCGTCGGGTTTGCGATGAGCGCCGGTCCGCTGATTTGGGTGCTGTGCTCTGAAATCCAGCCGCTGAAAGGGCGTGATTTCGGTATCACCTGCTCCACCGCGACCAACTGGATTGCCAACATGATTGTCGGTGCGACGTTCCTGACCATGCTCAATACGCTGGGCAACGCGAACACCTTCTGGGTCTACTCCGGCCTGAACATCTTCTTTATTGTTCTGACGCTGTGGCTGGTTCCTGAAACCAAACACGTGTCACTGGAACATATTGAACGTAACCTGATGAAAGGTCGTCCACTGCGCGAGATTGGCGCACACGACTAATTCTCTGGCGGGAGGTGCCTCTTGCACCTCCCCGCTTCGCGCTTTATGCTCTGCCCCTATGAAAGCACCCCGTCTCCCCATCGCCCTTCAGCAAGCCGTTATGCGCAGCCTGCGGGAAAAACTCGCCCAGGCCAACCTGAAACTCGGCCGGAATTACCCTGAGCCGAAACTCGTCTACCAACAACGTGGCACGGCGGCGGGCACGGCGTGGCTCGAATCCTATGAGATCCGCCTGAACCCGGTGCTGATGCTGGAAAATCAGCAGGCGTTTATTGAGGAAGTGGTGCCACACGAGCTGGCGCACCTGCTGGTATGGAAACACTTTGGCCGCGTGGCACCCCACGGCAAAGAGTGGAAGTGGATGATGGAAGCCGTGCTGGGCGTTCCGGCACGCAGAACCCATCAGTTTGAACTTGAGTCGGTACGCCGCAATACCTTCCCCTACCGCTGCCAGTGTCAGCAGCATCAGCTTACCGTTCGCCGTCATAATCGCGTGGTGCGCGGCGAGGCCACCTACCGTTGCGTCAAATGTGGTGAACCGCTGGTCGCGGAATAACCAACTGAACTTTCAGGAACTTTCCTGATCTGACTGATTGCATACAGGAACAACATTCGTTACGTTGCGGGCTCGTTTTGACACGGAGTGTAAGATGTCCCGTAATTTTTCTCTCGCGGTCGCTTTTCTGGCGACAGCACTCTCCGGCCAGGCTCTGGCCGACGGTATTAACAGTTTCTCCCAGGCAAAAGCGGCAGGCGTAAAGGTCAACGCGGATGTTCCCGGTGATTTTTATTGCGGCTGTAAGATTAACTGGCAGGGTAAAAAAGGGATCGTTGATCTCGAATCCTGCGGCTATAAAGTGCGTAAGAATGAAAACCGCGCCAGCCGCATCGAGTGGGAACATGTGGTGCCGGCATGGCAGTTTGGCCACCAGCGTCAGTGCTGGCAGGATGGCGGTCGTAAAAATTGCGCCAAAGATCCGGTCTATCGCCAGATGGAAAGCGATATGCACAACCTGCAACCCGCGGTTGGCGAGGTGAATGGCGATCGCGGCAACTTTATGTACAGCCAGTGGAACGGCGGAGAGGGTCAGTACGGCCAGTGCGGCATGAAGGTTGATTTTAAAGAGAAAGTCGCTGAGCCCCCGGCCCGCGCGCGCGGCAGTATCGCCCGCACCTATTTCTATATGCGTGACCGTTACGATCTCAACCTTTCCCGCCAGCAGACGCAGCTGTTCAACGCATGGGACAAGCAATATCCGGTGACGGAATGGGAATGCCAGCGTGACGCGCGCATCGCGAAAGTTCAGGGTAATCACAACCCTTACGTCCAGCGGGCTTGCCAGGCGCAAAAGAGCTAACCTACACTAGCGGCAATTCGCTTACACCGCATGACATATGGAATTTCTGACTATGCGCATTCCTCGCATCTACCACCCTGAGCTGATTACCGTCGGCCGCGAAATTGCCCTCTCTGACGATGCCGCCAACCATGTTGGTCGCGTACTGCGCATGGGAGCAGGACAAGCTATTCAGCTGTTTGATGGTTCTAATCAGGTTTTCGACGCGGAAATTACGCGTGCTGATAAAAAAAGCGTGCATGTAACGATATTGCGCGGCGAAGTGGATGACCGTGAATCTCCGCTGCACATACACCTGGGACAGGTGATGTCGCGCGGAGAAAAGATGGAATTCACCATCCAGAAATCCATTGAACTGGGTGTAAGCCTCATTACGCCACTTTTTTCTGAGCGCTGTGGCGTTAAACTGGATGCGGAACGTCTGAATAAAAAGATCCAGCAGTGGCAGAAAATTGCCATTGCTGCCTGTGAACAGAGTGGCCGCAACCGTATTCCGGAGATCCGCCCGGCGATGGATCTGGAGGACTGGTGTGCTGAAGAGGAAAGCGGGCTGAAGCTCAATCTCCATCCACGCGCCAGCGCCAGCATCAATACGCTGCCGCTACCCGTTGAACGTGTTCGCCTGCTGATTGGTCCGGAAGGCGGCTTGTCTGCTGACGAAATTGCCATGACGGCGCGTTACCAGTTTACTGATATTCTGTTGGGACCTCGCGTTCTGCGTACTGAGACAACGGCACTCACAGCCATTACCGCGCTACAGGTGCGTTTTGGCGATCTGGGTTAACGCTAAGCCTGAGCCCTCAGGCTTTTAACGGAGATGAAAATGATCAAGCTCGGCATCGTGATGGATCCCATCGCAAACATTAACATCAAGAAAGATTCCAGCTTCGCGATGCTGCTGGAAGCGCAGCGTCGCGGCTATGAACTCCACTACATGGAGATGAACGATCTTTACCTGATCAACGGTGAAGCCCGCGCACGCACCCGCATCGTTAACGTCGAGCAGAATTACAACAAATGGTATGAATTCGGCACCGAGCAGGATATTGCCCTTGCCGACCTCAATGTCATTCTGATGCGTAAAGACCCTCCGTTCGACACCGAATACATCTACTGCACCTATATCCTTGAGCGCGCGGAAGAGAAAGGAACGCTGATCGTCAACAAACCGCAAAGCCTGCGCGACTGTAACGAGAAGCTCTACACCGCATGGTTCTCTGACCTGACGCCTGAAACGCTGGTGACCCGCAACAAGGCACAGCTGAAAGCGTTCTGGCAGAAACACGGCGACATCATCATGAAACCGCTGGACGGCATGGGTGGCGCATCTATTTTCCGCGTGAAGGAGAGCGACCCGAATATTGGGGTGATTGCCGAAACGCTGACCGAGCTGGGCACGCGTTACTGCATGGCACAAAACTACCTCCCGGCCATTAAAGATGGCGATAAACGCGTTCTGGTGGTGGATGGTGAACCGGTGCCGTATTGCCTCGCGCGTATTCCGCAGGGCGGCGAAACCCGCGGTAACCTGGCGGCCGGTGGCCGCGGTGAGCCGCGCCCGTTAAGTGAAAGCGACTGGGAAATTGCCCGCCGCGTTGGCCCGACACTGAAAGCCAAGGGCCTGATTTTTGTCGGCCTGGATATCATCGGCGATCGCCTGACCGAAGTGAACGTGACCAGCCCAACCTGCATTCGTGAAATCGAAGCGGAATTCCCGATTTCGATCACCGGAATGCTGATGGATGCCATCGAGAAACGTTTACAGAAATAACCTTTCAATACTATTAGTGACAGCACCCCGGTTTGTCCGCATACTGGGGCTGTCGCTTTTTAAACCAGGAAACAGTACCTCTGACAATGAATTTACAGCATCACTTTCTTATTGCCATGCCTGCTCTCCAGGATCCGATTTTTCGCCGCGCCGTGGTTTATATTTGTGAATACAATGAAGACGGCGCGATGGGCATTATCATCAACAAACCGCTGGAAAACCTGCAGGTTGAAGGGATTCTGGACAAGCTGAAAATTTCGGCTGAAGAGCGTCTGCCGGAAATCAGGCTTGATAAACCGGTGATGCTGGGCGGGCCACTCGCAGAGGATCGCGGTTTTATCCTGCATACGCCGCCGGTCTTCTCTTCCAGTATTCGCATCTCTGACAACACCGTCATTACGACCTCTCGCGACGTGCTCGAAACGCTGGGTACCGCTGAGCAGCCGTCGGAAGTGCTGGTGGCCCTGGGCTACTCCTCCTGGGAGAAAGGCCAGCTTGAGCAAGAGATCCTCGATAACGCCTGGCTGACCGCGCCTGCGGACATGAACATTCTGTTTAAAACCCCTATTGCCGATCGCTGGCGTGACGCCGCGAAACTGATCGGCATTGATATCCTGACTATGCCTGGCGTAGCGGGGCATGCCTGATGAGCGGAACACTTCTGGCCTTCGATTTTGGCACCAAAAGCATAGGCGTCGCCGTGGGTCAGCGAATCACGGGTACCGCACGCCCGCTCACGGCCCTGAAGGCCAGTGACGGCACACCGGACTGGAACCTCATCGAGCGCCTGCTAAAAGAGTGGCAGCCGGATGACGTCATCGTTGGGTTACCGCTGAACATGGATGGCACTGAACAACCACTTACCGCCCGAGCGCGTAAGTTCGCCAATAAAATCCATGGCCGCTTTGGCGTCTCCGTGAAGCTCCACGACGAGCGTCTGAGCACCGTTGAAGCACGTGCAGGTCTTTTTGAACACGGCGGCTTCAGGGCTCTCAACAAAGGCAGCGTTGACTCCGCGTCTGCTGTCATCATTCTCGAAAGCTATTTCGAACAGGGTTATTGAGCGCCGGGGCCTGGAGTTGCCCCTGCGCCCGTCTTTCAGCCAGGCTCTGGTCAAAGTTCTGCATCCCCGCCTGCTGGCCGGTTTGAATAATACCGGGCAATTGCCACGTTTTTCCTTCGCGAATGAGATTCGCCGCCGCCGGAGTATTCACCAGCAGCTCATAAAGCGCCACGCGCCCGCCCTGCGCATCGGGGAGGAGCTTTTGCGCCAGCACCGCCCGCAGGCTGCCGGCCAGCTGATTGCGCACCGGATCTTTCTCCTGCGCCGGAAACGTATCGACCAGCCGCTCAATCGCCTGCGCTGCCCCGCGAGTATGCAGTGTCGCGAGCACCAGATGTCCGGTTTCTGCCGCCGTCAGCGCGAGGCGGATTGTTTCACTGTCGCGCAGCTCACCCAGCAGTATGACATCAGGATCCTGGCGTAACGCCCCGCGCAGCGCGTCGGCAAATGACGGGCTGTGTTGGCCAATCTCGCGCTGCTGGATCAGGCACCGTTCGCTCTGGTACAGAAACTCCACCGGGTCTTCGAGCGTCAGAATATGCCCGTCAGTATGGTGATTAAGAAAATCCACCATCGCTGCCAGCGTTGTGGACTTACCGCTGCCGGTTGCCCCGGTGACCAGGATCAACCCGTTGTCACTGGATAACAGCTCAGGAACAACCCGGGGCACCCCCAACGCGGAGAGTTGCGGGCAGACCCCGGGCAACAGCCGCAGCGTCATTGAGACGCCGCTTGTCTGTTTAAACGCGCTTCCGCGCAGGCGCTGGTTGCCCGCCAGGGTGACGGCAAAATCCACCTGCCCGTTCGCCCACCACGTTCCCTGCTGTTCATCGTTGAGCCACGCTTTTAATAGCGTATCGACTTCGGGCGGCGGAAACGGCGCGGGTTCAAGACGACCTGATCTGCGCCAGCGCGGTGGCGAATCACTGCACAGGTGTAGATCGGAGACATTATGCTTTACACTAAGGGCCACAATTTCTTCCACATCCATACAATACTCCTCGGAAAATGAACGACATTGCGCACAACCTGGCACAGGTCCGGGACAAAATCTCAGCTGCAGCAACACGTTGCGGCCGTGCTTCAGAAGAAATTACGTTACTTGCAGTGAGTAAAACCAAGCCTGCGAGCGCCATCGCAGATGCGATTGCGGCGGGTCAGCATGCGTTTGGTGAAAACTACGTGCAGGAGGGCGTGGATAAAATTCGCTTCTTCCAGGAACAGGGGAAGACGGATCTGCAATGGCACTTTATTGGCCCCTTGCAGTCGAACAAAAGCCGTCTGGTCGCTGAACATTTCGACTGGTGCCATACCATTGACCGTTTGCGTATTGCTTCGCGTCTGAACGACCAGCGCCCTGAAGCGTTACCGCCGCTGAATGTGCTGATTCAGGTCAACATCAGTGACGAAAACAGCAAGTCCGGTATTGCGCTGGAAGAACTGGATGCGCTGGCAGCAGACGTCGCGGCACTGCCGCGCTTAACCCTGCGCGGGTTAATGGCCATCCCGGCACCGGAGTCAAGTTATGAAAGGCAGTTTGCCGTGGCACAGCAAATGGCTGTAGCATTTGAGGCGCTTAAAGCGCGCTATGAAACGGTAGACACGCTTTCTCTGGGCATGTCGGATGATATGGAAGCCGCCATCGCGGCAGGCAGCACTATGGTGCGCATCGGCACGGCAATTTTCGGTGCGCGCGATTACACCCAATAATAAGGAAACCTGAGGAACGCCATGAAGACGTTGACTTTCCTGCTTTCAACGGTCATTGAGCTGTATACGATGGCGCTGTTACTGCGCGTCTGGATGCAGTGGGCCCGCTGTGATTTTTACAATCCGTTCTCGCAGTTTGTCGTGAAAATCACGCAACCTATCGTAGGACCGCTGCGTCGCGTCATTCCGGCGATGGGCCCCATTGACAGTGCTTCTCTGCTGGTCGCGTTTATTCTGAGCGTTATCAAAGCGATTGTGCTGTTTATGGTTATCACCTTCCAGCCGATAATCTGGATTGCCGCTGTTCTGATCCTGATAAAAACCGTCGGTCTGCTGATCTTCTGGGTGCTGCTGGTCATGGCGATCATGAGCTGGGTAAGCCAGGGCCGTAGCCCGGTGGAGTACGCGTTAATTCAGCTGGCTGAACCGCTGCTGCGTCCAATCCGTAACCTGCTTCCGTCTATGGGCGGCATCGATTTCTCTCCGATGATCCTGGTTCTGCTGCTGTACGTCGTGAATATGGGGATCGCTGAGCTGTTACAGTCCACGGGCGATATGCTGCTGCCGGGGCTGTGGATGGCGCTATGAGTGCAGTGAGCACCTGCGCTGACGGGCTGGTTTTACGGCTGTATATTCAGCCGAAAGCCAGCCGTGACAGTATTGTTGGGCTGCATGGCGATGAGCTAAAAGTCGCCATCACTGCCCCACCGGTTGATGGCCAGGCGAATGCGCATCTGATCAAATATCTGGCAAAACAGTTTCGTGTCGCCAAAAGCCAGGTGATCATCGAGAAAGGTGAACTTGGGCGGCATAAACAGGTAAAAATTCTCAACCCGCAATCTATCCCGACGGAAGTCGCGGCGCTGACAGAGCAGGATTAAACCATGCAGAAAGTTGTTCTCGCTACCGGTAACGCCGGTAAAGTGCGCGAGCTGGCCTCGCTATTAAATGATTTTGGACTGGATGTCGTTGCACAGACCGAACTGGGTGTGGATTCCGCCGAAGAGACAGGGCTGACGTTTATCGAAAACGCGATCCTGAAAGCGCGCCATGCCGCACAGATTACCGGTTTGCCCGCGATTGCCGACGACTCCGGTCTGGCGGTAGATGCCCTTGGCGGTGCGCCGGGTATCTACTCCGCACGCTATTCAGGCATTGATGCCACCGACCAGCAGAATCTGGAAAAGCTGCTTGTCGCGCTGAAAGACGTGCCAGATGATAAACGCCAGGCTCAGTTCCACTGCGTACTGGTCTATCTGCGTCATGCCGAAGACCCTACGCCAGTCGTCTGCCACGGCAGCTGGCCGGGTGTGATTACCCATGAAGCGGCAGGCAGTGGCGGCTTTGGCTACGACCCGATTTTCTTTGTCCCGTCTGAGGGCAAAACCGCTGCGGAACTGTCCCGCGAAGAGAAAAGCGCGATTTCCCACCGTGGACGCGCCCTGAAACTGTTACTGGAAGCACTGCGTAATGGCTAATTTGCCGCCTCTGAGTCTTTATATTCACATCCCGTGGTGCGTGCAGAAATGCCCGTACTGCGATTTCAACTCGCACGCGCTGAAAGGTGAAGTGCCGCATGATGACTACGTTGCGCATCTGCTGGCCGACCTCGATGCCGATGTACCTTACGCACAGGGACGTGAAGTTAAGACCATTTTCATTGGTGGCGGTACGCCGAGCCTGCTTTCTGGCCCGGCGATGCAAACGCTGCTGGACGGCGTGCGTGCGCGCCTGAACCTGGCCGCGGATGCTGAAATAACAATGGAAGCCAACCCCGGCACCGTTGAAGCCGACCGTTTTGTCGATTATCAACGTGCAGGCGTAAACCGCATCTCGATCGGTGTCCAGAGCTTTAGCGAGCCGAAGCTGAAACGTCTGGGACGCATTCACGGCCCGGAAGAGGCAAAGCGCGCGGCAAACCTGGCCACTGGCTTAAGCCTGCGCAGCTTTAACCTGGATTTGATGCACGGCCTGCCGGACCAGTCGCTGGAGGAAGCGCTGGACGATCTGCGTCAGGCGATCGCGCTTAACCCACCGCATCTCTCCTGGTATCAGCTGACTATTGAGCCAAACACGCTGTTTGGTTCCCGTCCGCCGGTGCTGCCGGATGATGACGCCCTGTGGGATATCTTTGAGCAAGGTCATCAGCTTTTGACCGCGGCAGGTTATCAGCAGTACGAAACCTCCGCATACGCGAAGCCGGGTTACCAGTGTCAGCACAACCTGAACTACTGGCGCTTTGGTGATTATCTGGGGATTGGCTGTGGCGCACACGGTAAAGTGACCTTCCCTGACGGGCGCATCCTGCGTACCGCCAAAACGCGTCATCCGCGTGGTTACATGGAAGGCCGCTACCTTGAACGTCAGCATGATGTTGAGGCGACGGATAAACCGTTTGAGTTCTTTATGAACCGCTTCCGCTTGCTGGAACCCGCACCACGTGCGGAGTTTGCGCGTTATACCGGATTGCCGGAAGCCACGATTCGTCCGCAGATTGACGAGGCGCTGGCGCAGGGATATCTCACCGAGTGTGAGGATTACTGGCAGATCACCGAGCACGGCAAACTGTTTTTAAACTCCCTCCTTGAGTTGTTCCTCGCAGAAGATTCCTGAAGGCTGATTCAGGATTTTGCACCCCATTCTGCCGGCTGAGGGAAAGGCTGGCAGAGTGTGGGGATGGATATTACTCGTACTTATGCAAAACAGCTTAGACGGGAGCTGACAAAAGAAGAAAGACGGCTTTGGTATCTACTGCGCATCCGCCGTTTCGAAAATTATAAATTTCGTCGACAACATCCTGTAGATCACTACATTCTGGTTTCGCCTGCTGTGCGGCTCATCTGGCTATTGAACTGGATGGCGGGCAACATGATGAAAAGCAGGAATACGATCGTCAAAGAACGTGCTGGCTTAACGAGAAAGGCTGGTATGTCATTCGATTTTGGAACAACGAACTCTGGAATAACGAAGAAGCGGTGTTAGAAAAGATCCTTGAAACACTGCAAATGCTGCAACCCTCACCCCGGCCCTCTCTCTAAAAGGGAGAGGGCGCAAACCATCCCCTCGCCCCTTTGGGGAGAGGGTTAGGGTGAGGGGAAATTACTTCAGCGTTCCCACCAGCGCCTTGCGGCTATCTTCCAGCGACACCACGCGTTTACAGACGTCTTTGCCGAACTGCTGGAAATCGTCTTCCTGGTTCTTCCACTCGTTCTGAATCGAGGTCTGCAGACCACCCAGGCTACCGAGCACGCCCTGCAGTGGGTTACCGCCGCCTTTCAGCACCGCTTTAGCCCCCATCTCGTTAATGCTGTCCTGCAGGATGCCACCCATTGCCTGGTTCACCAGCTGTTGACCGTCGGCACGAACCTGATCGATTGCCTTGTAATGGAACGTCAGGCCGTCGGAGCGATGCTCAATAATGCGGTTCATCTGCTCTTTCAGCTGTTTGTCGAGCTTCGTCAGGCGGGTGCGCATGTTACTGCTCTCTCCCACCTCTTTGGTGATGATCTTATCCAGCGCGACGCGGCTCTTCTCTACGCGCGTCAGGGCACCTTCATCAATCCACGGCAGCGCGGTACGCAAATCGGCCTGGTAGTCTTTCGCCTGCTCACGCTGAGCGGGGGTCAGGTTGTACTGTTTACCGTTAAATGTGACGTTCCCGTCCGGCGTAATCACCAGATGACCGTTCTCGCCTTTGACCTGCACGGTTTGCGGGCTTAACACCACGTCATCACGCGGGGTGACGCTACATTTATACTCCGCATGAGCGGTGAATCCGGTTGCCATTAAGGCAACAGCCAGCAACGTTTTGCGCATCTTAAACACTCCCTCAGACAAAATGGGCCAGCTAATGCTGGCCCCCTTACTGCTTAATTAGTCCCACCAAACGTCAAAAAGTTCGCTGACGCGGACATCTTCCAGTTTGTGGTCTTCGAGCCATTTGCGCACAAGCGCCTGATGTTCTCCGGTGCATTTACCGACTTCCTGGGTGCAGATCAGACCTTCCCATGCCAGGTAACCGCTACCATCAAAGGCCAGCTTGTTTGGCTCGATCACTTCATTAATGAACGCATCTACGTCCTGATCGATCTGGTCTACGCTGGTGCCTTCCGGGAAACGCCACGCAACGGAGAAGCCCACTTCCTGGAATTCTTCGATGTGCATTTTTTTACGCAGACGACGGCTACGATTCTTTGCCATTATTTCACCCTCTCGAACATTAAGTCCCATACGCCGTGACCAAGACGATGGCCACGCTGTTCAAATTTTGTCACCGGACGTGAATCCGGACGCGGTACATAGTCGTTGCTTGCAGACTGGTTTTTATACCCGTCCAGAGACGACATGACTTCCAGCATATGTTCCGCATAAGGTTCCCAGTCGGTCGCCATATGGAAGACACCGCCCAGTTTCAGCTTACTTTTTACCAGCTCAGCAAACGGCGCCTGAACGATACGGCGTTTATTATGCCGTGCTTTGTGCCACGGGTCAGGGAAAAAGAGCTGAACCATGGTCAAAGAATTGTCAGGAATCATTTTGTGCAGCACTTCAACCGCGTCGTGACACATAACGCGCAGGTTCTCAACGCCCTCTTCATGAGCCGTTGCCAGACATGCGCCTACGCCTGGTGAGTGCACCTCAATGCCGAGGAAATTTTGCTCCGGGCGCGCGTGGGCCATGGTAACCAGTGAAGACCCCATACCGAAGCCAATCTCCAGTGTTACCGGTGCGTCGCGGCCAAACAGCTCGGTAAAATCCAGAGGCTGCTCGCTGAACTCAACGCCCATCACCGGCCAGTAGTTGTCCAGCGCATGTTGCTGCCCTTTGGTCAGGCGACCCTGACGGCGGACAAAGCTGCGAATACGGCGCAGCGGGCGACCGTTTTCATCAAATTCCGGTGAAATGACGTCGTTTTTCATAAAAGAGTTGTCTGCTTGTGAGAATGTTCGGGAAACGGGCATTATCCAAAGTTAAGGCTTCTATGCAAGCATGGGAAAGATCCGGTTTACAGCAGATTGACGCTGTGCTGCAATCGGCGTCCCTGATTATACGAATCGATGACCATGCAAGCCTCTCAATTTTCAGCCCAGGTGCTGGACTGGTACGACAAATACGGGCGTAAAACCCTGCCCTGGCAAATTGAAAAAACGCCTTACAAAGTATGGCTCTCCGAAGTGATGTTGCAACAAACGCAGGTCGCCACGGTGATTCCTTACTTCGAGCGCTTTATGGCACGTTTCCCAACGGTGACCGACCTGGCCAATGCGCCATTAGACGAGGTGCTGCACCTGTGGACCGGTCTCGGTTACTACGCCCGTGCGCGCAATTTGCATAAAGCCGCGCAGCAGGTGGCGACCCGACACCGCGGCACATTTCCGGAAACCTTCGATGAAGTGGCTGATTTGCCCGGCGTCGGACGTTCAACCGCAGGCGCGATCCTCTCCCTGTCTTTAGGCAAGCATTTCCCGATCCTCGACGGCAACGTGAAGCGCGTCCTCGCTCGATGCTATGCCGTTGACGGCTGGCCGGGAAAAAAAGAGGTCGAAAAACGGCTGTGGGAGATCAGCGAAGCGGTTACCCCGGCAAAAGGCGTGGAGCGCTTTAACCAGGCGATGATGGACCTGGGGGCCATGGTCTGCACGCGATCAAAACCGAAATGCGAACTTTGCCCGGTCAATAATCTCTGCGTGGCTTATGCGAACCATTCATGGGCGCAGTATCCGGGCAAAAAGCCAAAGCAGACGCTGCCAGAGCGCACCGGCTACATGCTGTTGATGCAGCATGGCGATGGCGTCTTTCTGGCGCAGCGGCCGCCGAGCGGCCTGTGGGGTGGTCTATACTGCTTCCCACAGTTTGAAGATGAAGAATTGTTACGGGAATGGCTTAAACAGCGCGGCATCGCTGCCGATAACCTGACGCAGCTGACCGCGTTTCGTCATACCTTTAGCCATTTCCATCTGGATATTGTACCGATGTGGCTTCCCGTGTCCTCAATCACCGCCTGCATGGATGAAGGAGCGGCTCTCTGGTATAACTTAGCGCAACCGCCATCAGTCGGGCTGGCGGCTCCCGTGGAGCGCCTGTTACAGCAATTACGTGCCGGTGCAATGGTTTAGCATCAGCCACCAACAGAGGAATGAGTATGGCCAGAACTATTTTTTGTACTTTCCTGCAGCGTGACGCTGAAGGCCAGGATTTCCAGCTTTATCCGGGCGAACTGGGTAAGCGCATCTATAACGAAATTTCCAAAGAAGCCTGGGGACAGTGGCAGAAAAAACAGACCATGCTGATCAACGAGAAGAAACTCAGCATGATGAACCCGGAGCACCGCAAGCTGCTTGAGCAGGAGATGGTGAACTTCCTGTTCGAAGGCAAAGACGTCCACATCGAAGGCTATACGCCGCCGGAACAATAACAGCGTGCGGGGGCAACTCCGCCGTACAAGCAAACACAACACGCACTCCCGGAATGATGAAAAAATTTTTAGCGCTAGCCCTTGTTGCGCCGTTGCTTGTCTCTTGTTCTTCCAAAAAAGGCGATGATTACAACGAAGCCTGGATAAAGGACACCAACGGTTTTGACATTTTGATGGGGCAGTTTGCCCATAACATCGAAAATATATGGGGATTTAACGAAGTTCTTATTGCCGGACCTAAGGACTACGTTAAGTACACCGACGCCTATCAGACCCGTAGCCACATCAACTTTGATGAGGGGACTATCACGGTTGAAACCATCGCAGGCACCGAACCTGCCGCACGGTTACGTCAGGCGATCGTGAAAACCTTGCTGATGGGTGACGATCCAGGCTCAATCGATCTCTACTCCGACGCCGATGACATCACCATCTCCAAAGAACCGTTCCTGTACGGCCAGGTTGTCGATCAGACCGGACAGGCCATTCGCTGGGAAGGGCGTGCCACAAAATTTGCCGATTATCTGCTGCAGACACGCCTGAAAAGCCGCTCTAACGGCCTGAAGATCATCTACAGCGTCACCATTAACCTCGTGCCGAACCACCTCGACAAACGTGCGCATAAGTACATTGGCATGGTACGTCAGGCCTCGCGTAAGTACGGCGTGGATGAGTCGCTTATCCTGGCGATCATGCAGACCGAATCGTCGTTTAACCCGTACGCGGTAAGCCGTTCCGACGCGCTGGGACTGATGCAGGTCGTGCAGCACAGCGCAGGTAAAGACGTCTTCCGCGCTCAGGGTAAATCCGGTACGCCGAGCCGCAGTTATTTGTTCGATCCGCAAAGCAACATTGATACCGGCACCGCCTACCTGGCGATGCTCAACAATGTCTACCTGGGCGGGATTGATAACCCGACATCACGTCGCTATGCGGTGATCACCGCGTATAACGGCGGTGCGGGCAGCGTCCTGCGCGTCTTCTCGAGTGACAAAGTGCAGGCGGCGAATATCATCAACAGTATGGCGCCGGGGGATGTCTATTCCACGCTCATCACCCGACACCCGTCTGCGGAATCGCGTCGTTATCTGTATAAAGTGAACACGGCGCAAAAAAACTACCGTCGACGCTAAACCCTTTACCCTGCCCTCTTCCTGTGGGAGAGGGCCAGGGTGAGGGCATCAGACCGCACCTTCCCCGCGCCCACCCATACGAAAATGTTATTTGCATCACAATCCAAACTGCAAATTAATGTGGATTGCATTTTTTTGCGGGAGGTAACAAAACATAACCTCGCCTGCTGATAGAATTGCATCAAATAACAACCCTGAATGTTCCTATAACAACATATCTCCCGCTCACTTGTGAGGAAAGTAACATGAACCTTAAGCTGCAGCTTAAAATATTGTCGTTTCTGCAGTTCTGCCTGTGGGGTAGCTGGCTGACTACACTCGGCTCCTATATGTTTGTGACGCTCAAGTTCGATGGTGCGTCTATCGGTGCCGTCTACAGCTCGCTCGGCATTGCGGCTGTCTTTATGCCAACGCTGCTGGGTATCGTGGCGGATAAATGGTTAAGTGCGAAATGGCTGTACATGCTTTGCCATCTGGTGGGTGCGGGGACGCTGTTTATGGCAGCCCAGGTCACCACGCCGGGGGCGATGTTCATGGTGATCCTGTTTAACTCGCTGGCCTATATGCCAACGCTTGGCCTGATCAACACCATCTCCTACTACCGCCTGAAATCTGCCGGTATGGAAATCGTCACCGATTTCCCACCAATCCGTATCTGGGGCACCATCGGCTTTATCATGGCAATGTGGGGCGTGAGCTTCGCAGGCTTCGAACTGAGCCATATGCAGCTCTACATCGGGGCGGCACTCTCCGTGGTACTGGCGCTGTTCACCCTGACCCTGCCGCATATTCCGGTGTCTAACCAGCAGAAAAACCAAAGCTGGAGCACCATGCTCGGTCTGGACGCCTTTGCGCTGTTTAAAAACAAACGTATGGCGATCTTCTTTATCTTCTCCATGCTGCTGGGTGCGGAACTGCAGATCACCAACATGTTCGGCAACACCTTCCTGCACAGCTTCGACAATAACCCGCTGTTCTCTGGCAGCTTTATCGTTGAACATGCGTCAGTGATGATGTCCATCTCTCAGATCTCTGAGACGCTGTTCATCCTGACCATCCCGTTCTTCCTGAGCCGCTACGGCATCAAGAACGTCATGCTGATCAGTATCGCTGCATGGATGTTGCGCTTCGGTCTGTTTGCCTACGGCGACCCAAGCCCGTTCGGTACCGTGCTGCTGGTTCTGTCGATGATTGTTTACGGCTGCGCCTTCGACTTCTTCAACATCTCTGGTTCGGTGTTTGTGGAAAAAGAGGTGAAACCTGAAATCCGCGCCAGTGCTCAGGGTATGTTCCTGATGATGACCAACGGCTTCGGCTGTATTCTGGGCGGTGTGGTGAGCGGTAAAGTGGTTGAGATGTACACCACTAACGGCATCACCAACTGGCAGCCCGTGTGGCTTATCTTCGCCGCGTACTCATTGGTACTGTTCTTCGCGTTTATCGCACTGTTCAAGTACAAGCACGTACGCGAACCGCACGCTGCGCAGCCTATCGCGCATTAATGATTATCCCCTCTCCTTTCAGGAGAGGGGTAATTTCGCCAGCACCCATCCTACCGACAATAAATCCGCACTGCCCCCCGGGCTTAAATTCCGTTCAATGAGCGCATTGTCCATCTGTATTAATGCATCACGATCCCAGCCACGCGTCAGTAATGACCGCGCATAACCCTGCACATAACGCAGCCCTTCCATACCGCCGCGCGACACCAGGTTACTGTCCTGATTCATCGCCATCAGGCGCAGCAGCAGGTCATGCAGCGCGTGCCCGTTCCATTGCGCCAGCGCTGCACGCACCGTAGCAAAACCGCTTTCCGCTTCGCCCCGCGCGCCGGTTAACCCATACTGCTGAAACTGCCGCTCCCCTGCCGTCGCCTGTCCACTGCGGGCCGCCAGCTCACGCGCCACCAGCCCGCGACAGAGGTGACTCACCTCACTACAGAGGCTCTCAGCCGTGGCGTGTTTCACACGTCCGGCGGCAAAGCACAGCAAACCGAGGGCAAAAATGCCGCCTTTATGCGTGTTCACCCCGCATGTTGCAGCGTACATTGCCTGTTCACAGGCAATGCCCATCGGGCGAATGATCCGTATTTGTTCTGCCGCGGGTTTATCCGCATGGGTATGACCCAGCTCTGCAAAGCGCGCAAACCACGGGGTGATAGCCGCAATACTGCGGGCAAACAGCGCATGGTCCATATCGCGGTGTGCACCGTTGTTGAGCTTATCCACCAGACCCGGCTTTGGCGTCAACGCCAGCTCCTGCCATAACGCCTCTTCGGCGAGCCCTGGCACATCGCATGGCTGCGGGTTAGTCGCGAGCAAACCAGTCATCGATCATCTTCTCCACGCGAGCCACCACCTGCTCTACAGGATGCTTACGCGAACGGGAACAGGCGTGGGCAGGCTCATCACATACCAGACAGCGCCGGAGGTGTGACCCTAAAGACTGGCGCCCCACATGCCCCTGTACCGGGCAGATCACATCCAAATCCCACAGCCTGCCGAGCGGGTGAGTCTGCTCCAGATCCGTACAGTGCGCTTTGATTTCCGCCGCCGGATGCGCCACGCACCAGATTGCTTCTGGCCCGGTGGGCAGCCACAGCACCTGGCGGTCCAGCACCTGCCAGCGGTTTTCCCACAGCAGCTGGTCGCACATCTGCAATGCCACGCCCATCGTATTGCGATAGCGCAGGCTGTCTTTGATCTCCCCGGGGGTGACGAGCGTGAGAGAAATCACCGGTTGTTGATAGTGCGTGAGCCAGTCAGTCTGGCGTGCTGCACGGCGCTCTTTCGCCGCCAGCAGCTCCTCCAGGCTGACACCCGCCCGCACGGGTGTCGCTACAGTCATCATTACTCCTTCACCTGTCGAACGGTGTCGATGACGCTGCCGTCGCGGTAGCGGATCACACCAACGATTTTGTCGGTAAACTCAATGGGTTTTGGTACGCCGGTCAGTGATATCGCCCGCTCGAAAAGCGCGTTGATATCGACAACGTTGAGACCTGCGGCAAGCAGTCGTTCGCGGATTTCCGGGCGTGCCGGGTTAACCGCGATGCCGTGATCGGTAACCAGCACGTCGATGCTCTCCCCGGGCGTCAGCCGGGTGGTCACCCGCTTCACGACGGTTGGAATACGGCTACGCAGCAGGGGGGCGACCACGATGGTCAGGTTTGCCGCCGCGGCCACATCACAATGTCCGCCGGATGCCCCACGCATTACGCCGTCAGAGCCGGTAATAACATTGACGTTAAAATCGACGTCAATTTCCAGGGCGCTGAGGATCACCACATCAAGCTGGTCGCAGCTTGCTGCCTTGCTGCCGGGGTTGGCATAAACGTTGGTGGAGATCTCCACATGATTCGGATTTCGTGCCAACGAGGCCGCGGCCTGGCCGTCGAAACACTGGGTATCAAGCAGCTTTTCGATCAGGCCTTTCTCGTGCAGATCCACCAGGCTGCCGGTAATGCCCCCGAGAGCGAAGCGCGCCTTCACGCCGCTGCGCTCCATTTTCTCCTCCATAAAGCGGGTACAGGCGGTAGCCGCCGCACCGGAGCCGGTCTGCATGGAAAAACCGGGTTTGAAATAGCCTGAATGTTCAATCGCATCCGCCGCGTAGCGGGCAATCATCAGCTCACGCGGATTACTGGTCACGCGAGCCGCACCGACGCTGATTTTCGCCGGGTCACCCACGCTCTCCACCTGCACAATGTAATCCACCTGATCCTGCACCAGGCTGGCGGGCATATTCGGGAACGGCACCAGTTCTTCGGTCAGCAGCACCACCTTGCGGGCAAAATGCGCATCCACCATTGCATAGCCAAGCGAGCCGCAGCACGATTTCCCGTGCGTGCCGTTGGCGTTGCCAAATTCATCGCTGCACGGCACGCCAAGAAACGCCACGTCAATATTCAGCTCGCCGTCCTGCAACAGCTTCACGCGCCCGCCGTGGGAGTGAATTTGTACCGGCTCGGCCATCAACCCGTGTGAGATAGCGTCCGCCAGCTTGCCACGCATACCGGAGGTGTAAATCCGGGTGATAACGCCGCTTTCGATGTGTTCGATCAGCGCGTCGTTACAGGTCATCAGCGAGCTGGAAGCCAGCGTCAGGTTTTTAAAGCCCATACGCGCAAGCAGCGCCATGACGGTATTGATCACCCGGTCGCCTTCGCGAAACGCGTGGTGGAAGGAGACGGTCATCCCGTCCTGTAACCCGCTGCGTAACACCGCCTCTTCGACCGAAGCACAGAGCTTACGGGTGTGTTTTTCGTCAGGGCTGTTCAGCCATGGCGTTGCGCTGTGGGCGGCATCAAACGGTTTTAAGTCCCGCAGATGGGGGAAATTCACATGGAGAAGTTCTGTCTGATTCATTGTGTAATCCTTAACGACGCACGCCGGAGGCCGCCGCGCGTTCCAGCACCATCTGCGCGTGGTTAATAATAGGGGCATCGACCATTTTGCCGTTGAGCGACACGACGCCCAGGCCGTTACGCTCCCCCTCTTCTGCCGCTTCAATCACCCGTTTCGCGTGATCCACTTCCTGCTGGGTTGGGGCATAGGCGTTATGTAACAGGTCAATCTGACGTGGGTTAATCAGCGATTTACCGTTAAAGCCCATCTTGCGGATCAAATCGACCTCGCGCAGGAAGCCGGCTTCATCGTTAACGTCCGACCACACCACGTCGAAAGCGTCGATACCCGCGGCGCGGGCGGCGTGCAGCACGGCACAGCGGGCATAAAACAGCTCAGTGCCATCCCCGCGTTCCGTCTGCATGTCCATCACATAGTCAAAGGCGGCCAGCGCGATCCCGATTAAGCGCGGAGAACTGCGGGCAATGGCCACGGCGTTAATCACCCCAATCGCGGACTCAATAGCCGCCATGACGCGGGTCGAGCCCGGCTCGCGCCCGCATTCACGCTCAATACGCGCCAGATGCCCTTCCAGCTCATCGATATCCTCCGGGGTGTCGGTTTTCGGCAATCGAATCACGTCCACCCCTGCCCGCACGGCGGCTTCCAGATCCAGCAAGCCAAACGGCGTGCTCAGCGGGTTAATGCGCACCACGGTTTCGATATCCTGATACATCGGGTGCTGCAGGGCATGAAACACCAGCATGCGCGCGGTATCCTTCTCGCGCAGGGCGACGGCGTCTTCAAGGTCAAACATGATGGAGTCCGGGCGGTAGATAAATGCCGTAGAGAGCATGGCGGCGTTTGCGCCCGGCAGGAACAGCATACTGCGGCGGAGTTTGCTCATTTCAGCGCCCCCCAGTTAAGTGTTGGCTCATCGGCTGCGCGCAGGAGCGCGCTTTGCAGGCGGGCGCGGATCACACAGTCCAGCGCCCCTTTGTCTTCAACAATAATTAATCCCTGGTGCACGTTCATGGCGCGCAATGTGTCGTTAACGACCTGGCGAATATGTTCGCCAAACTGCTTAATCACTTCACTGTGGATGATAATTTCCAGCTCACCCTGAGCGGGGGCAATTTTTACCATCAGGTCGCTGGACTCCTGCGTACCGGCCAGCGCCTCCCTTACAATTTTCATGATAAATTCCTGATAGTTATGCGACTTCCGCACTCGCACGGTAATGCGTTTCGAGGTGCGCGAAGGTGGAGTCCGGGACAATCTCCCGGATCCGGGAAAACTGCTGTGTCTTGAGCAAGCGGCGGACTTCCGACGCGGAAATAGCGTTGCCGGTGACCTTGATGCGCGGCATTTCCACCACGTCAATCTGTGAGGCCAGCAGGTCGTGCAGGGTCTGGTTGTACTGACGGGTGATATCGCAAAACGGCTCCGAGCCGATAAAGCGATGCGTAATACCCAGCGCCGGGGCGATAAAGTCCCGAAAGATCAGCACATCGATTTCGCTCCACGCCTGCTGTACTTTGCCGGTCTCTTTCAGGAAGTAGGCCGGGAACGTGGCGCGGGAGATGATGTACTGCGATCCTTCATGCACAATCACGTTCGGCAGATGCGCCACGCCCGCCCGTACCATCTCTAGCCGGGCGCTGAACGGGAAGAACGAGGCATCCTCGCGCACCACAAACAGATGCAGCGCATCGCACTGCCCCGCGGCCTGCTCGACCAGATGCCGGTGGCCGAGGGTAAACGGATTCGCATTCATCACGATCGCGCCAATCTTCTTCCCGGCCTTGCGCTGACACTTGAGCGCGCGGCAGTAGCGCTGGATCCCCTGCGGGGTGTTCTCCATCAGCACCGCGTTGTTCCCGCTCTGGGCAATCGGCCAGAAGCCGCTGCGGCCAAAGCGCTCCTTGTTGCACGGACGGGTGCAGAGGAAGAGGTGAAAATGGCCGCGCTCCAGCGCCGCATTTTCCACCTCTGCCAGCAACCGTGCGCTGAGGTTCTCCCCACGAAGCTGCTCGTTTACCGCCACGCACTTGATGACGTTAGCGGCAAGCCCGGCACAACCCACCAGCTGCGTGCCGGACCAGGCTTCGACAAACAGCGTGATGTCGTTGTCCAGGCCAAGGCCGCTGTCTGCCAGCAGGTAACGGATCTGGCTTAAGCGTTCCGGGTGTTTCGCCACAAGGGTGTGGCGAAAATCGATAGTGGGTTGACTGTTCATGCCGTTTTACTCAGTGTGCTGCCGCAAGCCCGGTGGCGGGCGCTTCCATGATCACATTGCTCAGATGACCGATATGCTCGATCTCCACCTCAATGCGATCGCCCTCTTTCATGAACAGCGGCGGGTTGCGCTTTTTGCCGACGCCGCCAGGGGAGCCGGTGATGATCACATCGCCCGGGCTGAGACGGGTAAAGGTGCTTATGTATTCGATAAGCTCCGCGACCTTGTGGATCATGCTGCTGGTGTTGTCTTCCTGCACCATACGGCCGTTAAGCCAGGTGCGGATCGCCAGCTGGTGCGGGTCCGGGATCTCATCAGCCGTCGCCATCCACGGGCCAAACGCTCCGGTCTGACGCCAGTTCTTGCCTGCCGTAAACCAGGTGTGCTGCCAGTCGCGGGCGGAGCCGTCCATATAGCAGCTGTAACCCGCCACATGGCGCAGCGCCTCATCACGGCTGATGTTCTCTCCGGCTTTGCCGATGATGACCGCCAGCTCTCCTTCGTAGTCGAATTCACTGGAGTGACGCGGCTTCAGCACCGGTTCGTTGTGGCCGGTCTGCGAATCCGGGAAGCGGACAAACAGCGTCGGCGCCGGGTTGTGCTGGTCAAACTCTTTGCGTTTGTCGGCGTAGTTCATGCCCACGCAGAGGATTTTTTCCGGCTGCTCAATCACCGGTAAGAAGGTGATGGCATTCAGAGGGACATCCACGGCGTCGTTGAGATAACGGGTGGCCTCAGCCAGCCCGTTGCCCTGCAGCAGCGCTTTGAGGTCGCTGTAGCGGTCGCCGAGACGGCGACCTAAATCAATCACACCTTCGGCCTGAACGATGCCGTAGCTGCGTGTTCCCTGGTATAAAAAGCTTGCGAGTTTCATTGTTCTTTCCTGAAAACTTAAACGAGGAAGTTGCCCAGTATCAGCAGAGAGATGGAGACGTTAATCGCGCCGCCGATACGGGTAGCAATCTGGGCGAAGGGCATCAGGCTCATACGGTTGCCTGCGGTCAGAATCGCCACGTCACCGGTACCGCCCTGGCCGCTCTGGCAGCAGGAGACGATGGCGACATCAATCGGGTGCATGCCAATCTTTTTGCCCACGAAGAAACCGGTCGCCACCAGCGCGGAGACGGTGCTGACAATCACCAGCAGGTTGGTCAGCGTGAATGCGGCGACCAGTTCATGCCAGGGGGTAATGGCCACGCCCACGGCGAAGAGAATGGGGTAAGTTACTGATGTCTGGAAGAATTTATACACCACCTGAGAGCCTTCCAGCAGACGCGGAGAAGCACCATTGCAAAGCTTGACCAGCACCGCCATAAACAGCATGCCAACCGGCGCAGGCAGGCCAATCAGCTTGTGGCCGAGCATCCCCAGCATGTAGAGCAGAACGGCCAGCAGTGCGCCAGAAGCGATCGTGGTGACGTCTGCTTTACCGGAGAACGCAGGCTGTGCGGTGGTTTCATCGGTATTCGCACGGTTAGGCATCAGCTGGCCTTCGCCGGTCAGGTGCGGGTAACGTTTACCGAGCTGATTGAGGCAGCCGGAGATGATGATTGCCGTCAGACCGCCGAGCATAACCATAGGCAGAACGCGACCGAGCGCCACGCCCTGGTCCATATGCAGCAGGGTGGCATAGCCGATGGAGAGCGGGATCGCCCCTTCCCCAACACCGCCCGCCATGATCGGCAGAATGATAAAGAAGAAGATCTGGAATGGCTCAAGGCCCAGCGCTATCCCTACGCCCATGCCAACAATCATGCCGACAATTTCGCCGCACAGCATCGGGAAGAAGATGCGCAGGAAGCCCTGAATCAGCACGGTGCGGTTCATGCTCATGATGCTGCCGACAATGATGCAGCAGATGTAGAGATACAGAATGTTGGTGGATTTGTAGAACTTCGTGGTGGACTCCACCACCACATCCGGCAGCAGGCCGTAATAGACCAGTGCCGAAGGAATAAAGGTGGCGCAAATCGCCGCCGCGCCGAGTTTACCGACAATCGGCAGGCGCTTGCCAAACTCACCGCAGGCAAAGCCGAAGAACGCGAGCGTGGCGACCATCACCACGATATCGCTGGGCAGTTTGCCGCCGAGGCAATCAATGGCAATCAGCGCGCCGGCCAGGACAAACAGTGGCAGAGGGATAATTCCGATTTTCCACGTATCCATAATATGCCACCAGCGCTCTTTGAGTGATGGTCGCTGAATATCAATCGGGTCGTGGGTAACAGAGAAAGAATCGTCAGTTGTGCTCATAATAAGCCCCTTAGTTATTTTGTGCGTTCAGCTTAGAGTCACAAAGGCTTACTTTATGTGAGGAATGGCATATTAAAAGCGAAGTTTTTATGGCAGCTATGGTTTTAATGGTTTCTTTTATTTAATGTGATTTACGCCTTATTTATTGCCGTGGTTTTTATGGTTTCTTTTCTAAAACGAACAATCAAATAACATTTCTCCAGACGGTTTCAGGCGCATAGGCTATTCGGAAAATTCTTTTACAGGGCCTGCTGTGCAAGGGATCACAAGTTTTCGGCAAACCGGGTATCCGCGCGAAAAAAGATGATATATTGGCAATCTTTGCTGCTACCTCGCGTGATAGTTATGAAAGTATCGTTTCAGATTAAGCTGTTTATTTCGCTGGTCGCCTTTTTCTCAGTACTTTTTGCGTTACTGGGCGGATATTATTACGTCGATGTCGGCAAGCAGCTTTATCAGGAAATGAGCGCACGTGCCAAAATACAGGCGGAAGAGATCGCACTTATTCCCTCATTACGTGATGAGGTTGAACAAAAAGATATCAAAGCCATCCATGATTTTATGCAGAAAATTGCCGCTCACAGTGATGCCAGCTTTATTGTGATTGGGGATAATAAAGGTCTGCATCTTTTTCATTCGGTCTTTGCCGACAGAGTGGGCAAGACGCTTATCGGTGGAGACAATGAGGAGGTCCTGCAGGGAAAAAGCACCACCACCATCCGCAAAGGGGGGTTGGGTATTTCGCTGCGCAGCAAAGCGCCCATCTTCAACGATGCGGGGCAAGTGGTGGGGATTGTCTCGGTGGGTTATCTCACCAGCTACCTTGATACCATTACCGTCAGCAAAGTGGTCAATATCCTGCTGGCCGCCGTGCTGCTGTTGATTGCGCTCTTTATCTTCTCCTGGTTCTTTACCCGCAGTATTAAGAAGCAAATCTTCTCCCTGGAGCCACGAGAAATCGGCCTGCTGGTGCGCCAGCAAAAGGCGATGATGGAGTCTATCTATGAAGGGGTGATCGCCATTGATGATGAGCTGCGCATCGAGGTGATCAACCAGGCGGCGCGCAAGCTGCTTGGCCTGAGCCAGCCAGCCCGTGAACTGCGCGGGCAGCTGATTAGCCAGGTTATCGACCCTGTCCCGTTCTTCTCGACGCAGACGATGCTGGCAAAAGATACCCATGATGAAATTTGCCGTTTTAACACCCTCACGGTGATTGCCAGCCGGGTGCGCATCATGCTTGAGGATTCGCTGCAGGGCTGGGTGATCACTTTCCGCGATCGGAATGAAATTGACTCGCTTAGCGCCCAGCTCAGCCAGGTTAAACGCTATGTCGATAACCTGCGCATCATGCGTCATGAGCAGTTGAACCGCATGACCACTCTGTCCGGCCTGCTGCACATGGGCCGCTATGAAGAGGCGATTGGCTATATTCAGGCGCAGTCGGAACACGCTCAGGAGCTGCTGGACTTTATCTCTTCCCGCTTCAGTTCCCCGACTCTGTGTGGCCTGCTGCTGGGTAAAGCCGCCCGCGCGCGGGAGAAAGGGGTCGAGCTCAGTTTTGACCCGGCCTGCCGGCTGGACAGGCCGTTCCCGTCGCTGGCTGAAGAAGAGCTGATCTCAATCATCGGCAACCTGCTGGATAACGCCATCGAAGCGACGCAGCGCTCACCGCTTCCCCATGCACCGGTCGAAGTGCTGATCAAACTGAGCGAGCAGGAGCTGATTATCGAAGTGGCCGACCAGGGCGTTGGCATCAAACCGGAGATCCGTGACAGGATATTTGAACGCGGCATCACCACCAAAACACGCGGCGATCACGGGATTGGCCTGTATCTGATCGAAAGCTATGTTACCCAGGCTGGCGGCGCGATAGAAATTGCCGATAACACCCCGCGCGGCGCCATTTTCTCACTGTTTATTCCCGCCCGGCGTCCCGCCCAGCAACTGGAAGATACCGACTATGCAACATGAACTTATCGACGTATTGATTGTTGAAGACGAGAACGAACTGGCGCAACTGCACGCGGAACTTATCGGTAAACATCCGCGCCTGAGGCTGGTAGGGATCGCCTCGTCTCTCGCTGCCGCCCAGGTCCAGCTTGAAAGCAAACAGCCGCAGCTTATGCTGCTGGATAACTATCTGCCGGACGGTAAAGGGATCACACTGATCAATGACCCCATGCTCACCCGCGCCAACTGTTCGGTAATTTTCATTACTGCTGCCAGCGACATGGACACCTGCAGCCAGGCCATCCGAAATGGCGCCTTTGATTACATCCTGAAGCCGGTCTCCTGGAAACGCCTCAGCCAGTCGCTTGAACGCTTTGTGCAGTTTGCCGAACAACAGCGGGTCTGGAAGATTGTCGACCAGCAGAACGTCGACTCGCTCTACCAGCTGCAGGCGAAAAACTACCGTCTGGATAACGGCAGCAAAGGCATTGAGGAGAATACGCTGGCACGGGTGCAGGCGTTGTTTAACGACAAGGCGACACACTGTTTTTCCGTCGACGAGGTCGTGCAGGAGACAGGATTAAGTAAAACCACCACCCGACGCTATCTTGAGCACTGCGTGGAGGCGGGGTTTCTGAGCGTAGAGATGTTGTACGGGAAGATTGGGCATCCGCGGAGGATGTATAAGAGAAGTGCGGTGTGAGCCCTGACCCTCTCTTTTGGGAGAGGGCCGGGATTACGGATGACGGCGGCTATGACAAAACATACCCGTACAGTCGCTTAATCCCATCGGGATCCTTTTCGCTGTAAACGCCCTGCAGCTCCGGCGAGAAGCCTGGCAGCAGGTTGATGCCCTCCTCCAGCGCCAGGAAGTAACGCTGTACCGACCCACCCCAGATTTCACCCGGCACCACGCACAGTACGCCAGGGGGATACGGCAGCGCGCCCTCGGCGGCAATGCGTCCGCCGGCATCACGGATGCGCACCAACTCCACCTTCCCGCGAATATACGCCTGATTCGCATCCTGCGGATTCATCGCCCGTTCTGGCAGACTCTCTTTACGGAACATTGCCTTCTGCAGATCTTTCACGTCAAAGCTCACGTAGAGATCGTGCATCTCCTGGCAGAGCTGGCGAAGGGTGTAATCGCGATACCGTACCGGGTATTTCTGGTAGATGGTCGGCAGGACGTCAGCGAGCGGCGTATCGTCTTCAATATGCTGTTCAAACTGACCCAGCATTGCCACCAGCTGCGCCAGCTTCTCACTGCTTTCGGCAGGCGTCAGCAGGAAGAGGATCGAGTTGAGATCGCACTTCTCAGGCACAATGCCGTTTTCACGCAGGTAGTGCGCAAGAATGGTCGCCGGAATGCCGAACTCGGTATATTCCCCGGTTTCCGCATCAATACCCGGCGTGGTCAGCAGCAGCTTGCACGGATCGACGAAATACTGCTCGCTGGCATAGCCTTCAAACCCGTGCCATTTAGCCCCCGGCTCAAAGCTGAAGAAGCGGCGCTCGCTGGCGATGGCGTGAGTGGGATGATCCTGCCACGGACGCCCGGCAACACTCGGCGGAATAAACGGTTTGATCATATGGCAGTTGGCAATGATCGCCTTGCGGGCCTCAATGCCCAGCTCAACACACTCCGCCCAAAGCCGGCGCCCGCTCTCCCCTTCATGGATTTTCGCGTTCACATCAAGAGCTGCAAACAGCGGATAGAACGGACTGGTCGAGGCATGGAGCATGAACGCATTGTTGAGGCGCTTGTGCGGACAGAAACGCGCCTGGCCGCGAATGTGATTATCCTTTTTATGGATCTGCGAAGTTTGCGAGAACCCGGCCTGCTGTTTATGCACCGACTGCGTCACGAAAATGCCCGGATCGTTCTCGTTCAGAGCCAGTAACAGCGGAGAGGTTTCCGCCATCATCGGAATAAACTGCTCGTAGCCCACCCAGGCCGAATCAAACAGGATGTAGTCACAAAGATGGCCGATCTTGTCGATCACCTGACGGGCGTTGTAGATCGTGCCATCGTAGGTACCAAGCTGAATGATCGCCAGACGAAACGGGCGTTTCTCCATGGCCTTTTCCGGCGCAACTTCACGGATCTGATTTCGCAGGTACGCGTCGTCAAAGCACTGCGCGTCAATCCCGCCAATAAAACCAAACGGGTTACGCGCCGCTTCAAGATAAACCGGCGTGGCACCCGCCTGGATCAGCGCACCGTGGTGGTTGGACTTATGGTTGTTGCGATCGAACAGCACCAGGTCGCCGCGGGTCAGCAGCGCATTGGTGACCACCTTATTTGCAGCGGAAGTGCCGTTCAGCACAAAGTAGGTTTTATCAGCATTAAAGACTTTTGCTGCGAACTTCTGGGCATGCTTGGCGGAGCCTTCGTGGATCAGCAGATCGCCCAGTTTCACATCGGCATTGCACATATCGGCGCGAAATACGTTCTCACCGAAGAATTCATAGAACTGCCGTCCCGCAGGGTGTTTTTTAAAAAATGCACCGTGCTGGTGTCCCGGACAGGCAAAAGTACTGTTGCCCATCGCCACGTACTGGCTCAGGGTGTCAAAAAATGGCGGCAACAGATTCTCTTCATACCGGCTGGCCGCCGTCTCCAGTTCCAGAAACTCCTGAGCTTTACCTGATATCACTGCCGTTGCGCCATCAGGAACGTCTGACGGCTCTTGCGAGTAAATAAACACCGGAAGCTGAAAGCCCGTGCGTTTAAGCAATGCCAGAATGCCGCTGCAACTTTCCGCGGGGGTAATGACGACTGCCGCCACATCCGTAAAATCAGTGTTATCCAGCGTCACCTTTTCGCGGTGCGTAGACACAGTAGAGACCAGCTCGCGGCTGACGGCGATTTTCATGGTTTTCATAAGTGCAGTTACCCTCACCGAACGGTGAGACAGGAGTAGATAATATCGATACGGGTGAGCGTTCGCGCAGCGACAGACAACATCATCATTGGCGGCTCCGTACACAGGAAGGAGAAATTTCGCGCAATCATGTCACCTTTTATTTTGAGGTGCAAGAAGCAATCAGTATGCGTTAACCCGCCTAAACCTAAGCTTAACAGGCCCCTGGCGTGTCATAATCCTGCAATACCCATGATTAACTAACAGGAGTTCACGGTGGTTATCGGACCCTTTATCAATGCCGGTGCCGTATTGCTGGGCGGCGTACTTGGCGCCGTATTAAGTCAGCGGTTGCCGGAGCGTATTCGCTCTTCCATGCCCTCAATATTCGGCCTGGCCTCGTTAGGTATCGGCATTTTGCTGGTGATTAAGTGCGCCAACCTGCCGGTGATGGTGCTTGCTACCCTGCTCGGCGCGCTCATTGGCGAGTTCTGCTATCTGGAAAAGGGTATTAACAATGCGGTCAGCAAAGCCAAAAACCTGATTGCCCACCCGGGCAAGGCGAAAAACGGCACTCACGAGTCGTTTATTCAGAACTACGTCGCGATAATTATTCTTTTTTGCGCCAGCGGCACAGGCATTTTCGGTTCAATGCAGGAAGGCATGACTGGCGACCCCAGCATATTGATTGCGAAGGCGTTTCTTGATTTCTTCACGGCCACCATTTTTGCCACGACCCTCGGCATCGCCGTCGCCGCGATTTGCGTGCCCATGCTGCTTATCCAGCTGGCCCTCGCTACCTGCGCCACACTGATCCTTCCTCTCACCACGCCGGCAATGATGGCCGACTTCACCGCCGTCGGTGGCCTGCTGCTGCTGGCGACAGGGCTGCGGATATGCGGAATAAAGATGTTTGCGGTGGTGAATATGCTGCCCGCGTTGTTGATTGCGATGCCGCTATCCGCGCTCTGGACGCACTTTTTTGCTTAAGTTTACGGCGAACTGGTGAGAGAGTGTGCAGTCCGTTACGAAAACAACAAATTTCGTTGACGGCAGAGGGCATATCAGGTTTAATGCGCCCCGTTGCCCGGATAGCTCAGTCGGTAGAGCAGGGGATTGAAAATCCCCGTGTCCTTGGTTCGATTCCGAGTCCGGGCACCACTCTTCAGAAAACCCGCCCTCGTGGCGGGTTTTTGCTTTTGGGGTAAAGCAAAGCTAGGGATCGTTCCCATCCGAATCCAGCAGTTTATTTTTAAAGATAAACAAACAAGCCTCGTTGAAGTTCTCTGCCCCCAGCCGTTCTGAAAGCGCGGTCCGTTTACGGTAGAGGCTTTTAATCGACGTATTCAGTTCCTGTGCCACCTCTTCCATCGCCATGCCAGCCCTGAGCAACCGCAGCATAATGGCTTCATGCGTGCTCAGCCGTAAGTTCAGCAGCCACTTTGTTGTCAGACGTTTGCCCTTCATGTTGAGCACCAGGTTGAATAACGACGCCATATCGGGTGCCGTGAGCGACGTGTTCATGAACAACTTCATGCTGAGCAGATTCTCCTCGCGATGCCGCATATCGAGCATAACGCAGCAGATTGTTTTTTTCGTTCTGGCCGGATGGCGTATCAGGTAATCATATAAACGCAGCGGTGCACGGCTATCAATCAATACAGAATATTCATCTGCGCCGTTATCAAATATCTTTCTGTCAATGGAGTCCAGCAGGATTATATCCGGAAAAAATATCCTCATCCCCCTGACAAGGTAGCGATCCTGTGTCACTAACACTATTGAAGTTGCCACTAACCATCCCTTTTAGATTAAAGCAAGAACGACCCTTCGGAAAGAAGTCCGCCTTCGTTTTATAGCGCTTTTATATTAACGATAAATGTATTCTGGCTTTGATTGACCCTCAATTCGCACATTCATTGATACGTCCTCCCATAGACTATCATTCAATGGCTGCCATTAATTATAAGTAAAAAACAATCTCAGAAAAGTCACTTTTATGGATATTAAGAATTTTTGTCATGAAACTTCCCAAACATGCACCGGAAAGTACTTTAATTCACACCAATAAGGCACATTAAAAATATAAACAAATTTGTCACAATATAAATAAAAACCAATAAAATCATAAAATTACAAATATAAACTCATTTCAAAATAATCGTTTAGGACAGCTCATTACAGAATTATCTCAAAACAACCACCCTGCTTTTCAACATATTTATCTGCCAACATATCGGGTGTACATTACCAGCCACTTAGCCCTGACCATAAGGACCCATAATTACCTTTAAGTAAGTACCCCATAACGTAACTGCATTCAGATTAAACGTTCTCATTTATGGCCTTTAACCCCGTGCTTAAAGGCGGCCGTGTTATGCAATGGATTTATGATAAACAAATGGCAAATAGATATGGAAAGATCACTTCGCTTCAATACGTTATTCTTTTACCGCACTCCCGCTTTATTGTTTCTGTTATTACTTTTCCCCTTTCTGGTTCAGGCAGCAGAATCAGTATATGAACAACAGATTCAGCAGGCGCGTAACGGTAATTACGCTCCTTTTCTGCAATATCTTCAGCGTTATCAGCAGCAACATGCCCTGACGCCTGAGCAGGTTGCGGACTGGTTGCAGGTGGCGTCCTGGGCGGGTCGTGATGACGACGTTATTCAGGTCTGGCTGCGTTACAAGGTCTATATGGCTCTTCCTGCCCGTGGCGTGGCTGCTGCTGCTCAGGCAAGGCGAAACCAAAAGGCGTGGCAACCTGCGTTAATGCTCTGGAAGGAGGCGTGTAACCTTGCACCGGATAACGACGATTATCGCATCGGCTACATCAAAACCCTCGCCGACGCCCGCATGGATACACTGGCTCTGCAGGAAGCCCGGCAACGGGTGGCGGAAAAGCCCTCTCTGGCTCACCTCCAGACGCTCTCTTATGTCTATTCACGTCAGGGGAAAAACCAGGAGCGGCTTTTGGCAGACATCCGTGCGTTGAATAGTGCGCCAGCGGATGACGCCCTTCGTACTGAGTTGATTGATGCGTTAACAGACAACCGGGCCGACACGCCTGCCCTGCGGCTTTCACAAACGGTGACGCTGCTCCCCGCGCAACGCCGCCGTCTGGCACTCAACGCCGCCGCTGAAATGGTACGCCTTGCCGATGTGCCTGCCCGTACTGAAACAGAGCGTTTGCAGCTCGCGCAAGCGGCGCTGAACCGCTATGACGAACTGCTGTCCCGCTGGCAAAACGAACCTCAGGCAGCGGAGGACGTTATCCGGGCCCGTGTCGATCGGCTTGGCGCGCTTCACGCCCACGGTGATTATCCACAGGTCATCAGGGAATATCAGGCGTTAACGTCGGCTCAGCATCCCGTGCCGACCTGGGCAATTGGCTGGGTTATCTCCGCGTATCTGGAGGAGAAAAATGCCGATGCCGCCCTCTCGCTTCTCAAACGGTATCCAGACTATGCGCCGGATCCGCAGGACGACGATCATGCGCTTTTCTACGCCTGGCTGGATACCGGGCAGTATCAGGCCGCTCGCCAGTATGTTGAGAAGATAACCCGTAACACGCCCTGGACCCGCTACGATTTCGGTTCGCCAACCCCGCAACCCAACGATCAATGGCTCATCGGGCAGTCGCTCACCTTTAACTATTTGCTGATGACCAATGCCCTTCCGCAAGCCGAAAAGCTGGCGCAACGTCTGGCTGCGTCAGCGCCGGGAAATCAGGGATTACAGATTGATTACGCCACCTTACTTCAGGCGCGGGGTCTGCCGCGGGCGGCGGAGCAAAAGCTCAAAATGGCCGAGACGCTGGAGCCATCCAATATCGAGCTGGAACGGCAGCAGGCCTACGTCGCAATGGATCTGCAGGAGTGGCGACAGATGGATTTACTGGCCGATGACGTTATCGCCCGCGCGCCTGTCGACGGGAGCGCCCGACGTCTGGACAGGCTCAGAAACGTCCATCATCTGTCCGAACTGCGTCTGAACGCGGGCAAAGGACTGCACTCTGATAACCCCGTCAGCGGCACACACGATCTGAGCTGGGATGCCACGATCTACGGTCCGCCCGTCGCGGATAACTGGCGGCTGTTTGGTGGAACCCGATTTGCGCAGGGCAATTTCGACGAAGGCAAAGGCAGCAGCCGCCACCTGTTTGCCGGCATCGAATGGCGGCCTCGCGACCTTCTGGTCGAAGCAGAACTCTCCGGTAACCATTATCACGGTGCAAACAAGCCCGGTGCTCGCCTCTCGGCGGCGTACAGCCTGAACGATAGCTGGCAGGTGGGTGGAAACCTCGAACGTCTTTCACGCACGACGCCTTTACGGGCACTGCGTAATGGCGTCAGCGCAAACCGGGGAGAAGGCTGGGTCCGCTGGTATCAAAACGAACGCCGTGAGTACCAGTTTAACGCCTCTGCCAGCCACTTTTCCGACCATAACCGCCGCCAGGAGTTCGCCCTTACGGGTAAAGAGCGGCTGTGGCAGACACCCACCCTGACGCTGGATCTCGAACCGGGTATATCAGCGAGTACCAACACCCTGCGGGACACGCTCTATTACAACCCGGAGCGAGATCTGTCCGTAACGGCGGCCCTGTCCGTCGATCACCAGATGTACCGCCATTACGACACGCTCTGGAGCCAGCAGGTCGTTCTCGGAGGTGGGGAATACTGGCAGAAAAATCAGCCCGCTGGCGCCATCGCCCTGCTGGGTTACGGGCAGCGCATTCAATGGAACAACGTCATTGATAGCGGCGTGATGCTGAACTGGGACAAGCGCCCTTTCGACGGTAAACGAGAAAGCAATCTCTCCGTCACGTTTGATGCGAATTTACGCTTTTAAGGATGAATATGCTGAACAAACGTTTTTCTGTGAGCCTGATAATTATCGGCTGGTTATGCCTCAGCGCGAGCGTTTGCGCTCAGGCCCTCTCGTTTATGTCCCCCCAGGAACGGCCACAGCCTGAGGCGAGTAAACCCTGGCCAAAGAACCATTTTCTGGTTCTGGCCTACCATGACGTTGAAGATGATGCAGCCGATCAGCGCTACCTGTCCGTTCGTACCAGCGCCCTAAACGAGCAGATCGGCTGGCTTGTGCATCACGGTTATCACGCCATTAGCGTGCAGGATATTCTGGATGCGCATGAGGGCAAAAAAACGCTGCCGCCCAGAGCCTATTTACTCAGTTTTGATGATGGCTACAGCAGTTTCTACACCCGCGTCTGGCCACTTCTTCAGGCCTGGAACGTCCCTGCGCTGTGGGCACCGGTGGGCAGTTGGGTAGATACGCCAGTGAATCAGCAGGTCAATTTCGGCGGACTGATGACGCCCCGCGAGCGCTTTGCAACCTGGGATATGGTGCGGGAGCTAAGCCAGTCTCCGCTGGTTGAGATTGGCTCGCATACCTGGGCTTCGCATTACGGCATACCGGCTAACCCACAGGGAAGCCGTGAACCCGCCATCGCCAACCGCTTTTATGATAAAGCGACGGGGCGTTATGAAACCGATCGGCAGTTCAACCAGCGGATCGCTGATGACGTGCGCAAAGTTACCGACAAAATTACCCGGGTGACGGGAAAAGCGCCCCGCGCCTGGGTCTGGCCCTATGGCGCCGCGAACGGCACATCGCTCGCCATCGCCAGAAAGCAGGGTTATCAGCTGGCCTTTACCCTTGAGGACGGGCTGGCGGATGTGCGCGATCTCGGCAATATTCCGCGTCTTTTGATTTCCGGAAATCCCTCGCTCAAATCCTTTGCCAGCACGGTCAGCCAGATTCAGGAGGCCGATCCCGTGCGCGTCATGCATGTCGATCTCGATTATGTCTACGATCCCGATCCGGCCCAGCAAACCAACAACATCAACAAACTTGTCCAGCGGGTTTACGACATGAAAATCAGTCATGTTTTCCTGCAGGCGTTTTCCGATCCGCTGGGCGATGGCACGATCAAAGCGCTCTACTTCCCTAACAGCCGGCTTCCGGTGCGCGCCGATCTGTTTAATTTTGTCGCCTGGCAGCTGCAAACCCGTGCAGGCGTAAAAGTCTATGCGTGGATGCCGGTGCTCTCTTTCGATCTCTCACCCGCACTCCCGCGGGTACAGCGCTGGGATCGTCAAACGGGCCAATTGCACGAGGCTACCGACCCCTACATCCGCCTCTCCCCGTGGAACCCCGAGGTTCGTCAGCAGGTCACGGAAATCTATGAAGATCTTGCCCGCTACGCCAGCTTCAATGGGATCTTATTTCACGACGATGCGGTACTGACAGACTTTGAAGATGCCGGCCCGGATGCCCTGCGCGCCTGGAATAACCGCAGCATCGCCGCGATGCAACACGATCCGGCCGCCCTTCACGCCTGGAGTCGCTTTAAAAGTCAGACGCTCATCGGCTTTACCCGCAGCCTTAGCCAGGCGGTGAAAAACATACGCGGCCCGCAGATTAAAACTGCGCGGAATATGTTCGCCCTGCCCATCCTGCAGCCCGAGAGCGAAGCGTGGTTTGCACAAAATCTGGATGATTTTCTGATGACCTACGACTGGACGGTTCCGATGGCTATGCCGCTGATGGAATCCGTTCCGGCCGAGGAAAGCGATGCCTGGCTCACGCGGTTGATCGCCGCCGTTGCCGCACGGCCCGGTGCGCTCAATAAAACCCTTTTCGAGCTACAGGCCCGGGACTGGGAGCAGAAACCTCAACGTGCCGTGCCCGACACGCGTCTGGCGCAGTGGATGCGCGTTCTCCAGCTGAACGGCATCAAAAATTATGGTTACTACCCCGACGATTTCATCAACAACCAACCTGATATTTCACGCATCAGGCCTGAATTCTCTTCGTACTGGTACCCTGACAATGACTGATCGCATTATCGCATTCTCTATTTTATGCCTGGTATTCGGGTTGCCTCTGGGCGTGGCTGCCCTCTTTACCGGAGAACTGATTCTGGATTTTGTCTTCTTCTGGCCACTGTTCATGTCCGTGCTCTGGATAACCGGGGGACTCTATTTCTGGTTTCAGCTTGAACGGCACTGGTCATGGGATAAGCAGACGCCTGCTCCGACGTTAGACGGCGATCCGTTAATTTCAATCCTGATCCCGTGTTTCAACGAGGAAAGAAATGCCCGGGAGACCATTAGCACCGCGCTGGATCAGCGCTACCCCAATATCGAAGTTATCGCGATCAACGATGGTTCTTCTGACAACACCGCAGAGGTGCTGCAGCAGCTGGCGCAGGAACAGCCGCGCCTGCGCGTCATTCACCTCGCAGAAAACCAGGGGAAGGCGGTGGCGCTTAAGGCCGGCGCGGCGGCGGCACGCGGCGATCTGCTGGTCTGTATTGATGGCGACGCCCTGCTCGATCGTGATACCGCAGCCTATCTGGTAGAGCCGCTGATTAAGTATCCCCACGTCGGGGCCGTCACCGGGAATCCGCGTATTCGCACACGATCAACGCTGATTGGCCGTATTCAGGTAGGCGAGTTCTCATCGATTATTGGTCTCATCAAACGGACACAGCGGATCTACGGCAGGGTCTTTACCGTCTCCGGGGTTATTGCGGCCTTTCGCCGGCAGGCGCTGGCAGATGTGGGGTACTGGAGCCCGGATATGATCACCGAAGATATCGACATCAGCTGGAAGCTTCAGCTTCGACACTGGGATATCTTTTTTGAGCCGCGGGCGCTGTGCTGGATCCTGATGCCAGAGACGTTAAAAGGTCTGTGGAAACAGCGTTTACGCTGGGCGCAGGGCGGTGCAGAGGTCTTTCTGGTTAACCTTCGCAAGATCGTGCGCTGGGAACATCATCGCATGTGGCCGCTGTTTTTAGAGTACGCGTTGTCAACGCTGTGGGCATTCGCCTATGCGGTGACCGTGTTGCTGTTCATTGTCAGCCATATCATTACGTTACCCACAAACCTGACCGTCGAGAGTCTGTTTCCTCCTGAATTTACCGGGTTGCTTCTGGGGGTCATGTGTCTGATGCAATTCCTCGTCAGTTTGTATATCGAGCGACGCTATGAAAGAAACGTGGCGAGTTCGCTTTTCTGGGTGATCTGGTTCCCGATGGTGTACTGGATGATTGGTCTGTTCACCACCCTCGTCGCCTTTCCAAAAGTCATGCTTAAACGCCAGCGTGCACGTGCGCGCTGGATCAGTCCGGACCGGGGAAAAGGAAGCATTCAATGAACGAAAATACGCTAATTCTGACTGAACATCGGCTATTGCCCCGTCTTTTTGATGCGGTGCTGACGCTACTGGCATGGGGAGGTTTTCTGTTTTTCCTCTATGCCAATCTGTGGATGCAGGTAACCGAGGAGAGCAACTACCGCTGGGGCATTATTATTGCCTCGTTTAATACGGTGCTGATCTATTTGCTGATCGCCGCGCTTAACGGCTGGTTGCTCATTCTGTGGTATCAGTACAATCGCCGTCGCGCTCAGGTAAGGCGGCGGCGTCCCGATGCCTGGCGTCACGATGAGCTGGCGAGAAGCTTTAACGTTCCCCCACAAATCATTTCAGAGATGAGTCAGTACAATTTGCTGACGGTCTATCATGACCAGATCGGCCGCATCATTGACCTGAAGATAAGTCAGCAGCACGACGAGCATCCCTGAGCCGCCAGAAAACCAAAAACACCCGCAAGGAACACTTGCGGGTGTGTGTTGACAGCCGGAACAGCTTACTTGTCTTTCACCACAATCAACGGTTCGATGTCGCTCTCTTTCTTCACCACCAGCGAATCATCCCCACGCAGACAGGTTCCGCCGTAGTTACCGCCCACGGTAAACGTACAGACCTGGATATGCTTGCCATCCACCTTCGGCAGGCACCACAGCTGCTGGTAGATATTTTTGCGATCGACAAACTTGCCGCTCGATTTATCCAGCACTTCATCCCCGGCGCTAATCAGATCGATATTGCTGCCGCAGCGTCCGGCAATCGGTTTGATGGCGTAACCGGTCTGTTTCAGCAGGTCGTTAACCTCGAAATCGGTATCGAGCAGATAACGGTGATTCGGGAACAGCTGCCAGAGCACCGGGAGGATCGCCTTGTTGCCGGGAATAACCGTCCACAGCGGTTCGAACACCAACACTTCCGGACGCAGCAGGACGTCAATCAGCCGTACGTCACCTGCCGGATGCCCGGTGCGGATCGGCACGGCGGCGTATTCGGTTTCGCTCACCTCGCGGATCTGCTCTATCGCCGTCTCCCACGCCCAGGTTTTCCACACGCAGTTAACGTGACGGCCTTCGTCGTCAATCAGTTGCCCGGCCGCATCCCAGCTGAGAGCGTTAAGCCCATGCAGAATTTTGGTTTCAAACCCGGCCTGCAGCAGAGAGCGCTGAATAAAGAGCGCGTGATAATCCTCTTCGACGTCATTGTCCTGCATGATGTGCACGAACGGACGCGCATGGCTGTGCTTCCACGCGCCGGTAAGTTCTTCCAGCAAACCTTCCGCCGGATTGTGGCCGTTACCTCGGTAACCGTTCTTCACCCACTCTTCGAGGATTAATCCCCCTTCCGTGTGGCAGGAGGCGGAATCGGCGTTGTACTCGTAAACCTTGATGCCACGCTCATCCATGCAGAAATCCATACGACCGGTGATCATATGGTGACGACGCCACTGCCATGAGAGGCGCAGACGCGGCCAGAGGATTTTAGGGATGTCAAAAAGCGCCAGTAAGTTATCGTCTTTCAGCACTTTGTCGGTCGCGTGCAGGTACATCAGGTGCAGTTCATTGGTCGCTTTGATCAGCTCCTGCTCGGCACTTTCGGTAATGGTAAAATACTGGCAGGGATCTTTATTGATAAAGTGGCCGTTTGCGCGGACATACGCCTGCTGCAGGGCGTCGTTTTCGTTGAGCCATTTCCCGTCAAACTGACGTTTATTCTTCAGCCGCGCACCGCTGATTTTGAGCAGTTCACCGTCGAGTTCCGGCTGCGGGATGCTGTGCTCCGTGTCGTCCGTCTGGATCATCCAGCCGAGAATTTCGGTATCGTTAAAGGTGTCATGCAGCGTGTAAGTACCGTTCTCAACGGTCATTCGCAGCTCGCGCGTCCACTGCTGCCCGAGCGGGAGCGGAGAGTGAATAACGTTCTGCTCGGCAATGCGCACCTTATCATCCAACAGTTGCGTGATCACAGCAACGTGGCCGGTCTCATGAAACTCCCCGCCCTTTTGCCAGATAAGCAACGCCCCGGCCTGCGGCGCGCGTTTCGACCCATTGGCAAAGGCCTGAAGCGGCAGGATGTTATCGTTCACGACCTGGCGCAAAAAGCGCAGAGAGAAGATCTCCCACGCCATACCGACGTCGGTGAAAACACATCCATAATTGAGGAACAGAAAACGGCGGGCGAACTCAACACACTGCCACTTGTGGCCCATGTATTCATTGCCAATATAGCTGCGAAAATCCGCGTCTTCCGGATAACGACGCGGATCGAGACTGCCGTAGTTTGAAGAGTAAATCGCCACGCCACCCGGCGCATAACCTAATAACGTCCCGAATGGCGCGTCACTGCTTAACTTTCCTTTACGCATGTATCCAACCTAAGACGGGCAGGCGGCAATGTTGAAAGGGTTGTCGTCGTCTGCACGTTGTAATTAACCTGACAGAGGTGGGATTTATCATACACCCGTTCCGCTGTCTGTGTAGTGTGGCGCGAAGGGGAAATGTATTGCGCTCAGTTCGCTAAACCCTCCCATGAACTCCTGCTACACTCCCTCAACACATCACAAAAAAGGCAGGCCAACATGTCAGACGAAAATACCTATCAGCCACCCAAAGTGTGGGAATGGAAAAAGAACGGCGGCGGCGCGTTCGCCAATATTAACCGTCCGATCTCCGGTGCGACGCATGAGAAAGAGTTACCCGTGGGTTCGCATCCGCTGCAGCTCTATTCTCTGGGCACACCAAACGGGCAGAAAGTGACCATCATGCTGGAAGAGCTTCTGGCGCTTGGCGTGACGGGTGCCGAGTACGATGCATGGTTGATTCGCATTGGTGAAGGCGACCAGTTCTCCAGCGGCTTTGTTGAAGTGAACCCGAACTCGAAAATACCGGCGCTGCGTGACCACTCCACGACACCGCCCACGCGCGTATTTGAATCCGGCAGCATCCTGCTCTATCTGGCAGAGAAGTTCGGCCATTTCCTGCCAAAAGATCCGGCGGGACGTACGGAAACCCTGAACTGGCTGTTCTGGCTGCAGGGCGCGGCCCCGTTCCTCGGCGGCGGTTTCGGCCACTTCTATAACTACGCACCGGTGAAGATTGAGTACGCGATTGACCGCTTCACGATGGAAGCCAAACGCCTGTTCGACGTGCTGGATAAACAGCTGGCGCGTAGCCGCTACGTGGCCGGTGAAGAGTACACCATCGCCGATATGGCGGTCTGGCCGTGGTTCGGCTGCGTGGCGCTGGGTAGCGTGTATAACGCCGCCGAGTTCCTCGACGCTGAGAAGTACACCAACGTTCAGCGCTGGGCGAAAGATGTGGCACACCGCCCTGCCGTGAAGCGCGGGCGTATCGTTAACCGCACCAGCGGCGAGCTCAACGAGCAGCTCCACGAACGCCACGCGGCGAGCGACTTCGAGACCAATACGGAAGACAAACGTCAGGCGTAATTCTCTGCCGGGCGGACCACCGCCCGGCAACAGGGATCCCTGCCAGGGGCATGATTTGCTTAAGGGTTGAGCCGGTATTACTGGCACTATGCGGACGTTTTTCTCAGATCAGATGACGAGAAAAGCGGACTCAACCGACAGCAGTCACAAAGGATTTGTTATGAAATTGATGAAAACAGCGCTGATTATCAGCACCCTGATCTTTTCCACTTCTGGTATGGCGATAGATAAAACCGCCGCCGGTGCAGTGGCCGGTGCGGCAATTGGCGCAGCCACGGGCAAAGATTTGAAATCCACGGTAGGCGGTGCGGTCGTTGGCGCGGGTACCGGTGCGATGTTCAAAAACGGCGACAAAGGTAAAGCTGCGCGTAAAGGCGGTGCGGTGGGTGCCGTGGTGGGTGCAGGTGCTGCGGCGGTAACAGGCAACAGCGTACTGAAAGGGGCCGCCGTCGGTGCCGGCTCTGGCGCACTGATTGGTGAAGCCACCCACTGATAAGCGGCAGGCGGCGCTCCGTTTGGTTCGCCTGCATTTAACCGAAAAAAAGGCCGCACACGGCGGCCTTTTAACAGTGATTAAGCCGAGAGGCGGAATTTCTGCACCGACCGCTGGAGCTCTTCGGTCTGACGTTCAAGCGCGGAGGCCGCTGCCGAGACCTCTTCCACAAGCGAGGCGTTTTGCTGTGTCACGCCATCCATTTGCGTGATAGCAATACCCACCTGCGAAATCCCCTTACTTTGCTCCTCAGAGGCAGACGCGATTTGCTTCATGATGGTCGTCACTTCCGTCACATCACGCAAAATGGCATCCATGGTGGTGCCCGTGTCGCCCACCAGCTTTGCGCCCTGCTCTACGCGGGAAACGGAATCGGTAATCAATCCCTCAATTTCTTTTGCCGCGTTGGCGCTGCGGCTTGCTAGGTTACGCACCTCGCCGGCCACGACGGCAAACCCACGTCCCTGCTCGCCCGCGCGCGCCGCTTCCACGGCAGCGTTGAGCGCCAGGATATTGGTCTGGAAGGCAATGCTGTTGATCACATTGGTGATTTCAGCAATCTTCTTCGAGCTCTCAGAAATACCGCTCATGGTGGTCACCACCTCTTCCACCAGCGAGCCGCCGCGGCTGGCCGTTGTTGACGCCACATCCGCCAGCTGGCTGGCCTGACGCGCGCTTTCCGCGTTCAGCTTCACGGTGGCGGTCAGCTGTTCCATGCTGGCCGCCGTCTCTTCCAGTGCGGCGGCCTGCTCTTCGGTACGGGACGAGAGATCGTTATTACCGCTGGAGATCTCCGTCGCGCCGCGCCAGATATTCTCGCTGCCGGAGCGAATAGAGCTCACCGCTTCTCGCAGGCTATCCTGCATCGCGCTCAGCAGAGGAACCAGTTGACCCACGCAGTTGCGACCGAACGGTTCAATCGGCTGACTGAGATCGCCCTGGGCAATCTGGCGGAACTGCTGGCGAATGCGAGCCAGCGGTTTTACCAGCATCGCCACCAGGTAACGGTCGGTGAAGAGCAGTATTAACAGGCCAATAATCGTGGCGGTGATAATCACCGTGCGGGTCATGCTGGTCAGGCTGTCTACGACGACTCGGGTGCTGTCGAGTGCCCGGGCGGCCGCGTTGTTAAAGTTCTCCGCAGCAGCACCAAACGCACGACTCAGCGGAGGGGTGATGTTATTCGCCTGCTGACGGTAGCCCTCCAGAGAGGACTGCTTCGCCTGCTGCATTTGCGGCGTTACGCCCTGCTCAAGCAAAGCCTGCCAGCTACCGATCACCTGAGCTGAAACTTGCTCATCCATCGGTCCTGGTGAGATTGCCTTCATCTCAGCCAGTTTCTTCCCCATATTGTCCAGCGCCTGCTGGGCAGGGGCCAGATCCGGTGTGCCGCCCGCGGCTTTCACTTCCATCGCGCGACTCAACCGGGTCACAAAGCGAAAATACTGATCGTTACCCTGACTGAGTATGGTCATCTGTTTGACCAGCTGGCGATCCACCTCATTGCCCTCTGATACCCGTGACAGAGACCAGGTGCTGTAAAGCCCCACGCCCGCCCACATTAAACAAAAGATCCCGAGAATCGTCAGCATGACGAAACGGATCGTGAAATTACGCAACATATTCATAAGTCTTCCTTGCCGTGAGGGTGAATTCGCCCAGAGGCGAGTCTTACCCTCGTTATCGGCAGGAATGAGCAAATTCATCACCTTTCACGCATTATTTTTATTAAAATTTTTACTGCTCCTGCGTTCATTCAGAAAAAAGAGACATTTTCGAAGGGGAAAATTACCCTGCTAAGAATGTGTTTTACTTTGTCAGTGGATAAATAAATGTAAAACTGCAGCGCATTAAATTAACGGCCATACCTCCTGAGGAGTACATCATCAACAGGTTGCGTCAATCAATAGCGCTACCCTTTCGCGAAAACCCGCTTAATTTGCAGGGTAACTATTCAGCTCTATTTATCACACAAATATATTAACACCTAATTATCAGATTTCTTGATTTAAATACCCCAATAACTTACCTCCCCATTTTTCAAATTTCATTACATCCTTTACTTATGAGAAATTTCTTAAATTAAATAAATTCCTTTACAAGGATGTCGACGATTTTTTATTAACGGAGTTTCAGATGCGTAAATTTATGAACCGCACATTGCTTTCGCAGTGTGTCTTAATGGCTTTAACCTCTTTCGGTACCCAGGCAGCAATGACGGCAGCGACACCGTGTGAGGATGGCGTGACGACGCAAACCTGTGGATTAACGAAATATACCGATGACAGCTTTTATCAAAGTCCCGGTGTGACAAATGCGGTTATGGCCGACGCCACGGCGAATAATATTTTCATGGATGGTCATCGAGGGGATGGCGACACGCAGTCATTAACGGTATCCGGAACGGATATGTCAGGCCACTATATCCAGGGAAGCAACGGCGGTACCGCGAATATCACCCTGAATAACGGCGCTACGGCCGATATGATTGAAGTCGGTAGCGGAGGTGCGACCACCAATACCACCGTGACGGTTGATGGCGCGACGCTGAACGGTGAAAACAGCACAGGCAATTACCAGCGTAATAAAACCTATATGATGGGCTCAGCGATTTATCTCGATCCCCTGGATAAAGGCTACCACACCGTCAATATTGAGAACGGGAGCGCGCTGCACGGCAGCATTGTAAGCGCCGGCGCTGGCGAACAGGATATTACCCTCAGCAACAGTACAATGGATAAGGGCGGTATTTATGCAGGGAGCGATCAATCAAATACCCGCATTACGCTGACCGGAGCCACCGTCGATGCCTCGCAGAGTGAAATCGCGCAGAACATGGGCGACCTGGCCGAAAAACTCAGCGAGTATAAGCCGTTCAGTGACATCAACCTGGATGGCGTGGGCGATCTTGCCATCGCCATGTACGGCACCCAGGCCGATTCCCTGGCCCTGAATAACAGTACCGTCACTGGCGATATTGGCGTTATTAATGAAAAGGGGTCGACATCACTTACGTTTACTAATAAGAGCGTCGTGAATGGCAATATTACCCTGAACGGCAGTTCAGCGAATTCTGTTCTGGTGGATAACAGCACCATTAATGGTGCTGTAAATACCGGTCAAAACAGCGGCAATACCACCATCACGCTGCAAAACAATGCCACCGTAAATGGTGATATTACAACCGGTGCGGGCGATGATACGGTCGTGCTGACCAATAATTCTCATGTTAACGGCAATGTTGATGGCGGTGACGGTAGCGACACGCTGTCAATGGATGCCGGCAGTTCTGTTTCTGGTGAAATTAGTCAGTTCGAGACGGTGAACACGACCAGCAATAACAGCATCGCCATTGATAAAATTAACGATGCCACCAGCTGGAGTTTGCAAAATGGCTCAACGCTTGTCGCTACTACCACCGGCAGTAATGCGATGGTAAATATGAGCACCGACAGCTTTGTTGATTTCGGCAATATCACCGGGGTTAATAACGCCGTTGTCGTCAACAGCATTACTCCCTCGGCACAAAATCAGCAGAACGTGATTCTGGGTACGTTCACCACTTCAGGCACCAGCACCCCGCAAAATTATGCGGCGGCCACCTTCACAAATGGCCAACAGAATGTTGAAAACCGTAGCGGCGCTTATAACTATAACAACAGTCTGAATATTGTGGCCGTAGATACCGCGCCGCAGACACGCCTTACCGCCGATAATACGCAGTCGTGGAATATCGAATTTAACAGCCAGAAGGGCAGCCTCGCGAGCGACGTTCAGGGCCTTGTTGCCGGTCTGGACGCTGCCGAGCAGGCCGGACATCAGGTGGCTGATGATATCAGCAACCATATGAATCAGGTGCATCTGGCTAACCTGCTCGGCAAGCAGGAGGAAGGTGCGCAGGTCTGGGGTGATTTCCTCTATCAGAATGGCAACTTCAGCAATGATGTTGACTATAAGAGCATCACCCAGGGCGCTCAGGGTGGCGTGGACTGGACGGCGCATCTGGACAACGGTGATAGCGTCACTGGCGGTATTGCACTGGCATGGACACGCAGCCGCGTGCAGGATACCCATGACGGCGCTGATAGCTTTAATGACAGCGTCTACGGAAATTACTACAGCCTGTACGGTGGCTGGCAGCAGGCGCTTAACGGCAGAACATGGGGTATGTTTGCCGACGGTCGCTTCAGCTATGGCGATATGCGGTACACCCTGTCTGCGAATAACGTGACGGGGAATACCAGCGGCATGACCGAAGCACTGCACGGTTCGACGGATGGCACCCTGTATATGGCGCAGGCGCGTACCGGTGTGAACGTGTTGCTGCCAGGTGAAACCCTGCTGCAACCTTACGCCACCTTAGGCTGGGATCAAACCAAAGCAAACGGCTTCTCCGACAGTGAAGTGACCTTCGCCGACAGTCAGGTCTCTTCCTGGAACAGTGGGGTCGGGTTGAGACTCACCACAACGCTTCGCGATCTGAACAAGAACGTGCAGATGATGCCGTGGATCGACGCACGCTTCCAGAAAGAGTTCAGCGACGATACTGATATTCAGGCGGCGGATTACCACACCACCTCCGGCCATAACAACACGATGGGGATCTTCGGAGCAGGCATCAATGCAACCATCGCGCATAACTTCACGCTCAATACTGGGGTGTATGTCGGCACCGGTGACGTGGACAACGATGCCAGCGTGCAGGCGGGGATGAGCTACAGCTTCTGACGAGTGAACGCCCGGTCAGTCTGATGCTGCCGGGCTTTAATCATTCAGGGTGGTCAGGCATGTCATCGCTTATCAACAGGATTTGTGATTTGATAAGCACAGAATGAAAACGTTGTTTCGAAAATTCATCGACAAGAAAGGAGACATCATGTCCTGGCACCCTTACCCCGCCCGCTACGAAAATATGCAGTACCGCTACTGCGGAAAAAGCGGCCTGCGCCTGCCGGCGCTGTCGCTTGGTCTGTGGCATAGTTTCGGCCACGTACAGCCTCTCGACTCTCAGCGGGCGCTGTTGCATAAAGCCTTCGACCTCGGCATTACCCATTTCGATCTTGCCAACAACTACGGCCCGCCGGCGGGAAGCGCGGAAGAAAACATGGGTCGTCTGCTGCGGGAAGATTTTGCCGCGTATCGTGATGAACTGATCATCTCAACCAAAGCAGGCTATGACATGTGGCCGGGGCCGTATGGGTCGGGCGGGTCGCGCAAATACCTGCTCGCCAGTCTCGATCAGAGCCTCAAGCGCATGGGGCTGGAGTATGTAGATATTTTCTATTCTCATCGCGTGGATGAAAATACGCCGATGGAAGAGACCGCCGCTGCGCTGGCCCAGGCCGTGCAGAGCGGTAAAGCGCTGTATGTCGGTATCTCCTCCTATTCCACGGAGCGCACCCAGAAAATGGCGGACCTGTTGCGTGAGTGGAAGATCCCGCTGCTTATCCACCAGCCATCTTACAACCTGCTCAACCGCTGGGTCGATCACACCGGCCTGCTGGATACGCTTGAGAAAAACGGGGCGGGTTGCATTGCGTTTACGCCGCTGGCGCAGGGTCTGCTGACCGGAAAATACCTGAACGGTATTCCTGAAGATTCTCGTATGCAGCGTGAAGGCAAGAAGGTGCGCGGTCTGACGGAAAACATGCTGACTGAAGCCAACCTGAACAGCCTGCGTTTACTGAATGAGATGGCACAGGCCCGTGGTCAGACGATGGCGCAAATGGCGCTGAGCTGGCTGCTGAAGGATGAACGCGTGACGTCAGTGCTGATTGGTGCGAGCCGTCCGGAGCAGATCGAAGAGAACGTGCAGGCCCTGAATAACCTGCACTTTAGCGACGATGAGCTGAAAAGGATTGACCAGCATGTTGCGGATGGGGAATTGAATTTGTGGCAGGCATCGTCGGATAAATAGCGCGGTCTGTCGCGCTCACGCTCCCCCTCTCCCTTGGGAAGAGGGGGGAAAATTACTTCTTACTGATCTTATCCAGATACCCCATCACGAACGCAGACAGCACAAACGTCAGATGGATAATCACATACCACATCAGTTTGTTGTCCGGGACATTCTTGGCGTCCATGAATACGCGTAACAGGTGGATAGATGAGATCGCCACAATCGACGCGGCCACTTTATTCTTCAGCGACGAGGCATCCATTTTGCCCAGCCAGTTGAGCTTCTCTTTGCGCTCGTCGATATCGAGCTGAGAGACAAAGTTCTCATAGCCGGAGAACATCACCATCACCAGTAATCCGCCCACCAGCGTCATATCCACCAGCGAGAGCAGAACCAGAATCAAATCTGCTTCGGCAATGGAAAAGATGTTCGGCAGAACATGCAAGATTTCCTGGAAAAACTTAATCGTCAGCGCAATCAGCGCCAGCGAAAGGCCAAAATAGACGGGTGCCAGTATCCAGCGAGAGGCGTACATCGCGTTTTCAAAGAAGCGTTCCATAAAGTCCTGTCTGCAAACGAAACCAGCGCCCAGTATATCTCAACGGCGCTGACTGTTTGCAACAACTCACTCGTTGTACGTTCAGACATTGTCAGGATTAACGTCCGGGCGCGCATACTCCGGCCAGACCAGCACCACCAGTTCCGGATACGCCTCCAGGCTGAACTCACGAAAACACTGGCGCAGGTTTAATACGTCCAGATCGGAACAGGAGACCTTCTCACCGTTAAGGCAACGCTTTTTGATATTGTCATAATATTTATACACCGCGGAATTCAGGTCGCTGCAGCGGCGCTGCGCTTCAAACAACCCAGGCGTGTCATTAATTTCCGACATTTTCATTCGCTTAATTGTCGCGTGCAAAAAGTCGATATATTCATGGTTCACCCGCCAGTACCAAACCGGTGTAACCGAGTTCATCAATACGGAGAAATGGTCTTCACCTTCCTCTTTTGTCATCAGTTCAGGTAGCGGAGGTTCACTGGCGTCTTTCGACACTTGCGTTTTATTGAACTCCTGCATCAATAAAAGAACACCAGCGGTCAGTAATAGTAATGTGATGACCGTAAAAAAAATGCTGTTCATGGGTAGGCTCCATTTTTTTTGATTTTAAAATTGCCTCATGATATTGTCAACGAATCTCACGCCTTTACCAACCCCACCCTGTTGTAATTAAAGGAAATTAAAATGCTGCCCGACTACCTCGTCCCGGCTAAGTACCACATTGCGCCTGTGGAACAGCAAACGACGGAAGCAGAAAAAGAGGCTAATTTCACTCAGGGGAAAAGAAAGCTCTCTGATTACGAGTCTGACATATTAATAGGCGTTTCTCGCACCGGTAAATCCCGTAATATGTTACTGGAAGAGCACGACCGTCATATAAAGGACCGGTTATTTCGCGCCGTTAAAATAGAAGCCTTTGTCCACCTGCTGAATGACCTGCAGGCCGAAGGTGAAATAGATGCCCAGAAACTAAGTCAAATAATCGCGGAAAAAACCAAAGAAATAAACGAAGCCGGCAATGAAATTTGGCTTAATCTAATTACGCGTGAAACCAACAACCCTATTTTTTATAACCTGGGGGAAGAGTAACGTGAAAGAAATTAAAGATAACGACGTTTATTTGGCTTTAGATAACAAAAAAAGTGATGAATTTATCTTAAAGCAAAATCTCGATGCACTGCGAAACACAAAAAATGCCGAGATGACGCGAATAACTCAGGACCTGGTATCGATCCCGGCGACGCTGGTACGCCTAAAATGGCATAATCGCCGCGAGATTTATCCTCTGCAGGTGAAGGAAGAGATATACGGCGCGGTGATGAATACCCTCATCGAACAGCGGCCTGAGCTGAAAGAGAAGCTTCTCGGGCGTCTGGAGGCCAATTATCAGTATCTGCTCGCCAGAGAAGTGGCCACCCTGCGTCTGACGCGCAAACTGTCTGACGGCGAGTACCGCACGTCAAACGTCACCTGCGTTGCGCTTGATGAAGACGCGCTGGCGTCCCACGCGCCTGCACCTGCGTCCACTGAGACAAAAAACTGATCGCCCGACACGCATAAAAAAAGCCGGCTTTCGCCAGCTTCTTTGTTATTTCGCGGCCGCTTTCTCTTCGCCGACCAGCCCAATCTTGAGATAACCCGCCTGATGCAGCGTGTCCATTACCTTCATCATGGTTTCGTAATCGACGGTTTTATCCGCGCGGAAGAAGACCGTGGTGTCTTTCTTGCCGCCGGTGAGCTGATCCAGCGCCGGGATAACAGACTGATCCGTCACCGGGTCGTTGCCGAGGAACATCGATTTATCCGCTTTCACCGACAAATAGACAGGTTTCTCAGGACGCGGCTGCGGCTGGCTGGAAGAGGCAGGCAGATTCACCTTCACGTCGACCGTCGCCAGCGGCGCAGCCACCATGAAGATAATCAGCAGAACCAGCATGACGTCGATAAACGGCGTCACGTTGATTTCATGCATTTCGCCGTTATCGTCCAGATTTTCGTTAAGACGCATCGCCATACAATCAACCTACGCGCAGTTTAGACGCCGCATGCACCGGTTTAACGGAGCTGGCATTGAGGTCAAGATCGCGGCTTTGCAGCAATAGCACCTGCGCGGCGACGTCACCGAGCGTGGCTTTATAGTTGCCAATCATACGCGCGAAGATGTTATAGATGACGACCGCAGGAATGGCCGCGACCAGACCGATTGCGGTCGCCAGCAGCGCTTCGGCAATCCCTGGCGCAACCACCGCCAGGTTGGTGGTCTGCGTCTGCGCAATGCCGATAAAGCTGTTCATGATGCCCCAGACCGTACCGAACAGACCGATGAACGGTGAGATCGCCCCGATAGTGGCCAGATAACCGTTACCGCGGCCCATATGGCGGCCAACGGCAGCAACGCGACGCTCCAGGCGGAAGCCGGTACGTTCTTTAATGCCTTCGTTATCTTCACTGCCTGCGGAGAGTTCCAGCTCGTTCTGTGCTTCGTTGACTAACAGGGTGGTCAGGCTTTTTCCATGGAAGGATGAGGTCATGTCTAAGGCCTGATCCAGGGAGCGGGCTTCAGCCAGTTGCTGTTGTTCCCGCTTGAGGCGACGCTTCTGCGACAGCAGTTCGACGCTCTTACTGAAGAAGATAGCCCAGGTGATCACGGACGCCAGAACCAGGCCGATCATCACAATCTTAACCACGATGTCAGCATGATGATACATGCCCCAGACGGAGAGATCCGTCTGCATCAAATTATTACCCACTCTGTATCTCCAGGACGCAAATCACAAAATCTGACCGTAATAATATCAAAACGTCGTCGAATTGATAGTAGTTCTCATTAGTATTTACATACTGCCGTAATTTTCGTTCACTTTCCTTGCGCTTACGCAGTAAAAATTTCTTATGCGTATTTTTGCTAATATTTTCTGCTTATTCGATAAGCCCCCGGGTGCAGATTTTTACAATCGTGGTAGTCTGGACGTCCAGACGTATAAAAACAGGGTTAGCGAACATGACAAAGAAGCATCTTGATACCACGCTGGTACAGGCAGGACGCAGCAAAAAATACACTCAGGGATCGGTCAACAGCGTGATTCAACGCGCCTCCTCGCTGGTATTTGATACCGTCGAGGATAAAAAAATCGCCACGCGCAACCGCGCCAAAGGCGGGCTGTTCTATGGCCGTCGTGGCACGCTAACCCATTTTTCACTTCAGGAAGCCATGTGCGAACTGGAAGGCGGCGTGGGCTGCGCCCTGTTCCCCTGTGGTGCGGCGGCAGTCGCCAATACCATTCTGGCGTTTGTGGAACAGGGCGACCATATCCTGATGACCAATACCGCTTATGAACCAAGCCAGGATTTTTGCACCAAAATCCTCAGCAAGCTCGGCGTGACCACCGGCTGGTTCGATCCGCTGATTGGCGAAGGTATCGCTGAACTTATCCAGCCGAACACGCGCATTGTGTTTCTGGAATCCCCAGGCTCTATCACCATGGAAGTGCACGACGTCCCGGCTATTGTGAAAGCAGTGCGCAGCAAAGCCCCCGAGGCAATCATCATGATCGACAACACCTGGGCGGCGGGCGTGCTGTTCAGGGCGCTGGAATTCGACATTGATATCTCTATTCAGGCAGCGACCAAATATCTGATTGGTCACTCTGATGGCATGATCGGTACTGCGGTATCCAACGCGCGCTGCTGGGATCAACTTCGGGAGAATGCCTACCTGATGGGCCAGATGGTGGATGCGGATACGGCCTACATGACCAGCCGCGGTATCCGTACGCTGGGAGTGCGCCTGCGTCAGCACCATGAAAGCAGTCTGAAGGTGGCCGAATGGCTGGCCCGGCACCCGCAGGTCGAGCGCGTTAACCATCCGGCGCTTCCGGGCAGCAAAGGCCATGAATTCTGGCAACGTGACTTTACGGGCAGTAGCGGGTTGTTCTCATTTGTTCTTAAAAAACGGCTCAGTAACGACGAATTGGCGAACTACCTGGATCATTTTACCCTCTTCAGCATGGCTTACTCCTGGGGCGGGTTTGAATCCCTGATCCTGCCTAACCAGCCGGAGCAAATTGCGGCCCTACGCCCCGGTGGAGAAGTGGATTTCAGCGGCACGCTTATCCGACTGCATATTGGTTTAGAAGATGTTGACGATTTAATTGCGGATTTAGCGGCAGGGTTTGAACGTATCGTGTAGAGTGCATGCTGAAAATGTACTCCCTGGACGCTTTTGTGAACACTGCCACCAGAAAAGTCTGCATTAGTTGCGCCCGCGATCAAACCCCACGGGCGAATTAGGGAGTACAATAGCGCTATATCTGCATCTGCTGTTCCACAGGAAAGTCCATGGCTGTTATTCAAGATATTATTGCGGCGCTCTGGCAACACGATTTTGCCGCGCTGGCGGACCCTCACGTTGTAGGTATCGTCTATTTCGTGATGTTCGCAACCCTGTTTCTGGAAAATGGATTACTGCCAGCCTCATTTTTACCCGGTGACAGCCTGCTTTTACTGGCCGGGGCGTTAATCGGTAAAGGCGTCATGGACTTCACGCCGACGATGGTCATACTTACCTCCGCTGCCAGCCTCGGTTGCTGGCTGAGCTATCTGCAGGGCCGCTGGCTCGGCAATACGCGCGTCGTGAAAGGCTGGCTGGCTCAGTTACCGCATAAATATCATCAACGTGCGACCTGCATGTTTGACCGCCACGGTCTGTTGGCGCTACTGGCCGGGCGTTTTCTGGCGTTTGTTCGCACGCTGCTGCCGACCATGGCAGGCATTTCCGGGCTGTCAAACCGCCGCTTCCAGTTCTTCAACTGGTTGAGCGCCCTGCTGTGGGTAGGCGTGGTGACCACGCTTGGCTACGCGCTGAATATGATCCCCTTTGTGAAACACCACGAAGACCAGGTAATGACCTTCCTGATGATCCTCCCGCTTTTCCTGCTGGTCGCGGGACTGCTCGGGACGATTGCGGTCGTGATTAAGAAGAAATACTGCAGCGCGTGATATAAAAAAGCCGGGTGACGTTGCGCTTACCCGGCTGGACTCTCCCCTCAGGTCCCCTGCATCATTCTGATGCGCGACGCATCTTCCCCCGGCGTGACGCCGAAGTAACGCTTAAACTCCCGGCTAAACTGCGACGCACTTTCATAGCCCACCCGCATCGCCGCCGCGCTGGCCTTCATGCCGTCGTGGATCATCAGCATACGAGCCTTATGCAGCCGATAGGTTTTAAGATACTGCAGCGGCGAGGTGCTGGTCACCGACTTAAAATTATGATGAAACGCCGAGACGCTCATGTTTGCTTCCGCCGCCAGCTGGTCAACGCTCAGGTTTTCCGTGTACTGGCTTTCGATTCGCTTGAGCACGCGGCTAATCAGGCTGAAGTGCGTCTGGCGGCTGACCAGCGCGAGTAATGCCCCACCGCCCGGCCCCAGCAGCACATGGTAAAGAATTTCGCGGATAATCTGTTTGCCCAGGATGCGTGCATCCAGCGGCCGTTCCATAACGTCGAGCAGACGCTCAATGGCGCAGAGGATCTCCTCGGATAACGTCGCGGAGTTAATCCCGCTCGCGGGCATCGACGGGCGGAACAATGCGTCCTCGCCAATCTCCATCAGCAGCTCCTGCAGCTGAAGGAGATCAACATTTAAACGAATGCCCGCCAGCGGTACCGCTTCTGTCGCGAAAGTTTCACATTCAAAGGGTAAAGGTACTGTGAGCAGAAGATATTCATTGGTGTCATACCGGAACACGCGCTCATTGATATAGCCAATTTTATGGCCTGAAAAGAGAAAAACGATGCCCGGCTGGTACATGACCGGTGTGCGTGTCCCTGGCTGCGTCCCATACAGAAGACGAATGTCAGGCAACATTTCACCGACGCCATTTTCTTTATCAATCAGTCTTTTAATCTGCGCAGTAAGCTGAAGGCAGATCGCTTCACGGTTCATTTTACGTTACTCCGGCTACGGTTTCCGACGTTAACAGTGTGCGCAGTTTACCGTGTTTTCTCCAGCGTTCTGTAGAAATGGGCAAGACATCGGCAGGAATGTGCATTGAGAGGATAGCCCCGGACGGCCACAATGTGCAGCATCAGGTCGCCTTCAGCGCCACCACGGTTTTTCACCCACATAAGGGAACGAGCAATGAATAATTTTAATCTCCACACCCCAACCCGCATTCTGTTTGGTAAAGGCGCTATCGCCGACCTGCGCGCACAGATCCCCGCTGACGCCCGCGTACTGATCACCTACGGTGGCGGCAGCGTGAAAAAAACCGGCGTACTGGATCAGGTTTACAGCGCGCTGGAAGGTCTGGACGTGCGTGAGTTCGGCGGTATCGAGCCTAACCCGTCTTATGAAACACTGATGAACGCGGTCAAGATCGCCCGTGATGAAAAAGTCACCTTCCTGCTGGCAGTCGGCGGCGGCTCCGTCCTGGACGGCACCAAATTCATCGCCGCTGCGGCGCACTACGCGGACGGTATTGACCCGTGGCACATTCTGGAAACCCGCGGCAGCGATATCAAAAGCGCGATCCCAATGGGTTCCGTGCTGACCCTGCCTGCGACCGGTTCTGAATCCAACAAAGGTGCCGTTATCTCCCGTAAAACCACGGGTGATAAGCAGGCCTTTATGAACGATCACGTTCAGCCTGTATTCGCCATCCTCGATCCGGTTTACACCTACACCCTGCCTGCACGTCAGGTCGCGAACGGTGTGGTCGATGCGTTTGTGCACACCGTTGAGCAGTACGTTACCTACCCGGTAGATGCCAAAATTCAGGATCGCTTCGCGGAAGGCATTCTGCTGACGCTGATTGAAGACGGCCCGACAGCGCTGAAAGAGCCGGAAAACTACGATGTGCGCGCCAACGTGATGTGGGCGGCAACCCAGGCGCTGAACGGTCTGATCGGTGCCGGCGTGCCGCAGGACTGGGCAACCCATATGCTGGGCCACGAACTGACGGCCATGCACGGTCTGGATCACGCGCAAACGCTGGCCGTCGTCCTGCCTGCACTGTGGAACGAAAAACGTGATACCAAACGCGCTAAATTGCTGCAGTACGCTGAGCGCGTGTGGAACATCACAGAAGGTTCTGACGATGCGCGTATCGACGCGGCTATCGAAGCAACCCGCAGCTTCTTTGAAGGTCTGGGCGTGCCAACGCGTCTGTCCGGCTATGGTCTGGATGGCAGCTCCATCCCTGCCCTGCTGGCGAAACTTGAAGAACACGGTATGACCCAGTTGGGCGAGCACGGCGACATTACGCTGGAAGTGAGCCGTCGTATCTACGAAGCGGCACGCTAAGCGTTTTTGACATCCCGCCTTTCGTTTTTTGACATTTCGTCCAGACTTAATGCACATCACATCGTCGGGGGTTCCCTCCGACGATGAGCACCTGAAGGAGGAAAAATGGCAAACCAAACCGTAATCAAGCTGCAGGATGGCAACGTGATGCCCCAACTGGGGCTAGGTGTATGGAAAGCCGGTAACGACGAGGTCGTCTCCGCCATTCATAAAGCACTGGAAGTCGGCTATCGGTCGATTGATACCGCCGCCGCGTACAAAAATGAGGACGGCGTGGGTAAGGCACTGGCCAGCGCTGGCATGCCCCGCGACGATCTTTTCATTACCACCAAACTGTGGAACGACGATCAAAAACGCCCCCGCGAAGCCTTGCAGGAGAGTCTGGACAAACTCCAGCTCGATTTCGTCGATCTCTATCTGATGCACTGGCCAGTCCCGGCTATCGATCACTATGTTGACGCCTGGAAAGGGATGATTGAGCTACAGCAGGCAGGGCTGGTGAAAAGCATCGGCGTGTGTAATTTCCAGGTTCACCACCTGCAGCGCCTGATTGACGAGACGGGTGTCGCGCCGGTTATCAACCAGATTGAGCTGCACCCGCTGATGCAGCAGCGTCAGCTTCACGCCTGGAACGCCACGCACAAGATCCAGACCGAGTCCTGGAGCCCGCTGGCACAGGGCGGTGAAGGGGTGTTCGACCAGAAAATTATTCGCGATCTCGCGGATAAATACGGCAAGACGCCGGCGCAAATCGTTATTCGCTGGCATCTGGACAACGGCCTGGTGGTGATCCCGAAATCGGTCACGCCATCGCGTATCGCTGAGAACTTCGACGTCTGGGATTTCCGCCTGGATAAAGATGAACTGAGTGAAATTGCGAAGCTGGACAAGGGCAAGCGTTTAGGCCCGGATCCCGATCAGTTTGGCGGGTGAATAAAAAAACCCCGGCTCGCCGGGGTTTTTATTTTTTACGCTTTACGTTTCACGGGTTTCTTCGCACTGGCGTTACCGTTTGAACGCTGATGCACAATCGGCGTGTGCTTGGTCAATGCCGGGCGCGTGTGGCGGTTCTGGCGGCGCGCTTCACGCATCTCGTCAAGCGTAGGCGCAGGCACCAGGCAGTCGCGGCGCGAGCCGATCAGATGCTTTTTACCCATATCTTCCAGCGCCTGACGGATCAGCGGCCAGTTAGCCGGATCGTGGTAGCGCAGCAGTGCTTTATGCAGACGGCGCTGTTTATCCCCTTTCGGCACCACCACATCTTCACTCTTATAACCAATTTTACCCAGCGGGTTCTTGCCGGTGTAATACATGGTTGTTGAGTTCGCGAGCGGTGATGGATAGAAGTTCTGCACCTGATCCAGACGGAAGCGACGCTGTTTCAGCCACAGCGCCAGGTTCACCATGTCCTCATCGCGCGTGCCAGGGTGCGCGGAGATGAAGTATGGGATCAGATACTGCTCTTTACCCGCCTGCTTCGAGTAGGTGTCAAACAGCTCTTTAAAGCGATCGTAGCTGCCCATACCCGGCTTCATCATCTTGGACAGCGGGCCTTCTTCGGTATGCTCAGGGGCAATCTTCAGGTAGCCACCCACGTGATGCGTCGCCAGCTCTTTGATGTAGCGCGGATCTTCCACGGCGATATCGTAACGTACCCCAGAGGCGATCAGGATCTTCTTGATCCCTTTCAGGTCACGTGCACGACGATAAAGGTTGATCGTCGGTTCATGGTTGGTATCCATGTGCTGACAGATATCCGGGTACACGCACGACAGACGACGGCAGGTCTGTTCCGCGCGCGGTGATTTACAGCGCAGCATGTACATGTTCGCAGTCGGGCCGCCCAGATCGGAGATCACCCCGGTGAAGCCAGGCACGGTATCGCGAATGGCTTCGATCTCATTGATGATCGAATCTTCGGAGCGACTCTGAATAATGCGCCCTTCGTGCTCGGTAATGGAGCAGAAGGAGCAGCCGCCGAAGCAGCCGCGCATGATGTTTATTGAGAAACGGATCATCTCATACGCCGGGATTCGGCTCTCGCCGTATGCCGGATGCGGCACGCGTTTGTACGGCAGCGCGAAGACGCTGTCCATCTCTTCGGTGGAAAGCGGGATGGCCGGCGGGTTGATCCAGATAAAGCGCTCGCCGTGCTTTTGCATCAGCGCACGCGCGCAGCCCGGGTTGGTTTCGTGGTGCAAAATACGGGACGCATGCGCGTAGAGCACTTTATCGGCTTTGACCTTCTCAAAGGAAGGCAGCAGCACGTAGGTTTTTTCCCACGGTTTCGGGCGCGGCGGCTGAACAACAATAGCTTTCGTTTCAGCTTTCTTTGGCTCTACCGGTTTGTTATCCGCACACGGCAGATCGTCGCCGTACGGGTGCGGGATCGGGTCGATTTTACCCGGCATATCAATGATACGGGAATCCACCCCGCTCCAGCCCGGCAGCGCCTCTTTCACCATGATCGCGGTGTTGCGCACGTCGCGGATGCTGCTCACCGGCTCACCCTGTGAGAGACGGTGCGCCACTTCCACCAGCGGACGTTCACCGTTACCGTAAATCAGCATATCGGCTTTGGAATCCACCAGCACCGAACGGCGCACGGTGTCTGACCAGTAGTCGTAGTGCGCGGTACGGCGCAGACTCGCCTCGATGCCGCCCAGGATAACCGGCACGTCTTTCCAGGCTTCTTTGCAGCGTTGGGTGTAGACCAGCGTCGCGCGGTCAGGACGTTTACCCGCGACGTTATCCGGCGTGTAGGCATCGTCATGACGCAGCTTACGGTCGGCGGTATAGCGGTTGATCATCGAGTCCATGTTGCCTGCGGTCACGCCGAAGAACAGGTTGGGTTTCCCCAGACGCATAAAGTCGTCTTTGCTGTTCCAGTCAGGCTGGGCGATGATCCCCACACGGAAGCCCTGCGCTTCAAGCATACGGCCACAGATAGCCATGCCAAAGCTCGGGTGGTCGACATAGGCATCGCCCGTCACCAGAATGATATCGCAGCTGTCCCAGCCCAGTTGGTCCATCTCTTCCCGGGACATCGGCAGGAACGGCGCCGGTCCAAAGCAGGCCGCCCAGTACTGGGGCCAGGAGAAGAGGTCACGATCCGGCTGGATCAGGGAAATTGCGCTCATAGTGCTTCCGAAGAAAAAATAGACAAAAGGAGCGGGATTATACGCTGTTAGTCCGCCGGATTTGAAGAAAAGGATGCAAGAAGTAAACAGAAAATCCTGGAAGCCGTTAAAATACAGCGCACTGTTAATTTTGGATCATAATATCCACTATATCTTGCGGTAATCAGTTACCGGGATGCATTCTGGCACGGAGTTTCTTTGTGAAGTTCAACGATTCGTTACATGTGTCCCAGCTGCGGGTTGTGCTTCACCTCTGCGGTTTTCTGGTTCTTCTGTACAGCCTGTCCATGCTGCCGCCGATGGTTATCGCCCTGCTGAATAAAGAGCGAACCTACTTTGCTTTTTTAACCACCTTTTTGACCTTTTTCACCCTTGGCGGACTCACCTGGCGGGCAACACGTCATTCCGGTATACAGCTGCGCACCCGTGACGGTTTCGTGATTATCGTTCTGTTCTGGCTGCTGTTTTCATTGATTAGCGCCATGCCGTTATGGATGGATGACGGTCTGCAACTCTCCTTTTCCGATGCGCTCTTTGAAGGGGTCTCAGGGATCACCACCACCGGGGCGACGGTGATTGGGGACGTCAGTGCCCTGCCGAAGTCGTACCTTTATTACCGCGCTCAGCTCAATTTCATTGGCGGATTAGGGGTCATCGTACTGGCCGTCGCGGTCCTGCCGCTGCTCGGTATCGGTGGCATGAAGCTGTATCAGTCGGAAATGCCTGGGCCGTTCAAGGAGGAGCGCCTGACGCCCCGACTCGCCGATACCGCGCGTACGCTGTGGGTAACCTATCTGGCGCTGGGACTGGTCTGCACGCTGGCGTACTGGCTGGCGGGCATGCCCTTTTTTGACGCCGTCTGTCACGGGCTTTCCACCGTCTCATTGGGTGGGTTTTCAACCCGAAGTGAGAGCATCGGGTTTTACGACAGCCACGCGATTGAGCTTGTCGCCGGGGCTTTTTCACTGCTTTCCGCGTTTAACTTTACCCTCTGGTATGTCGTCATCGCGCGCCGCACGCTGAAACCGATTCGGCGCAGCCCGGAGGTGAAATTCTTTCTCGGTGCCGCCACCGTCATTATCGCCATTACCGCCTGGCAGGTGTGGCACGCGGGGATGTACAACGGTACCGACAGCCTGGTACATGCCTTCTTTCTGGCCAGCTCCATGATGACCGACAACGGTCTTTCGACGGCCGATTACGCTCACTGGCCTCCCCACACCATTTTCCTGCTGCTGAGCGCCAGTTTTTTTGGCGGCTGCGTCGGCTCTACCTGCGGCGGGATCAAAGCGCTGCGTTTTCTCATCATGTTTAAGCAGTGTATTCAGGAGATGAATCAACTCGCGCATCCGCGCGCGCTGCTGAGCATTAAGGTCGGCAAAAGCGTCGTGAATGAGCGCGTTCTGCGCTCGGTGTGGAGCTTCTTTTTTCTCTACGTGATGATAACGGGCTTTTTCGTCTGGGCGCTGAACCTGCTGGGATACGATCTGTTCACGTCATTTGCCACCGTTGCGGCCTGTATTAACAATATGGGGCTGGGGTTCGGCGAAACGGCGTCAACCTTCGGAACGCTAAAAGACGAGGCCAAGCTGTTGATGTGTGCGGCGATGATTATGGGGCGTCTGGAAATTTATCCGGTACTGATCCTGTGCTCACGCTTTTTCTGGCGGGCATAAACATTCCCGGCGAACCGGGAATCGTATCGTGGTTTAGGGTGCCGGGTTGACCAGCATCTGGCCGACGGATCCCCTGTCCATCATCTCCAGCGTCTGGCTGTGGAACAGGAACGGGAAGTGCGGCCACGAAGGCTGTCCGTAGTAGACCAGCAGTTCAACCTGCCCATCCACCCAGACGGTATCCTTCCAGCCCCTGTCTTCGGGGAACGGCATCGCGCCATTGACGTTGCGGATCAGGAAACTCACCCCTTCGATATGGAACGACTGCGGCATGTCCGAGCGAACCGTCCAGCGCTCCCAGGTACCCTGCTGCGCGGTAATATCGATACGATTAACGTCCCACAGCGTACCGTTGATCCCCGGATCGTCGCCCAGGCTGATATCGCGGCTGCGCACCGGCGAACCGCTCATGATCTCCTGCGGTAGCAGGCGCATCGGCAGGCTGTCGGTCACCAACGGCAGCAGGCCGGTAGGACGCAGGGTCAGCACCAGGGTGGAGACCAGGATACTCGACGGCTCAAAGAAACCGCGAATGCGGTCCACAATGCTGGCCGCTTCGCCACAGGTGATCGACACCTCATCACCGTTGGTCATATCAATAAGGATTTCGCGGCGTTCGCCTGGCGACAGCGCCAGCTGCTTCACGGAAACCGGCGCCGGTAAAAAGCCTTGGTCGCCGGAGATGACGTGTAGCGCGCGGCCATCGCTCATTTGCAGCTGGTAGCGGCGCGAGTTAGAGGCATTCAGCAGACGCAGACGTACCCATCCGCGCGACACTTCGACATACGGACTTTGCGCGCCGTTAACCAGCAGCGTATCGCCAACGAAGCCACCGCTGCCCGGCTCGCTGTATTCCGGCGTGCCGAAATTATCCAGCCGTTTGTCCTGAATAATGACCGGAAAATCATCCACGCCATAGTGGTTCGGGATTGGCAGGGATTTACTGATTTCATCTTCCACCAGCCACATGCCGGCCAGGCCGTTATACACCTGCTGGGCCGTGCGGTTAGGGGTATTGGCATGATACCAGAGCGTCGCCGCGCTCTGACGAATCGGCAGAACGGGCGCCCAGTCAGCGTTAGGCGACATCATGCGTGCCGCGCCGCCAAGCAGCGGGCCAGGCACCTGTAAACCACTGATGGTCATGGCGACATTTTCCGTCGTACGGTTACTGTAGATCAGCTTAACGTCATCGCCATTCCACACGCGTATGGTCGGCCCAAGGTAACGCCCGTTAATGCCCCACACCGGCGCACGCGTGCCCTGGGTAAAGGACCAGTGGCTGCGCTGTAGCGTCAGGAAAAGCGGCTGCCCGCGACGGGATTCTATTAACGGCGGAATGGGCAGCGGCTGTTGCTGCCCGGCGGCGTTGGCTGTCAGCGGCAGCGCACCCGCACAAAGGGCGATCCCGGAAGCCTGAATAAACTGACGCCGACTGAATGACATATAAGCTCCATCTGAAACGACTAACAACGCGGGAATTCGTTTTCCCTTTTAACGCCGGCTTACTTCTTACCGGCGGCTTCTCTCTCTGCGACTTCTTTGTCGAGCAGCGCAATATGCTGAGCCATCAGTTCACGGCAGTGTGCTGCCAGCTCGCGAACCTGATCTTTACCGTATTTGCTGGTATCCACCGGCGGCAGCATTTCGACAATCACCAGCCCGTTATTCAGGCGGTTAAGATTAATCTTATTAGAAGTATTGGAAACACACACAGGAATAATTGGAACACCTGCCGCAATTGCAGCATGAAACGCACCGGTTTTGAACGGCAGCAGGCCACGGCCACGGCTGCGCGTCCCTTCCGGGAACATCCAGATTGAGATCCTGCGCTTTTTGAAGTGATTAACCACTTCAGCAATAGTGCTGTGCGCTTTCGCGCGGTTGTTACGGTCAATCAGCAGGTTACCAGTCAGCCAGTACAGCTGGCCGAAAAAAGGGATCCACAGCAGGCTCTTTTTGCCCACGGTCACGGTCGGTGGCAGAACAATGTTGGAGGCCGTCACCATATCGTAGTTGTTCTGATGATTAGCGATAAAGATGGCGTTACCGAAGTTCTCAGCCCCTTCCGGCAGGCGTTTTTCAACCTTCAGGCCAAACAGCGGCGCAAGGCGGCCGAACATATGGCCGAAGGTGGCGACATGTTTCGGATTGCGCGGACTGAACAGGCAATAAATAGAGCCGAAAATACAGACCAGAATGCAGTAAATAATGGTAAGAATTAAACGAACAATGAATAGCATAGCGACCTCTGAAGCCCTGACAGCTGACAATTATACTTCACCTGTGGCCAGGTAAGGACTTTATTACGAGCGCGTATTGTTAATCGCAACGCACGAATTAACAACGATTTTACGGGAAATTTTATTGAAATTCCCCCTCCGGAACAGAGGGGGAGATAACGGCGTTACTCTTCGCTGTCGCCCGCGGTACTGCGCGCGGGAGAGTCAATCTCCACGCGGTCAATACGCTGCAGGCCGCGCATCAGCGAGCCGCGTCGACCGCGCTCGCCCACCACTTTCTGCAACTCTTCCGGACGAAGCTTGATTTTACGTTTGCCGACATGAATGGTCAGCGTGCTCTGCGGCGGCAGAATAAAGAGGTGCGCCAGACCATCTACCCCTTTCGCCGCTTCCGCTGACGGGATGCTGATGATCTTGTTGCCCTTGCCTTTTGACAATTCCGGCAGGTCGCTGACCGGGAACATCAGCATACGTCCGGCGGCAGTGATCGCCAGCAGCATATCGCTATCGTTTTCCACCACCAGCGGCGGCATCACATGCGCGTTGTCAGGCAGGCTGATCAGCGCCTTACCGGCACGGTTGCGGGAAACAAGATCGTTAAAGGTACAGATAAAGCCGTACCCCGCGTCAGACGCCAGCAGCAGTTTCTGGTCATCGGCTTCCATCAGCATATGGTCAACCGTCGCACCCGGCGGCAGCGTCAGCTTACCGGTAAGCGGTTCGCCCTGTCCGCGGGCAGATGGCAGCGTGATCGGGTCGATGGCGTAGCTGCGCCCCGTCGAGTCGATAAAGGCGACCGGCTGGTTGCTCTTACCTTTCACGGCCGCTTTAAAGCTATCGCCCGCCTTGTAGCTCAACCCTGGCGCGTCGATATCGTGACCTTTAGCACTGCGCACCCAGCCGCTCTGAGACAGCACAATGGTGACTGGTTCTGATGGCTGCATGTCGTGCTCATTCATCGCCTTCGCTTCTTCGCGCTCATGCAGCGGAGAACGACGGTCGTCACCGAATGCATCGGCGTCAGCCTGCAGCTCTTTCTTGAGCAGGTTGTTCATCTTGCGTTCGGACGCGAGGATCGCCTGCAGCTGATCGCGCTCTTTTTCCAGTTCGTTCTGCTCACCGCGGATCTTCATCTCTTCGAGTTTGGCGAGATGACGCAGTTTCAGCTCAAGGATTGCTTCGGCCTGGGTTTCACTGATGCCAAAGCGCGACATCAGCGCCGGCTTCGGCTCGTCCTCGGAACGGATTATCTCAATAACTTCGTCGATATTGAGGAACGCCACCAGCAAACCTTCAAGGATGTGCAGGCGTTTAAGCACTTTTTCCAGTCGATAGTTCAGACGGCGGCGAACGGTATCGCGGCGGAACGTCAGCCATTCGCTCAGGATCTCCAGCAGGTTTTTCACTGCCGGACGACCGTCGAGGCCGATCATATTCAGGTTGATGCGGTAGCTTTTTTCCAGATCGGTGGTGGCAAACAGGTGGTTCATCACCTGCTCCATGTCCACGCGGTTGGAACGCGGCACGATCACCAGACGCGTCGGGTTTTCGTGGTCGGATTCGTCGCGCAGGTCATCCACCATCGGCAGCTTTTTATTGCGCATCTGGGAGGCAATCTGTTCCAGCACTTTCGCGCCGGAGACCTGGTGCGGCAGCGCGGTGATGACCACTGCGCCGTCCTCTTTGGTCCACACCGCACGCATGCGCACGGAGCCGCGGCCGTTCTGGTAGATTTTGCGGATTTCCGCGCGCGAGGTGATGATTTCGGCCTCGGTCGGGTAGTCCGGCCCCTGCACGATATCCAGCAGATCGTCCAGCGTGGTTTTCGGCTGTTCAATCAGGGTGATGGCGGCTTTCGCCACTTCACGCAGGTTGTGCGGCGGAATGTCCGTCGCCATACCCACCGCGATACCGGTAGTGCCGTTCAGCAGGATGTTCGGCAGACGCGCAGGCAGCATTTTCGGCTCCTGCATCGTACCGTCGAAGTTTGGCACCCAGTCCACGGTTCCCTGACCCAGCTCGCCCAGCAGCACTTCAGCGTAGCGGGAGAGACGGGATTCGGTATAACGCATCGCTGCGAAGGATTTCGGATCGTCCGGCGCGCCCCAGTTCCCCTGACCATCCACCAGCGGATAACGGTAAGAGAACGGCTGTGCCATCAGCACCATCGCTTCATAACAGGCGCTGTCGCCGTGCGGATGGTATTTACCCAGTACGTCACCGACGGTACGGGCGGATTTTTTGAACTTGGCGGTCGCATTCAGCCCTAGCTCGGACATCGCATAGACGATGCGGCGCTGAACGGGCTTCAGGCCATCCCCGATAAACGGCAACGCCCTGTCCATGATGACGTACATGGAGTAGTTCAGGTAGGCGTTTTCCGTGAATTCATGTAGCGCGAGGCGCTCTGCCATATCGCTCATTATGTGTGATTCCTCAACTCAGAAACCGAAAGGTTTCAGGCAATATTGCCGCAGATACTACCTTATCTGGCGTGTTGAGTCACAAAGAAAAAGGGCCGCATCCGCGGCCCTTTCGGGGTTATTTGTTCAGTTTGATAACCTGCTTCACGTCGATTTCAAAATCGTTCCACTCTTTATCGACTTTACCCTGGATTTCCACCTTATCCTGCGGGGTTACGGTCACGCCGTTCCAGCGCTTGTGGTCAATCTCCACGTTAACCGTACCGGTCTCATCGCGGAAGGTGTAGCGGTCATCAGACAGGCGCTGAGTGATGTTCCCGCGCAGCTTCACCCAGCTGTCGTCCTTCATGTCCTTCACTTTCACCGCGGTGGTGAGGTTCGCGTCATTATCGACAAAACCGCCCGCCTGCGTCTGGGCCTGGGTTTGTGCGGCAGAGGGGCCGTTAAATCCGCCCTGTGCAGCAAAAACAGGGGCAGTGGTCATCATCATGATGGCGGCAATCGCAGCGAATTTTTTCATATTAACTCTCCCTTTAATGTGGTTTCGCAGTCCATTTAACAGGGTAAACCTTAACAACTTCTTAAGGGAAAAATTTATTTATTATTACTGTACAGCAGGCTGATGCAGAGGGTTTACTGACGTTATCAAGGAGGGAACATGCGCATTTTACTGGTTGAAGACGACAAGCTGATTGGCGATGGCATCAAGGCGGGGTTAAGCAAAATGGGCTTTAGCGTGGACTGGTTCACCGACGGAAAAACCGGCCAGACCGCGCTTCATTCCGCTCCGTATGATGCCGTAGTGCTGGATCTGACGCTGCCGGAAATCGACGGACTGGATATTCTGCGCGCCTGGCGCGAAAGCGGGCGCCGCGAGCCGGTATTGATTCTGACGGCGCGGGATGCGTTGAACCAGCGTGTCGAAGGGCTGCGTCTGGGGGCGGATGATTACCTGTGCAAGCCCTTTGCACTGATCGAAGTGGCTGCCCGCCTTGAGGCGCTGGTGCGCCGAAGCCACGGCCAGACCCGCAGCGAGTTGCACCACGGAAAGGTCACGCTCGATCCCACCAGTCTCGTGGCCACGCTGGACGGCGAAACGCTGACGCTCAAGCCGAAAGAGTTCGCCCTGCTGGAGCTGCTGATGCGTAACGCGGGCCGCGTGCTGCCGCGCAAGCTGATCGAGGAAAAGCTCTACACCTGGGACGACGACGTCTCCAGCAACGCCGTTGAAGTCCACGTCCACCATCTTCGTCGTAAACTGGGCAGCGAATTTATCCGCACCGTGCACGGTATCGGCTATACCCTGGGTGACGCATGAAACTGACCCAACGCCTGAGCCTGAAGCTGCGCCTGACGCTCCTCTTTTTAGTGCTGTCGCTGACGGCGTGGTTTGCCGCAAGCCTGGTCGCCTGGCAGCAGACCACCCACACGCTGGATAAGCTGTTCGATACGCAGCAGATGCTGTTTGCCAAACGCCTGTTGACCATGGATCTGGATGAGATCCGGGCCCCCGAACGGATGCGTGAGATCCCCAAAAAAGCGAAGCACGGTCGTCTGGATGACGACGCGCTGGCCTTCGCCATCTACGCCACCGACGGCAAGATGATATTAAATGACGGCGAAAACGGGCGGGACATTCCGTACCACTATCGCCGCGACGGGTTTGATAATGGACGGCTACAGGGCGACAACGACGAGTGGCGTTTTTTATGGCTCACCTCACCCGACGGGAAGTACCGCGTGGTGGTCGGACAGGAGTGGGAGTATCGCCAGGAGATGGCGGTAGATGTGGTCAGCTCCCAGTTGACCCCGTGGCTGGTGGCGCTGCCCCTGATGCTGCTGTTGCTGATCGTTCTGCTGAGCCGGGAACTGAAACCGTTAAAAAAACTGGCGCAGACCCTGCGCTCCCGCTCACCGGATGCCACCGACGCGCTCCCGACTCAGGGGGTTCCCACTGAGGTGCGCCCGCTGCTCGACTCGCTGAACCATCTGTTCACGCGAACCCAGGAGATGATGACCCGCGAGCGTCGTTTTACCTCAGATGCCGCGCACGAGCTACGCAGCCCTCTCGCGGCCCTGAAGGTGCAAACCGACGTGGCGCAACTGTATCAGGACGATCCGCAGGCGCAGCAAAAAGCGCTGGCGCAGCTGCATGCGGGTATCGATCGCGCATCCCGGCTGGTGGATCAGCTCCTTACGCTGTCGCGTCTGGACTCGCTGGATAACCTCGACGATATCGAACCGATCGTGATGGCCGATCTCCTGCAGTCGGCGGTGCTGGATATCTGGCATCCGGCACAGCAGGCCGGGATTGATATTCGTCTGAACATTCATGCCCCACAGGTCACACGTCAGGGCCAGCCGCTGCTGCTGAGCCTGCTGGTGCGTAACCTGCTGGACAACGCCGTGCGTTATAGCCCGCATGGCAGCGTGGTGGACGTCACGCTGGACACCCGGCGTTTTACCGTGCGTGACACCGGCCCCGGCGTTTCCACCGATGCGCTGGCGCGTATTGGTGAGCGTTTTTATCGCCCACCGGGACAGGATGCAACGGGTAGCGGCCTGGGGTTATCGATCGTCAGGCGCATTGCCGCCCTGCATGGTATGCGCGTCGCGCTGGGCAATGCGGCAGAAGGCGGCTTCGAAGTGAAGGTCAGCTGGTAAGGCATTATTGCGTTTAATGCAAAAGACTTTGCACATTTTGCTCATTTAACCGCATCGCTCGCGCGCGTAAAATCCTCGCCATACTTTCATCTTCGAGGACACCTCATGAGCAACATTCTGATTATCAACGGTGCAAAAGAATTTGCGCACTCTAAAGGCCAGCTGAATGACACCCTGACCGAGGTCGCGGACGGTTTTCTGCGCGACGCCGGGCATGATGTTAAGGTCGTGCGCGCGGACAGCGATTACGATGTCAACGCGGAAGTGCAGAACTTCCTGTGGGCTGACGTGATTATCTGGCAGATGCCTGGCTGGTGGATGGGCGCCCCCTGGACCGTGAAAAAATACATGGATGATGTCTTCACCGAAGGCCATGGCGCACTGTACGCCAGCGACGGTCGCACCCGCTCCGACGCATCCAAAAAATACGGTTCTGGCGGCCTGATTCAGGGCAAAAAATATATGCTGTCCCTGACCTGGAACGCACCGCTGGAAGCGTTCACCGAGAAAGATCAGTTCTTCGAAGGGGTGGGCGTTGACGGCGCGTATCTGCCGTTCCACAAAGCTAACCAGTTCCTCGGAATGACGCCGCTGCCAACCTTTATCGTTAACGACGTCATCAAAATGCCTGACGTCCCGCGCTATATCGCAGAATATCGCAAGCATCTCGCGGAAATTTTTGCTTAACTGGTAACCTGGAATTAGAAGGAGTTAACCATGCTTACTGTTATTGCTGAAATCCGTACTCGTCCAGGCCAACATCACCGCCAGGCGGTGCTGGATGAGTTCGTGAAAATTATCCCCACTGTACTGAAGGAAGAAGGCTGCCACGGCTACGCGCCGATGGTCGACGCCACCACCACCGCCAGCTTCCAGGCTACTGCCCCAGACTCGATCATTATGATTGAGCAGTGGGAAACCGTGGCCCATCTTGAAGCCCACCTGCAGACCGCGCACATGAAAGCGTGGAGCGACGCGGTGAAGGGCGATGTGCTGGAAACGCATATCCGCATTCTGGAGCAAGGGGTGTAAGTTTACCCTGTTCCTGATTCCTGCCCTCCCCCTTTCGGGAGAGGGTCAGGGAGGCATATTACCAGTACAACTTCCAGCTTTGGGTAAACCTGACCAACGCCTCCACGTAGAAGTAGTCCCCCCAGCTCGCGCACTCGTCCACGCCTTTATTGCTTGCCAGATGATAAACGGAGTGCTTCAGCAGCCCAGTGCCCTTCTCGTCTTTGCCCATCAGGTAGTGTTTCGTCAGTGACGACATCATTCCTTTTGCCCATTCAGAATACCGCTCGCGATCCGGATCGGTCACCGGCAGGTGCTTCACCAGCTCCAGCAGGCCACATACCGCAATCGCCGCCGAGGACGCGTCGCGTAGCGCATCCGTGCCGACCAGCGCCAGGTCCCAGTGGCAGACGTAATCTTCCGGCAGACGGTTGAGGAAGTAGTTCGCCAGCCGTTTCGACAGGGCAATCATCGTCGCATCACCGGTATAGATGTAGCTCAACAGGAAGCCGTAAATTCCCCACGCCTGCCCGCGCGACCAGCAGGAGTCATCGGCATAGCCTTGCTGAGTATTGCCGTAGCGCGGCGCGCCGGTGTGCACATCCATATAGTAGGTGTGGAACGTTGAGGCATCTTCACGGATAAGGTACCTCGCTGCCTGCATCACGTGTGCTTTGGCGGCATCGGCAAAGCGCGGATCGCCCGTCTGTTCGCTCGCCCAGTAGAGCAGCGGCAGGTTCATATTGCAGTCGATAATCATCCGCCCGGCCTGTTCCGGGTCAGCCAGATCGCCCCACGCCTGAATAATTTTTGCCTTCTCGTGGAAGCGCTCCAGCAGCGCCTCTGCCGCCAGCAGCGAGAAGCCACGCGCCTCACGGTTACCGGTCAGTCGCCAGGCCGCCACGCAGGAGAGCGTATACAAAAAGCCCAGATCGTGGGTGTTAGTGTCGTGGCGCCCGGCGATACGCAGGCCAAACGAGCGCACATGTTTTTCCGCCATCGCGCGGAATTTCGCTTCGCCGCTCATCTCCCACGCCAGCCACAGCTGCCCGGTCCAGAAGCTGGTGGTCCACTCCACGTTGTCGGTCAGCGGATAAAAACCCTGCTGGCAGGTTTCCGCCGGGAACTGCTCACCAAACGCCGTTAAATGGCGGCTAATCAGCGCGAGGACATGGTCGCGCGCTGAACTCAGTTCATCGCGGAATACGCGCGAATCAACGGGCACGGGGATAGCGGGCAGGCGTTCCTCTGCGATACGACTTAACATATTTCGGTTCCTTCTTTGACGGCTTAATTATCGTGATGAGGGTTCTGCTACGTTCAGCGCGCGGGGGCCGCGCCATTTACTCTGGCAGGCAGATAACGTAAAGGCAGAAATAAACGTGAAGATCAGCGCCGTGGCGCCCATGATGATATAGGTGTTCTCGAAACCGATGCGGTCATACATATAGCCAGCAGGCGACGAGACCACGACATTGCCGACGTACAGCATCGCCTGATATCCCAGCAAATACATGGTGGCGTTAACGCGCTTATCGAAATGTTCGGCAATATATTTAAAGACGGAGACCAGCAGCAGACAAATTTCCAGACCGTACAGCGGCTTAAGAATGGAAATTAACAGATGTGAATCACACAGACCGGAAATAATCAGACGCGCACCGACCACCAACCCGACAATTAACAGCCCACGTTTGGCGCCAATAGCGTTCACCAGCAGCGGGATCACCATATACATGACAAACTCCATTCCCGACTGCACGGTCCCCAGATAACCAAACACCGCATTGCCCTGGTGAATATCATCAAAGAAGGTCACGAAATAGCGCGAAAACTGCTGCTCGGCGATAAACATCATCCACGCCACACCGGCCACGTACAGACAGAAGGCCCAGAATTTACGGTTACGCAGCAGCGCGTAAACGTCTGACGGGGCAATTTTCTCTTTCGTCAGCACTTCGCCGGCATGTGCGGAGTTAGTGTTCACTTTCAGGCTCAACAGGACAATCAGCATGACCACCGATGCCACGCTGCCCATCATAAAGTTATACGCTGGCGAGAGATTAAACAGCAGGCCGGAGAAGGAGGACGCCACTGCCCAGCCAAGGGAGCCCCACATCCGGATCTGGCCAAATTCCATGCCATTTAAACGGCTAAACCGGTCAGAATAGGATTCGCACGCCGCCACGCCCGCATACCAGGCAAAGCTTAAATAGAGTGCGCCAATAATAATCCCCAGCAGCGTGTTGGACATTAACAGCGGCTGATAGACATAAATAAAGAACGGCGCCATCAGGGCAGACATTGCCACCACAAAATAGAGCAGGTATTTGCTCATGCCGATCTTATCGAGAATATAGCCATAGATGGGCTTCAGAATGACGGAGAAAATCCCGTTCACCGCAAATACGGTACCAATCACCGAACCACTGAGGTTCGCTTTCTGGCCTAACCAGATAGCCAGCAGGCCAATACTGGCAGACCAGGTAAAGAAATAGAGAAATATAAAACTGCTGATTTTGTAATATTCAGTTCTGTTTGTTGTAGCGGTCTTTTTCATATCATCCTCGCCGACGTGTAGGGTCAGAGTTTTTATAATGAGAACGACAGCTGTCGCTCACCGCCGGGCTCGCGGATAACAACCCGGTTCTCGCTAATATTCAGTTGTGGGACTGCCATAACCGGCTGGCTTTCGCCGGCGACGGCGGCACAACAGAGCCAGCTCTCCCCCTGCGCAAGCGTGGTTTTCAACAGCGGAATGGCAGCGCATTCCGGGAACATGATGCTGCTGTTCGGCGGTGTGATGATGCTGTCCGGTTCACGGTTAATCACCGGAGAGAGATCGACCAGCACGCTGGTGCCATTACCGGCGACAAGCCAGCATCCGTTCTCACGGATCTGCGGTTCGGTGTTCATCACCGCAAAACCGCCCTCCGCCGTATTCAGTCGACGGGCGCTGTTGATACGGTGCAGGCGCAGGTGCCACTCACCAAACGGCACTTGCCAGGTTTCGATATGAACGTCATGCCACGGAGACCAGCGTGAGTAGAGATAATCTTCAGTGACCCGCACCGCTTCACACTCGCGGCGCCCGCGGAAATAGTTATCCCCGTCTGCCAGCAGCAGCATGGAGTCGCAGGCGGCATGTTTCAGGCCAAACCGTCCGCGCTCAATCGTGAAACCAAAGCGGCTGGAGTAGGCAAATTTGGTGTATTTGGCTTCCGTATTCACGTAGTTATTCAGCTCAAGCTGCCCGGCGGTAAGCATAGTGACATGCTGCGACTGACCGGCATGCATCAGGATCTGCTGCGCGTGCGGGATGACGCGTTTTTCCGCAAGCGCGGGCAGCGGCTGCTCTTCAGCCTGCCAGAACGGATGGTCCTCCGGCATCGCCAGAATCAGGTAGGTTTTCAGCGCCCAGTATGGCGAGCCGGGGGCGTTATAGTCCTCACACATCGCCAGGTTCGGGTAAGCAAAACCGAGGGTCAGAATGCCGTCCCGATCGGTGATGGGCTGTTGCTGCCACCAGCGCAGATGGCGCAGCACGATGCCCTTCACAATCCCCGGGGTGAACACCTCCAGACCGGAAAAGGCGACCGCACTCCAGAAGGCGACCATTGCAAAGCGATAGGTCAGGCTGCGACCAAACGGTACCGAGGCACCGTCGGCGGCTGACCAGTAGATAAAATCTTCGGCGAACAGGCGCGAACGCGCTCGCAGCACCTGCGCCCTCTCCTCGTCACCGCTCAGGGTGGCGTAAATCAGGCCGTAGAAATGGAATGCCATCGAGATGTAATAGTCTTTCGGCCGCCCCGGCCCGTCGGAATACCAGCCATCGCCCAGGTAATAGGCCTCCATCATCGCAAACCGTCGGTCAATCGCCGTCTGGTCATACGGCAGCCCGGCGCGCTTAAAACCGAGCTGCACCATAATGGCAAAGTAGTTCCAGTTGCTGTCCGGCATTTGCGCATGGACGATCTGGTTGAGCCATGCGTGCAGGTTTATGACCTCGCGCCCGGTGAAGTGCGTGGTGAGTTTATCCCCCAGCAGGGCAAGCCCCAGACCGTAGGCCGCCATCTCAACCAGACGCTGATCGTAGGGTCCGGTTTCGCCCCAGTAACCGTCACTGTGCGGATCGGTGCCGAGTTTGATCGCGGTAAGGTATTTTTCGCAAAAGGGGCTGGCATCGCCGGATGCCAGCAGCGGAAACAGCCCCCATAACGCACGTGAGAGTCCCTCCATCTGCGCGATATCCGTGCTGTAGTGCGCACAGGTTTCACCCAGCGAAAATCGTGAACTGCCCGGCGCAAACGCCTTATCCAGCGCACTCAACAGAGTATTCAGTGACGCCACGATATCCTGGCGTGAAGACAACGGATTTGATTTTTCTTTGTTTGCCGCCCACATACGCTCACCCTCGTAATCAACTGCGGCAAAGCATAGTGAATCCGCACGGGGCAGAAATGTTAGCCATGTCACAGCTAAGAGCGATGAATAAACCCACAGTTAAGAAAATTTAAAAAGGTGGTTTATAAAGAGATTCTGACGGGAAAAAGTTGAGTTTTATTGCACTATGCGCGACACGCCAACATCCGATCATCTGGAGCTGATTACCTTAAATGACACCGTGGTGTCGTTTAGCCGCCTGTTCGCCAATACGGTGCGCTATCACCACTGGCATCAGTGTCTGGAAATTCTCTATGTGGAAGAAGGCTTTGGCGTGGCGATTGTCGATAACCGTCATTACACCATGCGACCCGGGCGGCTGTTTTTCTTCCCACCGTTTACCCTGCATAAGGTGATGGTGGACGAGAAGGCAGAAGCCCTTTACAGGCGCACCATTATTCATCTCGACCAGCATGCCGTACTGAAAACCCTGCGTGATTTTCCGCAGGCTCAGCAGCGTCTACAGAAGCTGTCTCGTCGTGGCGGCGAGGCCTGGGTCGCTGACCTGGCGCATTGCCAGAAGCATATCGATTATCTTCTTGGCTGTTATCAGCCGCCGCTGAACAGCGAAAACATTGCCGGGCTGTTGATTAGCCTGTTTGCCATGCTGCCGGATGATAACGACGGTGCCCCGGGGAGCAGTCAGGGGGTGGCAAGCCAGGTGATGTACTGGCTCGATGAGCACTATCGGGAGAAATTTCGCCTGGATGCGCTGGCGGCTGAGCTGGGAAAATCACGCAGCTATGTATCGCGAAAATTCCATGCGGAAACAGGCGAGAAGATCCACGACTATCTGAATACGCTACGGCTGCGAAAAGCCTGCGAGTACCTGCTGCACAGTGATGCCAGCGTGCGTGAGATTGCCGCGCGGGTGGGATTTTCCGACGTGACGTGGTTTATCAGCGCCTTTAAAAAAGGAATTGGTGAGACGCCGCTGCAGTACCGGAAAAATCATGGCGCGGCGTGAACCCCTCACCCGCTCTTCTTGCCCGGTTTTAACCCGCGATGAAATTCGTTAATGCGCTTCATCGACCTGATGGTGCGCTGGGGCTCCGTTGACGCTACAGATAAAATAATCATCTCCAGACACAGCAGTACCGTGCCGTGGAGCGGAATTTTGCCCTTTTCACCGCCGCGCGGAACGTGGATCACCACGCTGGCCTCTTTGCTGAAGCGCGAGTCCGTAGCATTGGTCAGCAATATCGTGGGAATACCCAGCCGTTTCGCTTCACGCAGCGTGGTTTGTCCTTCCCGGTGGGCCGATTTTTGCGCCATCATCACCAGCACGTCGCCGCGCTGTAAGGCTATCAGTTGCTCTGCCAGACCAATGCCGGTGCGGTTGAGCGCAATAGCGGGCAGGCCGATACGGCTGAACAGCCGGGAAGTGTACTCGGCCAGAATGCCGGAAGCCCCAATCCCAAAGATCGCGACCTGACGTGCCTGCGCCAGCAACGACACCGCCTGCGCCATTGCGTAGCGGTTGTGCGGCTCGGATAGCACATCACAGGTATGCTGATGCCCTTCCAGCACAAAATCGATGCTCGCGTTCACGTCGCTGGTGAGCGTATTCACCGTGGTGGACATTTTTTCGCTGGAGGAGACCACCGGCCCAAACCACTGCTCCAGAGTCTGCTTCAGATCACGCAGCCCGGCAAAGCCAAGAGCCTGAATGGCGCGTACCACCGTAGCGTCCGAGGTTTTCAGCAACGCGGCAATCTCCATCGCCGTCTGCTCCATCACCGCTTCGCGGTTTTCATTGATGTAACGCGCAACCTGCAGCAGGCGCGGCGTGAGCTGGTGCCCCCGCGAGCGAAAGCGGTCGCCATAGACATCAACCCGGGCTTTGTCTTTTCTGATCACTGTGACGCCTCCGGCAGCGGTCGACCGGCAATCTGCGACTGCACCTGGGCGGCCATCAGGCCTAAGGAGGCAAAGGAGTTCGAGATGGCCTCTTCACGGGAGATCAGTACGTAGTGGCCGGTGCGACAGGCATTGAGGAACTGACACCAGCCAGGCATCACGGCATCCATCGCTGCCAGCTCATCCTGCGGTTTGCCGCCGGTATCCCCGCGCCAGGTGGCAAAGACAAAATCTGCATCCAGCTCGGGCAGACGCTCGGCGTTGACGTCAATTCGACCGCCGTCAGGGATGGACTCAATCAGCGGCGGGAATGTGAATCCTGCGTCACGCAGCACGCGCCCCAGCGAGTGGTAGCTGTGCATGGCGCTGATTTTGCCCTGGTTGGCCTGTATCACCGACACGGTGATGTTGCGGGTGTCGATGGTCGCTTTCAGAGCGTTAATCTGCTCCTGATAGCGACGTTCAAGGATTTTCAACCGGGCTTCGGTGCCCGTGAGCTGTGCCAGCTTGCGGTAGATCTCCGGCGCGCCGCCATCGAGATGATCGATACTCACCGTCGGGGCAATTTTCTCCAGCTGTTCAACCGACGTGTTACGGGTCGGTTCGGTGATGATCAGATCCGGCTTTGCAGCGGCGATGGCCTCGATGTCGATATCCGCGGAGCCGATAAATTTGATGTCGGCGTTATCAAAATCAACGCCCGTCAGCATGCCGCTGGCGCGCAGAAAATGGCTACCGTCCGGCCGCGTGCGCCCGTGGCTTGCCACTGGCGGCACGCCGAGCTCAATCAGCGGAATGGTGATATCCAGATCGTGCAGCGAGACAATCCGCTTTGGGTGAAGGGGCACAGTCACCTTGCGGTTCAGATCGTCGGTAAACGTCTGCGTCGGCTCCGCCGCACTCACGGTAAACCCCACCAGCAACAACATCGAAAAAAGTATACGCATCACCATCCCCTAAAATCTGTCCCGTCGCTGCCAGAGCAGCAGCAGGAAAAACGGTCCGCCAATCAATGAAATGACTACGCCTGCCGGCAGCTGCAGCGGCAGGAAAGCCAGACGTCCGACGTTATCTGCCAGCAGAACCAGCAGCGCACCCAGCACGGCACTTCCCGTCAGCAGCGCGGTTTGTCCGCCGCGCAGCAGCAGGCGTGCCATATGTGGCGCAATCAGTCCCACAAAACCGATACTGCCCACGCAGGAGACGCAGGCCGCAGTCAGCACCACCGGGGCAAGCACGCGCAGCAGCGCCAGACGCGAGGTGTGTACGCCAAGCCCCGTTGCGGTGGGGTTGCCCATCAGGGCCACGTCTGCGGCGCGCGCGGTCAACAGCAATAGCGCAAATGCCGGCAGCGTCCAGGCTGCCGCAATGCCCACCAGCGTCCAGTTTGCTGCATGCAGGCTTCCCGCCAGCCACAGCATCGCCGTCTGCACGTCACGCACGTCGGCGGTGGTCATAAAGACCCCCATTGCCGCGGCAAATGCCCAAGAAACACCGATCCCCGTCAGGATAAATCGCGGCCGCGAAATATCGCGCGCCAGCGCCACCACCAGCAGCGCGGTGAGTATGCCCCCCGCCATTCCCGCCAGCGGTCGCCAGGCCAGGCTGAGCGCCGGGAACTGAAAAATCAGCACCAGCACCGCCGCGCTACATCCCTCTTTCACGCCGATAAGCCCCGGGTCGGCAAGGCCATTACGGGTGACAGACTGCATCGCTGCCCCCGCCATACCGAGCATGGCACCGCATAACACCGCCATCAGCAGACGCGGCAGACGAATATCCATCACGATGTAGCGCGTATCCGCCTCCAGATTTTGCGGATACAACAGCGCCCGTCCGATGGCCGACGTCGGGATCGGCAGCGAGCCGTGCGTCAGGCCAAACCCGAGCAGGATAAAGGCCGCGAGCGAAATCAGCGCAAGGCAGGCCAGCGCCCTCGGGCGTACCAGCGTTGAAAAGGTGCCAATACGCAACGCGCGCAGTCCGGCCCGGCTCATTTGAACGCCCTCGAGGCCATAAAGATAAAGACGGGAGCACCGACCAGCGCGGTCATAATGCCGGTCGCCAGTTCATAAGGGGTAAACAGCGTGCGGGCGGCGAGATCCGCCAGCAGCAAAATCAACCCTCCACACAGGGCTGAAAGCGGCACCATCACGCGCAGATCCACCGTCACCAGACGCCGTATCAGCTGTGGCACCACGAGGCCAATAAAACCAATCGGCCCGGCAACGGAGACTGCCGCGCCACACAGCAGCGCAATTGAAAGCAGCGCGAACAGGCGCGTCCTGAGAAGCGATACGCCAAGCCCCTGGGCCATCCGGTCCCCCAGTGCCAGCATATTGAGTGACGGCGACAACCAGAGCGCAAGAGCGAAACCCGCGCCAGCGGCCCACGAAGCGCTGCGAAGCGTTCCTTCTGTTATCCCGGCCAAATCCCCCGCCAGCCAGGTGCGTAAGGCGAGAAGCGTCTGCTCATCAAGGATCAGAACCGTGGCGGTAATCGAGGAGGCGAACGCCGACATCGCCACCCCGCACAAGGTGACTTTCATCGGCGTCAACCCGGTGCGTCCCGAAGAGGAGAGCATCAGTACCAGCAGAAACAGTGCGGCGGCGCCGGTGGCGGCAATCAACGGGCGACCAAACGGCAGGGTGAACCCAAGTGCGCTTGTCAGCACGACGGCCAGCGCGGCGCCGGCATTCAGCCCCAGAATATGCGGCTCGCCCAGCGGGTTACGGATAACGGACTGCAGCAAGACGCCTGCCACGCCAAGTGCAGCGCCGGTCAGCATGGCCGCAAGGAGGCGTAACAGGCGCAGCCTGATAATGATGTTATGGTCGAAATTGCGCGGGTCGAAATCGACAAAAGCCTGCACGACCGTCAGGGGAGAAATAACGCGCGCGCCCGTGCCCAGGTGTACAATTGCGCCCATCACCAGCAGCAGCGCAAAGAGCAGAAAAGCCAGTGACGTTCGCATCATGATTTTTCTGCGACCTGGCGAAACGGCATGAAGAACGGTTTGCCGGTGAGCGGATTAACTGACATATGTACGTCAACCTCAAACACCGCTTTGATCAGTTCCGGCGTACAGGTATCGCCCTCGTGAAGCACGCCCTCTACTTTCCCCTGGCGTAAAAAGACCAGGGAATCACCGTAGTTCACCGCGAAGTTAAGATCGTGCAGCACCACCACGACGGTGCGCCCGTGCTGGCGGGTCAGCGTATGCAGCAGTTCAAGGATTTCCACCTGATAGCGGAGGTCAAGAAACGTTGTCGGCTCGTCGAGCAGGATATAGGGCGTTTGCTGCGCCAGCGCCATCGCAATCCAGCAGCGCTGACGCTGGCCGCCGGAAAGGCTTTCCACCGGCAAATGGGCAAACTCCGCCGTACCGGTCAGGCGCAGTGCCTCTTCCACGGCCTGCTCGTCTTCGTCACTCCACTGGCGCATAAAATTTTGCCAGGGGAAACGCCCGCGCGAAACCAGTTCAAACACGGTTAACCCTTCCGGCAACAGCGGTGACTGCGGCAGAATGCCCAGCTGACGGGCGACTGCTTTGGTTGGCTGTTGATGAATGGCTTTGCCATCCAGCAGCGCAGCTCCCCCGAGCGGTTGCAGCAGACGTGCGATCGTGCTCAGTAGCGTGGATTTTCCACAGCCGTTCGCGCCCACCAGAACGGTTATTTTCTGTGGGGGGATCGCAAGCGAGATCTCATCGACGATGATTTTTTTCTGATAGCCAGCAGAGAGGTTCTCAAGAACCAGCCCTGACTTATTCGTGTTGTGAGCCACGTGAACGCCAACTTAATAAAAAACTAACAAATAAAAATAAAACTCATTCTCTTTTGAGAGTTTGCCGCTGCGCCATGTAGTAGTCAAGAGAAGAAACACCCTTAAAACCCCAGGGTTATCGTGCAGGAACAGGAAAACCGCTAAACACATTAAGTAATTTATTTTCAACAGGTTAATTACTTACCCCGCTAAGCATCAGAGGGGAAGTACCGCTGTAGTCGATTTTTGCTTTTTTCCATTTACTACTACATCAGCGCATGATTGAATGATTCTCAATTACATGTTCGATGCCAGCGATGGCTAACGAGCAGACCGTAAAGGGCAATGACTCACACATTCTTCCGTGACGCTTCATTCGCGGGATATTTCGGGAAAACAGATGTAATGGCTACGTTCACTCCTTCACTCTCTGGGGTAAAAGGGCGCGCGCTCTTTTCACTGCTGTTTATGGCGCCGCTGGTGCAGGCAGCAGACAACACCGCGGCTCAGGACGGCGAAACGCTTACCGTCACCGCCGATCCTAATGCCGTGGCCGATGCCACCAACGGCTATCAGCCGCTGAACACCTCCACCGCCACGCTGACCAACATGCCGATGCTGGATATCCCGCAGGTGGTAAATACTGTCAGCGATAAAGTGCTGGAAGATCAGCACGCTACCACGCTGGATGAAGCCCTCTATAACGTCAGTAACGTGGTGCAGACCAACACGCTGGGCGGCACGCAGGATGCGTTTGTACGCCGTGGATTTGGCGCGAACCGCGACGGTTCAATCATGACCAACGGCCTGCGCACCGTGCTGCCGCGCAGCTTTAACGCGGCCACCGAGCGTGTGGAAGTCCTCAAGGGACCGGCCTCAACGCTGTACGGCATCCTCGATCCGGGAGGGCTTATCAATGTGGTCACCCGACGTCCGGAAAAACAGTTTGGCGGTTCGATCTCGGGCACCTCCTCAAGTTTTGGCGGCGGTACCGGCCAGCTCGATGTCACGGGTCCCATTGAAGGAACGCGCCTGGCTTACCGCCTGACGGGCGAGTACCAGGACGAAGATTACTGGCGAAGTTTCGGCAAGGCGCGCAGCACCTTTATCGCGCCCTCGCTGACCTGGTTTGGCGATGACGCCACCGTGACCGTGCTCTATTCACATCGTGATTATAAGACGCCGTTCGATCGCGGCACGATCTTCGATCTCACGACCAAACAGCCGGTGAATGTTGACCGTAAAACCCGGTTTGACGAGCCGTTCAACATTACCGATGGCCAGTCCGATCTGGCGCAGCTCAACGCGGAATACCGCCTTAACAGCCAGTGGACGGCGAAGTTCGATTACAGCTACAGCCAGGATAAATACAGCGATAACCAGGCGCGGGTGATGGCCTATGACGCGAAAACCGGCAACCTGACCCGTCGTGTCGATGCGACGCAAGGATCAACGCAGCGCATGCATTCCACCCGTGCAGACCTGCAGGGGAACGTGGATATCGCGGGATTTTACAATGAGATCCTGACCGGCGTGTCGTATGAGAATTACGACCTGCTGCGCACGGATATGATTCGCTGTAAGAATGTAAAAGATTTCAATATTTACCATCCGTCTTACGGCAATCTGAGCAAGTGTACGACCGTTTCCGCCGCGGACAGCGATCAGACGCTCAAACAGGAGAGTTACTCCGCTTATGCTCAGGACGCCCTGTACCTGACGGATAAATGGATTGCCGTCGCCGGGCTGCGTTATCAGTACTACACCCAGTACGCGGGCAAGGGCCGGCCGTTCAACGTCAATACCGACAGCCGCGACGAGCAGTGGACGCCAAAGCTGGGGCTGGTCTACAAGCTCACGCCATCCGTCTCGCTGTTTGCGAACTACGCCCAGACGTTTATGCCGCAATCGTCCATCGCGAGCTACATTGGCGACCTGCCGCCAGAAACGTCCAATGCCTACGAAGTCGGCGCTAAATTTGACCTGTTCAACGGCATTACCGCCAACATCGCGTTGTTTGATATCCACAAGCGCAACGTGCTGTACACCGAAAGCGTGGCGGGTGAAAACATTGCTAAAACCGCTGGCCGCGTGCGCTCGCAGGGCGTGGAAGTGGATCTGGCTGGCTCTCTGACCGAGAACACCAATATTATTGCCAGCTATGGCTACACCGATGCGAAAGTGCTGGAAGACCCGGATTACGCCGGCAAACCGCTACCAAACGTGCCGCGCCATACCGGTTCGCTGTTCCTGACGTACGATATTCACAACGTCATCGGCGGGAATACCCTGACAATCGGCGGCGGTGGACACGGCGTGAGCCGTCGCTCCGCGACCAACGGTGCGGATTATTATTTGCCAGGGTACGTTGTTGCTGATGCCTTTGCGGCCTATAAAATGAAGCTACAGTATCCGGTGACGCTGCAGGTCAACGTGAAGAACCTGTTTGATAAGACCTACTACACCTCGTCGATTGCGACCAATAACCTCGGCAACCAGCCAGGCGATCCACGTGAAGTGCAGTTTACGGTGAAGATGGAATTTTGATGTAAAAAAGCCCGGTGGCGCTAGCGCCTACCGGGCCTTCGTTCCATCCCCTCTCCCGGTGGGAGAGGAGTAAAGAGAGGGCATCAGGCCTCAATATCCGCCATATCGCCTTTTTCCTGCAGCCAGTTGCGTCGGTCTTCCGAACGCTTCTTAGCAAGCAGCATATCCATCATGGCGTTGGTTTGCTGTTCGTCTTCGTCGCTGATGGTCAATTGCACCAGGCGGCGGGTGTTTGGATCCAGCGTGGTTTCGCGCAACTGCATCGGGTTCATCTCGCCCAGCCCTTTAAAGCGCTGCACGTTCGGTTTGCCCTTCTTACGCTTGAGCTGTTCCAGTACGCCCGCTTTTTCCTCTTCCGTCAGCGCGTAGTAGACCTCTTTGCCGAGGTCGATACGGTAGAGCGGCGGCAGCGCCACGTGGACGTGACCGTTTTTCACCAGCGTCCTGAAGTGCTTCACAAACAGCGCGCACAGCAGCGTAGCGATGTGCAGACCATCGGAGTCCGCATCCGCGAGGATACAGATCTTACCGTAGCGCAGCTGGCTCAGATCGTCGCTGTCCGGATCGATGCCGATCGCAACGGAGATATCATGCACTTCCTGCGAGGCCAGCACTTCATCCGACGACACTTCCCAGGTGTTCAGGATCTTACCCTTGAGCGGCATGATCGCCTGATATTCACGATCGCGCGCCTGCTTGGCAGAGCCTCCTGCCGAGTCCCCTTCCACGAGGAACAGTTCGGTGCGGTTCAGATCCTGCGCAGTACAGTCCGCCAGCTTGCCCGGAAGCGCCGGGCCACTGGTCAGTTTTTTACGTACCACCTTCTTGGCAGCACGCAGGCGTCGCTGGGCGCTGGAAATGGCCATTTCTGCCAGCATCTCGGCGGCCTGCACGTTCTGGTTCAGCCACAGGGTGAAAGCATCTTTGACCACGCCGGAGACGAACGCCGCACACTGACGTGAGGACAAACGTTCTTTGGTCTGACCGGCGAACTGCGGATCCTGCATCTTCACCGACAGGACGTAGGCGCAGCGATCCCAGATATCTTCCGCCGACAGCTTCACGCCGCGGGGCAGAATGTTGCGGTATTCGCAGAACTCGCGCATTGCATCCAGCAGCCCCTGACGCAGACCGTTGACGTGCGTACCGCCAAGCATGGTCGGGATCAGGTTGACGTAGCTTTCGGTCAGCAGCTCGCCGCCTTCCGGCAGCCACAACAGCGCCCAGTCCACCGCTTCCGTATCACCGGTGAAATTACCGACAAACGGTTTTTCCGGCAGGGTTGGCAGGCCGTTAACGGCTTCGCACAGATAGTCGTTTAGACCGTCTTCATAGCGCCAGGTCTGTTCGGTGTTGTTGACGTTATCTTTAAAGGTAATTTCCACGCCAGGGCACAGTACCGCTTTGGCTTTCAGCAGGTGCGTCAGGCGTGAAACAGAGAAACGAGGACTGTCAAAGAAGCTTTCGTCAGGCCAGAAGTGGACGCTGGTCCCGGTATTGCGCTTGCCGCACGTGCCGACGACCTGCAGATCCTGCACCTTCTCGCCGTTTTCAAAGGCGATGTTATACACCTGACCGTCGCGGCGGACATTGACTTCCACGCGTCTGGACAGGGCGTTAACCACGGAGATCCCCACGCCGTGCAAACCACCCGAGAACTGGTAGTTTTTGTTGGAGAACTTACCGCCCGCATGAAGACGACAGAGGATCAGCTCAACGGCTGGCACCCCCTCTTCCGGGTGGATATCCACCGGCATGCCGCGTCCGTCGTCGATGACTTCCAGCGACTGATCGGCATGGAGGATGACGTCAACGCGTTTGGCATGGCCAGCCAACGCTTCATCCACACTGTTATCAATAACTTCCTGGCCCAGATGGTTTGGGCGTGTCGTATCGGTGTACATCCCAGGGCGGCGGCGAACCGGCTCAAGCCCGGTGAGTACCTCAATGGCATCAGCGTTATAGGTTTGCGTCATGATTTAAACTAGCAGTTCGCATTGATTGTCAGTGGCTGTGCAGTCCAAGAAAATCGACAATCTGGGTGAAATGATTCTCAAAGCCCGTGAAAGCATGGTTTCCGCCTTCTTCTATAGTCTGGCGGCAGGATGCGTAATACGCCACTGCCTGGCGGTAATCCAGCACTTCATCACCCGTCTGTTGCAGCAACCAGATAAGATCGGGCGCTTCAAGCGGGTCTACCTGCATAACTTTGAGATCGTAAATATGGCGTGACTCTAGCACATATTGTTGGCCGGTGTAGGGGTTCTCGTTTTGCCCGAGAAAGTCCCGCAGCAGCTCAAATGGCCGAACCGCCGGGTTAACCACCACCGCAGGCAGCATAAAACATTGCGAGAGCCAGGTGGCGTAATATCCGCCCAGCGAAGAACCGACCACGCCGAACGATTCGCCGCCGTGTTCCATCACTACCGATTCCAGCATTTCTGCGGCTTCCGCCGGGTAAGGCGGCAGTTGAGGGATAATCATCTCAACGTGCGGGTGATGTTCGCTCAGCCACTGGCGAAACTGCGTCGCTTTCGCAGAGCGCGGCGAACTGTTGAATCCGTGCAGATAGAGGAGCGTAGACATCAATAGCCTTCTGAAGCGGTGTCCGGGCGGAATTTTGCGCCGGTTAAACGGCAGACTTCCGTGGTGAGCAGGCCATCGGGATGCAGTTCGAGCCAGCGCCAGCCCGGTGCGATGGTGTCCAGGGTAAAGTTTGCGCAATGCGGCTTGAACTGAACGCAGGTCGAGGGCGTGGCCAGCAGTCGGCGGCCATTCCAGTCGAGATCCTGTTCCTGATGAATGTGTCCGCACAGGAGATTCTGCACCCGCGGGAATTTCGCCAGCACTCTGTCCAGCGCGGCAGAGTTGCGCAGGCTGTGTTGATCAAGCCAGCTACAGCCCGCCGGCAAAGGATGATGATGCAGCAACAGCAGCGTATGACGTTCAGGTTCGGCAGACAGTTTGGTCTCAAGCCAGTCGAGTTGAAAGTCGCTTAACTCACCGTGTGGGACGCCAAAGACCTGGCTGTCCAGCAGCAGGATCTGCCAGTGGTCACCCACAAAAACACATTTTGCCGGAGAGATCCCCGCATCCTGCAGCGAGCTGTACATGGCAGGCTGGAAATCGTGGTTTCCCGGTAGCCAGACGCAAGGCACGCTAAAACTCGCGATGCCTTCAGCGAAATGCTGGTAGGCCGCGGAGGATTGGTCCTGCGCCAGATCGCCCGTCGCGACAATCAGATCGCATGGGCGATTTTCAGCGTGTATGGCGCTAAGTACCGCCTGATAGCTCTCCCAGGTATTCACCCCAAGCAGAGTTTCATGCTTTTCGGCAAAAAGGTGGGTATCGGTGATTTGTAATATCCTGACTGGTGCCCCACCAGCAACAGTCAGGTTCAACAGGCTTTCCAAATGGTGTCCTTAGGTAGGTTTATGACGCTAACAAACCGGAATCGCCATTGCTCCATGTGCTAAACAATATCTTAGCCAGTCGGCTAAAAACTGGTTAATTTGATGCTTTTCGTCGCGTTGATGCAACTTTTTATTCGGATAATCATACCGCGCTTTGAAGCGAAAGATCTGCTGGCTTGAACACACTTCAGCGACCATCGCGTCATGGTAAAGGCGCACCGTCATCGACGGCAGGCTCCAGTAGCTAATGCTGGGCGCCGTTTGTTCAATTTCGACAAGCGTAGTGTAGCGCGTTGATTCTGTTATCGTTAATCGATACTGCGCGTTGCTCACCTGATAGCTCACCGTTTCGCCGGGTGCGTCGTTTTTCGGCAGCAGGCGGCGCAATTGTGCGAAATTGGTTTCGCACAGGCGCATCATTTCTGGGAAGTCAGGTGTATAACGCTTCATTTTTTCCACTCGTTTCGTAAAGTCTGATAATGCAGTTGCAGCCATTGCAGAGCGATGACAGACGCTGCGTTGTCGATTTTCCCCTCTTCTACCCACTGATAAGCCTGCTCCCGACTCACCACATGAACCCGAATATCTTCGTTTTCATCTGCCAGACCGTGGATCCCTTCCGCCGTCGTGGCGTCCACTTCGCCCACCATAATGGACAAGCGCTCGCTGGTGCCGCCTGGGCTTGCCAGATAACTCAGCACCGGTTTTGTCCGGCCAACCACCAGCCCCGCCTCTTCCAGCGCCTCGCGGCGGGCAACGTCTTCGACCGATTCGCCCTCTTCAATCATGCCGGCCACCATCTCCAGCAGCCAGGGGCTGGCGCTGACGTCATACGCGGCAATGCGGATCTGCTCCACCAGCACGACTTCATCACGCACTGGGTCAAAGGGTAGCAAGACTGCCGCATGCCCGCGCTCAAAAATTTCGCGTCTGATTTCACCGCTCATTTCGCCGTTAAACAGGCGATGCCTGAAACGGTAAAGTTCCATTGAAAAAAAACCGCTATAAAGCGTTTCTCGTGCAATAATTTCTACATCGTTTTTCGCGAATGTCACGGGCAAGTTTTCTGGTTTTTGCATGAGTCGAGTCCTGGTAGCAATGGTGATGAAATTATGAATTTCAAGGCTGTTTGGCTGCCGTTTGTAAGGCTATATGGTAGATTGGTGCAAATTACCGCCAGATGGCACGTAACGCCAACCTTTTGGTATGGAAGATTCTGTTAGAATCGGCAATTATTTTTTAATTAGATCAGCGCTAATACTGCTTCACAACAAGGAATGCAAATGAAGAAATTGCTCCCCATCCTTATCGGCCTGAGCCTGACGGGCTTCAGTGCAATGAGCCAGGCGGAAAACCTGTTACAGGTCTACCAGCAGGCACGTCTGGGCAACCCTGATTTACGTAAATCAGCGGCCGATCGTGATGCTGCGTTTGAAAAGATTAACGAAGCGCGTAGCCCATTGCTGCCACAGTTAGGTTTAGGTGCAGATTATACCTACAGCAACGGCTTCCGCGACGCCAATGGCGTTAACTCCAATGCTACCAGCGCCTCACTGCAATTAACACAGACGCTGTTTGATATGTCCAAATGGCGTGCCCTGACCCTGCAGGAAAAGAGCGCGGGCATCCAGGATGTGACGTATCAGACCGATCAGCAGACGCTGATCCTGAACACCGCCACCGCATACTTCAACGTGCTGAGCGCAATTGACTCGCTCTCCTACACCGAAGCGCAGAAACAGGCGATTTACCGCCAGTTAGATCAAACCACCCAGCGTTTCAATGTGGGTCTGGTGGCAATCACTGACGTTCAGAACGCCCGTTCACAATACGATAGCGTCCTGGCCAACGAAGTGACCGCACGTAACAACCTCGATAACGCGCTGGAATCCCTGCGTCAGGTTACCGGGAATTACTACCCTGAGCTGGCGTCTCTGAACGTCGACAGCTTCAAAACGGATAAACCGCAGGCCGTTAACGCCCTGCTGAAAGAAGCGGAAAACCGCAACCTGACGTTACTGCAGGCGCGTCTGAGCCAGGACCTGGCCCGCGAGCAAATCCGTCAGGCACAGGACGGCCACCTGCCGACCCTGAGCCTGAGCGCGTCTACCGGCGTGTCTGATACCACTTACAGCGGATCTAAAACGAACACCTCCCAGTACGACGACAGCAACATGGGTCAGAACAAAGTGGGTCTGAACTTCTCGCTGCCACTGTACCAGGGCGGCCAGGTGACCTCTCAGGTGAAACAGGCGCAGTACAACTTTGTTGGCGCGAGCGAACAGCTGGAAAGTGCCCACCGCAACGTGGTACAGACCGTTCGTTCGTCCTTCAACAACGTGAATGCCTCTATCAGCAGCATCAACGCCTATAAACAGGCCGTTGTGTCTGCACAGAGCTCTCTTGATGCCATGGAAGCGGGTTACTCCGTGGGTACGCGTACCATCGTTGACGTCCTGGACGCAACGACCACGCTGTACAACGCGAAACAGCAGCTTTCCAGCGCACGTTATCAGTACCTGATTAACCAGCTGAACATCAAACAGGCGCTGGGTACGTTGAACGAGCAGGATCTGCAGATGCTGAACAGCACCCTGGGTAAACCTGTCTCTACTTCTCCGGAAAATGTTGCGCCAGAGAACCCTGAGCAGGTTGCCGCCGTTGATAACTTCAACGGTAACGGTGCTGCACCTGCCGCGCAGCCAGCTGCCGCACGTACGACTGCCCCCGCCAGCAGCGGTAACAATCCGTTCCGCAATTAAGCATGTCATCGGGCCCATTGCGGCCTGATGCCTTCGCTATACCCCTCTCCTTTCGGGAGAGGGCGTACGCAAATCACACCTGAACGTAAGCCAACGTAAAGATCCCCCTCATTCCGGCCATCATCGCTTCATTTTCAACCACTCATCCTCTATCCTGAGCGTTATTACCACTGGGTCCAGGAAGACAACGATGAAACGGACAAAATCTATCAATCACGCTTCGTTCCGCAAAAGCTGGAACGCGCGTCATCTCACCCCTGTTGCGCTGGCCGTCACGGCAGTCTTTATGCTGGCAGGCTGTGAGAAAAGCGATGAAACAGTTTCGCTTTATCAAAACGCGGACGACTGTTCTGCTGCAACCGGCAACGCCGCAGAGTGTAAAACGGCATATACCAACGCCCTGAAAGAGGCGGAACGTACTGCGCCGAAATATGCTTCACGTGAAGACTGCGTGGCAGAGTTCGGTGAAGGTCAGTGTCAGCAGGCACCGGCTCAGGCAGGCACAGCCCCTGAAAACCAGGCACAGGCCCAGTCCAGCGGCAGTTTCTGGATGCCGCTGATGGCAGGTTACATGATGGGCCGCCTGATGAGTGGTGGTGCGGGTTACCAGCAGCAGCCGCTGTTTAGCTCGAAAAACCCGGCCAGCCCGGCTTATGGTCAATATACCGATGCCAGCGGCAAAGGCTATGGCGCAGCCACCCCTGGCCGCTCCGTAACCGTACCGAAAACGGCGATGGCTCCGAAACCTGCGACCACCAGCACCATTACCCGTGGCGGGTTCGGTGAGTCTGTGGCGAAACAGACCAGCATGCAGCGTAGCGCGTCAGGCACGTCCACTCGCTCAATGGGCGGCTGATCATGGAACGAGTCAGTATCACCGAGCGCCCGGACTGGCGCGAAAAAGCGACCGAATACGGTTTTAACTTCCACACCATGTACGGCGAGCCATACTGGTGTGAAGACGCTTACTACAAGCTCACGCTTGCCCAGGTTGAGAAACTGGAAGAGGTGACCGCCGAGCTGCACCAGATGTGCCTGAAGGTGGTGGATAAAGTCATCGACAGCGACGCGCTGATGGCGAAGTTCCGCATTCCGAAGCACACCTGGAGTTTCGTCCGCCAGTCGTGGAAAACCCACCAGCCTTCGCTTTACTCACGTCTCGATCTGGCGTGGGACGGCGTGGGCGATCCTAAACTTCTGGAAAACAATGCTGATACGCCAACCTCGCTGTACGAAGCGGCGTTCTTCCAGTGGATCTGGCTGGAAGACCAGGCCAATGCCGGCAACCTGCCGCAAGGCAGCGACCAGTTCAACAGCCTGCAGGAAAAGCTGATTGAGCGTTTCGCCGAACTGCGCGAACAGCATGGTTTTAATCTGCTGCACCTTGCCTGCTGCCGCGACACGGAAGAAGACCGTGGCACGGTGCAATATCTGCAGGACTGCGCGGCCGAAGCTGAAGTGGCGACCGAGTTTCTCTATATCGAAGATATCGGCCTGGGTGAGAAGGGTCAGTTTACTGACCTGCAGGATCAGGTGATAAGCAACCTGTTCAAGCTCTACCCGTGGGAATACATGCTGCGTGAAATGTTCTCCACCAAGCTGGAAGACGCCGGCGTGCGCTGGCTGGAGCCGGCGTGGAAGAGCATTATCTCCAACAAAGCCCTGCTGCCGATGCTGTGGGAGATGTTCCCGAACCATCCGAACCTGCTGCCGGCTTACTTTGCGGAAGACGATCACCCGCCGATGGAGAAATACGTCGTTAAACCGATCTTCTCCCGCGAAGGGGCGAACGTGTCGATTATTGAAAATGGCAAAACGCTGGAAGCCGTTGAAGGGCCTTACGGCGAGGAAGGAATGATCGTCCAGGCGTTTTATCAACTGCCGAAGTTTGGTGACAGCTATACCCTGATTGGCAGCTGGCTCATCAACGATCAGCCAGCCGGGATTGGCATCCGCGAAGATCGCGCGCTGATCACGCAGGATCTGTCACGGTTCTATCCGCACATTTTCGTCGAGTGATCGGGTGTGCCGGGGTGCGAGCGGAAGCCCTCACCCCGGCCCTTTCTCTTTGGGAAAGGCACACATACGTTATCCAATCTGCACCGACAACATACTTAAGCTTCCCATCTCAATACCATCGACCGGTATGCTGATCGGCTCCTGACCATCCCACGCGCCCAATACATACAGCAACGGCAGGAAGTGTTCCGGCGTCGGGTTAGAGAGTGAACCGCCTTCGTGATCCAGATAGTTCACCAGCGGATGCTCCTCAACCGGCCCTTGCCAGGTCAGATTCGCTTTCACGTAATCGTTAAAAGACGTCGCCCACGGATATGGCGTGTTCTCACCGTGCCAGCGCGCTGTACGCAGGTTATGTACCACGTTGCCGCTTGCGATCAGCATGATGCCCTCGTCGCGTAAGGTCGCCAGTTTTCGCCCCATCTCCAGGTGCCAGGCCGCAGGTTTAGTGCTGTCGATACTCAACTGCACCATTGGGATGTCCGCCTCGGGATACATCTTTATCAGTACGCCCCACGAGCCATGGTCAAAGCCCCAGGCTTCGTTATCCAGCGCCACAGGCACAGGCGCGAGTAATTCCACCAGCTGTCGGGCCAGCGCTGGCGAGCCGGGTGCCGGATAGTGCGTGTCGTACAACGCCTGCGGGAAGCCGCCGAAATCATGAATGGTTTTTGGCGTTTCCATTGCGGTCACGCCCGTGCCCCGGGTAAACCAGTGCGCAGACACCACCACAATCGCTTTCGGACGCGGTAGCGTCTCGCCCAGATGACGCCATACTCGGGTATAGACGTTGTCTTCCAGAACGTTCATTGGGCTACCGTGGCCTAAAAACAGTGCTGGCATACGGGAAGAAGTCATGGTGATATCCTTACAGAAGGTGTCAATTTAATGGTTCTACATTACGCGCAATCTCGCCCGGATGAACGCTGATAAGCGTGAAGATCATCATCAGGAAATTTGAATGTAAGGAATGTGTAAAGCAGGGTTTCGCCTCTCGCTTTGACCGAAATGAACCATTAATATTAATGATAATCATTATCATAAGGAGCAATGCATGTCAGTCCCCTTGATCCTGACTATACTGGCGGGCGCCGCAACGTTCATCGGTGCCATTCTCGGTGTGCTTGGTCAAAAGCCGTCTAACCGCGTGCTGGCCTTCTCATTGGGCTTTGCTGCCGGGATCATGCTGCTCATCTCTTTGATGGAGATGCTCCCTGCCGCACTGGGCACCGAAGGCATGTCTCCGGTGCTGGGGTATGGCATGTTTGTATTCGGCCTGCTTGGCTACTTTGCCCTCGACCGCATGCTGCCGCACGCGCATCCGCAGGATTTAATGCAAAAAAGTGTGACCCCGATGCCGCGCAATATTAAGCGCACGGCCATTCTGTTAACGCTCGGCATAAGCCTGCACAACTTCCCGGAAGGCGTGGCAACCTATGTCACCGCCAGCAGCAATCTGGAGATGGGCTTTGGTATCGCCCTGGCGGTAGCCTTGCACAATATTCCTGAAGGACTGGCAGTGGCCGGGCCGGTTTATGCCGCCACGGGCTCGAAACGGACTGCGGTCTTCTGGGCGGGGATCTCGGGGATGGCCGAAATTCTCGGCGGCGTGCTGGCGTGGTTGATTCTGGGCAGTCTGGTCTCGCCTGTGGTGATGGCCGCTATCATGGCCGCCGTGGCCGGGATAATGGTGGCGCTCTCCGTGGATGAGCTGATGCCGCTGGCGAAAGAGATCGATCCGAATAATAACCCAAGCTATGGCGTGCTGTGCGGTATGTCGGTGATGGGCTTGAGCCTGGTGCTGCTGCAAACAGCAGGGATCGGCTAAGACAATAGCGCATTAACGTCTCACAACAAAAAAGCCGGGTTTCCCCGGCTTTTTCACATCAGCCCTTTCAGCTGGCTTTGCGCGCGTGCGCCTGGCGATACTCCACCAGATCTTCAATCGTCACCACGGGCATATTATGCAGACGGGCAAAGGTGATGCACTCCGGCGCACGCGCCATGGTGCCATCGTCGTTGGTGAGTTCACACAGTACGCCCGCAGGTTTAAAGCCTGCCAGGGTCACGAGGTCAATGGTCGCTTCGGTGTGACCGCCACGGGTCAATACACCGCCGGCCTGCGCACGCAACGGGAAGACGTGGCCTGGACGATGCAGGTCTGATGGCTTCGCATCATCGGCAATCGCGGCACGTACGGTGGTCAGACGGTCAGCCGCCGACACGCCGGTGGTCACGCCATGTGCCGCTTCGATGGTCACGGTAAAACCGGTTCCAAAGGCGCTGGTGTTATTTTCAACCATCATGGGCAGGTCGAGCTGCTTACGACGGTCTTCGTTGATACACAGGCACACGATGCCGCTACCGTGACGGATGGTCAGCGCCATCTGCTCAACGGTCATGTTTTCGGCGGCGAAAATCATGTCGCCTTCATTTTCACGGTTTTCATCGTCAAGCACCATCACGCCGCGGCCTTCGCGCAGTGCATCCAGTGCATGTTCAACACGTTCAATAGAAGTGCCAAAAGAGGAAAGTAGCGTCTGATTCATGGTAAAAAAACCTCATTAACATTATGGTTACCAGAATCAGGGCAGTCTTAGGAGCGCCGTATAAGCGGCAAAAAGATAACGTGAGCGGGCCAGGCCCGACTTGATCGTTACTCTCTCCCATCCGGACTCTAACCGTCGGCCCCGGAATTACACCGGATCTGCTGTCCTTTGAGTGGTGACCCAAAGCGCTCGCGGGCTTTCAGCGTTACGCTGATTTACCGCCGGTGGGGAATTTCGCCCCGCCCTGAGAATAAGCGAGATAACTATAACGCGATTGATTACCCTGGGCAATGCGCAGACATAAAATCTCCTTTATCCTGGGGCATGACGCGCTACAATGTTCATTAACACCGTCTTATCAAGGGAAGCCACAATGATTGACCCGAAGAAAATTGAGCAAATTGCGCGCCAGGTTCATGAGTCTATGCCAAAAGGTATTCGTGAGTTTGGGGATGACGTAGAGAAGAAAATCCGCCAGACGCTGCAGGCGCAGTTGGTTCGCCTTGATTTAGTCAGCCGCGAAGAGTTTGACGTGCAGACGCAGGTTCTGCTGCGTACCCGCGAGAAGCTGGCCCTGCTGGAGCAGCGTCTGAACGAGCTGGAAAACCGCAATACGCCAGCGGAAGTAAAACCGGCACCGGCCATTCCACCGGTTGATGAAGCAGAATAATAGCCACGTATAACGGGCTGTTTGCGAAGATACCCTCTCCTGCAAAGAGAGGGTGAAAAAAAACGGGCCAGATGGCCCGTTTTTTATTGGCTGACTTTATTTGCTGTCTTTCTGGATCTTCTTGATGATGTTGGTGGTTGAGCACCCATCCTCAAAGTTGAGCACCATCACTTCACCGCCATTAGCCCAGACCTCTTCGCTGCCTGCGATTTGATCCGGTTTGTAATCGCCGCCTTTCACCAGCAGATCCGGCAAAATACCGGCAATCAGGCGCTGCGGGGTATCTTCTTCAAACGACACCACCCAGTCCACCGCTTCCAGTGCACCCAGCACGATCATGCGCTGCTCCAGCGGGTTCACCGGACGCGTTTCACCTTTAAGACGTTTCGTCGACGCATCGCTGTTCACCGCCACAATCAGACGGTCGCCCAGCTTACGCGCATTGGCCAGATAAGAGACATGACCGGCATGCAGGATGTCGAACACGCCGTTGGTCATCACCACTTTTTCACCGCGTTTACGGGCGGCGGCAACGGCCACTTTCAGCTCATCTTCGCTCATCACGCCAAAACCGGTATCGGCACGACCGCGCACCGCGTTTTCCAGTTCGATCGGCGAAACGGTGGAAGTCCCCAGCTTGCCGACGACCACGCCTGCTGCCGCATTAGCGAAGTAGCACGCTTCTTCCAGAGAGTTCCCTGCCGCCAGCGTCGCCGCCAGAACGCCAATGACCGTGTCGCCGGCACCGGTCACGTCATACACTTCCTGCGCCTGGGTCGGCATATGCAGCGGCGCTTTGCCAGGCTGCAGCAGCGTCATCCCCTGCTCGGAGCGGGTCACCAGCAGCGCGGAGAGTTCGAAGTCAGCAATGATCTTCATGCCGCGCTCAACGAGCTCTTCTTCCGTCTTACATTTGCCCGCCACCGCTTCAAACTCAGAGAGGTTTGGCGTCAGCAGCGTTGCGCCGCGATAGCGCTCAAAGTCAGTACCTTTCGGGTCGATCAGCACGGGCACATTGGCTTTACGCGCGAGCTGAATCATCTGCTGTACGCTTGCCAGCGCACCTTTGGCGTAGTCGGACAGCACCAGCGCGCCGATAGTGCTCAGCGCCTGGTTAATGCGCTCGTGCAGCGGCTCAGGATCAACGCCCTCAAAGCCTTCCTCGAAGTCGAGGCGGATCAGCTGCTGGTTACGCGACAGAACGCGCAGTTTGGTGATCGTCGGGTGTGTCGGAACCGAAACGAAGTCGCACTTCACATTCACGTCCGCCAGCGACTTGCTCAGCGCACGCGCCGCATCGTCAATGCCGGTTAAGCCAACCAGACGCGACTGCGCGCCCAGAGAGGCAATGTTCATCGCCACGTTTGCCGCGCCGCCAGGACGCTCTTCAATGGTGTCGACCTTAACTACCGGTACCGGTGCTTCCGGAGAGATGCGGCTGGTCGGCCCGTACCAGTAGCGATCCAGCATGACATCCCCGACAACCATAACTCCAGCACGTTCAAACTCTGGCAGTGTTACTTTCATTCCTGACTCCAGAAAGATTCACAATTTGCGCGCGATAATATCACACTTGTTTTGTTACGCACGGTTCCACCAGCCACTTCTGCCAGCTGGCGGTGACCTGCGCGCGTTCAGTGGCGAAACAGTCCAGCGCAACGTGGCCAGGCTGCTCCTGTAAGGCCAGGTGGTGCAGCTCGTCGCGCAGCGTGGTATAGGCGCGCGTTAAGGCCTGCGCCTCCTGCTCATCCATAATGTCGTTTTGCGCCAGCAGTTCCAGAATACGCACATTATCAGACCAGCGGGTCAGCTTCGGTTTAGCGTGCGCATGGCGTAGCACCAGATATTGCGTAATAAATTCAATATCGGTAATGCCGCCCTCATCCGCTTTAATATCAAAGCGATCGCGATGCTTATTGCCCAGGTGCGCGCGCATTTTCTCGCGCATCTCACGCACCTCGGTCTGCAGCGTGCTGCCGTCACGCGGGGTTGTCATAATCTCCCGACGAATGGCATCAAACTGCGTTTTCAGCGACGGATCGCCGTACACCACGCGGGCACGCACCAGCGCCTGATGTTCCCACGTCCAGGCTTCATTCTTCTGGTACTCAGCGAAGGACTCCGTTGAGGTCACCAGCATGCCGGCCGCGCCGGAAGGACGCAGACGCGCATCCACTTCATATAAAATGCCGGATGACGTGCGGGTGCTGAACAGATGCATAATGCGCTGGGCCAGACGCAGGTAGAACTGACGCCCGTCGATTTCACGCTCGCCGTCGGTCATGACGTCTGCCGGGCAGTCATGCAGGAAGATTAAATCGAGATCCGAGCTGTACCCCAGTTCCCATCCGCCGAGCTTACCGTAACCCACAACGGCAAAACCGCGGCCTTCGCGGTCAGCAAGGTGTTTCGGCTGGCCGTAGCGCGCCACCATCTGAATCCATGCCTGATGCACCACCGCATCAATGATCGCTTCTGCAAGCCAGGTTAAGTGATCGCTCACTTTCATCACTGGCAGCGTTCCGGCGATATCTGCCGCCGCCACGCGCAGCATTTGCGCCTGCTTAAATTGACGCAGCGCCTCCAGCTGTTGCTCTTCGTCCTCTTCCGGTACGCGCAGCAGATACTGACGCAGCTCGTCACGGTAGGCGTCCGTTGCCGTCGGCTGGTAGAGCGTATTGGGATCGAGCAACTCATCCAGCAGCAGCGGATACCGCGCCAGCTTGTTGGCCACCATCGGCGAGGCGGCGCAAAGCGTAATCAGATGCTTGAGCGCGCCCGGGAACTCGCTCAGCAACTCAAGATAGGTCGTACGGGTGACGATCCCGCTCAGCAGCGGCATCATGCGCGACAGCGGGACCGGCGCATCCGCACGCGAGCAGACGTTGCTCAGCAGGTGCGGCATCAGATGATCCAGCACCTGACGACCGCGCGGACCAATGGCCCGTTTATTCAGTTCGAGACGGAAATCAGCAATTAACGCCACCACACGATGGCGATCGTCGTCGCTCAGGTGCGCCAGCACCGGCGTGGTGTCATCTTCCTGCAGCGCGTCCTGCCACAATTCGCGCCAGTGTTCAGAGAGCGTATCGTCCTGCGATTCACTTTCATCGTCACCAATCAGCGCGTTAAAGACACGGCGCACGCCGGCCATATGCGCATCCAGTTGCCCGGTCAACGTTGACCAGTCGTCGACGTGCATCCCCCAGGCCAGCCGCGCCCGGTTCAGATCATCGCCTGGCAAAGTCTGGGTCTGCTCGTCATTGATGCTTTGCAGCAGGTTTTCCAGGCGACGCAGGAACAGATAGGCCTCACGCAGGATCTGCGCGTCGCCTTCCGGCAGCAGATGCAGTTGCTCTATGGCTGACAGCGTCGGCAGCAGCGAACGGGATTGCAGTGAAGGCTCACGTCCGCCGCGGATCAGCTGGAAGACCTGAACGATAAATTCGATTTCGCGAATGCCGCCCGCGCCGAGCTTGATGTTGTCCTTCAGACCCCGGCGACGCACTTCACGGGCGATCATTCCTTTCATGTTGCGCAGCGACTGAATAACGCTGAAGTCGATATAGCGACGGAACACGAACGGGCGCAGCATGGCGCGCAGCTCGTTGGCGTAGGCATCGTCGCTGTCTCCCATGATCCGCGCTTTGACCATCGCGTAACGCTCCCAGTCGCGCCCCTGCTCCTGGTAATAATCTTCCAGTGCCGCAAAGCTCAGCACCAGCGGACCGCTGTCGCCAAACGGGCGCAGGCGCATATCCACGCGATAGACAAAACCATCCTGGGTAGGTTGATCCAGCGCTTTAATCAGACGTTGCCCGAGACGGGTAAAGAACTGCGCATTGTCCAGTTCACGGCGGCCCCCGCGTGTGGAGCCGTTCTCCGGCCAGGCAAAAATCAGGTCGATATCCGAGGAGAAATTCAGTTCGCAGCCCCCGAGCTTGCCCATGCCCAGAATCAAGAGTGGCTGAGGAACCCCATCCTCATTGCACGGCGTGCCCCACTCTTTACAGCAGGCGGCATAGAGCCAGTCCCGTGCGGCAACAATCAGCGTCTGTGCCAGCTCGCTCAGCTGCTGCAGGGTACTTTCTTCGTTGACCAGTTCCAGCGCCTGAGCCCAGGCAATACGCACCATCACCCGGCGGCGGAACTGGCGCAGGACGCGCATCAGTGTTGCTTCATCCGCGACCTCTTCAAGTGCGGTTTGCAACCAGCCCGCATAATGCCGCCACTCGTCTGCCTGCGGTGGGGTGCTCTCAAGCGCCTCCAGCCAGTCCGGGTAAGCGGTGATACTTTCTTGCACAAAATCACTGAAGGTGAGCACGCTCCTGGCCTGCTCGCTTAACGATGACGCCGGTAATGACTCAGGCAGACGTTCGCAAACGGTCTGCCACTGCTGCTGTAACTGCGAAGAAAGCGGCATTATAGGGTTCCTTGCCAGAGTTAACGTTTTCCGCTGTGCAGCCAGAACGGCTCCTGCGAAATGGCTTCATTGCGGAAATGCTCAATCTCAATGTGCTGACGGGTTTCGATAGCATGTTTCAGCCCCTGCCAGTTCTCCAGCCAGGCCTGCGCTTTAGGGCCGTCATAGGCACCCGACAGCAGCAGCATGCTGTCGATATTGCGCGACAGTCGGATCAGCTGATCGCCATACTGGTCTCCCAGCGGATACGCAAAGGTGGTTTTAAGCTCCGCCGCGTGGCGTGAAAGATGGATATCCGCGAAACGTTTGAAGTTATCTTCAATTTTGGCCTGCGCTTTTGCATCCAGGAAGGCACGCCAGCTACGCGTCACCAGAAACTCGGTCAGCGCCAGCCTGGCGGCGGCGTTTTGCGGGCTGTAGAGCGCCGTTTGTGCGGATACATCAGAGAGCAGCAGCGCTTCGGTCTGGGTCAGCAGGTCACGTAAGTGAGCGCTCGCTTTACGAGGTACGATGCCGCCGAACAGCGCCAGGGTATGACGCACAAGGCTCATCGCCGCTAACACGTGCGCTTTTGCGTTTTTCACATTACGCACCCACAGCTCTTCATGATAAAGCCACTGTGAAAGCGCCAGTTCCAGCGCCGCCTCCATGCCCTGCTCAACGCTGGCTTTCGGTGGCACGTGCAAAATAGTCGTCTCTTTCAGCAGGCGTGGCGCATTCCCGGCGGCCAGATGATACCCCCGCGCCGCTTTGCTCAGGCTGCCCTGACGCAGGCCCGGCTGGCTTACCAGCTTACGCGCCAGCTTCAGTACGTCCTGGACTTCACCTTCCAGCAGTTCAAGCTCCAGCTCGCAAATCGGCTCCTGAAGCTCACCCGCTTTTACCTCACCCTGATCGAGGGCGATTTCAATGCGGCTTTTCCCTTCCGTTACCAGCCATTTTTCACGCCAGAAATCGGTACTAAACAGCGGTTTCACCTCGGCGGATAAGGTTTCTGGCAGCACGCCGTCCGGCCAGACTTCTGCCGGGAAACGATCCAGCTCAAGTTCTGGCTGATTGATGTCGATATTGTATTCCGGGCGCTGATGCAAACCGCCGACCACGCGGCCAGCGATTTTCATCGTCATCTCGTAGCGCCCGTTCGCGCCACGGATGCGCAGTCCCATATCATGGCGGCGCAGCCAGTTGTCTGGCGTTTCGTAATAAATATTAAGCAGTTGTACCGGTTCATGGTGTTCGCCGGAAAGGGTCTGCAGATGCTGACGGAGTGCGTCAACGCTGTCTTTTTCGACGATAAATTTTAATTCGATTTCTTGAGCCATAGCCTTGTACTTTTGCAGGCGTCACAGACGCGTCAATGAGGGCGAACTTCCTCGCCATTTGTTTGTCAGTACATAGTATTTTGCGCCAAATTGCCACGCAATGAGCAATTTGACGGGCGTAAATGTTTAGGGTCGTGACACAGATGATTCTGATTGCTGACGAATGCTTTGCGTAGAGACACTGTTGCCACTACTATCGTTCCACTATTTATGAAAATAACGACTAATGATGCTTAAATTACGCCTGATTGGACTTACTTTCCTCGCTTTTAGCGCCGCAACCGCCGTGCACGCTGAAGAGAAGCGTTACGTTTCTGACGAACTGAACACCTGGGTACGCAGTGGCCCTGGAGATAATTATCGCCTCGTGGGTACGGTCAATGCCGGCGAGGAAGTGACGCTGTTACAGACCAACGCGGAGACCAATTATGGTCAGGTTCGCGACAGTACCGGCCGCACGTCCTGGATCCCACTGAAAGAGCTGAGCGCGGTGCCAAGCCTGCGCACCCGCGTGCCGGATCTGGAAAATCAGGTGAAAACGCTGACCGACAAGCTGAACAATATCGACGGTACCTGGAACCAGCGCACCGCGGAAATGCAGCAGAAGGTGGCCCAGAGCGACAGCGTGATTAACGGTCTGAAAGACGAGAATCAGAAACTGAAAAACGAGCTGATTGTCGCGCAGAAGAAGGTGAACGCCGCCAATCTGCAACTTGATGACAAACAACGTACCATCATCATGCAGTGGTTTATGTACGGTGGCGGTGTGCTGGGTGTTGGCCTGGTGCTGGGTCTGGTGCTTCCTCACCTGATCCCAAGCCGTAAGCGTAAAGACCGCTGGATGAACTAATTCGTCTTCTCTGCCAGACTTACGTATTATCTTGCGAAAAGAGAAAACGGGAGTACAGGGCGTGAAGAGTTATCTGGTCGGTGGTGCGGTACGTGATGCGTTGTTAGGTCTGCCGGTCAAAGATAAAGACTGGGTGGTGGTGGGAGCCACACCTGAAGAGATGCTTAACGCGGGCTACCAGCAGGTAGGCCGCGATTTTCCCGTGTTTCTGCACCCGCAAAGCCGTGAGGAGTACGCCCTGGCGCGTACCGAACGGAAATCCGGTTCGGGTTATACCGGCTTCACCTGCTATGCCGCACCGGACGTCACGCTGGAGCAAGATCTCCTGCGTCGCGATCTCACCATCAACGCCCTGGCGCAGGACGAAGACGGCCAGATCATTGACGCGTATGGCGGTCAGGACGATCTGCGTAATCGACTGCTGCGTCACGTCTCCCCGGCGTTTTCTGAAGATCCGCTCCGCGTGCTGCGCGTGGCGCGCTTTGCGGCGCGTTACGCGCATCTGAGCTTCCGCATTGCCGATGAGACCCTGGCACTGATGACCGCCATGACCGAGGCGGGCGAACTGGCCCACCTCACGCCAGAGCGCGTCTGGAAAGAGACGGAAAACGCCCTTACTACCCGCAACCCGCAGGTCTTTTTCCAGGTGCTGCGTGACTGTGGCGCACTGAAAGTGCTGTTCCCGGAAATTGACGCGCTGTTCGGCGTGCCCGCCCCGGCGAAATGGCACCCGGAAATCGATACCGGCGTGCATACCCTGATGACCCTGAGTATGGCTGCCATGCTCAGCCCCGAGGTGGATGTGCGTTTTTCAACGTTGTGTCACGATCTCGGCAAAGGATTAACGCCAAAAGCCATGTGGCCGCGCCACCATGGCCACGGTCCTGCCGGGGTGAAGCTGGTCGAAGGGCTTTGCCAGCGCCTGCGGGTACCCAACGAGATCCGCGATCTCGCCAGACTGGTGGCGGAATTTCACGACCTGATCCACACCTTCCCGATCCTCAAACCGGCCACCATCGTTAAGCTGTTTGATAACATCGACGCATGGCGCAAACCCCAGCGCGTCGAGCAGATCGCGTTGACCAGCGAAGCCGACGTACGTGGCCGCACCGGTTTTGAAGCCTGCGATTATCCGCAGGGGCGGCTGTTACGCGCAGCGTGGGAAGTGGCAAAAGCGGTACCGACTAAAGCGGTTGTCGAGGCGGGCTTCAAGGGACCGGAAATCCGGGAAGAGCTGACGAAACGTCGAATTCAGGCGGTGACGGACTGGAAGGAAAAGCATTGCCCTCAGCCTAAAGACTGAGGGCCGTCGGTCAGAAGAAGACCACGTAAACCGCAGCCGCCACGATAAAGCGATAGATCGCGAACGGAATAAACGAGATACGCTTAATCAACTGCAGGAAGGTTTTGATGGCGATCAGCGCCACGATAAAGGCGGTGACAAAGCCCACGGCGAACATCGGAATGTCACCCGTGGTGAGGAAGCCAATGCTTTTATAGACGTCGAGTGCGGTCGCGCCCATCATCATCGGTACCGCCAGCAGGAACGAGAACTCCGACGCAGCATAACGGCTAACGCCCATCAGCATCCCGCCAGAGATGGTCGCGCCTGAGCGTGAAAAGCCCGGCCACAGCGCCAGACACTGGAAACAACCAATGATAAACGCCTGACGGTAGGTCATGTCATCCAGACCTTCCGCGCGTGGCGTTTTCGGCTTAAGCAGTTCTGCCGCGATCAGCAGGAAACCGCCGACGACCAGCGCATACATGACGTTAATCGGGTTAAACAGCGATTTAATGGTGTCGTGGAAAACCAGGCCCAGAACCACTGCCGGAACCATGCCAAGCAGAATATGGATAAGCGTCAGGCGACCTTTGCTTTCACCCTCGCGCTGAGGAAGACGGCCAAAATGGATACCGATAAGCCCGAACAGACGACGCCAGAACATCACAACGACCGCCAGAATAGACCCCAACTGAATGACAACTTCAAACGTCTTTGCGGTATCGCCTTCAAAGCCCAGCAGATGGCCAACGATAATCATATGGCCCGTACTTGAAACCGGCAAAAACTCCGTCAATCCTTCGACCACACCCAGTATTGCCGCCACCAGCAGCGAGTGCATATCGCTCATCTATAAACCCCTAAAAAGATATAAAAAAAACGGTGTCCTACGCGGACAACCGTGAAAGATACAGCTTTAAGACCGGTATAACCTAAAATGGTTTAGCTATTATGACGTTAAATCTTCCCTTTCAGATTTGTGCCACGCTCAATGATCACGCCGACGTTAGCAGCACGCGCCACGGCCCCCGGTTTGCTCAACCTGATGCGTACCCACGGTGCGTTGAACTTGCTCAGCAGCAGCTCAGCCACCTCTTCTGCCACACGCTCCACCAGCGCAAAACGTTGCCCTTCGACGTGGCCCACGACCGTTTCACTGATATCGGCATAGCTCAGACAGTCATTCACGTCGTCGCTTTTTGCTGACTTGCGGTTATCCCAGCCCATTTCGATATCGAACACGAGTTTCTGCTCAATGGTCTGTTCCCAGTCGTAAACACCAATAGTGGTGATTACCGAAAGTTGCTCTATAAATACAATATCCATCACGACCTGCCTGCTTTTTGGCTAAACCGGATACCACTTCCGGCGAATTATGCGTATTATCCACAGATGCTGAGAATACAGATACATTTTCAAAACGGAACAGCGTTATGAGTGCAATCGCGCCTGGAATGATCCTCCTCGCCTACCTTTGCGGCTCAATCTCCAGCGCCATTCTGGTCTGCCGCATTGCCGGGTTACCTGACCCGCGCGAAAGTGGTTCCGGGAATCCGGGGGCGACCAATGTACTACGAATTGGCGGCAAGGGAGCAGCCGTAGCGGTATTGATTTTTGATGTTCTGAAAGGAATGTTACCCGTCTGGGGAGCGTATGCGCTGGGCGTTACGCCGTTCTGGCTGGGGCTCATTGCTATCGCCGCCTGTGTCGGCCATATCTGGCCTGTATTCTTTGGTTTTAAAGGCGGTAAAGGCGTCGCCACCGCCTTTGGTGCTATTGCCCCAATCGGCTGGGACTTAACCGGCGTGATGGCCGGCACCTGGCTACTGACCATTCTTCTGAGCGGTTACTCGTCACTGGGCGCCATCGTCAGCGCGCTGATCGCGCCATTCTATGTCTGGTGGTTCAAACCGCAGTTCACCTTCCCGGTGTCGATGCTCTCCTGCCTCATCCTGCTGCGTCATCACGATAATATTCAGCGCCTGTGGCGTCGCCAGGAGACCAAAATCTGGTCGAAGCTCAAGAGAAAGAAAAAAGACGCCCCGTAAGGGGTTAGTTATGCCTTATAACCAAATGTGATTTTGGTCACCTTCTGCCTGTGGTAACTGTTAATGACACAACACAACCACACAAAAAGAAAATGGCAGACATTACAGACACAACTCCCCTTTCAACGGCAGGACATTCGCCTGATGGCGACATCAAGTGGGTACGTAACGCCTCTGACGTTTCACGTCTGGTCAACGACGGTTCTCAGGGTCGGGCCAACGCCCGCATCGTAGTCGGTATCGCGCTGGGCGGTATTTTCCTCGATGCGTACGACCTTGGTGCGCTGGCGTTCGGCATCAAAGACATCACCCGCGAATTTAATCTCACCCCTGCCGGTACCGGCATGGTGGCCTCGGCCATTACCTTTGGTGCGATTGTCGGGGCGCTACTGGGTGGCTATCTCACGGACAAGATCGGACGCTACCGCGTCTTTATGGCCGATATGCTGTTCTTCGTGGTAGCGGCCATCGCCTGTGCACTGGCACCGAACGAATATGCGCTGGCGGGCGCACGCTTTGTGATGGGCCTCGGCGTGGGGATCGATCTGCCGGTGGCGATGGCGTTTCTTAGCGAGTTCGCCAGGCTCAAAGGCCCCGGAAACAAGGCCTCCAGCGTGGCAATGTGGTGCCCAACCTGGTATGCCGCAATCAGCATCTCTTACCTGTTGGTGTTATTCTTCTACGCCGTACTGCCAGAAAGTCACAGCGACTGGCTGTGGCGCTTAATCCTGGGGTTTGGCGCGGTGCCTGCGCTGGTGATTATCGCCATTCGTAGCCGCTACATGAGCGAGTCCCCGGTCTGGGCGGCGAATCAGGGTAACCTGAAAGAGGCGGCCGCTATCATGCGGCAATCGTATAACATCAACGCCCACGTGCCGCAGGATGCGCTTAACCAACCGGCACCGGTGGTCAACAAGGCGAAGTGGGCAAATTATCTGAACCTGTTCCGTGGCGTCTATCTGCGACGTACCACGCTCGCCACCCTGCTCTCGGTGGTGTCGTCTTTCGCCTATAACGCCGTCGCATTTGGTCTGCCGGTCATTATCTCCAGCTTCTTTGTGCAGTCGATGCTGACCACTATTCTGATCTCGCTGGTGCTAAACCTGCTGTTTGCCTTCGTCGGCGGATTGCTGGCGGTGCGCTATGTTCCGCGCTTCGGCGCGTGGCGGATGTCACTGGCGGGCTACGCCTGTCAGCTTGTTGCTCTGCTGGGGCTGGCGCTGATTGGTCGTCCGGAAGGCGTATCGGAAGGCATTATCGCCGTCGCGATGCTGGCGCTGTTCCTGTTCGGTCAGGGCTTTGGGCCCGGCGCCCATACCATGACGTTTGCGTCCCTGAGCTATCCCACCTCTCTGCGCGGCGTGGGCGTGGGCCTTAACCAGACGCTGATGCGCAGCAGTTCTACGCTCTCCCTGTTTCTGTTCCCGCTGCTGGTGGCCTCTCTTGATACCGCCGTGTTCTGGGTGATCGCCCTGGCACCGTTTATCGGGCTGGCTTCGCTGCTGGCGATCCGCTGGGAGCCATCCGGCTATGATGTGGATGCAGAGGATTACCGATAACCTTCTCAACCGGCTCCTTGAGCCGGTTTTTTTATCCATAAGCGACTCATATGACAGCCTTCATTTCTGCCAGGGCATACTGAAACGTCTCCCGATGATGAGCAGATGGATGCAGCATGTTAGCAGCTCAGGTCACTGATAATTCTTACAAAGGCTGGCAGGCATCGCTTGCCCTGCAGTTTTGTTACACCCCTGAAAAAACCCTCCTGCACGCTGCTCATCACATCGGGCCCCTCACCGTACAGCGGCCTTTTTATCCCGAAGGCGACACCTGCCACCTGTATTTACTGCACCCGCCAGGCGGGATAGTCGGCGGCGATACGCTGGATATTTCGGTGCATCTGGACGCGAAAAGCCATGCGCTGATCACCATGCCCGGCGCGAGCAAGTTCTATCGCAGCAGCGGTCCGCAGGCCTGTCTCAATCAGCACTTCTGGCTCGATGATGAGGCTACGCTGGAGTGGCTGCCGCAGGACACCATTATCTTTCCCGGTGCGAATGCCGCCCTGCGTTCCGTTTTTCATCTGAAGGCCTCCAGTACGCTACTGGCGTGGGAATTGTACTGTCTGGGTCGCCCGGTGATCGGCGAAACCTTCAGCCACGGCACGCTGGAAAGCCGCCTTGAGATCTGGGTCGACGATGAGCCACGGCTGATTGAACGTCAGCACCTCAGCAATGGCGATCTCACGCCCGTTGCAGGTCTCCCGTGGGTCGGCACGCTGCTGTTCTTTCCGGCCAGGGAAGCGCACCTCGAAACGGTGCGCGAGCTGCTGACGCCGCTGAGCCATTTTGCCGGGGCAACGCTCACAGACGATCTGCTGTCGGTGCGTTTTCTCTCCCACGACAACCTGATTTGCCAGCGGGTGATGCGCGATATCTGGCAGTCGCTTCGCCCGCTTTTAACCCCCAAAACCGCCTGTTCGCCGCGTATCTGGCAGACATAAGAGAAACGTTATGGAACTGACCCCCAGAGAAAAAGACAAGCTGTTGCTGTTTACCGCTGCGCTGGTTGCCGAACGCCGCCTTGCGCGCGGGGTAAAACTGAATTACCCGGAATCAGTCGCGCTGATCAGCGCGTTTATTATGGAAGGCGCCCGCGATGGCGAAACCGTCGCCTCACTGATGGAAGCGGGCCGTCACGTCCTGACGCGCGACCAGGTGATGGAAGGCGTACCGGAGATGATCCCCGACATTCAGGTGGAAGCGACGTTCCCGGACGGATCAAAGCTCGTCACCGTCCATAACCCGATCGTATAAGGAGCGCGTGATGATCCCAGGCGAATACCAGATCCAATCCGGAAACATTGCGATCAACGTTGGGCGAGACACGCAAAACGTGATCGTCGAAAACCATGGCGACAGGCCGATCCAAGTGGGATCGCACTACCACTTTTATGAGATTAACCCGGCGCTGAAATTCGACCGGGAAGCCACCAAAGGCTATCGGCTGAATATTCCGGCAGGCACCGCCGTGCGTTTCGAACCCGGACAGAAGCGCGAGGTGACGCTGGTTCAGGTCAGCGGCGCGCAGCGTATTTTCGGCTTTCGCGGCGAGGTGATGGGAGAGGTGAAAAATGGCTGAAATTTCACGCCAGGCCTACGCCGATATGTTCGGTCCCACCACTGGCGATAAAGTGCGTCTGGCCGACAGTGAGCTGTGGATAGAAGTGGAAAACGATCTCACCGTCTACGGCGAAGAGGTCAAATTCGGCGGCGGGAAGGTGATCCGCGACGGTATGGGCCAGGGGCAGATGACATCCGACGGCTGCGTGGATCTGGTGCTGACCAACGCGTTGATTATCGATCACTGGGGGATCGTTAAAGCCGATATTGGCGTAAAAAACGGCCGGATCTTTGCCGTGGGTAAAGCCGGTAACCCGGATATACAGCCCGGGGTCACGATCCCGATTGGCGCAGCGACAGAAGTGATAGCCGCCGAAGGGAAAATTGTCACCGCCGGCGGGATCGACACGCACATCCACTGGATCTGCCCGCAGCAGGCGGAAGAGGCGCTGGTCTCTGGCGTCACCACCATGATTGGCGGGGGCACGGGCCCTGCGGCAGGCACCAACGCCACGACCTGTACGCCGGGGCCCTGGTATATCGCGCGAATGTTGCAGGCGGCCGATACACTCCCGGTGAATATCGGCCTGCTTGGCAAAGGTAATGGTTCCAACCCTGATGCCCTGCGCGAGCAGATCGCAGCGGGTGCCATCGGGCTGAAGATCCACGAAGACTGGGGCGCGACGCCAGCCGCCATCAACTGCTCACTGGCGGTGGCGGAGGAGATGGATATTCAGGTGGCGCTGCACAGCGACACGCTGAACGAATCCGGGTTTGTTGAGGACACGCTGGCGGCTATCGGTGGGCGGACCATTCACACCTTCCATACGGAAGGGGCAGGCGGCGGACATGCACCGGATATTATTACCGCCTGCGCACACCCGAATATTCTGCCCTCCTCCACTAACCCGACGCTTCCTTACACGGTGAATACCATCGACGAGCATCTCGACATGCTGATGGTGTGTCACCACCTCGACCCGGATATCGCCGAGGACGTGGCCTTTGCTGAATCACGCATTCGCCGGGAGACCATCGCCGCGGAAGATGTCCTTCACGATATCGGCGCCTTCTCGCTGACCTCGTCCGACTCCCAGGCAATGGGTCGCGTCGGCGAAGTGATTATTCGTACCTGGCAGGTGGCGCACCGTATGAAGGTTCAGCGCGGCGCACTGCCGGAAGAGACCGGGAACAACGATAACTACCGCGTGAAACGCTATATCGCCAAATACACCATTAACCCGGCGCTAACCCACGGGATTGCCCATGAAGTGGGCTCGATTGAGGCCGGGAAACTGGCGGATTTAGTGGTCTGGCCCCCCGCGTTCTTTGGCGTCAAACCCGCCACCATTGTGAAAGGCGGGATGATCGCCTGCGCGCCGATGGGGGATATCAACGCCTCTATCCCAACGCCGCAACCGGTCCATTACCGTCCGATGTTTGGCTCGCTGGGTGCCGCACGCCATGCGACACGGCTGACGTTTGTCTCCCAGGCTGCCGATGCGAAGGGCATTTCGCACCAGCTCAGCCTGCAGAGCGGCATAGCCGTCGTAAAAGGCTGCCGCACGGTGAAAAAGGCCGACATGATCCACAACAGCCTGCAGCCCAACATCACCGTTGATGCACAAACTTACGAGGTTCGCGTTGATGGCGAGCTCATTACCAGCGAGCCGGCAGACGTTCTGCCGATGGCCCAACGCTATTTCCTGTTTTAAGGAGTGACGATGATCTACCTGACCCAACGCCTTGACCATGCCCATCCGATAACCGCCAGCGTCACGCTGCCGATTGATGTCCGGGTAAAAAGCCGTGCCCGCGTGACGCTGAATGACGGTCGCGAAGCCGGGCTGATGCTGCCGCGCGGCCTGCTGCTGCGCGGGGGAGATCTGCTGACCACTGACGACGGCAGCGAGGTGATCGAGGTGATCGCCGCGCCGGAATCGGTCTCCGTGGTGCGCTGCGACGATCCGTTCCTGCTCGCCCGCGCCTGCTACCACCTCGGCAACCGCCACGTGCCGCTGCAGATCATGCCTGGCGAGCTGCGCTATCACCACGATCATGTGCTCGATGACATGCTGCGCCAGTTCGGGCTCGAGGTGACATTTGCCACCCTCCCGTTTGAACCGGAAGCAGGGGCGTATACCAGCGATGCCCATAGCCATAGTCATAGTCACTCTCATTCACATTAAGGATTCATCATGCGTACGTTTTTACCTCTGTTACTGCTGGCCTTTTCTCTTCCTGCCCTGGCGCATCCCGGACACGGCACAGACAGCTTTCAGGCCGGTTTTTTCCATCCGCTGACGGGTCTTGATCATCTGCTGATGCTAACCGGTGCGGGCGTACTTTCGGCCCTGAGCGGGCGCAAGCTGCTGCTGCCCCTTGCCACTCTCGGCATGATGCTGGCCGGGGCCGTTGCAGGCAGCCTGCTTGGCGGCTTTAGCGGCATGGAAATGCTGATTATCGCCTCGCTGGCGGTCTGCGGCGCGATGATGTTTAAAACCGAAAATCGCCTGCTGTTGGCCGTGCCGGCGCTGGCAATGTTCCACGGCTGGGCGCACGGGGTAGAGATGTCTGGCCACAACTTCTGGCTCTTCACCAGCGGCTTTATGTTTGCCAGTGCCACGGTGCTGTGCGCCAGCTTCGCCGCCGGGTTACTGCTGCGCCGTCACGACGGGTTGCGTAAAACCTTTGGTGGCGGGCTGATTGTCTCTGCGCTGCTGGCGCTGATGAGCTGATGGAGCACGTCCGCCAGCGGCTGCGCCTGATGCAGCTCTCCAGCAGCAGCCTTCCGGTCGGGTCATTCACCTGGTCGCAGGGGCTGGAGTGGGCCGTAGAAGCAGGCTGGGTCCCCGATGCTGAGGCGTTCAAAAACTGGCAGATCCTGCAGATGGAGCAGAGCTTGTTCTGTGTCGATCTGCCGCTGTTTTCCCGACTTTATCAGGCGTGCGAGCAAAACGATTTGGCGACGGCAACACGCTGGACGGCCTACCTTCTCGCCTGCCGTGAAACGCGTGAACTGCGTGAAGAGGAACGCAACCGCGGAGCGGCCTTTACGCGCCTGCTCAAAAGCTGGGAGCCGGACTGTCCGGCAGAGTGGCGGACGCTGTTTATGCTGAGCCAGCTCAGCGGCATGGCGTGGCTCGGAGTACGCTGGGGCATTAGCGCCCATGAGCTGGCCCTGAGCCTGGGCTACAGCTGGATTGAGAGCGCGGTCATGGCAGGTGTCAAGCTGGTGCCGTTCGGGCAACAGGCGGCGCAGCAGCTGATTATCGACCTGAGCGACCACTTTGCCGCTGGGCTTGAACCGGCTTTTTTGCGTGGCGACGACGCGCTGGGTGCGGCAACGCCGCTGTCGGCCATCGCCTCTGCGCGCCACGAAACACAATATTCACGATTATTCCGTTCCTGAGGAGACAACATGGCTGATTACAAACATCCCCTACGCGTGGGCGTGGGCGGCCCGGTGGGGTCGGGTAAAACCGCGTTACTGGAAGCACTCTGCAAAGCAATGCGCGACACCTATCACCTGGCAGTGGTGACTAACGATATCTACACCAAAGAGGATCAGCGCATTCTCACCGAAGCGGGCGCTCTTGAGCCAGAGCGCATCGTGGGCGTGGAGACGGGCGGCTGCCCGCATACCGCAATCCGCGAAGATGCCTCAATGAACCTGGCGGCAGTGGAAGCGTTAAGCGAAAAGTTCGGCAATCTGGACCTGATCTTCGTTGAAAGCGGCGGTGACAACCTGAGCGCCACCTTCAGCCCGGAGCTGGCTGACCTGACGATCTATGTGATTGACGTCGCTGAAGGGGAGAAGATCCCGCGTAAGGGCGGCCCAGGGATTACCAAATCCGATTTTCTGGTGATCAACAAAACCGACCTGGCACCCTATGTGGGGGCCTCACTGGAGGTGATGGAGCGTGACACCAACCGCATGCGCGGCGAGCGCCCGTGGACCTTCACCAATCTGAAGGCGGGCGACGGACTGGCGACGATCGTGACATTTCTGGAAGAGAAAGGGATGTTGCGGGTGTAACCGTATAACTCCCCTCTCCCTGGCGGGAGAGGGTCAGGCATTACGCCTCCGGCAACTCCGCCAGCGGCCAGCGTGGACGTACAGAGACGCTCAGATCGGCGGTCGCGCCAGCGTTCAGACGTACCATACCCGCGTAGGCGATCATCGCCCCGTTATCGGTACAGAATTCCGGACGGGCATAAAATACTTCCCCACCACGCTTTTGCATCATCTGCGCGAGTTTTGCACGCAGCGTGCGGTTGGCGCTGACGCCCCCGGCCATCACCAGACGCTTAAAGCCGGTCTTTTCCAGTGCGCGTTTGCATTTGATCATCAGGGTATCGACCACCGCGTCTTCGAACGCACGGGCGATATCAGCACAGGTCTGCTCGCTATCGTCGTTATTGCGAATGGTATTGGCCGCGAAGGTTTTCAGACCGGAAAAGCTGAAATCCAGCCCTGGACGGTCAGTCATCGGACGCGGGAAGACGAAACGCCCTTCCGTGCCCTGCGAGGCCATTTTCGAGAGCATCGGACCGCCAGGATAATCCAGACCCAGCAGTTTGGCCGTTTTGTCGAAGGCCTCACCGGCTGCGTCGTCAATGGACTCGCCGAGCAGCTCATACTTGCCAATGCCCGTTACGCTAATCAGCTGGGTATGGCCACCTGAAACCAGCAGCGCCACAAAAGGAAACGCAGGCGGATTATTTTCCAGCATCGGCGCCAGAAGATGCCCTTCCATATGGTGAACCGGAATGGCCGGCACATCCCACGCGAATGCCAGCGAACGGCCCACCGTTGCGCCGACCAGCAGCGCACCCACCAGGCCCGGGCCTGCGGTATACGCTACAGCATCAATATCAGTAGAGCTCAACCCGGCTTCTTTCAGCGCCGCCTGAATCAGGGGAACCGTTTTACGCACGTGGTCACGAGAAGCCAGTTCAGGCACGACGCCGCCGTAGTCAGCGTGTAATTTCACCTGACTATACAGTTGGTTGGCAAGAAGCCCTTTTTCGTCGTCGTAAATGGCGATGCCGGTCTCATCGCAGGATGTTTCAATACCCAGTACACGCATGACTTGTTTTACCTCGTTTCAATACCGCGCAGTGTAGGGCCAATGCGGATTGATGTAAAACTTTGTTCGCCCCAGGAAGAAGCCTCGTGTATACTCCTCACCCTTATTAAAGTCCCTTTCAAAAACGCGTCGGTGCTTTACAAAGCAGCAGCATTTGCAGTAAAATTCCGCACCATTTTGAAATAAGCTGGCGTTGATGCCAGCGGCAAACCGAATTTATCAAAGGTGAGAGTTACATGCCGGTAATTAAAGTACGTGAAAACGAGCCGTTCGACGTTGCACTGCGTCGCTTCAAACGTTCATGCGAGAAAGCAGGTGTTCTGGCTGAAGTTCGTCGTCGTGAGTTCTATGAAAAACCAACGACCGAACGTAAGCGCGCTAAAGCTTCTGCTGTGAAACGTCACGCGAAGAAACTGGCTCGCGAAAACGCACGCCGTACTCGTCTGTACTAATCAGTTGAGGGCCTCAGCCCTCAATGACAGACAGAGTTGTAGTCGTAAGGCCGTGCTTCCGGAAGGAATGCGCGGCTTGTTTTCGTTTATGAGTTACTAAAATTTTTGGGGCATATGGCCGGACGAATCCCACGCGTATTCATCAATGACCTGCTAGCCAGAACCGACATCGTCGATCTCATCGACGCGCGGGTAAAGCTGAAAAAGCAGGGCAAGAACTACCATGCGTGCTGTCCTTTCCATAACGAAAAAACCCCCTCCTTCACCGTAAACGGTGAAAAGCAGTTTTACCATTGCTTCGGCTGTGGTGCTCACGGTAATGCTGTCGATTTTTTAATGAACTACGACAAGCTCGAGTTCGTTGAAACCGTCGAAGAGCTGGCGGCGATGCACAACCTTGAAGTGCCGTATGAAGCAGGCAGTGGGCCAAGCCAGATCGAGCGCCATCAACGGCAGACGCTGTACCAACTGATGGATGGTCTGAACTCGTTTTATCAACAGTCTCTTAAGCACGCTGCTGCTGAGCCTGCGCGTCAGTACCTGACAGCGCGCGGACTGAGTGACGATGTGATTGCGCGTTTCGCTATTGGTTACGCCCCGCCCGGCTGGGACAACGTGTTAAAGCGTTTTGGCGGCAATAGCGAAGATCGTAAGTCCCTTATCGATGCCGGCATGCTGGTCACCAATGACCAGGGACGAAGCTACGACCGCTTCCGCGAACGGGTGATGTTCCCGATCCGCGACAAGCGTGGCCGGGTGATTGGTTTTGGTGGTCGCGTGCTGGGTGATGCCCTGCCGAAGTACCTCAACTCCCCGGAGACCGATATTTTTCATAAAGGCCGCCAGCTTTACGGTCTTTATGAGGCGCTGAAGGATAACGCGGAACCTCCGCGCCTTCTGGTCGTCGAAGGCTATATGGATGTCGTCGCGCTGGCGCAGTACGACATCAACTATGCGGTTGCATCTCTGGGCACCTCGACCACAGCCGATCACATTCAGCTGCTGTACAGGGTGACTAACAATGTCATCTGCTGTTACGACGGTGACCGTGCAGGGCGCGACGCCGCCTGGCGTGCGCTGGAAACCGCACTGCCTTATATGACCGACGGGCGTCAGTTACGCTTTATGTTCCTGCCCGACGGCGAAGACCCGGATACGCTGGTGCGTAAAGAGGGCAAAGCGGCGTTTGAAGCGCGGATGGAGCAGGCTCAGCCGCTCTCCACGTTTTTGTTTAACAGCCTGATGCCGCAGGTCGATTTGAGTACCCCTGACGGGCGCGCGCAGCTCAGCACGCTGGCGCTGCCGTTAATCAGTCAGGTGCCCGGCGAAACGCTGCGCATCTATCTGCGTCAGGAGCTAGGCAACAAGCTCGGCATTCTGGATGACAGCCAGCTTGAACGTTTAATGCCTAAACAGTCTGAAAACGGTGCGGTTCGTCCCGCGCCTCAGCTAAAACGCACAACCATGCGTATACTGATAGGGTTACTGGTTCAAAACCCCGAACTTGCTCCGCAAGTGCCATCGCTGGCGGGTTTGAACCACGAAAAATTGCCCGGGCTTGGCTTATTTTCAGAATTGGTCAACACTTGTTTGTCTCAGCCAGGTCTGACCACCGGACAACTTTTAGAACATTATCGCGGCACAAAAGAGGCTGCTACCCTTGAAAAACTGTCGATGTGGGACGATATAGCAGATAAGGACATTGCAGAAAAAACGTTCACCGACTCACTCAACCATATGTTTGATTCGATGCTTGAGCTGCGCCAGGAAGAGTTGATAGCTCGCGAGCGCACACACGGCTTAAGCAGCGAAGAACGCCGGGAACTCTGGATGCTGAACCAGGAGCTGGCAAAAAAATGAATTCAACGGCTTAAGTGCCGAATATCGATCGGGAAGCCCCCGGCAGCCGCACTGAGAGGCAGCGGCACAAATATAAGTACGCCCTCGCTTTAAAGGTTGGCAGCCCCATCGCCGACACCAATCAAACGAATTAAGTGTGGATACCGTCTTATGGAGCAAAACCCGCAGTCACAGCTGAAACTTCTTGTCCAACGCGGTAAGGAGCAAGGCTATCTGACCTATGCCGAGGTCAATGACCATCTGCCGGAAGATATCGTCGATTCAGATCAAATCGAAGACATCATCCAAATGATCAATGACATGGGTATTCAGGTGATGGAAGAAGCACCTGATGCCGATGATCTGTTGCTGGCTGAAACCTCCAACAACACTGACGAAGATGCGGAAGAAGCTGCTGCACAGGTCCTGTCCAGCGTGGAATCTGAAATCGGGCGTACCACTGACCCGGTCCGCATGTACATGCGCGAAATGGGTACCGTTGAACTGTTGACCCGCGAAGGCGAAATTGACATCGCGAAACGCATCGAAGACGGGATCAACCAGGTTCAGTGCTCTGTTGCCGAATACCCTGAAGCGATCACCTATCTGCTGGAGCAGTACGATCGTGTTGAAGCGGAAGAAGCGCGCCTGTCTGACCTGATCACCGGTTTTGTCGACCCGAACGCTGAAGAAGATATGGCACCGACCGCCACTCACGTGGGTTCTGAACTGTCTCAGGAAGAGATGGATGATGACGAAGACGAAGATGAGGAAGATGCCGACGACGACACCGCCGATGATGACAACAGCATCGACCCGGAACTGGCACGCGAGAAGTTTGCCGAGCTGCGTACCCAGTACGAAGTCACGCGTGACACCATCAAAGCAAAAGGTCGCAGCCACGCAGCCGCACAGGAAGAGATCCTGAAACTGTCTGAAGTTTTCAAACAGTTCCGTCTGGTGCCTAAACAGTTCGACTACCTGGTTAACAGCATGCGCGTGATGATGGATCGCGTACGTACCCAGGAACGCATCATCATGAAACTGTGCGTTGAGCAGTGCAAAATGCCGAAGAAGAACTTCATCACCCTCTTCACCGGCAACGAAACCAGCGAAACCTGGTTCAACGCGGCTATCGCGATGAACAAGCCGTGGTCTGAAAAACTGCATGACGTGAAAGAAGACGTGTTCCGCGGCCTGCAGAAACTGCATCAGATTGAAGAAGAGACCGGCCTGACCATTGAGCAGGTTAAAGACATCAACCGTCGTATGTCCATCGGTGAAGCGAAAGCCCGCCGTGCGAAGAAAGAGATGGTTGAAGCGAACCTGCGTCTGGTTATCTCTATCGCCAAGAAGTACACCAACCGTGGCCTGCAGTTCCTGGATCTGATTCAGGAAGGCAACATCGGTCTGATGAAAGCGGTTGATAAGTTTGAATACCGTCGTGGTTATAAGTTCTCCACCTATGCTACCTGGTGGATCCGTCAGGCTATCACCCGCTCTATCGCGGATCAGGCGCGCACCATCCGTATTCCGGTGCATATGATTGAGACCATCAACAAGCTCAACCGTATTTCCCGCCAGATGCTGCAGGAGATGGGCCGCGAGCCAACGCCGGAAGAGCTGGCTGAGCGCATGCTGATGCCGGAAGACAAGATCCGTAAAGTGCTGAAGATCGCCAAAGAGCCAATCTCCATGGAAACACCAATCGGTGATGATGAAGATTCGCATCTGGGTGATTTCATCGAGGATACCACCCTCGAGCTGCCGCTGGACTCTGCGACGACCGAGAGCCTGCGTGCTGCAACGCACGACGTTCTGGCTGGCCTGACCGCCCGTGAAGCAAAAGTGCTGCGTATGCGTTTCGGTATCGATATGAACACCGACCATACGCTGGAAGAAGTGGGTAAACAGTTCGACGTTACCCGCGAACGTATCCGTCAGATCGAAGCGAAGGCGCTGCGTAAACTGCGCCATCCAAGCCGCTCTGAAGTACTGCGTAGCTTCCTGGACGATTAATCGATCCTGTCAGTGAAAAAGCTCCCTTTAGGGAGCTTTTTTTTTGCATTTTCTCCGCCCCTCAGGGACAAGGAAACACCGCCCTACAGCCCACGCACAACCAGGGCCTCATCCAGCTCCCGATACGCCTCCACCAGCTTATCCAGCGTTGCCCTGTTAAGCCCGCTCGGGTTCGGCAGCACCCACACCTGCGTGACGCCAATGGTGATGGCCTGTTTGCCCCACTGCGCACCGCGCTGACTGAACGCCTGTTCGTAAGCCTGCTTGCCCAGGATGGCCAGCGCTGCCGGCTGATAATCTTCAATCTTCTTAATCAGCTCCCGCCCACCGCTGCGCAGTTCATGCAGGTTCACCTCACTCGCCTGTACCGTGGGCCGCTCGACCAGCATGGTAATCCCGCAGCGCGTATCCAGCAGGTGTTGCTCCTCTTCAGGCTTCAGTAGCCTGTCGGTAAACCCGGCCTGGTAGATAACCTTCCAGAAGCGATTCCCCGGATGGGCAAAGTGAAAACCGGTGTGCGCTGAGGACTTCCCCGGGTTAATCCCGCAAAACACCACCCGCAAGCCCGGGGCCAGAATATCGTTGATCATCTCTACTCCCATTGATACATCCTTATGGAAGTATAAAGGATTGATTATGCATTGTTTATAAAAACAGCAGGCAGGTGTGAATGGCTGGATTGCTGAAGGGAGTTCCTCTATAATTCACCGCCACGGCCCCTTAGCTCAGTGGTTAGAGCAGGCGACTCATAATCGCTTGGTCGCTGGTTCAAGTCCAGCAGGGGCCACCAAATTTAGCTGTAGAATCAAATGATTAAGCCACTCGATTGAGTGGCTTTTTTATTGGTTTTTTTGAGCCGGTGGCGCAGTCGCTAACCGTGGGTCTGCGAAGCCGTTCGGACACGCTCAGCGGCGCCAGGTGTCGCAATCAGACGCTCCACGGACTCCATCGTCACGAACGTACAGCTGCAGTCCACATTGGTGCACTGGTGATAGCGCTCTTTGGTATTTTCACTTAAATAGCGACTGGTACGCGCATGCGCGGAATGCTTGCACTTAGGACAATGAAACATGTACCCCTCCACATAATTCACAATTTGTGAATTAATAATACCCAAAAAGACATCAATAGCAAATAAATTACTCATTTGAGATAGAAAATTTTTCATCCGCGACGTTCAGCTCAAGCTTAAGTTGCGTGGTAAATCCACTCTCGCTGAGAGTATGAACCACCTCGTTGATAATCCACGCCTGCTCGTCAATGACCCGTTTAAAGCCGTTGACCAGCACCGGCGTTTCGGGATACAGATCGGCGCGTCCCAGCGCCAGCTGGATAGAAAAATTCACGGTACCCCGCTGAAGCGCGCGCCACTTCGCCTCCGCAGCCCTGAGCGCCTGCTCTTCAGAGGCATAAACCGTGGTGAGCTCAAAAACGTTTTCCGCCGACCCCACCAGCCTCTCTTGCGGCTTCTCTGCCTTGCCTCCTGCTCCCGCTACCGGTACAGCGGCATTCGGATGCTGTAGTCCTTCTGTCGGCTGCCCCCCGGGCTGACGATTAATACTCAATTGAGTATTTTGTTGTTTTGGGTCACGCGTTTGCAGCCATTTGGCCGTCACGCCGGAATAATTTTCACGGTCAGCGACGGAAAAAAGGTGCCGATCGCCATCCCCACGCTCAATCATCATTAAGGGAAGCGGTGTGCCACTGGCCGTCACGGCATGGCCCGCTTTCATAAAAATAACCTTCCCGGCTTTGATTGAAACAAATGCACCATTACGTTCGGCCAGGCGGGAGAGAAACGCCGCGTCAGTCTCCTGTGACTGATCGATATGAGAAATGGCGATGGATGCAAGTCCCGCCCCGACGCTGGCGGTAAACTGGTTACGCTGAGCAATGGTGTTGACTATCGCGCCGATCGTCGTGTCATGCCACGACTGTTCGCGCCGCACGTTGAGCTTCCCACGAAAATCTGCGCTGCATCCCCGGATGGTCAGCGTGTCCGGCGTGCCCCGGAATTCAATCGCATCTATCGTAAACTCCCCTTTAGGCTGGAGCGGTGTTCCCTCCCATCCCAGCCATAAGGACAGTCTTGCCCCCCGGGCAGGCAGGTCTAACAACCCGTCGGAATCATCCAGTAGAATATCCAGCTGATCGGCTTCCAGCCCACGTTTGTCGGTCATGGTCAAACTGATAAGACGATGGCTGAAATTTTGCGTGATATCGCGCTCGTCAAGCTTAAGCATGAAATCAGGGGCGATTTTCCCACCCGCCCGGATATTCATTTCGGTGATCATCCCACCAGCCCTCCAATGCTATTACGTGCGCTTTCCACCAGCTCTGAGGCCTGCGTTCTCAGGTCGCCAAACGTCGTCATCAGCGATTCGTCCACGCGTTTCAGTACCAGGGTAAAATCAATTTTCCGGGCAGTGCCATCGCTGTAAAAATCCGAATGCGTATGCGTGACTTTCTCAATGATAAACATGCCGTGAATGATGCCGGTACCGTCTATCAACGGCCATGCCCGCCCTTCATTCGCCATCAGCTCAACTGCCTTGAGAGAAAGCCGCCCTCCCGTGAGCTCCGGGTAAAGTAATCCGGAAAGGTTAAAGGATGTCTCACCTTCGCCAAGGTACTGCCAGGCTTTGGGTTTCCCGATGCGTTCGTTGGATGCCCAGCGGTAGTCTTTTGTAAATATCATTGACTGATACGGTAAGGTTCGTCGTTCAAAGACAAACAGACCCAGCACCATTAACATTTTCTCTCTCCTTAACCATACATAAAGCTGGATTGCTGCCGTCTCGCTTTTACCTGCTCACTGCTCTCTATAGCCTCCCGGATTTGACGAGTCAGATCCGTTCCGGAGACTGCGCTCCCCTGCAGCGTGAAGTTGTATTCACTTTTACTCTGATCGATGTAAGAACGCCCTCCCGCTGCTGCCATCGGCTGGTATCCCATGAAGCCGCCGTAAACAGGTGACGCCGGGTCCCAGGCACTGCCGGCGTCAGCAGAGGATGTGCCCTCTTTCGGTACAGCCGAGTCGATATTGCCCGACTCTTTTTTTATGACGCCGAGTTTCTCCAGCAGCCAGCTGGCCTTGCCGCGCAGGCTGTTAAAGAGATTTAGCGGCGCCATTAGCGCATCACCCAGTGCCTGACCGAACGCCACGCCGACATTTTTGCAGCTGTCGAGCGTTTCCTGCGTCGCCTTAATCGGCGCAATCAGTTCGATGAACCACTGCCAGATCCCGCCCAGTTTTTCTGAAATGAAACCAAAGGCCTGTAACAGCGGAGAGAACAGCTCGCCCAGCGGCGCGAAGGCCGCAGAAAGCCCCTCAATCACCCCGCCAAAGAAGGCGCTAATGGGCTCCCAGTATTTAAGAATCAGTAAAGCGCCAGCGGCAATTGCCGCTCCGAGAGCAATAACGGGCCAGCTCAGGGCGCCCAGCACCGTCATGATGCTCCCCCCCACTACGCTGAATACCGTGCCCAGCATCCCGGCAGCGGTTATCACCAGATTCAGGCCTGACACAATGGGGGCGACCACCATACCTAGCGTGCCCAGGACACCGGCAAAGGCTTGTGCGCCCATAACCACGCTGACCAGGGCTTGCGTCAGTGCAGGGTTAGCGTTGACCCAGAGAGAGAGCGTACTAAGCCATCCGGTCGCGGTTGAGATCAGCGTGCGCAGGGCACCATCGGCCTTATCAAAGACATCAATCTTCAGGCCGTTTAATGCAGCCTGGAACTTGCTGATATCACCCTCGAGGTTATCGCCCTGAACCGAGGCTGTCAGCGCGGTGCTCCCCCTCGCGCCCTGGAGTGTCTGGCGCTTGTTATCCAGTGCTCCATTCCCAGCCGCTGAAACCAGTACGCCTGCGCCTTGCATCGCATCCGCACCGAAAATGGCCTTCAGGTATTCCGTTTGTTGAGCCGCACCGATTTTGCTGTTTTCGAATGAGGCAGAGATCGCCTTGAGGATATTCTCTGTCGGCAGTGGATTACCCTCACCATCCCGGGTTTGCACCTTCAGTTCATTCAGCGCTGCAGAACGCTGCCCATCCGGCGTCTGCAGGCGGCTCAACATGGCGCTAACCTCTGCGCCGGCATCTGCCCCTTTCATCCCCTTTTCCATCAGAATACCAAGCAGCGCGGTGGTCTCCTCAAGGCTGGCGCCGGCTTCTCCGGCGGCAGGTGCGGCGGATGCAACGGCGGTACTCAGTTCGGTGAGACTGGTATTTGACGCAGTGAAACCGCGGGTAAGGACATCTGCAACGCGTTCAACATCCGTATTCGCCAGGTTAAACGAGGCCTGCGTGCTGCGGATGATGTCGACCGCTTTTGCGGCATCAATATTCCCTGCGAGGCTGAGGTTAACCGTCGGCACAGTGGCGGCCACCACCCCGTCGGCGTCATAGCCTGACCGGGCCAGCTCGCCCTGCGCCCGGGTGACAACATCTGTAGAGGTTCCTGTACTGACGCTGACATCCCGTGCCTGCTGACGAATGGCCTCCAGCCTGGTATCCCCCTTCTGCAGTCCCAGGCTTGCCTGTATGGCAGACATCTGTTTTTCAAAACGGATGCCCGGGGCAATAAAGCGGGACGTCTGATTAAAACCCTCCTTTGCCATTCCTGCGCTCGCATTAGCAAACTGCTGCACACCCGCGGCAACACGTTTGCCAGACTCGTAGCGGTTCTGGACGGTATTAAGCCGCTCCTGTTGCTGATTGACCCTGGCAAGCGCCTCTTTATGTCGATTTAGTTGTAGCGTTTTTTCGCTGATACCCTGTCTTAAACGACGCTCATCTGACGACAGCGTGCGCGTATTAATCCCTGCCTGCGCCAGCTCACCGCGCTGGCGCTGCACTGACTGGCGTAAATTGTTGTACTCAAGCTTAAGCGCGGCGGCAGATTGGCGGGCTGCCGCCAGCGCATCCGCCTGGTCACGGGTTGGGTTCTGGGTGTTTTTGAGCTGGAGCGCCAGCTCCGCGGTCTGCTGTTTCGCCCGGGCAAGAGATTGCCCCGTCACGGCGAGCTGTTCGTTGGCTTTTCTGAAGCCGTTAATGCGGCCCGCCTGTTCATCAAGCGCGCGCAACGCCGCCTCTGAATCGCGGATACTGGCCGCGAGAGAGAGACTGGCGTTCTGAATAGCGTTAAGCGGTCGGCTTGCCCGGTCGACTGCCTTAAGCAACTCCTGAAGTCTGACATTATTACTCATGGTAGTTTCCGCTTCGCTGCAGCGCCTTTTCGCGCCATATAAGGAGTTCGGTCATGCTCAGCGAGTACAGCTCTGACGGCGGCCAGTGAAAGATCACCGCGATATCCGCCATCAGATCATCGACCGACAGGTTTTCGGGAAATGTTAGCGAGCCGAAGCCGGTGACAAAAAACCGATCACCTTGCCCGCAAAAGAGAGCAGATCGGAAGCATCCAGACGCGCAATCTCATGCTCGGTCAGGGCCGGCGAGGTCATTCGCGGCAGCACTTTAATCAGCGCATCGACGTCAGATTGTGCCAGCGACGCCAGCGATACCCCACGCAGAGTCCCCGCGTTAGGTTTTGCGACGGTCACCTTTTCGATTTTTTGCTCGCCGCGCAGAACGGGGGTGTCGAGCGTAATGGTGTTCGGGTTTTCGCTTTCGTTAATGACGGTCTCGTTGATATTTTCCATTTCGTTACTCTTCAGAAAGTTAACTTACCGGCCGGCAGTCCCGGCCGGTTAAAGGTTTACAGGCCAATCGCCTTACGGTGTTCCGCCAGACGATCGACGCCGTCGACTTTCAGCACCATGTTGATGATGTCAATTTCGATGATCTCTTTGCCATCGATGGTCAGCTGGTAGTAAGCGCACTCGGTGGACATCTTGGTGGTGCCGCTCTCGCCCTGCTTGTTTTCACCACCATCAAACTCTTTATGACGGCCTCGCATGACGATTTCGACGGCGGAGATTTCGCCCGTGTCGTCACGCTGGAAGGAGCCGGTAAAGCGCAGAGGCACGCTGTCCGCGCCCGGAGAGGCATACTGTGCCCACAGCGCGACGTCCGGCAGACCGCCAATGGTCCACTCAAGCGCCAGGGCATCATCGTCCAGGCCGAGGTCGACAGAGACCGAGCCCGGCATACCGCCGCCGCGATACTTCTCCAGTTTGCGGGTGAGCTTCGGTAAGGTGACAGACTCAACAACGCCCATATAGCTCAGGCCATCGTTGAACATGTTCAGATATTTAAGTTTGCGTGGTAACGCCATGCTTCAGCTCCTTAGCTGTTAACCGAATCGGACAGGTCTGCCAGATAGGTATCGGTGATGCGCTGGCGCAGGGTCAGGTTCTCCAGCGGCGGGACAGGGGTGTAGTCGTAATCGATGTACAATTTCCCTGCTTTCAGGGTCGATGCATCATTTGATTCCGGGTCATACCAGCAAGTGCCATCAACGATATAGCCGTTGGTTTTCAGCTCACGGAATTTGGCATTGATACCGGAAACGATGTCGCGGATGAGCGTTGGCGTAATGGGTTTATCCATTGCCCATGCGTGTGCTTCGGCCATGGTATCGGCCAACACCTGCGCGGTACGGGTGTAGTTTTCAAAGACGAAGAGCGGATCGTCTGAACAGGTACGGTTGCCCCAGAATTTGAAGCCGTCGTTACGAATAAGCGTGGTGACGCCGGCCTGGTTAAGCAGGTTCGCATCGGTCGCTTGTTCCTGCAGATCCCAGGACACGGAGGCGCTTACACCTGTGACACCGTTAACGCCGATGTTGGACAGGGTTTTGTGCCAGCCAATCGTCTGGTCGATTTTGGCGCGCAGGCCGAGAGCACGTGCAGTGGCCCAGGCGTGGGTCGTCGTGTTGGTGGTGGTATCCCACGCCAGAAAATCAGGGTGAATCACCATCAACTCGCGCTGACTGAAGTTTTTGCGGTAATCGATAGCGGCTGAAATGGTTTTACAACCCCATGCACTGACATAGCCAAACGCGCGCAGGCTCTGGCACATGGCGGCCAGCGCGGTCGCCACTTCCTGCGAATCCAGCCCCGGAACACCGAGAATACGTGGCTTAACGCCAGTGACCGTTTTCGCGGTAAGGAGCGCTTTCAGACCGGTATATTTACCGTTTTCATCGGTTGTACCGATGATATTAGAGATAGTCTCTTTCTGTGCTTCCTCAGCGGTATCAGCGGTGCCTTCAGCGACACGCACGACAACAACAACCGGTTTACACTGATCGGCAATCGCCTGCAGGGAAGCGGACAACGTCCCCATTTTCCCGGCTTTCGCAATCGCGGTTTGCACGTTGGTAATGAGCACAGGCTCGTTTAAAGGAAATGTCTTGTCGTCCGCATCGCTGGCCGTACAGACCATGCCGATGATTGCCGTCGAGACGGTGGAAATGGTGCGGGTGCCATCGTTGATTTCGATGACTTCCACGCCGTGATGATAGTCGCCCATCCGTTTAACTCCGTGGTGTAGTGGAGTCATCATTTTGTGGTGAGTTCGAAATATTAGAAATGAAATGCCGTTGGTGAAGTTACAGCACAACGCATAATGGCAGGACGTAGGTTTGCCAGAAAAAAATATTGACGGTAGCGTTTAAAAAAAGGCGAAATGCTTACTCAAAGCAATCATGAAGGTTTTTTATCTTATCTCGCGAAAAATGTAGATATGACAATGCCGGTTGCTGTCGGGGAAGGATAGAGTGTAATGATGGGTTAGTGTTTAGAAGAAAGAAAAAATGAAGCCCGCGACATACGCGGGCTTTGTGTTAATTGTTAGACGGAGCGTCAGGCCAGATAATATCCGGTGCGTTGTTGGTATCAACACGATTAAGCAATACCCGGTATTTCTTCCACTGCTGTAAAGAGAGAATTTCCGCTTCAGTCGCCATAGATAAATCAACGGCATCCTGAAGAGGTGAGATAGCTTGTGTCGCCAGAGACAATAACCTCGACTTCATTGACTGGGCATTATAAATATACTCTTCATGTGATGGCGGGGCAATTTCAACCCATTCCATGCAACTTTTATTAACATTGTAATGAGGGGTCATCCTGTCAGGTGATACCATGAAAGATTCGTATTCCTGTTCTGAGATCTCCTTCAAATCTGGAGGAACAGCAATACCTTGAGCTTCGTAAACCTGAATAGTGTCTTCAAGATAAAAGCTGCTATCTGAGTTACTAAAATATTTTTTCATCTCAATAGCCTGCCACAATTAATGAAAATGTACCGTTACAGTTATGCGTTTCTATTTTCACCTGATTTTTCCCAACAGGTGTGCAAAGATAAAATGAATCGGAATTATTACCACCGCTTCCAAAATAACTGACACCAGTACCTAAAATACCATTAGGGAATGACGTTGGCAGGGTGACAGTCACAGCTGTGTTATTGCCTACTGCAATACTTCTAACTGCCTGCATAAAAACAGTGCCATTGCCATGGGTGTAATAAGCGCTATTGTTACCCGTCGTGGTTCTTCCCGTTCCATAACGAGCATCCGATTCAGCTTTGGTATAAGCCTGGCCAGCAGGTGTGTAGCTGCCTTTCGCCTGAAAACGTCCATCACTTTCGGTTTTAGTATACGCACTGGTTTTAGGCATATAACCGGCATCTGACTGCGCTTTCGTGTAATAGCGGGCGTCAAAATTGGCATAATCACCAGGCACAAATTGACCAATTGTTCTTAGTTGCTTGCTTGCCCCGGCATAAGAAATAACAAAATTACCGCCAGTTGAATCTTCATTAATACGAAACCCACTCCCATCAGCAACTATAAAATACTTTTTCCCAGTATCGGATTCAGAAAAAGTAATGATGGGCGCGTTATTATTAATCTCCAGATTCCCGCTAAGCCTCCCCCCAGCTAACTTGAGATATCGTTCATCGAAGTTGGCATAATCGCCTGGAATGATTCGCTCCTTCATCTCAAGGCGACCGTTGCGGGTATTGATGTACCCTGTAATACCCGCTTCTGGACCACCTGCTGAGGTTAAGGTGCAATAAAATCCAATCCCATACCACGATTTCAATAGCATATTGTTATCAGAAAAACTTGCTGCATCGCCCCCAGAAAAAATCCCGGTAGCACTTCGCACGCTCAGACCGCCATTAAAATTTACAGTTCTCTGAAATGCTCCGCCTTGTGACGCTGAAACAGCATCAACTTCACCAGCGGTTGGTTTATTTACAGCATCATACTGTTTAGTCCAGGCTGACCACGTTCCACTGTAGAGCGTGCGGATGTAAGCGCGAGAGTTGTTGTAGATCCGATAAACCTGCGTAATACCCGCGTGTTTATAAACCTCAAGTGAACCGGCATTCGACTCTGGGTAATTCTTACCCGTTTGGGCCTGTGCATTCGCTGGCTGATAATATAGTCCCGGCATGGTGTAGGCATTCAAATCTTCAGCATTGCCAATCCCCACTGCCTGACCGTTAAAAATATCCTGTGCCGTAATATTGATATCGCTAGTCAATGGCCGCCCATTTACTTTACGCCCTGACGGCACGCGTCCATTAGCATTGTCATACGCAGCCTTCACCGCTTTCGGCGTCGCGGCCAGCGTCTCAGATACACTGTCAATGGCGCTGCTGAGCTGGACGATACCTTTTTGTGCCGTGCTGGCATCCTGAGCCGTATATTTCCCTTTGGCCAGGTCATAGGTGGCCTTTACCGCTTTAGGCGTTGCGGCCAGCACCTCAGACACGCTGTCGATCGCACTACTGAGCTGGACGATACCCTTTTGTGCCGTGCTGGCATCCTGAGCTGTATATTTCCCTTTAGCCAGGTCATACGCGACCTTCACCGCTTTTGGCGTCGCGGCAACGACTTCAGAGACACTGTCGATCGCACTACTGAGCTGAGTAAAACCTTTTGCCGTCAGAGAAGCATCAGGATGGCGTCGGGACTGCTCGTGCTCGGTAAGTTTGTCGTCGACGTAATCCTGCGTCGCCATCACCGTTGAGGTGTCAATCGTCAACTCAACCGAAGCGATATCACTCACCATGATGACCATACGCACAGTCTGCGCACGTCCCGATCCTTCAGCGAGTGCAGGTTTGTAACTTTCAGCCATATTGCCGACAGCAATCAGCGTCCCGGTATCATCATAGAGCCCCATTTCACGCATCCAGAACCCGCCGATCTCAGGAGGGATCAGCAGCTCCGCCACGACATAATTTTTATTCTTTTTGTCCTGGCTGATTTTGTTCAGCGCATGACGCCAGACCTCATTGATGAGTTTCGTCTGGCTGGCATTTGGCGTCGGGAGTTGCCCGCCGCCATCACCCACCGCCATCGCCGTAAAATTCACTTTCTTCCCGTTCGGGACGGTTGCGGCAGCCAGTTTTTCGGCGCCGGCTTTGGTGATAACCGTTTTATACTTCACTGTCATTGTGCTCTCACTTATCCGGGGTAAACCGTGATGATGTCGCCGTCATAGCTCAGGGCACCGGTATAGAGATAGCCCGGAACATCCTGAATGATATTGAGGCCGATAAGATGTCGGCTGGCAGGCTTTGCATCAGCAATAAGCCGCTCCATTTCGTAATACATTTCTTCGGTGATGCCGGTTTCCAGCACGCCAATGTCCAGGCGAAACGTGCCTGCCGGGTCGTTGGTTTGCCACCACTCCGTCACGTTGATCAGATAGCCAAGTGGCTCCACCACGCGGCGTACTGCGCCAATCGTTCCTTTGTGTGCATGGATAAACCATGCATTGCGGATAACATCGCGCTTGGTAGCCTCCGGCCAGTTTTCATCCCAGCGGTCAACCGAAAACGCCCACGCCAGCCAGGGCAACAGATTTGCCGGACAGGTGTCGGCATTCCAGAGGTGACGAAGCGGGACGGGGGTATTCTCAATGTCGGCACAGGCGCGCGCCGCCGCGACCTCAAGCGGCGACGACCCCACCGGTAACAATCGGGCATTACTCATCGTTTCCCCCAACGGTTACGCTGTACTGGCTGCACCATGAGGCCTGGGTTTCATCAAGCACAATATCGGCCGCAGGCGCGGTCAGTTCGACGCGTTGTACACCCTCAACATGCAGTGCAGCGTAAATGGCGGACTTACGAATATCCCGCCCGAGCCGGTGCTGTGCCGTTATATAGGCCTGCAGCCGGGCCCTTGCCGCGTTGAGCACTGGCTCGCTTTCGGGACCTGGGAAGAGAAAAAGAGAAGCCGCAATGTTGTAGTCGACAATGCTGGCGGACTGAACGGTCACACGATCGGCAACGGGCCTGACGTCCTCATCGTTCAGCGCGTTGCGAACAATGGCCAGCAGCTCTTCAGACGCCACGCCGTTATTCTCCCGGGACAGCACGGAGACGGTAACGTTCGCAGGCTGAGGACTGATGACAGAGATGTCCGCTACCCGGCCATCCGCGCTGCGGCCATGGAACTGATAAGCCCCCGTCGATCCCGCCACGCTCAGCCCTTCCGGGGCTTGCTGGATACGCAAACGAAAGTCGGTGTCAGACTCCATCACCGCCGGCGTGGGCGGAAACGTCGTGTCGTCGGCAGGCGTTATCACCAGACGCGCAAGGTTAGCGTTAGCTCCAAGCTGGTCGAGATCGCTACCGGTGGCGTAGGCCAGCATGACCGCACGCGCGGCCTCGTTAACGCGCTGGCGCCAGATAACTTCCCGATACGCATTCTCCTGCAGCAGTTTCACAATCGGCTCTGACTCAAGCGTCAGCGTTCGTGCAATTGCCTCCTGCTCTTCTTCAGGATAGAGCGAGACAAAAGTGGCCTTTCGTTCTGCCAGCAGCGTTTCGTAATCCACCTCCTCCACGACATCCGGCGCGGCGAGCTGGCTCAGATCAACAATAGCCATAGCGTTTAACTCAATGAAATAGTGATAGAAAAGGAATGTCCGGAGGTCTGGCGGGTGCCGGTGAGATCGACATACAACGTCCCGTCATTCTCCGAACGTTCGAAAGTGATGGCCGTCAGGCTGATCCGCGGCTCCCATTTCTGGATAGCGGAGTAACATGCGGCCATGATTTGCAGGCGCAGCGCCGGACTCTGCGGCCTGTCGATCATTGCCGCCAGCAGTGAACCGTACTCGCGGCGCATCACCCGCGAGCCAATCGGCGTGACCAGAATGTCCCGCACGCTTTGTCTGATATGTTCAGCCTCTGAAATGCTGAGCCCGGTCTGACTGTTCATTCCCCTGTAGCGCACCGTCATTGCGTCCCCTTAGTCCAGCTTCCGCCGCTTTGCACACTGCCGTGAGCATGGTTGTCCACCTGCACCCCATTGGAGGTGAATTTACCGCCGGAATGCTCAATATTGCCGGCCATTACCCCGCCCTTCTGCACTTCAAGAGAGGCGGTAATTAGCTTGTTGGTACACACCACCTCAGGTGTATCCAGGGTGATGCGCGTCTCAGACTTCACCAGGACCACCGGTACGGTGGCGGTGAGTGATTCAGAGGCTGTGATGTCAGCCGTTTTAATGCCTGTGGCCGTGAGTGCTCCGCTCCCGGGCTCGTACTCGATAACCGCCCCATCAGGGAACGAGACGTGGAGTGCGTCAGGGGAACCTGACGGCGCCGGGTGGTCATCGGAAAAGATACCTGGCAGCACGAAGGCGGTATCAAGCTCACCGCCGATGGCCAGCAGCAGCACTTGTTCTCCCTCGGACGGTGCCCACCACACGCGCGAACGGCCGGCGCGACAGGTCAGCCAGTTCAGCCAGGTGGTTTTCATCCCTCCGGACTGGACGCGGCAGAGCCCTCTGTTGAGGTCAACATCGGTGACAACACCGATACGAATCAGGTTACGGATCGCGCGAGCGATACCGTGCATGGAAGTGAGTGTATTCATGAGAAGAGGATGCCCTTCAGGGGGATCGGCAGCAACGAGACGGGGTTTTATGCGGGATGAAACAACAATCGTTCACGCTGATGGCTGGACAGCCATCAGCGTGGTGAACTTACGCTTTCCACTGACTGACCAGTTCACCGTTGATATACAGCTCCAGCGGACGTGTGACGGGCTCTGGCAACGGCGGCTCCGGGGAATAGGTGGCATGCAACGTTCCCTGCTCCTGCGAAACAAGAATGCGCTCGGTGAGCTGCAGGCTAAAGCTGATATTTGCCGTACCGTCGTCGTTGAAGGTGACGCCAAAGAGAAACCCGTTTTTTCGCCCGTCATCGAGGGTAAAAATATCTGGCTGATTTTCACGCAGCCAGGCCAGTACCGGGACGGAGATCCCCTCGCTGTCGCCGGCGAAGCTACTGATATTCGCTTTCAGTTCATACTTTTTTTCAAAGGAGAGCGAGGACGCGAGGCGGGCGTCAATATTTCCGCTCCCCACCGACATCTGCAGATGATCAGGGTGATCGTTCAGTTGGGGAACGGCGTCAATTAATGCCTGACGCAGGCTGTTGAGTTTGTGCATCGAGTTTATCCTGACAGTCTTTTATGGTTTCGACCTGCAGCGCGCAGGCGATAAGGGCATGCTCAAGCCGACGAATATCAGCACTGAGATCGCCGTTGGTGATGGGCTCACTTCCCGGCATCGGACAGGCGCTCACCTTCGGGCAGGCGTTGTAAACAATGTGCTGCGGAGGCGCAGGCGGCGCGGGTGTGCAACCTGCGCACAGCATCAGGCAGCTGAGCGTTATACCAGCGGCGTAACTCTTCATTTTCATTTACCCATTTCCCGATAGCCGCTTCGCGTCGTGCCATCTCCTCGCCGACGGCAGCAAGATCCTCGCGGAGCCTGACCTGCGCATCTTCGTTCGACCTGGCAATCCGCTGTGCTTCGGATAACTGCTGAAGCAGCGTGTTGATAGTGTTTTTTTGATCGCGGGCGATCTGGTTGGCTTTAGCAAGAGAGCGGGACAGGTTCACGTTGTCATGACGAAACCACAGCGTGATGGCCAGCAGAACGGCCAGTACCAGCAGAAGAGGTTTCATGGCATCCCCTTCAGGCACCAGGCCTTCTCACGAGCTCGACGGTTTTCCAGTCCGGCATTTTTGACCCCATTGACGTACACCCAGCGGGTAAGCTGATTGCACGCCTGCGGCCACTGTTTACGCTTAATGAATGACACCAGCGTGGAACGGCAGGCAGCCCCTGTTCCAACGTTAAAGGCAAAACTCACCAGCGCATCATAGACACGGGGCGGCATCTCCACCGGTGCGCATACAGCCAGCCGTCTTTCAACGTTCATCACGTCGACAACAAGGTTCGCTGCCGCCTCACGCTCTGTAATTTCCCGTCCCGGCACGACGCCTGACGTATGGCCAATGCCTGATGTCCATACGCCCGCACTGCAACGATAAGGCGACAGGCGACACCCTTCGAGATCAGCAATGAGCGCCAACCCCTCCGGTGAGGTGTTCAGTAACCGGAAGTCAGGCATCAGCACCGCCAGGGCCAGTACGCCCGCGGCGCTGCAACGCTTAATGATTGAGTTCACGAATACTCTTCTTATCGAGTCCAAGAGAGGTCAGATAGCGATAGGTTTTCCGCTTAAACCAGTAATTCGTCAGCGCGGTAAAAATGGCGCAGAGGCTTCCCACGTATAGCGCGACTTTTTCAGGAGACATCGCCCCGAACCAGGCCAGCGCTACGGCCAGCCAGTAGGCGATAAACGTGGTGATTTTCTCAAGACTCAGTCCCATAGGTTCACTGATTCTTTAGTCGGTGCGCTATCAACCTCTGGCATGTCTATCGGCGTGCCATGAGGTAAGATGACCCCCAACTCCGCGAGGCCAGAATTGGCGTTCAGAACGGTTTCAACCACCCCTGCCGTGCGCCCATAATAACGGGCACAGATGGCATCAAGCGTGTCCCCCTGCATTGCATAGATTTTCATCAGACGCTCCCAACATCCGGATTTCCAGGTACCGTTGAGTTTCCAGCGCTGGCGCCCTTTTTGCTATCGCTGCAGGATGGACAATCGCGGACACAACAGACTGCCCGCGAGATGGCAGAGGGCCTAGCGCCAGCTCTCGTCTTCCCAGACTTCCCGGAGGATATTGTCCAGCGCTTCGCGATCGGCCTCTCTTTCAATCCCCTGCAACTCCACGCCGGTCATGGATCCTTTTTTGACGGTAACCAGCGTTGACGGAAAAACGGATCTTATCCTGCGGGTTAATTCATCCTGAAACGCCTCCACGACGGACGGACCAATAAGCTGATCCTTATCCAGGGTAATGTTCACCCGCACGCTCGCCTCTTTTTGATTCTGTCCGGAACGGGTGATGCCGAGAAAACCACGGTAAACGCGTTGTTCCTGATTAAATTTCCTCTCGCAATCTCAGCGATCAAATTCAGGGCAATTTCACGATCTCTTTCCTGACACGTTCCTTCTGTCGTCAGCCGCGCAATCATCTCGACGCGTTCAATCATGACTTGCTCGTTCAACTCTCTGTCCACACAACCTCCACCACGAGATACTGTATAAACATACAGTATCATGTATTCATAAAAAGAGTGAAGCAAAAAATCAGAACCATGCGAGGTATGTACATGATATCGATGAAGATTAGCGAATCCCTTTGCTTATCAAATGCGTTAAATACCTCATACGTTCAAGGATTTTCCGGGCCTTTTGCTGATAAGACGGTGCCGCAGGAAATAGCGATCCGTCTGCAGATCCCCGGCACCATTTGTCGTTAAAACGGCTAATGCCCCCCGCCATAAGATGCAGGGCTTCCCCCCGGCTGATCGTTATTCCGGTGGCGAGCCGTATCTCATCAATCACTCTCTCTGCCACTCCGTTCTGCGGATCCTTGTCATAGACAAAGGGAGTCTTTGCAACCGGTCTGGGGAGGGTTATGCGTGCGGCTAACGCGCGTCTCGCACGCCGGCTGAGGGGTTGAGAGACGTCGCTCACCGTACAGTTATTGACAGAACTCCAAGAACGCGCAGCGGTGCCGTTAAGGTCAACGGCCAAATCAACGGCACGCTTCGGCACAATTTTCCACTGCGTGAGGCGGGTCAAAATCGGCGAGCCCGGGCCGAGTGCGGCGTCGTAAACGCCGCGAATACAGACTCGTTCTTCGCCGTACTGATTATATTCGGCACGGGGCTCATACAGCGTGCGCACCTGCAACGCGTCCCGACGGACAAACGGTCCTCCCTGTGCATTGACGTATCCTGCCCAGTCTCCGGCGTCCGCGGCATCATGCGCTGCCGCAAATTCTACGCTCAGACCGTGTGCGGCCTGCGTATCAGTCAAACGGCGCAGCTCGCGGTAGACGGTCACCGGTGCACCGCCGATAAACTGAAACTGACGGATATGCCAGCGCGCCGCCCAGGCCGAAACAGCAGATGCAGTCACTTTAAGCAACTCGCCGCTTTCGTTATCTGTCTCGCCATCAAGGGCATAGCCGTCGATATTCTTGGAGATGTATTTAGCGATATAACCGGTGGCGCTGCCCTTTTGCGGGTCTATAGCTTCAGCGTGAAAGCGAGCTTTTCTGACGTTATCGCTTTGCAGTTCAAAAGCGTCTTCCTCCTGTGTGTATTCCTCCATAATGCGGCGAACGCGCTCAACGTTTTCGGGCAGCATGAACATCAGCATGTGCCAGTGAGGCGTACCGTCATGGTGGGGTTCAGCAACGCGGATGCCAAACAGACGAATCGCCTGCCGGTGGAGTTTTGCCCGGATCCGCGCCCACAGTTTTGTCAGGTAGCTTTGTGTATCCGCAGGGCTCGCCCCGTTCCATTTGCCGTTACGATAGCCGGTGTTCAGGGTGGCGTGATATTTCGACGGCGCGGTTAAGGTATAGAACTCGCCCACGTAGCCAAGCTCATGGCAGATATTTTCAAACCCGCGGATGCGGGTCATCAGTTCGCAGCGACGTATCGCGGGATTGGCCACCGAGCCATCGTGCCTGGCAATCAGGCTTATACGGTTGCCCTCTTCATCCTCCAGTTCCAGACCTTTAAGAAATTCACGCGTGCGCCGCTTCTGTTCACGCCAGTCAGTGATGCAGCGTTTACTTGCATAGGCAGACTTCTTTTTGCTGACGTTTCCAAGTGCAATCTGCACATGCTCACGCCAGGCGGCCGCCATGCGACGCAGTCGTCCACGCCACCAGTCTTCGGAAAACATGCGGATCACCGCTGGCGCAATGTCCTCTTTGTTAAAGAGTATCTTCGACACGCGCTCCCAGTGAGGAGGCAGTACATTGAACTGGCGGGTGATTAATCCAGCGCGCTGATACCAGACATGAAGGGTTTGAAATTCGCCGAGGCCAGCGTCATTGATATTCGCCAGCTCGGAACGAATAAAGCCAGCGATGTCAGCGGCCAGCAAATCAATATCGGCGCGGGACATATCCGGGAGACGGTTGAAGCGGGCAATCAGCGTAACCATCCGCGATGCAAGATATTGCGAAAGCGGCGTGTCGAAGTGTCCACCAAAAACGGCGGTGGAGACGTTACGGTCAACACCTGAACAGGCATACCGTGCAGAGACCTGCTGCAGACGTGGTAATACCCTGTTGCAGAACCGAATCAAAAAGGCATTGGCTCGCAGGCTGCCCTGATGGAGTTCAAGAGCATCAACCGTGCGCCAGACGTCAAAACGCACGCAGTCAGGCTGCAGAGCGAGCGCTTTTCTGGCTTGCAGCAGCGCCGCGAACAGACGGTCGCGACGCTGTAATTGGGGGTGAGTCAGGTAGGGGCTGGCAATAGCCGATCGGGGTTCATTCCACGGATAAGCAAATGACATCACCAATTTATCCTCCCCGGAAATGTTTGTTTTTCAGCTCCGTTATCTCCTGGCAGGTGACGCATAAGGCCACTCCAGGTAACGCCTTTCGCCGCGCCTCGGGGATGGGGATGTCGCACTCCTCGCAGGTAAAACGCGAGGGCGATGCGCATCGCTGGCGGGCGCTATTAATATGACGTTCGCGATCTTCAAGCTCACGCTCCTGCGCCAGATCGATAAAATCGGCCATCAGTGCAGCTCCTGGGATTCGCGTTCGTAACGGGCAGCCTCGTGACACAGCAGTTCCGCTGCGTCTTCGCCACACATTCCGGTCTTATAGATGTGACTGGCTAAAGCCTCCAGCCGCAGGGAGACGGCGAGTGCGAGTGCCCTGCGCTCCTCCATCTTCGCCTGCACCAGCAGGTGCTGGAGTTCCTCGCGCCCGTTCAGAAAAGTGCGGTTTTCGCTATTTCGCATCACTCATTCTCCTTAATTCAGGCAATAAAATGCCCGGCGGGTTTACGCCATTACGTTTTGGGGTGGATTAAAGCGGCATGGTCAGCCGTTCAGGAAATAAACTCACGACTGCACGGAAATGATTCATGGCTCCGATAAGCGCTCTTTTCTCCTCAGTCGTCAGCTCGTTGATACCGCATTCGTGACGGGCGGCGGGTAATTTAGCCAGGAAAAAGATGGCCGCCAGCGCCCTGTTATTCTCCTCAAAACTGGGATCGCGCTTATCACGCATCTCGGCCAAAAACCGCGCCAGCGCTTTCTCGTTATCGCCCCAGTACCTGGCACGCAGTTCGGCCACGTGATTAAGCCCGGAAAGACGTGCCCCCACCTTGAGTGGGACCGTTGCACGTGTCGCTTCTATTGCCATAACGTCCCTCGCGTTGATTCACACTGTGTGAATTACTCACCCGTAACGGGCTGAAAACGGGATTGGCCTACTCGTTACGCCACTTTCCAGCGCAGCGAACTGCGCCAGCCTAACGACAGGGCTGGCACTTTGATGATTGCGATTTCAGAAGCCATGTTGCATGATTCCCATTTTGATAATGTCTGCAATCATTAGCCTCTGTTTGCCAACTTCTGCCGCTGATTGCCCGAATTCGCATTGATACTAATACCCAATTGAGTATTAGTAAATACCCAAAGGAATATATTTTGATTTTAGATTCTCAAGTGAATAATGAAGAGTTACTCGATAGAATCTGTCAGGTATATGGTTTTACCCAAAAAATCCAGCTGGCTCGGCACTTCAATATTGCCGCCAGTTCCCTTCAGAACCGCTACGCGCGCGGCACCATCTCCTACGACTTCGCGGTACAATGTGCACTGGACACAGGGGCCAGCCTGCGCTGGTTGATGACCGGACAGGGTGCCCAGTTTGAAGGTAACCCTGCGCCTGGCGATCCCGTTGCTGTTGTAACATTCACTCTCAGTGATGGTCAGCTGGAAGAAAATTCCACTTTGAGTATCGATTCACATCTCTTTAGCAAACCGCTCACTCGCGGTATCGCAGTCCGGTCTGAGGCAAAGCTCCACTTTGTTGAAAAAGGGGCGTCATTAACCGACGGGCTATGGCTGGTTGAGATTGAAGGCACTATCAGTCTTCGTGATTTAACCCTGCTGCCGGGGAAAAAACTCCACGTCGCGGGCGGCAAAGTCCCCTTTGAATGCGGTATCGATGAGATAAAAACACTGGGCCGTGTGGTGGGCATCTACAGCGAGGTGAACTGATGGCGGGTCGTATGGTACGTATGGCATCATTCGATTTCGCTATGCAGGGCATTCAGCCTTAGGTATTCCTTCAGGACTGGCAGAACAAGAACCGGGGCCAACGCTCCCCCGCCAGCCTTTCGGCTTCCTGTTCGTGCCACTCTTCTTCACAAACCCTAAAAACTAAAGAAATCCCCCATCGCGCCGATCATCATCCGTGTGTATTATTTCCTGTAGCGTTTACAACAATTAACCTTAACTCAAATACTTAAGCGCCAAAGCGAAAGGCATCATGAGCACACCGATCAAACGGCTAGAAATCATAAAAAATGCGATTGAACTGGAAGACGACGACATCATCCAGAGCCAGCTGACACGGCTGAAAAATGAAGCGTTTGACGATGAGCTACAGGCAATCGTCGCGGCGCTTGAGCAGAAAAACTATACCGTTGCCATGGCGGCGATCGCTGCCTGGCTACAGGGCCAGCGCGCCATGACGCAATGGCGTGACCCGCAGGTGGCGGCCAGCAAGATGGAGCTAAAAGCGCTGGAAGAGCGCCTCAGGGATTTGATTGACCGTCGCAATGCCCGCGTGCAACAGCTCGATGAATTCAACGATCTCTATTTCTCCCGCCTCGGACCGCTGATGCAGCAGATCCTCGCCCTGCGTAAAACGCTGGCGGAGCTGAACCTGCGACGTCAACAGGCGGAGGCGCGTCGACGTGAGGAAGACTACCGTCGCTGCCAGCGCTATATGGCGCAGGCGGTGGAGGTGCTGGCGATGCTGACCCAGCGCTGGCGCGATCTGCCTGCGGATTCCGTACAGGCCGCCGAGGCGCGTAAGCAACTGCAGCAGCAAATCAATCTGATTGCTAACCTGCTGGCCGAAGCGCTGGAGCTGGAGAGTGGCTTAACGCGCGAAGAAGAGCCTGCACGTCAGGCGCGCGACGAGGCCAATGAAGAGTACGAGAAATACCGCGAGCAGCATCACGATGCCGAAATGCGTCTGCGTAAAGGCAAGAACCTCTCCGAGGAAGATCAGAACGAACTGAAGCGTCTCTGGCGTCAGGCGAGCAAGCTCTGCCATCCGGACCTGGTCGCTGACGATCTGAAAGAAGAGGCCAACGCGATGATGGTGCAACTCAACCAGGCCAAACAGCGTGGTGACGTTAAAGCCATTCGTTCGCTGGTGGCACGTCTGCAGCAGGGCTTTGAGCCGCTGATGGCCAGCGACAGGCTGAACGATCTGGAACGTATCCGCAAAAAAATGGCGCAGGTTCGCGAGCAGATTGACACGTTAGTGAACGAGCTGGCGGAGCTGGAGAAAGAGGAGTCCTGGCTGCTGGTCTCGTCGCTGAGCAATATGGAAGCCTACTTTGCCCAGCAGGAGAAGGCGCTGCACGACGTTCGCGCCTCGCTCGAACATCAGGTGAGCGAAGCGCAGCTGGAGTCCGCAGCCTGATTATTTAGCGTGCCAGTATGCACTGGCACGCACCAGCTGCTGGTCGATTGCGTCGGTTTCAAACTGACGGCTCAGGTTTTTCACCACCTTCCCTTCCCCGGTCAGCCAGATAAAATAATCTTCCGCAGGCACCGTCAACGCCGCCAGACGCTCGGCCACCGCCTGTTCGCTGTGGCCGACAACCCAGGTGATGTTGAACGCGCTCAGATGGGCCAGATAGTCCTGATACGACGCATCACCGACCGTCACCACCGCATGAATGTCCGGGCGAACCGGCAGTGTTGCGATGCTTTCCAGGCGACGGCGCAGCGCGGGCATGCCGGATTCATCGCACACGTACAGTTGCCAGGCATAATCTTCCGGCACAACCAGCGAACCGCGCGGGCCGCCAATCGTGAGCGTGTCACCCACTTTTGCCTCTGTCGCCCAGTGACTTGCAACGCCGCCATCGTGTATGAAGAAATCGAGCACCAGCTCATGCCGTTCGGCATCGTACAGGGGTGTATAGTCTCGCGCCTGCGGACGCACACCGTCGCCCCAGTCGATACCTTCATCGGTAACAACCGGTGGTACAAAGGTCGCTCCCGGGGCCGGGAAAAACACTTTTGTGTGGTCGTCGAAACCGCGAGAGCTAAAGCCCTCCAGCGCCTCGCCGCCTAAAACAATGCGCTGGAAACCTGCGCTGACACGCTCAACGCGAAGCACGTCCAGCTTGCGAAAACGGAGATCATTACGAACACGTTGTGGGTAACGGGTGGATGTCATGGTGAGACCCTTCTCAGGTGAATACGATATATCTAAATCAATTTTAAATGATAATGATTGCTAATCAGCAAGAATGCAAGATCTTTTAGATTGCATCTGAATATATCTAAGATATAGTTTAGATATATCAATTTGAAGGGATGAGTATGCGAAACGAACACGACGGCGGCGGACGCCGACCACGCTTTTTTGGTCACGGCGATCTGCGTCTGGTGATACTGGATATCCTGACCCACAACGCGAGCCATGGCTACGAGTTGATCAAGGCGATCGAGAACATGACGCAGGGGAATTACACCCCAAGCCCTGGCGTTATCTACCCGACCCTCGATTACCTTCAGGATCAGACCTATATCACCATCACCGAAGAAGAGAATGGCCGCAAGAGAATTGCGATTACCGTGGCCGGTCAGCAGTGGCTGGATGAAAATCAGGAGCAGCTGGCGCAAATTCAGGCGCGTATCAAAGCGCGCTCCGTCGGCTTCCAGCTGAGAAAAAACCCGCAAATGAAGCGGGCTCTGGATAACTTCAAAGCGGTGTTAGACCTGAAGGTGAACCAGGGCGAACTCAGCGATGCGCAGCTTAAGCAGATCATCGGCGTGATCGACCGCGCAGCGCTGGAGATCTCCCAGCTGGATTAAGCCGGTACGCGATCGCTCACGCGGAAGACGCGGACAAGGTCTTTCAGGTGCATCGCCTGTTCGTTCAGGGACGCTGCTGCCGCGACAGACTCCTCCACCAGGGCGGAGTTCTGCTGCGTGGTGGCATCAATCAGGCCGATCGCGCTGTTAATCTGCGAGATCCCTTCCGTCTGCTCATGGCTGGCCTGGCGGATCTCACGCAGAATGACATCCATCTCTTCCACGTTGCCGACCATACCGTTAATCAACTCGCTCGCTTTCTCGACCAGGTTCATCCCGTCCTGCGTCTGGCTGGTAGAACTTTCGATCAGCTGACGAATTTCACTGGCGGATGACGCACTCTTCTGCGCAAGCTGACGCACTTCGCCCGCCACCACCGCAAAACCACGACCGTGCTCGCCCGCACGTGCCGCTTCCACCGCCGCGTTCAGCGCCAGAATGTTGGTCTGGAAAGCGATGGCATCGATCAGGTCGATGATGTCGGACATCCGGTGAGAGGTCTCGTTAATCAGGCGCATTTTGCTGGTGACCTGCTTCATCATCTCGCCGTTGTTTTTGACCACCATGGCGGCGTCCGCCGAGAGGTGAGTTGCTTCTCCGGTGTGTGAGGCGGTGTTTTTTACCGTCGCCGTGATCTGCTCCATCGAGGCAGCGGTTTGTTCAACAGAGCTGGCCTGCTCTTCGGTGCGCGCGGCAAGATCCTGGTTCCCCGCGACAATCTGCGCGGCGGCACTCGAGATATTCTCCGAACCGGTCTGGACCTGCTGCACAATGTCCAGCAGACGCGTTTTCATCTCCATCAGCGCATGCAGCAGCAGGCCGGTTTCGTCTTTACCGTGCGGCGTGATGCTGCCGGTCAGATCGCCTTCAGCAATGGCTTTTGCAAAATCCACCGCCTCGCCCAGCGGACGCGTGATTGAGCGCACGATAAACCAGCCAATCAGGCTGCCGGTCGCGACGCTAAAGAGCGTGATCAGGATCAGCAGCAGGCGGTTCGATTTGAAATCGCCCTCGACCTGCACTCCTGCGCTTTGCATTTCCTGGTTCTGAATCGCGATCAGCGCCTGCACGTTGGCTTTATAGGCCTGCTGTAGCTTCAGGGTGTTGGTCATCATCTCCTGAATAGCGCCCGCCCGATCGTTATTCTGCACCGCCTGCAAAATGCGATAACGCGAGTCCAGATACTGCTGACGCACGCCGCGTATCTCAGCAAGAACCCGCTGTGATTCTGGATCCTGCAGCGCAGTATTCAGCTCGCCGAGGATCACCGTAATCTGTTCGCTGATCGCTTTAAGACGCTGCTGTGACTGCGCTGTATACGTTCCCTGTTCATCCAGTAACATCAGCTGCTGAGTGCCAATAAATTCCTGGAAGTTGTCGATTAACTGGTTCGCTTTTACCGTGGTCGGATAATCACGGGTAATGATGGATTGCATTCCGTTGTTCGCCCGGTTCAGGCTTAGCAAGGATAAACTCGCACTGACCACCATCAGGACAATAAAGAATCCAAACGCCAGAAATAATTTCGTGCCGATCTTTACGTCATGTAAGAACATATTTTCTCCATCGATGTGATTATTTCTCAAACGATCACCGTTATCGGTAACGAAACCGCTAACTTTATGACTTTGATCGTTTTTTTATTTCATAATCACGGCAATGGATAGGTGTAGACTATTAATATCCGCAAATCGATCGTTACCTCACCCTTAGATGAGGCATTTTCAAAATAGCATCGGGGAAAACGGACTTAGGCTGGGGTAAATATCTGATGTGCTTTCTTTAGTTACTTAATATAAAGTTAACAATAAAAGACATTAATAATTACATTCAGAAAAAATAAAGCCGCTTATTCCTGATGAAATAAACGGCTTTCTGGAACCTTACTGGCTCAATGGAGCACGGTTACCGCATCCTTAAGACGCCCGGCGCGATGCTTCACCATTGCGGATATGTGGGCACTTTCCTCAACCAGATCGGCATTTTTCTGCGTGATGCTGTCCAGCTCGGCCACCGCACGGGTGAGCTCTGACAAGCCGGTAGCCTGTTCAGAGGTGGAGTGGCTGATCTGCGCGATAAGCTGCGTCACGTTTTTCACCTGCTCGACGATATCATCCATTGTACGACCGGCGGCATGAACCTGATCAGAGCCGGACTGCACCTTGCTGGCGCTGGCATCAATCAGCTTGCGAATATCGTTGGCTGCACTGGCGCTACGGCTGGCGAGATGGCGCACTTCGCCGGCGACAACCGCAAAGCCTTTCCCCTGCTCACCGGCTCTTGCCGCCTCCACCGCCGCATTCAGCGCCAGAATATTGGTCTGAAACGCGATGTCGTTAATAAGGGAGGTAATCGAGCCAATCCGCTGCGTGCTATCCGCGATGTCATCCATGGTTTTCACCACCGTCTGCATCGCGTTTCCGCCTTTGGTCGCCGCGCTGCTGGCGGCCACTGACAGCTTGTCCACTTCGGCGGCGGTTTCTGAATTACTCTGCACGGAGGCGGCCATCTGGTTCATTGTCGCCACGGTCTGCTGCACATTGGCCACGGTCTGACGCGTCCGATCGTTCAGATCTTCATTCCCCTTTGCCAGCCTGTCGCTGCCATCACGCACGCTCACCACCTGGCTTGACACATCGTTAATCAACCAGCGGCACATCAGCCCCAGTTGCCCGACCGCACGCAGGGTCAACCCCAGCTCGTCGCTGCGGTTCAGGTGCTGCACGCTGTTGCGCTCGCCGGTGGCGACTTTCAGCGCCTGACGCGCCACGTTTTCGATCGGACGAACAATCTGCTGCTCGAACAGCAGCGTGCCCAGCAACATGACTACCGCGGCGGCAGCCAGCGGGTACGCACCCGCTGAGGTGGCCACCAGTGTGGCAGCCAGCACCGCAAACAACCCCGCCATCACGCTGCGCACGCGCCAGCGCAGCGGCATTGCCGGAAGTTTCCCCAGCCAGCCTTTCCTTACCACCAGTCCTTTGTGAATACGTTTCTTGCAGCGCCCGTCATTTAGAGCACGATAGAGCGGCTCCACGCCAGCAATCTCTTCTGCCGTGGCTTTGGTGCGAATCGACATATAGCCCGTCACCTGCCCGTGACGCACCATCGGCACCGCGTTGGCGCGCACCCAGTAGTGGTCGCCATTTTTACGTCGGTTTTTGACAATGCCGCTCCACGGCTCGCCCTTTTGCAGGGTGTACCACATATCGGCAAACGCCGCTTTTGGCATATCGGGGTGGCGCACCAGATTGTGCGGCTGGCCCATCAGCTCATCAAGCTGATAGCCACTCACCTGCACAAAGGTGTCGTTGGCGTGGGTCAGGTAACTGTGGATATCGGTGGTCGACATTAAGGTGGTGTCATCGTCCAGAGGATATTCATTCTGGGTGACAAAGGTTGGAGCGGACATCGTGAGCATCCCTTGCAGGTTATTTGAATGTTAATTTTGTGGATTAATGTTTTTTCGGCGGTAAAGAATTTATCTTTAGTTGTTAAAGTTGATAGAGATCGCAGATTTCACTTAAACCGCACTTTTTGTAAGATTTTATAATTCATTGATTTCAAATACTTTCGTAGAGAAATTACCTGCAGAGTATGACGCGTTAACGCCCACTTAAGTCGCAGCGTCTGCACTCTATAAGTGCAATGGCCTTTTAATCGCACCTCCCCAGGCCTTTTCCGCCGTACCGCTAAATCCCGTATCGGTTATATCGGCATGATTAAATTTTGCGCAACATAATGTTAACCTGGTGTTTATCCTGATTTTCGTTAAGGCATCTGAAGTGGCGTAATCCCTGCAATACTTAATCCAGTATCATGTGATACGCGATCCCCAGGAGCACATTTTGAACAGGTTACCTTCCAGCGCCTCGGCTCTTGCCTGTACCGCGCACGCACTGAATCTCATTGAGAAGCGAACGCTTGATCATGAGGAGATGAAACAACTTAACCGAGAGGTCATCGATTACTTTAAAGAGCATGTCAATCCAGGGTTTTTGGAGTATCGCAAATCTGTTACCGCCGGCGGGGATTACGGAGCCGTAGAGTGGCAAGCGGGAAGTCTTAATACGCTTGTCGACACCCAGGGACAGGAGTTTATAGATTGCCTGGGTGGTTTTGGAATTTTCAACGTGGGGCACCGTAATCCAGTTGTGGTTTCCGCCGTACAGAATCAACTTGCGAAACAACCTCTCCATAGCCAGGAACTGCTCGATCCGCTTCGCGCTATGCTCGCGAAAACGCTCGCGGCCTTAACGCCCGGCAAACTGAAGTACAGCTTCTTTAGCAACAGCGGCACGGAATCGGTCGAAGCGGCGATTAAACTCGCCAAAGCGTACCAGTCGCCGCGCGGCAAATTCACGTTTATCGCCACCAGCGGCGCGTTCCACGGAAAATCGCTGGGCGCACTGTCGGCTACCGCCAAATCTACTTTCCGCAAACCGTTCATGCCGCTGCTGCCGGGCTTCCGCCACGTGCCGTTTGGTGACATTAGCGCTATGCGCACCATGCTGAGCGAATGCCGTAAAACCGGCGACGACGTGGCAGCGGTGATCCTGGAGCCTATTCAGGGTGAGGGCGGCGTGATCCTGCCCCCGCAGGGCTATCTGCCTGCCGTGCGTCAGTTGTGCGATGAGTTTGGCGCACTGCTGATCCTCGACGAAGTCCAAACCGGGATGGGGCGTACGGGCAAGATGTTTGCCTGCGAGCATGAGAACGTCCAGCCGGACATTCTCTGTCTGGCAAAAGCGCTGGGCGGCGGCGTGATGCCGATTGGCGCGACGGTGGCGACCGAAGAGGTCTTCTCGGTGCTGTTCGACAACCCGTTCCTGCACACCACGACGTTTGGCGGTAACCCGCTGGCCTGCGCGGCCGCGCTGGCGACCATCAACGTGCTGCTGGATCAAAACCTGCCTGCACAGGCGGAACAGAAAGGCGATATGCTGCTGGACGGTTTCCGCCAGTTGGGCCGGGAATATCCGGATCTGGTGCAGGATGCGCGGGGTAAAGGATTGCTGATGGCCATTGAGTTTGTCGACAACGAAATCGGCTACAGCTTCGCGAGCGAGATGTTCCGCCAGCGTGTCCTGGTTGCCGGAACGCTCAACAACTCGAAGACCATTCGCATTGAACCGCCGCTGACGCTGACGGTTGAACAGTGTGAGCAGGTGCTGAAAGCGGCGCGTAAAGCGCTGGCAGCCCTGCGGGTAAGCGTGGAAGAAGCGTGATATCCCCTCCCCCTCCTGACGGAGGGGGCGTTTTTAGCGGTGAAACTCCGCCACCGTCATGGTAAACCGCAACACATTTTCGCCCTCATTCGCGTAGCCGTGTGCCGCTTCCGTTTTCGCCACCGCCGAAGCGCCTGCCGCCACCTGCGTGACCGCCTCTTCGACCGTCAGGGTCAATCCTCCCTCAGTGACATGCAGCAGCTCAAACGTTCCCGCCGGATGCCCCGGTGAGGTAAAACGCTCCCCCGGATGCATTACCCACTGCCAGAGTTCAATCATATCCGGGCCAGACGTGCCCGCGAGCAGCCGGGCATATCCGCCCTGTGGGCCCTGCCACAGAACCGGGATCGCCGCTTCTTCTATGACGTGCACCCGCGGCTCGCTGGAGACGTTTACGATATCCGCCACCGAAACGCCCAGCGCGGCAGCCAGCTTGCAGAGAATGGCAATGCTGGGATTCGCCGCCCCTTTTTCAATCTCCACCAGCATGCCTTTGCTGACGCTGGCGCGGCGTGAAAGCTCATCCAGCGACAATTTTTTCTCTTTGCGCCAGTTGCGAATGCGGGTGGCGACGGCCAGGCTTACCTGGGCGATATCGGCACCCGAATCGGTCATTATATTGACTTTATCAGTCATTGGTCACTACCATAGTATAAAACAGTCAATACAGGATTATTTATGTCTCTCGTTACGCCGTCAATAGACCCGCGTCTTACCGGGATTGCCCCCGGCTTTCGGGCGCTGAGCATTCTGGTTGAAGCCGCCCCGATAACCCAGCCGGACGTGGCCTCTGCCGCGCTGGAACAGGCCTGCCAGCAGGTCCTCACTGATGATGTCGCCTGGGCGGAAGCGCACCTCAGCGCCTGGGATGACGTGTTCAGAGCGTTTGGTGCGAAACCGAAACGCACGCCCTGCTCGGCATCGGCCCTGCGTAAGCGAGTGCTGAAAGAGGGCGCACTGCCCCCGCTCGATCCAGTGGTCGATATTTACAATGCCATCAGCATTCGTTACGCCATTCCCGTCGGGGGTGAGAACCTTGCCGCTTATGCAGGCGCACCGCGTCTGACGCTTGCCGAAGGTAATGAACCGTTTGATACCCTGAAAGAGGGCCAGCCGGTTATCGAATACCCGGATGCGGGCGAAGTTATCTGGCGCGATGATGTCGGCGTCACCTGCCGTCGCTGGAACTGGCGCCAGGGCGTGCGTACACGTCTCGATAGCCAGGCGCAACACATGTGGTTTATTCTCGAAAGTCTGCCGTCGATGCCGTTATCGGCGTTGCAGGAGGCTGGCGATGAGTTAGTCAGCAACCTGCAGCGGCTGATGCCGGGCTCCACTGCTCACCTTCAACTGATTGAACTCTAAAAGGATAAGCGGATGTTTCACGGGTTAAGCGCATTCCCTCTGACGCCATTGCGAGAGGGGAAATTTGATGAGCAGGCGTTTGTGCAGTTGCTGCGCCCGCTGGTGGATGCCGGTGTCGATTCGCTGGGGATCCTCGGTTCGACGGGCAGTTACGCGTATCTGATGCCTGAAGAGCGCACGCATATCACCCGTTGCGCCGTGTCGCATGCCGACAACATTCCGGTGAGCGTAAGTATTGGCGCGCTTCGCCTCGACGATATTCTCCGTCTTGCGGATGAGGCGCAAAGCGCCGGCGCCCGCGGGGTGTTACTGGCCCCCGTGTCGTACCAGCGCCTGACGGCAGAGGAAGTGTTTACCCTGTATGAGACGGTGACCCACCGCATCTCTGTTCCGCTGTGCATTTACGACAACCCGGCCACCACCGGGTTCGAGTTTAACGACGATTTGCTGTATGCCGTGGCGGCGCTACCGAACGTCAAATCCGTCAAGCTCGGGCGCATACCGGACGATATCGCCCACATGCGTGCCCGTCTTCCTGAAAACGTCACCCTGGGCATCAGTGGCGACTGGCGGGCGGCGTCAGCCCTGCAGGCCGGGTTTGATGTCTGGTATTCGGTTATCGCAGGGCTCTATCCGCAGACGGCACTGGCGATTGCCCGAGCCAAAGACACCGCCCCCTCAGACCGGCTGGCACCGCTGTGGGCGCTGTTCCGCCAGTACGGCAGTTTGCGGGTGATGGCCGCAGCAGCAGAAATGTCAGGGAAAGTGGCCGCGCCTGCACTGCCGTTCCCGCTTGCGTCGCTGAGCGGGAAACCGCGCGAAACGCTGGCGGCGATCCTGGCGGACCTGGCCCTCGCCTGAGCATCGCCGGGCTAGCGTAAGCGCTACCCGGCGGTCTGTTACTCCGGCAACAACCCGACAAAACTGCGTTTTTTGCGCGGCTCTGACATCAGGTCCTCAAGCTTATCCACGCAGGCAAGATAGTGCGGGGTTTTCTTGTGCGCCAGCACCGCCTCTTCATCCTTGTAGGCTTCGTAGATAAAGAACCGGGTTTTCACGCGCGGATCCTGTAAAACATCAAAGCGCAAATTGCCCGGCTCCTGAATCGCCCCTTCGTGGTTAGCGCGAAACACCTCCAGAAACTCATCGACCCGCTCGGGTTTGATGTTGATTTCCACTAATGTCACGTTCATTTTGCTTCTCCCTGTTTCTCTTCCTGCCAGAACTGGAACGCGTCCCGCGCGCTCATGTTCTCATGTACCACTTTTTTCACCGCTTTCAGCATGGCCAGCGGGGCGCTGGACTGGAAGATATTGCGGCCCATGTCCACGCCGGACGCCCCCTGGTCAATCGCCCGCCAGCACATCTCCAGCGCGTCGTGCTCCGGCAGCTTTTTGCCTCCGGCAATCACGATCGGCACCGGGCAGCTGGCGGTTACTTTTTCAAACCCTTCGTCGACATAATAGGTTTTGACGAACTGCGCCCCCATCTCGGCCGCGATACGGCTGGCAAGCGAGAAATACCGCGCGTCGCGCGCCATCTCTTTGCCAACGCCCGTTACCGCCAGGGTCGGCATGCCATAGCGCGCACCGGCATCCACCAGTTTGATGATGTTGTTGATCGACTGATGTTCAAACTCACTGCCGATGTACACCTGCGCCGCCACCGCGCAGACGTTCAGGCGCAGCGCATCTTCCATCGCCACCGCCACGCACTCGTTGGAAAGTTCCCCTAAAATCGAATTGCCGCCGGAGGCGCGCAACACGACGGGTTTATTGGTGGCGACAGGCACCTGGCTGCGCAAAATACCGCGGGTGCACATCAGCACGTCGGTTTCCCCAAACAGCGGGGCGATAGAGAGATCGATACGCTCAAGGCCGGTCGTCGGTCCCTGGAAATAGCCGTGGTCAAAGGCCAGCATCACCGTGCGGTTGCTTTTTGGGTTGAAGATGCGCGCCAGCCTGGACTGCATTCCCCAGTCCAGCGAGCCGCACCCCTTCAGGGTAAACGGCACGTTCTGCTGCGGTGTGCCGATGCCAAAATCTTTGCCGTCTTTGATGTCGTCTAAATCAGCCATTTGCTCCCCCGTCAGAAATCGTATTTGTTGATGTTCTCTTTGGTAAACACCACCCGCTCCGGCAGCAGCACAATGCCGTTGCCCTTCGCTTCATACTGGTAGCCCTGCACGCTGTTCGGCTCGACCTTCAGCGTACCGATATCTTTCACGTCCACGCTGTCGCCAACGTTAAGATCGCCTTTTTTCAACAACCGATCGGCGACATTGACCGCAATTTTGCCCTGTTGCACCACATCCCACAGGCCGAAGGCTTTCACCGTGCCGCGCTCTACGTACGGACGCATCACGTTAGGCGTGCTGAAGCCGACAATCGCCACCCCTTCTCGCTTCAGGTTTTCCGCCGCCTGCGCCGCCGCCGGCAGGGCGTTGGCATCCGGGGCGATGATCGCATCCAGATCCGGATACGCTTTTAAGATCCCCTCGGCGGTTTGTAGCGATTTGGTGGCATCGTTATAGCCAAACTGCGTGGTCACGACCTGCCACTGCGGATGATCTTTCTCGATTTTGGCCTTCGCCTCTTTCACCCACTGGTTCTGGTCGGTAACGGTCGGGCTGGAGTAAAAGAACGCCACTTTGGCATTCGGTTTGGTGACCTGTTTACCGGCCATGTCGACCAGCAGGCCGCCGAGCTGCGCCGGGGTGCCCTGGTTGATGTAGATGCTGCGGCATTCCGGTTTGGTGTCGGAGTCCCAGGTCAGTACTTTGACGCCACGCTGCATCGCGCGCTTCAGCGCAGGGCAGAGGCCATCCGGCGACACTGCCGAAACGATAATGGCGTTATAGCCCTGGTTAACGAAGTTATTGATGAGCTGCACCTGGCCTGAGACGCTGGGCTCGGTCGGGCCGTCGTAGGTGACGTCCACGCCGAGATCTTTACCCGCCTCTTTCGCGCCATTGCCGCCGCTGGTAAAGAAGCCAACGCCCACCAGCTTGGGGATAAAGGCGATGCGGTCCGCGGCCTGTGCCGACGCGAAGCTGAGTGCCATCGCCAGGACTATCAGTTTTGTTTTCATCTTACGCTCCGGGTATGTTTTGTGAGGAGAGAGCGCACCCATTCACGGTGCAAACTCAGTGAACGTCCCATCACCACCACAACCAACAGCGCCCCTGACAGCGCGCTCGACACCTGGTTGGGGATGCCGACCATCTGTAAACCCTGCTGCAGATACCCCACCAGCAACGCCGCCAGGGCCGTACCGATTACCGACCCCGAACCGCCATAGATATTGGCGCCGCCGAGGACCGCTGCGGTCAGTGCAGGCATCAGTAAATCGCGTCCCAAATCCGAACGCGCCGAACCGAAATAGGAGACCATCACCAGCGCAGCAATGGCCGAAGCAACGCCCACCAGGCCATACAGGGCGTAGGGCATCCCGTTGACCGAGAGCGCCGCATAGCGCGCCGCGCGTGGGTTCTGCCCAATCAAAAACAGATGGCGGCCAAAGCGTCCGCGATGGGTAATCAGCCAGAAGAAGACGGTAATCACGGCGAACAACACCAGCGGGATTGGCAACCCCAGGAACGTGAGGTTAGCGAACGCGGTAAAGCTGTCCGGGAAGCCACCGATGCCTTCGTAACCGGTCGCCCCCGCCATGCCGGAGAGCAGCAGTGCGCCACCGCCGTAGAGATAGAGCGTGCCGAGGGTGATAACCAGCGGGCTGATGCCGGTGTAGTGGATCAGCGCAGCGTTGACCAGACCGCACAGCAGGCCGAGCAGCAGCGTCAACGGTATGGCCAGCGCCATCGGCCAGCCCGCCTGCATCATCACTCCCAGCGCGATGGCACACAGGCCGATGGTCGAACCGAGAGAAATATCAATGCCGCCGCTGATGATCACCAGGGTGAGCGGCAGCGCCACAATGCCAATGCAGATAAAATCACTGGTGCTGAACAGCAGCATGTTGATATCGAGCATGCGCGGATTGATGGCCCCAAAGAGCAGGATTTCCAGCACCAGTAATATCAGCAGCGCGCTTTCCCAGTTAAGCTTCATTTACGCCACCTCTTTTTTGTGTTTCGTAAACGGGGTGACATGCTTCCCCCCTTTGTTACCGGGCTGGAAGCGGCTGTACTTGAGTGCCCGCTGATGCCGGGCCAGCGCCTGGCGCAAGCGCCCGTCGAGCACCAGCACACCGAGCAACACCAACCCGGCGATAAAGTCATTCCACCACGCGGGCAGCCTGAACAGCACCAGCACGGTGTCGATTTGAGTCAGGAAAAAAGCCCCCAGTAAGGCGCCAATAAGCGTCCCGGTACCGCCCAGCAGAGAGATCCCCCCGAGTACGCAGGCGGCAATGGCTTTCATCTCCAGCCCGCTGCCGGTCTGGTTAGGTACAAAGCCAATCTGCGAAGCGAAGACAATCCCCGCACACGCGGCCAGCATGCCGTTCAGCGTAAAAGCGATCATTCGCGTCCGGTTCACCGCCACGCCCAGCTGGCGTGCGGCGGCAAGGTTGTCGCCCACGGCGTAGAAATCGCGTCCGAAGGCGGTGCGCGACAACGTCCATGCGCCGACCGTGGCTAAAAACACCACGCCCATTCCGAGCGGTGAAATACCCATAGCGGCAGGTTCAGAGAGCGATTTCAGGCTCGGCGGTAGCCCTTCAATCCACTTTCCTCCCGTCCACAGCAGCATCGCCCCGCGATAGAGACCCAGCGTGCCGAGGGTGGCCACAATTGCCGGAATACGCAGCCCCACCACCAGAAAACCGTTAAATGCTCCCGCCAGTGCGCCAATCGACAGCGCAAAGAGAATCGATACCGGCAGGGTGTAGCCGCTGTTCAGGGCCACCCCCACGGCAATGGCAGACAGCCCGACGGTAGAGCCGACGGAAACATCAATATTGCGGGTCAACATCACCAGCGCGGCGCCGAGCGCCAGCAGGATCAGGATTTGCGAACTGGCGAAGATCATCCCCAGCGTTTGCAGGCTGAAATAGGCCGGATTGAGCCCCACCAGCACCGCGAACAACGCCAGAATGGCGATGAACGCGCTCAGTTCGCGATTTTTCAGTAAGGTCTTCATGACTGCCCTCCGAATGCCAGCGCCATCATTCTGTCGAGACTGACCGCGTGCCGGGACAGCTCGCCGCTGAGCACGCCCTGGTGCATCACCAGCACGCGATCGGCAAGCCCGGGGAACTCATCCAGATCGCTTGAGATCATCAGCACCGCCACGTTCTGCGCCGCCACGCTTTTGATGAGCTGATAGATATCGGCCCGCGCCGACACATCCACTCCGCGTGTCGGTTCATCGACGATCAACAGCAGCGGATTCGCCTCCAGACAGCGCGCCAGCAACACCTTCTGCTGGTTGCCGCCGGAGAGCGTGCGCACGGTTTGATCCGCATGGTTAAGCTTGATCCCCAACGCCCGGTGATAGCGCTCCACCACCGCCGACTCCCGTTTGCGCTGCTGCCAGACCGAGGGCTCATTCAGCGCCACGGTGTTCCAGCGAATCGGCGCATCCAGGAACAAGCCGGAAACCTGTCGGTCCTCTGGCAGGTAGACCAGCCCTTTCTCCAGCCGTGCCGCCACGGGTTCGCCGGTTATTTCCTGATTTTCCAGCCAGACTCGCCCACCGCGCACCGGTCGCAGCCCATACAGCGTTTCCGCAAATTCGGTGCGCCCGGAGCCGACCAGCCCGGCGAGGCCAACTATTTCCCCGGCATAGATTTCCATGCTGAGATCGATAAACCCCTCACCGGTAAGCTCTTCCACCCGCAGCACCGGGAAATCCTGCGGCTGCGTGCGGCGATTGCCCGGCAGCGCCAGCCACAGTTTTTGTGCATCACTTAATCCTTTTTCGCGGCTCACCGGCGTCATGGCCGCAATCAGGGCGTTATCGTCAAACTGTGCAGTTTCACCGCTGAGCACGATCGCGCCGTCGCGCATTACCGAGACGTGGCTCGCCAGCTGGCGGATCTCCGGTAATTTGTGCGAGATAAAAACAATGCCGACGCCCAGCGCCTGCAACGCGCGGATCTGGCGAAACAGCCGTTCGGTTTCCCCCGGGGTGAGCGACGCCGTGGGTTCATCAAGGATCAGGATCTTCGCGTTACGCATCAGGCCGCGCAGGATCTCCACCATCTGTTGATCCGCCACTTCCAGGGTGCTGGCGGTGGCATCAAGATTGAGCTGACACTGCAGCTGCTGGAGTTTCTCCGCCAGCCGTTCCCCCATACCGGCCTCACGCGGCAGGCGGAAAAGGATGTTTTCCCGCACCGTCAGGTTGGGGAAAAGCAGGGGTTCCTGCGGCACCAGATAAATCCCCAGCCTGTGGGCCTGCGCGGGCGAAAGCCGCGCAAACGCGTGGCCGTCAACCGAAAGTTCACCGCTGTCCGGCGTTTCCACCCCGGCGATGATTTTCATCAGCGTTGATTTTCCCGCGCCGTTACCGCCCATCAGCGCATGCACCTGACCCGCAAGCAGCGTGAAATGAATACCTTTCAGGACCGGTACGCCGGAGAACTGCTTGCTGATATCACGTGCTTCGATAAGTGGCGTCATTATCGCTCCGCTATTGAACAAATGATTTTTAGATTTAATAATGTTCAAAAGCGTAGACGGTGAACTATATTTAGAACCGTGCAGGGATCACAAATTTATCGATTAAGATCCACACAGACACAAATCAATCTAAAAGATCTGTTTTGTCGCGTGGTTCACACTTTCTTTCTGCGCGATCACGAACATATGATCTAAATTTTTATAAGAGTTCAATTATGAGCGATAAACGCACTGCGGAAGAAGGTCGTTTTGCCGGGCTGGCACTGGCGGAAGAAGAGCTGGTTGCCCGCGTCGCCTGGTGCTACTACCACGACGGATTAACCCAGAATGACATCGGCGAGCGGCTCGGACTGCCGCGCCTGAAGATCTCGCGTCTGCTGGAGAAAGGACGCCAGTCCGGGGTGATCCGCGTGCAGATCAACTCCCGTTATGAGGGGTGTCTGGCGCTGGAAACCGAGCTGCAGCAACGCTTCGGGCTCAAGCTGGTTCGCGTGTTGCCGGCCCTGAATACCCCGCCCATGAATGTCCGGCTGGGCATTGGCGCAGCGCAATCGCTGATGGGCGTGCTGGAGCCCGGCCAGCTGCTGGCGGTGGGATTTGGTGAAACCACCATGAGCAGCCTGCAGCACTTAAGCGGTTTTATCAGCTCGCAGCAGATCCGCCTTGTGACGCTTTCCGGCGGCGTTGGGCCGTATATGACGGGCATCGGTCAGCTTGATGCCGCCTGCAGCGTCAGCATGATCCCCGCCCCGCTTCGCGTTTCCTCCGCCGAAGTGGCCGGGATCCTAAAACGCGAATCCAGCGTGCGGGACGTGATCCTCGCCGCTGCCGCGGCCGATGTGGCGGTGGTAGGCATTGGTTCAGTAAACCAGCGCCGGGACGCCACCATATTGCGCTCCGGCTATATCAGCGAAGGTGAACAGCTGATGTACGCCCGCAAAGGGGCGGTGGGCGATATCCTCGGCTATTTCCTGAACGCCGAAGGGGAATGCGTGCACGAGCTGGAGATCCACCGGGAGTTACTGGGCGTCACGCTCGATGAACTGGCGCAGTTGCCCACCATCGTTGGCGTGGCCGGAGGTGAAGAGAAAGCCGATGCGATTTATGCCGCACTCAAAGGCCGCCGTATTAATGGCCTGGTGACGGAGGAGACGACAGCCCGCGCGGTGCTGGCTCTGGCGAGCTAAGAGCCTGTCCTGCGCCTGACACGAGGCATGCTCATGAGTTACCTTTTAGCGTTAGATGCAGGGACAGGCAGCGTTCGCGCCGTAATTTTCGATTTGCAGGGCAACCAGGTTGCCGTCGGCCAGGCCGAGTGGAAACACCTGAGCGTGGAGAATGTGCCGGGCTCGATGGAGTTTGATCTCGACATTAACTGGCGGCTCACCTGCCAGTGTATTCATCAGGCGCTGGAGCGCGCCCGCCTGAGCGCAGCGGATATCCAGTCCGTGGCCTGCTGCTCAATGCGCGAGGGGATCGTGCTGTATGACCGCAACGGCGACGCCATCTGGGCGTGCGCCAACGTCGATGCCCGCGCCAGCCGCGAGGTAGCCGAACTCAAAGAGATCCACGACTACCGTTTTGAATCCGAAGTGTATGACGTCTCCGGCCAGACCCTGGCCCTGAGCGCCATGCCGCGCCTGCTGTGGCTGGCGCACCATCGTCCGGACATCTACCGCAAAGCCGCCACGATCACCATGATAAGCGACTGGCTGGCGGCAAAACTGTCCGGCGAGCTGGCCGTTGACCCGTCCAATGCCGGGACTACCGGTATGCTGGATCTCTTCTCCCGTGACTGGCGTCCGGCGCTGCTCGACATGGCCGGGCTGCGTGCCGATATCCTCTCTCCGGTGAAGGAGACCGGCACCGTGCTCGGTGCGATCACCAAAGATGCCGCACAACAGAGCGGCCTGCGCGAAGGCACGCCGGTGGTGATGGGCGGTGGCGACGTGCAGCTTGGCTGTCTTGGGTTAGGCGTCGTGCGGGCCGGGCAAACGGCCGTGCTGGGCGGTACCTTCTGGCAGCAGGTGGTCAACCTGCCGCAGGTACGCACCGACCCGGAGATGAACATCCGCGTGAATCCGCATGTGATCCCCGGCATGGCGCAGGCGGAGTCGATCAGCTTCTTTACCGGCCTGACCATGCGGTGGTTTCGTGACGCCTTCTGCGCGGAAGAGAAACTCATCGCGGAGCGGATGGGAATGGACACTTACTCCCTGCTTGAGGAGATGGCCAGCCGCGTGCCTGCCGGTTCACACGGTGTTATGCCGATCTTCTCAGATGCTATGCACTTCAAGCAGTGGTACCACGCCGCGCCGTCGTTTATTAACCTCTCCATCGACCCGGAAAAATGCAACAAAGCCACGCTGTTCCGTGCGCTGGAAGAGAACGCGGCGATTGTCTCGGCGTGTAACCTGACGCAGATCTCACGGTTCTCAGGGGTAACGTTCGACGGTCTGGTGTTTGCAGGCGGTGGCTCGAAAGGCACGTTGTGGAGCCAGATTTTAAGCGACGTGACCGGTTTGCCGGTGCGTGTCCCGCAAGTGAAAGAGGCGACAGCGCTGGGCTGCGCGATTGCTGCCGGAACGGGAGCCGGGCTGTTTTCGGATATGGCGGCGACAGGCGAACGGCTGGTGAAATGGAGCCGCGAGTTCACGCCAAACCCGGCGCACCGGGAGCTGTATGACGGTATGATGCAGAAGTGGCAGGCCGTTTATGCCGACCAGCTTGGGCTGGTGGACAGCGGACTGACGACATCGATGTGGCAGGCACCGGGTTTAGTGCGAGCCCCCTCTCCCTGAGAGCTATAACGCCCCCTCTCCCTCGGGGAGAGGGGGTCAGGCCACACCAATATTTGAATCCCATCACAATCGCCGCATTCCCCTTTTCCCTTTTACTCATCGCTGGCTAAATTAGTAACTCATCCGACCACATAACAATAATTTTACACTGGAAGAGACTATGAGCCACTACCCGTCGTTATTTGCCCCCCTCGAGCTGGGGTTCACCACCCTTAAAAACCGCGTGCTGATGGGTTCAATGCATACCGGGCTTGAAGAACATCCGGACGGGGCCGAACGTCTGGCGGCCTTCTATGCCGAGCGCGCGCGTCACGGGGTGGCGCTGATTGTTACCGGCGGGGTGGCCCCTGCGCCTTCTGGCGTGGGGATGGAAGGCGGTGCGGTGCTGAACGACGCCAGCCAGCTGCCGCATCATCGCGTGGTCACTGACGCCGTTCACCGGGAGGGCGGGAAAATTGCCCTGCAGATCCTGCACACCGGGCGTTACAGCTATCAACCGAATCTGGTCGCACCGTCGGCCATTCAGGCCCCGATTAACCGCTTTACGCCCCATGCCCTCAGCCACGATGAGATCCTGACGCTGATTGACGACTTCGCCCGCAGTGCAGCGCTGGCGCGTGAAGCGGGCTATGACGGTGTTGAGGTGATGGGCTCGGAAGGCTACCTGATCAACGAATTCCTCGCGGCCCGCACTAACCAGCGCGACGATGAGTGGGGTGGCGATTACGCGCGCCGTATGCGCTTTGCAGTGGAAGTGGTGCGCGCCGTGCGTGAACGTGCCGGGGCGGATTTTATTATTATCTACCGCCTGTCGATGCTCGACCTGGTGGAAGGCGGCGGGACGTTCGACGAAACCGTACAGCTGGCGCAGGCGATTGAAGCCGCCGGCGCGACCATCATCAATACCGGCATCGGCTGGCACGAGGCGCGTATTCCGACTATCGCCACGCCGGTGCCACGCGCGGCGTTCAGCTGGGTCACGCGCAAGCTGAAAGGGAAAGTGTCTGTCCCGCTGGTGACCACTAACCGCATTAACGACCCGCAGGTGGCGGAAAATGTGATTGCCGCCGGTGATGCCGACATGGTCTCCATGGCGCGTCCGTTCCTTGCGGATGCCGAGCTGCTTTCCAAAGCGCAGAGCGGGCGTGCAGATGAGATTAACACCTGTATCGGCTGTAATCAGGCCTGTCTGGATCAGATTTTTGTCGGCAAGGTCACTTCGTGTCTGGTCAACCCCCGCGCCTGCCACGAAACCAAAATGCCGATTTTCCCGGCGGTGCATAAAAAACGCCTGGCCGTGGTCGGTGCCGGCCCGGCGGGTCTGGCGTTTGCGGTGAATGCCGCCTCGCGCGGCCACAGCGTGACGTTGTTCGATGCCGCCGCTGAGATTGGCGGGCAGTTCAATATCGCCAAACAGATCCCGGGCAAAGAAGAATTTTACGAAACCCTGCGCTATTACCGCCGAATGATCGACCTGACGGGCGTGGATCTGCGCCTCAACCAGTTTGTAAACCCGGTGGATGTAATGGAGTACGATGAGGTGATCCTGGCAAGCGGGATCGCACCACGCAGGCCTGCGATCGAGGGCATCGATCATCCGAAAGTCCTGAGCTATCTGGACGTTTTGCGTGACAAAGCGCCGGTGGGGGCAAAAGTGGCGATCATCGGCTGCGGCGGGATCGGGTTCGATACCGCGATGTACTTAAGTCAGCCCGGCGAACCCACCAGCCAGAACATTGCCGACTTCTGCGTGGAATGGGGTATCGACACCAGCCTTAACCAGTCCGGCGGCTTGCGGCCGGAAGGACCCCAACTGCCGAAAAGCCCGCGTCAGATCGTCATGCTGCAGCGTAAAGCCAGCAAACCCGGTGAAGGCCTGGGCAAAACCACGGGCTGGATCCATCGCGCAACCCTGCTCTCTCGCGGGGTGAAGATGATACCGTCGGTGAGCTATCAGAAGATCGATGACGCGGGGCTGCACGTGCTGATCGGCGGTGAGCCGCAGCTGCTGCAGGTGGATCATGTGATTTTGTGTGCGGGTCAGGAGCCGAAGCGCGATCTGGTGGATCCGCTGCGTGAGGCGGGAAAAACGGTACACCTGATCGGCGGATGCGACGTGGCGATGGAGCTGGATGCGCGACGCGCCATTGCGCAGGGCACAACGCTGGCATTGAGTCTCTGAGTGACGCAACGCTCACCGGGCCTGCACGCGAGGCAGGCCGGTGTAAACTCAGCGCCCCGCGTTAGCGGCGGCGACCCAGCTTGACGGATTTCAGCACCACGAATTTGTTATTGGTGGCAACCGTGGTGCAGTTACCGAAGATCTTCTTCAGCTTGTGGAAGTAGTCCAGGTGACGGTTCGCCACGATATACAGCTCGCCGTTAATTTTCAGGCAGCGGCGTGCATGGTGGAACATCTCCCAGGCGACGTTATCCGTCAGGGCGTGTTTCTGGTGGAACGGGGGATTACAGAACACGGCATTAAAGCGGAACGGCTCAACGCCCGACAGCGCGTTATTAATCATAAACTCGCAGCGATCCAGCGCGTCCGGCATGTTAATTTCAACGTTCAGACGACTGGAGGCCACCGCCATCGGCGACTCATCACTAAATACAACGCTCGCGTCAGGGTTCTTCGCCAGCAGCGTCAGGCCAATCACACCGTTACCGCAGCCCAGATCGACGATTTCGCCTTCCAGGTTATCCGGCAGATTTTCAATAAAGAAACGCGCCCCGATATCAAGGCCGGTGCGGGAGAAGACGTTCGCGTGGTTGTGGATTGTCCAGTCAGTGCCTTCCAGCGTCCAGCTCAGGGTTTCTGGCGCGTCGGCCAGTTCCGGGGCACTGAAAGTACAGTTAATGAGACGCGCTTTTTTCCAGGCCAGCGTCGTGGTGGTTGGGCCGAGCACTTTCTCGAACAGTTCCAGCGTTGAGGTATGGATATCACGCGCCTTGGCCCCCGCGATAATACGCGTTTGTGGGGTTACGACGTTGCGCAGTGCGCGCAATTGTTGTTCCAGCAGCGCCATTGTTTTCGGCACTTTGATCAGCACCACGCCCGGCGCCTGCGGGTAGTCCGCGGTGCTGTCGAGGAACTTAACGCTGGATTCGTCGATGTCGTTGTGGCGCAGGTTTTCCCGCGTCGCCAGCTCGCTCAAGTAGGAATCACCGATGCTGTAAGGCGTGTGTTCTGCCAGAGCACAGCCCAGCGCGCCAAACGCGTCATTCAGGATCAAAACCGGGCCGCTGATTTCAGTGTCATCCAACTGTTGCAGCAGATATTCATCCGCCGCTTCCCATGCCTGAAGCGGGTTAACGTCGTCCGTTTCCGGGAAACGTTTAAGGTTGAGTGAACGGAAACCGTTGTCTAAGTGGCTCATCGGCCCTCCTGAATGGTAAAATTTCGGCGTTATCCCTGAAAAGGGTGCGTGAGTATACCCGTTTTATTGTCAAATTGGGGCGTTGATGAACCAACTAACTTATCTCCAGGGCTACCCGGAGAACTTACTTTCTCAGGTTCGCAGCTTAATTGCCGAGCAAAAGCTGGGCGCGGTGCTGGAAAAACGCTATCCGGGTACGCATGACTTCGCGACCGATAAGGCGCTCTGGCAGTATACCCAGGATCTGAAAAACACCTATCTGAAGAGCGCGCCACCCATCAATAAGGTGATGTACGACAACAAGATCCATGTGTTGAAAAACGCGCTCGGCCTGCACACTGCCGTTTCCCGTGTTCAGGGCGGCAAGCTCAAAGCGAAAGCGGAGATCCGCGTTGCCACCGTGTTTCGTCACGCGCCGGAAGCGTTCTTGCGGATGATCGTGGTGCATGAGCTGGCACACCTGAAGGAAAAAGAGCACGACAAGGCCTTCTACTCTCTGTGCTGCCATATGGAGCCTCAGTACCACCAGTTGGAGTTCGATACCCGTTTATGGCTTACGCATTTATCGTTAAAGAGTAATGCGCAGTAGCGCACTGGTTTTGCAATAATCACGTGCTACAGTGGCTAAAGGTTCCCTGCTACGGAGTACGTAAACGTTTATGATACGTTTCGCAGTTATTGGCACGAACTGGATCACCCGCCAGTTCGTCGACGCCGCCCATGAAACCGGCAAATTTAAGCTCACCGCAGTCTATTCCCGCAGCCTGGAGCAGGCGCAGAGTTTCGCGAACGACTATCTGGTTGAACATCTGTTCACGTCGCTCGATGAGATGGCGCAAAGTGACGCCATTGACGCGGTCTACATCGCCAGCCCAAACTCCCTGCACTTTCCGCAAACGTCGCTGTTTCTCAGCCATAAAAAACATGTGATTTGCGAGAAGCCGCTGGCCTCGAACATTCAGGAAGTGGAAGCCGCGATTCAGCTTGCCCGCGACAATCAGGTGGTGCTGTTCGAAGCGTTCAAAACCGCCAGCCTGCCAAACTTCCTGCTGTTACAGCAGTCTCTGCCGAAGATTGGCAAAGTGCGTAAAGCGTTTATTAATTACTGCCAGTACTCGTCGCGCTATCAGCGTTATCTGGACGGTGAAAACCCGAACACCTTTAACCCGGCCTTCTCTAACGGCTCGATTATGGATATCGGTTTTTACTGTCTGGCCTCTGCCGTGGCGCTGTGGGGCGAGCCGCACAGCGTCACCGCCACGGCCAGCCTGCTGGAAAGCGGTGTGGATGCGCACGGCATCGTGGTGCTGGATTACGGTGATTTCAGCGTTACGCTGCAGCACTCCAAGGTGAGCGATTCCGTTCTGCCCAGCGAAATTCAGGGCGAAGCGGGCTCACTGGTTATCGAGAAGATTTCCGAGTGTCAGAAGCTGAGCATTGTCCCACGCGGCGGCAAAGCGCAGGAGCTGACGCAGCCTCAGCATATTAACACTATGCTCTATGAGGCAGAGGTCTTCGCCCGTCTGGTGGAAGACAACGAAGTAAATCACCCTGGGCTGGCGGTCAGCCGCACCACAGCGAAACTGCAAACCGAGATCCGCCGTCAAACCGGCGTGGTCTTCCCTGCAGATGGCGTGGGCGCAGAAGCTATCGCGTAAAGCTGTGTAATGAAACGGTGCAGACCATTGACGAAATCACTGGTCTGACATATTTTGTTACCTGCAAAGGGGAGTAACTTCCTTGCCGGTGGATCGTCATTACGATGCGTGCAAAACCGCATCCGGTCGCCGGGCAATCAAAAAGCCCGTCTTTTTGGTTGTAAGTGAGACCTTGCCGGAAGGCGAGGTCTATGCATAAAAAGCTAACGGCTATCGTCTTCTGACCATGGCCGTTTTTGTTTTTTATGTGTAAGGAAAATAGTATGCATTCTGTCGGCACTCCCATGTTGTGGGGCGGATTCGCGGTTGTCGTGCTCATCATGCTGGCGATCGACCTCTTTTTGCAGGGGCGTCGCGGCGCACATGGCATGACCATGAAACAGGCTGCGGCCTGGTCACTGGTGTGGGTCACCCTCTCCCTGCTCTTCTGTGCTGCCTTCTGGTGGTACCTGGCCTCAACGGAAGGCCGCGCGGTTGCCGATCCTCAGGCGCTCGCGTTCCTCACCGGCTATCTGATTGAAAAAGCCCTGGCGGTCGATAACGTCTTCGTCTGGCTGATGCTGTTCAGCTACTTTGCCGTGCCTGCGGCCCTGCAGCGTCGCGTGCTGGTGTACGGCGTGCTGGGTGCGATTATCCTGCGTACGATTATGATCTTCGCCGGAAGCTGGCTGATTACGCAGTTCGAATGGCTGCTGTATGTCTTTGGCGCATTCCTGCTGTTCACCGGGATCAAAATGGCGCTGGCAAAAGAAGATGGCTCCGCTATTGGCGACCGTCCGCTGGTGAAGTGGATCCGTGGTCATCTGCGCATGACCGACAAGATCGAGAGCGAGCACTTCTTCGTGCGTAAGAATGGCCTGCTTTTTGCCACGCCGCTGCTGCTGGTGCTGATTCTGGTTGAGCTGAGCGATGTGATTTTCGCGGTAGACAGCATTCCGGCTATCTTCGCGGTCACCACTGACCCGTTCATTGTGCTGACATCTAACCTGTTCGCCATCCTCGGTCTGCGTGCCATGTACTTCCTGCTGGCAGGCGCGGCTGAGCGCTTCTCAATGCTGAAATATGGTCTGTCGGTGATCCTGGTGTTTATCGGTATCAAGATGCTGATTGTCGATTTCTACCACATCCCTATCGCTATCTCGCTCGGTGTGGTGTTTGGCATTCTGATCGTGACGTTGCTTATCAATACCTGGGTTAATCGTCAGCACGATAAGAAGCAACAGGTGGAGTAATTACGGTCCTTCCTGCTGCCTTTACGCTGGCCCTCTTTCCCCCAGGGAGAGGGTCAGCACACTTTTGTAAATGAATAGTTAAAAACTATGACGCAACACGTAAAATGCAGCATTTTACGCTTCCCTCCGCATCCGGTTTCCCTATACTCAACCAGGCAAACATTTTCTTACATCCGGACATAAATGTGACTTAGAGCACATAAAGGATGGAACGCAATTTCACTTAGGAATTTTTATGAGCACACAATCAACTGGTCTCTTTGCGCGCCTGGCGCAAGGCAGTCTCGTTAAACAAATTCTGGTAGGGCTGGTACTGGGGATTCTGCTGGCAATGGTGTCAAAACCGGCTGCGGAAGCGACGGGGCTGCTTGGCACCATTTTCGTTGGCGCACTGAAAGCCGTGGCACCGGTGCTGGTGCTAATGCTGGTCATGGCGTCAATTGCCAATCATCAACACGGACAAAAAACCAACATTCGCCCTATCTTGTTCCTGTATCTGCTGGGCACCTTCTCTGCAGCCTTAACAGCCGTCGTTTTCAGCTTCCTGTTCCCGTCCTCGCTGCACCTGACCAGCGCTGCGGGTGATATCACCCCGCCATCCGGTATTGTGGAAGTGCTGCGCGGCCTGCTGATGAGCATGGTCTCTAACCCGATTACGGCACTGATGAACGCTAACTACATCGGCATCCTGGTCTGGGCGATCGGTCTTGGTTTTGCCCTGCGTCACGGCAACGAAACAACGAAAAACCTGGTCAACGACGTGTCGAACGCCGTGACCTTTATGGTCAAAATCGTGATTCGCTTTGCGCCAATCGGCATCTTCGGTCTGGTCTCTTCCACGCTGGCGACCACCGGCTTTGGCGCACTGCTGGGCTATGCGCAGTTGCTGGTGGTACTGATTGGTTGCATGCTGCTGGTTGCGCTGGTGATTAACCCGCTGCTGGTGTTCTGGCAGATCCGCCGTAACCCGTATCCGCTGGTGTTAACCTGCCTGCGCGAGAGCGGTGTGTATGCGTTCTTCACCCGCAGCTCTGCGGCAAACATTCCGGTTAACATGGCGCTGGCGGAGAAGCTGAATCTGGATCGCGACACCTACTCGGTTTCCATCCCGCTGGGTGCGACCGTGAATATGGCGGGTGCGGCAATTACCATTACCGTGCTGACGCTGGCGGCTGTGCATACGCTGGGCATTCCGGTCGATCTGCCCACGGCGCTGTTGCTGAGCGTGGTGGCGTCGCTGTGTGCGTGTGGTGCATCGGGTGTGGCGGGTGGTTCGCTGCTGCTGATCCCACTGGCGTGCAATATGTTCGGTATCCCGAATGAGATTGCCATGCAGGTAGTAGCCGTCGGCTTTATCATCGGTGTATTGCAGGACTCCTGCGAAACCGCGCTGAACTCCTCAACGGACGTGCTGTTCACCGCAGCGGCATGCCAGGCGGAAGACGCGCGTTTAGCGAAGAACGCGTTACGCGGGTAAACAAAAGCCCGGTGACAAAACGTAAAGCAAAACGGCAACCGAAGGTTGCCGTTTTAGTATTTGACCCTCTCCACAGGGGTGAGGGCATCACCCGCACCACACTTACAGCGTCACGCCACTCTTGAAGATCGCCAGTTCGCGGAAGTCATTCTTCTCGTTACAGGTCTGTCTGCCGTTGGCAAACTCCACAATGGTATCCACGAATTCCGTCAGCAACTGCGGCATCCCTTTGCCGTGGATTAACTGGCCTGCATCAAAGTCGATCCAGTGTTTTTTCTTCGCTGCCAGCTCGCTGTTGGTCGCGATTTTGACCGTCGGCACAAAGCCACCGTACGGTGTCCCGCGCCCGGTGCTGAACAGCACCATGTGACAGCCGGCGCCGGCCAGCGCGCTGGTCGCAACCGCATCGTTACCCGGTGCGCTGAGCAAATTCAGACCGTGCGTTTTCAGACGTTCACCGTAGCGCAGGACATCAACCACCGGGCTGGCACCCGCTTTTTGCGTGCAGCCGAGAGACTTCTCTTCAAGCGTGGTGATCCCGCCCGCTTTGTTACCCGGAGACGGGTTTTCATAAATCGGCTGGTTGTGGGCGATAAAGTACTGTTTGAAGTCGTTCACCATGGTGACGGTCTTCTCAAACGTCTCTTCGTCGCGACAGTGGCTCATCAGAATACGTTCAGCACCGAACATTTCCGGCACTTCTGTCAGCACCGTCGTACCGCCGTTGGCGATCACATAATCTGAGAAGCGGCCCAGCATCGGGTTCGCGGTGATCCCGGACAGGCCATCAGACCCGCCGCACTCCAGGCCGAACTTCAGCTCACTCAGCTTGCCCGGCTCACGCCTGTCGTGACGCATCACCTCATACAGCTGGTGAAGGTGCTCAATGCCCGCTTCCACTTCATCATCCTGGTGCTGACACACCATAAAGTGCACGCGCTCGGGGTCAAACTCACCCAGCGTGTCGCGAAACGCATCCACCTGATTGTTCTCGCAGCCCAGGCCAATCACCAGCACCGCGCCCGCGTTCGGGTGGCGGACCATGTTTTGCAGCATGGTGCGGGTGTTGATGTGGTCGTCGCCAAGCTGAGAACAGCCGTAGGTGTGGCTGAACAGGTGCACACCGTCCGTACCTTCGGCGTCGTGGGTCTCTTTCAGGAAACGCGTCTGGATTTGACGCGCGATCCCATTCACGCAGCCGACGGTGGGAAGGATCCACAGCTCGTTGCGGATCCCCACCTCACCGTTCGCCCGGCGGTAGATCTGTACCTCGCGATCCGCCGCCTGCGCTTCTTCCGCCGCTAAATCAGGTTGATAGCTGTACTCGTCCAGATCGCTCAGATTGGTGCGGGTGTTGTGGGAATGAATATGCTCACCCGGCGCAATATCCGCCAGCGCATGACCAATCGGGAGACCGTATTTAACAACGTTGTCTCCTTGGGCGATCGGCTTCACGGCAAACTTATGCCCGCGAGTCACCGCCTGACGCAGGATTATCGTCTGGTTATCAACGGTGACAACTTCACCTTCGGCCAGATCCGCCAGCGCGACGGCAACGTTATCCAGCGAATGGATTTTGATGTATTGCATATCAACCTCAAACGGCCTTAGTTCAGTTCAATGGCGAAGTAGTCGCGCGCATTGTTAAAGCAGATGTTTCTCACCATTTCGCCCAGCAACTGAATATCGGCAGGGGCCTCACCCGCGGTCACCCAGCGGCCAATCATCTGGCACAGAATGCGGCGGAAATATTCGTGGCGCGTGTAAGAAAGGAAGCTACGGCTGTCGGTCAGCATGCCCACAAAGCGGCTTAACAGACCCAGCTGTGCCAGCTGCGTCATTTGACGCTCCATCCCGTCTTTCTGGTCATTGAACCACCAGCCGGAACCGAACTGCATCTTGCCTGGCATACCTTCACCCTGGAAGTTACCGATCATGGTACCCAGCACTTCGTTATCGCGCGGGTTCAGACAGTAGAGGATGGTTTTTGGCAGCAGATTTTGCTCGTTCTGTTTGCTCAGCAGCTTAGAGAGTTCTTCCGCAAGCGGGCGATCGTTGATGGAGTCGAAGCCCACGTCCGCGCCCAGCAGTTTAAACTGACGCTGGTTGTTATTGCGCAGGGCACCAATGTGGTATTGCTGCACCCAACCGCGGCGAGCATATTCCGCACCGAGGAAGACCAGCACCGCCGTTTTGAACTGTGCCACTTCGTGCTCGCTCAGGGATTCACCGGACAGGCGACGTGCCAGAATGCTATCAAGCTCAGCTTCATTTGATTCCGCAAACATCACCACATCCAGCGCGTGGTCAGAGACTTTACAGCCGTGTGCCGCGAAGTGGTCCAGACGTTTGGTCAGCGCGCTCTGCAGGTCTGCAAAACGACGAATGTCGGTGTCAGACACTTCCGCCAGCTTCGCCATGTAATCATTGAACGTCGCCTGTTCGATATTAAAGGCTTTATCCGGACGCCAGCTTGGCAGCACTTTAATATCAAACGAGGTATCGCGGGCGACCACCGCGTGATGTTCCAGGGAGTCAATCGGATCGTCAGTGGTCCCCACCATCTTCACGTTCATCTGCTTCATGATACCGCGGGCGGAGAAGGTATCCTGCGCCAGTAATTCATTGCACCGATCCCAGATTTCATCGGCGGTAGCCGGGGAGAGCAGCTTTCCGGTGATGCCGAACGGACGGCGCAGCTCAAGGTGCGTCCAGTGATATAACGGGTTGCCGATGGTGTGCGGAACGGTCGCCGCCCAGGCGTCAAACTTCTCGCGGTCGCTTGCATCACCGGTACACAGGCGCTCCGCCACGCCGTTGGTGCGCATCGCACGCCATTTGTAGTGGTCACCTTTCAGCCAGATGTCATACAGGTTTTTGAAACGGTAATTTTCGGCAACCTGCTGCGGCGGTAAATGGCAGTGGTAGTCGAAAATTGGCTGGTCTTTGGCGTAGTCGTGGTACAGGCGGCGAGCAAATTCGGTATCTAACAGAAAATCTTCGGTCATAAACGGTGTCATTATCGTCTTCCTCGTAACGAGAGCGTCAGAAAGCTTATGCTCAGATGCTGCAAAGTTATCACACCAATTTCCAGAGACAGAACATTTTTTCGTGAGTTAGATCAATAAACGCAGACAAATTAATTACCTCAAATGAGGTAAACCCTTCGCCAGGCCGCGCCAGAACTGGCTTTATCCGTAACACATAATGTCCCTACAAATAATCATGCATTTGTGATGTCACTCACCTTTTAAAGTTGTATGACAAGTTATCTTTTCGCCGTCGCAAACACTAAGCCGACGGAATGCATTCCCGGTGTGAAAACATCGGTTTTAACGGTACGGATACCGACTTATGCACGCTTACTTATGGCAAGGTTCGGGCCGTTCCGGGACATCTCCCGGTTAAGCCCCTCCCGTTACACAACCGCTCCCGGACACGGTCGAGAGGTTGCCGTGCAAGGCACGGAATTAACATAACGATGAGGTTTTAGATGCGTAAAATTAAAGGGTTACGTTGGTATATGATCGCACTGGTGACGTTAGGCACCGTGCTGGGCTACCTGACACGTAACACCGTGGCAGCCGCAGCCCCGACGTTGATGGAAGAGCTGCATATCTCCACTCAGCAATATTCCTACATCATTGCTGCTTATTCCGCGGCTTACACCATCATGCAGCCTGTCGCAGGCTATGTTCTGGATATTCTCGGGACCAAAATCGGCTACGCCTTCTTCGCCATCGCCTGGGCTATTTTCTGCGGCGCCACGGCGCTGGCAGGCAGCTGGGGCGGTCTGGCGCTGGCACGTGGTGCGGTAGGTGCAGCGGAAGCGGCAATGATCCCGGCCGGGCTGAAAGCCAGCTCTGAGTGGTTCCCGGCGAAAGAGCGTTCTATTGCCGTCGGCTATTTCAACGTCGGTTCTTCCATCGGTGCGATGATTGCACCACCGCTGGTGGTGTGGGCTATCGTGATGCACAGCTGGCAGATGGCGTTCATTATCTCTGGTGTACTGAGCTTTGCGTGGGCCATGGCGTGGCTGATTTTCTATAAACACCCGCGCGATCAGAAAAAACTGTCTGAAGACGAACGCGAATACATCATTGGGGGTCAGGAAGCTCAGCATCAGACCAACAACGGCAAAAAAATGACGGTCTGGCAGATTCTGGGTACCCGTCAGTTCTGGGGTATCGCCCTGCCGCGCTTCCTCGCCGAACCCGCCTGGGGGACCTTCAACGCCTGGATCCCGCTGTTCATGTTTAAGGTCTATGGCTTTAACCTGAAAGAGATTGCGATGTTCGCGTGGATGCCAATGCTGTTTGCCGATCTGGGCTGTATCGTTGGCGGTTATCTGCCACCGCTGTTCCAGCGCTGGTTTGGCGTGAACCTGATCGTTTCCCGTAAAATGGTCGTGACGATGGGCGCAGTGCTGATGATTGGCCCGGGCATGATCGGCCTCTTTACCAGCCCGTATGTGGCAATCGCCCTGCTGTGCGTCGGTGGTTTTGCTCACCAGTCACTGTCCGGTGCGCTGATTACGCTCTCTTCTGACGTCTTCGGGCGTAACGAAGTGGCTACCGCTAACGGCCTGACCGGTATGGCTGCCTGGACGGCGAGCACCCTGTTTGCTCTGGTGGTGGGTGCGCTGGCGGACACCATCGGCTTCAGCCCGCTGTTTGCCGTACTGGCTATCTTCGACCTGATGGGTGCAGTGGTTATCTGGACGGTGCTGAAAAGTAAGTCGGCAGAAGAGGTGCTAAAAGAGTCCCTGGGGGGACCGGCAACGCAAAGTTAGCGCCCTTCCTGATGTCACAGAAGCCGCCTCCGGGCGGCTTTTTTCATGGCAAAATCTGGAGACTGGCACGCAAAAGTGGTATAACAAATAATCCGCCGTACCCTGCCTGGAGCGCATATGGAAATCACCGAACCACGTCGTTTATATCAACAACTTGCTGCCGAGCTGAAAGATCGCATCGAGCAAGGTGTCTACCTTGTCGGTGATAAACTCCCCGCTGAGCGCTTTATCGCTGATGAAAAAAGCGTAAGCCGCACCGTGGTGCGTGAAGCGATTATCATGCTGGAAGTGGAAGGCTACGTTGAAGTTCGCAAAGGCTCCGGCATTCACGTGATTTCTAATCAGCCGAAACACTCCCCGGTCGCCGACGAAAGTCTCGAATTCGCCAGCTACGGTCCGTTTGAACTGCTCCAGGCGCGCCAGCTTATCGAAAGCAATATTGCGGAATTTGCAGCGACCCAGGTGACCAAGCAGGACATCATGAAGCTGATGGAAATCCAGGAAAACGCGCGCAAGGAAAAATGTTTCCGTGATTCAGAGTGGGACCTGCAGTTCCACGTTCAGGTCGCGCTGGCAACGCAAAACACGGCGCTGGCGGCAATCGTGGAAAAAATGTGGACTCAGCGCGTTCACAACCCGTACTGGAAAAAACTGCACGATCACATCGATTCCCGCACCGTGGATAACTGGTGCGACGATCACGATCAGATCCTTAAAGCGCTGATTCGCAAAGATCCCCATGCGGCAAAACTGGCGATGTGGCAGCACCTGGAAAACACCAAGCAGATGCTGTTCAATGAAACCAGCGATGACTTCGAATTTAACGCTGACCGCTATCTTTTTGCCGATAATCCTGTCGTTCATCTCGATACGGCAGCCAGTGCGGCAAAATAGTTTACCTTTTCGCTGGCAGGCGCTTCGCTGCGCCTTCTGGCAGAGGTGGGTAAGCAAAACATATATAGTGTCAGCCTTTGTAAATCCCCTCGCTCCCCTCCATGGCTTACGCCAAAATCATCACACCCCTGCAAATTCTGTGACGCAGAACCTTGGGCTTTGTTACAATTGGATTCAATTCGTTATTTTGTAAGTTAGTGCTTGCTAACCAGCCAATTAACAGGGAACAGTGTTGGCCACACCTCAATGTGTCCGCGAGCGACCATAATGAAATCACAACAATGTCGCCGTGCTGTTTGTCCCGGATAACAGGCGTGACGTTAACCGATTTCCAGGAACACTGAATGGAACTTTTGACCCAACTACTGCATGCCCTCTGGGCGCAGGATTTTGAAACGCTGGCCAACCCTTCCATGATTGGCATGCTCTACTTCGTCTTATTTATGATTCTGTTCCTTGAGAACGGTTTACTGCCTGCCGCCTTTTTACCTGGCGACAGCTTACTGGTGCTCGTCGGCGTGCTGTGTGCCAAAGGGGCAATGGCCTTTCCGCAAACCATTTTATTACTGACCATCGCCGCCAGCCTTGGCTGCTGGGTGAGCTATATCCAGGGACGATGGCTGGGCAATACGCGTCTGGTGCAGAATTGGCTCTCCCACCTTCCTGCGCATTATCACCAGCGGGCGCACCATCTTTTCCATAAGCACGGGCTTTCCGCGCTCCTGATCGGCCGCTTTATCGCCTTTGTACGCACCCTGCTGCCTACCATTGCGGGTCTTTCCGGATTAAGCAGCACCCGTTTCCAGTTCTTCAACTGGATGAGTGGCCTGCTGTGGGTTCTGATCCTGACCACGCTGGGCTATGCGCTGGGCAAAACGCCGGTCTTCATGAAATATGAAGATCAGCTCATGTCCTGCCTGATGCTGTTACCGGTGGTTCTGCTGGTCTTTGGTCTGGTCGGTTCGCTGGTGGTGCTGTGGAAGAAGAAATACGGGGCCAGAGGTTAACGATGGTTATCTCACCGCTTGCCGTGCGCCGTTTTGCCGTGGCCATGATTGCCCTGGGCTTGCTCAGCCTCATGTTCCTGGCCTGGACGACGCTTTCGCATCAGGAATCGACGCTGGCCATTCGCCCGGTGAGTCAGGGTGTCAGCGTGCCTGACGGTTTTTCGGTGTGGCATCATCTTGATGCCAACGGCATCCGCTTTAAGAGCATCACCCCGCAGGACGATGTTTTACTGATTAAGTTTGATTCCCGCGCGCAGAGTGCCGCCGCGAAAGTGGTGCTCGACCGTACGCTGCCGCACGGTTATATCATTGCCCAGCAGGAAGATGACAACCAGCCTGCAGCCTGGCTGTCACTGATTCGCGATTCGTCGCATAGATTTGGATAATTACCAGGATTCCGAATCTTTTCACTCACTTTGGTGAATCCCCCGTTTACTTACTATGCTTAAGTACGCGGAGCACCCCATGTATGTACTCCGCTTGACTCTGGATAGCGGCTCACGCCGCAACACAATGGAAGGTTTCGATAATGAAATTCCGCATTACTCTGGCTCTGGCCCTTTTTTCTTTAAGCACAGCGTCCTTCGCCAACTCTCTCTGTCAGGAGAAAGAACAGGATATTCAGCGTGAGATCAGTTATGCCGAAAAGCATAACAATCAGCATCGTGTTGAGGGTCTCAAAAAAGCGCTGAGCGAAGTGAAAGCGAACTGTTCTGACAGCAAGCTACGTGCCGATCACCAGAAAAAAATCGCTGAACAGAAGGACGAGATAGCCGAGCGCCGTCACGACCTGCAGGAAGCGAAAGAGAAAGGGGATGCGGAAAAAATTGCTAAGCGCGAGAAGAAGTTGAAAGAAGCGCAGGACGACCTGAAAGCGCTGGAAGCTCGCGATTATTGAGTTAACGGAAATCTCAACAGGAGAGAATCATGTCAAAAGATACGACGTCTGAAAATCTGCGCGCTGAACTGAAATCCCTGGCCGATACCCTGGAAGAGGTGCTGAACTCCTCTGCAGATAAGTCAAAAGAAGAGGTCAGCAAACTGCGCAGCAAAGCTGAGCAGGCGCTGAAAGAGAGCCGTTATCGCCTGGGTGAAACCGGTGATGCACTGGCGAAACAGACCCGCGAAGCGGCAGCTCGCGCGGACGAATATGTTCGCGATAATCCGTGGACGGGTGTAGGGATTGGTGCCGCGGTAGGTGTGGTACTGGGTGTCCTCCTGACGCGTCGTTAATATGGAAGATCCTCGTCACGCACAAGGGCCTGCTAATAACGTCCTCGGCATCGGCCAGCGTATTCTGACGACGCTGGTCGGGATTGCCGAAACGCGCGTCCGACTGGCAGTGGTTGAACTGGAAGAGGAGAAAGCGAACCTTTTCCAGATGCTGCTGATGCTCGGGCTTACCATGCTCTTCGCCGCGTTTGGTCTGATGAGCCTGATGGTGTTAATCATCTGGGCCATTGACCCGCAATATCGACTCAACGCGATGATTGCCACCACCGTTGTTCTGCTGGTTGCGGCACTGATTGGCGGCATATGGACGATGCGTAAAGCACGCAAATCCACTTTCCTGCGCCATACGCGCCAGGAACTGGCCAACGATCGCGCCCTGCTGGAGGATGACAAGCCGTGAGCGATAAAGCCGAACGTCAGAAGCGAAAAGCATTCCTGCTCAGTCAGATCCAGCAGCAACGGCTGGATTTGTCTGCCAGTCGTCGCGACTGGGTTGACGCGACGCGTCGTTTTGACCGGGGCTGGAATACCTTCCTGAGCCTGCGCTCATGGGCGCTGGTCGGAAGCAGCGTGATGGCTATCTGGACGGTTCGTCATCCAAATATGCTGATCCGCTGGGCCCGCCGCGGCTTTGGTGCCTGGAGCGCCTGGCGTCTGGTGAAAGCGACGATTCGTCAACAACAGCTGCGTTAGTTCTTATGCCGGGTAGCGTTTCGCTTACCCGGCACACTTTCCCCCTTCCCCGTTACTCAATATCTTTGAAGAAGATTGACAGTTTTCCTTGCTAACAATTCCCATCTGCCCCGTTTACACTCCTCTCCATCGACAGCAAAGACGCGGTATCTACCCGAATTTGCACACAAATAAAGTTCAGCCGCTGATGTGGTTTCCTGGAGAGTAAAATGAAAAAATTAGAAGATGTTGGTGTTCTGGTAGCGCGTATTCTGATGCCGGTTCTGTTTATCACCGCAGGCTGGGGCAAAATCACCGGTTATGCGGGCACGCAGCAATACATGGAAGCCATGGGTGTTCCAGGGTTCCTGCTGCCACTGACTATTCTCCTTGAGTTCGGCGGCGGCCTGGCGGTACTGTTTGGCTTCCTGACCCGCACCACGGCACTGTTTACCGCAGGCTTCACCCTGCTGACGGCGTTCATCTTCCACAGCAACTTTGCGGAAGGCGTGAACTCCCTGATGTTCATGAAAAACCTGACCATCGCGGGTGGCTTCCTGCTGCTGGCCATCACTGGCCCAGGCGCATACAGCATCGACCGCGTTCTGAATAAGAAGTGGTAAGCACGCTATACTGAATGAACACAAAGCGAGGAGATATCTCCTCGCTTTTGCTTATTGACGGAGGAGAAAAAAATGGGACAACTCGTAGACGGCGTCTGGCAGGATGTCTGGTATGACACCAAATCCACCGGGGGACGCTTCAAGCGCTCTGTTTCGGCCTTCCGTAACTGGCTAACCGCCGATGGCGCACCGGGCCCAAGCGGCGAAGGCGGCTTTGCGGCTGAGAAAGACCGTTATCATCTCTATGTTTCTCTGGCCTGCCCGTGGGCGCACCGCACGCTGATTGTGCGCAAGCTGAAAGGACTCGAATCCTTAATTCCGGTTTCGGTAGTCAACCCCCTGATGCTGGAAAACGGCTGGACGTTTGACAGTGATTTCCCGGCCGCCACCGGTGATGACCTCTACCACCACGATTTTCTCTACCAGCTCTATCTGCGCGCCGATCCGCACTACACCGGACGCGTGACCGTACCCGTGCTGTGGGACAAGAAAAACCAGACCATTGTCAGCAATGAGTCCGCAGAGATCATCCGCATGTTCAACACCGCGTTTGATGCCCACGGGGCCCGCGCCGGGGATTACTATCCGGTTGAGCTGCGCGATAAGATTGATGAGCTGAACAGCTGGATTTACGACAACGTGAATAACGGTGTCTACAAGGCCGGCTTTGCCACCAGCCAGGAAGCGTATGACGACGCAGTGGGAAAAGTATTTGAATCGCTGGAGCGTCTTGAGCAGATCCTCGGCCAGCATCGCTACCTGACGGGCGACCGCCTGACGGAAGCAGACATTCGTCTGTGGACAACGCTGGTTCGCTTTGATCCAGTGTATGTTACCCACTTCAAGTGTGATAAACACCGCATCAGCGATTACCTGAACCTGTACGGTTTCCTGCGCGATATTTATCAGATGCCGGGCATTGCTGAAACGGTCGATTTCAACCATATCCGCACCCACTATTTCCGCAGCCATAAGACCATCAACCCGACGGGTATTATCTCGGTGGGTCCGTGGCAGGACCTGGATGAACCGCACGGTCGCGACGTGCGTTTCGGATAAATATCAAGGGCATCAATTGATGCCCTTTTTTAATTCACAATCTCCATCTATCCTTACCTCGATCGCTTAAAAAACAAGTGATTGACTGACTAATGAGGCAAGGAAAATGGACTGGTATTTAAAAGTACTGCGCAACTACATTGGATTTGGTGGCCGCGCTCGCCGTAAAGAGTACTGGATGTTCGTTCTGGTGAACTTCATCCTCATCATGGTGCTGGGCATTATCGATAAAATTCTTGGCTGGGAACGAGCCGGCGGTGAAGGTGTTCTCACCACGATTTACGGCCTGCTGGTCCTGCTTCCCTCATGGGCCGTGCTGTTCCGACGGCTACACGATACCGATCGTTCAGCCTGGTGGTTACTGCTGCTGCTGATCCCGATTGTGGGCTGGCTGGTCATTCTGGTCTTCAACTGTCAGGCCGGCACGCCGGGCGAAAACCGCTTCGGGCCCGATCCAAAACTCAACGCATAAAACAAAGCCCGGTGGCATTTCGCGTACCGGGCTCGATTTTTTATTTGTTGTGATGGGCAAAGAGCTTGGGTATTTCGCGCAGGCACCACGATTTGGCCTCACCCATGCTGTCGCGCCGCCACGCCATAATGATGTCCACTTCGCTGGTGTACTCCGGGCTGACCACGCGTAGCCGCCCTTCTGCAATATCTTTTTCGACAAACGGATACGGCATCGTTGCCACGCCCAGGCCTGCCAGCAACGCCTGACGTTTGTCTTCAAGCGACGTGACGGTCAGACGCGGTTGTTTATCCAGCAACTGCACCGTTAACACCGGACGCTCGCGGGCTGTGTCTGCGACCGCGACCCCGCGGTATTTCACCCGCGTCACTTCCGAGAGCGGCTCCGGCTCCTGGTGAATCGGGTGATCCGGTGCGGCGACATAGACGTTCATCACGCTGTAGAGCTTGCGGGAGTTGATTTCAGATGAGGAACGGAAGTGCATATCCGGGGCAATGACGATATCCGCCCTGCCCGTCTCCAGTCGCTCCCAGGCCCCGGCCAGCACCTCGGTGATGATCGATAACTGGGTGTTTGCTTTATCGGCCAGCCGGTTCACCAGCGGGAACAGCGCCTCGGTGGGCACCAGCGCTTCCGTCACCAGCGTCAGATGAGTTTCCCAGCCGCGCGCCAGCGCTTCGGCGTCCGTCGTCAGCTTGTCCGCCGCTTCCAGCAGGACGCGACCACGCTCCAGCAGCATCCGTCCGACGTTAGTGAATTTTGTTCGATGACCGGAGCGGTCAAAGAGCACCACGTCCAGCTCTTCCTCCAGCTTCTGCATGGTATAGCTGAGCGCAGACGGAACGCGCCCCAGTTCATCTGCCGCCGCGGCAAAACTGCCACGCCGATCAATTGCGTCCATGACGCGAAGCGCCTCAAGCGTCAATGCTCTCTCTTTAGCCATCTCGTTCTCATTCAGGAAATTTGAACATACCGGGCAGAATATCTGGCTAACAATGAAGCGTCCATACCTTTACCATTGTTTAGTGTAAAGAGAGGTCAAGTTTATGATTACGACAAGAACAGCTAAACAGTGCGGACAAGCCGATTTCGGTTGGCTGCAGGCCCGCTACACCTTTTCCTTTGGACACTACTTTGACCCTAAACTGCTCGGTTACGCTTCATTGCGCGTATTGAATCAGGAAGTGCTCGCCCCAGGCGCGTCCTTCCAGCCGCGTACGTACCCGAAAGTCGATATCCTGAACCTGATCCTGGAAGGCGAAGCAGAATACCGCGACAGCGAGGGCAATCATGTCCAGGCGAAGGCCGGCGAAGCATTATTAATCTCCACGCAGCCGGGCATCAGTTACAGCGAGCATAACCTCAGCAAAGATAAAACGCTGACCCGTATGCAGCTGTGGCTGGATGCCTGCCCTGAGCGGGAAAACCCGCTGGTACAGAAGTTAGATTTGACGGGCGACAGGCAGCAGCTGATAGCCTCCCCGGACGGCAGTCAAGGCAGCCTGCAGTTGCGCCAGCAGGTGTGGCTGCACCATATCGAACTGAAGAAAGGGGAACAGGCGAGCTTCCAGCTTCATGGTCCGCGCGCCTATCTGCAATCGATTCACGGTACGGTGCATGCGGTGACGCATACGGAAGAGAAAGAAGCGCTCACCTGCGGTGACGGGGCGTTTATTCGCGACGAAGCGAATATCACGCTGGTTGCTGATTCGCCGCTGCGCGCGCTGTTAATTGATTTACCGGTTTAACACCCGATAATCCTCTCTCCCCGGCGGGGAGAGAGGAAACCGTTACACTTTACGTGCCATAATCTCAATAATCTGCCGGTCCGTCGCCTGCATGGAGCGGCACGCCAGCGAACACAGGTTCGCGATCGACTGCTCCACATCGTGCGCCACAATCCCTTCATTGCCCGTTACCGCCGAATCATCCAGCGCCATCATCACCGCTTTCCAGGCACTACCAACGCTGGTTGAGACCTTCATGGCACAACTGTTGGACGCGCCATCGCAGATCATCCCGCTGACATCGCCAATCATGCTGCTGATTGCCATTGAGAGCGTCTGATAGCTTCCGCCCATCAGCCAGGCCATGCCTGCCGCCGCCCCCATCGCCGCCGTGGTAGCCGCACACAGCGCCGACAGGCGCGGAAGCTGGGCGTGGATATAAATAGCCGAAAGGTGTGAAAGCATCAGCGCCCGGGCAAGACGTTCATCATCCGCCTGGACATGTTCCGCCACCACCACAACCGGCATGGTGGCCGTGATCCCCTGGTTGCCCGATCCGGAATTGCTCATCGCCGGCAGCGTCGCCCCGCCCATTCGGGCGTCCGAGGCCGCGCTGGTGCGAATGACAATATCCGAGCCCAGGTCCTGCGCTATCCATCCGCGAGCGCGCTGCTTATTGAGCGTCGCGCCAATGTGCAGCCCCCATTTTCCGCTTAAACCTTCACGGGAGAGCGCATCATTTAATTGTCCGGCAGCCAGGATAAAGCGGATCGCGTCAAACGGCACCTGCTCCACAAACTCAAGGATCTGCGATAGCGTGGCGTTTGAAAGTACCGCCAGCGGATCGTCGTTCCTCTCGTCGGGTTGAGAATCAAGCGTAAAGCGGGTTTCGCCCTGACAGACAATCTCCACCACCCGCGTATGCCCACCGGCGATGGTCACCATCGCCGAGGCCTGTCCGGCGTGAACGCAGGCGCGGGAGTAGAGGATGTCATCGCACGGCTCCTGCAGCTTGACCTGTACCTGGCCGGCGTCCAGCAGCGCTTTGGCACGCACCAGCGCATCGGCAGTGGCATCTTTCAGTACCTCCAGTCCGGCGTGCGCGTTGCCGCCAATAGCCCCCAGCGCCGCCGCAATCGGCAACCCGACCATCCCGGTGCCAGGTACCGTCACGCCAAGGCCATTTTTCATCAGATTCGGTGAAACCCACGCCTCAATCTGTGTGACGTCACCCGGCAGAAGCTCCGCGGCCATCGCACAAGCCAGCGCCAGAGAGATCGGCTCGGTACACCCCAGTGCAGGTTTAACTTCCTCCTGCACCGCCCGAATAAATTGATTCCATAAAGATTGAGTTTGCTCTGACATCGTTACGACCTTGTTTGCCCTTAAGAAAACGCGAGGAAAGGAGAAACACACAGCAGCAGACCGGTGATGATAATGATCACCAGCGACACGCCTTTATATTTGTGCAGCGCCGGCACTTTGTAGACCAGCCACGCCGGAATCAAACACCCCACCATGCCGAAGATGGGGCTGCAAATAGAGGTGAAGCTCAGTACCGGCGCGTTTAACACAATCGCGCTCCATGCCAGCAGAATGGCAAACAGCATGATGCCGCGCTGTACGGTGTTTTCGTTGATTTTCTCTGCCGGCATTTTGCGGCGCAGAATGTTCATTACAATGCCCTGCGTCGCTTCACGAAAGCCCAGGTACACGCCGAAGAACGCGGTCATGACGGCAAAAATATTCAGGATAACGCTGACAATTTTGACCCAGCCGGCACCGTCGCCACTGATAAACTGCGCGGCAATTGCCAGTGCGGAAATATTCTGTTCGTAGGCTTTGACCGCCTCATCATGCCCCATTGCCAGGGTGAACGAGACCGCGTAGAAAAAGACCGTCACGAAGAGGATCGCGAAGGCGATGTTCATCGCCCGCAGCGCTTTATGGCGCGCCACTTCAACCGATTTTTCGCGTGAACGATAGGAGATCACCATCGGGCTTAATGTCTGAATAAACAGAATCGACGTTAAGGTAAACGGCAACGTGATAATCGCGTTTTTAATGAGTAGCCCCACGGGTGGCAGCATGCCCACGTTGGCTAAATGCCAGAGGCCAATCATCGACAACCCGAGCGCCGCCACCACAAATAACTTGGTCAGCACCATCAGGCTGGAGACTTTAAACAGCAGTTTCTCGCCACGGGAGGAGATCGCCACCAGGATGCAGATCAGGAACAGACCGTAGAACGGATTTTCAGAGAGCAGCCCCTCCGTCACGCCGAAGGTGTGTAAATAGGAAGCGCTGTCGTTGGTGATGGCGGTGGAGTAGACGAACATCCAGATAACCAGCATCACGAAATAGAGCGCACCTAATAAGATACCCCAGTTCTTACCGAGGTAGCCGCTGATGACGCTTGGATAATCTTTGCACTCCGGCGATTCTGCCAGCGTGTTAATAAACAGCCGCTGAAACAGGTACATGGCCGGATAGCCAATCACTGACGAAAGCAGAAACACCCACAGTCCCATCAGCCCCACCTGTACCGGGAGAAAAACAATCCCCGCGCCGATGGCCATTCCGATACTCATAATGACCCAGCCCGTATCGGTGCTGTCGAATTTAATGGCCTCCTGCCACTCGCTTTCACTCATCCCTGCCCGCTTTGCCGCGGGTGAATCGTTCACAATCACACTGCTGTTTGTTGCCGTATCCATAAGGCACTCGCTTATTTTGTAGGGTAACCAGTTGTTTTTATGGGATTCTGACCACCAGCGATAATGAGCCAGACTGCTGCAGGTGTGTGTTATTGGAATGGACAAATCATACGTGGAGAGCGGGAGAAAAAAGTCACAATATTTATAAGGCTTTTCGCAAGCGAGAGAAATAAATACTCTGATATGATGAATAATCGATGTGTTTTTCTAAAAGTGATGCCGATCAAGAAATAAAAAACCCGCGACATGCGCGGGTGTGTCATCAGTTAGCCAGCGCATTCGCCATATCGGTTTTCACCTGTTTACGCTGCTCCGCTGTCAGAACCTGGCTGACATCAAAGTAGTATTTGACGCGGTAATAGCGGGTCTGCTCTTCAATTTTACTGAATGCGGCAAGCTGGTTTTTCACCGTGCTTTCATCCCATTTCCCGGTCTGGAACATCTCGATCAGCGCACCGTCTTTCACGCCGGTCATCGGGATCTTGCTGACATTTTGTTCCAGCGTCTGATGCAGCGCGTCGATCTTCTTAATCTGATCGTTGCTCAGCTTGAGGTGTTGCACCAGCGGATCCTGCGCCGGGGAGGGGGCAGCTTCAACGTCAGCGGCCTGTGCGGCAAAACTGCACGCCACCAGCGAGGCAGTAACCAGGGTGATACGGGTCATTTTCATCATCTTACTGTCCTTACATACTGTTTCAGGGGAAAAGCAGGCGCATTGTTTTTCAGAAGCGGATGAAGATGTGTGAGTAATTATATAAACATTTTTGTATGTTCCGCGGACAAAAAAGCCCCCTTAACCAAAGGGGGCCTGTTTCAGACGACGATCACAGTGCCTGGGTAAACGTCCTTGAGATCACGTCCTGCTGCTGCTCGCGCGTCAGCGCATTAAAGCGCACCGCATACCCTGAGACACGAATGGTCAGGTTGGGATAGTTCTCCGGGTGCTCAATCGCCTCCATCAGCATCTCCCGGTTCATGACGTTAACGTTGAGGTGCTGTCCCCCCTCGATGGCCATTTCGTGGTGGAAATACCCGTCCAGCAGCCCTACAAGGTTGGTTTTGCGCACCCTCTCATCCTTGCCCAGCGCCTGAGGCACGATGGAGAAGGTGTAAGAGATCCCGTCTTTCGCATAGGTAAACGGCAGCTTAGCGACGGAGGTTAACGAGGCCACCGCCCCTTTCCTGTCTCGTCCGTGCATCGGGTTCGCGCCCGGTGCGAATGGCGTACCGCCGCGGCGTCCGTCCGGCGTATTGCCGGTCTTCTGGCCGTAGACCACATTCGACGTAATGGTCAGGATCGACTGGGTCGGCACCGCGTTGCGGTAGGTCGGCAGCGCCTGAATTTTCTTCATAAAGCGTTCCACCAGGTCACAGGCAATGCTGTCCACGCGGTCATCATTGTTACCGTACTGCGGGTAATCCCCTTCAATCACAAAATCGACCGCCAGGCCGGTATGGTCGCGTACGGGTTTTACCGTGGCGTATTTGATGGCGGACAGCGAGTCCGCCGCCACCGACAGCCCGGCGATACCGCAGGCCATGGTGCGGTAAACGTCCCGGTCGTGCAGCGCCATCAGTGAGGCTTCGTAGCTGTACTTATCGTGCATGTAATGAATGAGATTCAGCGCGCTAATGTACTGCACCGCCAGCCAGTCCATAAAGTGATCCAGACTCGCCATCACGGTGTCGTAATCCAGCACCTCATCCAGCAGCGGCGCGGTTTTCGGCCCGACCTGGATCTTCAGCTTCTCATCCACCCCGCCGTTGATCGCATACAGCAGCGTTTTCGCCAGGTTAGCGCGGGCGCCAAAGAACTGCATTTGCTTGCCGATCACCATCGGGCTGACGCAGCAGGCAATGGCGTAGTCGTCGCTGTTGAAATCCACGCGCATCAGGTCGTCGTTCTCATACTGCAGCGACGAGGTGTCGATCGACATCTGTGCAGCGTACTTCTTGAATGCGACGGGCAGTTGTTCGGACCACAGGATCGTCAGGTTTGGCTCCGGTGCAGGTCCCATCGTGTGCAGGGTATGCAGGTAACGGAAGCTGTTTTTGGTGACCAGCGTGCGGCCATCCAGCCCCATTCCGCCAATCACTTCGGTGGCCCAGACAGGATCGCCGGAGAAGAGCGTGTCGAACTCCGGAGTACGCAGGAAGCGCACCATGCGGATCTTCATGATGAAATGATCGATCAGTTCCTGCGCCTGGATCTCACTCAGGCGACCCGCCTGCATATCGCGTTCGATATAAATATCCAGGAACGAGGCCGTGCGTCCCAGCGACATCGCCCCGCCGTTCTGGGATTTCACCGCGGCCAGATAGGCAAAGTAAACCCACTGTACCGCTTCCTGCGCATTCATCGCCGGGCGAGAAATATCGAAGCCATAGTTCGCTGCCATCTGCTGGATCTGCAGCAGTGCGCGTTTGTGTTCCGCCAGCTCTTCACGCAGGCGGATCGTCGCCTCCAGATCTTCACCCCGTTCGAGTTTGCCCTGCAGATCCGCGAACTGGCGCTCACGCTCGTGCACCAGATAGCGGATGCCGTACAGCGCCACGCGGCGGTAATCGCCGATGATGCGCCCGCGTCCGTAGCCGTCCGGTAGCCCGGTCAGCACGCCTGATTTACGACAGCGCATCATCTCGGGGGAGTAAACGTCAAAGACACCCTGATTATGGGTTTTGCGCAGTTCGGTAAAGAGATATACGAACTGCGGATCCATCTCACGGCCATAGGCTTCGAATGAACTGCGGATCATATTGATCCCGCCGTACGGATGCAGCGCACGTTTGAGCGGCTTATCGGTTTGCAGGCCGACTATCGTCTCCAGCTGCTGGTCAATATAGCCCGGTCCATGGGCCGTGATGGTGGTGGCAATGTTGGTGTCAAAATCCACCGGCGCATGGGTGGCATTCTCCTGACGAATGCCCACCATTACCTTCTCCCAGAGCGCCGTCGTTGCTGTCGTCGCCTGCGCGAGGAAAGTTTCGTCGCCTTCATAAGGGGTATAGTTATGCTGAATAAAATCGCGCACGTTGACGGTGTCTTTCCATTCTTCACCGCGAAACCCGGCCCATGCGTCGCTGTAAGGGGCAACGCGCGTATCGATTGCTACTTTCATGAATTTCTCGCTCTGTCAGGCATAAGCCGCAGCCGGAGTGACCTTCCCAAGACGGAGGGCATCCAGCGCGATCATTTTTTCTTCGTTGGTTGGGATCACCGCGCAGGCCACGCGGGACGAATCGGTAGTGATCACACGCTCACCTGCGCTGCACGGCAGGGCATTTTTGGCTTCATCGAGGGTGATGCCAAAGACGGCCAGGTGTTCCGCCACCAGCGTGCGGATCAGTCTGGAGTTCTCACCAATCCCGCCGGTGAACACCACACCGTCCAGGCGGTGTAACGATGCCGCGTGCCCGGCAATATGCCGTGCGATACGGTGAACAAAGGTCTGGATCGCCAGCTGTGCCCGCTGATGTCCCTCATGCCAGGCCTTTTCGAGGGCTCGCAGATCGGAGGATATTCCCGAGATCCCCAGCAGGCCGGACTCTTTATTGACGACGCGTTCCAGATCCTCAAATGACTGTCCGGTCTGTTGGGCTATCCAGGCCATGGCGCCGAAATCAACGTCGCCACAGCGGGTCCCCATGATCAGACCTTCCAGCGGCGTCATGCCCATGGAGGTATCCACGCTCTCACCATTGCGTACCGCGCAGATGGATGCCCCGTTGCCGAGATGGGCAATCACCAGCCCGCTGTCCTCAGGCGAAATCCCGAGCAAGGCATGCGCCTGCCCGGCAACGTAGCGGTGGGACGTACCGTGGAAGCCATAGCGCCGCACGCCAAGCTCTTCAAAATAGCGATACGGCAGCCCGTACAGATAGGCCTGCGGGGCCAGCGTCTGGTGGAAGCTGGTGTCAAACACCGCCACCTGCTGTATGCCCGGAAACAGGCGTTCGGCTGCCTCGACGCCGCTTAAGTTGGCGTAGTTATGCAGCGGCGCCAGCGAGGAAACCTGGCGGATCTGCTCAATAACCTGTTCCGTGATAAGGGTCGACTCGCTGAAGAGGTCGCCGCCGTGCGCAATACGATGGCCAATCAGGGCCACGCTGCTCATCAGGTCACGCTTCTCCAGCTCCAGGGCGATGGCTGCCAGCGCCCCTTCGTAGTCATGGTGAGCCAGTCTGGCTGGCTCACCCCCGTTCACGGAAATAAAGGCTTTTTCGGTGTTAATCCCGTCTGCAATGCCCGTCATCAGGGCATCACAGCTGCTGGCATCGAGTACTGAAAACTTAACAGAGGACGATCCGCAGTTAATAACCAATACAACCGGAAACTCAATCATGGTGTTACTCCGCTCTTCCTGAGCCAGGGTTTAGAACAGTTTGTAGACGATGTTCAGGATGGTCAGCAGGCCCACAACCGTGACGAAGATGTTCTCGGGTCTGCCCTTATATTTCGCCATTGCCGGCGCTTTACGAATGGCATACATCGGCAACAGGCACAGCAGAGAGGCGATGATTGGCGCCCCCATGGCTTCGATAAGGTCGAGAATGTTCGGGTTGGCATAGGCAACGACCCAGGTCGACCCCATGATGAATACCATGCTGATGGTGTTCAGTTTGCCCACGGAGACTTTCTTCTTATCGCCTTTATAACCGAACTTCAGGATCAGGCCGTTCAGCCCTTCCAGCGTGCCCAGATAGTGGCCGAAGAAGGATTTGAAGATAGCGACCAGCGCAATGATGGAGGCACCGTATTCCAGCACCGTGGCAAACGTTGATTTAGTGCCTGACATGGTCGCAAAGTGGTTCGCCAGGTAAGAAAGCACGGGAATATTCTGCGCTTTGGCATCGGCCATGTTCTGCGGCGAGAGCGTGAACAGACAGCTAAAGGCGAAGAACATCACCACCGCGACCATCAGCAAGCTGGCGCGACCGATGATTTTGGAACATTTCTGCTCGGTAAACGCTTTACCGAACTCGGGTTCGTACTCTTCACGTTTCGAGACCACAAACGAGGAGACGATGGGCGAGAAGTTGAAGGAGAAGACCATGATGGAGATCCCCAGCCAGACCGTCACCAGAATGCCGTCATGCCCGGTAAACGCGATATCACTCAGATTGACCTGGTCAATCACCGACGAGTTCCAGTAAGGGATCAGCGACAGGGAAATCAGCACCAGGCTGGCGATAAACGGGAACACCAGGAAGCTCATCACCTTCACCATCAGGTCTTTACCAAACCAGATAACAAAGGCCATCAGCAGCAGCAGGAACAGCGCCACCACGCCGCGGTTAAGCGCGGGCAGCTGGAGCTGGTTTTCCCAGAAGGTCATAAAGGTGTTCGTAATGGTGACGCCGTAAATCCACAGCAGCGGGCAAATGGCGAAGAAGTAGAGGAACGTGATCACCACCCCACCGGTCTTACCAAAATGCTCTTCCACCGTTTCGGTGATGTTGCCAGATACGTTACTGCCGGACAGACACAGGCGCGCCAGCGCCCGGTGGCAATAAAACGCAATCGGGAAAGCGAGCACCAGCATCAGCAGGATAGGAATCAAGCCGCCGAAGCCTGCGCGAATCGGGAAGAACAGCACACCTGCGCCAATGGCGGTTCCAAACAGGCCAAGCGTCCAGGTGGTATCAGACTTACGCCAGGAGGACGTTTTTGTCTGGCCAACGATAATGCTTTCTGTGTTGCTCATAGGTCATCCTTTATGCGTCAACGAAGCCGGTAATTTGGGATACGCGGGAGAGATCGATATTGCCGCCGGAAATAATGCAGACGGTTTTACGCCCCTGAATATAGTGATCAAGCTTGCCGCTTAATAACGCCGCACAGGCCAGTGCGCCAGCACCTTCTGTAACCACTTTATTTCGCTGAATGAGGGCAATCATGCTGTTACGAATATCGTCTTCGCTGACCAGCACAATGTCATCGACTAATTCACGAACAATCTCGAAGGTTAATTTACCCGGGCGAGACACATCACATCCGTCGGCTAATGTACCGGTAACGCGGTGGTTAATGATTTCTCCTGCCTGATACGATGCGGCCATTCCATGTACGTTTTCAGACTGCACGCCGATAATATTAATGGTCGGGTTGATGGATTTAATGGCCGTTGCAATTCCGGCAATTAAACCGCCACCGCCGATGGGTACAATCACGTTATCCACATCATACAAATCTTCGAGAATTTCCAGACCAATGGTGCCCTGGCCGGCAATCACTTTCGGATCGTCATACGGTGGGATAAAAATGCGCCCTTCCAGCTCCACGATTTCGCTGACTTTGGCGATGGTGTCGTTGAAGTTTTCGCCGTGCAGCACCACTTCAGCCGAGTAGTCACGGGTGGCGGCGACTTTAGATTTCGGCGCGCCCATCGGCATGACCACTTTGCCGTCGATACCGAGCATTGCACAGGAGAGCGACACGCCCTGCGCGTGGTTGCCTGCAGAACAGGCGACCACGCCTTTACGTTTTTCAGCCTCGGTCAGCGAACTTAATTTATTAAACGCACCGCGGATCTTGAAGGAGCCAGTACGCTGCATATTTTCAAACTTCAGAAATATCTCACCTTTACAGCGTTCGCTGAGATAATTTGAGCGCGGCATGCCGGTTTTATATATTTTGCCTGCCAGTCGTTTTCTGGCGTCCTGAATATCTTCAATGGTCACCGGGAGATCGTAGGTAATATGCATAATATCCTCGTTATAATAATTCATTTTCTTCAGGCAAAGTCAGGGTATCAGAGCACGGATAAAATAAGCTCTGGGTGTTTTTAAACAGGTTAACGCGTTATCAGAGGGTTATTTAATCATCGTCGTCTTTCACTGGTCAGTGACGCGTATTGTTTTGCCAGTTCGACTAATACTGACGCCGATTTCTTAATTCTGTAATTTTTTGACCACACCGCGGCATAACGCGCTATGGGTAATTCATCTTCCACCGGCAGTACAATAAACTGGTCGGAACCGAATGGCGCAATCATGTCGCGGGGAATAACCGTCAGGTAATCGGCATTCAGGACAAGGTTATAAATGGTCACGACGGAATCGGTCTGGACGATGTTTTCAATGCTGATGTGATTGTCTTGCAGGGTGGTCAGAAGTTCTTTGTAGTAGCCCATATCGGTTTGCGGCATCACCCACTGTTCATCCGTGAGTGATGCCAGTGTAGTCGAGCCGGTGCACGTTCGTGATTTGTTGGCCACCAGGACAAACTCAGACTCAAACAGCGGCTCGACATGAAGATCCTGCAGCAGCATTTCATCACTTAAGGTGCCTATGGCAAAATCCAGCCGGCCGTCGCGAATGGCCGGCAGGAAAGAGGACAGCTGAGCTTCGTACATCGAGACACGCGCTTTCGGGAACACTTCCTTGAATTTTTTGATCATTTCGGACAGGAAGGTGAAGCCAATGAGCGACGGGTAACCAAATGAGACATCCATGACGGTACTGAAACTGAGGCTGTTAATCTCGCTCACCATGTTTTTCATCTCACGGGTGATCGACTCAGAGTACGAGAGTAATACCTGGCCTGCCGCAGTCAGTTTAACGCCGGTGTTTTTGCGCACCATGACTTCAACGCCAAAGTAAGATTCGATATCGCTGATAATTTTGCTGACGGCAGGTTGCGTCAGGCCCAGTTGTCTTGCAGCAGAACCAATGGAGCCACTTTTAATGACTTCCTGAAATACCACGAGGTGCTGTGTTTTCGGTAGAATAATAGTGTTCATAATATTCTGCGCTTATTTCCCTATGACGGGGTGGATTCTACTCAATATGGCTGACGGGGGTATGTGCTGTTACTCACAATTTGCTTTTTCACACCCTTAATCAGCATAACGACAACCCTTTAAAACACCTTACTATCAATAAGTTACATTAAAATAAATACGCCATAACGCTGATATTGATCAACAAAAAGAGCAGTAATAAATTTATTTTATGGCGATAACACAGGTAAATTTTTCGGCGTTAAAAAAATCGATAAAGACTATCTTTCAGGCAATTAAAGATTAATAAGTAACCGTAATTCGTTTAAAACATTCTTTCAATTTATCAAATTTGTCTGGGGTGATTTTGCTGACTTTCGGTAAACAGTGGAATGCATCACACATTCATGAGCTAAATGTTTTTGAATTCAATATACATATATCAAATAAGAAAACATTCACGATCATAAAAGCAACATTCATAACAAATTAACAATACTGCAGAATCAGGATTATTTAGCGCGAAATTTTGTGATTACGATCGCCAGCAGATGCGAAAAAGACACAGAAGGGATGAAAGCAGTGAAATGTGCTTAATGTCGCAAATGTGATAATTGATGTCGTGTGAGCGATGCATCGGGTGGCCCTTGCTTGCAATTTCTAAGGCCGATAAAAGAAAAACCCCGCCGAAGCGGGGTTGTGTAAAAAGTTGAAGCTGGCCGATAAGCCGCGTTCTTTCATTGAAAGCGGAGTGGACAGTCATTCATCTCATTTAGCGCAGATAGCAAAAACCCCGCCGAAGCGGGGTTTTGTAAGAAGTTGAAGCTGACCGATAAGCCGCGTTCTTTCATAGAAAGCGGAGTGGACAGTCATTCATCTCGTTTAGCGCAGATAGCAAAAACCCCGCCGAAGCGGGGTTTTGTAAAAAGTTGAAGCTGACCGATAAGCCGCGTTCTTTTATAGAAAGCGGAGTGGACAGTCATTCATCTCATTTAGCGCAGATAGCAAAAACCCCGCCGAAGCGGGGTTTTGTAAGAAGTTGAAGCTGACCGA